>NZ_WITC01000001.1 GCF_009601505.1 Sinorhizobium terangae
ATCGTGCTTTCCGAAAATCGGGTCCGATTTTCGGGCCGATGCGCTAAGCAAACTCCGTACGCCCCAGCACAGGACGCCGCTCTTTAGCGAGACTTAGCCGCCCTCTTGCGCCCGACAAGACGCCTGACCATCGCGCCGAACCTCGGGCCAAACCTTGCCTGTGAAAATAGCGCATGGTCGTCCAGAGTATTGGCCGACTGCAGCCGCGCGATCTTCAGCATGGTCTCGGCCTGCTCGATCGTGAGGTCGGTGTTGCAAAAGGTTGCCTGAAACAAATTCATCACCGCGGGCACGATCATGTTCTGCAGGTGCCTGCCGTCTTCGACGAAACGGTTCGGAAACGCCTCGGTCACGATCTCGTAGGCGGGGAAGTAATAAAGGCGCCCTGCCCATGCATCGCTGCGCTCGCGGATCGTCTCGTCGATGGCGGCCCGAATGATCGCCTTGGATGCCGAGTTGGCCGTCAGGCAGGCGATGGGCCGGAATGTCGCGATCAACGGAATCGGCGAGACGGTGACGACGATCTTCGCCTGGGGCACGTGTTTTCCGATGAGCTCGATGATCTCCTGGATGCAGGCCTTCGTCTCGGCGAAGGTGCAAACGCGGAACTTGTGCCGGCTGGGATCGTAGTGCTTCATCGGAACGGCACGCCAGAAGACGCCGCCCGTCAACTCGTCGTACCAGATTTCCGACAGGCCGAACGTCAGAATGAAGACGTCCGTCTTCAGGAACACGTCCCGGGTGCGCGTCCGGATCTCTTCCGTCAGGTCGAACTCTTCGGCCTTGTAGCCATGCCAGAGATTTGTCGGCGGCGCTATACCCTCGAGCGCCCAACGGAACTGCTGGACGATCGAGTGGACATTGACCAGGCCCTCGCCCATCGACGAGATGTAGATGTCTCGATCGCGGTTCTTTGATACATCGAATCCCAGCTTCGCTAAATGCTTGCTGATGTTCTCGGCAAAGCACGAACCGAAGGCAGTAACGTTCGTCGTGGGAGAGATGAACGGCTTGTCCGGGGTCCAGCCCTTAAGCAGGAAGCGCGACGCAAAGTCGTCCTTCATGTGGTCGGAGCCGTATGGATTGAAGTTGCTGGCGCTACCCCGGAAAAAGGATGACCCCATCTTCTTGGGAGCCTCTCCCGCCGGGACAACGGAGACCGTCTCCTGGAAACCGGAATGGTCTATCGCCTTGATCGACATGATTGCCCCTTTGCCACGTGGCCGCGCGTGGACCCTAGTAAAGTGGCGTTTGTGAGGCAATAACAGTTGAGCAACTGCGGCAACAAGCCGAATTGGATCTTGCCCGATTAGAATAAAGTTGAAAATGGCGCGTCCAGGCGGCCGCGACACCTTACCCTAACCGCGGATCACCCAGGCCCCCAGCACAAGCAGGATAAGCGGCGGCCCCAGCAGCATGCCGCCGAAAAACAAAGCCGCGTTTTCTACTCGCCTGCCGGCTTGAAGTCGGCTGTTGATTTCGTCTGGAACGACAATGCTCGCACTTCCGGGTGTCGCGGCCTTTTCCCTTATGGATGCTGCCTCTTTCTCGGCTTTCCACCCGTCGGTGACCACTGCCCAGCCCTTGACGAAGATGGAGCCTCCATCCGTCACGTCTCGCCGCCGTCCTTCGACTTCAACGTAGACGACCAGTGTCAGCACCCAAAGCGCAGAGACGATCAACCACAGTCGAAAGAGGCCACGTGCGATATTCATCTTGTGCCCTACCTCACTACCGAGGATAGCACAGTGGCGATCGGCGACTAGTCCGTTCAATTTAGACCGCCACCCGGACGCGCAATTAAACAACTGCGGCGCGTCGCCGTAAGGTTCGCGGACTTTTGGGCCTCTGTTCATGCGCACATCGTCGCAGACTGCAGCACATGTCGCGCGCACCATGCCTCGCGTCGACACTCTTCCTGGTGGGCCGGTCGCTTCGATCGTCCCGTGCTAGCGGGCATCCGCATCGGGCTGCTGACGATCAAACCGCAACTTTGACTATTGCTCCCGCTGCCGCTGATTTACGAACGGCGATGGCTGGTGTTCACTCGCGAGGGTGAAGGCTCTTAGCCTCGTAGTTGTCTCGGTGGCGGCCTTCGGCCCCTCAACCTGGCAGAAGCTGTCCAGGCCAGCGCGATCTGCAACGAACGCGCGGAGATGGTTCGGCATGATCCCGGGATGTCATTGCACCTCGTCGGCGACGGAAGAGACTCATACTATGCACTACCCCCTTCCGTCGCCGTTCCCTTCGTCCAACTCATGGACGGACAGAAAGCCGTACTGCTCCAGCCACTCACGAAGGATGAGCCGGATTATCTCGTCTCGGGTCATCTGGAGTTCTTCGCAGGCCAGAGCGAGCGCCAGTTCAACGTCATCGTCGAAGTTCATTGTCCCCCTACCCTACGCACTACAACCAGAAGGTTGAATGGTCTCACAGCACAGGTTGCAGTCAAGGATTACCCAGCGCGCTCAATGGGATAAAGCCAAATTGGGCTAAGACTTATGGCCCATTTCCATATGGGACTAAAGTCCTACACACAGCGCGATTATCGCGCAAAGGACGCTGCAGCGCTTTGATTTGCTGCATGTTTCCTTAAGTCACCAGGACTTAGCGAAACTGCCGTTGGCAGGAAAAAAGCCGAGGCGCTCGGATTGTCGGTCGCCGCCCGCCGCCTTTCCTCGCCGCAGCAGCGCCGGGCACGGTCGATGGCTCGCTGCTCGCGCAGAGATAGCCGCAGAGTCGGCGGCCGACGTGAGAGCTTCTTCAGGCTTCCCTCAGTCAAACGAGCGCGAAGCCCGCATTCGAGAAGATGAAGTTGTCAGCGCTGAGTTCGTCCGTCTGCACGCCGAGCAGGGTGACCTGGTCGACCGTGCCATTCAGATGCAGAACGGCATTCCCATTGGCATCGTCGCTGATGTTGGGCAACAGGTCGGCGAAACTCGTGTATCCATAGCCCGAGATCTGAATGACATCCTTGTCGATCCCGAAATCGAAGATCTGGTCCCGCCCGCTGTAGCGGGCAAACAGGAATTGGTCGGCACCCGTCAAGTCGGGGAAGGGGCCAGGAAAACTAGAGCCAAGCACGCCATCGCCCCAGAGCTGATCGTTGCCACGGCCGCCGATCAGGGTGTCGGTTCCACCGTCGGTATCCACGGCGCTCTCCACATCGCCATAGAGGACGTCGTCACCCGTGCCTCCGTCGAGCAGGTCGTTGCCGCCGCTGGCGCCGCGCTCGCCGATAAAATCGCCGTAGAGGATATCATCGTCCGAGCCGCCGTAGAGCTGGTCGTCGCCGCCGAAGCCGCTGCTCAAAAACAGCGTCGTGACGCTATCGCCGTAGAGTGTGTCCTTCCCGTTGCCGCCTTCAAGCCGGTCGTCCCCGCCGAAGAAAAAGTCCTCTGTGGCGTGTGCGTCACCAGACAGGGTATCGTCTCCAGCGCCGCCATCCAGCCTGTCGTTGCCCCCGCGCCCGGAAGCCATTTCGAAGGCATCGCCATAGAGTATGTCGTTCCCTCTGCCCCCGTCGAGCCGATCATTCCCGCCCTCGGCGCCGAAAGAATCAATCGAGAAGGCATCACCGTAGAGCGTGTCGATCCCATTGCCCCCGTCGAGCCGGTCGTCGCCGCCGCGACCCAGGTCGGTTATCGCCCAGGCGTCGCCGAAGATGGTGTCGTCACCGCCGCGGCCGAAAAGGCGGTCGCTGCCGCCTTGCCCCGAGGACAGGGCGCCGCCGATCTCGAGGACACCAAATGTATTACCCGTCGTGAAGGGGTCTCCGAAGATGATGTCCGGATCGTTCGTCCCGAAGATGTCATTGTCGAGCCCGGGATAAGGCCCGATGCCACCGATCAGATTCGCCATGACCTGTTCCTCCCCAGTACTGAAGAGCGGCCGATGCTGATCCAAGAAGCTTGCGCCGCCCCTATGGGTCCGCAGATGATACTACCTTCAGGTTGACGCAGCGATAACCCGTGGGTGGCAGAAGCGCCGCGAGAAGTACACGTTGCGAGCGGCTTACCCAACTGAAGAATATGCCGTCGCATCCGATGGAGCTCATGGAACCCCGCTGGAGCGAGACCGAGCCGGCTGCTTTCAGGGACAAGAACGGAACGTGAATTGAAAACCGTTTCCAATTTGTTGGAAACCGGCAGCTTACAGGAATGCGAGAAACAAAAACATGAAAGTAGCTGGTGGGTGATCACGGGCTCGAACCGTGGACCCGCTGATTAAGAGTCAGCTGCTCTACCAACTGAGCTAATCACCCGTCCAGAACCGCGTCGCTGCGGTCTGGTGGGGCGTATAATGGCGTTCGCCCGGCTTGTCCAGCACCCTTTGCAAAATTTTTGGGAAATTCTTCAACGGCTCACAGTGAGGCGGCGAAACCGGTGGTGCAGCTCGCGTGGACGACGCCGTCTGCCCCTTTCCTCTCGTCGGTGCGGCGCCTCGGCTGCGCAAAACCGCTCACGCTTATCCCCCGTCCCGTTCTAAACTGCGCTCATCAGGCCGGCGTTCTGGAGGAGCAAGAAATGGCGTCGATGACGGTTGAATTGCGCAATGTCGAAGGCACGGAGGCGGCGATCGGCTGGGCCGGAAGCCACACCGTCGTGGTCGACCGGCCGGAGGGCAAGGCGGGCGGCCGGGGGCTCGGCTTCAATGGCGCGCAGTTGCTGGCGCTGGCGCTTGGCGGCTGCTTCTGCAACGATCTTCGTTACGCCGCGCACCAGATGGGCGTCGCCCTCGGCAAGATCGCCGTCACCGTCACGGTGGAGCTCGAAGGCGAGCCGCTGCTGACGACGGCCGCGGCCATGTCGGTCAGCTGCGAAACGCTCGACGGCTCCGATCCGCAGGCGATCATTGATCGCGCCAAGGCGATCTGCATGGTCGCCAACACGCTCAAACAGGGCGTCCCGGTGGAGATCCGGTCGGCTGCCGCTGCGTGATCGCTTGAATTCAACGTGTTGCATTGCCCTTTTGCGCGCCAGGAAGGACGCACGGTGCCCGCCGCTCGCCTACCCCACCTCGACGAGCAGCGCCCGGTGGTCGGAAACTTCCGGCTCCTCGACCACGTCGAAGCGGTTGACCTTCACCTCCGGCGTCACCAGCATGTAATCGGCGAAGCGGTTCTCCTTTTCGTAATAGGAGGTCCGAGTATCCGTGAAGCCGCGTGATGTCACGAGATCGGTAAGCCAGAGCTTCCCCAGCACCTCGAAAGTCTCGCTTCCCGGCAGGACATTGAAGTCGCCGCAGACGATCAGCCGCTCGTTGTCGCGCCGCACCCGCTCCACCAGGCTCACCAGCGCCTCCACCTGCGCCCGGCGCGCCGGCGTGTCCTCTTTGCCGGCAAGGTCGCGCAGGCCATGCATATGAGCGATGGTGATGGTGAAGCTGTCCGCGTAGCTCATCAGCCGCAGGCAGTGAGCGTTTCGCGCCCGCGGATGCGCGCCCCAACCGTCGGCCGAAAAGCTTCCATGAACGAAGTCGAGCGCCTGGCCGATGACCGGCAACGACTTGCGGACGAAGGTGGCCAGTCCAAACTCGGAGAGAACCACGTCTTCGCCGTCTAAGAGCTCGCCCCTCGCCGTCGGGCAAAAGAAACCGTCATGTCCCGGAAGCACGGCGGCGATCTCGTCGAAGAGATTGGCGCGCTGCGGCAATTCGAGCCCGCGGTCGCGGTAGACCAGCCAGTTGGCGCGCGAGGCGGCCGTGCGCGTCACCTCCTGCAGGCAGAGCACATCCGGGTCGATCTCGGCGAGATAGCGGATCAGCGGCGCATGCACCCGGCCGCCCCATGCGTTCAGCGAAACTATACGCAATGCCATATCTTTTGCTCCCGTTCGCCTTGCAGAACGAATGTCCGTGAATCTACGTCAGACCGCCAGCTCGCCGTCCGCAACCTTGACCGCATGGCCGCCGATGCGGGCGGTCGCGATCTTGCCGCCGGCGATGTCGAGATGCAGGTGAAGGAAGGACGGCCGCCCCATCTCCACCCCCTGCTCGATCAGGATCGGATGGTGCCCGTCGACCAGTTCGTCGAAGAGGTTGATGGCGCCGGCAAGGGCTGCGACCGCCGAGCCGGTCGCCGGATCCTCCCGCTTCTCGGGGTTGAACATGCGGGCGTGGAAGCGCGCCATGTGGTTGACGCCGCCGCGGCAGTAGAGATAGGCGCCGGCGAGCCTGCCTTCGGCCATCGGCGCAAGCTGCTCCCACCGTTGCGCGTCGAATTCCACCGCCGCCACCGCGCCGACGTCGTGCAGCGGCACCATGACGAAGGGCACGCCAGCGGTCCAGAACGAGATCACGTGGTTCTCGAATCCGATCTGCGTTGCCTTCACGCTCAGCGCGTCGGCGATCGCCTGCTTGTCGAAGCGCGCGTCGAGCCGGCTCGGCTTGCGCGGCAGGTCGAACTCGGCAAAGCTCGCCTCCCCCGGCTTCAGCCGCACCGCCGAGCGCACCGGCCCCACCCGTTCCTCGAGCACCTGCATCAGGTCGAGCGGCTTGCCGTAATCGCCATGGCTGGCTTCCGCCAGCGCCACTGCGGCCCCGACGGTCGGATGGCCCGCAAAGGGCAATTCATGCACCGGCGTGAAGATCCTCAGCCGCGCCGAATGGGCGGCACTTCCAGGCCGCTGCACGAACACCGTCTCCGAAAGATTGAACTCCCGGGCAATCGCCTGCATGGCGCCGTCGCTCAGGCCGTCGCCATCGAACACTACGGCGAGAGGATTACCCTCCAGACGCTTCTCGGTGAACACGTCGTAGATCGCGTAGCGCCGTGTCATTCATCCCCCTCGCCGGTACCGCATGTTTCCTCAAATCGGAACCGATTCAAATAGAAAATCACGCAGAAATTCAAAATGCTACAGCGACCTGCGCCTCTTGATCAGACGCGCTGGCACTGTCGCGCGTGGCTGTGGAGAGCCGACCGGCCCTGCGAAGGAAATCACGCTCGTTTCAATGTCGTGTCGCACACACGAAGTCATCCGCAGGCATCGCGGCGCTCCATCGAAGACCTTGCAATGCCATCGCGCGCGCGGCAAGGCAAAATTGCGCGCGAGCAGGCGCCTCACTGCGGTCCGCGCGTCGCCACGCCAACCTTGATGGCGAACTCCGCGATATAGCCGAGGAACGAACCCGGGTCTTGCGTTTCCACGGCCAGCGCTACGTGGCCGTCCGGGCGCACCAGATACGCGGCATCGCGGCTCAAGCCAGCCGCTCCGGCGGCCGGTGTCCAGGCAAAGGCGTGGATCTGAACTCCGGTCGGAGCCAGCGCCGCGCGAAATGCCGGACTTGCTGCGCCATAGACATGGATCTGCCAGTCAAGCGAGGAAAGCGGCGCGAAATTGTCCCCCTCGCCGGCATCAGCCAATCCCTCGACGTAGGGGAGCCGATCGCCACCGCGCACGCGGCCGGCCCCGCCGCGGCTGATGGCGCTTTCGCGGTAGTCAATGCCTATCTGCGACACTGTCCGAAACGCGAGTCTCGCGCCCGCCCTGTTTGCGACGAAGAGGGCGATCATCTTCGGCATCAGGTAGCGGCGCCAGAGACCGGCGAGCGTCGACCGACTGGTCAACACCCGGAACATCTGATCGGTGGTCTTGATCAGCCGCCGGGCGAAGGCGATCCGCTCCGGCTCATAGCTGTCGAGCAGCCGCGCGTCCGCGCACCCGCCGAGAACGGCGGCGAGCTTCCA
>NZ_WITC01000010.1 GCF_009601505.1 Sinorhizobium terangae
CAGCGCCGCCGTCAAAGACATTTTGCTTTCGAACCCCGATGGGCTGCGCGAGGTGATCCGCACGGTGATGCAGGAGGTGCTGGAAGCGGAGATGGACGAGGCGCTGGGAGCTGCGAAAGGCGAGCGCACGCCGGAGCGGCTCGGCTACCGTTCGGGCCACTATGGCCGCACGCTGATCACGCGGGTGGGCAAGCTCGAGCTGCGGGTGCCGCAGGATCGCTCGGGGCACTTCTCCACCGAATTGTTCGAACGCTATCAGCGCTCCGAGCGGGCGCTGGTGGCAACCTTGGCGGAGATGTATGTGCAAGGGGTGTCGACGCGGAAGGTCAAGGCGATCACCGAGGAGCTGTGCGGCCATGCCTTCTCGGCGTCATCGATCTCGGCGATCAACAAGCGGCTGGACGAGAGCCTGAAGGCCTTTGCCGAGCGCTCGCTTGAAGAGCCGTTTGCCTACCTGATCCTCGATGCCCGTTATGAGAAGGTGCGCGAGGCCGGTGTGGTGATGAGCCAGGCGGTGTTGATCGCTGTCGGCATCGACTGGGACGGACGGCGGCAGATCCTGTCGGTCGAGATGGCCGGCCGTGAAAGCCGTTCCGCCTGGAAGGACTTCCTCGTCAGGCTGAAAGGGCGCGGTTTGAAGGGCGTCGAACTGGTGGTCTCCGACGACCATGCCGGTCTCGTCGCGGCAATTGGCGAGGTGATCCCGGAAGCTGCCTGGCAGCGCTGTTACGTGCATTTCCTCAGGAACGCCCTCGATCACCTGCCGCGCAAACATGGCGACGATTGCCTGCAGGAGCTTCGATGGCTCTATGATCGCCGCGACCTTGATGAGGCGAAGGCCGATCTCGCCGCGTGGCTGGGAAAATGGTCGGTCCGCTATCCGCGCCTGACCTCCTGGGTTGAGGAAACCATCGAGCAGACGCTGACCTTCTTTCGTCTGCCGCGCCAGCATCACAAGCACCTCAAGAGCACCAACATGCTGGAACGCCTCAACGAGGAAATCCGCCGCAGAACCTACGTCGTGCGCATCTTTCCCAACACCGAGAGCTGCCTACGCCTCGTCCGCGCGCTCGCCGTCGAAACCCACGAAAACTGGATGGAGGCCAATCGCTACATCAACATGGACGACCTGCGAGAGCACAAGAAACTCGCACTCCGTCAAGCCGCATGACCAGCACGCATGACCGCCCAATTTTGCAGAACTTGACGCACACAACC
>NZ_WITC01000100.1 GCF_009601505.1 Sinorhizobium terangae
AAAGTGCTACAGCGTCCTTTGCGCGTCTAATAAGACGCGCGGCGCTGTAGAGCGGTTGCGCGAAAGTCGTGCAGCCGCATCTTTACCGGCGAATCGCGTAACCGGATCAGCTCTCGAAATGGAAGGCGACTCTCTTGCCTGTCAGTTTGCCGAGTTGCTGAAGGCGGCCATCCAGGCGCTCGCCCTCGAAGTTGGAATAGGCCGCCGGCACGATGAATTCGAGATCGACATCCGGCCGCGGCGACTGCCGCAAGCCGAGATGGCGCGTGACGCCCGGCATCGACGCCGAGAAAAGATAGGCAACGCGCAGCAGGCCGCCCAAAAGCTTGGCGAGTTCAAGCAGGCGCGGCGTCGTGATCCCCGCGAGTGCCTCGGTGGTACCGTCGTCGTTGAGCCCCTCGAAACGGTAATAGTTCGCAAGCGCGATATAGGCGCGGCCGGCATGCGTGATGCCCGAGAAAGACGAGTGCGCGATGATGTTGAGCGCCTGCAGACCGCGATAATCCGGATGGGCCCGCCAACTGATATCGGCGAGCAGGCAGGCGGCCTGACGGTACCTGCTCTCCTCTTCCGTCTCCTCCACGCCGAAGTGCGGCACCATGCGTCCTGTCCATTCCGCGAGTTCACGGGCGTGTTCCGGCGAGCGGGCACGCAGGATCGCGATCTCGTCGGCGGCCGTCAGCAACGGGTCCTGCAGACGTTCGGCTTCGGAAAGCAGCGAGAACAGATAGCCCTCGCGGACGCCGAGCGCGGAGAAAGAAATGCGCTCCGGCTTCATGATCGCGAGCGCTTCCTGCATCGTCACGGCCCCGTAGGGCAAGAGGCTGCGGCGGCTCTTGGAGATCGTCGCGTAAGCCGAGGGTTTGATGTTCTTCGGCTCGATCACCTCGGGCAGGAGAGACATCGCCTCGTCATAGGAAATCTCGTAGCCCTGCATCATATGCAGCGGGTAGTTGCGCGTCTCCATATGAAGCTTGGCGATCGATCGCCATGTACCGCCGACGGCATAGAACGTGCGCCCCGCTCCGCCCTTGAGCACGGCCGCCCCTTTCATGAACTTGCGAACCCATGTCCGCGCCTTCGACAGCGAGCCGTTGCTGTGTTCAGAGAGGCGGATGCCGCCGAGCGGCAGCGTAATGCCCTTGCCGATGCGCTTGCCATTCACATCGACGAGTTCGAGGGAACCGCCGCCGAGGTCACCGACGATCCCGTCAGGATCGTGATAACCACTGACGATGCCCATGGCCGAGAAATGGGCTTCCTGCTCGCCGGTGAGGATATGCACCTTGCAGCCCAGGATGGCTTCCGCCTTTTCGATGAAAGACGGACCGTTGGAGGCTTCGCGCGCGGCGGCCGTCGCCAGCGCGTACATCGTGGTGGCACGCGCCTGATCCGACAGCGCCCGAAAACGCTGCAGCGCCTTCAGCGCCCGTTCGACGTTCTCATCCGCCATCCGGCCCGTCGCATCGATGCCCTTGCCGAGGCCGCACATAACCTTTTCGTTGAAAAGCATCGCCGGCGCGCGGCTGAGCCCTTCGTAGACGACAAGGCGAATAGAGTTGGAACCGATATCCACAACGGAAACCGGGCGGATGCCGGGCAGGCGCCCCTGCGCTTCAGATTCTACCATGCAATTCCAGTTTACTTGTGCCAACCGCTTTTCCAGCCGGCAATCAGCTTTGGTGCACTGGACTTCAGGGCCTCACCCCGGCCGGAGAGGCTGGGGTTGGTCATGAAATAATGCTGCGCATTGAACGGCTCGGCGTCCTTGCCGACTTCCATGCGGCGCGACGTGCCGTCCGGAAGAATCTCGTAGCTTTGCTGGTTGTCGATGAGATTGCCCAGCATGATCTGCGAAAGAACCTGTTCGTGCACAGTCCGGTTGATGAGAGGCACTAGCGTCTCGACCCGCCGATCCAGATTGCGCGGCATCATATCCGCCGAGCCGATATAGACAAGTGCATTTTCGGACGGAAGGCCATGACCATTGCCGAAGCAGAATATGCGCGAATGCTCAAGAAAACGTCCGACAATCGATTTGACACGGATATTGTCGGAAAGGCCGGGCACCTGCGGACGCAGGCAGCAGATACCACGCACGACGAGGTCGATTTCGACACCGGCACGGCTTGCCTCGTAAAGCGAGTCGATGATTTCCGGGTCGACAAGCGAATTCATCTTCATCCAGATCGCGGCAGGGCGGCCCGCCTTTGCATGCCCGATCTCTTCCTCGATATGCTTGAGGATCCGCGGCCGCAGCGTGTGCGGTGAGACCGCCAGCTTCATGCCCGCTTCCGGCTCGCCATAGCCGGTGATGAAATTGAAAATGTTCGCCATGTCGTGGGCGATCACCGGATTGCAGGTGAAGAACGACAGGTCGGTGTAGATCTTCGCGGTCACCGGGTGATAGTTGCCGGTGCCGAGATGGCAATAGGTCCTGAGCTTGCCTTCCTCACGGCGCACGACCATCGACATCTTGGCATGCGTCTTGAGTTCGATAAAGCCGAAGACGACCTGAACGCCAGCGCGCTCCAGATCGCGTGCCCAGCGGATGTTTGCCTCTTCGTCGAACCGCGCCTTGAGCTCGACAAGCGCCGTCACCGACTTGCCCGCGTCGGCGGCATCGATCAATGCGCGCACGATCGGGCTGTCGTTCGAGGTGCGGTAGAGCGTCTGCTTGATCGCAAGCACGTCCGGATCGCGCGCCGCCTGGAGGAGGAACTGCACTACGACGTCGAAGGATTCGTAAGGATGATGGACGACCATGTCCTTTTCGCGGATCGCCGCCAGGCAATCGCCGGCGTGCTCGCGCACGCGCTCCGGGAAGCGCGGATTGTAAGGCTCGAAGCGCAGATCTTCGCGCGGGGCCTTGGTGATTTCCGAAAGCGTGTTGAGCGCAAGAAGGCCTGGCAGCACGGCGATCCGGTTATCGGGAACCCCGAGTTCCTGCACCACGAACTGGCGCAGTGATGCCGGCATTTCCGAATCCGTTTCGATGCGGATGACCGAACCGCGACGGCGGCGCTTGAGGGCCGTCTCGAAGAAGCGGACGAGATCTTCCGCTTCTTCCTCGACTTCGATATCGCTGTCACGAATGATGCGGAAAGTTCCAGAACCCTGCACCTCGTAGCCCGGGAACAGGCGGTCGATGAACTGGCTGACCACATCCTCGAGCGTGATGTAACGGATGACGTTCTTCACATCCGGCAGGCGGATAAATCGGTCGAGCGCCACCGGTAGGCGCAACAGTGCGGTCATCGGCTCGCGGCCGGTCTTGCTGACGAGCTGCAGCCCGATCGAAAAGCCGAGGTTGGGGATGAACGGGAAAGGATGCGCCGGATCAATCGACAGCGGCGTCAGCACCGGGAAGATCGACTGATCGAATTCGTTGGCGAGCCAGCTTCGGTCCTGAGCGGACAGCGAGGCGGGCCGGACAATGAGGATGTCTTCCTTCGCGAGATATTGCTGCAGCACGGCGAGCGATGCCTGCTGCTCCATCTGCAGATTATCGATTTCCTTGAGGATATCGTCGAGCTGTTCGGCCGGCGTCTTGCCGTCGGGACTGCGTAGCGCGATCCCCTGACGCACCTGGCCTTCGATACCGGCAACGCGGACCATGAAGAACTCGTCAAGGTTGGCGGCCGAAATTGACAGGAAGCGGACGCGCTCCAGCAAAGGGTGCGCCGTGTTCAGCGTCTCCTCGAGAACGCGGCGGTTGAACTGAAGCCAGGAGAATTCGCGATTGATGAAGCGCTCGGGGCTCGTCAGCAGGTCTATCTGCTCCGCAGACGTCTCTTGTTCGATGATTGCAGACGTCGCCTTATCCATGCCCATCAGACCCCATTACTCCAACCTTGCGACCTACCCCACTTTGACGACGGAACTGTGACAGTCAATCGGACAGGTGGGGATTTCCAAGCTCTGCCAGCACTTCCGCAGCGAGGGTGCGCGTCAGGCGCGTGCCCCGGGCGAGCGCCAGATGGTCCAGTCGCTCGACGATCGTCTGAGCCGCTTCCAGCGAGCGCTCCATGCGCGCCACGATATAGCCGACAAGACGTTCATCGACGAAAAGCTGGCGGTCGGCGAAGAGCTTGACGAGCACCTGCGTCAAAAGCTCGTCATCCGGCTCGCCGATTTCGACGACCGTCGCAGCCTTCAGGCGCGAGCGGAGATCCGGAAGCGTCACCGGCCATGACATCGGCCACAGGCGCGTTGTCATCAGCAACGCGGTGCCGTGCTGGCGCACGCTGTTGATGACATGGAAGAGCGCCGTGTCGTCGAAGCCCTGGCGATCGGCATCCTCGAAGAGAACCGGCTTTCTCGCGGCAATGTCCGCGGCATCCGAGCCGGCGGCCGGATGGATCGGCTCGGCCCGTGCCCTCTCCCGCCAAATGCTGGCAAGGTGCGATTTCCCGGACCCGACCGGTCCGGCGATGATAACGACGGGCGACGGCCAATCGGGCCAATGGTCGACGATGGCGATGGCAGCGCTCAGCCGGTCGGAAACGAGCAGATCCTCGCGACCGGTTGCCGGATCATGGCCGAATGCGAGCGGCAGTTGTTCGAACGGACGTCTTGTCATGCTGTACTCTGGACAATGGCGCGGCTCAGCCGGGCTCCTGACCTTCCGGCCGCTTCTCCGCTTCTGTCCTATGCCCGTGATAGAGATCACTATCAAGGTACCGCTGTATGCCGAAACGGACAAGGACGCCGATCGCGGCGGCGGCCGGCACAGCGACGAGAAGACCGACGAAGCCGAAGAGAGCACCGAAGGCGAGCAGGGCGAACATCAGCCAGACGGGGTGGAGGCCGACGCTCTTGCCTACCAGCTTCGGCTGCAGAATGTTGCCCTCGAGGAACTGACCGCTGAAGAACACGGCCAACACCAGCGCGATCGTAAGATAATTCGGCCAGAACTGGACCAGCGCCACACCAACAGCCAGCACGAGCCCCACCATCGAGCCGACATAGGGGATGAAGCTGATCATGCCCGCGAAAAGACCGATCAGCAGCCCGAAATTGAGGCCGACGAGCGACAGGCCGATCGCATAGTAGAGGCCGAGGATGATGCATAGCGAACCCTGGCCGCGAACGAAGCCGGCGATGGTCGTGTTCATGTCGCGGGCGATCTGGCGGACGATGTCGACATAGTCGCGCGGTACCCAGCTGTCGAGTTTGTCGACCATGCGGTCCCAGTCGAGCAGCAGATAGAAGGCCACGACCGGCGTGATGATAAAGAGCGAAAGAATGTCCAGCAACGCCATGCCGGAGTTCCATAGTTGCTGGAACAGCGTGCCCAGGAAACTTGCGCCCTGTTCGAGCAGCTTGGCCGAATTCTGCTTGATCGCCGTCATCTGGTCCGCAAGCCAGTCCGGAAGCAGCGTTGTCTGGCTATCGGTGATGAAGGCCTGGAGGCTGGCGATATAGCCGGGCATCCTCTGGACGAAGTCAGCCGCTTGCGTGAAGATCAACGGGATGATGATCATCAGCGACAGCGCCAGCACGACGACGAAGGCGACAAGAATGACGATGGTCGCCATCAACCGGCTGAGGCCCAAACGCTGCAGGCGGTCGGCGACCGGATCGAGGAAATAGGCGAGCGCCATGCCGGCGAGAAACGGCAGCAGGATCGAGCTGAAGAGCGTCAGGAAGACGATGAAGCCGGCGAGCACCAGCAGCCAGAAGACGACCTGGCGCTTAAGACTGACACCGCTGACCTGACTGCCCATTGCGCTCCCCGTCCCGCGTCCGGCGCAAGCGCCTCGCGTTCCATCCATTCGGACGAGATAGGGCGCGGTCCGCATGCTGGTCAAGCCCGGCGCCTTCATGCGGAGGCAAATCAGGCCCTTACCGGGCGAAACGCGGTGGGATGCGGGTAAAATGGCAAAAAAAGCCGGCAAGCGCCGGCAGTTGGCTTGCACTCCTTGTCCTGCCGTGCCAATCGCTTCCGCAAAATTCGACGAGCCTTGGAGAACGAGCATGAGCCAGTCGGGCAAGAATGGTCTCACCTATAGCGACGCAGGCGTCGACATCGATGCCGGCAATCTGATGGTGGAGAAGATCAAACCCCATGTGCGCTCCACGCGACGTCCGGGTGCCGATGGCGAGATCGGTGGCTTCGGCGGCCTCTTCGATCTCAAGGCTGCCGGCTTCACCGATCCGGTGCTGGTTGCCGCGAACGACGGTGTCGGTACCAAGCTCAAGATCGCCATCGACGCGAACAAGCACGACACAGTCGGCATCGATCTCGTCGCCATGTGCGTCAACGATCTTGTCGTGCAGGGTGCGGAGCCGCTGTTCTTCCTCGACTATTTCGCGACCGGCAAGCTCGACCCGGACCAGGGTGCTGCGATCGTCGCCGGTATTGCCGCCGGCTGCCGCGATGCGGGCTGTGCGCTGATCGGCGGGGAAACGGCCGAGATGCCTGGCATGTATTCCGGCGGCGACTACGATCTCGCCGGCTTTGCCGTCGGTGCAGCCGAGCGCGGCCAGCTGCTGCCGGCGGGTGACATCGCCGAAGGTGATGTCATCCTCGGCCTCGCCTCGTCCGGCGTACATTCGAACGGCTATTCGTTGGTGCGCAAGATCGTTGGGCTGTCGGGACTGGCCTGGGACGCGCCCGCGCCCTTCGGCGAAGGCACGCTCGCCGATCTCCTGCTGACACCGACGCGCATCTACGTGAAGCCGCTTCTGAAGGCTATCCGCGAGACGGGAGCGATCAAGGCGCTTGCACATATCACCGGCGGCGGTTTTCCCGAGAACATTCCGCGCGTCCTGCCAAAACACCTTGCCGCCGAGATCGACCTCGATGCGATCAAACCGCCGGCGGTCTTCTCCTGGCTTGCCAAGACCGGCGGCGTCGCCGCCAATGAAATGCTGCGCACCTTCAACTGCGGCGTCGGCATGATCGTCGTCGTTCCCGCGGCAGAGGCTGAAAAGGTCGCGGCGATACTCAACGGCGAAGGTGAGATGGTCTTCACGCTCGGCCGCATGGTCGCGCGTGCCGAAGGCGCCGCGGGTACGATCTACAGGGGCAGCCTCTCCCTATGAGCGCGACTACTGCTAAAAAACGGGTCGTCGTCTTCATTTCCGGCGGCGGCTCGAACATGCTTTCGTTGGCGGAGGCAGCAGCGGAACCGGACTTCCCTGCCGAAGTCGTTGCCGTGATCGCTGACAAGGCGGAAGCAGGCGGCTTGGCCAAAGCAGCCGCCCTCGGCATCCCGACCTTTTCGTTCGTCCGAAAGGATTTTGCCAGCAAGGAAGCGCACGAAGCGGCGATCCTGACGGAACTGGACCGGCTCCAGCCGGACATCATCTGCCTTGCCGGCTACATGCGGTTGCTGTCGGCAGCCTTCATCCAGCGCCATGAGGGCCGCATCCTCAATATTCATCCGTCGCTTCTGCCGTTGTTTCCGGGGCTCCACACCCATCAGCGGGCGATCGATGCCGGCATGAGGCTCGCCGGCTGCACGGTTCATTTTGTCACCGAAGGCATGGACGACGGCCCGATCATCGCCCAGGCCGCGGTTCCGGTTCTGGCCGGCGACACGGCGGAAACACTTGCCGCGCGCGTTCTGACGGTTGAACACAAGACCTACCCGATGGCGCTGAGGCTCGTCGCCGAGGGCAAGGTCGAAATGCAGGATGGCCGGGCCGCAAGCCATGCGGTCGGCGAGGCATCGGGCACGCTCATCTCCCCCGCAATTTGATCGCAACCGTCCCTTCCAACCGGAGGGCGGACGGAATCGCAGTTCACTTTGCCGCCGCGAGCCTCCGGTCCAGCGCGTCAAGCACACGGCGCGTCAAGGCGGGATAGTCCTCATCGAAATGGTGGCCGCCCTCGATGGCGACCACATCCACGCCTGAAGATTTCAGATCCGGGCACGCGTCGCCGTCTTCGTCGGTGCCGTAGACACACTGGACGAGCGCGGGATCGATCGCCTTGAGATCGTCGACCGGGTCACCCCCCTCGCCCTCCGCACCCAGCCAGCCAAGAACCGAGATCTTGTAGTCGGCATGATGCGAGAGCGCCAAGAGCGTGAGCTGGCGCACGCGCGCACGATCCGCTGGCGGGAGCAGGTTGTAGGTGCGCGGCAGGATGTCCGCGCCGAAGGAATAACCGATCAGGAGGACGTTTCGGACATTCCATCGTTTTCGATAGTAGGTGATGATCCGCGCAAGATCGTCGGCAGTCGCTTGCGGCTGGCGTTCTGACCAGAAATAGCGCAGTGAATCCACCCCCACGACCGGAACACCCTGCTGCTGCAGGACATTGCCGACCTCTTTGTCGATATCCCGCCAGCCGCCGTCACCCGAATAGATCACAGCCATCGTGTCACGCGTGGGCTTCGCATCGAGAACCGTCAGCGGAAGGCCGAAAGGGTTTTCGGCTTCGTCGCCCTCGGCGAGCGCCCCGGAAAGCGCATCCGAAAGCGCGGTGTAGGCGTCGTCCCCGGTATCGTGCGTTTCAATGTCCGAATGCTTGGCAACAAGCGCGGCCACGTGGTCCTTCCCCTCGGCGGAGGCAGCGGGCGAAAACGTAACGGTCACGGGATCGGGCAACGGTCCGTCGGTCAAACCATAGACCATGCGGTCGCTCTTTCGAATCTTCCCGGCCGGCGTACAAAGCTGCTTCGTCAATGCGATGCCCTCTTCGGGATCGACCGCAAGCGTCTGACCGATGGTCGCGGCGGGGGACTGCGCGGCGATCGCCAGCGCCATCGCCCCCCCGGCGCCGACGCCCGCGACAATCGGCGGTCGATAGGCGCTGCTCTTTGCAGCGCGCTGGACCTGCTGGCTCAGCGATTCGATATCCGAGACCGTGTAGATGCAGTCGCCGTCATCCTTGGCAAGCGAAGCGAGATAGGCCTTGAGGTCGATGCCGATGACGAGCGCCTTGTCGTTTGCAAGCGCACGCGCGACCCCGTCTTCCTTCGCTGTCCATCCGGAAGCATCCGAAAGGAGAACGACAATTGCGGACGCCTCTTCCCTAGGGAAAAGGATATGCGGTGACGGGATCATGCCGGTGTCGAATTGCGGCGTGTCGTCGGCCCGGGCATGCAGCAAAGCTACCGCAATCAGCGCGGCGGAAAGGGCGAGCTTCCAGATCTTTCGCGTGCCGGTCATTTCCTTATCACTCCCTTGAGACCGCCGCCGATGAGGAACGTTGCGTCCATCAAAGCCAGGATCGGGTTGAGGCCGCCGCTCGCAACAAGGTAGCGCGGTTGCCAACGCGGGTGGAACTTGGACTTGAAGGCGCGCAGGCCCTTGAAATTGTAGAAGCGTTCGCCGTGCTCGAAGAATGCCCGGCCCGCTCGGTCCCACACAGGCGCTATCTGCCGGGAGGACATGCCGGAAAGTGGCGCCATGCCAAGATTGAAGCGCCGGTAACCCTGCACCTTGAGATATTCCATCAACTGCACGAACAGGAAGTCCATCGAACCTTTCGGCGCGTCGGGCGAGAAGCGCATCAGGTCGACGGAGCCCTCCTCCTTGGTCGCAGTCTTGAGGATGTTGGCAAAGGCAACGATGCGTCCGCCGCATTTAAGGACAGCAACCGGCTGAGCCGTAATGTATTGGGGATCGAAGGCTCCGAGGGAGAAACCCTTCTCCCGTGCGCTGTGATGTGCGAGCCAGGCATCCGAAACTGCCGCAAGCTCCGGCAGGATTGCCGGCACGGCCTCGGGCTCAACTATGGCGAATTCGAGCCCATCGCGCTGGCCACGACTGACCTGCTGGCGCAGGTTTGCCCATTTTCCACCCTTCAGTTCGAACCGCGTCAGATCGACCTCGGCAAGCTCGCCCAGCCGGAACGCCCGCAAGCCGGCGTCGGCGTAATAGGCGAGCCCCACCGGCGAAACCTGGTAGAAGACCGCCCGGCAGCCGTTGGCGCGGGCGGTCTCTATGAATTGCCAGATAAGATCCGGCCAAGCTTGCAACGGACCGACCGGATCAAAGAGGGCGATCCAGGAACGCGCACGGCGACCATACATGATGAAGGCACTGCCGTCGGCAGAGAACATGACGCTCTTGTCGCCCATCCGCACGAGGTTGGCATCCGACATGTCCTGGGCATCGACAATGGCGATCGCCCGCTCCAACGCCTCGTCCGATGCCGGCTCCACCGTTGTTGTGGCGGGACGCATCAGGCTCCAGATGGCGATGGCACTCGCCCCGATCGTGACCCCGAGGAAGGCGCGAAGTCCACGCGGCGCCTCGGCCGAAAACTCGAACTGCCACCAGAGCTCACGGCTATATTCGATATCGCGATAGACAAAGAGCAGGACGACCAACGCCCCCAGGCAAATGACGCCGATCGCCGTGAGCCACGGCGGCGTCAGGGCCTGACCGAACAGCGACGCGGGGCGAACGAAAAGCCGGCGGCTGGCGAGCAGTCCGACGACGAAGAACGCGAGCATGCCCGCTTCCGCCAACGCCACCGCTTTCAGCAACGATAGCAGCAGCGCAGCCGCCGCGATCACGATCGACGCCCACCAGGCACCATCGAGGCGCAGCGCCAGCCCCCGCGCGACGATGACCAGCGCCAGGCCGAGCAGGCTCGCGAGGAAGTGCGCGCCTTCGACCAGCGGCAGCGGAACATAGCTTTCAAGAAATGCCAGGTTCTCGTCGGGCGTCGGCGTCACGCTCGACAGCACCAGCATTATGGCGAGTACAAGTGCTAGCGTGGCGAGGAGCAATGGGGCCATGCGGCCGCCTATGCGGCGGACGCTTGATGCCGCAGGGTGGCCGGCGAACTGACGAATCTCCACGCCGATAATCATCACAATCGCGATCAGCAGCGGCAACACGTGATAGATGACGCGGTAGAGAACCAACGCTCCAAGGATCGTATCGACGTCGACCGCGCGGCCGAGCGTTGCGATCATCACCGCTTCGAAGACGCCGAGCCCCGCAGGCACATGGCTGAGCACGCCGATGCCCACCGCGAACGAATAGACCGCCAGGAAGGCGGGCCAGCCGATCGTTCCCGATGGCAACAGGACGTAGAGAACGCTTGCGGATGCCGCAAGATCGAGCGCTGTTACCAGGAACTGGCGGGAGGCGGTCCTCGAGTCGGGCAGACGCAGGGTCAGGCGTCCAATGCGGACTTCGCGGCCCTCTCCGGCCAGGATGAAGGTAGTCAACAAACCGCCGAGCACAACGACGGCGATCGTCCGCAGCCAGAACGGCTCAAGTCCCGTCAGCGGAGCGACATATTCGCCGACCGTCAGCAAGCTGAGGCAAGTGACCGTGGCAAGGCCGAGGCCAAAGGCGAGCGTCACGAAGGCAATGACGCGGGCTATCTCTTCTGGCTGCAAGCCGAGGCGGGAGTAGGACCGGTAGCGGATCGCCCCGCCGCTCAAGGCCCCGAAACCGGCCGTATTGCCGACGGCATAGGCGCAGGCGGCCGTAAGCGCTACGTCCGCGTAAGGCAGCTTGCGCTTGATGTAGTCGAGGGCGGCGACATCGTAGAAGGTGAGCGCGAGAAAACTCAGGCCGGTGAACAGGACCGCGGCAGCGATCGACTGCCAACTCGTGTCCGCCAATGCCGCGACGACCTCGTCATAATGCACCTCGGCGGTCAGATGAAAGATGGCCGCTCCGAACAGCGCGATCACGAGAAGCGTGCCGATAGCGGAAAGATAGCGCTGATTGCGCCTCAGAAACGGTCTCCACCCCGCTTCGTTCCTTTGCTCTTCATCGATTTCAGGCTCTGAGGCAGAGGGGAACGTCATGGCTCGCCCATGTCATTATTGACGACAACAAGCGCTTTAGCCCACAGGAACGCAATCAGAAAGTGAAATATCGGTAATGTATAATGTGCCGATTTATCAGAGGCCTGCTATGAAATAGAGGCGCGGTTGAGCATAGCCCATTGAAGCAGCATGATGGTCTTGGCGTCGCAGATCTCGCCAGTGCCAACCATTGCCACCGCCTCTTCGAAGGGAATTTCGAGAACCTCGAGGTCTTCGCCCTCGTGGGCGAGCCCGCCGCCTGCAGCCACTTTCTTCGAGGCGTCAATGCAGCCAAAGAAGAAGCTCGTTCGTTCCGTCAACGAACCCGGACTCATGTAGGCATCGAAGAGGTGGGTGGCGCTTTCAATGTTGTAGCCGGTTTCTTCCATCGCTTCGCGGCAAATCGCCACTGCCGGCTCTTCGCCGTCGAGAAGGCCGGCCGGCGCTTCGATAAGATATCCGGGCTCCCCCTGCAGAAATACAGGAATGCGAAGCTGGCGGACGAGGACCACCAACTGCCGCTCCGGATCGAAAAGCAGGATTGTCGCGGCGCGACCGTGGTCGTGAACTTCCCGGACCAGCCGGGCGGTTTGACCATCGGACATTTCCTGTTCGAGCGTGACCTCCTCGAGGCTGACGAAGCCGTTCCAGAGGGTTTTGCGGTCGATGATCCGGACGCGCGGGTCGGCATGTTCCGTCATGTGAGATCCTTGTCGAAAAAGGGAATCCGGCTGCAGAAGCCGCGGGCGCGAACAATCGTCAGGCCCGACGCACCCAGACCCGGTTGTCGTGGAAAGCCGCACCTCCGTAGGGCGCAACGGCGTCGGCACCGGTGAGGACATTGATCCCCTCGCCGTCGAGATGGGCGCCGTTCGGCCAAATCCCTTCGGCGATGACGACACCGCGGCGTGCCCCGCCGCCGATTTTCGCATGGAGCCGAACCTCGCCGCGGTCGTTGCCGAGCATGACGACATCGCCCTCGGCAATACCGAGCGCTGCTGCATCTTCGGCGTGGATCATGACCTCCGGTCGTCCCTCCTTCTGAATGGATGACGGCGTTTCGGAGAAGGTCGAGTTCAGGAACGAGCGCGCCGGGGAGGTCGCCAGCCGGTATGGATGGCGTTCGTCGGCCACTTCGATCAGATCGACATGGTCCGGAAATTCAGGCAGCCTGCCGTACGGGCCCTGCGGGCCCATCGATTTCGGCGGCCGGTTGGGTGCGGGCGTGCCGGTCCAATCGGCCTTGAAGCGGAACTTGCCGTCCGGATGCCCGAAGCCGTTGAGAAAATGCGCCTCCTCGAAAGCCGGCTGGCAATCGAGCCACTTCTCCTCTTTCATGCGCTCGTAACCGATGCCGTAGTTGGCCAGCAGTTGATCGATATGCTGCTGTTCGGTGAGCCCAAAGCCGGTGCGGTCGGCAACGCCGAGGCGCTTTGCCAACTCCTCGATGACGAAGAGATTGGTGCGCACGGTCGGCGGGGGCTCAACGATCTTCGGACCGATGAGAATGTGCTGGTGGCCGCCGCCGCGATAAAGATCGTCGTGCTCGAGGAACATGGTAGCAGGCAGGACGATGTCGGCGAGGCGGGCGGTGTCCGTCATGAACTGCTCGTGCACGGCAACGAAGAGGTCGTCGCGCAGGAAACCCTGTTTCACCAGTCGCTGCTCGGGCGCGACGTTGGCGGGGTTGGTGTTCTGGATGAGGAGCGCCGTCACCGGGCCGCGATGACGCAGCGCCTCGGCATCGCCGGTCAGCACACGGCCAATCTGCGACTGATCGAGCATGCGCACGTCGGGATCGTGGAATGCGGAACCGAGGAGTTCGCGCTTGTCCAGCTTGAAAATGTCGTTGTTCGAGTGGAACGCGCCGCCGCCCTCGTGCTGCCAGGAGCCGAGCACCGTTGCGACCGAAGCCGCCGCATGGATGGCGACGGAGCCGTTGCGCTGGCGGGTGAAGCCGTAGCCCAGGCGGAAATAGGTCCTGGGCGTCGTCCCGACGAGCTTGGCGAAGGCCTCGATCTCCTCCACCGACAGGCCGGTGACGGCGGAGGCCCACTCGGGGCCCCGTGTCTTAAGATGCGCTTCGAGGCCCGCGGGATCATCGGCGAATTTCGCCATGTAGGCGCGGTCGGCATAGCCGTCGCGGAAGGCGATATGCATGACGGCGCAGGCAAGCGCGGCATCTGTGCCCGGCTTCAGCACGAGCCCCATATCGGCTTGCTTGACGGTCGGGTTCTCGTAAACGTCGATGACGACGATCTTGGCGCCGCGGTCCTTGCGCGCCTTGACCGCATGGGTCATCACGTTGACCTGCGTCGCGACCGCATTGGTGCCCCAGATCACGACGCAATCGGCCTTGGCCATCTCGCGCGGGTCGGGACCGCGCAAGGCACCCGTCGCCATGGTGAAGCCGGTCCACGCCATGTTGGTACAGATCGAGCCGAAGAAGCCGGAATAGCGCTTGGCGTGGCGCAGCCGCTCGATGGAGTCACGCTGGACCTGTCCCATGGTGCCGGCGTAGAAATAGGGCCAGACCGCTTCCGAGCCGTGCTTCTGCTCGGCTTTGACGAATTGATCGGCAATCTCGTCGAGCGCTGCTTCCCAGGAAAATTCCTGCCAGTTGCCCTCGCCCTTGGCGCCGGTGCGGCGCTGCGGCACCATCAGCCGGTCGGGATGATAGATGCGCTCGGCATAGCGCGCGACCTTCGCGCAGATGACACCGGCCGTGTAGCTGTTTCCGGCCGCGCCGCGCAGGCGGCCGATCTGGCCTTCGGCCGTGAGATCGACCTCAAGCGCACAGGCGGACGGACAGTCGTGCGGACAGACGGAGTAGCCGATCGATTTTTCTGCTTTGATAGGGGTCGCAACGTTCATGGCTTTTCTATATGGCATCCGCTTGAGGGCAAAAAGCCCCATTCGCCAATCCATCGAAACAATTGATCAGAGCCATCGGCAACGCTCATGAACTACCGGCACATCTATCACGCAGGCAATTTCGCCGATGTCCTGAAACATGCGGTGCTGGCGCGGCTTGTCACGTACCTCAAGCAAAAGGACAAGGCCTTTCGGGTGCTCGACACGCATGCCGGCATCGGGCTCTATGATCTTTCGAGCGAGGAAGCGCAGAAGACCGGCGAATGGCGCGATGGCATCGGCCGATTGCTCGACGCTGAGCTTCCTGCCCCGATTGCCGCGATCCTCGAACCTTATCTCTCCGCCGTCCGCAACCTCAATCCCGACGGCGGCCTCACCCATTATCCCGGCTCACCGAAACTCGTGCGCATGCTGTTCCGGCCGCAGGACCGGCTTTCGGCGATGGAACTGCATCCGGACGATTACGAGACGCTGCACCGCCAGTTTGACGGCGACTTCCAGAGCCGCATCACCCATCTCGACGGCTGGCTGGCGCTCGGAGCCCACCTGCCGCCGAAGGAAAAGCGCGGGCTCATTCTCGTCGATCCTCCGTTCGAGATCGAGGGTGAATACGAGCGGCTGGTCGACGGCCTTGCAAAGGGATACCGCCGCTTCGCCGGCGGCATCTTCTGCCTCTGGTATCCGCTGAAGAAAGGTGCGCCGATAAAGGACTTTCACGCGGCGCTGAAGGCGCTGGAGATTCCGAAAATGCTCTGTGTGGAACTTTCGGTGCGCAGTGATCGCGACACGACCGGGCTTGCCGGATCGGGGCTCATCATCGTCAACCCACCCTTCACGTTGAAAGGTGAGCTCGATATCCTGCTGCCCTTCCTGAAAACACAGCTGACGCAGGACCGCTTCGCTTCGGCCCGCTGCTTCTGGGTGCGAGGTGAAGCGCCTCTCAACCCGGGGCCTTGACGGATCGAGGGCGAAGGCGTCAATCTCCTGAAAGGATTCAGGGAGATGGCCATGACTCGTACGCTTGCCGCATCGCTTCTGCTCTCGCTTTCCCTCACCACCGGTGCTGCCGCCGCCGACTATATCGGGGAACCCGCTCCCCATGCAGTCTATGATATCGGCGCCTGCGGCAACGCCTCCGTTCTGGGTTTCATCACCCGGCGCTTCGACTACAAGGCAGCAAACTATCTTCATGCGAACCTCGCCATAGCGGAGATTCGCGACATGGGCCAAAATCGGTTCGAGCCACGTGATTATACGCATCTCGTCGAGCGCGAATATTGCTACGCGACTGCAGTGATGACGGACGGCGAACGACGGCCGCTCTGGTATCTGATCGAACGCCCATGGGGCTTTGCCGGTGTCGGCAGGAGTATCGAGTTCTGCGTCGGCGGCCTCGATCCCTGGTACGTCTACGGCGCCCATTGCGCTTCGCTTCGCTGACTGCTGTGAAAAGGCTGCTGCCGGCGCTCGTCGCCGTTCTGACGATCGCCGCCTGCAGCGATGACAGTGCAGAGAGAACCGCCCCGCATTCCGGAACCGGCGCCACGAAGACTGCCGCGGCAGCTCCGGTTCCCGTCGGCAAGGGCTTCGACTTCTACGTCCTTTCCCTGTCCTGGTCGCCCACCTGGTGCGGCAACAACGATCCCTCCGGGAAGTCCGATCAATGCGAGACCGGCAGTCGCCGTGGCTTTATCGTGCACGGGCTCTGGCCACAAAATGAAAAGGGCTATCCGGAATATTGCCCGACGCGGCAATCCGATCGCGTCCCGGAGGCGCTCGGCCGGCAATATCTCGACCTCATTCCCTCGATGGGACTGATCGGCCATCAGTGGCGCAAGCACGGCACCTGCTCGGGCCTCAGCCAGGCGGACTATTTTGCCGTGGCGCGCGCCGCGCGCGAACGGCTGACGATCCCGCCGGAACTTGCATCGACGGAAGGATCGCGCGATGTCCCCGTGTCGACGATCGAAGCCGCGCTGATCGCGAAAAATCCCGGCATGACGCCGGAGACGATCGCTGTTACCTGCGAAGCCAGGCTTCTTGAAGAGATCAGAATCTGCTTCGACAAGACACTGAAATTCACGGCGTGCCCGGGAGTGGATCGCCAAGCCTGCAGAAGGGATGCGGTTTCTCTGCCCCCTGCCCCATGACAACGGAAAGACTTCGAATGAAGATACTCTATTCGCCTGCCTCCCCCTATTCGAACAAGGTCCGCATGGCCGCGCACCATATCGGCATCGCCGCGGAAAGCGTGCTGACGGACACCAACGCCAATCCGCCTGAACTGATCGGCAACAATCCGCTGGGCAAGATTCCGACCTTGATTACCGCGGATGGCAAGGCGATCTACGACAGCCGGGCGATCATGCATTTCCTCGACCGCGAAACGAAGGGCAAGCTTTATCCGAAGAACGCAGCCAAGCGCACCGAAGTAGAAATCTTCGAGGCGCTTTGCGACGGCATCTGCGACAGCCTGCTTGCAATCGTCTACGAAAAGCGCTTTCACCCGCCGGAGAAGGTGCATCAACCCTGGATCGACCGCCAATGGGAAAAAGTCGAGCGTGGGCTGGATTACCTGAACGCCAACCTGCCCAAGACCGGCGGCAAGCTCAACGCTGGACATTTCGCGCTAGCAGCCCTGTTGCGCTACATCGAACTGCGTTTCGCCGGCGAATGGCAGAAAGGGCGACCGAAGCTCAAGAATTGGCCGGCGAAGTTCGAGAAGTACTTTCCCGACTATTCCAAATTCAAGGCATGAAAAAAGGCCGGGTCACCCCGGCCTTTTCGCTGATGCGGCGTCAGCCGATCAGAATTTGACACCCATACCGAGGCGCACGCTGTGCTCGTCGTAGCCGGAGGAGACGCTGGTACCGCCGGCGCGGAAGTCCTTGGAAGCGTAATCCGTGTAGCGGTATTCGACGCGCGCCGTGACGTTGTCCGTCACGAAGGTTTCGGCGCCGGCGCCGGCTGTCCAGCCAACAAGGGTCTTGTCGTCGGCACCGGCCGCTGTTCTAAGCTTGGCATTGCCCAGAGCAACACCGGCGGTGCCGTAAAGCAGGACCGGATTCAGATCGACACCGACGCGTCCGCGGACCGAACCATTGACGCCTTGTGTGACGCTGCGACCGCTGGAGTGGGAGTCGTTTCCGGCATAGTTCACGTCGGCTTCACCGCCGTAGACCATCTGGCCGCTCTGAACGTTGTAGCCGCCATAGAGACCGCCGCCGAAACCGGCGGAGGTGTTCCCGCCGGTCGCATCGGCTTCGCCGTGATGCCAGCTCGCAGTGCCGCCAACATAGGCGCCCGACCAATCCTTTGTCACCGGTTCGGTATATTCGGCAGCCGGGGCAGCCGGAACCTCTTCGACGACGTCTGCGGCGTGGGCGGCCTGCAAGGCAACGAGAGCCATGGCCGAAGCCATGAGGGTGGTGGTCAGCGTACGCATACTATTCTCCTTTTCAACCGATGCTCCGATGCAATTGTATCTTTGCGGAGCACCGGACATTCTGTGATTAACCCGCCCGGTCGAGTGGAAATTGATCAGAAAATACGGATTCTCAAGAGCTAAAATGTGAAATTTTGGCGGCGCGGACGTGGCTGAAATTAGGTGTTGCCTACGCGACACAGGGTATTTATTAACCATAATACAGTTTAACGAAATATATACTATAGCACTTCAAATTAATACAACTTATCGGCTTTGCATTAATTTTTCCGAAATGAATCCCTTCGGATAGTTTCAGGTTGGCGGTTCTTGCCTATATCTTCGTCCAGCCAGAACAGGATTCGAGGGACGGGAAAAAGTTGACGAGAACACTCAAGGCGGCGCTTGTAACCGGCGGCGCCAAGCGCATCGGCAAGGCAATAGTTGAAGATCTCGTCGCGCACGGCTTCGCCGTCGCCATCCATGCAAACGGATCGATCGCAGAAGCAGATGCGCTGGCGAAGAGCCTCACTGCGAAAGGCGCCAAGGCGGTCGCGCTGAAAGCTGACCTCACCGATTCGGCTGCCGCGTCACGGATCATCGCGGAGGCGACGGCTTTGGTTGGTCCGCTCGACCTGCTCGTCAACAATGCCTCGATCTTCAAGAAGGACAGTCTGGAGGAGTTCGACGAGGATGTTTGGGAGCGTCATTTCGCGCTGCACGTCAAGGCCCCTTCCCTGCTTGCGCGCGACTTTGCCCGGCAGCGGCCGGACGACGTTTCCGGCCTTATCGTCAACATCATAGACCAGCGCGTCTGGTCTCCAAATCCGCGCTTTTATTCCTATATGCTTTCCAAGTCTGCACTGTGGACGGCAACCAAGACGATGGCGCAGGCGCTTGCCCCGCATATTCGCGTCAACGGCATCGGACCGGGGCCGACACTGCCGAACGAACGGCAGAAACAGAGCGAATTCCAGGCGCAGGTCGACGCCCTGATCCTCAAGCGCGGTCCGGCGCTCGACGAGTTTGGACGCGCGATCCGCTTCCTTTTCGACACGCCGTCGGTTACCGGACAGATGATCGCGCTTGACGGCGGCCAGCACCTTGCCTGGGAGACGCCGGATATTCGGGAGATAGTGGAATGAACGGGCAGACGCCCACCGATGGCGGCATCCTTTACGACGGCAGCGAAACCGATGACGACGACGATTTGCTCGATGTGACGGAAGGCGAGCGGCTGGCGCCGACGATCGATTGGGCGGAGAACCGCGTCGAAACGCAAGGCCTCAAGGGCGCGGAGCTCATTCAGGCCTTCGTCAAGGTTTTGCCGAACGGCCCGGGCGTCTACCGCATGTTCAACGACGCCGGCGACGTGCTCTATGTCGGCAAGGCCCGCAGCCTCAAGAAGCGGGTGAACAACTACGCACAGGGCCGCGGCCATTCCAACCGCATTTCGCGGATGATTCGCGAGACGGCGAATATGGAGTTTGTCACGACGCGGACGGAGATCGAGGCGCTGCTGCTCGAAGCCAACCTCATCAAGCGGCTGCGTCCACGCTTCAACGTGCTTTTGCGCGACGACAAATCCTTCCCCTATATCGTCGTCACTGGCGACAGCAGGGCGCCGGCGGTCTTCAAGCATCGCGGGGCCCGCAGCCGCAAGGGCGATTACTTCGGCCCCTTCGCCTCGGCCGGCGCCGTCGGACGGACGATCAACTCTCTGCAGCGCGCCTTTCTCTTGAGAACCTGCACGGACAGCGTATTCGAGACGCGCACCCGCCCCTGTCTGCTCTATCAGATCAAGCGCTGTTCGGCGCCTTGCACCGGCGAAATCAGCGATGCCGACTATGCGGAGCTCGTTCGCGAGGCAAAGGATTTTCTCTCCGGCAAGAGCCAGGCTGTGAAAGCGACGATCGCGGCCGCCATGAGCGAAGCATCGGAGAATCTCGATTTCGAGCGTGCCGCGCTCTACCGTGATCGCCTCGCGGCGCTCAGCCACGTACAGAGCTACCAGGGCATCAATCCGGCAGGTGTCGAGGAGGCGGACGTCTTCGCGATTCATCACGAAGGCGGGATTTCCTGCATACAGGTCTTCTTCTTCCGGACCGGACAGAACTGGGGAAACCGCGCCTATTTCCCGAAGGCCGATCCGTCGCTTCCTTCGTCGGAGGTCCTCAGCGCCTTTCTCGCCCAGTTCTACGACGACAAACCTTGTCCGCGGCAGATCCTGCTTTGCGAGGCGGTCGAGGAACAGGAGCTGCTCGGCCGGGCGCTCAGCGAGAAATCCGGCTACAAGGTATCGATCCTGGTGCCGCAGCGCGGCGAGAAGAAGGATCTCGTCGATCACGCGCTCGCAAACGCGCGCGAGGCCCATGGCCGCAAGCTTGCCGAGACGGCATCGCAAGCGCGGCTGCTCGAAGGCTTTGCCAGGACCTTCCACCTGGAACAGGTGCCGCGCCGCATCGAGATCTACGACAACTCGCATATCATGGGTACGAATGCCGTCGGAGGCATGGTGGTCGCCGGTCCCGATGGTTTCGTCAAAGGCCAGTATCGCAAGTTCAACATCAAATCGACCGATATCACTCCGGGCGACGACTTCGGGATGATGCGCGAGGTCATGACGCGGCGCTTCTCGCGCCTTCTGAAGGAGGAAGGCAAACCCGATCGCAGCGCTGAACCCGGCGACGACAGCGCATTCCCGGCCTGGCCGGATGTCATCCTGATCGACGGCGGCCAGGGCCAGATGACCGCCGTCCGCGCGATACTCAAGGAACTCGACGTCGAGGACTGCGTAACTGCAATCGGCGTTGCCAAGGGCGTCGATCGCGACGCCGGCCGCGAGCGCTTTTTCGCCGCGGGGCGCGAGAGCTTCACGCTGCCGCCGCGCGATCCGGTCCTCTATTTCATTCAGAGACTGCGCGACGAGGCGCATCGATTCGCCATCGGCTCGCACCGCGCCCGCAGGAAGAAGGAAATGGTCAAAAACCCCCTCGACGAAATCACCGGCATCGGGCCGACGCGCAAGCGCGCGCTGCTCACTCACTTCGGCACCGCCAAGGCGGTTTCCCGGGCGGGCATCAACGACCTGATGGCGGTCAACGGCATATCGGAAGCGGTCGCACGCCTCGTCTACGAACACTTTCACGAGGACGGCGTCAAATAGTGCCCGGCAGCGCCGCGCGCCCGATCCAGGCATCATGGCAGTGCACGACAATTCAGCCTGCGTTCAGATGAAATCCGCCAAATATGACAACCGGTACACAATGACCTGTTGACCTTATGGTCGCAAAGTCATTCTGTACACCTGAAACCCGGTGGGGATGAGGAAAGGCGTCCGGCGCCTTCCGCCCGCATCCCGCTCCGACCGTTAGAATCGATCGCGCCGATAACCCCAGATCGCGGGAAATGAGGGATTGTCGTGTCCAGAGAAACCGAGTCCATGCCAACGCCCATCGCCTATAGCGTCCCGAATCTGCTGACCTATTTCCGTATCCTGATCGTGCCGCTGATCGTTTTCTGCTTCTTCGTCGAGGGTCGCCTCCACAGCTCGGATTTCGCACGCTGGACCGCGCTCGTCCTGTTCATCACCGCCTCGATTACGGATTTCTTCGATGGCTATCTTGCGCGCGTCTGGAAGCAGACGTCGAATATCGGCCGGATGCTGGATCCGATCGCCGACAAGCTGTTGGTCGCGTCGATCCTGCTTCTCGTTGCCGCCGACGGCACGATCGCGGGTTGGTCGATCTGGGCCGCGATCATCATTCTCTGCCGCGAGATTCTCGTATCCGGCCTGCGCGAATATCTGGCTGCGCTGAAGGTCAGCGTGCCGGTAACACGCATCGCAAAGTGGAAGACGACGATCCAGATGGTGGCGATCGCCTTCCTGCTGGCCGGGCCGGCCGGTGACAAGGTCGTTCCCTATATCACCGAGGCCGGCATTGTGCTTCTGTGGATCGCGGCTGCAATCACCCTCTATACCGGCTATGATTATTTCCGAGCCGGTTTGAAACATGTGGTCAATGAATGAATACGATCAACCTCGTCTATTTTTCCTGGGTGCGGGAACGTATCGGCAAGGGTGAGGAAACGCTGGAGCTTCCGGCGAATGTGGTGACCGTCGCCGATCTGCTTGCGCATCTGAAAACGCTCGGCGAGCAATACGAGGTGGCGCTCGAACACCAGAACGTCATTCGCGCGGCGATCAACCAGGAGCATGTCGACCACGATGAGCCAATTGCCGGCGCGCGTGAGATCGCCCTCTTCCCGCCGATGACCGGCGGTTGAGGCGATGACTTCCCCCGTCACCGTCCGCGTCCAGTGCGAAGACTTCGACCTCGCCGCCGAAGTTTCCGCGCTTTCTCGCGACCGCGCGGACATTGGCGCGGTTGTGACGTTCTCGGGGCTTTGCCGCGACGAGGCGGGCGCACTTAGCGCGCTTGAGCTGGAGCATTATCCCGGCATGGCCGAGGCGGAAATCGAACGCATTTGCCGTGAGGCGATCAAGCGTTTCGGCCTGCAGGCGGCGACAGCCATCCATCGCTTCGGCAAGATCATGCCGGGCGAAAATATCGTGCTTGTGGTGACGGCCTCGTCGCACCGACAGGCGGCCTTCGACGGCGCCAACTTTATCATGGATTTCCTGAAGACATCGGCCCCCTTCTGGAAGAAGGAGCACCATGCCGATGGCAGCGCCGGCGGCTGGGTCAGCGCCAAGGACGCCGACGACACCGCCCGGGACCGCTGGTCGCAAAAGAACTGATCAGGGAATGACCTTTTCCCGGCGCGTCACGACCAGCACGATCACCAGAAAGCCGAAGATAGCGAAATCCCGCCACAGGATCGGGCCGTAGGCGCTCCACAGCGTTTCGAGCAGGCCGACCCCGGCTGCTCCGAGGGCGGCGAACAGTGGTGCTGTCTGCCCCCCGATTGCGGCAATGAACAGGACCTTGACGCCGAAGGTCAGGCCCGTCCCGAAATCCATGTTGCCATAGTAGGAAGCGGCAAGGATTCCGCAGAACGCAGCAATCAGCGACGCCGTGCCATAGGCAACGATGTAGACGGTTGCGGGGTCGATGCCGCAAAGCGCCGCGGCCTCGCGATCCTCCGAAACGGCGCGCCAGTAGCGCCCCGCATAGGAGTGGGTAAGCAGCCAATGGCCGCCGGCGACCAGCGCCACCATCAGCGCGGTATTGATGAGTTGGACGGCGGTGAGTGCAACCGGAAACTCGGGGCTCGGCCAGAACACGATGACCTGGTTCAGGAAGGGCGGCAGCCAAAGGCTTCGCGTGTTGGACGCGAGCCGCGCCGTTTCCATGAGTACCAGCAGACTGCCGAGCGAAGCGACGACGACGGCATTGGCCGAGGAAAACGCCAGCGGCCGCATGACATAGCGCCCGGCGACCAGACCGGCGCCAAGTCCGAATGTCAGTGCCGCCGCCGCCCCGACACCAAGTGCGGCCGGCAGGACCAGCCAGAGCCGATCCCAGCCGAAATCTGCGAAAAGCACGAACATCTGACCGGCGAACGCAAAGAGCGCGCCGTAGGTGAGGTCCGCCCTCCGCGTGACCGCAAAGGCAATCGCGTAACCGAAGGCCAGCGCCGCATAGAGCGCGGCGACGGGTACGGCGTTGGCTATCTGCTGAAGAAAGTAGGCCATGGCACATCCGCGTGGTGACACAAGCAATATAACTGGTAATATCTGTTTTACCAGTTAGGATTTCCGCATGAGCTTCACTTGGACCGCACATAGATTCTCGGGCGGCGCGCTGGCGCTGGATATCGCCAATTCCGTGGTTCTGCGCTTCGATCCCGAGCGTCGGATCGACCGCTTCGCGGATCCCGCGGCGATGGACTCCTTTGCCGAGGCCGCAAGTCTCTACAGCGCCGAAAGGGAGCGTTTCGGCACGCTTGCTCCGGCGCCGCCGGAGAACCGGAAATCACTCATCGGATTGCGCGAGGCGACGGACCGCCATTTTCGGGCGCAAGTCGAGGCCGAAGACCGGCCTGATCTGCTGGCAGACCTGCTCGAGGCGATTGCCGCCGTCTTGCGTCGGCCAGCGGGCAACAGCCGAGGCACATCGCTCGATGTGGCGACGGCGCATTCGGCACTCAGCCTTATCGCCAATCCCGAGCCGGACCGCCTGAAGATATGCCCCAATTGCTGCTGGCTGTTTCTCGACCGCAGCCGCAACAAAAGCCGCACCTGGTGCGACATGGCGGTCTGCGGCAACCGCACGAAGGCAAGGCGTCATTATCGCCGCAACAGGCAGGGAGTTCAGCCATGAAACGCGTCATCCTATCCGCTCTCTTTGCCGCGGCGGTGCTTGCCGGCTGCCAGCGCGAAGCCGGGCCGGACCCGCTGAAGTTGACCGGCAAGATGTTTGTCTTCAACTACCGGCTTGCCTACGCCGCCTACATGATCACGCTCAACAAGACGGAGCCGGTACCGGACGGCAGCGTCGTCGTGGCCCGTTTCGAAAACCCGGCCGGTGGTGAGGCATTAACACTGGAACGAAAACTTTTTCCGAAGCTCGACAAGGTGGTGCTGGAGAGTCCGGATATAACTTGCGTCAAGAAAGAGAAGCCTTATGCGGTGACGATCGAGGTCAGGGGTCCCGATGGCGCCACGCTTCAGAAATTGGAAACAACCGTCGTTTCCGACGTCGATCAGGACATCATGCCGGCGAAGCCGTTGGTCGAGGGACCGGCCTACGACAAGAACCCGGAGGTCTTCGTCGGCGGCAGGGCGCCGGAGCGCTTCGAGACGGCGGCCTGCCCGACGTGACATGCAGCAAGCATGACTTTGTTCCGGAACCACCTGCGACGTTCAGCAAAAAACCGGGGCGTCGCCACCCCGGTTCCGAAGAGTCTTTTCAAGCCTTTGCCGGCCGAAACGAAGAAAGTGAATCAGCCGACGATCTCGGTGCCGGAGAACCAGTAGGCGATTTCCTCGGCCGCCGTTTCCGGAGCATCCGAACCGTGGACCGAGTTCTCGCCGATCGACAGGGCATGGACCTTGCGGATGGTGCCTTCTGCGGCGTTTGCCGGATTGGTGGCGCCCATGACTTCGCGGTTCTTGGCAATGGCGTTCTCGCCTTCGAGGACCTGAACAATGGTCGGGCCGGAGGACATGAACTCGACCAGTTCTCCGAAGAACGGGCGTTCCTTGTGTACGGCGTAGAAGCCTTCAGCTTCGCGGCGGCTCATCCAGACGCGCTTCGAAGCGACGACGCGCAGGCCGGCATCTTCCAGCATCTTGGTGATGGCACCGGTCAGGTTGCGCTTCGTCGCGTCCGGCTTGATCATCGAGAAAGTACGTTCAATCGCCATTGGCTCAGATCCCTTGTTTCTTGAGAAGTGGCGGTTCATTAGCCGCCAATTCCGTGCAAAACAAGGGGGCGCGGCGATGTTTCGGCCCGGCTGGTGCGAGTTTCATGCCGCTGTCACGGAACGCCGGGACCCCGCGAAGATCGAGGCGGCAGTCGGACAAGCCGTCGTACTCAGCACGCAGGCCCCCGCACCACGACGCGGATCAAATCAGCATAATTCATAAGTGACATTCGACACAGGAATGCCGATTTGCTTTAGGTTGACCCGACCATAGAGGGATTACCAATGCTCGACCATTTTCGCATGTTCGCCGACTACAACCGTTGGGCCAACCGGCGGCTCTACACCGCAGCAGCCGAGCTTTCGGATGCGGAGTTCCGCCAGAACAAAGGCGCGTTCTTCGGCTCGCTCCACGGGACGCTCAACCACTTGCTGGCAGCCGATCGCATCTGGATGAAACGGTTCACCAAAGAGGGCGAAGCTCCCTCGGCGCTCGACGCGATCCTCCACGACGACCTCGCCGGCTTGACGGCGGCACGCGTGGCGGAAGACGGGCGCATCGTCGCCTGGACCGACGGCCTCGACGAGACCCGCCTGGCGGCGCCAATCACTTATTCGCCGCTCAGCGTGCCAGGCGAAATCACGCAGAGGCTGGGACCAACGCTCGCACACTTCTTCAACCACCAGACCCACCACCGCGGCCAGGCGCATGCGACCTTAACCGCACTCGGACGACCGTCATTGACGCTGGACCTGGTTTTCTTCCTGCGGACCGATGGCCAGAAGTGGGCGGACTGAGGGAAGCTGCCCGGCGAGACGGCTCTGCCAATCGGCCAAGCCAACGCCGCCGTCCGTGAGCTGCGCCCACAGCTTCATGAGGCGGCGCTGGCCAGACCAGGCCGCCATGCCCAGCGCTATCCCGCCGACGATGGAGAACAGCGAATAAACCGTTGACGACACCAGCGGCTGCACTGGCAGCAGCAGGAGTTCCGGCGCGAAACGATGCAGAATGTAGATATGAAAACCGGCGGCCGAGACGGGCAGGATCAGCTTCGCGCTCCATTGCGGCATCCTGACGTGCGGCAGGAACAACAGGGCGGCAAGGACCGCGATCTGCAGCAGATACTTGATCTTTGTGCCGATCCACACGCCTTCATATAGCCCGAAGAACAAGAAGATGCCGGCTCCGGCCAGCATCAGGACGCCGCGCTCGAGAGTAGTACTGGCGATCGCAGCGCACCAGCCGATGACCGCCAGATAGAAAATCCACGGCAGCGTGAAAATCTGGCGGTTGCCCATCTCGACGACCAGCGGCAATGCCAGGCGGGCGAGGAGCGCTGCTGCGAGCAACGCCATTCCGAACGCGTAGGGTCTTAAGGCAGCCGCACGCCGGACCGATGGCACTGCGAACAAACCCGCGAACACGACGAGCATCTGGCAGTACGCCTCGATGAACCAATAGAGGTAAGGGACCATGCTGTGGCGTTCTGGATCGGCAAAACCGAAATTGCCGACGAGGAACACGGACGCCCAGGGCACCTCCCCCCAGACAAGGGCGTAGGCTGCGACGATCAGATAATAGGGAACGAGGATCTGCGTAAGCGGCCGCAAAAACCGCAGCACCGCGCCGGACAGCAACACGCCACGCTGGAAGCGCGCAAGGCCGAAGCCCGCGAGGATCACCATTGCCGCGGATCCGCCGGGGATAGGCCACAGGGTCTCGTGGTGCAGGACGACAAGCAGGATCGCCAATGCCCGGATGAGCAAGTCGGTGGCGATGCGCCTGCCTTTGGTTTCGCGCTGCCCCAGCGGCGCAAGCTCGGCGACCGACATTTTCTCCCAGGCCTCGGGCACATCGCCAAGAAGCTTCTCCAGGCCGATCGAAAGCTGGACGAAACGCAGCGAGTCGCCGCCAAGCGACAGGAAGCTGTCGCCGGGTCGAACCTTTTTCGTGCAGAAGACCTGGTTGAAAAGCGCCTCGATACCGTCCTCGCCCGCGGTGGAGCCGATGTCCCCCTTCATCGCCTTGCGGAGAGCTTCGTAATCGATCTTGCCGGAAGCGAGCCGCGGCAGCGCATCGACGCGCGAAGCCTCCACCTGCAAAAAGGTCAATCCGCTTGCGGCAGCCAGCATTCCACGGATTTCGTCGCGATCGCGCGTTCCAACATAGAAGGCATGGACGCAGCTATCGTCACCAACGACGGCTGCCGTGACGCCCCGGCGCTCGAGCGTCACCTCCAGACTGTCGTGTGCGATCCGCAGGCCGGCGATTTTCGATATCCGCTTCATCCGCCCGATGATCCGGAAGAAACCGTCGGCGTCCTTCGTCGCCAGATCGCCGGTGCGCAATTCGGCAAACTCGCATCCGCGCGCAAGGTCCGCGCGCGAGGAAGCGTAGCCCATCATCACGTTCGGTCCCCGATAGACGAGCTCGCCCGGCATATCCGTGCCGGTGACCAATTGGCCCCCGTCATTCTCGATGCTCAGGCTCCCGCCCGGTATGGCGATGCCGATCAGGTCTTCCCTGCCCCTGAGGCGATCAGGGGGAACATAGGCCATGCGGGCGGTCGCTTCGGTCTGGCCGTACATCACGAAAAAGGAAGCGCCCCGCGCGGTGAGGTGTTCGTTGTAGAGACGAACCTTCTCGGACGCCAAACGTCCTCCGGCGACAGTCATGAAGCGCAGGTCTGGAAATTCGCGCTCGCGGAAACCCACCTTTTCCAGAAGATCGTAAGAGTAGGGAACGCCTGAAAGATTGGTGCTGCGGCTTTCGGCGAGCCCGTCGAGGAAACCGTCATCGAGGATGGAGGAGCCCGGAGCATAAAGGCTTGCGCCGGCCGACAAGTGGGCGTTCAGCACAGATAGGCCATAGGAATAGTGGAACGGCAGGATGAGGCAGCTTCGATCCGAAGCTTTGAGGCCCAGATAATCGGCGATCGAATGTGCATTCGACTGAATGTTCGCGGCAGACAGTCTCACGCATTTGCCGTGCCCGGTGCTGCCGGATGTCGAGAGCAGGACCGCAAGATCCGGATGAAGCTGTGTCTTGCTTCCCGCCGAACGTTCCGTCCGCCAGCGGCCGTCACAACGGCGATAGCAAAACTCCGGCTCCAGAAATGTTCGGTCTGGAGTGCCGGGGCCCTGGATGGCAATCACATGTCCGGCTTTAAGCGCCGCAAGGTAGGCAACGATGGCGTGTTCCGAGAGATCCGCCTCCAGCATGACCAGCCCGCGTTCACCGCGCCAATGCGACGCCCGACGATCGACGCGCTCGGCCAGATCGCGATAGCTTACGGTCCGCCCTCCGGGAAACAGCAGTGCCGGCCGTTCTCCCCAGGCGGCCAGATTCGCAGCGAAGAAGGGGAAATTCGACAAATCGCCTGCGCTCAAAACCGCCTCCTATTTCAGCGAGGCGGCATATAATTGCTGACTTTAATAGTCAAGTATAAGGCGGTGGCAAAAATGATAAGTTCTGTGACAATCGGTGCGGCAAACAGCAGCACCGACCACCTCGGCGGAACCGATCATGATTCAGCAACCATATCGTGCATTTTGCTCCCATTGCCCGGTTATTTTCAGGATCTCTTAAATTCGCGCCAAGGATAGTGCGGAGCGAGTTCGACAGTATCAAAGGCACCGTAATGACCCAGCATCCTCCAACGGCGCGCGCCCGATCGCAGGCACGAAATGCAGCGATCATCCAGAAACTGGCGCATTCCATGATGCGGCTCGGCGTTTCTGTCCTCCCCCGCAATTACGAGCTGATTTATGAAGCGCTGTCCGGTCAGATGCCGCAATTGTCGTGCGATCTCGCGGCGCTGGGTCCGGAGCCGACGCAAGAGGCGCTGGACGAACTTGGCATCAAGCACAAACTGGTCGGCCACAGCGCGCTTGCGGCCGACCGCGCACGGGCGGAGGCGCAACAGACACTCGGCGAACTGACGACGATGTTCGCCGACGCGCTGGCGCGAAAGCACGCCTTCAATGGTCAACTGCAGCGGTTCGCCGCTCGCCTTGCCTCCGATCCGGTCGCAACCATGTCGGAATTCGCCGATGAGGCGGCACGGCTACGCGACGCAGCAGGGCTGCTGATGAATGAGGAAACCGCGCTGCGCGCTGCGATAGAGATGCATTCTCAACGCTTGGGCGAGTTGGAAGGCGATCTGGAAGAAAGCCGCATGGCTCTTAACCGGGATCGACTGACCGGTCTTCCGAACCAGGCGGCCCTTTCGAAAAGGCTTAACGCCGTTTTCGAGATTGAGCGATCCGGCCAGTCCGCCGCACTTGTCCTGGTAACGGTTGAGGGATTGCGTGACCTTGGAGAACAACATGGCAGCGCACTGGCGCAAAAGGTGCTGAGCGAGCTCGCCACCGTCTTCCGCAAGACGATCAAGAAAAATGACTTCGTTGCACGGGTCGGCCTGCAGGAGTTTGCTTTCGTCTGCTACGACGTCACCGCGGAAAATGCCGAGACGATTGCGCGGCGTATCCATCAAAGTGTCGCGGAGCTGGCGATCACTCCCCCCGGCCGCGCGTTCACAAGCGAAACACTCTCCCTTTCCGCCGGCATTGCGCTGACCCCGGCCGCAACGAGCGCCACTGAATTGCTGGGCCAGGCCGAACTTGCATTGACTTCGGCGCGGGCGCAGGGCGGCATTCGGGTCTATTCGTCAGATATCGAAAAGACGGGCGGCAAGGCCTGTGTGCCGGCTGCCGCCTGACGGCCATCGCCAAATAAAAAGCGACCCGGCTCCACGCACAGCGGGACCGGGTCGCTCGGTTCACCTATTGGCAGATTAACGGGCGTTCTGTTCGTCTGCGGCCGGGACGTTCACGGCTGCGCGGCCATTGACAATTGCGCCGGTCGACGCCGCATCGACGGACTTGTTGTCAACGCCGGCATAAAATTCACCATTGTCGGCGGTGCTCGCCGAAACGCCGGTACCGGCCGAGGCCGCCGCGCGGCCCGTGAAAAGCGGAGTCGAGCTGACGCCTTTGTAGTAGCTGCCGCCGGCGCTTGCCGTGGAGGCGACGCCAGTCACAGCGACGGCAACAAGAAGGGCTGCAATGGATTTATTCATGGGATTGTTCCTTGCTGAAATGGGGTGCGGGCGCGGCGCTCTCGCGCCGTGCCCGCGCTTGGGAGGCGGCCTGCGTTAGCGGCTGATGCCCTGATAATATTCACCGTCGCCGCCCGAAACGTAGGCAGGCTGCGAGCCAAAGCTCGATACCGAACCGGTGGACGTGCGGTCGAGGGAGCCGTTGCGGCCGCGGACGGCAGCGCCCGTTGCCTCACGCGCCTTGGGTGCGCGGTCGGTGAACAGCGGCTTGTCGCTGACGCCTTCATAGTAGCTGCCGCCAGCAAAGGCGGCGGATGCGCCGCCGAGAACGGCAGTGGCAACCAGGGCTACAGCAAGCGCAGTATGGATTGCATTCCTCATGATCATCTCTCCTGAGCGGTCGTTGCGTGAACGACGATTTCCTAAAGATGGCCGGAGCGGTTTCCTTCGAACGCGGTGGCCTTGCCGATAGCGTTCGGTGTGATCCGGTCGGTCGGAGGAGCTTGGGAGTGCTCTTCCACAATCTATGTGGTCCCTCATGATGATGTTTGGAAGTATTGATTATCAGAACACGTTGTCCACGATTCGATAACAATCGCCCCTTGAAATACGCAACCGGGGTCCCATCGCGTGACAGGCACGGATGTCACTGCCGCACCCCTTGCCTTCCCGGAAAAGTCCGGGCAAAAGGCGCGGCATGATCCAGATCGCCGGTCTTTCAGCCCGAATCGCGGGCCGTCTTCTCATCGAAAACGCTTCCGTGACGCTTCCGGCGGGCACGAAGGCAGGGCTCGTCGGACGCAACGGGGCAGGCAAATCGACGCTCTTCCGGGTGATTACCGGCGAGTTGTCGGCGGAAGCCGGCAGCGTGTCGTTGCCGAAAAACGCGCGCATCGGCCAGGTGGCGCAGGAGGCGCCCGGCACCGAGGAGCCGCTGATCGAGATCGTGCTCAAGGCGGACAAGGAACGCACGGCGCTTATCGCCGAGGCCGAGACCGCGACCGATCCGCACCGGATCGCGGAGATCCAGACGCGACTTGCCGACATCGGTGCCCACTCCGCGGAAGCGCGCGCGGCGAGCATTCTCGCCGGTCTCGGCTTCGACCATGAGGCGCAGCGGCGCCCTGCTTCATCCTTCTCCGGCGGCTGGCGTATGCGCGTGGCGCTTGCGGCCGTTCTCTTCTCCGAACCTGACCTGCTGCTTCTCGACGAGCCGACCAACTACCTCGACCTCGAAGGCACGTTATGGCTTGAGGACTATATCCGCCGCTATCCGCATACGGTCATCATCATCAGCCACGATCGTGACCTCCTGAACACTGCCGTCAACGCGATCGTTCACCTCGACCAGAAGAAGCTCACCTTCTATCGCGGCTCCTATGACCAGTTCGAGCGGCAGAAAGCGGAAGCCGACGAACTGCAGATGAAGGCGAAGGCCAAGAACGAAGCGGCGCGCAAGCATCTGCAAAGCTTCATCGACCGCTTCAAAGCCAAGGCGTCGAAGGCCCGCCAGGCACAAAGCCGCGTCAAGGCGCTGGAGCGCATGGGCACTGTGGCGGCGGTCATCGAGGACCACGTGCAGGGTTTTTCCTTTCCTGATCCTGAGAAACAGGTGGCTTCTCCGATCGTCGCCATTCAGGGCGGTGCAGTCGGCTACGAACCGGGCAAGCCGATCCTCAAGCGCCTCAATCTCCGCATCGACGCCGACGATCGCATCGCCTTGCTCGGCTCGAACGGCAACGGCAAGTCGACCTTTGCGAAATTCATCTCCGGCCGGCTCCAGGCGAAAGCCGGCGATGTTCGGATCGCCCCGGGGCTGAAGATCGGCTTCTTCGCCCAGCACCAGCTTGACGACCTGGTGCCGACGCAAAGCGCGGTGGAGCACGTCCGCCGCCGCATGCCCGATGCGCCGGAAGCAAAGGTTCGCTCGCGCGTCGCACAAATGGGGCTTGTGACAGAAAAGATGGATACCGCCGCGAAGGATCTTTCCGGCGGCGAGAAGGCGCGGCTTCTGATGGGGCTTGCCGCCTTCGACGCGCCGAACCTCTTGATCCTCGACGAGCCGACCAACCATCTCGACATCGACAGCCGCAACGCACTGATCACCGCGCTCAACGACTATTCCGGTGCGGTCATCCTCATCTCGCACGACCGGCATCTGATCGAGGCCACTGCCGACCGGCTGTGGCTCGTGCGTGATGGAACCGTGGCCAGCTACGATGGCGACCTCGAAGACTACCGCGGCCTGATCGTCGGCGGCCCCAAGCCCCGGGACGACAAGCCGAGGATCAATGGATCGGACGAGGCCCTGTCGAAAGCCGATCAGCGCAAGGTCAATGCCGACAAGCGCGCGTCGCTGGCGCCTCTCAAGAAAAAGATAAACGAGATCGAATCGTTGACGGGGAAACTGGAGAAACTGATTCAAGCACTTGATGCCGAACTTGCAGATCCGGGTCTGTACGAAAAGGCGCCGGCAAAGGCCGCGCAGAAGGCCAAGGAGCGCGCAGATGCCGCCGCGAAACTGGCCGAGGCGGAGGAGCAGTGGCTGGAGCTGTCGACCGAATACGAAGAGGCGATGATCAGTTGATCCGCTCCGATTTCCTCAAAGCGGAATCGACTTGAGGAGCCATGCAGCAATACGGCGATACTGTAATCAACCAAGCTCGAATGTGGTGATGCCGTAGATCCGCCCCAGAGGAAGATCCGGTGCCGGACCGCGGTACATGCGGGCGGTTTCGAAGACCGGCTTCATGTTGTACCGTTCGCAAAGTGCCTTGGCGGACGCGTTCGGCTCGGGGATGTCGAGATAGATCTGAGTGCCTTTGGCATCTGCGGCAAGTTTGCGAAAAATGAGATCGGCGCCGGTCTCCGTGTCGGCGAAGAGCGGGCCGATCTTGAACCCCTCGCGACAGGCCCGCAGCGTTCCATAGCCGGTGATCGTTCCATCCCGGAGCAGCACGACGCTTCGGCGCGTCTTCAACTGCTTCGTCCATTCACGCAGAAACGCGTCGCGGCTTGCCGGATTGAAACCGCGATCATACTCGATCAAGGCAGGCGCATGAATTGGCGCCGCGTCGATCAGGTTCGTTCCCGGCGGCTCCTTCACGTCGACAGCGCCGCCATAGCGGATATTCGCGTGAGACCGGACGAAGCCCGATTTTCGATAGTTCTCCTGCTGCGCCACCACACCGTCGAGCCCAATGGTCCGTTCGCCCGCTTCGGCAATCGCGCGCTTCCACAGAGCCAGGCCAATGCCCCTGCCACGATATGCAGGGTGAGCGACGTAAAAACCAAGAAACGCGTAGTCGGTGCCGTAACGCACGAGGGAGATCGCCGCAGCAAGCGTGTCTTCCTCGGTCGAAACCCAATAGCCTTCTGGGTCTGCCGCCCAGAAAGCGTTGGCATCCTCCAGTCCGGGGTTCCATCCCTCTTTCGCAGCCCAGTCGATGATCGTGTCGAGTTCGGCGCGCGTAGCGTGGCGAATGGTTTGTGTCATTGCAAATCCTCAACAACCCGCTTTAGGGTACCGATACCGTCTGCCGGCGAACAGCCAGTTTATCCTCGCCGGCGGCAAGGGACGCCGATATCTTGTGCAATCCGCGTGACACCGTGATGCACGCCCGAACCGCGCTTGCCCGCCGCCTTCAATCTGCTACAAGGATCGAGAATAAATCATACTAATCCGAGCGAAGCACCATGACCCCCATTCAAATTGCGATTGTCGGCGTCGGCAAGATCGTGCGCGATCAGCACCTGCCGGCCATTTCAAGGAACGCCGACTACCGGCTGATCGCGGCGGCAAGCCGCCACGGAACGGTCGACGGCATCGACAATTTCAAGTCCATCGAGGCCATGCTGGAGGCAGTGACGGCAATCGACGCTGTCTCGCTGTGCATGCCGCCGCAATACCGCTATGAGGCGGCACATGTGGCGCTCCAGGCCGGCAAGCACGTCTTCCTCGAAAAGCCCCCGGGGGCGACCTTGAGCGAGGTTGCCGATCTCGAGGCGTTGGCGGTGGCAAAGGGCGTTTCGCTCTTTGCAAGCTGGCATTCGCGCTATGCGCCGGCGGTCGAAGCCGCAAAGGCGTTCCTTGAGTCGACCGCGACCCGCAGCGTCAAGATCATCTGGAAGGAAGATGTCCGCCACTGGCACCCGAATCAGGAATGGATCTGGGCAGCCGGCGGCCTCGGCGTCTTCGACCCGGGCATCAATGCGCTCTCGATCATTACGCATATCCTGCCCCGTCCAATCTTCATCACCTCGGCGACGCTCGAGTTTCCGGAGAACCGCGACGCGCCGATTGCGGCGACGATCGCTTTCAGCGACGCGGGCAAGCTCAGCGTTTCGGCGGAATTCGACTGGCGCCAGACAGGCAAGCAGAGCTGGGATATCGTCGCGGAAACCGATGCCGGCGAGATGGTTCTCTCCGAAGGAGGCGCCAAACTGGCCATCGACGGCAAGCTCGTGCATGAGGAGCCAGAGCAGGAATATCCTATGCTGTACCGGCGCTTTGCCGAACTCATCAAGGCCGGCAAATCCGACGTCGATCTGGCACCACTGCGTCACGTCGCCGACGCCTTCATGCTCGGCCGCCGCAAGTTCGTGGAAGCGTTCCACGACTAGGATGATGTGGCGAGTGTGAGCGTGAATTCACGCCTAATCGTGAGTTGACCCCTCCCCAACCCCTCCCCACAAGGGGGAGGGGCTCGAAGAGCCGCACCCTCTCCTCGCTATCTCACCGTTTGCGCCAGTCTCGAAGTTGAAGAGGACGCAACGGTGCGGCAGGCACCAAGCCCCTCACCCTTGCGGGAGGGGTGATATTGTACCTTCAATTGATGTGAGGATGGCTCAGGCCTTCTTCTCCCACCGCCCATCTCTGTTCTGCTGCCAATAGGTGAGGTTATGTCCCTCCCCCTTGAGCCGCCGCCATTGGGCGCGTGCTGCCTCGAGCTGCTGCTGGTCGTAGCCGTCGAACATGAAGACTACTCGTTCGTAATCCGAGACCGGCGGCGGCTCCGCGCCGTCAACCAGGAAGCGTACCGTTGCGGCATTCTGGTTGCTTTCATTGGCAACAATCAGGATCGGCTGATCTGCCGCGAAGTCGCCTGCGTCAGTACCATGCGGTAGAAAACTGTCGTCGCGATAGACCCAAAGGTGCGTGTCCAGCACGTCGCGGCGCTCCGCATCAACGGTTTGCACCACCACACGCCATCCGCGCTCGATGCTCTTGTCAAGCAGCGGCGGCAGCGCATCCTCAAGTTTCGATTCCGTCAGGTGGTAGAAAAGGATCTCGGTCATGCCGATCGCTCCCGAACCCCCGCTGTGAAGCAATCATGCTTCGTAGCTCGTGCGGACCAGTTCGTCGAGAAGGCGCACGCCGAAACCGGATCCCCAGGACTGGTTGATCTCGTCGGTCGGCGAGCCCATGGCCGTTCCGGCGATGTCGAGATGCGCCCAGGGCGTATCCTTGACGAAGCGCTTCAGAAACTGGGCAGCCGTCACCGAACCGCCGTGGCGCCCGCCCGTGTTCTTCATGTCGGCGAACTTGCTGTCGATCATCTTGTCGTATTCCTTGCCGAGCGGCATCCGCCAGAGGCGCTCCTGCGTCGCGGTTCCGGCTGCGAGCAACCGTTCGGCCAGGCGATCATCGTTCGAGAACAGACCCGCATAGTGGCTGCTGAGTGCCACCATGATCGCGCCCGTGAGCGTCGCGAGATCGATCATCGCCTGCGGCTTGAAGCGATCATTGCAGTACCAGAGCGCATCGCACAGCACGAGCCGGCCCTCGGCATCCGTATTGATCACCTCGATCGTCTGCCCGGACATCGAGGTAACGATATCACCCGGCCGCTGGGCGCTGCCGTCCGGCATGTTTTCGACGAGCCCAATGATACCGACTGCGTTGACGTTTGCCTGCCGCGCGGCGAGCACATGCATCAGGCCGGTGACCGCCGCGGCGCCGCCCATGTCGCCTTTCATCTCCTCCATGCCGGACGCGGGCTTGATCGAGATGCCGCCCGTGTCGAAAACGACGCCCTTGCCGACAAAGGCGATGGGCTTTTCTTTCGCCTTTCCGCCTTTCCACTGCATGACGACGAGGCGCGGCGGCCTGGAAGAGCCCTGGGCAACGCCGAGCAGTGCGCCCATTCCAAGCTTCTTCATCTCCCGCTCGGTGAGGACCTCCACTTCCACGCCAAGCTTTTCCAGTTCCTTCGCCTTGGCGGCGAATTCCACCGGCCCGAGCACGTTGGCCGGCTCGTTGACGAGATCGCGCGCGAGAAAAACGCCTTCGCCGACTGCCTGAGCGACGGCGAACGCCTTCTTGGCGGCGATCACCGTACCGGTGACGATCGTGACCTTAACCGGTTTCTGCTGAGATTTTGGCTCGTCGTCGGATTTCTTGGTCTTGTAGCTGTCGAAGGAGTAGGCATTCATCTCCATGCCAAGAGCGAAGTCGGCGGCAGCCTTGCCAGTGACTTCGACACCGGGAGCATCGAGAAAGACAGTGACTTTTTCGGCGGAACGCAGCTTCGCTGCAACCGCGCCGCCGGCCTTCAGCCAATCATGATTCGTCAGCGCGGAAGGATCGCCGAGCCCGAGAAGGAGAATCCGATCGGCCGACGATCCATGAGGAGCGACGATGTCGAGTGTCGAGAGCGCTTTGCCCGTGAACTTGCCGATCTTGGCCGCTTTCGGTAAAACGCCTTCCGGATCGGCGACTGCCGCACCGGCCGCTTCCTTGGCGCCGGCGACCTGAAGAAGAACCGCAAGGCCACCAGCGGGGCGGTGGGACTTACTGAAAGCGAATTCGAATTTCATCGGCATTTAACAACTCCGGGCATTTCTGATTGGATCCGCCCGCTCTGTTACCGGACGGTTACAGTGACAAACATTCGCGACGCCGGCCACCGTCAAAGCTGTGGCGCGCACCCTTCTCGCTTTTCAGCCGCTTGGCAAGATGCCCACACGTGTTTACATGCAGTTAACCGCAGTTGTTCGCCTTATATTATCCCTGTTGTTCGAGAATCGGATTCCTGGGCACAATCGGCGGAGACCCGGTCGGTCGTGAGTGAGCATTGAGCAAGCTCGGGAACGCGGATGAAAGACTTGAGCAGGATTTGGACCGGATACGGACATGAAGCTGGTTGAACGCTACATCTTCCGACGCGCCGCGACCATGTTCCTCGCAACGCTCCTGCCGTTGATGGGTATCGTCTGGACGACTCAGGCCCTCACGAACGTGAACCTGGTCACCGATAGCGGCCAGTCGATCTTCGCCTTCCTGAAACTTGCGACGCTGATTCTGCCGTCGGTCGTTCCGATCATACTCCCGTTCGCGCTCGTGATCGGCGTGACGCAGACGCTAAGCGCAATGAATACCGATTCGGAGCTGACGGTGCTGAATGCAGCCGGCAGCTCCCGCATGTCGATCATCCGGCCGGTCATCTATCTCGCCGCGGGATTAAGCGTGCTGTCCTTCACGATCGACAATTTCGTCGAGCCCTATTCACGTGTCGCCGTGCGCCGGATGATCGCGACGGCGCATGCCGACCTTCTCTCCGCCGTGGTCCAGGAGAACGCCTTCCGCAAGATCACCGATGGGCTTTATGTCCAGGTCGGCGCCCGCCGCAGCGGAGGCGTGCTGCAAGGCATCTTCGTTGCCGATTCGCGCAATCCGAATTTCGAGCTCGTCTATTATGCTCGCGAGGGCGCCGTGGACGAGGAAAGCTCGGCTCTGGTGATGAAGGATGGCGAGGTCCACCGCAAGCTGCCGGATGGTGGCGTCTCCGTCATCAAGTTCGACTCCTATGCCTTCGACCTGACCGACATGACCAAGGCAGTGGGCGAGGCCAACATCCGCGCGAAGGATCGCGACCTTTTCTATCTGCTCAACCCCGATCCGAACGACCCGGCCTACAAGCGGGCGCCGCTAGCCTTTACGGCGGAGCTCCATAAACGTTTCACCGAATGGACCTACCCGCTGCTGTTCGGCCTCATCGCACTCGTCTTCAGCAGCGATGCGCGCTCTCACCGCGAAGCGCGCGTGCACCCGATGATCAGCGCGCTCGGAGCGGCGCTTGTGATCCGATGGATGACGTTCTATGCGGCCAACAGCGCCGAGGAGTCTTTCTGGTTCATTCCGCTCATGTATTTTGTTCCGCTGGCAGCCGGCGCACTTGCGATCCATCAGTTGGTCAGCAATCACCGGCTCGACATACCGATGACATGGCGGGAAAAACTCTCCGAACTCATGATACGGCTACGCTTCATGCGGCCGGCGGGCGCTGACGGGGAGCAGGCCTCATGATGCTCAACACGCTCGGACGCTATTTCTTCAAGCGCTACACGATCACGACCTTCTGGTTCCTCGTCGGGATCTTCGCGCTGATCTTCATCATCGATTTCAGCGAACTTGCCAGCCGCATGTCAGCACTCCCCCACTACACGGTGAGCGGCGCGCTGCTGATGACGACGTTTCGCATCCCGACGATCATGCAGCAGACAGTCCCCTTCATCGCGCTCTTTGCGGCGATGGCAGCATTGATCTCGCTGAACCGCCGCTATGAATTGGTCGTCACGCGGGCAGCCGGCATTTCCGTCTGGCAGTTCCTTCGACCCTTCGTGCTCGGGGCGTTTCTTTTCGGCCTGCTCGCCGTGGCTGTGCTCAACCCGCTTGCAGCCTGGGGGACGAAAAAAGCCGAGGCGCTCGAAGCCGAGTGGGGCTCGTCCCGTTCCGCCCAAGCAAATTCGATTCCCTGGCTCCGCCAGATCTACGACGGCACAGACACGATCATCGGAGCGCGCTCCGTTCAGAACGGCGGAACGGAGCTTATCAACGTCACCGTCATCCACTTTGATCCACAGGGTACGATCATCAAGAGGCAGGACGCGAAGTCCGCGAAACTCGAAGATGGTTACTGGCTACTTAACGACGTGACGGAAACCGGCGGCGGAAAGCTGCCGCGTCGTCAGGAAACGGCACAGCTTCCCACCAACCTGAAGGCGGAATTCGTTCAGGAGCGCTTGGCAAAGGCTGATTCCATTCAGTTTTTTGAGCTTCCACGGAAGATCGACGTAGCGCGATCCTTCGGCTTTTCCACCAACGCCATGGAGACGCAATTCCACTCGCTGCTCGCTCTGCCGTTGCTGCTTGTGGCGATGACTCTGATCGCGGCATGCGTCTCTTTGAAATTTAGCAGGTTTAACCAATCGCGCTCCGTAATTCTCGGTGGAATCCTCTCGGGCTTCGTGCTTTATGTCGTCACCGTGCTTGTCAAAGCATTCGGGAGCAGCGGTATTGTGCCTCCGTTCGTTGCAGCCTGGTTGCCAGTTGTTGTAGCGATGGCGCTGGGCTCGACGATTCTACTGCATCAGGAGGATGGCTAGTGGCGGCAGGCAACCGCAAACGCACGAAGCTGATCAATGCTGCCCTGCTTTCAGGCGTGGCATTGCATACACTTGCCATGGGAATGAATGCGCCCGCGCTGGCGCAGGACACATCGGCACGAATCGATTCGCTGCAGCCGAACATCCCGGCTGACGCAAAGCTGCTGCTGTCCGCCAATGAGCTCATCTACAATCGCGACGCGGAAACCGTCACTGCGCGCGGTAGTGTTCAGATCGCGTACGGCGGCTACAGAATGGTCGCCCGTCAAGTCGTTTACGACCAGAAGTCAGGGCGAATCATCGCGACCGGCGAGATCCAGCTGACCGAACCGGACGGCAATGTTGTCTACGCCGACAAGATGGATGTCACCGACGACTTCGGCAACGGTTTCGTTCAGGCCCTGCGGATCGAGACGACCGATTTGACGCGGCTGGCGGCCGAGTCCGGTGAGCGCCGCAACGGCGAGGAGTTCATCCTCAACAAGGCCGTCTATACCGCTTGCACGCCCTGCAATATCAAGCCGGAGCACCGTTCGCTATGGCACATCAAGGCGGAGCGTGTGATCCAGAATGGCAGGACGCACACGATTCGGCTTGAACACGCCTATTTCGAGCTTTTCGGCAAACCGATCGCCTATATTCCGGTAATGGAAATCCCGGACCACACGGTCAAGCGCAAGAGCGGGTTTCTGTTCCCGAAGTTCCGCTATACGCAGAAACTTGGCGCCGGTGTGGGCGTCCCTTACTACTGGGCGATCTCGCCCTATATGGATGCAACCGTCACAGCAACGGGGCTGACGCGGCAAGGCTTCCTGCTCGAGGGCGAATTCCGTCAGTCCTTCCATAATGGCTTGCACACGCTGAACGTAGCCGGCATCAGCCAGCTCGACAGAGGCAAATTCACGCCCGATACCGTCGATGCCCAGGAGACCAACCGCGGGATGGTGGCGTCGAAGGGTGAATTCGAGATCAATCCGCGCTGGTCATTTGGCTGGAACGTTCTCGTCCAATCGGACGCCAACTTTGCCAAGACCTATGATCTGGAGAGCTTCGACGGCACGACCTACACCAATCAGGCCTACCTGACCGGCCTCGGCAAGCGCAACTACTTCGACCTGCGCGCCTTCTATTTCGACATCCAGGACGCCGACCCCAACAGCCTCGAGGAAAATCAGCAGCCTGCGGCTCAGGTCCTCGACTACTCCTACTTCGCGCCGGAATCCGTCCTGGGCGGCGAGCTCAGCGCAGACGTGAACCTCACGAACATCAAACGCAACCGACTGGACAGCATTAACGTTCTCGGCGTCGAGCGCTTCCGCGGCCTTGAAGGCACCACGCACCGTCTGAGCGCGGACCTCGAATGGAAGCGGACATTCATTGCGCCCGGCGGTCTCGTATTGACACCATTGCTCGCGGCACGCGGCGATGCCTTGGGCCTCAACATGGATAATCCGGGCCCCGCTTACACCGGCGACTACACGAATAGCGACGCGGTAACGCGGCGCATGCTGACCGCCGGCCTGGAGGCACGCTACCCGATCCTCTTTGCCGGCGAGAACAGCAGCCACGTGCTGGAGCCGATCGGCCAGATCTATGTCCGGCCGGACGAACAGCATGCCGGCGGGCTCCCCAACGAAGACGCACAGAGCTTCGTCTTCGATGCCACCAACCTTTTTGATCGCGACAAGTTCTCCGGCTTCGACCGTATCGAAGGCGGAACGCGCGCCAACCTCGGCATCCGCTATACCGGAAGCTTCGACAATGGTTACGGCTTGCGCGCCATCGCCGGCCAGTCGTTCCACCTCGGCGGGCTCAACTCCTTCGCAACCGACGATCTCGTCAAGGTCGGAGCGGATTCGGGACTGGAAACCAAGAGTTCGGACTATGTGGCGATGGTCGGCATCGACGCGCCCTACGGCCTGATGGCAAGTCTCTCCGGGCGACTGGACGAGGACGACTTTGCCCTGCGCCGCGCCGACGCCACGGTCGGCTATCTTGGCCTGAATTGGCAGGCGGCCCTGACCTATACGCGGATCGAAGCACAGCCGACCTATGGCTCGCCCTCCGACCAGGACGAGATCCAGACGGCCGCTGCCTACCGATTCCAGGATTACTGGTCGGTGTTCGGAGCATTGACCTATGACATCAACAATGATGTCATTTCCCGCAATGGCTTCGGCATCACCTATGACGACCAGGATACGTTGTTCTCGATTGTCTACACGCAGGAGCGCGATACCGACAGTTCGGTCGCGAACGACTGGTCGATCGGCGCTCGCATCAGCTTCCGCACGCTTGGCGACATCAATGTCGGTGACACCACGTTCGACGAACTGGACTTCTACTGAGGTCCGCACCGGACGCCCATGACCTTATTCTGCCAGCTGCGCGTCCAGAAGACGCGCAGCACTTAAGGTTGATCATGTGGTCTTGTCATCCTTTGGCCGCATGTATTATGCATTTCCTCCAACTGACACAGGGAAGGCGCAAGCTGGCGGTCCAACGCGGACCACAGGCGGTTGGGGCGCGGGACGGACAGGGAAATATGATGGGCGGGAAATCGATCTTGAGGGTGATACCGGCGCTGGTGCTGGCCGGCACGCTGAGCGTCGCTGCATACACGACGGCACTGGCCGCAAGCGGCGTCAAGGTGATCGTCAACAATGTCGTCATCACCTCAGGCGACATTGCCAAGCGCGCAGCCTTCCTTCGCCTTCAACGCCAAGGAGGCGGCGCCGAGGAAGCCAAGCGGCAGCTTATCGACGAAGTGCTGAAGCGCGGCGAGATCGCGCGCGTCCAGCAGTCGGTCAGTACCCAGGACGTTGACGCCGCCTTTGCGCGGTTTGCAGCGGGAAACAAGATGTCGACCGACCAACTCGGCAAGATCCTCGATCAGGCCGGTGTCGGCGTCGATCATTTCAAGCAGTTTATCGCCGTTCAGATGAGTTGGCCTCGCGTCGTCAATTTCCGCTTTGGCAACGCCAATCGCCTCTCCGGCGGCGACCTTGTGAAGCGCATGATGGAAGGCGGCGGCAACAAGCCTGTGACGACAGAGTATTTCCTCCAACAGGTCATCTTCGTCATTCCTGAATCCAAGCGCGGCGCGATTACGGCAAAAAGGCAGGCCGAAGCGAACGCGTCGCGATCGCAGTTCCCCGGTTGCGAGACATCCAAGGTCTTTGCGGCCAATTATCGCGACGTATCGATCCGCAACCTCGGCCGTGTGCTTGCCCAGCAATTGCCGGAAGATTGGAAGCCGCTCGTCGAAAAGGCCGGCGACGGCATGACGACTGGCACGCGCGTCACCGAAAAGGGTGTCGAATATCTTGCAATCTGCAAGAAGCGTCAGGTCAATGATGATACCGCCGCCGAAATCGTCTTCCGCGCCGAGGACCTGGGCAAGAAGAAGGCCGGCGGCGAAGACCCGAACAGCGCGAAATACCTCGAAGAGCTGCGTGAAAAGGCGCAGATCATCAACAAGTAACGGGCGACCATGAGCAAGACGAGCGGCAGGCCGATCGCCCTGACGATGGGCGATCCGGCCGGTATTGGCCCGGATATCAGCCTGGCTGTGTGGGCAAGGCGCGAGACGCGGGCGACGCCGCCTTTCCTCTTTATTGGCGATCCTGCAGTGCTCTCGGCCCGCGCAAAGGCTCTCGGCCAGGCGGTGCGGATAACGGAAACCGATTGTCTTGACGCCTGTGCGGCCTTCGCGAACGCCTTGCCCGTATTGCCGGTGCGTTGCGCTGTTCCGGTTGTCGCCAGCGAGCCCGACCCGGCCAACGCCTCCACCGTCACCGCCGCCATCGATACCGCCGTGCAGCTCGTCATGGCTGGCCAAGCCACGGCCGTAGTCACCAACCCGATTGCGAAGGCCGTGCTCTACGAGGCCGGTTTCCGCTTCCCCGGCCACACCGAATATCTTGCGCATCTCGCTGAGCAGACAACCGGGACTCCCGTCCTGCCGGTGATGATGCTGGCCGGGCCGAAGCTGCGCGCAGTTCCCGTCACGATCCATATTCCGCTCAAGGATGTTCCCGGCGCGCTGACGCCGGAACTGATCCACCAGACCTGTACGATAACGGCCGCAGATCTCCGAAACCGCTTTGGCTTGGCGAGGCCGCGCCTTGCCGTCGCCGGTCTCAATCCGCATGCAGGCGAAGGCGGTGCGCTCGGCCTCGAGGACGATGCCCTCATCCGTCCGGTCATCGACCGGCTCCGCGCTGAGGGATTGGATGTCGTCGGCCCGCTCCCGGCCGATACCATGTTCCACGACCGTGCCAGGGAGACCTACGACGCGGCGGTCTGCATGTATCATGACCAGGCACTGATACCGGCGAAGGCGCTGGGCTTCGATGACAGCGTGAATGTCACGCTCGGGCTGCCCTTCATCAGAACGTCGCCGGACCACGGCACCGCTTTTGGCATTGCCGGAAAGGGCATCGCGCGCGAAGACAGCCTGCTTGCGGCGCTTCGCCTCGCGGCGGAGCTCGCCGCCAATACGGAAGGGGCGCATCGCTGATGGCGGCGCTTGACGGTCTGCCGCCGCTCAGAGACGTCATCCAGCGTCACGGTCTCGATGCGAAGAAGGCGCTCGGCCAGAACTTCCTGCTGGACCTCAATCTCACCCAGAAGATCGCCCGCACGGCCGGTCCGCTCGACGGCGTGACCGTCATCGAAGTCGGCCCGGGACCGGGCGGCCTCACAAGGGCGATCCTGGCGCTGGGCGCCAAAAAGGTGGTGGCAATCGAACGGGATGCCCGCTGCCTGCCGGCGCTCGCCGAAATCGCCGCCCATTATCCTGGGCGGCTCGACGTGATCGAGGCCGACGCGCTGAAGATCCCCTTCGAAACGCTCGCCAACGGTCCGGTGCGTATTATCGCCAACCTGCCCTACAACGTAGGAACGCAACTTCTCGTCAACTGGCTGCTGCCGGAACAATGGCCGCCGTTCTGGCAGTCGATGACGCTGATGTTCCAGCGCGAGGTGGGCCTTAGGATTGTGGCGGGTGCCGACGACGATCATTACGGCCGTCTCGGCGTTCTCTGTGGCTGGCGGACCAAGGCGCGCATGGCCTTCGACGTCTCGCCGCAAGCCTTCACGCCGCCGCCCAAGGTCACCTCGTCAGTCGTCCATCTGGAGCCGATCGCCGATCCGATCCCCTGCTCTGTCTCCGCGCTCGAAAAAGTGACGCAGGCGGCCTTCGGGCAACGCCGCAAGATGCTGCGCCAGAGCCTGAAAAGCCTGGGTGGCGAGGCGCTGTTGGCAAGAGCGGATATCGATCCCCAAAGGCGCGCCGAAACGCTGACGGTCGATGAATTCTGCCGATTGGCGAATTGCCTCAACCGTTAAACGCTGCCCCCCGCTCGATCAAAAGGGGTTTTCCGTCAGCAGTCCGTTGACGAATTCGAACAGGCCGGGACGGCGGTCGCGGCGCAGGCGTTCGGCTTCCACAATCGCCCGGACAGCGGAGAACGCCCGGTCGAGATCGTCGTTCACGACGATATAGTCATATTCGCGCCAGTGCTCGATCTCGGCACGCGAATTGGCGAGCCGGGTCGCAATCACGTCCTCACTATCCTCGGCGCGCCGGTGCAGCCGCGACTGCAATTCGGCCATGGACGGCGGCAGAATGAAGATCGAGACGACATCGCCGCCCATCTTTTCCTGCAATTGCTGCGCGCCCTGCCAATCGATGTCGAACAGCATGTCGCGGCCTTCGGCCATCGCCGCCTCGACGGCATCGCGCGGGGTTCCATAGAAGTTGCCGTGCACCTCCGCCCATTCGAGGAGCGAGTCGGTCGCGCGCAGCGCCTCGAATTCGCGGATCGACTTGAAGAAATAATGCCGTCCCTCGATCTCGCTCGGCCGCCGCGCGCGCGTCGTCACGCTCACCGAGATGCTGAGTTCCGGATCGGCCTCGAGGAGGTTGCGGGCGATCGTCGACTTGCCGGCGCCCGATGGCGACGAAATCACGAGCATCAGCCCACGGCGGGCGATCTTGACGGGCGAAGCGGTCGCCGATTTCATGTCTTACTCCAGATTCTGAACCTGCTCGCGAAACTGATCGATCACGACCTTCAACTCGATTCCGGCGGCCGAAACGGCGGCGGCATTCGACTTCGAACAGATCGTATTCGATTCGCGGTTAAATTCCTGTGCCAGGAAATCCAGCTTGCGGCCGACGGGACCGCCCTTTGCGAGAAGATCCCGGGCAGCGGCGACATGCGAACCGAGACGGTCGATTTCCTCTCTAAGATCCGCCTTCGTGGCAAGCAAAGCGACCTCCGCATGCAGTCTTTCGCGGTCGAGCGAGGACGCGCCCTCCATTAACAGCGCCACCTGCTGCGCCAGCCGTTCGGCGATCGCGGAAGGGCTTCGGGACGGGTCGCTCTCAACGCCAGCCCTCAATTGCTCGATGCGATCCACATGCGCAAGCAGGATCTGGCCGAGCGCCGCTCCCTCCTCTTCGCGCATGGACCGCAGGTCTTCAAGGGCGAGCGCCAAACCGGAGAGGATATCGGCGTCGCGCGCGACACGCTCGCTTTCCCTTTCCTCCGGCTCCCGAAAGTCGACGATGCCGCGGATCGAGAGCAGCGTGTCGAATTTCAGCGGGGCCGGATCGACGAGATCACCAAGCTGCTCGCGCAGCCGCAATACGGCCGACAACGCGCCCTGGTTGACCACGGCCTCGACGGCGGCCTCGCCCCCGCTCACGTTGAGTCCGATTTGCAGGTTGCCGCGAACGAAATATTCCGAAGCAAGGCGCCGGCAGTCGGGCTCGAAGCGTTCAAGGCCCTGCGGCAAGCGAAGGCGAACATCGAGCCCCTTGCCGTTAACCGACCGCAATTCCCAGGCCCAGCGATGGCGTCCGCTGCTGCCCTCTCTCCTCGCAAAGCCAGTCATCGATTGGAGCGGCATCATTACCTCCGTCCGCTGCATGTTTCCCGGGATCGGAACCGTTTGAGGGTGAAACCGTACAGCGCCTCAAACTGCGACGGCGACCCTTATGCATCGGAAGCGACGCACGACCCTGCAGTCGCAAAAGCAATAGGGCGACGGCGCGGCATCCCGCAAGGGATATCCGCACCGCACCCTGTCCGTCCACAATAAGGGCCTGTTACTGTACCTCCGCCGGCGTCACCGTCGGCTCGGCGGTTGCGGCCGCCTCCGCCGCCTTGGCTGCCTCTGCCGCCTTCTCGGCCTCAAGCTTTCTCCAACGCCTTACGTTTGCGTTGTGTTCGTCGAGCGTCGCTGCAAAGACATGGCCGCCTGTTCCGTCCGCCACGAAATAGAGTTCCGGCGTGCGCGACGGGTTGGCAACGGCCTCGAGGGCCGCGCGGCCCGGATTGGCGATCGGCGTCGGCGGCAAGCCTTTGATGAGATAGGTGTTGTACGGCGTTTCCTTATCAAGGTCCGACTTCAGGATTGCGCGGTCCGCCGGCTTCCCCTCCCCGCCGAAGATGCCATAGATGATGGTGGGGTCGGATTGCAGCCGCATGCCCTTTTCGAGGCGGTTGATGAAGACCGACGCCACGCGCGGCCGCTCGTCCGCGCGGCCCGTTTCTTTTTCAACGATCGACGCCAGCGTCACGAACTCCTCAACGGTCGAGACCGGAAGATCGGGGTCGCGCATTTTCCAGATCTGATCGACCAAGGCCTTCTGCGCCGCAACCATCTGCTGAACGATCTCGGCGCGCTTGGTGCCGCGGGTGAATTTGTAGGTGTCAGGCTTGAGCGAGCCTTCGGATGGCAGATCCTGCGGCAGATCGCCGACCAGCACCGGATCGTTGGCGAGCTTGTTGAACATCTGCTTAACCGTCAGCCCCTCCGGGAGCGAAACGGAGTAGAGGATCGACTTGCCGGACTTCAGCAATTGCATGATTTCTTGCATCGACGATCCGGCCTTGATCTCGTATTCACCCGCTTTCAGGGTTTCGTTGTCGAGATAGGCCTCAGACACGAAACGGAACACGCGTCCGTCGGTAATGATGTTGTTGCGCTCAAGGCCGCTGGCAATTTCGCTGATGCCCGCGCCATTGCGAACAATGAAGTTCTTGTTGGCTTCCAGCGGGCCGGGCTTTTCATATTCGTGCATCGCATAATAGACCGCGCCGGCGGCTGCGAGCGCCACGAAGACGATAACCGTCATCACGAAATTGAGAAAGATGACGACCTGACTGCGCGCCTTGCGGGAACGCTTCGGCGGTTGCGGAACCTTTTCGGGGCGCAGGGCCTCGCTCGCCGATTTCGGGATGATCGGCCCGTTGCTCCCGGTTTCATTGCGGCCGAATTGTACCGCGCTGTTATCGTCTGAGTCGCTCACGCTTATCCCGAATCCGAAATCCGCAACCTCAATCAAGCTGCCACCGATGCGAATTTCGGCTTAAAACCGACGGCAAGCTGAATGTGTCAGAGCAATGGATATTCTACAAATTGTCAGAAATGCCTTGCGCGAACATAGTCTCGGCGTCGCCGCCCAGCGGCGGCGAATCCTCCGATTACAGCTTGTAGCGAGCAATGCGGCAAAAAGCAGGATCACAAAGCGGTGTTTGAAGTGCACCGGAGGGTCGGAAGCGGTCTCCGACGCAATGCCCGATCCTCGGCAGAACCAGCCGAGGATCGGCATTGTCGATCGCATCATAAAGCCGATGGTTAGTTGCCGTTATAACGGCGCAGCACCAGTGAGGCATTCGTGCCGCCGAATCCAAAGGAGTTCGACAGCGCGACGTTGATCTCCCGCTTGCGCGCAACATGCGGCACCAGATCGATCTTCGTCTCGACGGAGGGATTGTCGAGGTTGAGGGTCGGCGGAGCGATATTGTCGCGAATCGCGAGCGCCGAGAAGATCGCCTCGATCGCGCCGGCGGCGCCAAGCAGGTGCCCGATTGCCGACTTGGTCGAAGACATGGATATCTTGGACGCGCTGTTGCCGACCAGCCGCTCGACCGCGCCGAGCTCGATCGTATCAGCCATCGTCGAGGTACCGTGTGCATTGATGTAGTCGATGTCGGCGGCCATCAGGCCGGCACGCTTCAATGCCATTTGCATGCAACGATAGGCGCCGTCACCGTCCTCGGACGGAGCAGTGATGTGGAAGGCGTCGCCCGACAGACCGTAGCCGACGATTTCGGCATAGATCTTGGCGCCGCGTGCCTTCGCATGCTCCAGTTCTTCGAGGATGACTACGCCTGCGCCCTCACCCATGACGAAACCGTCGCGATCGGCGTCATAGGGGCGCGATGCCTTTTCCGGGTTATCGTTATGCTGGGTCGAAAGCGCCTTGCAGGCGGCAAAACCTGCGAGCGAGATGCGGCAGATCGGCGATTCCGTGCCACCCGCCACCATCACGTCGGCATCCCCGAGCGCGATTAACCGGCTCGCGTCGCCGATCGCGTGCGCGCCCGTCGAGCAGGCCGTCACGACCGAATGGTTCGGGCCACGCAGCTTGTGGCGAATGGAGACCTGACCCGAAGCGAGATTGATCAGACGGCCGGGAATGAAGAACGGGGAGATACGGCGCGGGCCCTTGTCGCGCAGCGTATACCCCGCATCGACGATGCCCTCGAGGCCACCGATGCCGGAGCCGATCAGCACGCCGGTCGCGATCTGGTCTTCATCGCTTTCCGGCTTCCAGCCGGCGTCGGCCAGCGCCATGTCGGCGGCCGCCATCGCGTAAACGATGAAGGGGTCGACCTTGCGCTGCTCCTTCGGCTCCATCCAGTCGTCGGCATTGAAGGTGCCGTCGGAGCCGTCACCGAAAGGAATACGGCAGGCGATCTTGGCAGGAAGATCCTCAACCTCGAATTCGGTGACCTTGCGCGCAGCGTTCTGGCCCGCGATAAGACGCGACCAGCTGACTTCGGTTCCGCAACCCAAAGGAGATACCATGCCGGTACCGGTGATAACGACACGTCTCATAAACCGTGACCCACCCTGACTGTTCAGTTCCAGAGCCGGACCGGACCACGCGTGACGACCCCGATCCGTGCATCCATTGTAAATTTCTCATGTGACGATCAGAGGGAAAGGCGGGAACGCTTTGCTGATCGAACCCGCGGTCGACGCAGGTCAGCCCACTTCCCTGGGCTGGTACGGGCCGCACAGGCGGCCCGTCAAACGGCCGGGACCGTAAAGATCAGGCCTGAGCCTTCTCGATGAACTTGACGGCATCGCCGACGGTCAGGATCGAATCTGCCGCGTCGTCCGGGATCTCGACTCCGAATTCTTCTTCGAATGCCATGACCAGTTCGACGGTGTCGAGCGAGTCCGCGCCGAGGTCATCGATGAAGCTTGCGCCTTCGCTGACCTTTTCGGCGTCGACGCCAAGATGATCAATAACAATTTTCTTCACGCGTTCTGCGATATCGCTCATGTCGGAGTTCCTCGACCTTCGTTTCTCTGCGGCGCCATTCTTGGCGCCGTCACTTTCAATCAAGCCTGATAGACCAAGATGGTCCGCCGGGCAATCCATCCAACCGAACCCGCGGAAACCCAAGGCAGCCAGGGCTGCCGGACACCTGGCCGGACCGGTCGACTGCGCACAGTCATGGCCCGATTAACATGGTTTAAGTCTGCCGCAAAGGGCGAAAATGCCCGACATTCGCTTGGTCAACATTGAATTTCAGGCATTTGGCACCGACCAGTGAAGGTGGCGAAGCAGGTGCCCGCGACAGGCCGCGCGCGCCGTTCCTCACCGGTGTCGGATCAGATCATCGCCATGCCGCCATTGACGTGAATGGTCTGGCCGGTGACGTAGCCTGCTTCGTTCGAAGCAAGATAGGCAACGGCGGATGCGACCTCGGCACCCGAGCCCATGCGCCGCATCGGGATCGCACCCATGATGCCCTCCTTCTGCTTGTCGTTGAGCTTACCGGTCATCGCGCTTTCGATGAAGCCCGGAGCGACGCAGTTGACGGTAACGTTACGGGTGGCGATTTCCTGCGCGAGCGACTTGGAGAAGCCGATCATGCCGGCCTTCGAGGCACAATAGTTGGCCTGCCCGGGGTTCCCGGTGACGCCGACGACGGAGGTGATGTTGATGATGCGGCCGAAGCGGCGACGCATCATCGGGTGAGTGAGCTCACGGGTCAGGCGGAACACCGCCGTGAGGTTGACCTCGATGACGCTGTCCCAATCTTCATCGCTCATGCGGACGAAGAGCCCGTCCTTGGTGATGCCGGCATTGTTGACGAGGATATCGACGCCGCCGAGTTCAGCCTCCGCCTTCTCGCCAAGCGCCTTGACTTCGGCGCGGTCGGAAAGGTCGGCGGGGAAGATCTGAACACGCTCGCCAAGTGTGTTGGCGAGCGCCTCAAGCTTCTCGACACGCGTGCCGTGCACACCGACGATGGCACCCTGTGCGTGCAGGATGCGGGCGATTTCCTCGCCGATTCCGCCGGACGCGCCGGTGACGAGAGCCTTGCGGCCGGAAAGATCAAACATGGGCTTGTTCCTTATAACTGGGGCGCTCAGGCCAGAAGGGCAGCGAGCGCCGTGTCAATATCGGCGGGCGTATTGACGGCGATGCCGTTGACAGTCTTGTCGATCCGCCGGGCAAGTCCCGTCAGCACCTTGCCCGAGCCGATTTCATATAGCGTCGTGACATTGTTGGCGGCGAACCATTCGACCGTCTCGCGCCAGCGTACCTGACCCGTCACTTGCTCGACGAGCAGCCGGGCGATCTCGCCCGCATCACTCACCGGAGCAGCCAGAACATTCGCCACAAGCGGAACGGAAGGATCGCGCTTCTCGACCTTGGCAAGTGCGTCACGCATCGCGTCAGCGGCGGGCGCCATCAGCGAGGAGTGGAAAGGTGCGGAGACCGGCAGCATCAGCGCGCGTTTTGCGCCCTTTTCGGAGGCAAGCGCCGCAGCCTTCTCCACCGCCTGCTTCTCGCCCGAGACCACCAGCTGTCCACCGCCGTTGTCGTTGGCGATCTGGCAGGAGCCGAGCGCTGACGCTTCGCGGCAAACCGCGTCGACGTCCGCATGTTCCAGGCCGATGATGGCAGCCATCGCGCCTTTGCCGACAGGGACGGCCGCCTGCATCGCATTGCCGCGAATGCGCAGGAGCCGTGCCGTATCTGCAAGCGAGAAAGTTCCGGCAGCGCAAAGCGCAGAATATTCGCCGAGCGAATGGCCGGCGACGAAAGAGACTTTGTTCTTGAGATCCAGGCCCCTGGCTTCAAGCACGCGGATCACGGCCATGGAGGCGGCCATCAGCGCCGGCTGCGCGTTTGCCGTCAGCGTCAGCGTTTCCTCCGGTCCGTTCCACATGACGTCCGACAGCTTTTCGCCGAGCGCTTCATCGACCTCGGCGAAGACGGCTGCCGCCTCCGGAAAGGCATCCGCCAGCTCCTTGCCCATGCCGACAGCCTGGCTGCCCTGCCCGGGGAACGTGAATGCAATGCTCATGGGATGCCCCTCCCTGGATCACGAAACGAGCGAACCAGAACTCTCGCGATCGTTTCTCACACATTGGAACGGATGCCGGCGAAGCCCGCCTCATTGCTCATCCGCGCCATTTTTCCTCTCCATTCACATTCCTGAACAGCGAGTCAAGCGCAGAGGCAAACCTTCGCGGCTCCCGGCGGGCTTTTGCCCTTGATCTTCGTCAATCAAGGCGTAAGTTTGCCGCGCATTGCTGCCGCGCCGGTCAACAAGCCATGAAACCGCGGCCCCTTCAATTCATTTGGCGGCGCGCCTCTCCCTCCTGCCGGCGCAAACCCGCCTTCCACGAGGAATGTTATTTCATGCGCTACAACACGCTGGGCCGCACAGGCATCAAGATTTCCGAGATCTGCCTCGGCACAATGACCTGGGGCTCACAGAATACGCAGACCGAAGCTCATGCGCAGCTGAATTACGCCTTCGACCGTGGCGTCAATTTCATCGATACGGCCGAACTCTACCCGACCACGCCGCTTTCGGCCGAAACCTATGGCAACACCGAACGCATCATCGGGAACTGGCTGGCGGCGCGCGGCCGGCGCGACGATGTGGTGCTCGCGACCAAGGTGGCCGGCCCCGGCCGTCCTTATATCCGCGACGGCGGACCAATGACGCCGGAAGCAATCGAGGAGGCCCTGAATGCCAGCCTCAAGCGGCTGAAGGCGGACTATGTCGACCTCTATCAGCTTCATTGGCCGAATCGCGGCCACTATCACTTCCGCAATGCCTGGTCCTACGACCCGTCGAAGCAGGACAACGAGCATGTCGCCACCGACCTGAAGGCGATACTCGACAAGCTTGGCGAACTCGCGAAGGCCGGCAAGCTTCGCGCCATCGGGCTTTCGAACGACACCGCCTGGGGCACCATGAAGATGCTCGATCTCTCCGACAAATATGGCCTGCCGCGCATTGCGACGATCCAGAACGAATACAATCTGCTCTATCGGGCCTACGACCTCGATCTGGCGGAGCTGTCGCATCACGAGGATGTCGGCCTGCTTGCCTATTCGCCGCTTGCGGCCGGTCTCCTCACCGGCAAATATCTGGAAGGCGCAAAGCCCGCGGGATCGCGCCTGTCGATCAACGGCGATCTCGGCGGGCGCTTCACGCCGCACCAGGAGCCCGCCGTCGCCGCCTATGCGGCGCTCGCCCGCGAACATGGCCTCGACCCGGCGCAGATGGCGATTGCCTTCTGCCTGACGCGCCCGTTCATGGCTTCGGTCATCATCGGCGCGACGTCGATGGAACAATTGAAGACCGACATCGGCGGCGCCGGTATCACGCTCTCGCAAGATGTGATGGACGGCATCCGGCGCCTTCATCGGCTCTATCCGGCGCCGATCTGAGCCGCCCCCACTGTGAAGCGAGGGCTTAAAGCGCGTCGCGTTCAATCGGACTCATGCGGCGCGCTTTAGGTCCTTGCTTTTATGCATGTCGTTGTCCCAAAACCGCTGCACACTTTTGGCCGACATGCACTAAGCAGCCATCTGGCGGCAGCTCTCGGCGCAGCGCCAGCAGGCGTCGGCGCATTCGGTCATGTCACCGATGCGCTCGCAATCCTTGGCGCATTCGGTGGAAATCTCCGCGCATTCCCGGCACAGATGCGGGTGGTGAGGGCTTCCGATCAACATGAAATGCGCCGCGGTCCGGGAGATCTCGGCGCAGGCTGCCATCAGCCTGAAATGCGCCGGTTCGGTATGCTCGCCGCCTGCCTGGAGGCAATGGTTCATCGCGGTCGACAAGCAGACGGAATAACAGTCCAGGCAATTGTCGATGCAGGCTTGCATTCTTGGATCAACATGGGCCATCGTCGGCTCCCGCTGTTTTGAGTTGCCGATATCCAACAGCAATGCCCGGCGATTGTTCCGGCGGGCACCCGGCGGCTCCCGGACGGCGAAGTTCGGATCGCGGCTTGCATTTCGGCGGAAAATCCGTATAAGCGCGCTGTTCGAAACACCCGGTCTTCTGGCTGGTGGCTGAACGGAGGGCCGGTTTCCCGCGTTGGAAGCCGCCAGGAATGCAAGGCATTCCGGCCTCCCGTGTCTCCGCTCTCGACCGTCTCGATACAACACTTTCTTGCCGGCCACCTCGCGGCCCTTAAGAACAGTCGTTGAGGCTTAGCCGCCGAGGTCCGGGCTGATTAACGCAAGAAAGGCAAGCCACAATGGCTCTTTATGAACACGTATTCCTTGCCCGGCAGGATATCACGCCGCAGCAGGTCGATGCCCTCGTCGAGCAGTACAAGGGCGTCATCGAAGCGAACGGCGGCAAGGTCGGTCGCGTCGAGAACTGGGGCCTGAAGTCCCTCACCTACCGCATCAAGAAGAACCGCAAGGCTCATTACGTCCTGATGGACATCGATGCTCCGGCACCGGCCGTCCACGAAGTCGAGCGCCAGATGCGCATCAACGAAGACGTCCTGCGCTACATGACGATCGCCGTCGAAAAGCACGAGGAAGGCCCGTCCGCGATGATGCAGAAGCGCGATCGCGACGATCGTCCCCGCGGCGAAGGCCGTGGCCCGCGCGAAGGCGGTTTCGACCGTGGCCCGCGTCCGGACCGTGGCGACCGTGAAGACCGACCGCGCCGTCCGCGTGAAGACCGCGCGTAACCCGAAGCTTAGGAGATAAAAACAATGGCTGAAGTTTCTTCCGCTCCGGTACGTCGTCCGTTCCACCGTCGCCGCAAAACCTGCCCCTTCTCGGGCGCAAACGCTCCGCGGATCGACTACAAGGACATCCGTCTCCTGCAGCGCTACATTTCCGAGCGCGGCAAGATCGTTCCGTCCCGCATCACGGCCGTTTCCCAGAAGAAGCAGCGCGAACTCGCCCAGGCGATCAAGCGTGCACGTTTCCTCGGCCTGCTGCCCTACGTCGTATCGTAAGGCGAACTGACTCTCCGTCAGTCGATTGACTCGACGGAAGCTCGTTTCGAGGCAAGGTATTTCCGCACCGTAAGTGCCTTGCCTCTCTCCCTTCCGCGGTGGGCGCGGATCGGAACCGGCGCATGCGCCAAAATCCCATGTTGGGGCCTCATTTGACCCCTAACTGCGTTAAAGCAGGACAGCGAACGTGAATATCTGGAACAGGACATCGCTGATCACCGGCGCGCTTGCCGGCATTACCGCCGCCCTTCTGTCGATGGGCGCGAACACGCAGTCGTCCTTTGCGATCGTTCTCTACGCCGCTTCCGCACTGCCCATCCTGATTGCCGGCCTCGGCTGGGGCAACGCGGCCGCGGTCGTCGCCATCGTCGTTGCCGGCGCGACTGCCGCCACGCTCGTTTCCGCCTATTTCGCGCTACTGATTCTGCTCGTGACGCTTGTTCCGGCCGGCTGGCTCAGCCACCTCGCGAACCTTGCGCGCCCGGCCTCCGAGCTCGGCGGCCCCGAAGGCGCGCTTGCGTGGTATCCGTTGTCCGACATCCTCGGCCATCTCGCCGGGCTCGTTACCGTCGGCATGATCATCGTCGGCTATATCGTCGGCTACGATTCCGACGTCTCGGACCGCATGATCGACATGGTGATCGAGGCTGTGAAGGCGCAGGAGCCGCTCTACAATCCGGATGCCGCGGCGATCGCCCAGATCAAGTCGATGTTCACACTCGCGCTGCCGCTCGTGCAGGGCGCGATCTGGGTGCTGATGCTGTTTGCCGCCTATTATCTCGCAACCCGGATCGTCCAGATGTCCGGAGGGTCACTGCGTCCGCGCGAAGACATTCCGTCGTCGCTGAGGATGCCTCGTAACGCCATTTTCGCGTTTCTCGCCGGCCTGGTCCTCGCCTTTCTCGGCGGAGCGCCGGCGGCGATCGGCGCCCTGATTTGCGGCACGTTCGGCGCAGGCTTCCTGCTCTCGGGCTTTGCCTCGTTCCATTTCCGCACGCGCGGGAAGTCCTGGCGGCTTCCCGTTTTGTGGATCGCCTACCTGTCGGTGCTCGTCTTCACGATCCCGGCCGTTTTCTTCCTCCTGTCCGGCCTGACCGACACCCGACGCACCATCGCGGTTACGCCAACGGGAAAAAACTGACCAACGAACCAACGACAAACTGAAAGGAAATCAAAATGGAAGTCATTCTCCTTGAACGCATCGCCAAGCTCGGCCAGATGGGCGAAACCGTAAAGGTTCGCGACGGCTTTGCACGCAACTACCTGCTGCCGCTCGGCAAGGCGCTGCGCGCCAACGCCGCCAACAAGGCACGGTTCGAATCCGAGCGCGCAACGCTCGAAGCCCGCAACCTCGAGCGCAAGTCCGAAGCCCAGAAGGTCGCAGACAAGCTCGACGGCAAGTCCTTCATCATCGTCCGCTCTGCTGGTGAAACCGGCCAGCTCTACGGCTCGGTTGCGGCCCGCGACATCGTCGAGACGCTTGCTGCCGAAGGCTTCAACATCAACCGCAACCAGGTCGACCTCAACCACCCGATCAAGTCGATCGGCCTGCACAAGGTGACGCTGCACCTGCACGCGGAAGTCGAGATCGGCGTTGAAATCAACGTTGCCCGTTCGGCCGAAGAAGCTGAGCGCCAGTCCAAGGGCGAAAGCCTGACGTCTGCCGACGCCATCTACGGCGTCGACGAAGACGCCCTGAAGCCGGAAGACTTCTTCAATCCGGAAGCTGAGTTCGAAGCCGAAGAAGAATAAGCTTCGCGGCAGACCCGAATCGAGAGGCCCGGATCCAGCGATCCGGGCCTCTGTCGTTTGTCGCGACTGCCTCTAGCAGATCACCACTATCTTTGTCGGATGCGCCGATCAGCTCGCGGATGCGAATGCCGCTCGCGGCTCTGCCGACTTGTCGACCTTCACGACGACTGAAAGTCCCGGCGCCAGCAAGGCCGCCAGCGGTTGACCCGGATCGACCGCGATACGAACGCCAAGGCGCTGGGCAACCTTGGTGAAATTGCCGGTCGCATTGTCGGGCCGGATGATGCTGAATTCCGATCCTGCGGCCGGAGAGAAGCGCTCGATATGGCCTTGCAGCACCTGCCGATTGAGGGCGTCCACGGAGATGGTCACCGCCTGGCCGATCTTCATGCCGTCAAGCTGTGTTTCCTTGAAATTGGCGACGACCCAGACGTCGCCCGGAACGATTGCGAGCAGACTAGTCCCGGCCGCGACATACTGACCGACGCGGGCGCCGATCTCGCCGAGCCTGCCGTCGCGCGGCGCCACGATCCGCGTATTGTCGAGATCGATCCGGGCTAGCTCGACCGCGGCCTGCGCGCCGGACACCGAGGCCTCCAGACCGGCGCGTGCCCCAAGCGTGGTCGCAAGTGACTGCCTCGACACTTCAAGATTCGCCTTGGCCTGATTGACGGCAGCCACTGCCTGCTCGAAGCCAGCGCGCGACTGGTCCGCGTCGCTGCGCGTGGCGACGCCCTTTTCGGCCAGGGGGCGAATGCGGTCCCACGACGCTTTCGCGGTAACCAGGGCTGCCTGAGCGCTGTCGAGTTGCGCTTCGCTGGCCTCGATCCCCGCCTTTGCCGACAGCTCCTGCTGGAACGAATTCGCGAGCGCCGCTCGCTGCGCCGCAAGCGTCGCCTTCGCCTGGGCGAGTTTTTGCGCGTAGATCCGATCATCGATCCTGACGAGAAGCTGGCCGGCCTTCACCTCCTCATAGTCCTTGACGGGCACTTCCGCCACGTAGCCGGAAAGCTGGGGGCTGACGATCGTCACATAGCCGCGGACATAGGCATTCTCGGTGGTTTCGACCGAGCTGTCGAAGGGCGGCAAACGCCAGGCGTAGAGAACGAGCGAGAGGCCGGCGAGGCCGGCAAGAAGGACGATAAGCGTGGTGGCAGAACGAAGATTTTTCAGCATGGTGGTGGTCTACTTGGTGGATCAGGATGTGGTCGCCGCCGCTGCAGGGAGGTTGCGTGCGGTGAGCCAATTGAAAGCGATATGCATGATGAGCACGACGAGCGCGCAAAGCGCGAGGATCGCCGTCAGCAGGAACGCGTCGTTATAGGCAAGAATATTGGCCTCGCGCGTAACCGTCTGCCCGAGCAGGGCCACGCCCTCCCCGTTGAGCAACGCCCTGTCGCCGATTGCCTTGGCATAGGCGCCCGACAGCTGGGCGAGGCGCTGGGAGACGAGAGGATTGGTGGCAACGATCTCATCGGCGAGGATGTTGGCGTGAAACTTCTCGCGGACCGTGACAAAGGTCCCGAAGGCTGCCGACCCCATCAGGCCGCCGATGCTCTGGGTGAAGAGAAAGACGACGATGAAGCTCACGATGTAGCTCGGTCCCTTGGCCAGCGCCGACCTGAACCCCCGGGCCATTGCCGGCGGCAGGAAAAGCGCCGTGCCGGCTGCTACCAGAGCCTGGCTGAGATACATCTGCTCCGGGCGCGTCAGGCTCGTCGCGTGACTGTCCATGTAGGCACCCGCGGCAAGCAGCGTCAAAGCAAGGACATGGACGGCGTCCGCATGGCCCGGCTGCATCAGAGCCGCACACAGCAGCCCGCCGCCGACGGATGCCGCCAGAATGATCCAGTAGAGCGTTGCGAGCTGATCGTACTGCAGGCCGAGCAGCTGGTAGAAGTTGGTAGCAATCGCCGACTGCTCCGACGCCACGAGGCGGAAGATCAGCAGCACGGTGGCAAAATGCAAGATCTCGCGCGACGCGAGCCAGCGCACGTCGATCAACGGCAACTCTCTGTTGAGCTCTATCAGCACGAAAGTGGTGAGAATCACGACCGAGGTCGCAAGCAAGACCCCGAGCCAAGGAGCTTCAAACCACCAGTAAAGCCTTCCCATCGTGAGGACGACCGCGATGCAACCGAATCCGGCGGCGAGCAGCAGATAGCTCACGATATCGGTGCGCTGGATGACCTTGGCATGAGGAACGGGTGTCAGCGGCAAAAGATAGATGATCGGCAACGCGATCAGCGCCAGCGCCATCTCGAGGGTATAGAGACCATGCCACTGGCCGTATTCGATGAGTTCCGGAGAGATCAGCCGCGTAATCGGCGCGGCGAGCGTCGTGCAAGTGAGCGCCAGCGCGAGCCCGACAGTCAGCTTGCGCGCGGGAGGAAAGGCTTCCAGCATGTAGAGGAAGCCGAGCGTCGACATCGGCGCGGCGGCAATGCCGCTGATGAAGCGCACGACGATCGCCGAGTGCAGGTCGGAAACGAAGACATTCAGCAGCGAGACGAAGACGAAACCGACGATGCCGATCTCCGCAAAGCGGCGCAGCCCATACTGTGCGCGGATCTTCACCAGAGCGGCCGAAAGGCTGACATTGGGCGCCATGTAGGCGGCCGACAGCCACGCGGCCTCCACCGACGTTGCCGATAGCGAACCTTGCAACTGCGTGAGATTGGCGAGCGCCAAGTTCATGCCGAGCCCCTGCGTCAGGAACAGGAGCACGGAGCAGGCAATATAGATGGCCGATTTGCCGAGGCCCATCGCCGGAGGCGCAGATGCGGACGCAGCCGGCTCGGGCCGTTCTTCGGCCGGTGTGCCTCTCGTCTCCGGCGGAGTGCCATGATTCTCATCGGCGGTGGGTTTGGCGAGCGCCTGCATCGGTCTTCATACCCTTGCGATCGACTGCACGTTGCTTGCGATTGTTGAGACGACCTTCAGCGCAACAGCGATTTCCTCCGGTTCAAGGCCGTCGAGGACGTCGTTTCGTATTTCGTCCGCAAGGTTCTGGATATCCCGGGCCACGGAGCGACCAAAGTCCGTCATGTGGATCTGCTTGGCGCGGCGGTCGGAGAGCTCCACACGGCGCTCGATGAAGCCTTGCTTTTCCATACCGTCCAGCAGACGCACGATGGTCGGCGTCTCGATCTCAAGTTCGTCTGCCAATTCGCGCTGGTTGATCCCGTCCTTCTTGGCGAGCATGAACAGCGCACGTGCACGCGGCAGCGTCAGTCCCCGCTCCTTCACCCGTGCGTCGAAGACCGCCCGCAGCTTGCGATTGACCATCGCCAGCGCGTCGAACAATTCGCGGTTTGCGTCTGAATCGCGCATTGGTATCTTTTCCATATTACTAGTATGCTAATTATTTTGCCCCTACTTAATGCAACTGCGGAGTTTTTTCAAGATGGCGAATGATGGGGGGGAAGCGACGGCGGGGTGCGAATCAGGTACCTTCGCCTTCGCTCGCGGCGTCAAACAAATTTGCCGGGGATGGAGCGCATTTCGACGCTTCGCTCCCGCCCCTGTGGATCAGTCGAACAACGGGCAAAGACGATCGGCACGTTTGGATGCCGCGGCACTGTTGCATGCCTACACTAGACTTGCCGGGTGACAGGAAGCAAATCGGGTAACTCACGGGATCACAGGCGGAAACGGAAAGACCATGAACGACGCAGCGCGCAAGCTCGCCCCCTTGGCCAAGGATCAGGCGGACCAGCACTACCGCGAAGCGCCGAACAACCTCGAGGCCGAGCAGGCGCTGCTTGGCGCAATCCTGGTCAACAACGATGCGTTCTACCGGGTTTCCGACTTCCTGAAGCCGGTACATCTGTTCGAGCCATTGCACCGCCGCATCTTCGAGGTTGCCGGCGAGATCATCCGCATGGGCAAGACCGCCAACCCGGTGACGATCAAGACCTTCCTCAAGGCGGACGAAAAAGTCGGCGACCTGACCGTTGCCCAGTACCTCGCGCGCCTTGCCGCCGAGGCCGTTTCGATCATCAATGCCGAGGATTATGGCCGCGCCATCTACGATCTTGCACTCCGCCGATCGCTGATCACCATCGGCGAGGACATGGTCAACATCGCCTATGACGCGCCGCTCGATATGCCGCCGCAGAGCCAGATCGAGGACGCGGAGCGGCGCCTTTTTGAGCTTGCCGAAACAGGACGCTATGACGGCGGCTTTCAGTCGTTCAGCGACGCCGTGACACTCGCCATCGACATGGCCGCGACGGCGAAGGACCGGGACGGCCATCTTTCCGGCATTTCGACCGGCATCCATTCGCTCGATGGAAAGATGGGCGGCCTGCAGCGTTCGGACCTGATCATCCTCGCCGGCCGCCCGGGAATGGGCAAAACATCGCTCGCAACCAACATCGCCTACAACATCGCCGCGGCTTACGAGCCCGAGGTGCAGCCCGATGGCTCCTTCAAGGCGAAGAACGGCGGTGTCGTCGGCTTCTATTCGCTCGAAATGTCGTCCGAGCAGCTCGCCACGCGTATCATCTCCGAGCAGACCGAGGTTTCGTCCTCGAAGATCCGCCGTGGCGACATTTCGGAAGCCGATTTCGAGAAGCTCGTCGCCTGCTCGATGATGATGCAGAAGGTGCCACTCTATATCGACCAGACCGGCGGCATCTCGATCGCCCAGCTCGCGGCACGCGCCCGTCGCCTCAAGCGTCAGCGTGGCCTCGACGTACTCGTGGTCGACTACGTCCAGCTCATGACCGGCTCCAAGAAATCAGGCGAGAACCGGGTGCAGGAAATCACCGAAATCACCACCGGCCTCAAGGCGCTCGGCAAGGAGCTGAATGTGCCGATCATCGCGCTCTCACAGCTCTCGCGCGCGGTGGAAAGCCGTGAGGACAAGCGCCCGCAGCTCTCGGACCTGCGTGAATCGGGATCGATCGAGCAGGACGCCGACGTGGTGCTCTTCGTGTTCCGCGAGGAATACTACGTGAAGAACATGGAGCCGCGCGACGAACTCGATCCGAAGTACGAAGAGTGGAAGATGCAGATGGACAAGGTCAAGGGCACGGCCGACGTGATCATCGCCAAGCAGCGCCACGGGCCGACCGGCACGGTGAAGCTCGCCTTCCAATCCGAATACACACGCTTCTCTGACCTGGCGGATCCGTCCTTCACACAGTACGAGCACTGAAACGCGGCTGTTCGCCACGCGTGAACTGCACGCCTCTGCCCCTCATCCCGCTGCCGCGACCTTCTCCCGTCTCGACGGGGAGAAGGGGCAAGCTGCACCCTCCCAGTCTCCTCGCCCTGCTTGCGTGGAGGGAGTGTAGTTGGCGCCGCTTGTCCCTTCTCCCCGTGCCCAAGGGGAGAAGATGGCGGCAGCCGGATGAGGGGCGGTAAAATCAGCCGACTGGAAGCGAAACACGTTTAATCCGGCAGTCACCCGGCACCAGCCGGCTCACGCTGCGATCACCACTCTCGCAGCGACCACAACGACGACGCCTGTCGCAACAGCGGGCATCCCGATCGCAGCAGATCGTTTGCGGCCTTCGCTGCTAGGATGTATTGCTGCTGTATCGTCCACTCAGAGCTTCCGGTATGCACGAACCAGAATTCCTCTCCGCCTCCAACAGGCTCACCATCGATCTTGCGGCGCTGGCCGACAATTGGCGCGCCATGAACGAGCGCTCCGGCACGGCTCGCGCGGCCGCCGTTCTGAAGGCAGATGCCTATGGGCTCGGCATTGCGCAGGCGGCCCCTGCCCTTTACGCCGCCGGTGCACGCGACTTCTTCGTCGCCAACGCGGAAGAAGGGGCGGAGCTCCGCCCTTTGGTTCCGGATGGGCGCATCTACATTCTGGCCGGCATGTGGCCAGGCAACGAGGAACTCTTCTTCGACTACGATCTAGTGCCGATCATCAACTCGGAGGAACAACTCGCCGTCTTCATGGCGTCGCTTTCCGAACGCGGCGACCACCCTTGCGTGCTTCACGTCGACACCGGCATGAACCGGCTCGGGCTATCGGTCGAGGAAGCCGTCACGCTTGCCAACGATCCTGCGCGTCCGGCAAGTTTCTCACCCGTGCTGATCATGAGCCATCTTGCCTGCGGTGATGATCCCAGACATCCGATGAACCTTTATCAGCTCGAGCGCTTCCGTGAGGCGGCCGCCGCCTTCGAGGGCGTCCCGGCGAGCCTTGCGAATTCCGGCGGTGTTTTCCTCGGCAAGGACTACCATTTCGACCTCACACGCCCCGGGATTGCAGTTTATGGCGGCGAGGCGGTGAACGGTGCGATCAATCCGATGAAGCCGGTGGTGACCGCCGAAGCGCGCATCATCCAGGTCCGCACAGTCCCCTCCGGCGCAACGGCGAGCTATGGCGCATCGGCACGCTTCGCCCGCGAAAGCCGCATCGCAACGGTCGCGATCGGCTATGCCGACGGATATCACCGCTCGGTATCCGGCGGCGGTGTGACGCTCAGGCAGGCGATGCCTTCCGGCGCCTATGGCTTCCTGCATGGCAGGAAGGTGCCGCATGTCGGCCGGGTCACCATGGACCTCAGCCTGTTCGACGTCACCGACCTGCCGGAAAAGGCCGTTCGCGCCGGCGACTATATCGAGCTTTTTGGGCGCAATGTCGCGATAGACGACGTCGCGCGCGCCGGCGGAACGATCGGCTACGAGCTGCTGACGAGCCTTGGCCATCGCTATCATCGAAGCTATATCGGCGGCGCTTGAACGCGGGGCCATTGCTGCTTCGACGGACAGTCGCCGAAAAACACCCTTTCGGGCAGCCTTTCGCGGCATTATGTGAACAGCGGCGGTGATTCTCGGAATCGCGGCCGTATTCACGCAGCCTCCCGCATATCCGAAAGCTAGTCTCGATGGCGAAAGCCCGCACCCAGTTCATCTGCCAGAATTGCGGCACCGTGCATTCCCGCTGGGCGGGCAAGTGCGATGGCTGCGGCGAGTGGAACACGATCATCGAGGAAGACCCGACGGCGGGCATCGGCGGCGGCCCATCGCGCGCGCCGAAGAAGGGTCGGCCTGTCGCGCTCACCACCCTTTCCGGCGAGATCGAGGACGCGCCGCGTATCGAGACGGGCATATCCGAACTCGACCGCGTCACCGGCGGCGGCTTCGTGCGCGGGTCGGCTTTGCTCGTCGGCGGCGATCCCGGCATCGGCAAGTCGACCGTGCTGATGCAGGCGGCAGCGGCCCTTTCCCGCCGCAAGCATCGCGTCATCTATGTCTCGGGCGAGGAGGCCGTCGCCCAGGTGCGTCTGCGTGCCCAGCGGCTCGGGGCGGCCGACAGCGACGTGCTTCTCGCCGCCGAGACCAATGTCGAAGACATCCTGGCGACGCTTGCGGACGGCAAGCGCCCTGATCTCGTCATCATCGATTCGATCCAGACGCTATGGAGCGACATCGTCGATTCGGCGCCCGGGACCGTGACCCAGGTACGCACCGGCGTCCAGGCGATGATCCGCTTCGCCAAGCAGACCGGCACGGCGGTCGTGCTCGTCGGCCATGTGACGAAGGAGGGCCAGATCGCCGGCCCGCGTGTCGTCGAGCACATGGTCGATGCTGTGCTCTATTTCGAGGGCGATCGCGGGCATCACTATCGCATCCTGAGGACGGTCAAGAACCGCTTCGGTCCGACCGACGAGATCGGCGTGTTCGAGATGTCGGACAGGGGCCTGCGCGAAGTCGCCAATCCGTCGGAGTTGTTTCTCGGGGAGCGCAACGAGAAGTCGCCGGGAGCCGCCGTCTTTGCCGGCATGGAAGGAACCCGGCCGGTGCTGGTGGAAGTGCAGGCGCTCGTCGCGCCGACGTCGCTTGGAACGCCGCGCCGTGCGGTCGTCGGCTGGGATTCCGCCCGCCTCTCGATGATCCTCGCCGTGCTCGAGGCCCATTGTGGCGTTCGCCTCGGCCAGCACGACGTTTATCTCAATATTGCCGGCGGTTACCGCATTTCCGAGCCTGCCGCCGACCTGGCGGTCGCTTCCGCGCTGGTTTCCTCGCTTGCCGGGCTTGCCCTTCCGGCCGATTGCGTCTATTTCGGCGAAGTCAGCTTGTCGGGCGCCATCCGGCCGGTTGCGCATACTGCCCAACGTCTCAAGGAAGCTGAGAAGCTCGGTTTCTCCCAGGCCGTATTGCCGTCTGCATCGACCGAGCTGCCGAAGAACGGCAACGGCCGCTGGAGCGAAATGGAGAGCCTGCCGGATCTCGTGGCGCGTATCGCCGGATCGCGGAGCGCTCTGAGGCAGACGGAAGGCGAAGACGAATGACCTCGGCGGGGATCGGCAAGAGCGTCCGCAGATGTGCGCCTTGACAATTGGTCGTGGAAAGACGTTCTGAGTGCGTGCAGACACGACCGACGGCGGATAAGCTTGGTGTGGCCCGGATCAAGACGGGGTCGGAGTAAAGACAACATGCCCATTACAATTCTCGATGGTATCGTTCTCGGCGTTGCGCTGTTTTCGGCCATCCTCGCCATGGTCCGCGGGTTCTCGCGCGAGGTCCTGTCGGTTGCGAGCTGGGTCGGCGCGGCGGCGGCCGCCTATTTCCTCTATCCCTTTCTGCTGCCCTATGCCTCGCAATACACCAGCAGCGACACGGTCGCGATGGCCGGCTCGGCCGCCGTGGTCTTCCTGGTGGCGCTGATCGTCATCTCCTTCATCACCATGCGGATCGCCGATTTCATCATCGACAGCCGCATCGGCGCGCTCGACCGGACCCTTGGCTTCCTGTTCGGCGCCGCCCGCGGCATCCTGCTCGTCGTCGTCGCGATGCTGTTCTTCAACTGGCTGGTGGCACCGCAGCAACAGCCGATCTGGGTTACCCAGGCGAAATCGAAACCGCTGCTTGACAATCTCGGCAACAAGCTGATCGCGCTTTTGCCGGAAGAGGCCGACGCCACGATCCTCGATCGCTTGCGCGGCAAGGACAACACGGGCGAAGGCGAACCGGAAACCCCGCCGGGCCCGGCCGAACAGCCCCCCGTCCAGGATGCGCCGACGAACGGCTGAGATAGAACATCAGTTTGCGACAAGGCCCGCTGCGCGGGCTTTGTCCATTTGGAAATAACGCTTGCTGCTGTTTTCGTTTAAGATCGCTTGAAGACGGGCAGCCTGATCACGATATGCGCACCGGCATGGAGCAAAAGGCGAACTTGTGATGACCGATCTTAGATCCCGTGAAATCCACGACGAACTCGATGGCGACACCCTGCACGAGGAATGCGGTGTCTTCGGCATTCTGGGACATCCGGATGCAGCCACACTGACGGCGCTCGGATTGCACGCGCTCCAGCATCGCGGCCAGGAAGCGGCCGGTATCGTCACCTTCGACGGCAAGCAGTTCTATACCGAAAAGCGCATGGGTCTCGTCGGAGATCACTATACCGACCCCGCCACGCTGGCCAAGCTGCCCGGCTTTATTTCCATCGGGCACACGCGCTACTCGACGACCGGCGAGGTGGCGCTGCGCAACGTCCAGCCGCTCTTTGCCGAACTCGAAGTCGGCGGCATCGCTATCGCCCATAACGGCAACTTCACCAACGGGCTGACGCTGCGTCGCCAGTTGATCGCCGACGGCGCGATATGCCAATCGACCTCGGACACGGAAGTCGTCCTTCACCTCATTGCCCGCTCCAAGCAGACCTCCTCCTCCGATCGCTTCATCGACGCCATCCGCCAGATGGAAGGCGGCTATTCGATGCTGGCGATGACGCGCACCAAGCTGATCGCCGCGCGCGACCCAATCGGTATCCGCCCCCTCGTCATGGGCGAACTCGACGGCAAGCCGATCTTCTGCTCGGAAACCTGCGCACTCGACATCATTGGCGCCAAATACATTCGTGATATCGAGAACGGCGAAGTGGTCATTTGCGAGATCCAGCCGGACGGCTCGATTTCGATCGACGCGCGCAAGCCGGAAGCACCGCAGCCGGAACGCCTCTGCCTCTTCGAATATGTCTACTTTGCACGCCCGGATTCGGTCGTCGGCGGTCGCAGCGTCTATGTGGCGCGCAAGAACATGGGCGTCAATCTCGCCAAGGAATCGCCCGTCGAGGCGGATGTGGTCGTACCTGTGCCCGACGGCGGCACGCCGGCTGCGCTCGGCTATGCACAGCAGAGCGGCATTCCCTTCGAATACGGCATCATCCGCAACCACTATGTCGGACGGACCTTCATCGAGCCGACGCAGCAGATCCGGGCGTTCGGCGTCAAGCTGAAGCATTCGGCCAACCGTGCCATGATCAAGGACAAGCGCGTGGTGCTCGTCGATGATTCCATCGTGCGCGGCACGACGTCGGTCAAGATCGTACAGATGATCCGCGATGCCGGCGCACGCGAGGTGCATATCCGTGTTGCTAGCCCGATGATCTTCCATCCGGACTTCTATGGTATCGATACGCCGGACCGCGACAAGTTGCTCGCCAACCAGCATCCCGATCTCGCGTCCATGTGCCGCTTCATCGGCGCTGACTCACTCGAATTCCTGTCGATCGACGGGCTCTACCGGGCTGTCGGGGGTGTAGCGCGCGACCCGCAAGCGCCGCAATTCACCGATCATTATTTCACCGGGGACTACCCGACGCGCCTGCTCGACCAGGATGGCGCAAGCAATGTCCGCAAACTCTCGGTTCTCGCCAGCAACGGATAAAAGACAATCAAATGACGCCCAATCTGAAAGACCGGGTCGCCCTGGTCACCGGCGCATCGCGCGGCATCGGCTATTTCACTGCCCTCGAATTGGCTAAGGCTGGCGCGCATGTCATCGCCTGCGCGCGCACGGTCGGTGGCCTTGAGGAACTGGACGATGCCATCAAGGCGGTCGGCGGTTCGGCGACGCTCGTCCCCTTCGATCTCGCGGACATGGCGGCAATCGACAAGCTCGGAGGAGCGGTCCACGAGCGTTGGGGCAAACTCGATATCCTCGTTGCCAATGCCGGTGTGCTCGGCACGATTTCGCCAATCGGCCATGTCGAGGCCAAGGTGTTCGAAAAGGTGATGACCATCAACGTCACCGCGACCTGGCGGCTGATCCGGTCGGTTGAGCCGCTGCTCGTCAAATCCGACGCGGGCCGGGCCCTCATTGTCTCATCGGGCGCAGCGCACAAGTGCAAGCCCTTCTGGGGCCCCTACTCCGCCTCCAAGGCGGCCGTCGAGGCGCTGGCACGCACCTGGGCGCACGAAACCCAGCGCCTGCCGCTCCGCATTCTCAGCGTCGATCCGGGGCCGACCCGCACGGCAATGCGGGCCCAGGCGGTACCCGGCGAAGATCCGGCAACCGTGCCGCATCCGTCCGAGGTCGCGGCCGCGCTGATGCCGCTTCTCGGGCCAGACCAGACCGAGACCGGCAAACTGTTCCTGGTTCGCGAAAACAGGATCGTCGACTATCGGATGCCGGAATAACCGGAGCAATTCCGGGAAATTCAAGCGAAAAAGAAAGCCACCACGGTCATCCGTGGTGGCTTCTTCTTTTATTACGAGGCCCTTTTTACGAGGCCTTCCTGTCAGTCGTTATCGCCCGGCAGTCCATCGCCCCCCTGCGCCGGGTGTGCCGGCCAGTCGCCATATTTGCGCTGCCAGGAGCGGGCGCCGAACGGCAGGCTGATCAGATAGGCGAGCGCCGTCACCACCATCGTTTCCCATGTATAGGTCATCAGCGTCGCGACATAGAAGACGACGACGAGGATCGCCGGCAGGACGAGATCGCGGCGCACGCGGTTCTCCGACTTGCCGGACCAGACCGGCAGGCGGCTGACCAGAAGGAAGGCGATCAGCACTGTATAGGCCGACGCGATAAGCGCAAACAGCCGATCCGGCGCAAGGCCGAGCAGACCGAGATAGACCGGCAGCAACACCAGCATGGCGCCGGCAGGTGCCGGAACGCCGACGAAGTATTCCGACTGCCAGGATGCCTTGACCTGGCGCTCGGCCATGACGTTGAAGCGTGCCAGCCGCAATCCGGTAGCAATCGCGTAGATCAGGGCGGCGATCCAGCCGATCGACCGCGCCTGATCCAGCACGAAGACATAAAGAACCAGTGCCGGCGCGACGCCGAAATTGATGATGTCCGCGAGTGAATCCATCTGGCCGCCGAAGCTCGACGTCGCCTTGAGCAGCCGCGCGACCCGTCCATCGATACCGTCGAGGAACGCTGCAAACAGCACCATGGCGACGGCCAGTTCGACGCGGTTCTCGAAAGCGAGCCGGATGCCGGAGAGGCCGGCGCAGATCGCGAGCACAGTGATCATGTTGGGGATCATCAGGCGCAGCGGAATTTCGCGCAGGCGCGGCCCGCGCGCCTTGTCGTTCGATCCGTCCGTCTCCCCGGACGGTTGCACTGTTTCCGTCGGCTTTTCCTGCTGGGGCTCTTCCATGACGGCTCCTTATGCGCGGCGGCTGACAACCGGCCCCTTCGCGGAGCCGAATTCAGCAAGCACCGTTTCGCCGGCGACGGCGGTCTGCCCGACGCTGACGCGCGGCTCGGCTCCTTCCGGCAGAAACACATCAAGCCGGGAACCGAACCGGATGAGACCGAAGCGCTCGCCCGCTTCGAGCGAGGCGTTTTGCGCGGTCCAGCAGAGAATACGCCGCGCGACCAGGCCGGCAATCTGGACCACGCCGATTTCGCCGTGCTTCGTCTCGATGACGAGGCCGTTGCGTTCGTTTTCGTGGCTGGCCTTGTCGAGCTCGGCGTTTACGAACTTACCGGCCCGATAGGCGATGTGGCGCACGGTTCCGCTCATCGGAGCGCGGTTCACATGGCAATTGAAGACGTTCATGAAAACCGAGATGCGCAGCATGGGCGTCGACCCCAGGCCCAATTCATCCGGCGGGGTCATCACGGCAATCGAGGAGACACGGCCGTCGGCCGGGCTAATCACGAGGTCGTCGTCGATCGGCGTCATGCGTTCGGGATCGCGGAAGAAGTAGGCGCACCAGGCGGTCAGCAGGAAGCCGAGCCACATCAGCGGTTCCCACAGTAAGCCAAGCACCAGCGACACAACGAAGAAGATCGCAATGAAGCGGTAGCCTTCCTTGTGCACCGGAACGAGCGTGTTTCGCACCGTGTTGACCAAGCTCATGAACTCTACTCCAGATTTGACGTGGCATGTGACCTAGCGCGAATCCCGGAGTCCGGCAACGTCGAAAGATTGGTGCCAGGCCGCGCATTCACCGTCCATCGTCACGCGGCTGGTTGGCCACGGTCGATGATGCCCAGATCGTCGCTCTCGCGCACCCGCTTCAGCTGCTCTTCCGCCTGAGTTGCTTCGCGCTGGCGGCTCCACATGGAAGCATAAAGGCCCTCGCGATCGATCAGTTCTCCATGCGTACCGCGCTCGGCGATCACGCCGTCCTTGAGGACGATGATTTCGTCCGCATGGATGACCGTCGACAGGCGGTGGGCGATGACGAGCGTCGTGCGGTTGCGGGACACGATGTCCAGTGCCGCCTGAATTTCCTGTTCCGTCTTGGTATCGAGCGCGGATGTCGCCTCGTCGAGGATCAGGATCGGCGGCGCCTTCAGGATCGTGCGCGCGATCGCCACGCGCTGCTTCTCGCCACCTGAAAGTTTCAGCCCGCGCTCACCCACCATGGCCCGGAAACCGTCCGGAAGACCGCGGATGAACTGCGCAATCTGCGCCGCCTCGGCAGCCGCCTCGACCTCAGAGTCGGATGCTTCGATGCGACCATAGCGGATGTTGTAGGCGATCGTATCGTTGAAGAGCACCGTGTCCTGCGGGACCATGCCGATCACCGAGCGCAGGCTTTTCTGCGTCACGTCGCGAACGTCCTGTCCATCGACGGTGATCGACCCATCCTGGACATCGTAGAAGCGGTAAAGCAGCCGCGACAACGTCGACTTGCCTGCCCCGGACGGTCCCACCACCGCCACCGTCTTGCCGGCGGGAACGTCGAAGGAAATGCCCTTGAGGATTGGCCGGGCGGAATCGTAGGCGAAGTGCACGTCCCTGAAGGAGATCGCGCCCTTGTCGATCGTCAGTTCCTTCGCGTCCGGCTGATCGACCACTTCGGCCTGAACATCGAGGAGATCGAACATGTGCTCGATGTCGGTCAGGCCCTGGCGGATTTCGCGGTAGACAAAACCGATGAAATTCAGCGGGATGGCAAGCTGGATCAGCATCGCATTGACGAAGACGAAATCACCGATCGTCTGATCGCCGCGCTGCACGGCAAGCGCCGATATCGTCATCATCACCGCGGTACCCGCGCCGAAGATCAGCGCCTGACCGAAGTTCAGCCAGCCGAGCGAAGTCCAGACCTGGGTCGCAGCGCGCTCGTAGCGCTCCATCGATTTGTCGAAGCGCTTCGCCTCCATCTCTTCGTTGCCGAAATATTTGACCGTCTCGAAATTGAGGAGCGAGTCGATCGCCTTGGTGTTCGCATCGGTGTCGCTGTCGTTCATCGAGCGGCGAATAGCGATGCGCCAGTCGCTGGCGCGCACCGTGAACCAGATGTACAGCCAAACCGTCACGGCCGTCACGAAGAGATAGCTGAAGCCGTAGCCCCACCAGAAGATCACCGCCGTCAGCAGGAATTCGATCAGCGTCGGCACGCTGTTCAGGATGGTAAACCGGACGATCGTCTCGATGCCTTTGGTTCCGCGCTCGATGATGCGCGAAAGCCCGCCCGTGCGCCGCTCGAGATGAAACCGGAGCGAGAGCTGATGCATGTGGACGAAGGTCCTGTAGGCAAGCTGCCGCACCGCATGCTGGCCGACGCTCGCAAAGAGTGCGTCACGCAGCTGGTTCAGACCCGCCTGCAGCAGACGCGCGAGGTTGTAGGCGAGCACCAGCATGACCGCGCCGGTCAGGAACTGCGGCAGCGAGGCCAGTGCGTCCGGCCTGCTGTTGAGCGCATCGGTGGCCCACTTGAAGAAATAGGGAACGAGAATAAGGACGACCTTCGCGACCACGAGGATCACCGTCGCCCACACCACCCGCAATTTCAGGTCGGCGCGATCGGCCGGCCACATATAGGGCCAGAGGTTCGCGATCGTCTCGAACGGATTGCTCGTATTGGCCGAAACCGTCTTTTTCTGGGTCTGGGGTGCCACGTCTCAGTCCGCTTCCAGTTCTGCTGCATGTTTCCTTAAATCGGAGCCGATTCAAGGATAAAACATGCGGCAATTCAAAGTGCCACAGCGTCGTTTGTGCGTCTGGAAAGACGCGCGGCGCTGTAGATCGTCAATGAAAAGCGGCGCCTTTGGGAGACGCCGCGTTTTCTGACAGATAGGTCCGCCTGCTTCTCGCCGCAATGGAATTGCCGGCAAAAGGCAGACTATTCTTCGTGCTTCACGTGCTTGCGGTGAATTTCCCGCGATTCGTCGTCGGACATAGCCTCATCCGGAACGCCGAACACCTGGCCCGGACGGATCAAGTCGGGATTTTCGATCTGCTCCCGGTTGGCAAGGTAAATTGTCGTGTAGCGAACCCCTGCCCCGTAGACCCGGCGCGAAATCTGCCAGAGCGTGTCACCGCGCCGGATGATGACCGAACTCTTGCTCTCCTTGAGCGGAGCCTGCTCGATCGTCGCGGGTTGCTCGGGTGTCTCGACCGGAGCCGCCGCCGCTGCGTGTTCGGAAGCAGGCGCTGCCGCAGCACTGCCGGCACCGTCGGCCACCGGCGGCGCCGCCGGCTTGGCTGCGTCCGCCGCCGTCGTCGTGGCCCCGGGCCTGATAACCGCCTCGGCGACAGCACTCGGCCGCGTCAGCGCAGAGCCTACCGTTGCCTCGACCTTTGCCAGTGCCGCGGCGACGCTTGCCGGGTCCTGCTGTGACGACTTGAGCACCGCCAGCGCATCAGCCGCGGCCTTGGATGCTGCGGCTGCGGCGGTCGCCTGCGCCTGGTCCGCATTGTCCGCCGGCTTGAAGTCGGCGAGCGACTGCAGCGCGATTTCCGTGGCGGAACGGGCCGCGGCAAGCTGCTCGGCGGAGGGCCGTTTGCCATCTGCGAAAAGCCCTTTCAGCAAGGCAATCGCCTTGCTCGCCTCGCTCCGCACGCGATCAAGCCCGTTGATCGCTGCCCCCGCCTGCGGGCCCGCGACGGCTGCCACCTGACTGCCTGCCGGACGGTCGAAGGGCACCGATGCGCGCATCGCCACCTTGCTTCCGTCCTCGTTCAGCATGTCGGCCCGGATGATGTGGCTGCCGACCGTCAGATCGATCGAGCCATCAACAACGAATTTGCCCTTGTCGTCGGCCTTCATCTCGCCGACGAACTTATCGTCGGCATAGATGCGCACCAGCGCGCCGGGCTTGGCGTTGCCGGCAACGTACATCGTCCCGCCCTCGATCTCGACGGCGGTGACCTGAAGACCTGGAACGCCAGCGGGTTTGGCCGGCGTCTCGGGCGCGCCCGCAGGCTCGCTGCCTTGCGCATTCGGCTGCACAGCAGCGCCCACCGGCTTTTCATCGACCTGGGGCGTGGTGATCAGGCGGCTCGCTTCGCCGGGTTTGGACACCATCGCCAGCAATTGGCCGGTCGAGTCCTTCGGGACGGAGACCGTCGCCACTTCTTCGGACGTCTTCGTCGCGCCGCCTGCACCGACACTGCGCAGGGTCAGCTGGTGGTCGCCGGCGACAAGCGGCTTGTCAAAGACGGCGGCGAAATCGCCGGCGGCGCCGACGTCGGTCGTTCCGATAACCGTGTTGCCGCTGAGGATTTCGAGTTTGGTGCCGGGCTGGGCGCGTCCCGCTATGACCGTCGATCCATCGGGTTCGACACGAAGGATGTCGAAGCCCGGGACCGTCCAGTTCGCTGGATTGGACGCGTCGGCAGTCGCCTTGCCCGCGACGTCCGGCGCAGCCGCCTGACCTTCCGGCGCGGCCGGGGCGGTTTCGACCTTGGCCGCCGGCTTCGTCTCGGCCGGCTGACCGCCACTCGCGGTCGGCTGTGCGGCCCGCTCCTTGTCGTCGTCACGCAGATTTGGCTGGACCACGAAAACCATTAAGGCGGTCGCGGCTGCCAAGACGCTCAGCGCCACCCAACCGGCTTTGTTCTTCATCATGCTACTCTCCACACGGGGCGGAGCAATACAACGCTCCGCGCATGTCCCTTTTATTGGTCCCCGGCGCGGACATTTTTTTGCCATTATAGCGCAACAGCCGCCCACCCGTCCTAATTCTTCAACGTATTACTGAAATTGCTAACGTTTCCTATAGTTTCATACAAGCGCCCAAGTCTCATGCAGGCCTCATTGCCGCTGCTTTTTCCCTCATTTTTCTTGACCGATGCTGCGCTGCAATGTCTTTTGGCCCCATGACCAAGCAAAACACCCCGATTCGATCGATCTGCGTCTATTGCGGCTCTCAGCCGGGACGGGACGCGGCCCACATCCAGGCGGGTCGCACGCTGGGAAAATCGATCGCCGATCATGGCCTCGGCCTCGTCTATGGCGGCGGCACGCGCGGCATCATGGGCGCGGTGGCAAGCGGCGTGCTTTCGGCGGGCGGCGAGGTTACCGGCATCATTCCGGAATTCCTCATGGACAAGGAAGCAACCCGCCACTCGCTGGGACAGCTCAGCGAACTCGTTGTCACCGCCGACATGCATGAGCGCAAGCACAAGATGTTCGAGCGTGCCGATGCATTCGTGGCGCTTCCAGGCGGCATAGGCACGCTTGAGGAAATCGTCGAGATCATGACCTGGGCACAGCTCGGCCGGCACAGAAAGCCGATGGTCTTCGGCAACATCAGCGGCTTCTGGAATCCGATGCTGGAACTGTTGCAGCATATGCGCGATCAGGGCTTCGTGCACACGGCCCATCTCGTCCAGCCGCTGGTTATCGACAGGGCCGAAGACATCGTCCCCGCAATTCTTGCCTCGGCCGCCGCGATGGGCCGCGAGGGCGAAGCCGAGATCATTTCCAAGCTCTAGAGCGGTTCCGGTTTTGACTGAATCGGAGGGGATTCCGTTTTAGTCCGTTTTGTGATTCAAGATGCTGGCTGGAGCGGAGGCCAGCATCCGATGACGCGACCTCTTTCGAACGATCTTCGTGAACGTGTTGTTGGCGCCATTTCGGCGGGGGAAAGCTGCCGATCGGTGGCGGCTCGTTTCGGCATTGCCGTATCGTCGGCGGTGAAGTGGTCTCAGCGCTATCGTTCGAACGGGTCCGTGGCGCCCGGCAAGATGGGCGGCCACCGCAAGCATGTGCTGGAGCCGCACCGTGCGTTCATCGCGGAGCGGATCAACCAGACGCCGCATTTGTCGCTGCACAGGCTGAAGGAAGAGCTGGCGGCGCGTGGGGTGAAGGTGTCGCACGATACGGTCTGGCGGTTCCTGCGCCGCGAGGGGTTGCGGTTTAAAAAAAACGCTGTTCGCCCTTGAGCAGGCCCGTGCCGATATTGCCCGCCGGCGGCAACGCTGGCGCTCCTGGCAGTCCGGTCTCGATCCGAGACGGCTGGTGTTCATTGACGAAACCTGGATCAAGACCAACATGGCGCCGCTCTATGGCTGGGGGCCACGAGGCAAGCGCCTGCGCGGCTTTGCCCCGCACGGCCACTGGCGCACGCTGACCTTTGTCGGCGCTTTGCGCCACGACCGGCTGGCAGCGCCTTGCGTCTTCGACGGACCGATCAACGGTCGGTGTTTCCGCGCCTATGTCGAACAACAGCTCGTGCCCGTGCTCGAACCCGGCGACATCGTCATCATGGACAATCTCGGCTCGCACAAGTCGGCGGCCATCCGGCAGATGATCCGAGCCGCCGGCGCGCGGCTCTGGTATCTCCCGCCATACTCGCCCGATCTCAATCCGATCGAGCAGGCCTTCGCCAAAATCAAACACTGGATGCGGGCGGCTCAGAAGCGAACCGTCGAGGAGACATGGAAATACCTCGGCAGCCTTGTCCCCTCACTCCAGCCCGACGAATGCAGCAACTACTTCGCCAACGCCGGATATGCTTCTGTCAAAACCTGAAACGCTCTAAAGCGCGTTTATGTATGTCGTTAACCCAAACCGCTGCTTCAGAAGCGTCGCGGTTCAAGCAACGTTGCGCGTCTGATGAGACGCGCAGTGCTGTTCTACTCAGCCGGAGCCGGCTGCGCCGCGCGACGGGCTCTGCTTTCGGCGAGCATCGCGCCCGAATAAACAAACAGCGCCGCCCAGATCAACGCAAAGGCGATGAGTTTCGCGGTCCCGAAAGGTTCGTGAAAGACGAAGACAGCGATGACGAAGATCATCGTCGGGGCGATATACTGCATGATGCCGATGGTGGAGAGCCGCAGGAGCTTCGCGCCATTGGCATAGATCATCAGCGGCACGGCCGTGACGATGCCGCAAGAGAGCAGCCACAGGACATCGGCAAGACCGGTATCGCCGAAGTGGCCTTGGCCGGTCGATTCCAGCCAAAGGATATAGCCGATTGCGGGAATGCTGAGCAGCAGCACCTCGAGGAAGAAACCCTGATTCGGCCCGATCGGCAGCGTCTTGCGGAAGAAGGCGTAGAACCCCCAGGAGATGCAAAGCCCGATCGAGACCCACGGCAGGCCGCCGGCATCGAAGGCGAGCACGGCAACCGCGATGACGGCGAGCGCGATCGCCACCATTTGTGCCGCGTTCGGCCTCTCCTTAAGCAGCACCGCCCCCAGGAAGATCGAAAACAGCGGATTGATGTAATAGCCAAGCGCCGTCTCGATCGCCCGGCCGGCGCCGATCGCCCAGACATAGATGCCCCAGTTGATCGTGACGAGCACAGCCGTCAGTGTTGCCATTCTCAGCATGCTCGGCGACCTGAGCGCAGTCTTGAGCTCTTGCGTGCGACCGAGCCACACCAGCACGAGGCCCGCAAGCGGGACCGACCAAACGATGCGATGGGCGACGACTTCCGCCGCCGGGATGTGCGCTACCGCCTTCATGAAGAAGGGCAGGAAGCCCCAGAGCAGATAGGCGGAAAGCGCAAAGGCGAAACCCTTGGCGGAATCGGTATTTTCGGCGGGGATCTTCGCGTTTGGGTCGGCCATGATCTTTTTCCTGAAACGTCACCGGAGCCGAACGAAGGTTCGCAACCGCTCCGCCATTGATCAACGGTCTGGCCTCAACGGACCGCCGTTCCTCCAGCGTCCTACTCCAATGAATGGTGATGCACCAATTCATTTCCGTGAAACGAAGAGTGAGAGCCACTTAATATCTAGCGAGAGATAGCCCCCTGCACCCCTTATTCGGCCGCAATCAATCCGATCTGATCGCGGTTCTTAAGCAGCTTGTAGACGATACTGTCCATGAGCGCCTGGAAGGATGCATCGATGATGTTGTCGGAAACGCCGACCGTCCACCAGCGCGCGCCGGTGCGGTCGGTCGATTCGATCAGAACGCGCGTGATCGCCTCGGTACCGCCGTTGAGAATGCGCACCTTGTAGTCGGCAAGCTCGAGATCGGCGATCTCCGACTGGTATTTGCCGAGGTCCTTGCGCAACGCAAGGTCGAGCGCATTGACCGGACCGTGGCCTTCGGCAACCGACATCATGACTTCCCCATCGACGACGACCTTGACCACCGCTTCCGAGACTGTCTTCAAGTTTCCGTTCGCATCGAAACGCCGTTCGACCATCACGCGGAAGCTCTCGACATGGAAGAAATCGGGAACGGTCCCGAGAATGCGGCTTGCGAGCAGGGCGAAACTCGCATCCGCGCCCTCGTAGGCATAGCCTGTCGCCTCGCGCTCCTTAACGATGGCAATCAGCTTGTCGAGCCTGGGGTCGTCCTTGGCGACACTGATGCCGCGCCGCTTGAGAGCGTTGATGAAATTGGCCTTGCCGCCCTGGTCCGAGACCATGACCTTGCGCAGATTGCCGACGCTTTCGGGCGCGACGTGCTCATAGGTTTTCGGGTCTTTCAACAGGGCTGAAGCGTGGATCCCCGCCTTGGTCGCAAAGGCCGATGCGCCGACATAGGGCGCCTGCGGATCCGGCGAGCGGTTCAAGAGCTCGTCGAACGCATGGGCGAGCGTCGTCAATTCCTGCAGTTTTTCGGAATCGATTCCGGTTTCGAAGCGGCTCGAATAGGTTTCCTTGAGTGCCAGCGTCGCGATCAGTGTCACCAGATTGGCATTGCCGCAGCGTTCGCCGATGCCGTTCAGCGTTCCCTGGATCTGGCGGACACCGGCCTCCACGGCGGCAAGCGAATTCGCCACCGCCTGGCCGGTGTCATTATGGGCATGGATGCCGAGATTGGCACCGGGCACGCCTCCGGCGATCACGGCGGCAACGATTGCGCGCACCTCCGGCGGCTGCGTGCCGCCGTTGGTGTCACACAGCACGACCCAGCGTGCTCCCGCCTCAAGCGCCGTCCTGGCGCAGGCAAGCGCATAGGCGGGGTTTGCCTTGTAGCCGTCGAAGAAATGCTCGCAATCGACCATGGCCTCGCGGCCGGAGGCGACGACGGCCTCGACCGAGGCGCGGATATTGTCGAGGTTCTCCTCGTTCGAGCAGCCAAGCGCTACCTCGACATGATAGTCCCAACTCTTGGCAACGAGACAGACCGCGTCGCTCTTGGCATCGAGCAAGGCGCGCAGGCCCGGGTCGTTGGAGGCGGAGACGCCGGCGCGCTTGGTCATGCCGAACGCCACAAACGATGCCTTATGCGTGCGCGTCCGCTTGAAGAACTCGGTGTCCGTCGGGTTGGCACCCGGGTAGCCGCCTTCGACATAGTCGATGCCGAATTCGTCGAGCATGGTCGCAATCGCAATCTTGTCCTCGACGGAAAAATCGATGCCGGGCGTCTGCTGCCCGTCCCGAAGCGTGGTGTCGAAGAGATAGATGCGTTCCGTGGTCATGGCTCAGTTCCAACCTGCTAATAAGTCAGCGCGGCATGCCTGCGAAATCCGCAGGCACTTCCGTGCTATTCCGTCTTGCCTGCAAACTTGTCCGTCGCGCGGATCAGGCAGTCGAGAATGCCCGGCTCCGAATAGGCGTGTCCCGCTCCCTCGATCAGATGGAATTCCGCCTCCGGCCAAGCCTTGTGCAACTGCCAGGCATATTTGGCCGGGCACGGCATGTCGTAGCGGCCGTGCACGATCAGGCCTGGAATTCCTTGGAGCTTGTGTGCGTCGCGCAGCAACTGCCCCTCCTCCAACCAGCCGGCATTGACGAAGAAATGGTTCTCGATCCGGGCAAAGGCGTGCGCATATTCCTCCTCCTCAAAGGGTTTGCTCGTCGCCGGTTCCGGCAATAGCGTGATCGTCTCGCCTTCCCAGATGCTCCAGGCCTTCGCTGCGGCGAGCCGCGTCGCGCGGTCCTCGCTTGTCAGCCGCCGATGATAGGCCAGCATCATCTCATGGCGTTCCTCCGGTGGGATCGGAGCAACGAAGCGTTCCCATTTGTCGGGGAACATTTCCGAGACGCCGAACTGGTAGTACCAGTCGAGCTCGGCCCTGGTCAGCGTATAGATGCCCCTGACAACGAGTTCGGAAACACGGTCCGGGTGCGTTTCGGCATAGGCAAGTGCCAGCGTCGAGCCCCAGGAGCCGCCGAAAACAAGCCAGTGTTCAACGCCGGCCAATTCACGCAGGCGTTCGATATCGGCAACGAGATGCCACGTCGTATTCGCCTCGATCTCCGCATGCGGCGTGGACTTGCCGCAGCCGCGCTGATCGAACAACGTCACGTCGTAAAGTGCTGGGTCGAAAAGGCGACGGTGGTTCGGCGAGATCGTGCCGCCCGGTCCGCCATGAAGGAAAACCGCCGGCTTTGCGCCGGGCGTGCCCACGCGTTCCCAATAGATCACATGGCCATCGCCCACATCGAGGCGACCTGAGGCATAGGGTTCGATTTCCGGATAAAGGGTACGCAATGTAACGCTCACGACAGGTCTTCCTCGGGTGGCCAATGCACGGTGTCGTAGTCGGGATGCTGGCGGTTCGTTTCAAGTACAATCAAGTGACGCTCAGCCGATTCTTCGCTGCCGTCGTCGGTCTCCTTTTCGCGAAGACGCGGCAGATGAGAAAACCAGAACACACGCGACTCGATTCCGGACTGATAGACCGGCTGTACGTCGTCCGGATCGTCGAGCGAGCCGAGCGCGATGTTCAAGAAATCCTCGTTCGGCATGTCGTAGAAGAGCGGTGTGCCGCAGTCGCGGCAAAAGCCGCGCCGGACGAGTTGCGACGACTGGAACCAGGACGGTTGTCCACGGGTAATCAGAAAGTCGTCCCGCTTGATATTGGCGAGCGGCAGGAAGTAGTTGCCCGCCGCCTTCTGGCACATGCGGCAATGGCAAATATGCGGATCGTCGAGCGTGCCCTCGGCGCGATAGCGCACCGCGCCGCACTGGCAGCCGCCGGTAAAGATTCGTCTGATCATGACTTCCAGTCCCCTGGGGCCGGCCACTGATCGGTCTCATGGTCAGGGTGCTGGAAAGAAATGATCTGTTCCTGCCTTGCATAATAGTCCGGGTCTTGGTGCACCGGCTGATCGAAAATCGTTTCGACCCAAGCCAGTCGCGAGGCGTAGTTGACCTGGATTTGCGGAGCAAGGTCCGAACGGTCATCAAACGTGCCGATCGCAATTTCGAGGCCGCCCGGATGTCGGTAGGTCAGCGGCGTGCCGCATTTCCGGCAGAAGCCGCGATCGATATTGACGGAGGACTGGAAGTAACTCGGTTCGTCGCGGGTCCACTCGACCCCGTCCTTTGGGGCTGTGACGAGCGCCGAAAAGAACGACCCGAACTGCTTCTGACACATGCGGCAGTGGCAGATCGAGGGGCGGCCGAGCTTTCCATGGATGCGGAAGCGCACGGCTCCGCATTGGCATCCTCCTGTGCGTACGGCATCGGTCATCGCTTTGCCTCCGGTGGCCAGGTTTCGGTGTCGTGATCGGGGTGCTGATACGAAACGAGATCGGCGAGGAACGAGCCCGCTGCCACATCCGCCATCGTATCTTCGCCCGGCAATTCGTGCACCCGGTCGACATAGGGCAGCTTTGCCTCGATACCCCACTGGACCGTCGGCACGATGCCTTGAGGCCTGTCGAAGGCTGCGATCGCCAGTGCCATGCCGTCCGGCGCCTCATAGGTCAGCGGCGTGCCGCAATCACCGCAGAAGCCGCGCCAGACGGCGTTCGACGACTGGAAGCGCCGGCGCTCGCCGCGCGTCCAGGTGACCGTCGCGCCGCGCACGGAGACGAGCGGCAGATAGAAGTTTCCGCTCGCCTTCTGACACATGCGGCAATGGCAAACCGAGGCGTCGCCAAGCTCTCCCTCGACGCGAAAGCGGATCGCGCCACATTGGCATCCGCCAGTATGGATCTCGTCCGTCATGTCACGCTCCTCTTCCTTCTGCCGGGTCGTCGCCGACCGGCAACGTCACGTCTGCGACCGCTTGACTTCCCAGGTTGTCACGCGCTCGCCGGTTTCCGGGTCCTTGCCGTCCTTGAGCTGGATTCCTCGTGCCTGAAGATCATCGCGAATGCTGTCCGCTTCGGCGAAGTTCTTCGCCCTGATGAGTTCGAGGCGCGCGCGCACGCGCTCGTCGATCTCATGCACGACTGCCTCGTCGAGCTCGATTTCCTTTGGCGCAACGCCGAGCAGAGCCGCACTTGCGGCAAAAACGCCGGCCTGACGCGAATCGACGGATGCCTTCTGGGCAAGCGCGTGCAGTGCCTGGACCGCGGCGACGGTGTTGAGGTCATCCGCAAGCGCCGCGACGACCGCAGGATCCGGTTCGTCGGCTGCCTCTCCGGGCACAGGCCATTTCGACAGCAGGTGCTCGGCCTCCTCCAGCCGCTTGATGGAGAAGTCGATCGGCTCGCGATAGTGGGTCATCAGCATTGCGAGCCGCAACACCTCGCCCGGCCATTTGCGGCCGCCGAACTTCTCGGTGTGGAGAAGTTCGTAGATCGTGACGAAATTGCCCTCCGACTTCGACATCTTGCGGCCTTCGACCTGCAGGAAGCCGTTGTGCATCCAGACGTTTGCCATCACCTCGGTGCCATGGGCGCAACGCGACTGGGCGATTTCGTTTTCATGGTGCGGGAAGATCAGATCCAGCCCGCCCCCGTGAATGTCGAACACCTCGCCGAGATAACGCCCGCTCATCGCCGAGCATTCGATGTGCCAGCCGGGGCGACCGCGTCCCCAGGGGCTCTCCCAGCCGGGTTCGTCGTCCTCGGAAAGCTTCCAGAGCACGAAATCGCCGGGATTTTTCTTGTGAGCATCGACTGCGATGCGGGCTCCGGCCTGCTGCTCGTCGAGGTTGCGCTTTGAAAGCTCGCCATAGTCAGCCATCGATTTCGTATCGAACAGCACTTCCCCGGCGGCTTGATAGGCGTGCCCCTTCGCGATCAGCTTCTCGATGATCTCGATCATCTGTGCGATATTCTCGGTCGCCCGCGGCTGCACGTCCGGGTCCACGCAGCCGAGCGTCGCGACATCCTCAAGGAACTGAGTCTCGGTTTTCTCTGTCACACGGCGGATCGCCTCGTTCAAGGGCAGACCCGGATAGTCGCGCAGCGCCCGTGCGTTGATCTTGTCGTCAACGTCGGTGATGTTGCGGACATAGGTGACATGGTTCGCGCCGTAGACAAGGCGCAGCAGTCGAAAAAGAACGTCGAAAACGATGTTCGGTCGCGCGTTGCCGATGTGGGCATAGTCGTAAACCGTGGGGCCGCAGACATACATACGAACGTTTTCCGGGTCGATGGGCCGGAAATCGGCCTTCTCCCGCGTCAGTGTGTTGTACAGCTTCAACGTCGGCATTCCGCCCATCCCAAATCTCCAAGCCTGCATGCAACCGTCGGAATATACAGCGTCCGGGCGGCCCGCACGTTTGTCATCTTGGATTTTAGGAGACGAAAACGGCCAGGCCAGCGGATCGCTAGCGAATAATCTTCCGGCAAATAATGCAGATAACCGTTTTCATGGCGACACTTATCGCGCTTCGCACCACGCCGGTCAAGAGGTCAACCACAGGCAAGCAAAGACCGGCATCTTCAAACGAAGGCGGCCATGGATTTGTCATCATTTGGCAATCTGGATCGCCGCAACGGGAGGGAGATTCGCGATTGCAGATTGGACCCCTGCATCCGATCCCTGTTTCCGGAGGAACAACGGGGAGCTTGGCTTTCGCGCACAACGGGAAAACCAAGTGTTTCCGGTAGGGGACTGCATCAAGGAGAGAATGCACAGTGAAGGCCGCCAAGATCACCGAAACGAAACCGCCCGCCGCCGACCTGGTAACGCTATATCGGCCGCTTGGCCTGAAGGCCGTGCTCGCCGCAGCACTGCAGGTCAAGGTCAAACCCGCAGGCAAGCTCGTCAAGCGCACCGCCTGACGACCACTCACGCGGCGCGCTGCTAAAACAGGGACATCTGCCGGTCGTCGCCGTTCCGGTCTTCAGCGCGTTTCCGCCCTGCCGTTTCCGGCGATTTGGCAGGGACGACCTCCTCCTGGATCTCGGGTCCGGTATTCGCGACCTTGTTGACCCTGTCCGATACAGCGATCGCCTCGAAATAGTCGTCCGGAGCCGGTCTCATGAGATCGGCTATTTCGCGCGGTTCCTGCGTTTTGCAATCCAGCCAGCGGGCGAAGTCTTCCGGCAGGATCACGACCGGCATGCGATCATGGATATGCCGAACCGCCCTGTTGGCACCGGTGGTGAGGACAGCCGCCGTATCGACCTCCGAGCCGTCTGCTGAAGACCAGGTCTCCATGAGGCCGGCAAAGGCGACGACCCCGCCCCTCTTCGGGCGGACCCAGTAGGCCTGCGACGCTTCGCCGGTGCCTTTTGCCGGGCGGTGCCACTCGTAAAAGCCGGAAGCCGGTACCAGAATACGGCGATGCCGCATCGCCGCGCGGAAGGCAGCCTTTCCGACCGCCGATTCGGAACGGGCGTTGATGAGTAGCGGGAACTTGCGAGGATCCCTCGCCCAGCCGGGTGTGAAGCCCCAGCGGACGAGCATGGCTTTGCGCTCCGGCAGATTGCTGCCCGGTTTCGCCCGATCCGAGGCGGTGACCACGATGATCGGCTGCGTTGGCGCGATGTTGTAGCGCGCCGGGAAGTCTTCCGCCTCCAGCAGGCCAAACAGTTCTATCAATTCTTCCGCCGTCGCTGTCAGCGCAAATCGTCCGCACATGACACCGATGTGGCACTTCACGTAGGATGGGTCAACGATCCAACGCCATTTTGATTCTGTGATGCGAAAGCAGCCCCAACTCGCTTCCTCCGCCATCCTCGAACGGGATGGACGCTATCTCCTCGTCCGGCGTGCCAACCCGCCGTCGGCCGACATGTACGCGTTTCCCGGCGGCCGGGCAGAGCCGGGCGAGACGCCCGCAGAGACCGCGCTGCGCGAGCTTGCCGAGGAGACCGGCATCAGCGGCCGCGACCCGGTGCTCTTCGAAACCTACGATCTGCCGGGTAAGGAATCGGAGGGGCGGCATTTCCTGCTTTCGGTTTTCAGGGTCCAGGCGGATAGCGAGGCCGTTGCGATCGCAAACGACGACGCCGCAGGCGTCGGCTGGTTTACGCCTGAGGAAATCTTCGAATTGCCGATTCCCGGGAGCGTTCGCCAATGCGTGGAAAGGCTATCCGGACTGCGATCAAGACCTCCGGTTTGCCATAAATCCGACGCTGATTCGGACTTGATGGGATCATGACCAGCGCCCCGCCCATCTTCCGACTTGCCTTGACCGGCGCCCTCCTCGTTTTCGCGGTCGGCGCCGCCGCCCAGCAAGAAGAGACACCACGACCGGACAAGGCGGCGCCTCCCGTGATTGGGCAAAACACGACACCCTATGACCAGCGACTGATTCGCCTCGCCGAAATTCTCGGATCGGTCCATTATCTGCGCAATCTCTGCCTCAAGGGCGGAGAGGACACGTGGCGACGTTCAACACAGGAGCTGATCGACAAGGAGACGGCCAACGAACCCCAACGTCGTGATCGTCTGACTGCCGCCTTCAACCGCGGGTATCGAACCTTCGCGTCCGTCTACACCACGTGCACCGAGCCCGCCACGCTCGCCGAGCAGCGGTACCGTGCCGAAGGTGCAACACTTGCGTCAGAAATCGTCGCTCGCTTTGGAAATTAGCAAGAAATTAACCTCTTTTCTCGGGACCCCGTGTCGTTTCGGGAAAAGGCTGCTAAGTTCGTTAAGAGAGTGGTAAGAAGTCACCGGCCTATCCGCCCCGTTCAGTCGCGGTTCAGCGGAACGGCGTTAGATTGAGCCAAGTGCACGTATTGGAAGTCGCATGGAACGAATGATGGAACCAAGCCTGTCCGACATCGACGACATGATCGTCCACGAGAAAATGCAGGCGGCCCTCGAACATCAGAACGAAGCCTGGGCGGACGGCATGGCGGACGGCATCGAGCCGGAGATCATCGCCGATGCCGCGATTGCGCTGGCCATGCGGGAAACCATCCGTCTCCATGGCGAAGAAGGTGCGGAAGCGATGCTGAATTCGCTTCGTGAGCGCATGCTGGCCGGAGAATTCTCGCCGCAGCGGACAATCCAATAAAATCGGGACTGCCTCAATGAGACGGAACCTTGCAAACCGGGTTTCCTCGGTTCGCCTTGCTACGCTGCTATTGGCCGGCGTGGCCGCATGCACGCCGATCATGGCTGCTCCCACCCTTGCGCTCAGCGAGCTTCAAGGTGTTCCCGGCCCCATCGCCAGCGATCAGAATACGGCGCCCTCCGACCAGCCTGACCAGGTCGAGTCAGAGAAGGCGCCTCTCGAAATTCCGATGCCTGACCCATTGATCGACAACGCTGCCGCCAAGGATGACGAAATCGGAACCTCGCAAATCGTTGACCCGGTCGAGGTGCTGACGGACGTCTCCAAGATTCCGGCGCCCGTTGCGCGCATGCGCGAACTGATCGTCGAAGCCGCCGCCTCGGGCGATATCGAGAGATTGCGGCCGCTGCTCGGCAAGGGACCGACCCAAACGCAAGTGACAGGTGTCAACAGCGACGAGGACCCGGTTGCAACACTCAAGGGTCTTTCCGGCGACCAGGACGGCGTCGAAATCCTGGCGATCCTTCTCGACGTTCTGTCGACCGGCTTCGTTCTCGCGGACAAGGGCACGCCGGAAGAAGCCTATGTGTGGCCCTACTTTGCCGAAAAGCCGCTGTCCTCGCTGACGGCGCCGGAAAAGGTGGACCTGTTCCGGCTCGTCACGGCCGGCGATTTCGCCGAGATGGAAGAATTCGGGAGCTACAACTTCTACCGCGTCGGCATCACGCCCGACGGCCGGTGGAAGTTTTTTGTCGCCGGCGACTGAGTGATCCAACGACCGGAACGGAGCACTTTTCTCGCACCGTTCCGGCGGTATGCTTGCCGATGACCTGAGAACATCCTACCTCTTCGACAAAGAGAACAGGATTCGAACCATGTCAAAGGTCTGCCTCGATGACCGCGCGATCCTCAGCGTGTCCGGCAAGGACGCCGAAGATCTTCTGCAAAACCTGATCACCACCGACCTCGGCGGGCTCGGTGCCGATGAAGCGCGTCCCGGCGCCTTGCTGACGCCGCAGGGCAAGATCCTGTTCGACTTCCTGATTTCCCGCGATGGCGACGCGCTTAGGCTGGAGACGACGAGCGACCAGGCCGAGCCGCTGCTGAAGCGGCTGACCATGTATAAATTGCGCTCCGCAGTCGAGCTCTCACTGCAGTCGCCGGCGCCGGTCACGGTCGTGTTCGGCGAGGAACCACCGGCGGAGAGTTACCGCGACCATCGATTTGAAAAGGCCGGACTTTCCGTTTTCCGCCTCTATCGCGAAATGGAGGGAGCGGATGCAACGGTCGCCGATATCGAGAGGCTTAGAATCGCGGGCGGTATTGCCGTTTCGGGCGCCGATTTCGCCTTGCAAGACGCCTTTCCGCACGATGTCCTGATGGATCTCAATGGCGGACTCTCCTTCCGGAAGGGCTGCTATGTCGGCCAGGAGGTCGTTTCCCGCATGCAGCACCGCGCCACAGCGCGCCGCCGCGTCGTGATCGTTACGGGTGAAGCGCCGCTTCCGCAGACGGGTGCGAGCATCTCCGTCAATGGCCGATCGATCGGCGCTCTTGGCACCGTACGCGATAGAGCCGCCCTTGCGATCGTCCGCATAGACAAGGCCGGCGAGGCGATCGCGAATGGGGACGCCATTCTCGCCGGTGACGTGCCCGTGACATTGACACTGCCCGGTTGGACTGGCCTGTCGTTCCCGACCGAGGCGGACGAGGCAAGCGCATGACGAATGCGCGCGCCTGGCAGCGTATGCTTTCCGGTCGGCGGCTCGATCTGCTCGATCCGTCGCCGCTCGACGTCGAGCTTTCCGACATTGCCCACGGACTTGCCCGCGTGGCGCGCTGGAACGGCCAGACCTCGGGCGACCACGCTTTTTCCGTTGCCCAGCATAGCCTGATCGTCGAGGATATCTTCCGTCGGACCAACCGCTGCAATGCGGACGAACGCCTGCTGGCGCTCCTTCACGATGCCCCGGAATATGTCATCGGCGACATGATCTCGCCGTTCAAAGCGGTCGTCGGCGGTGGCTACAAGTCCGTGGAAAAGCGTCTGGAAAGCGCCGTACACCTGCGCTTCGGCTTGCCGCCTCATACGCCCAAGGAACTGAAAGAGCGGATCAAGAAGGCCGATCATATCGCCGCCTACTTCGAGGCGACCGAGCTTGCGGGTTTCTCGGCGGAAGAGGCCCGCAAGTTCTTCGGCCAGCCGCGCGGCATTACGCGGGAGACCCTGCTGATCGATCCGCTGCCGGCGGTCGAAGCGCAGCGGCTCTTTGCCGAACGGTTCAATACGCTCGAAGGGGAGCGGGCCATGGCAAAGGCGGAAGCCTGAATGACCGGCATTGTCGTCTCGCCGCTTGCGCGCATCGCAGAAATGGCCGTTCGCCACGGTTGCCGCGAGATGGTGAGCCTGCTTGCCAAAGGACAGGATTTTCACCGTCCCGCCGTCATCGATCGGGCGAAACACCTGTCGATCGGTGTCAACGACATCAGCTTCGCGGGAACCGGCGACCTGATTGCGCCGCAGGAGGAACACGTCCGGCGGATTATTGATTTTGCCCGCAACTGGGACCGTACCCGGCCGCTCCTCATCCATTGCTGGATGGGCGTTTCTCGTTCGCCGGCGGCGGCGTTGATCGCGGCACTGGCGGTCGAGCCGGACCAGGACGATGCCGCCCTCGCTGCACGCCTGCGGCACGTCTCGCCATACGCCACGCCTAACCCACGGCTGGTGGAGATCGGCGACGAGGCACTATCGCGAAAGGGCAGGCTCGTTGATGCAGTGCGGTCCATCGGCCGCGGCGCCGACGCCGACGGCAATGCGCCATTCATGCTTCCCACTCGAGGCGGAGAGAGCGCGGCATGCTGACTGACTTGCCTGCCGTCACAGTCGAGATCGGCCTCAATGCGGCAATCGTCGCTGTCGTCAACCGCAGCCCGCATATTCTCGCCATCAGCGAGGCGGATGGCGACGCGCGCGACAGCCTGCCCTTCGGCCCGTTCGATCCGGCGCGTCACCGCACCTTCGAGAGCGGGCTGCGTGACCGCGTCGAAAAACGCATCGCTCTCAGGCTTGGATATATCGAACAGCTCTACACCTTCGGAGATCGTGGCCGCCAACGGCTGCCGGGCGAAGAAGGCAAGCACATGGTCTCCGTCGGTTATCTGGCGCTGACGCGCACCGACGCGGAGAACAATGAGCAGTTGGCGGAGGCCGGTGCTCACTGGCGGGACTGGTATGGCTATCTGCCGTGGGAGGACTGGCGCCGGGGGCGTCCCGCCCTCCTCGATCAGGTGATCCTGCCGGCGCTTGCGCGCTGGGAAAACAGCCCACCCTATGACGAACGATCGGCTTCGGCCGCGCAACGCCGCTCCCGCATTCGCCTCGCCTTCGGCCTTGACGATTTTCCCTGGGACGAGGAGCGCGTGCTCGAACGCTACGAGTTGCTTTACGAGGCCGGCCTTGTACGCGAGGCGGTGATCGACGGGCATTGCCGCTATCTCGACAATCCGGCCATCGGCTTGGCGATGCGCCACGACCACCGTCGCATTGTCGCCACGGCGGTCGCCAGATTGCGCGGCAAGATCAAATACCGGCCCGTCGTGTTCGAACTGATGCCACCGGAATTCACGCTCACCGATCTGCAGGCAACCGTCGAAGCGATCTCCGGCCGTCACTTGCACAAGCAGAACTTCCGGCGGTTGGTCGAAGGCGCAGAACTCGTCGAGCCGACCGGTGGAACGCTTGCCTCCACAGGCGGGCGGCCGGCCGCGCTTTTCCGCTTCCGCCGGCAGATCCTGGACGAGCGGCCTGCACCCGGCCTGAAAGTCGGCGGGCGGTAAAAAAAGCAGGCTACTTGATGATGGCACAAGCCAGCCGGTCACCCGAGTCGCCCGCCGGTTGGCTGCGGTTGTCATCGGAGTGCGCATGGATCATCAAGGCGCGGCCACGAATGGCGGTACCCTTGTCGTCGAGAGAGACGAAGCTGTTGAACACCTGCGCGCGCAGAGTCCCGTCGTCGCCGACATACTGGTTCGGCATATCGCCTGCATGCGGGCCTTTTGCCGCCAGGAATCCATGCTCGGCGTTCGCATCCTCGCCGGCAAAATGCTTGCCCGCCGACTCGAAGCCGCCGGCCGGGTCGCAGCTTCCGACTTCGTGAACATGGAAGGCAACCCAGGTGTCTTTTGGCAGGCCGGTGACCTCCATTTCGATCAGTACCCCTTTTCCGGCCGCCGTCAGCGCGGCTCGGCCCGTCTCCTTGCCGTCCTTGCCGATGAAATTCGCGACGGCTGTCTGCGATGACTCTTGCGCAGACGCGATCGCAGGCACAGTGCTTGCCGCACCGACGGCCAGCGCAACTACGGCTAATCTTCTGATCATCACCAAAATCCCTCCTCGCTCACGGGCAAAGAGAAATCAACGCGCGGATGGTAATGTCGTTCCACGCGAGCGCGGAAGAGTTGTGGTTGATGATTTCGGCGCATGCGGTGCCCGGCGGCGAACTGCGCGCTAACTTTTTGAACTTACACAACTCCGGACGGAAAACCGTTACACACTTTTCCTGGAATTGCTCAGATCGTCACGTCGAGCCCAATATCGAGCGTCGGAGCCGCCATGGTGATCTTCGAAGTCGAGATGTAGTCGACGCCTGTCTCGGCGATTGCCCTGATCGTGTCGATCTTGACATTGCCCGACGCCTCGAGCCGCGTACGGCGCGGGTCGGCGGCATAGTCGGCCGGGCCAAGCTTCCAGTGTTCGGAATTGACCGCAACGGCCTCGCGCAGCATCTCCGGTCCCATGTTGTCAAGCAGGATCACGTCCGGCGCAGCAGTCAGCGCCTCGCGCATCTGCGCAAGCCCATCGACCTCGACCTCCACCTTGACGAGATGGCCGCAATAGGCGCGTGCGGCACGAATCGCGCCGGCTACACCGCCGGAAACAGCGATGTGATTGTCCTTGATCAGCACAGCGTCGTCGAGGCCATAGCGATGATTAGAGCCGCCGCCGAGACGGACAGCGTATTTCTCCAGCGCACGCAGGCCGGGGATGGTCTTGCGGGTACAGCAGACCTTCGCGGTCGTATGCGCGATCTCATCGGCGAATTTCGCCGTGTAGCTGGCGATCCCGGAGAGATGCATGAGGAAATTGAGGGCAACGCGCTCAGCGGACAGCAGCCCCCTTGCACGGCCGGATATCCGCGCAATGGCGGCGCCGGGCGCGACGCGATCGCCGTCGGCAGCGAGCGCGTCGAAGCGGATCGATGGATCGACCAGCCGAAATGCCGTCCTTGCCAGGTCCAGCCCGGCGACGACACCCGCATCGCGAGCGCGCATGTCCGCCGATGCCGTCATATCCGGACCGATCGTCGATAGCGTCGTGATATCGCCGGCGCGGCCGAGATCCTCCAGGAGGGCGGCTCTCACCTGGTCTTCGACCATGAGTGCGGGCAGTTCCGGGCGTAGCGCGGCAGTCATGGGCTTGGCTCCTGTCGGGATGTCATCATAACGATATAACGATCGCGGATACCCGGCGTCACGCCGGCTCGGTCTCGGCCACTTCTGCGGCCAGGCGCTCGGCCTGCGCCAGCGTCAGATACGTGCGCCGCTGCCATTCCGGGCGTTCGGACGGGCAGTCGGCGCGGAAATGACCTCCGCGGCTCTCGGTGCGTTGAAGGGCTGCTACGGCGATGAGCTTGGCGGTGGTGATGATGTTAGCGAAGCGCAGGCGGTTGTTGGCGCGCTCCAGCGCCGCAATCTCGCGGATTGCCCGCGTCAGGCTCTCGCGCGTGCGGACAACGCCGACACACTCGCTCATCAGGCTGCGCAGGACCTTGAACGGAGGGCTGTCCTCGACCGTCACCGGATCGTCGTTCTCGCCGGCGTCGTCGCCCCACTCGGTGAGCTTCGGCGCCGGCAATGTGCCCTTGATGCTTTCCGCAATGCGCGCGGCGAAGACAACGGCCTCCAGCAACGAATTGGAAGCAAGGCGGTTGGCGCCGTGAACGCCGGTTGAGGTCACCTCGCCCGCTGCCCAGAGACCATCGATCGAGGTGCGGCCCTGGCCGTCGGTCAACACACCCCCCATGTGATAGTGAACTGCGGGGACGACCGGGATCGGTTGCGTCACCGGGTCGATACTGGCCGCAAGGCAGGAGGCGTATACGGTCGGGAACATCTCCGGGAAATGTTTGCCGACCGCCTTGGTGCAATCGAGGAAGGCGCCGCGTCCGGCCTGCACCTCGGCGAAAACGCCACGCGAGACGATATCCCGCGGCGCGAGCTCGCCGTCAGGATGAATGTCGAGCATGAAACGATGACCTGCGGAATTGACAAGCACGGCGCCATCGCCGCGCAGTGCTTCCGTAGCCAAGGGCGCCGGGTCCTTGCCGATATTGATCGCGGTAGGATGGAACTGGACGAATTCCGGGTCGGCGATGATGGCGCCTGCTCGTGCGGCCATGCCGACACCCTGGCCGCAGGCCTCCCATGGATTGGTCGTGACGGCGTAGAGATGCCCGATGCCGCCGGAGCAAAGAACGACGGCACGGGCCGGGAAGGAAACGCGGGTCTTCGACTGGCCGGCATCCGGCCTTGCGACGACACCCGAGATGAAGCGCCCCTCGCGCACCAGTTCCTCGACCACATAGCCTTCGATGATGCGGATCGACGGGGTCCTGCGCACGGCGGCGATCAGCGCTTCCATGATCGCCTTGCCGGCCATGTCGCCCCTGACGCGAACGATACGCCGCTCGGAATGCGCCGCCTCGCGCGAAAGCAGGAGCTTGCCTTCCAGGTCGCGATCGAAGGGTACGCCGTATTCGAGGAGGTCATGAATACGCGCCGGCCCCTCGGCGACCATCATCCGCGTCATCTTCTCGTCGACGATCCCGGCACCGGCCGTGACCGTATCGGCGACGTGCTTCTCGAATGTGTCGCCCGGGCTCATCGCGGCAGCGATGCCGCCTTGCGCCCAGGCAGACGAGGCGCCGTGGCCGATCGGGGCGGCGGCAAGGATGGTCACGGGACGCGGCGCCAGCTTCAGTGCGCAGAAGAGCCCGGCGAGCCCGCCGCCGACGATGACTATGTCATCGATGCCGTTGAAAGATTGCGGGCGAAAATGGTCTTTCAGCATGGTTCGGTAGCTCCTCCAACCGCATGCATGGGCGCCGGGCCGAGGCCCGGGCATCGATTACTGCTTGAGGTTCACCATGCGCTCGACCGCAAGGCGTGCGCGGCCGGCGATCGCCGGATCGACCAGAACCTCTTCCGTCATGGTGAGCAGGCTGTCGAGGATCTTCGGCAGCGTGATGCGCTTCATGTGCGGACAGAGGTTGCAGGGCTTGACGAAATTGACGCCCTCGACCTCCGCCTGGATATTGGAAGCCATGGAGCATTCGGTGACGAGAAGTACCTTTTGCGGCTGCTTGTCCTTGACGTAGTTGATCATGCCCGAGGTGGAGCCGGAGAAATCGCAAACGGCGATGACATCGGGGTGGCATTCCGGATGGCCGATGATCTCGATACCCGGATTGGCCTCTTTGTAAGCGAGGAGTTCCGCCGCGGTGAAACGTTCATGGACCTCGCAATGGCCCTTCCAGGTGAGGATCTTCTTGTTCGTCTGGCGCGCGACATTCATCGCGAGGTATTCGTCGGGAATGCAGAGGACAGTATCTGACTTCAGGCTCTCGACGACCGCCAGCACGTTGGATGAGGTGCAGCAGATGTCGGTCTCCGCCTTCACTTCGGCCGAGGTATTGACGTAGGTGACGACCGGCACACCGGGATAACGCTGCTTGAGCAGGCGTACATCCGCGCCGGTGATCGATTCGGACAACGAGCAGCCGGCCTTGGCATCCGGGATCAGTACGGTCTTTTCCGGGTTGAGCAGCTTCGAGGTCTCGGCCATGAAATGCACGCCGCACTGGACGATGATTTCGGCGTCCACCTTGGTGGCGTCGCGCGCGAGCTGCAGCGAATCCCCGACGATGTCGGCAACGCAATGGAAAATATCGGGCGTCTGGTAGTTGTGCGCCAGAATGACGGCGTTGCGCTCCTTCTTCAGCCGATTGATCGCGTGAACATAGGGCGCGTAGGCGGGCCACTCGATGGCCGGGATGAAATCCTTGACCTTCTCGTAAAGATGCGCGGTTTCGCGGGCGATCGCTGGCGTGTAGGCGAGGTCCGGCTTTTCGATGACACCGAAGCGCGCGGCCGCGCTGACGAATGCCGGGACTGGCGCTGCGTCCGCGCGGAGGTCGAGATTGCTCATCGGGCTTCTCCTCTCCCGCCGTTCCCGGCGGTTTCCAATTATGCTCATATTGAGCATAATTGGGTCAAAACAAAAGCGGCCAAGCCGCGGCGAATGATTTAGAAAGTTTTGTGACAGATTTCAAGGAGGATGCGCCCTTTTCGGACGCACCGGTATTGTCGCCGGTCAGGCCATCGCCGGTCTTGCGACGCCACGCTCCTCGATCGGCCAATGGACGATGGCCGCAAAAACACCGAGCGCGACGCCCAGCCACCAGACCGGGTCATAGGACCCGAAGCGGTCGTAGAGGTAGCCGCCCATCCAGACGCCGAGGAACGAACCGATCTGGTGGGAAAGGAAGACGATGCCGCCCAGCAGGCCGAGATGCCTCGTTCCGAACATGATCGCCACCAGGCCATTGGTCGGCGGCACGGTCGACAGCCACAGCAACCCCATGACGATGGCGAAGATGATGACCGAGGTCGGCGATTGCGGCAGCAGCAGGAAGGCGGTAACGGCGGCCGAGCGGGCAAGATAGATCAGCGCCAGGAAATAGGGCTTCGAATAGCGCTGACCGATGATGCCGGCCGAAAACGACCCGATGATGTTGAAGAAGCCGATCAGCGCAAGCGCAATCACCGCATAACGAGCATCGATGCCGATGTCGCCGATATAGGCGGGGAAATGGGCGGTGATGAAGGCGACCTGATAGCCGCAGACGAAGAAGCCCGAAACCAGCAGCAGATAGCTCCTGTGTCCCAATGCTTCTCTCAGGGCCTCGCCAACCGTCTGCTTGTAGTGCGTTTCCGACTGGCGGCCGGAAGATGCGTTGCCGCTTAAGGGAATTGCGACAAGCGGGACGAGCAGCATCAGCACGCCGAGATAGACCAGGCTGTCGGACCAGCCAAAGGTGGAAATCAGTCCCTGGCTCAACGGTGCGAACAGGAACATGCCGGCCGACCCTGCAGCCGTGCCAATGCCGAACGCGAGCGAACGCTGCTCCGGCGCGACATTGCGGGCGAAGGCGGAAAGCACGATGCCGAAGGAACCGGACGCTACGCCGAGACCGACCAGCACGCCGCCGCCGATATGCAGCCAGATCGGCGCATTGGCAAAGGCCATGATTGTGAGACCCGCCGCATAGATGAGCCCGGACAGCGCCAGCACGCGCCAGGTACCGAACTTGTCGGCTATCGCCCCGAAGAACGGCTGGCCAAGCCCCCAGCAGAGATTCTGGAGCGCCATTGCGAGGCCGAACGTCGTGCGATCCCACCCGGTGTCGGCAAGCATCGGCAACTGGAAGAAGCCCATGGCGGAGCGCGGACCGAAGGTGAGCATCGCGATCACGGAACCGGCGGCGATGATCAGCCACGGCAGGCTGCTGCGCTCGGAGACACGGGTTGCGGTGGCAGAAACGGCGGACATGGATGAGCTCCGATCGATGAGGGGCCATGGCTATGTCCCCTCAAACTGATGAGGGCGCATGCTATGGCGACGCTCAAATTGAGGAAAGCCAATTAATTTGACGATGAGATCACAGGAATTGATGCTGGAGCCGCAGGCAGCCGCTCGCGAATAGTGCGTCAATTGGTGGCGCGGATTTTCATCGGCCAGCGCTCGCCGCGCCGGCGAACAACCCTGGCCTCGTCGCCGAGCCTGACGGTGCCTTCGCCCCGCGGCACGGCATTCCAACCGAAGAGCACGCCCGCCACGCGCCGGTCAGCAGACATGCGCTTGTCCGCAAGACCTTGGATCGGATTGCCACCGATCCTCTCGCCTGTCAGCTGGTCCTGCGTGGTCATGATGCATCGGGCGCAGGGTTTGACGAGATCCAAGGTGATGCCCGCGATCTCCAGGCTTTCCCACCAATCTTCTTCCCAGGGGTCGTCGCAATCGATCAGGATGTTGGTGCGGAAACGCTCCATGCCGACTGGCTCCTGCCCCTTCTCGACCAGCGTGCGGTTGAGATCGGCAAGCGACCCGGTGGTCGTGATGAGGATCGGAAAGCCGTCGGCAAATCCAACCGGCGCTGCCGCGCCCGCCCATTCGGCGCCGACGAAGCGCTCCGCCTGTTCGTCCATGTGGACGAGCTTCACTGACCGCCCCAACCAGCCGGAAAGCGCGTCATTGGCCGCATCGTCGGCCACCGCGGCATCAACATCGCTCGACCAGACGCGGACATCGAGCCGACGATCCGGATCGAAGCGCACCGCCAATTCGTTGCCGTCCATTTTCAGGTGCACGCCGCCGTCGATGTGCGCCGCTTCGACCTGCGCCAGCGCCTGCAACTCGCGCTGGGTGATGAAATGGCCATCCGGTTCGACCACCATGAAGCGCCGGTCGCCGGCGAGCCCATCGACATTGACCGTCACTTCGGTTTGCGGAATGGCGCGGCCGCTCTTCAGGGGATGGATGTTAAGGCCGGTCACTTTCATGTCGATCTTCCCGAGCTCAGAAATTGATTCAGGCCGCTCGCAATCTGATTCACGGAGCGGCGCCAATCCGTTGAAAGATTTAGATTTCATCCAGCAGCATGGCAAGTACGCCACGCAGCCGTGCTTGCCGCTCCGCCGCCAGCCGACGCCCTGTCGCCGTCTGGAAGCCGTCCGCTAGACGAAATAGCTTCGTCTCGAAGTGATCGATCGCGAAGGCCTTGTCGTCGAGCGTTCGGTTCTCGGCCAACGGATCGAGCGGATCATAGAGCCCGCTGCCCATGCGTCCGGCGATGTAGAAGCAGCGCGCCGCACCGACCATGCCGATCGCGTCGAGCCGGTCTGCATCCTGCAAGATCTTCGCCTCCAGCGTTTCCGGCGGCAAGTTGGCGGAGAAGCTGTGCGTCAGAATCGCATGGGCGACCGGCGAAATGTCCGCCGTGCGCCAGCCGAGTCCGTCGAGAATTTGCCATGCCTTCTCGGCAGCAAGCCGGGAAGCCTCGGCGCGTTGCGGCGAATTCTTCTCGACCGAAACGCAATCGTGGAGCAGGACGGCGGCTGAGAGAATGCGCGGGTCGCCACCCTCCTCGGCCTGAATGCGCGCGGCATTCTTCCAGACGCGAATGAGGTGAGACGCATCGTGCGAACCGTCGCCGTCGGCGAAGGCATGCGGCAGGAGTTTCGCGGCAAGCTCGTAATGTGGTGCAAAGGCTGCGGCCAGTTCCGGAAGGCGTGTCATGCGCGGCTTGTCCTTTCGCCTGCCTCAGCCGCGGTTGCTGCAGCGCCGGCCGGGCCACCACTCCCCGTGTTGGACAGGATCTTCTGGTAGAAGAGGCCGATACCGATCAGCACGCCGCCGAGCCCGATGAAGGACAGGGCGCGCAGGAAGCCTTCCAGATTCGACATGTCGATGAGGAAGACCTTGAGCACGGCGATGAAGACGAGCGCGGCCGAGGCAATCCGGATGCTTTTCGCATTGAAGCGCGAGCCGGCGACCAGGAGCAGCACGCCGAGTACGAGCCAGACGACCGAATAGGTGTAGGTTTCCCCCTGAAGGAAGCCCCTCCAGTCCGCGACATTCTCCCCTTGCCAGAAGCGGCGAACGCTGAGGCTCGCCCAGGCAAAGGCGAGGACGGCGCCGCCTACCGCAAGCGCGGCCACATAAGGCCATGGGCGCTTGTCGCGCGCATACCAGGAGAGGCCGGCATAGGCGATGCCAGGCAGCAGATAGCCGATGAAGAGCAGATCGAAGAACGGGATACTGCCAAGCAGTTCGCCGCTGAAATACGGATTGAGGCTGAAAAGGTGCGCCGAAAGCACCGATAGCATCGAGAGCACGCCGAGCCCCATGCCGCCGTAACGGAACACCGGACTCGGCGACCTCGTATCCAGGGTCATGAAGATACCGGACGCGCCGATTGCGATGAGCGTATAGATAGACTGCTCCGCAAGCGTCGGAACAGAGCTATCCAATACGCCGCCGTTCATTGCGTGGCGAACAAGGATTGCCAGTGTCAGCAACACGAAAAGGCTCGCAAGCGCCTGCAGCAGATTGCGCACACGCGCCGACGGCGAGGCGCGAAGCAGATAGGCGGACGCCACCAGCAGCAATGCCGGAATGCCGTAGCCCGGCAGGAGGGCATTGAAGACGGGCGTCGTCGAGAGCTTGCCGGCGCCGACGATCGTCGGCTCCCAGCCGATCCGCGCCAGCACCACCAGGGCAGATCCGACGGTTATCCAGGGCAGAACGGGCCAGGAGCGGGCGCGTGCGGCGAAGGTGTCGCCGGCGCCGAGCAGAGCGATCGCAAGGGTGGTGACGAGGCCGTCCGTCCAGGCATGCAGGCCGAGGACGAAGAGGCCGAAGGAGCCCGCAACCGACAGCCCGCCGGCGATATGCAAATCCCTCGTGTCTGCGCTTCGGCGGTATAACCACTCCACGAGAGCAAGGAGAAGCAAGCCGCTGACGAAGGCTGCAAGCCCATGTGGCAGATCGAACGCGAATTTGCCGGTCATGAGGAAGGACATGGCCAAAAGCGCGTTCGGCGCGATGGCGGCGATGCCCGCCCACAGGACGGCAAACTGCGAACGGGTCTCGAGCCGCCTGGCGAGCACGAAGGAAGCCAAAAGGACGAAGACGGCCGACAGCACCATCGCGGTCAGCATCGCCGTGCCGCCGGAAACGACGATCTCGGGCTGCGCGCGAGACGGGTCGAGATAGGCAAGAACATTGCTGAGCGCAGTCAGGCTCCACGTGCCGGCAATCGCGCCGAAGGTGGCGAAGAGGGCCGGATAGATTGCCGTTGCCCTCAGTGCGCCGACCAGGGCCAGCGCTGCGATTAACGCGACAAATTCCTGGACCGGGAAACGTGCGGCGGTAACAGCCGGGCTGATGAGGAGGAGTGCCAGAACCGTTGCGGCGATTGCGGCCGAAACGGTGACTGCCGCGTGGGGCGGCGCGAACAGCCTTTCCCATCGGCCGGCCGCGGTCGCCGCAGCACGCCCTGTCCCCGGCCCGTCCTCTGCCGCTCGCTCGGCGGCGCCGGGCCAGACCAGTCCGACGCCCGCGATCATCACCAGGAGCGCGAAAGTGACGGGTGGAGCCTCGAAGGGCGTCACACCGACAACATAGGCGAGTCCCCAGAGGCCAAGCCCGACATTGGCAAGCGTCGGCACAACCGTCCAGCGGCGCAGGCGCGAGGCGCAGAGCGTTGCAAGCCAGGCAATCGAGAGGAAGCCGAACAGCACCCAGGGTCGAGGTTCTGCGCTCGATACAAACAGGGGTGTGAGCAATGAGGCGAGAAGCCCGAGTCCGGCAAGGGCCTGGCCATGCAGCAGCGACAAGGCCACAGTCACCAACGAAACCAGCGCCAGCAACGCGAAAGCGGTCGCGGTGCCGATGAATCCATAAATACCGTGGGCGGCGTATACGACACCGAACAGCGTGACCGCGCCGGCGGCCGTCAGCACGCCCGGGATCATTGCATGACGGAACCTGTCGGCAATCGTCGGCACCGCGCGGCGGCGGATCACTTCGCCGGCGATCCCAAGCACAAGACCGAAAGCCGCCGCGAGCGCCAGTCGAACGGCCGGGCTCAGCAGTCCTGCGTCGATCGAATATTGCACGAGGAAGTAACCACCGAGCGCCAGCGCCAGACCGCCGACCCACACGGGCCATTGGCCGCCAATTCGGCTCTCGAGGCTCTCCGTCGCGGCTGGCTCTACCGTGACCGCCGCAGCGACCTGTTCGTCCTGGCCCGCCTCCTCAACCTTCTCCCGCTCCGCAGTCTCCCCGCCGAAGATGCGCGCGCCTTCTCGCGCCGCCCGCGACCAGGGGCCTTCCTTTCCTTCGTCTTCAGAAGCGATCGCTTCCGTAGCCTGCGCCTCTTCAGCCGCCTGCGAGGGGGCAGATTCGGGCGCGGTCTGTCGCTCGCTCAATCGAGCGATTTCGGCCTTCAGCGAATTGATTTCGTTCTCCAGCCGCTCCGCGGTCTTTCGGCCACCGAGAAAGGCGGCAAGCGCCATGGCAAAGGCAACAAAGGCAATGACTTCCAGCATCTTTTCCCCGACCGGCAATCTCCGCAGGTTGCTCGCGACCATACAGGTTTTCGCACAAGCGCCAAATGCATTGACGGACGGCGCAGCAATCTCTTCACTGAACTGTCGCGGAACTGTCATGAACTTGCTGCTACAGCGGCAGGCGGACGTCGCAGAACAGGCGGCGGCTCTATCGTTCAATGAGGAGAACCGGCAATGGACAAGTATCTCGCCTCAACGGAAGAAACCGAATTCAAGACGCTGACGGAACGCAGGGAGGAACTGGAGGACATCGGCCAGAACTGTTCCACCAATCCGACCATGGGCGATATCATCAATCGCCGCTTCTCGCGCCGCTCCTTCATCGGCGGCTCGCTCGCCGTTGCCGCCATTTCGACGACGGTGAGCCCGCTCGCGCTTTTGACGGCCGATGAAGCGCGCGCCGACGACGCCTCGCGTTTCGACTTCGCTGAAGTCGAGGCCGGCGTCGACGAAAACCATCACGTCGCCGACGGCTACGATGCCGATATCCTCTTGCGCTGGGGAGACAAGGTTTTTGCCGGCAGCCCGGACTTCGACCCGAAGAACCAGACGGCTGCCGCCCAGGAAAAGCTCTTCGGCTATAACAACGACTATGTCGGCTTCATCCCGCTCGAAGGCAGTGCGGACCATGGTCTGCTGGTCGTCAACCACGAATACACCAACGCGGAACTGATGTTCCCGGCCTTCGCCTCGATCGTGAAGGAGAAGGTGACCAAGGACGGCAAGGAAGTCGAGGAGGAAAAGGTTACCCTTGGCGAATACACCAAGGACCTCGTCGACATCGAAATGGCCGCCCACGGCGGCACGATCATCGAAATCCGCAAGGTGGACGGAAAGTGGCAACCGGTGCTCGACGGCAAATACAACCGCCGCATCACGCTCAATACCGAAATGCAGCTCTCCGGGCCGGTCGCCGGACATGACCGTGTGAAGACGGCGTCCGACCCGACTGGCAAGAAAGTCTTCGGCACCGTCAACAATTGCGCCGGCGGCGTCACCGCCTGGGGCACCTACATGATGGCCGAGGAAAACTTCAACGGCTATTTCGGCGGCGAAATCGCCGATGACCATCCGGAGTTCAAGCAGTTGAAGCGTCTCGGGGCGCCGGGCGGACAATACGAGTGGTCGAAATTCTACGACCGATTCGATGTGTCCAAGGAGCCGACAGAGGCCAACCGCTTCGGCTGGATCGTCGAAGTGGATGCCCTCGACCCGACCTCCGTCCCGAAGAAGCGCACGGCGCTTGGCCGCTTCAAGCATGAAGGTTGCGAATCCATCGTCAACAAGGACGGACGCGTCGTGCTCTATACCGGCGACGACGAGCGTTATGATTACGTCTACAAGTTCGTGACCAAGGGCACCTACAACCCGAACGACCGCGCCGCCAACATGGACCTCTTCGACGAAGGCACGCTCTATGTGGCGAAGTTCGACGAAGATGGCACCGTCACCTGGATGCCGCTCGTCCATGGCGAGGGGCCGCTCACCGCTGAAAACGGTTTCGCTTCGCAGGCCGACGTGCTGATCGACACCCGGCTTGCCGCCGATGCGCTCGGCGCCACCAAGATGGACCGCCCGGAGGACATTCAGCCCAACCCGAAGACCGGCAAGGTCTACGTGATGCTGACCAACAACACCAAGCGCAAGGCGGAAGAGATCAACGCCGCCAATCCGCGCGCCAAGAACGCCTTCGGCCACATCATCGAAATCACCGAGACCGATGGTGACTTCGCCTCGCTCACCAGCCGGTGGGACGTTCTTCTGAAATGCGGCGATCCGAGCGTTGCCGAAGTCGGTGCGTCGTTCTCGACGGCAACGACCAAGAACGGCTGGTTCGGCATGCCGGACAACTGCACGATCGACGCGGACGGCAGGCTCTGGGTGTCGACGGACGGCAACAACGAAAAGGAAACCGGCCGCACCGATGGCGTCTGGGCGATCGACACCGAGGGCGGAGCACGCGGAACCTCCAAGCTGTTCTTCCGTGTTCCCGTCGGTGCCGAGATGTGCGGACCCTGCTTCAATCCGACATCCGACACGTTCTTCCTCGCCGTGCAGCACCCGGGCGACGCCGGCCTTGCCACTTATGAGACGCCGGCAACGCGTTGGCCGGATTTCAAGGACGACATGCCGGTGCGTCCCGCCGTGGTGGCCGTTACCAAGCGCGGCGGCGGTCGGATCGGCTGAACCCCATAGGCAACGGACGCCGCGAAAACGCGGCGTCCGAATCCATCGCGGCAAGTTGTCGATAGGCGCCGATCACGCCGCGGACGGTGGAGACGATTTCAATGCCTTCAGCGCCGCGTGCACAAAGGCGTCACGCACGGAAGCGGCGTCGAGACCGCGCGGCTCGTAGACATGGCGGTTGAGAAAATAGGCGGTCAGTCGGAACGCGGCCGCAAGACTGTCGTGGTCGGCCGCCTGATGCCCGCCGGGAGACAGGAAATCCGGAAGGGCGAGCATGCGTTCGGCATACCGCGCGCCCGCCTCCCGGCTGACGGCGCGGCCGGACTTGGGAGAGACGTAGACGAGATCCTGACGTACGCCGGTCGCCGCACATTCCGACAGATCCAGACCGAAGCCGAGGTCGTTCAAGACGGCAAGCTCGAAGCGCACGAACAGTTCGCCGGCATCCGCCGGATCCTGTAGATGGTCGACGATGACGGCAAGCGCCTCGTAGAGATGCGGGTGCGGATCGCGCTCCGGCAGCAGCCGCAACAGCGCGCCGAGGGCCTGGATGCCATAGACGGATGTCGCCGCCTCCATCAACCTTGCGGCGCGCAATTGAAGCGGCTCCACCCGAAACTCGCCGAGATGCTCGTCCAGCCGCGCCCGCCAGATCACCTCGACGGAATTGCCGGGCTGCAGCACCGGCTGCATCGTGCGCGACCGACCGGAGCGCACGAGGCCGAGATGCCGCCCGTGCGCGGCGGTCATGACTTCGGCAATCACGGAGCTTTCGCCGTGCCGCCGGATGCCGAGTATGATGGCTTGATCGCTCCACTGCATGGAAGAGGCATACACCCGGGCCTGAAAGCGGATCAAGCACAGATGCTTGGCCTCGGACGAGCCGACGTGAACGGGTCCCGACGCCACTGTCACCTTTTCGCGACACCGGCCGCCGGCCACATTTCCGCCCTTCTCTTGCCTCTTCTCAGACACTTTTGGCGCTCAAGCCGAACTGGTCGTTGGAATGCCTCCCGAGTCCAAGAATTTGCAGTCAGCAGGATCAACTATGTGTGTGTCCCGGAACAGCGCCGTTAGCTCCGCGCAGCTCTTCGCCGTTCTCCTCGTTTCGTCATTTCTCGCCGGCTGCGCGACAAGCGGCCAAAACGCCAAGCTGAAGGGCCCGGATCCCTATTACGTCGCAATGTACGGGCCGAAACCGGAAGAGAAGTTCCCGCTTGCCGCCATCGACATCAGCAAGGTCGAGCCTCGCTTTCTGCGGCAGCAGGTGGCCTATCCCACCTCGGAACCCCCGGGCACGATCGTTGTCGACACCCAGAATCGCTTCCTTTATCTCGTGCAGGACGGCGGGATGGCGTTGCGCTATGGAATCGGTGTCGGCAAGGCGGGGCTGGAATTCCAGGGCGAGGCGCGCGTCGGACGCAAGGCCGAGTGGCCGCGCTGGACGCCGACGTCGGACATGGTCGCACGCGAACCGGAACGCTATGGGCCGCTCGCCGGCGGAATGGAGCCGGGAATTCGCAACCCGCTCGGTCCGCGCGCGCTCTATCTTTACCAGGGCAACCGCGACACGCTGTTTCGGATCCACGGCACCACCGAGGCCTGGTCGATCGGCAAGGCCGTTTCGAGCGGCTGCATCCGGCTTTTCAATCCGGACATCATCGATCTTTACAGCCGCGTGCCGACGGATACGCGCGTCGTCGTACTGCAGTCCGAGCCACCTGTGGCCGGACCGCTCCAAGCGCCCATGTCGACAGCCACCAGTGCGGGGCAACCGCTTCCCATGTGACGCCTCACCAGGCGTCCGGCTCGCGTACCATGTGCACGATGTTCGCAGGGTTCATGATCCAGCCGCCGCGAAAGCCTTCACCCAATTCCTCGACCGCGTCGCAGCGGACAGCTCCGTTCGTCGCGAGATGGTCGAGCGCCTTCTCGTGGTCGTTGGTGAAAAGCTCCAGCCAGATTTCCGCCTGACTGTAGTTCGGTGCCTCATCTATCCAGAGGCGGTTTGGGCCGAAAATGAACCCCTTCGCAGGCATCTTCTCGTCGAAGGGCGGGAGCCCGACGACGTCACGGTAGAAGGCAATCACCGCCTCGTATTGATGGCTCGGAACCTTCATGGCGATGTTGAGCCCGCCCTTGATCTCCTTCGACATCGCACGACCTCCTAGGCGTCCGGCTCGAGCGCCGGGTTGCCCGAGAGTTCGCTGACGTAATAACCCTCACGCAGGTTGATGCCGTATTCGACCCAGGCCTTCATGCAGGCGAGCATCTGCGACCAGCCTTCGCAGTTCATATAGGAGCTCTTCTGCCCCTGCTCGTTCTCTCGCCAACCGGTTTCGGCAATGGTGACCATCGTTGCGCCGTCGTCGAGAGACTTGAAGCGCATCTCCACCGTTGTCCGATAGGGTGCCTCGCCCTCGGCCACCTTGGCGTCCCAACGGAATACGATTCTTTCATTCGGCTCGACGGTTTCCACGTCCACCGGCACCTCGCCCCACCAGGTCACGGTCGTGCCGGCAACCAGTGGCGCGCTGACACCGCCAAGCGTCACGAAATAACGGCTGAGTTGGTCCGGATTGACGACAGCGTCGAACACTTCGTCGACAGGACGGGCGATCCGACCGTTCACGCGAAATTCCAAGGTCATGTCTTCCTCCTCGCCATTGTGTCGCACAATAATATGTTATAAAAATATAACATGTCAACCGATTCGAAGGACGATGCCGTTTTCAAGGCGCTGGCCAATGGCCTGCGCCGGCAGATGCTGGACGCCCTGAAAGCCGCACCCCAGACGACCGGCATGCTTTGCGAACAATTCTCGCAGCTCGACCGCTGCACCGTGATGCAGCACCTGAAGGTTCTGGAGGATGCGAGCCTGATCCTGGTCCACCGCGAGGGACGCGAGCGGTGGAACCATTTGAATGCGCTACCAATCCAGGCCATTCATGATCGCTGGATCAGCCAGTATGCGGCCCACGCGATGTCTGTCCTCACGGCCATGCATCGCGGGCTCGAAAGCCCGTCCGAGTGACGGATTCGGCTTTCCATCGCTCTGCTTTCTTCGTATGAACTGTCCGACTACAGCGCCGCGCGTCTTGTCAGACGCGCAAAGGACGCTGTAGCACTTTGATTTGCTGCATGTTCTTATCCTTAATCGACTACGATTTAAGGGAACATGCAGTAGGCAATTTGGGGATACCGTAGTGCGCTACCTCATTACTGGCACGGCAGGCTTCATCGGTTTTCACGTCGCCAAGCGGTTGATCGACGAGGGCCATTTCGTGGTCGGCTTCGATGGCATGACGCCCTATTACGACGTGACGCTCAAGGAGCAGCGCCACGCGATCCTGAAGCGCTCCAATGGCTTCAAGGCAGTGACCGCGATGCTTGAGGACCGGCGGGCACTCGACCAAGCTGCCGAGCTTGCCGAGCCCGAGGTGATCATTCATCTCGCGGCGCAGGCGGGCGTTCGCTACAGCCTCGAAAATCCCAAGGCCTATGTCGACTCGAACCTCCTCGGCACCTGGAACATACTGGAACTTGCGCGCGCGATTGGCCCCAAACACCTGATGCTCGCCTCAACTTCCTCGATCTACGGCGCCAACGAAAAGATTCCCTTTTCCGAGATGGACCGGACCGACGAGCCGCTGACGCTCTATGCGGCAACGAAAAAATCGATGGAACTGATGGCGCATAGCTACGCCCATCTCTACAAGGTGCCTACGACGGCGTTCCGCTTCTTCACGGTTTACGGCCCATGGGGACGCCCGGACATGGCGCTGTTCAAGTTCGTGGACGCGATTTTCAACGATCGGCCGATCGACATCTACGGTGAGGGCCGGATGAGCCGGGACTTCACCTATATCGATGATCTCGTCGAAGGTATCCTCAGGCTTTCGCATGTTGCACCGGCGGAGGAAAATCGCGTCGTAACGGCGAAGGCGAAGGACACGCTCTCCCATCAGGCGCCGTTCCGCGTCGTCAATATCGGCGGCGGCCAGCCAGTCGAATTGATGACCTTCGTCGAAACGGTCGAAAAGGCAGTCGGCCGGCCCGCCATCCGCAACATGCTTCCGATGCAACAGGGCGACGTACCCCGCACCTACGCTTCACCGGATCTGCTCGAAGCGTTGACTGATTTCAAGCCGTCGATTTCGGTCGAGGAGGGTATCGCGCGCTTTGCGGAATGGTATCAGACATATTATCGTAAGACCGGCCAGATCGCGTGACCCGGTCAACCAACGAAGCTGCGGCAAAACCTCAGATCGGGCCCAAAATGGTCGCAAATAGGTCTATTTCGCCTTTAATACACAAAGTTATTTAACCGACATCCTCAAGAAATACCCATCAAACAAAGGAAGAACCGATGAAAATCACGATGATCGGCGCCGGCTATGTCGGCCTTGTTTCGGGCGTCTGTTTTGCGGATTTTGGCCACGACGTGATCTGCCTCGACAAGGACGAAGGCAAGATCGAGGCGCTGAAGCAGGGGCAAATCCCGATCTTCGAACCGGGCCTCGACCATCTTGTCGCCAGCAATGTCGCGTCGGGACGCCTGAGCTTTACGACCGACCTCAAGTCCGCCGTCGCGGAAAGCGATGTGATCTTCATCGCCGTCGGCACGCCGTCGCGGCGCGGTGACGGGCATGCCGATCTCTCCTACGTTTATGCCGCCGCCCGGGAGATTGCGACCAACCTCACCGGCTTCACCGTTGTCGTGACGAAGTCGACGGTTCCGGTCGGAACGGGCGACGAGGTCGAGCGCATCATCCGCGAAACCAATCCGCAAGCCGATGTCGCCGTCGTCTCCAATCCGGAGTTCCTGCGCGAGGGCGCAGCGATCGAGGATTTCAAGCGGCCGGATCGTATTGTCGTCGGCCTCAACGGCAATGACCAGCGGGCACGCGAAGTCATGACCGAGGTCTACCGCCCGCTTTACCTCAACCAGTCGCCGCTTGTCTTTACCACGCGCCGCACCTCCGAACTGATCAAGTATGCGGGCAACGCCTTCCTGGCGATGAAGATCACCTTCATCAACGAAATGGCCGATCTGTGCGAAAAGGTCGGTGCCGATGTCCAGGATGTCGCCCGCGGCATTGGCCTCGACGGCCGCATAGGCTCGAAGTTCCTCCACGCCGGGCCGGGTTATGGCGGCTCGTGCTTCCCCAAGGATACGCTGGCACTCGTCAAGACCGCCCAGGACTATGACAGCCCTGTTCGCCTCGTCGAGACGACCGTCGCGATCAACGACAACCGCAAGCGTGCCATGGGCCGCAAGGTAATTGCCGCCGCAGGTGGCGATGTGCGCGGGCGCAAAGTCGCCGTCCTCGGCCTCACCTTCAAGCCGAACACCGACGACATGCGCGACAGCCCCGCGATCGCGATCGTACAGACCCTGCAGGATGTCGGCGCCAAGGTCGTCGGATACGATCCGGAGGGTGTCGAGAACGCCCGCAAGTTGATCGACGGCATGGATTATGCAAACGACCCCTACGACGCGGCGGCCGATGCCGACGCACTGGTCATCGTGACCGAGTGGAACGAATTCCGGGCGCTCGATTTCGCACGGCTCAAGAACGTCATGAAAACGCCGTTGCTCGTCGACCTGCGCAACATCTACCGCAAGGACGAGGTGACCAGGCACGGTTTCAGCTATGCCAGCATCGGCCGGCCCGATTGACCGATAGAGTACGTTCCGGAAAACCGGGATAGGAAATTTCACGTGACGGCGGATTTATCACGCCGTCACGTGACAGCGCGGCTGCAGTCGGAAGCTCTCCGTCCTCACGCCTTCGGGCCCACCTGTGGCATCGAGTCCCAGCTTTTTCCTGCGAGGATGACGCAGCTTCGGCCCGAAACATCCGTCACGATCAGCGTCCAACTGCCGTTGTCGGCGGCAAAGACTTCCATCACGGCCTGCGGATTGATCAAGCCGACAGCCGCAGGCTTCTCATCATACTTCTGCGCAAGAAACTCAATCACCTGGGAACGCTCGGCACAATTCGCGATCGCCTGCGAGTCCGCCGGATAGGGATGCGCCGTCACTGCTACAGCCAATATGATGGCTCTCGTGAGGCCGCGGATCACATTGCCTGCCATGAGGCACCTCCTTTCGCCGGGGGCTCCCGGCGGAAGAGGATTTCCGCTGACCTGTTCCGCCGTGGACCGGCATTCTATGGTCGACACCTGCTCGCGACCCGAGACCGGTGTCGCCACGAGAGGAGTATGACGGAAAGCAGGTTATATTTCAATTAACTAATATATAGACCGTTCACCTGAAAGCCGCCATGCCAACGTCGATGTTGAACAAACGATCATTGGCACTGGGCCGTTCCACTTTCCCGATCACTTTTCTTTCAAGGCCGCCATCAATGCGGCGCCAAGCGCGCCCTGAGCAGGCGCTTGCGATCGCGGCTGACGCTCGGCTGCATTGCGGGTGCCGGCACCACTCGATGCAGGCCCCCTCGCCTCGCGGCCCCTATCCGGCCGCCGTCCTTGCGCATCGAAAGACCTATACGCTTGCGGGCGACGTCGACTTCGGTGACACGCACCTGCACGACATCGCCCGCCTTCACAACCTCATGCGGGTCCTTGACGAAGCGGTCGGCCAATTGCGACACATGGACGAGGCCATCCTGATGCACGCCGATGTCGACGAATGCCCCGAAGGCGGCGACGTTCGTGACGGTACCCTCGAGTTGCATCCCGACTTTCAGATCCTTGATGTCATCGATGCCCTCGGCAAAGGTCGCCGTCTTGAAGCTCGGGCGCGGATCGCGGCCCGGCTTTTCGAGCTCGGCAAGAATATCCTTGACCGTCGGCAGGCCGAAACGATCGTCGACAAAGGCGCGCGGATCGAGCTTCTTCAGGGCAGCGCTGTCGCCCATCAGTGACCGGACGTCGCGACCGCAAGCAGCGACGATCTTTTTCGCGACACCATAGGCCTCCGGGTGCACCGAGGACGCATCGAGCGGCTCGGTTCCGTTCGGTATTCGCAGAAAGCCGGCGCATTGCTCGAAGGTCCGGGCACCAAGGCGCGACACCTTCAATAGCTGCTGACGGCTGGAAAAAGGGCCAGTCGCGTCGCGGTGCGCGACGATCGCTTCCGCAGAGGATTTGCCGAGACCAGATACGCGCGCCAGCAGCGATGCCGAGGCGGTGTTGAGATCGACGCCGACGGCGTTCACCGCATCTTCGACGACCGCGTCGAGCGAGCGGCTGAGCTTCGACTGGTCGACGTCGTGCTGGTATTGACCGACGCCGATCGATTTCGGCTCGATCTTGACGAGCTCGGCGAGCGGATCCTGCAATCTCCGGGCGATCGAAACGGCACCGCGCAGCGAGACGTCGAGGGTGGGAAATTCGGCCGCCGCCGTTTCGGACGCGGAATATACCGAGGCGCCTGCCTCGGAGACGATGACCTTTGTGGGTTTCGGCGCCGGCAGCTGCGCAAGCATGTCGGCCACGAGCTTCTCGGTCTCGCGGCTGCCGGTGCCGTTGCCGATGGCAACAAGTTCGACCTTGTGCTTGCGGATGAGCGAAGCGAGTTCCGCCTGGGTGCCGCGAATGTCGTTCTTCGGTGGGAACGGATAGACCGTTGTCGTGTCGAGCAATTTGCCTGTGCCGTCTACTACCGCGACCTTGACCCCGGTGCGGATGCCCGGATCAAGCCCCATCGTCGCCCGCGAGCCGGCGGGTGCGGCAAGCAGCAGATCCTTTAGATTGCGCGCGAAGACGCGGATTGCCTCTTCTTCCGCCCGTTCCCGCAACTCACGCATCAGGTCCAGCGAGAGCGACATGGAAAGCTTCACCCGCCAAGTCCAGCCGATCACGTCCGCGAGCCATTTGTCGCCCGGCAGGTGCGCGCCGACATTGTAGGCGGCCGCAATCATGCGCTCGACCGGTTTCATCGGCGACGCGTCGTCTTGGTCGACGACGATATCGACCGAGAGGACCTCCTCGTTCCAGCCGCGCAGCATCGCAAGCGCGCGATGGCCGGGTGCGGTCGCCCACCGTTCCGAATGATCGAAATAGTCCGAGAATTTCGCACCCGCTTCCTGTTTGCCGTCGACCACTCTGGCGCGCAGGTAGGCCGCATCCTTCATGTAGTTGCGCAGACGCCCCAAAAGGTCGGCATTTTCGGTCATGCCTTCGGCAATGATGTCGCGGGCGCCGTCGAGCGCCGCCTTGATGTCCGCCACATCGGCCGACAGGAACGCTCCGGCCCGGTCAGACGGCGCGACCGACCGATCTGCAAGAATTGCCTCCGCCAGCGGTCCAAGGCCCCGCTCCCGGGCGATTTCGGCTTTGGTCCGCCGTTTCGGCTTATAGGGCAGATAGATGTCTTCGAGCTCCGCCTTGGTGACGGCGCCGGCGATCTTGCGCTCGAGATCATCGGTGAGCTTGTCCTGGCCGCGGATCGACTCGAGGATCGAGTTCCGACGCGCCTCGAGTTCGCGCAGATAGGTGAGCCGTTCCGAAAGCACGCGCAACTGCGTGTCGTCGAGGCCGCCGGTGACCTCCTTGCGATAGCGGGCAATGAAGGGCACCGTTGCTCCCGCGTCGAGCAGATCGACGGCAGCGGCAACCTGTGCGGCTGTTGCCCTGATCTCGCTGGCGATGATGGCGGCAATGGGCTTTGCGGTCATTCTGCGTTCCGTATGCTGTTTCGAAGCGGACCATACTGACGCAGATCATCAAGGCCAAGTGAAGGCCGATGCTCTGTCACCGAACTCCACAGAAGATGGCAGGGGGATGCCTGGCGCTCTGCTCACCGGAGGCGCTCTGCCTCCGCTTCTCCCAGGCTGGAGGAGAAGGGGCGGCAGGATGAGCGGCGCCCATGCCCGCTCTAGACTGCGACCAGTTCCAATCGCCGGCGGGTTCTCTCGAATTCGAGCAGTTCGCGTTCCTTCTGAGCGATATAGTCCCGCGAGACCGGCACCGATCCCAGCGACGGTGAGAGCTGCAACTGAAAGACGAAATGCTTGTCGTAGAGAAAGGCAGTTTCCGAAGCTGCGAGATAAAATTCCCACATCCGGAAGAAGCGTTCGTCGTAGAGCCGGATCGCCTCCTCGCGTTTCGCCACGAAGCGCTCACGCCAGGCTCGCAGCGTCCAGGCGTAGTGCATCGGCAGAATCTCGATATCCTTGACGAGCAACCGGGTGCTCTCGACGGACGGCAGCACTTCGGAGAGAGCCGGGATGTAACCGCCTGGGAAGATGTACTTCTCGATCCAGGGATTGGTGGCCCAGGGCTTGTAGATCTGGCCGATAGAGTGAAGCAGCATCACACCTTCGGGTTTCAGCAGTTCCTTCATCTTGCGGAAAAAGTTGCCGTAGTTGCCGATGCCCACGTGCTCGAACATGCCGACGGAGACGATGCGGTCGAATTGCCGCCCCTCCATCGTACGGTAGTCCTGAAGCTCGAAGCGCACGCGATCGGCCAGTCCGCGTCGCTCCGCGCGCTCGCGCGAAACCTTCAGTTGCTCCTCGCTCAGCGTGATGCCGGTGACCTCGACGCCGGACGATTCGGCGAGATACATCGCCATGCCGCCCCAGCCGGAACCGACCTCGAGCACCTTCTGGCCGGGCTCGAGCAAGAGCTTCGCCGCGATGTGCCGCTTCTTGGCGCGCTGGGCCTCATCGAGCGAAATTCCCGGCGGATGGAAATAGGCGCAGGAATATTGCCAATCCTCATCGAGGAAGAGATTGAAGAGCTTCCCGTCGAGATCGTAGTGATGGGCGACGTTGCGACGATTGCGGTTGACGGGAAGCCGGCTCTTGAGTTGCTGACGCAGTACATGCAGCAGCGCCACGATCGAATTCCGGAAGGTCGCGGCGTTTGCGAGGTCATTGCTCTTGGCAATGGACAGCACATCGAAGATATCGCCTTCCTCGATGAGGACGCGACCGTCCATATACATTTCACCGAACTTAAGACCGGGGTCGCGCGCGATCGCTTTTTCAGCCCTGGCATCGGCGATCCGTATGGTGGCAGGTTTCCCCGTGCCATCGCCGAGGACAACCTCTTCACCTGATGAGAAAACAACCGTCAGCTTGCCCTTTTGGACAAGGCGGCGGAGCATGTTCAACAATGCCGCATTCATATCCTACCTCAGCATCAGACCTACACGGACATTACGTCCTTCCGCACAGGAGACGCTTGGGCGGTTCGATCGGCTTTTGGAGGATATGCGTGCAGGCATGCACTTCAAGAAACGGCGCCGACGCATCCTGAAAAGCTAGAACCGACTTGGCTGCAGCCCCACGGCTTCCGGCAGGCAGGGCACCGCAGGGTCACCACACGCCGGGAATTTCGTCAGGCTGGCCCCACCGGGCTCCTATCCATCAGAACTTCCATTAACTTAGCGGCGTTCCACAGTTTATCAATGGGGTTCTTTGTGGCCCCTCAAAGATTTGCTTCCTTAGTAAATTCGAAGAAAAGCGGCTTTGCGCTCCCCGCGTCAGTCGGGAGTGCGTCGGCGACAGACCGCCGCTCGCTTTAACTGCCGAACACACCGAGGCCGCGGAGACGTGTGCGATCGTGCGGGCGATCGAGATCGAGCATCGGTCCCGCCGGAACGATTCCGGTCGGATTGACATGGCGGATGCCGTAGTAACCACGCTTGATGTGATCGATGCGCACAGACTCGCGAATGCCCGGCCACTGATAGATCTCACGCATATAGTTCGACAGCGACGGGTAATCCTCGATCCGGCGGATGTTGCACTTGAAGGCGCCGTGATACGCGACATCGAAGCGGATCAGCGTGACGAAGAGCCGGATATCCGCCTCAGTGAGGTAGGCGCCGGCAACATATCGGTTCTGAGCAAGATGCTGCTCGAGTTCGTCGAGCATGTCGAACAGGCCGAAAACCGCCTCGTCATAGGCTGCCTGCGTCTTGGCGAAACCGGCGCGATAGACGCCATTGTTGACGCGGGCATAGATCGGCTCGTTCCAACGATCGATCTCCGCGCGCAGGGCGGCCGGATAGAAATCCAGGCGATGGCCGGTCAGATGGTCGAATGCCGAATTGAGGATGCGAATGATGTCGGCCGATTCGTTGTTGACGATGCGACCTTCCTTCATGTCCCACAACACCGGTACCGAGACCTTGCCGGTGTAATGCGGATCGCTCGCCGTATAGAGCTGATGATGGTATCGAATCTCTCCGACCCGCACGCCGGCGTCGACAGGCTGGTCATAGGTCCAACCATCTTCACCCAGAACGGGGTCGGCGACTGTCAAGCCGACTATGGCTTCGAGGCCCTTGAGGTTGCGCATGGCGATCGTGCGTGAAGCCCAGGGGCACAGATAAGAAACGAACAGCCGGTAGCGCCCGGCCTCCGCGGTCAGCGCCGGTTGCCCATCCGGACCGGCCCGTCCGTCGGGCGTGAGCCAGTTGTGGAACCGCGTCGGTTCACGATGGAAGGCACCGTCCTTCATCTCGCTCGCGGCGACGTCACCCTTGACCCACTTTCCATCGACGAGCTGCGGCATGAGAGTCCTCCTGCAGGCGTTGCCAAAACCGGCACCGATGGCTTAGGTTCCACAGGGTTGATTTCCGGTCAATCGCGCGCGGAGGAGACAGATCGTTCGCATTCCATGTGCCTGCGTTCGCTTCATCCTCCGGCCACGTTGCCGGGTGAAGCGGCTGCCAGAGGAGAAGTCACGATGAAGAAGCTCATCGTTGCGGTGTTTGCCATTGCTGCCGCCCTCTGGTTTCTAAATACATCCACGTTGGTGACGCCGCCGTCAGGCGCTGTGAAAATCCTTGCGCATCGCGGCATTCATCAGGTGTTCCAACCGGACGGAGTGGAAAACGATACGTGTACGGCCAAGCGGATCGAACCGCCGCGTCACGCCTATCTCGAAAACACGATCGCCTCCATGCAAGCGGCGATGGACAGCGGCGCGGAGGTCGTGGAACTCGATGTTCACCTGACCCCGGATCGCGAATTTGCCGTGTTCCACGACTGGACGCTCGACTGCCGTACGGACGGGACAGGCGTGACCGAGGAGACGCCGATGTCGAAACTGAAGACGCTCGACATCGGCTACGGCTACACGGCCGACGGCGGCAAGACCTTTCCCTTCCGCGGCCACGCACAAGGCCAGATGCCAACCTTGACGGAAGTATTCACCGCCCTGCCCCACGGCCGTTTCCTCATCAATTTCAAGAGCGAACGGCGGGCGGAAGGCGCAACACTGGCGGTCCTGTTGCGCGCGCATCCCGAATGGCGGAAATCCGTCTTCGGCGTCTATGGCGGCACCGCACCGACGCAGGAAACCTTGCGGCTGGTTCCCGGCTTGCGCGGCTATGACAAGCAGTCCACGCTTGCCTGCCTTGGCCGCTATGCCGCCTACGGCTGGACTAGCATCGTACCGGAAGCTTGCCGCAACACGCTTATCGTCGTGCCCGCCAACTACGCGCCGTTCCTTTGGGGCTGGCCCAACCGTTTCGCCGCGCGCATGAGAGACGTCGGAAGCGAGGTCATCCTTCTCGGACGCTATGGTGGCGGCGATTTTACCTCTGGCATCGACAGTGCAGACGACTTGACGCTCGTTCCCCAGAATTTCGCGGGCTACGTCTGGACCAACCGGGCGGAAACGATCGCTCCGCTTCTCGGAAAACGGATGGCGGCGACCAACCACCAGGCCAATCGGGAATGAGTGCAGCCTGCTGCATGTTTTACAGCGCCGTGCGTCCTTTAGGACGCACGGCGCTGTAGTCGGCCGTCATCGCGGGAATTCGAGCCCCATTTCGCGGAAGCGCTCGGGATCGTCACCCCAGTTCTCGCGCACCTTTACGAACAGAAAAAGGTGCACGGGTTGCTCGAGGATTTCCGAGATTTCCTTGCGCGCCGCGGTGGAGATTGCCTTGATCGCCTCTCCTCCCTTGCCGAGCGCGATCTTCTTTTGGCTGTCGCGCTCGACATAGATCACCTGCTCTATGCGCACCGAACCGTCCTTGCGCTCCTCCCATTTCTCCGTCTCGACGTGGGAGGCATAGGGGAGTTCCTGATGCAGCCGGAGGAACAGTTTCTCGCGGGTGATCTCGGCGGCAAGCTGGCGCATCGGTAGATCCGAGATCTGATCCTCCGGGTAGTACCAAGGCCCCTCGGGCAGCGCGCTCGCAAGATAGTCCATGACATCGTCGCAGCCGGAGCCGGAAAGCGCTGAGATCATGAAAGTGCGCTCGAACTTGACCATCTCGTTTGCCGCAGCCGCGAGCTTCAGCAAATCCTCCGGACGAACCTGATCGATCTTGTTGAGCGCCAGGATCTTCGGCTGCGGAACTTCCTTCAGGCCTTCGAGGATCGCCTCTGCGTCCCCCTTCAACCCGCGCTCGCTGTCGATCAGCAGCATGATCAGATCGGCATCCTTGGCGCCGCCCCAGGCAGTCGTCACCATAGCGCGGTCGAGCCTGCGCCGCGGCTTGAAGATGCCGGGCGTATCCATGAAGACAATCTGCGCGTTGTCGTGGATGGCGATACCACGCACGATGGCGCGCGTCGTCTGCACCTTGTGGCTGACGATCGATACCTTCGCACCGACGAGGCGATTAACGAGCGTCGATTTCCCAGCATTGGTGGCGCCGATCAGCGCCACGAAACCCGAGCGGGTCGGCGCGCCGGCAGCGGCCGTATCATGTTCCATATCCGTCATAGCTTCCGTCAATTTCCGGCAGGCTTCTGCTGCCAAACGCCTTCACGCTCCAGCAATCGTGTCGCGGCGACCTGTTCGGCGCCGCGTTTGGAGCGATCGGTTCCCGTCTCCGGTTGAAGACCCGCAACCTCGACCGTCACCGTGAAGCGCGGGTCGTGATCGGGGCCGGAGCGATCATCTGTCCTGTATTTCGGCGCAACACCGAATCTGGCGTGCGCCCATTCCTGCAATTCAGTTTTCGCATCGCGACGGGCGCCGTCGGCGCTGGCCGCCCGGTCCGTCCAATGAAGCAGCACGAAGCGGCGCGCCGCCTCCAGGCCGCCATCGAGATAGATTGCGGCGATCAGCGACTCTACCACATCGGCGCGCACATTCATCATGTGCTTGCCGGTGATCTTCTTCACATCCGAACCGGTGCGGATGAACTCGTGCAGCGAGAGGTCATCGGCGACCTTCGCGCAACTTTCCGCGCTGACCAGTTGGTTCAGTCGGACCGAAAGTTCTCCCTCGTTCGCGTCGCGAAAGGTCTGAAACAAGAGCTCGGCAACGCACAGGCCCAGAACCCGATCCCCCAGGAATTCGAGACGCTGGTAGTTGCTGCCCTTGGCGCTGCGGGCGCTGGAATGGGTAAGTGCCCGGTCCAGGCGTTCCTTCTCCGAGAACTGATAACCGATCACGGCCTCGAGCCTTGCCCGATCCTCCGCGCTCAGCGATCGCCCCTTCATCATTCGACGACCTTGAACAGGCGGTCGTAACGCAGGTTTGCCGGCCATTTCCAGACTTCGCGGAACGACGTGTCGTTGCCGAGCGAGAAGAAGATCAGGCTGGCGCGGCCCACCAGGTTCTCCGCCGGTACGAAGCCGACGTCGAAGCGGCTATCGGCGGAATTGTCTCGGTTGTCGCCCATCATGAAATAGTGACCCTCGGGGACAATGAACTCACGCGTGTTGTCGCCGCGCGAATCCGGAAACTGGTCGAGCGTGTCGTAGGAAACGCCGTTGTCCATCGTCTCACGGTAGACCGGCACATCGCCGCCAGTGTCGTACTGGTCGTCGGCGCGGAATGCGCCAGCCGGAACGCGGTCCACAGGCTTGTCATTGACATAGAGGATGCTGTTCCTCACCTGGATCCGGTCACCCGGAAGTCCGACGAGACGTTTGATGTAGTCGATGTCGGGATTCGGCGGAAAGCGGAAGACAACGATATCGCCGCGCTTCGGCTCGCTCGCGAAAATCCGCCCGCTGAAGAGATCAGGCGAGAACGGTATCGAGTACTTCGAATAGCCGTAGGCAAACTTGTTCACGAAAATGTAATCGCCGACAAGCAGGGTTGGCATCATCGAACCCGACGGGATCGTAAAGGGCTGGAAGAAGACTGTTCGGATGACGACCGCCAACAGCAGCGCCTGGATGATGACCTTGACATTCTCCCAGAGGCCGCTCTGCTTCGTTTCTGTCTTTTCTGCCACGCTGCTGTCTTCCTTTGTCATCCTGATCCGGATGCCCGATACTCGCGCGTCTGGCTCCGGGTTGCGCGTCGCCACGCAATTCGATCCTATATGTTGCCGGAACTCCGCGCTTCAAGCGATCGTCGGTCCGCTTTTCAGCAGAATGCTCTAAACCGTTCCCTCCACCGGGGCAACGGGCAGCGCCTCGATAATCACGAAGGCTTGTGCGAGCGGGAAGTCGTCCGTGATCGTCAGATGGATCGCGGCACGATGACCGGCGGGCAATATTTTCTGGAGCCTCTCGGCCGCGCCGCCTGTCAATTGCATCGTCGGCTTTCCGCCGGGCATGTTGACGACGCCCATGTCCTTCCAGAAAACCCCTTGGGCCAAACCGGTCCCAAGCGCTTTCGAGCAGGCCTCCTTGGCGGCAAAGCGCTTGGCATAGGACGCTGCGCGGTTCTTGCGTCCGTCCGATTTTGCGATCTCGATGTCCGTGAAGCACCGATTGACGAAGCGTTCGCCGAAACGTTCGAGCGAGCTCTCTATGCGGCGGATATCGATGAGATCGCTGCCGATGCCGATGATCATGAGGAGCGTCCGACCGTTTGGGAACGCGCTCGCCGGCGCCGCTGTTGGAAAAGGCGCGCGGCCTGATAGGCGAGCGGATAGAAAACAAGCGCGCCGGTAATGGCGAGCGGAAGCNAAGCGAGCCGATGAGCATCGGCTTGAAGACCGGCCCCCAGAGCTCCGTCAGTTCCAGGCGCTCGACCATATCGCCAATCTCCGCGCCGCTGACAGCGGTGCCATCCTGCGGCTCCGTCAGCACCGTGCCGATCTCATAGGATGCCGTCAGGATGACCGGAATGGTGATCGGGTTGGCGAGCGCCGTCGTGATCGCAGCCGCAACAAGATTGCCGGAAAAAATCGACGCGAGGACGACGGCAAGTACGATGTGAAGGCCGAAGAACGGCGTAAATGACGATGCGGCGCCCGCCGCAACCCCGACCGCGATCGAGTGCGGAGAGGAAGACAGGCGCAGAATGCGCAACGCAACGTAGCGCAGCCCGCGCGAGAGACCTTTGCGCGGCCACAACAGCGCGCGAAGCCTTTCGGAAATCGTAACCGGTTTTCTGCGCCTGAATAACATTATGCCGTCATGATCGCGTCTCGAAGCGGCCATGGGCACGACCAAAGCGCCTCCGCCCCGTTGTGGGCCGCAAGATAGGCGTCATGTCCGTCGCAGGCAAGTGATGCACCGCACCGCGAGACCTGCAACGGAGCTATTCGATTGACGCATAGCTTATCGTGAAGTGCGCCCTGAAGGTCAGCACAGCAAACTCAGAAGCTGTTGCGGAACAGACCGCGATCGATCTGGCGCTGGCGGTATTCGAGATCGATGCGATCGACGGAGCCGTTCAGATAGGCGGTCTCACGCTCTTGAACGGTCGGAATGTGCAGGGCACGGGTGAGTTTCTCCAACTGCTTGAACATGGCAAACCTCTTCGTTTACCTCCCAAGCAAAAGATAGTTTGGCGACCCGCGCCCCACCAGCGCCAGGATGAGGCGGCAGCCATGCATGTGACGCATGACACGCGACGTTCCACCCTGCCGTCTGCCCATTCCTTGGGCACATTGCATAGAAATCATATCCTTCGGAACGCAGTGTCCATCGGCGTCACCGAGGCGCGACTCAATGACACGACCGCCAACCGCCGCCGCGGAACAATGGCGATGGCCGGCGGACTGCTCCTCGCAGGCTTCGTGACGTCACTATTCGAAGAGCCGCTTGACCATGGAAATGCTCGGCAACTCTTTGAGCTGGGCGATCAGGTGGTTCAACTGACGCAGATCCCAGACTTCGAGGTCGAATTGCAACTCGCTGAAATCCGCCGCAACCCGTCCCATGGAGAGCGAACGAATGTTGACATCGCTCGTCGCGATCGCCTGGGCGATCTCCGCGAGCGTGCCAGGTTCGTTCAGCGCGCTGACCGCGATCCTGGCTATGAACCGGCTGTTGTTCGCCTCGTCGAGATCCCAGCGCACATCGATCCAGCGCTCCGGCTCGTCATCGAACTTTTGCAGGATCGGCGACTGGATCGGGTAAATGGTAATCCCCTTGTCGCTGTCCATGATGCCGACGATGCGGTCGCCCGGAACGGCGCCGGCCGGACTGAAGTGCACCTCGGCATTGCCGGAAAGCCCGCGGATCGGTAGTGCTTCCGGCCCTTCGACCTGTTGCGCTTCGACCATCTCTTTCGTGCGGCCGGGGAGCTTGAAGACCATTCCTGCGGCGCTGCGCATATTGAACCAGCCGTCGTCCGCGCTGGGCTTTACCGTGACGCGCTCGTCCTGATGATCGGGGAATACGGCGCGCAGGACGTCAAGCGAGGACAGTTCGCCCCGTCCGACGGCCGCGATGGCGTCCTCGACTTCTTTCTGCCCCAGCCTGTGCAAGGCGGGCTTCAGCGCCTCGCGCGAAAAACTCTTGCCGGCACGTTCGAAGGTCCGCTCCAGAATGCGGTAGCCGAGACCGGCATATTGCTTGCGGACGGCGGCTCGCGTCGCGCGACGGATGGCAGCGCGCGCTTTGCCGGTAACGACGATCTCCTCCCACGCGGGCGGCGGGACCTGAATGCCGGAGCGGATGATCTCGACCTCGTCACCGTTGTTGAGGCGTGTGACCAGCGGCATGATGCGGCCGTTGATCTTGGCGCCGACGCAGGTATCGCCGATATTCGTATGCACGGCGTAGGCGAAATCGATCGGTGTAGCGCCGCGCGGCAGTGCGATCAGCTGCCCCTTGGGGGTGAAGCAAAATACCTGGTCCTGGAACAGCTCGAGCTTCGTGTGCTCCAGGAACTCCTCGGGATTGTCGCCTTCCGCCAATGCTTCGATCGTGCGGCGAAGCCAGGAATAGGCGTTCGACGTCGGTGATCGCGGCGCATCCGCCGCCACGGCGTCGCGATCCTTGTAGAGCGCGTGCGCGGCGATGCCGTATTCCGCGATATCGTGCATGCGTTTCGTGCGGATCTGCAGTTCAATACGCTGGCGCGACGGGCCGATGATCGTCGTGTGCAGCGATTGGTAATCATTCTGCTTCGGCGTCGAAATATAGTCCTTGAAGCGACCCGGGACGACACGCCAGCGCGTGTGCACGATGCCGAGCGCCCGGTAGCAGGAGGGAATATCGTCGACAATGATGCGGAAGCCCCAGACATCCGACAGTTGCTCGAAAGAAAGCGATTTCGACTGCATCTTTCGGAAGACCGAATAGGGCTTCTTCTGGCGTCCCTTGACCAGCGCCTCCTTCAGGCCCTCGGCCTGCAGCAGCTCGCTCAGTTCCTCCTCGATCTTCTTGATCAGGCCCTCGTTGCGCTCAGACAGTTCCTGCAGCCGCCTCGTGACCGTCTCGTAGGCCTCCGGGTTGATATGGCGGAAAGCGAGGTTCTCGAGCTCCTCACGCATGTCCTGCATGCCCATGCGTCCGGCCAGCGGCGCATAGATGTCCATGGTCTCTTCGGAAATGCGTGCGCGCTTCTCCGGCGACATATGGTCGAGCGTGCGCATGTTGTGCAGCCGGTCGGCAAGCTTGACGAGCAGGACGCGAACGTCGTCCGAGATGGCAAGCAAGAGTTTGCGCAGGTTTTCGGCCTGCTTCGCCTTCTTGGTGACGAGATCGAGCTTCTTGATCTTGGTCAGGCCCTCGACCAGCGCACCGATGTCTTCGCCGAAGAGATCGTCTATCTCCTGGCGCGTCGCGGTCGTGTCCTCGATCGTATCGTGCAGCAGGGCAACCGCGATCGTGGACTCGTCCAGATGCATCTCTGTGAGAATGGCTGCCACTTCGAGCGGATGGGAGATGTAGGGATCGCCGCTTGCCCGCTTCTGCTGGCCGTGCTTCTGCATGGCATAGACGTAAGCCTTGTTCAGCAGGGCTTCATTGACGTCGGGCTTGTATTTCTGCACGCGCTCAACGAGCTCGTATTGGCGCATCATCCGCTGGCGGCTCCGTGGGAAAAGGCAAACAAAAAAGTGCGCCAATCATAGGAGTGGCGCACTGCTTTGAAAACACGTCGGAACATGCGTTCCGGAACGGATCTTAGTAGTCGTCGCTCTTTTCCGGAGGCACAAGACCTTCGATGCCCGCAAGCAGTTCTTCTTCGGACATGCGGTCGAAGGTCAGCGCCTCCGGCTGATCTTCCTCTTCCGCTGCGTCCGCGAAAGCGGCGGCCGCTTCCGGCTGGGTCAGCGAAGCCGGATCCGGCTCGGGCTCGTCCACCTCGACATGCTTCTGCAGCGAGTGGATCAAGTCCTCCTTCAGATCGCCGGGCGAGAGGGTCTCGTCGGCGATCTCGCGCAACGCCACGACAGGGTTCTTGTCGTTGTCGCGATCAACGGTGATAGCGGCACCCTGAGAAATCAGGCGTGCGCGGTGACTGGCGAGCAATACAAGCTCGAAACGGTTGTCGACTTTGTCAATGCAATCTTCGACGGTGACGCGGGCCATAGCCTGTCCTTTGCGACTCAAAGCGCGGCGGCGTTGCCGCTGCACGGATTAAACGACACGAGACCGGAACAGCCGTCGCTTGACGGCCTCATTGGCTCCGATTTCTGGAATTAGCCGCTCGGATACAATCAAAACAGCATAAGTTCAAGTTTTTCCTGCATTCGGTGCTCACATCCACCTATGACACATGGTAGAATACACCATGTACGCGCCGCAAGCGTGACCACACATGCCGATTGCATTGCACGATACAATGGTCGAATGTGCAGCAGCAATCGGAAATTGAAGTGTGGACGATCTGCAGCAACTGCTAAAACTAGCTATATGCGCCGTGCGCTGCTTGGATTAATGCGTGGTATAACTTACATTATTTGCAATATCAGCAATTATTAATGTAATCCACCTATTTTCGCGCACGCTTCCCTCGGGAGGTCGAAATTGCGCCGGGCATGAAAAAGGAAATTACGATGTTCGATCCCCGCGAGAAAATCGCACTTTTCATAGACGGCGCCAATCTCTACGCCGCATCGAAAAGTCTCGGTTTCGACATCGACTATCGCAAGCTGCTGAAAGCATTCCAGAAACGCGGATATCTGCTCAGGGCCTACTATTATACCGCGCTTATCGAAGACCAGGAATATTCGTCGATCCGTCCCTTGATCGACTGGCTGGACTACAACGGCTACAAGGTCATCACCAAGCCGGCCAAGGAGTTCACCGACTCGCTCGGGCGACGCAAGATCAAGGGCAACATGGATATCGAGCTGGCGATCGACGCCATGGAGCAGTCGGAAACGGTTGATCATCTCGTCATCTTCTCGGGCGACGGCGACTTCACCACTCTTGTCGAAGCGTTGCAGCGCAAGGGCCGCAAGGTTTCGGTGGTCTCGACCATGTCGACCCAGCCGCCGATGATCGCAGACGATCTGCGACGCCAGGCGGATCACTTCATCGACCTTGTTACGCTTAGAAGCGAGATTGGCCGCGAGCCCTCGGAACGCACGCCGCGCACCGTCGAGCCTGTCTCCGACGACGTCGAGCTTTAAGATCAGGAATTCATGCAAAGGGCGGCGCAAGCGCCCCCCTCGCCGGCCAGTTCAGCCGCGCTCCTTAAGCAGGCGGTTCTTTTGCCGGTTCCAATCGCGTTCCTTGGAGGTCTCGCGCTTGTCGTGCAACTTCTTGCCCTTGCCCAGCGCTAGCTCCAGCTTTGCCCGCCCGCGGTCATTGAAATAAATCCGCAACGGGATCAGCGACATGCCTTCGCGGTTGACGGCACCCTGCAACCGATTCACTTCCCGCTTCGACAACAGCAGTTTGCGGCGCCGGCGCGTTTCGTGGTTGAAGCGGTTGGCCTGCAAATATTCCGGCAGATAGGAGTTGATCAGCCAGATCTCACCGCCCTCATCGGTGGCGTAGGACTCCGAAATGTTGGCCTTTCCTTCGCGCAGCGACTTGACCTCCGTGCCGGTCAGCACAAGGCCGGCTTCGTAGGTATCGACGATCTCGTAGTTGAAGCGGGCCTTGCGATTCTCCGCCACGACTTTCTTGACCGTACGCTGGCTGCCTTTGGGGGCCATCAGTTCATCAATCCCGCATGCCGGAGCGCAGCATCGATCGCCGCTTCCGTGCCCGGCTCAAGCGTCGCCAGGAGCGGCGATCGGACGGCGCGGCTCATCCGCCCCAGGCGATGGAGTGCATATTTTGCGCCGCAGAGGCCAGGCTCCATGAAGATAGCTTTGTGGAGCGGCATCAATTTGTCCTGATACTCAAGCGCCTTGGCGAATTGACCGGCAAGCGTCGCTTCCTGAAATTCCGCGCAAAGACGCGGCGCGACGTTGGCAGTCACGGAAATGCAGCCAACACCACCATGCGCGTTGAAGCCAAGGGCCGTCGCATCCTCCCCGGAGAGCTGCACGAACTCTGGGCCGCAGGCCATGCGCTGCTCCGAGACACGCTCGATCTTGCCGGTGGCATCCTTGACGCCGATGATCGTCGGATAGGCCTTTGCCAGCGCGGCCATCGTCTCGACGCTCATGTCGACGACCGAACGACCGGGAATATTGTAGATTACGATCGGCAGCTTCACGCTTTCGGCGATTGCGCCATAGTGGGCGAAGAGACCTTTCTGCGTCGGCTTGTTGTAGTAGGGCGTCACGACCAGAAGGGCATCGGCACCCGCCTTCTCCGCATGCTGCGCAAGCTCGATTGCTTCGGTCGTGTTGTTGGAGCCTGCTCCGGCAATGACAGGCACACGTCCGGCTGCTGCTTCAACGCAGAGCTCGACGACCTTCTTGTGCTCATCGTGGGACAAGGTCGGCGATTCCCCGGTGGTGCCCACCGGCACCAGCCCGTGGCTGCCTTCTTTTATCTGCCATTCCACATGCGCGACGAAACTATCCGCGTCTACCGAGCCGGTGGCGGTGAACGGTGTTACGAGTGCGGGAATGGAACCCTTGAACATGCACAACTCCTGACGGCCGTAAGGAGCAGGAAACTCCCACGCTTTGGCCGCAATCGACGGTTAGAAAACTGCCGCACCATAATCATGTGACGTGGTTGCGGCAAGCGTCGTGACGACGCATTTCATGTCGGTTTTCACCCAAGCGACAGCACGAGAGGCAGTTCGGCCAGCTCAAAGCAAGGCTGGAACGGCCCCGCGAAAATAGTGCACCCATTTGCGGTCATCGATTAATGCAGCTAACTTTTCGGCAGGCGATCCGGCGGAGAATGAACGGGGATACACGGGGCTCTTGATGCGCGGACCACTCCTTCTGCCTGTCGCCGCCATGATCGGCGCCGTGATCCTGGGTTCCTCGGCTGCTGCGAGCGAGGCGCGGACGCCGGTACCGGCGAACAAGCCTGGCTCGGCCGGCAAGGCGGGACGCACCGCGACCAAGGACCTCACCAGTGCAATACCCGCGGCCGTCACGCCGATCGGCTCAGACTTAAAGACAGGCCTCGATGCGCTTTCCAACCGCCAGCCCGCCAAAGCAATCGCGGTTCGCGACGGCATGCCCTCCGGGACGCTGGAGCGCCATATCCTCACTTGGGCCATCGCCGTTTCCGGGCAGAAGGGCATTCCATCCTACGAGATCGCCGAGGCACAGAGGGAGCTTCAGGGCTGGCCCGGGTTGAAATCGCTGCGGGCGCATTCGGAAAGGGCGCTCTACCGGGAGAATCCGCCTGCACCAGACGTGATCGCCGCCTTCGGGGCTACCCGGCCCGAAACGGCGGAGGGAACAATCATCCTGGCGCGGGCGCTGGTGGCCCAAGAGCAAAAGGCAGCGGCGGCAAGGCATCTGCGCGCCATCTGGTTGAAGGACGCGCTCGACAAGGACACCGAAACAAAGATCCTTTCGGAATTTTCCGACCTGCTGACGACCGCCGACCACAAGCGCCGCATGGAGATGCTCCTCTATCGCAGCCGCGTCGAACAGGCGGGGCGCTTCGGCGACCTCGGCAAAGCGCAATCTCTATATCGTGCTTGGGCCGCGGTTATCCGTGGCACCGGCAATGCGGCATCGCTGATCGAGGCCGTCGACCCGTCGTGGCGGAACGACCCCGCCTTCCTGTTTGTCCGCATCGAGCATCTGCGCAAGCAGGAAAAATACCAGGAGGCGGCCAAGCTTCTCGCCCAAATGCCGCGCGACGGCGACGCCCTTGTCGACCCGGGCGAATGGTGGATCGAGCAGCGCATCGTCAGCCGCGGCCTGCTCGACGCGGGCGATTTCCGCGGCGCCTATCGCATTGCCGCCAACCATGCGGCAACCGAAGCGACTGACATTGTCGACGCGGAGTTCCATGCCGGCTGGTACGCGCTCCGGGGTTTGGAGGACCCGGCGACTGCGGCAGGCCATTTCCAGAAGATCCTGGAGGCGTCGAGCCGGCCGATCTCGGCCTCGCGCGCCTGGTACTGGCTGGGACGTGCTGCCGAAGCAGGTGGACCCGGCAATTCGAGCGAATATTTTGGCAAAGCGGCACGCTATCCGGGCACATTCTACGGGCAACTTGCCGCGGCCAGGCTCGGCCGCCGGACGCTTGACGTGAGCTATCCCTCCCCCACGCCCGAGGATCGAACACGATTCGAAGGCCGCGAGGCCGTTCGGGCTATCGCCCGGCTCGAAGTCGCAGGCCACGGCTGGCGCGCGGACAGCCTTTACCGGTCGCTGGCCGAGGAACTGACCAGTCCCGGAGAACTCGCAATGCTTGCGGCGCGAGCGGAACAGACGGGCAATCACCAGCTGTCGCTGCAAGTTGGCAAGATCGCTTTCGCCCGCGGCATCGATGTCGCCGCGCTCGCGTTCCCGATCGGCGTCATCCCGTCCAGCGCCGATATCACCGGCGCCGGCAAGGCACTTGCCTATGCGATCGCCCGGCAGGAAAGCGCCTTCAACCCCGCGGCCGTCTCCACCGCCAACGCCCGCGGACTGCTACAACTTCTCCCGGGCACGGCCAAGGGAGTCGCAAGCCGCTTCGGCCTCGCCTATTCGAGGGACCGGCTGACGACCGACGCAGGCTACAATGCGACGCTCGGCGCCCATTATCTCGGCGAGCAGATCAACAGCTTCGGCGGCTCCTATATACTGACCTTCATCGCTTACAATGCCGGCCCGGGCCGCGTGCCGGAATGGCTCCAACGTTATGGCGACCCGCGCGGCATGCCGATCGACGAGGTGGTGGACTGGATCGAGCGCATCCCCTTTCAGGAGACGCGCAACTATGTGCAGCGGGTGATGGAGAACTATCAGATCTACAAATCCCGACTGGGAGAGCCTGCGGACATCGTGTCGGATCTGCGAATGGGGCGACAATTACCCTGAGCTTGGACGACCCGGTGGCGTCTGATCCCGAGGCTACACCGCGCAGAACGCCGCGATCAAATGATCGTGATCGGGACTCGAAACACGGCACAAAATGCCGTTTCAGCCATTTTCTTTCCAAAAGAATCCGTCTGTCTCGAAAGGAAATGGTAAAGCCAATGAAGACGTTAGCAATTGTCGCCCTGTCGCTGGCAACGGCGATGAGCAGCGTTCCGCCCGCAGAAGCATTTCCGATCACTCCGGTGGTAAAGCCGCAGGCCACTGATATTCAGCGGGTGCAGTTTCCTTACGAGCGCGGCGAGGAGCGTAAGAGCGGCAAGTGTCGCTTGCCCTACTGTGGACGTGGTTATCGAGCGGACCGGCGCGACTATCGTGACTATCGCCGTAGCTATTACCGCAACCGCTACCACCGCCGTTATCATCATCATGACGACGACAACGATTTCGGCGCCTTCATCGGCGGACTGGCGACCGGTGCGATCGTCGGCGGTCTGCTGAGCCAGCCGAGATATGCCGGGCCGAGTTATTACGGCGGCGGCGGCGGCAGCGCCCACACCCGCTGGTGCTATGCGCGCTATCGATCCTATCGCGCCTGGGACAATACCTATCAGCCGTATGGCGGCCCCCGTCGCCAGTGCTACTCGCCCTACAGCTAGAGCATTTTTCGCGTCAGGTGGAATCACCTGACGTCGCACAAATGCGGCAAAAACAAACAGATAGAGCGGTT
>NZ_WITC01000101.1 GCF_009601505.1 Sinorhizobium terangae
CCCCTCTGCCCTGCCGGGCATCTCCCCCACAAGGGGGGAGATTGGCAAGTGGCGATGCCGCTTTCCACCAATGGTTCGCCTGTTGGCTCTGGATATCGTGTGCTCGCAGTTATAGGGGCAGGCGATTGCTCCAGCCGATCTCCCCCCTTGTGGGGGAGATGCCCGGCAGGGCAGAGGGGGTGTCGCTGAGCAGTCCGGATATGTCGCTGCTCAGGCCTGCCGCCTTCAGACGAGCGGCAGCGGACCGTCGTTCTTGATCTCTTCCATGACCGCGTAGGTGCGGGTTTCCTTGACGCCTGGCAGCGTCCAGAGCACCTGCCCGAGGAAGTTGCGGTAGGCGGTCATGTCCTCGAAGCGGGTCTTGACCAGATAGTCGAAGCCGCCGGCGACCATGTGGCACTCCAGCACGGCGGGTGCCTGCTTGATGGCGATCGCAAACTGGTCGAAGACTTCCGGCGTCGTCTTGTCCAGCATGACCTCGATGAAGACGAGCAGGCCGAAGCCGAGCTTGTGCGGGTCGAGCCGTGCGCCGAAACCCGAGACGTAGCCTTCCTTCAGCAGGCGCCGCAACCTTTCGCTGGTTGCTGTCGGCGACAGGCCGATGCGGTCTGCGAGTTCGAGATTGGTGATCCGCCCATCCGCCTGCAGAATGTTCAGGATTCTGCGATCCGTCTTGTCGATCTGATGCATTGCCGCCGCCTCCCCGCTTTTGTCTCTCAGGCGGCCAGTCGCGTTTCAGCGAGCTTCACCCAATAGGAAATCCCATGGGGGATTGCCTCGTCGTTGAAGTCGTAGGCCGGATGGTGAAGGCCGGCCGTGTCGCCGTTGCCCATGAAGATGAAGGCGCCGGGGCGGGCGAGCAGCATGTAGGAGAAATCCTCGCCGCCCATCATCGGGTCGAGTGAAGCATTGACCTGGGCGGCGCCGGCAACCGTCGCGGCTGCCGCAAGCGCGTGGCCGGTCTCATCGGCGTGGTTGACGGTCACCGGATAGTTGCGGCCATACCAGACGTTGACCGTCGCACCATAGGCGCCGGCGATGCTTTCGGCGATCTGGCGGATGCGGGCCTCGCCGGTGTCGCGCACCTCCGGCATCAGGGTGCGGACGGTTCCGGCGAGCACCGCCTGTTCGGGAATGACGTTGTGGGCGAAGCCGGCGTTGAACTTCGTGACCGAGACGACGACGGATCCGAGAGGATCGACCGTGCGCGAGGCGATCGTCTGGAGTGCGTTGACGATCTGCGCGCCGATCACGATCGGGTCGATCGTCTTGTGCGGCTGCGCGGCATGTCCGCCACGGCCGTTGATGGTGATGGTGAACTCGTCGGTGGACGCCATGATCGGGCCGACGCGGCTGCCGAAATGGCCGACCGGCATGCCCGGCATGTTGTGCATGCCGTAGACCTCCTCGATCGCGAAACGCTCCATCATGCCGTCCTTGACCATCTCGTTGCCGCCGCCGCCGCCTTCTTCCGCCGGCTGGAAGATGACCGCCACGGAGCCCGCGAAATTGCGCGTCTCGGCGAGATATTTCGCCGCGCCGAGCAGCATCGCTGTATGGCCGTCATGACCACAGGCGTGCATCTTGCCGGCGGTCGTCGACGCCCAGGGCTTGCCGCTCGTCTCGGTAATCGGCAGGGCGTCCATGTCGGCTCTCAGCCCGATCGTGCGGCCGGCGCCAAGATTGCCGCGGATGATGCCGACGACACCGGTTCGGCCGAGGCCGGTCACGATTTCGTCAACGCCGAATTCCTTCAGTTTCCTTTCCACAAAGGCTGCCGTATTTTCCACCGCGAACAGAAGTTCGGGGTTCCTGTGCAGGTGGCGCCGCCATTCGGTGACTTCGTTCTGGAGTTCGGCGGCGCGGTTGAGAATCGGCATAGGGTCGTCCTGTCGGTTCGGGCACTAAGGCGCAGTGGATTGGCGCGGCAGCCATGGATTGGGCTTTGCCATCTCCTCGCCATATAGGCTAAATACCGGGACGAGGCGAGGCAACTGCGGAATTTCGAGGTCGGATTGTGGTGACAGGTGGATTCTTGGGACATGGCCGGGCGAGGGCGATGGGCGTTCTCGCGGGGGCCTGTACGGCATTTCTGGCGGCGGTGCTTCCCGCATCTGCCAATCCGCGGCTGGTCGTCGACATCAATTCACTTAAGGTCTACGAGCATCAGGACATCTTCAAGAGATGGTACCCGGCGTCGCTGACCAAGCTGATGACGGCCTACACGACGTTTCGGGCGATCAAGACGGGACAGTTGACGCTGGAAAGCCCGGTCGTGATGACGAAGAACGCTGCATCCGAGCCGCCGAGCAAGATGTTCTACAAGCCCGGCCAGGCGATGACGCTCGACAGCGCGCTGAAGATGATGCTGGTGAAATCGGCAAATGACATCGCCGTTGCCATCGCGGAAACGGTCGGCGGATCGGAAGCAGCTTTCATCGAGCGGATGAATGCCGAGGCACGCCGTATCGGCATGACCTCGTCGCATTTCATCAATGCCAACGGACTGCCCGGTGAGGGGCAGTACACGACGGCGCGCGACCTCGCCGTACTCGCCATCACATTGAAGCGCGAGTTCCCCGAATATGCTTCCTATTTCGCGCTGGAGGGTTTCACCACCGGCAAGAAGGATTATACCAACTACAACATGCTCATCGGCCGCTTCGATGGCGCGGACGGCATGAAGACCGGCTTTATCTGCGCCTCTGGCTTCAACCAGGTCTCGTCAGCGACGCGCGGTGGACGCAGCGTCCTTTCGGTGGTCCTCGGGGAAGACAGTCTCGGTGCCCGGGCCGACGAGTCCGCACGTCTGTTGCAGATGGCGCTGACGACCAGCGATGCCGGCAAGCAATCGCTGACGCAGATCGCCCCCTATGGCGAGGATCGCGATTTGGTTGCCGACATCAGCAAGGAGATCTGCTCCAAGGCCGCGGCGAAGGTGCGCAGCGAGGGCCGCGACGAAGCCGGCCGCCAGAAGCTGCTTTCTCCCTATATCCACGAACTCAATCGCCCGCTGAAGCTTGCTTTTGCCGGGCTTATCCCCGGCAGCGACAAGACTGCCAAGGCCGGCAGCGATGTCGCGGGGCAGGGTGATGTCGCCGCGATCGCCAACGTGCCGATCCCGGTTCCTCGCCCGACTTTCTAATTCGGATGCGCGGCCTGCGGCTGCATCCCGCGTCTCAAATTTGATTTCGGGACGAATCGACCCGAAGTCAGCGTGATCTAAGACGGAGTCCGCCATGAACGGTCCATTGCCGGTGGTGCCGGTATCAATCCTCACCGGCTTTCTCGGTGCGGGCAAGACGACGCTTCTCAATCGCTTGCTCAAGGATCCCGACCTCGCCGACACCGCGGTCATCATCAACGAGTTCGGCGATGTCTCGATCGACCACCTGCTGGTCGAGGCGTCGAGCGATGGCGTGATCGAGCTTTCCGACGGGTGCCTCTGCTGCACGGTGCGCGGCGAGCTTGTCGATACGCTCGCTGACCTCATGGACCGGATGCAGACCGGCCGCATCAAGCCGCTGAGGCGCGTCGTCATCGAAACGACCGGGCTTGCCGATCCGGCGCCGGTGCTGCAATCCGTGCTCGGCAATCCGGTCATCGCGCAGAACTTCCGGCTGGACGGTGTCGTCACGGTCGTGGACGCGGTCAACGGGCTGCAGACGATTGCGAACCATGTGGAAGCCTTGAAGCAGGTCGCGGTCGCCGACCGTCTCGTCATCAGCAAGACCAAGCTCGCCAATGAGGCGGAGCGCGATGCCCTCTTCGAGCGGCTCAAGGACCTTAATCCACGTGCGCCGTTGATCGACGGCGACACGGACGAGGCCGGCCGTGCGGATCTGTTCGCCTGCGGTCTCTATGACGCGTCGACCAAGGTCGCCGATGTCGGCCGTTGGCTTCAGGACGAGGCGCACGCCGATCATGATCACCATGATCACGACCATGGGCATGACCATGACCATCATCATGGGCATCACGATCACCACCATCACGACGTTACGCGCCACGGCTCGGACATCCGGTCCTTCAGCATCGTGCACGACCGTCCGATCGAGCCTATGGCGCTGGAGATGTTCATCGATCTGCTGCGCTCGGCCCATGGCGACAAGCTGCTGCGGATGAAGGCGGTCGTTTCCGTGGCGGACAACCCTGAACGGCCGCTCGTTCTGCACGGCGTGCAGACGGTTTTTCACGCGCCGGAGCGGCTGGCCGCCTGGCCCGATCCTGCCGACCAGCGCACGCGCATGGTACTGATCACCAAAGGCCTCGAAGAAGCCTTCGTGCGCGACCTCTTCGATGCCTTCACCGGCAAGCCGCGGATCGATCGACCCGACGCACAGGCGCTCTCCGACAACCCGCTCGCGGTTCCCGGAGTGAAATTCTAGGCCCGGACCGAAACTCTTGGATGGCTCCGGGTTGATTCACAGCCAGCGGCGGACGCGGCTCCTGTAGCCGCGATAGGCGTCACCGAACTTGCGTTCGAGATAGGCTTCCTCTCGGGCCACCACCAGGTAGCGGATGACGAAGTAAAACGGCACCAGCAGAATGAGGAGCCACAGGCTGTCGAAGCCTACGGCGAGGCCGATCAGGCCGAGAAACATACCGATGTAGATCGGGTTCCGGCTGAAGCGGTACGGGCCCTCTTCGACGATCGTCGTCGTCGGCTGTGTGGTCGGAACATGCGTTCCCGCCCGGCGGAATGTCGTCGCCGCCCAGATCAACAGTGCCAGGCCCGTCAGGAACACGATTGCGCCCAACCAACCGGCCGGCACTGCCGCCGGCAGGAATGGCAGCGGGTGGACCACGTCAATCACGCGCCCCGCCACGACCATCAAGGCCCAGACGATCGGCGGCCGCACCGCCGCGCCGGAACTGTCGTTAAGATTGCCGCCCGCATCGTTCATTGTTGAGCCCGCATTGTTCTCGCGGATCATAGCAAGAATTCCGGCCGCCTTGGAGCGCTGCGGTGTGGGACGCCGAGAGGGCTGAGACCCAGCGAATTGCCCCTCTCCTCGGGTTTAACCCGAGGACAACGGCGCCGCGCGTCCAATCGGGCGCGCAAAGGTCGCTGTAGCACTTTGATTTGCTGCATGTTTTTATCCTTAAATCGATTCCGATTTAAGGGATCATGCAGTAGCCCTCTCCCCGCAAGCGGGGCGAGAGACTTCAGAGGTCGCCGCTTGTCGTCAAGCCTTCTTGCGGATGAGGAAACGATGGCCGCCCTTGGTTGGTGCCGCTTCCTCGAGCCGGTGTCCATCCTCGTTGCAGAAATGCGGAATGTCGATCACCGCGAGTGGATCGGTCGTCTCGATTTCGAGCAGGGTGCCCGGAGCGAGCGTCTGCATGCGCTTGCGCGTCTTCAAAACGGGAAGGGGGCATTTCAGCCCCCTCAGATCATAGACGGTCCTGGGTTCGTCCGGCATCAATTGCCCCAGATCTTCCAGAACGGGCGCTTCTTCGGTTGCTCGGCGGCGGGTTTTTCGGCGGCTGCCTGCGAGTTATCCGCCGGAGCCGCGGCCACCTGTGCGTTGTTTCCGGCCGGCGCGGGTGCCTGCTTCTGGTCGCCTGCCGGCTGCTGGTTTGCCGCGGGCTGCGGTGCAGCCGACTGAGCGGTGGCCGGCTGCTCGGGTGCCTGGACCGCCGGCGCGGGGGCCGCCACCTCCGGCTCGCTTGCAGAGAACAGGTTCCAGAAGGATTTCCTGGCGGGCGCCGGGTGGATGGCGGCCTGCAGAACAGGGCGCTCGATCGGGCTTGCCTGTGGTACCGGAACACTTGCCCCGCCGCGGGTCGCTTTCTCCAGCGCCTCCTTCTGGATCAGCGCCGCCTGCTTGGCTTCCTCGGCCGCCTTCTGGTCGGCGAGCTTCTTTTCGAGGTCGCTCACCTTCATCAGCTTGCCGGCGTCAAGCGAAGTGCCGGTTGGGGCATAGGCGAGCTCGCGGCCTTTGCGCTGGTCGGCGACGATCGCCTTGCGCTCCGCTTCGGTCGGCTCATACCAGACCATGCCTTCGTACTTCTTCAGTGCCTTGTCGTAGTCGCGCTGGTAATCCTTCTCGAAGCTGGCCATCGCCACCTGCAAGGCCGGCGGCGTCGACATGGCGGGGCATTGGCCCATCGGATTGAACGCGCCGTCGCTCTGCTGGTTGAAGACGTACTTCCTCTCGCAGACATTCACTTCCGGCGGGCGTTTGGTCACCTCGAACTGGTCGTAGCCCGTCTTCAGCATCTTCCAGAACTCGATGTTCGGGTTGTCGCGATGGCGGGCCATGTTCTCCGCGGTCATGCGGAAGGGAAAGGCTTGGAGCTGGACGCTTTGCTGGCCGCCCTTGAAGGCGTCACGCGCAAGCGCGAAGATCTCGATGATCTGCTCGTCGGTCATCGAGTAGCAGCCCGACGAAGAGCAGGCGCCATGGATCATCAGATGCGTGCCGGAACGGCCGTTCGCCTTATCGTAGGTGTTCGGGAACCCGGTGTTGATCGCGAGATAGTAATTGGAATTGGGGTTCATCTGGTGCGGGAACAGCGGATAGAACCCTTCCGGCGCCTGCCGGTCGCCTTCCTTCACCTTAGGGCCGAGTTTTCCGGACCACGCGCAGATCTTGTAACTCTTCAGGAGCTGGAAGCGGTTCGCGGTGTTGGCCTTCCAGACTTCGAGCGTGCCTTCTTCCTTGAAGATCCTGAGAGCGATCGGGGACGTCTTCTGCATCCCGAGTTCGCTCATCTTGGCGGTTATCTTGCCGGAGAGTTCATAGTTGGTCTTGCTCTTGACCGAGGAGAGATTGACCGAATCCAGCGTCTCGTTGGTGCAGCCGGCGAGCGCGGCTGCGATAGCGGCGGTGGCGACAAGGTTCCTGAAACGCATCGGCAGAGGCCCGTTAAAAAACACAATCCGTCATTGAGCGCCGCACCCGTCGAGGGGCGGCCTCAACGAATCAGTAAGCGATTATTCTTCACGAAATCTTAACCCTGCAGGATCCCCCTGCGCACGCCGTCTTTCATGACCGCACGAATATGGCCAAGATTTGGCCACAGTTTGATTTCCGGTTGCCGTGCCGGCGTTTTTAATCGCAATGGTTCAGAGATTTCGGCCGATGTTGAGGTATTTCTGCCGACGGTCTGTTCGCAATTCGTCACCGTTGCGGCCGGACAGGTCCCTGAGCGCGTCGGCGATGACGGTCCCGGTGCGGCCGATGACCGACGCCGGATCACGATGGGCGCCGCCGACCGGTTCGGGAATGATACCGTCGATGATGCCGAGCGACTTCAGGTCCTCGGCAGTGATCTTCATGTTGCTGGCGGCTTCCTTGGCGCGCGTTGAATCGCGCCACAGGATCGAAGCCGCGCCTTCCGGCGAGATGACGCTGTAGATCGCGTGTTCCAGCATATAGACGCGGTTGCCTGTTGCGATCGCGATCGCGCCGCCGGAGCCGCCTTCACCGATAACTACGGTCACGATCGGCACCTTGACGTTGAGGCACATCTCGGTCGAGCGGGCGATCGCCTCGGCCTGGCCGCGCTCCTCGGCGCCGACGCCCGGATAGGCGCCCGCCGTGTCGACCAGCGTGATCAGCGGCAGACTGAAGCGGTCGGCCATCTCCATGACGCGGATCGCCTTGCGGTAGCCTTCCGGCCGCGGGCTGCCGAAATTATGCTTGATGCGCGACTTGGTGTCGTTGCCCTTTTCCTGACCGAGGACGGCGACCGGCATGCCGCGAAAGCGGGCGAGACCCGCCTGGATCGCATCGTCGTTGCCAAAGTTGCGGTCGCCGGCGAGCGGCGTGAATTCGGTGAAGAGTTCGGCGGCGTAGTCGAGAAAATGCGGGCGCGACGGGTGGCGGGCGACCTGTGTCTTCTGCCACGGCGTCAGCTTGGAATAGATCTCTGCCATCGCGTCGCGTACACGCACCTCAAGCCGCGCGATCTCGTCGGATGTGTTCACACTCTCATCTTCGCTGGCGAGCTTCTTCAGTTCGAGAATCTTGCCTTCGAGATCAGAGATGGGTTTTTCGAAGTCGAGATAGTTGTGCATGAGATGCGTTTCCGATCAATTTGCGACAGGGCTGTCCGGTCGAAGCCAGCCTGCCCGGCGGTCCTAATCCTGTTTTTTCGCCTGTTTGGCAAGGGGGTGATGGTTTTGCACGAGGTCATGCAGCCGTTCTTCAAGCACATGGGTATAGATTTGTGTCGTTGAAATGTCCGAATGGCCGAGGAGTTCCTGCACGGCACGCAGGTCGGCGCCGTTGGCGAGCAGGTGGCTGGCGAAGGCATGGCGCAGCACGTGCGGCGAGATGGTCGCGACCCTTATGCCGCCACGCGCCGCGAGGCCTTTGAGGTCGCGTGCGAATACCTGGCGCGGCAGATAGCCGGCCTTTCCGTGGGATGGAAAGAGCCATGGGCTCTCCTCGGGCCGGTCTGCCTCCGCATTCGCCGATCGGAGCGCGTCGCCATAGGCGCGCATGGCACTGATGGCGGCCTGCGACAGCGGCACCAGCCTTTCCTTGTTGCCCTTGCCGCGAATGACGAGGAAGCGGCCGTTTTGCGAGAGCACGCTTGCTGGCAGAGAGACGAGTTCGCTGACACGCATCCCCGTCGCGTAGAGAAGCTCGATCAGCGCGTGCATGCGCAGTTTTGCCAGCGTGTCTTCACCGCCGGCGGCGGCTTCCGCTTCCGCCTGGCCGATCAGCCTGGTCACGTCATCGATGCTGAGCGTCTTCGGCAGCGCGCGCCCCTTCTTCGGCGCGTCGAGAATTCCGGTCGGATCGTCGCCCCTGAGGCCCTCGGCGTAAAGAAACTTGTAGAATTGCCGCAATGCGGACAGGCGGCGCGCCTGCGACGAGGACTTGAATCCCTCGCCGGCGAGATGTGAAAGGTAGCTTCTCAAGTCGTCGGCCGAGGCATCGGCCAGCCGTATGCCACGGGTCCGCAGGAAGGAGAGCGCGTCTTCCAGATCGCGCTCATAGGATTGCAGCGTATTGGTCGCAGCGCCGCGCTCGGCGCTCATCATCTCCAGGAAGGACTCGACATAGGCGGCGGATCGGTCGGTCATTGCGGTTTGTTGACCCGTTCCGATGGAATGCGCACCGTGACGTCCCGTTCGACCGGCTCGACGAAGGTCACCAGCGCCACCATCGTGCCATAGACGATGGCGGCAAAGACGGCCAAGAAGAACAGGAAGCGGAAAAGGGTCGGCATTTCGGTCTCCTCTGCATGATTCCTACTCGGCGCCGGTTAAGATCATGCAGTCGTTCTTCAAAGTCCCGCAGCGACCTTCCATGCGTCTGCAGCGGATGCGTGGACTATATGAACGGACCCGCCGCCGAGTTCAAGAAGCGTCGCGCAGCACGCGCGACGACTTGACGCTCCCCGTCGATTTGTCGATATCGAAGGGGAATGGGGAAAATGAAGTGCAATGAACGACGTGACCGAACCGGTTTCCGCGACGCTCGCCGAACGGGCGAAGCTCGCCCTCGGTAAGCGCAATCTCGTTTTCATCGGATTGATGGGAGCGGGAAAATCGGCAATCGGCCGACTGACCGCGCAGGCGCTCGGCATTCCTTTTATCGATTCCGATCATGAGATCGAACGGGTTTCCCGCATGACGATCAGCGAGCTTTTCGCGGCCTATGGCGAGGAAGAATTTCGCGCGCTCGAGGCCCGCGTGCTGAAACGGCTCTTGAGATCCGGCCCCCGGGTGGTCTCCACTGGCGGCGGCGCCTACATCAACGAACGCTCGCGCCGGCAGATCAAGAAGGGCGGCATGACGATCTGGCTCAATGCGGAGCTCGACGTGTTGTGGGAGCGGGTGAACAAGCGCGACACCCGGCCGCTTCTGAAAACCGAGAACCCGAAACAGACGCTCGAAAACCTGATGCGAGCACGTTACCCGATCTATGCGGAGGCGGATCTGACCGTCCAATCGCGCGACGTGAAGAAGGAGATGATCGTCGAGGAGGTTCTCATCGCCATCGCCGATCGCCAGAAAGCTCAAAGCCATGACTAGCCATGTGATACCCGCCGCTGAACGCAAGGTCCGTGTCGACCTCGGAGATCGCTCCTATGACATTCTTATCGGCCCCGGCCTCATCGCCGCGGCGGGCAAGGAAATCGTTTCGCGGCTCAAGGGCCGGAAGATGGCGGTCATTACCGACGAGAACGTCGCGCCTCGCTACCTTCAGCCGCTGATGGCGAGCCTCAACGAAAATGGCATCAACGCGGTGTCGCTCGTGCTGCCCGCCGGCGAAAAGACCAAGAGCTTCGACCATCTCATTCCCGTCTGCGAGACCGTGCTCGGCGCCAGAATCGAGCGGAACGACGCCGTGATCGCGCTTGGCGGTGGCGTGATCGGCGACCTTACCGGCTTTGCGGCCGGCATCGTACGCCGCGGCTCGCGCTTTATCCAGATTCCGACGTCGCTGCTGGCGCAGGTTGATTCTTCCGTCGGCGGCAAGACCGGGATCAATTCGCCGCACGGCAAGAACCTGATCGGTGTGTTTCATCAGCCGGATCTCGTGCTGGCCGACACGGACGTGCTCGATACGCTGAGCCCGCGCGAATTCCGGGCGGGTTATGCCGAAGTCGCCAAATACGGCCTGATCGACAAGCCGGAATTCTTCGAATGGCTCGAACGGAACTGGCAGGCCGTCTTCGCCGGGGGCCCGGCGCGCATCGAGGCCATTGCCGTCAGCTGCCAGGCGAAGGCCGACGTGGTGGCTGCGGACGAACGCGAGAACGGCTTGCGCGCGCTTCTCAATCTCGGACATACCTTCGGTCATGCCCTGGAGGCGGCGACGGAATATGACAGCGCGCGTCTGGTGCACGGCGAGGGCGTTGCGATCGGCATGGTGCTGGCACACGAGTTTTCTGCCCGCATGAACCTTGCGAGCCCGGACGATGCGCGGCGCGTGGAAGCTCATCTCAAGGCGGTCGGCCTGCCGACGCGGATGGCCGACATACCCGGCAGCCTGCCGCCGGCCGAGCGGCTGATGGACGCGATCGGCCAGGACAAGAAGGTGAAGGGCGGCAAACTCACCTTCATCCTGACCAGGGGCATCGGCCAGTCCTTTGTCGCCGATGATGTTCCGGCTTCCGAGGTGCTGAGCTTCCTCAAGGAAAAACATCCCCGATGACCAGCGACACGCTATGGGCATTCGTGGCGGAGCATTGGCCGTCTCTTGTTTCGGTCATCTGCCTGCTGTTGCTCTCGGCGTTCTTTTCCGGATCGGAGGCTGCTTTGACCGCGGCATCCCGGGCGCGGATGCACATGCTCGAAAGCAACGGCGATCGGCGGGCGGGTATCGTCAATCGGCTGATCGAGCGGCGTGACCGCCTCGTTGGAACGCTTCTCCTCGGCAACAACCTCGTCACCATTCTCGCGACATCGCTGGCCACGAGCCTGCTGATCGGCCTCGTTGGCAGTTCCGCAGTGGCGGTCGCCACGCTTAGCATGACCGTGCTGCTCGTCGTCTTTGCCGAAGTGTTGCCGAAGAGCTGGGCCATTGCCTCCCCGGACCGGTTCGCGCTCGCCGTGGCACCTCTGGTAAGGCCCTTCATGGCGGTTGCCGGTCCGGTGTCTTCTCTCATCAATACCTTCGTCCGGCGCCTTTTGACGCTCTTCGGCGTGAACGTTTCCTCCGACAAGCCGATGCTGACGGCGCAGGAGGAACTGCGCGGCGCCGTCGACCTGCTCCACCGGGAAGGATCCGTAATCAAGGCGGACCTCGATCGTCTGGGCGGCGTGCTGGATCTCGGCGAACTCGAGGTCTCCGATATCATGATCCACCGCACCGCCATGCAGGCGGTCAATGCGGAAGACCAATCGGAGGTCTGCGTACGCGTAATCCTCGAAAGTCCGTTCACGCGCCTGCCGCTCTGGCGCGGCTCGACCGACAACATCATCGGGTCATCCATTCCAAGGATCTCCTACGCGCGCTTGCGGAGCCCGACGTCGAGCCCGCGAGCCTCGACATCGTCAAGATTGCGCAGAAGCCCTGGTTCGTCCCGGATACGACCAACCTCAGGGATCAGCTCAATGCCTTTCTGCGACGCAAGCTGCACCTCGCCATCGTCGTCGACGAATACGGCCAGGTCCAGGGCCTCGTGACACTCGAGGATATTCTTGAGGAGATCGTCGGCGATATCGCCGATGAACACGACATCGACATCCAGGGCGTGCGGCAGGAGGCTGACGGGTCGATCGTCGTCGATGGTTCCGTGCCGATCCGCGACCTCAACCGGGCGCTAGATTGGTCGCTGCCGGACGAGGAGGCAACCACCGTCGCCGGCCTCGTCATCCACGAATCGAAGAGCATTCCGGAAGAACGGCAGGCCTTCACCTTCTACGGCAAGCGCTTCATCGTCATGAAGCGCGTCAAGAACCGGATCACCAGACTGCGCATCCGGCCCGCCGAGGATGAAACGTCGATCGGTTAGTTCGAAGGGTTGAAGCCGGAGATAACCGGACGAGGCTCACCAGCTTGTTGGCTCTCCCGGCGCGGCCGGCTCGACGGCGAGCGCATGCAGACCCGCATCGAGCTCAGGCTTTAAGAGGTCGTTGATCGCGCGGTGGCGCGCCACCCGGCTCATGCCGGAAAATGCGCTGGCGACGATCCTGACCCGGAAATGCGTCTCGCCTTCGCCGTCGAAACCGGGCTGATGACCGGCATGCAGATGGCTTTCGTTGATCACCGCGAGGCGCTCTGGCTGGAAGGCATCGAGGAGTTTCTGTTCGATCCGGCTTTGCAGCGACATTGTTCCGTCCTATTTCCCTGCTTGCTGCCAGTGCCGCCCATATTAGCGCTACAGCGCCGCGCGTCTTGCGAGACGCGCCATGGACGCTGTAGCACTTTTGAGGTGCTGCTTGTTTTCATCCTTAAATCGGCTCCGATTTAAGGAAACATGCAGTAGCGGCGCAAAATGCTCGCACAAAGCCAGCAACATTCGCCTTTGTCAATTCTTGTTGTGGGGGCCTGCAAACCCCATAATGTCGGCTATGAAACTCGATTCAAAATACTTCGATCGCATCCGTACGCGCCGCAGAGTGGAGCCGCGCGCAGAACCGTCTGCGCCCGTATGCCAGTGGGACGGCTGCGACAAGAAGGCGATGCATCGGGCGCCCGTCGGCCGCAACGCCGAAGGCGAATATTTCATGTTCTGCTTCGAGCATGTGAAGGAATACAACAAGGGCTACAACTATTTCTCCGGGCTTTCCGATAGCGAGATCGCGCGCTACCAGAAGGAAGCCGTGACCGGTCATCGTCCGACCTGGACCGTCGGCGTCAACAGGAACGCCCGCAATGGGCCGAGCCAGTCGCAGATGCGCTCCGGCACGGCGGGCGCGCAGGCCCGCATGCGCGATCCGTTCGGCTTCTTCAACGAGGCGCGCGCCCGGTCGGCCCGGCACGAACCGCGCCTGCGCAAGCTGAAAACGCTCGAAGCCAAGGCTTTCGAAACGCTTGGCCTTGCCGCCTCGGCAACGGCTGCCGATATCAAGGCGGCCTACAAGGATCTGGTGAAGAAGCATCACCCCGATGCAAATGGCGGAGACAGAGGATCTGAAGACCGTTTTCGCGCGGTTATTCAAGCCTATCAATTGTTAAAACAGGCTGGTTTCTGCTAACAACGCGGATTATGACAGAAAGCACTTTATGCAGGCGAATGCGCGGGTGCCGACCGGCGGCCGCTCTGGAGACATGATGAGCAAGATTGACCTCGACATTTCCAACCTCCCCGACACGACGATCTCGGTCCGGGAGGTCTTCGGCATTGATACGGATTTGCGCGTTCCTGCCTATTCGAAGGGCGACGCCTATGTGCCCGACCTCGACCCCGACTATCTCTTCGATCGCGAAACGACGCTCGCCATTCTTGCAGGGTTCGCCCACAACCGACGCGTCATGGTCGCCGGCTATCACGGGACCGGCAAGTCCACCCATATCGAGCAGGTCGCAGCGCGGCTCAACTGGCCCTGCGTGCGCGTCAACCTCGACAGCCATGTCAGCCGTATCGACCTCGTCGGCAAGGATGCGATCGTCGTCAAGGACGGGCTGCAGGTCACCGAGTTCAAGGACGGCATCCTGCCCTGGGCCTACCAGCACAATGTCGCGCTCGTCTTCGACGAATACGATGCCGGCCGTCCGGACGTCATGTTCGTTATCCAGCGCGTGCTCGAATCGTCGGGCCGCCTGACCCTGCTCGACCAGAGCCGCGTCATTCGTCCGCACCCGGCCTTCCGCCTGTTTGCGACCGCAAACACGGTCGGCCTTGGCGACACGACCGGCCTCTATCACGGCACGCAGCAGATCAACCAGGCGCAGATGGACCGCTGGTCGATCGTCACCACGCTCAACTATCTGCCGCATGACAAGGAGGTCGACATCGTCGCCGCCAAGGTCAAGGGCTTCACTGCCGACAAGGGCCGCGAGACGGTATCGAAGATGGTTCGCGTCGCGGACCTGACGCGTGCGGCTTTCATCAATGGCGACCTTTCGACGGTCATGAGCCCGCGTACGGTCATCACCTGGGCGGAGAACGCCTATATCTTCGGCGATATCGCCTTTGCCTTCCGCGTGACGTTCCTCAACAAGTGCGACGAGCTGGAGCGGGCGTTAGTCGCCGAGCACTACCAGCGGGCCTTCGGCGTCGAGCTCAAGGAGAGCGCCGCCAACATCGTGCTGGAAGCCACCGCCTAAGGCTTCTGCCGGCTTCGGTGAGAAGCCGGCTTCGCAGGCCTCCAACGCCCGGATGTCACCGTACTGGCTGAAAAGGATTTGTCGTGAGCTCGAACTCCAAGGCGAAACCGACCACGAGGGAAAACGCCGCTGAGCCGTTCAAGCGGGCGCTTTCCGGTTGCATCCGGTCGATTGCCGGCGATGCCGAGATCGAAGTCGCCTTTGCAAACGAGCGCCCCGGAATGGCGGGCGAACGCATCCGGCTTCCGGAACTCTCCAAGCGCCCGAGCCGGCAGGAACTTGCCGTGGCGCGAGGCCTGGGCGACTCCATGGCGCTGCGGAAGGCGTGCCACGACGCGCGCATCCACACAACGATGTCGCCGCAGGGAGCGGATGCGCGGGCGATCTTCGATGCGGTCGAGCAGGCCCGCGTCGAGGCGATCGGTGCGCTCCGGATGGCCGGTGTCGCCGACAACCTCTCCTCGATGCTCGACGAGAAATATGCCAAGGCGAACTTCGCGGCGATCGAGAGCCAGTCGGATGCTCCGCTTGAAGAAGCGGTGGCGCTCCTCGTGCGTGAAAAGCTGACCGGGGTGAAGCCACCGGCATCGGCCGGCAAGGTGCTCGACCTCTGGCGCGATTTCATCGAGACAAAGGCGGCCGGAGACATGCGCAACCTGCCCGCCGCGATCAACGACCAGCAGGCCTTCGCCCGCGTCGTGCGCGACATGCTGTCTTCGATGGATGTTGCCGAGAAATACGCCGAGGACGATATCGAACCGGACGAGCAGGAAAGCGAGACCGACGAGGACCAACCGCGCAGCCAGGAGCAGGACGAGAACGCCAGCGACGAGGAAGAAGGCTCCGACGCCGCACCCGCCGATGAGAACCAGCCTGCCGAGGAGCAGATGGAAGAAGGCGAGATGGACGGCGCCGAGATCTCCGACGACGACCTTCAGGACGAGGGCGAAGAGGAGAGCGAGACGCCCGGCGAGGTCAAGCGGCCGAACCATCCGTTCGCGGATTTCAACGAGAAGGTCGACTACACCGTCTACACGCGGGAATTCGACGAGACGATCACCGCCGAGGAGCTTTGCGACGAGGCGGAGCTCGATCGCCTCCGTGCGTTCCTCGACAAGCAGCTTGCCCACTTGCAAGGAGCGGTCGGCCGCCTCGCCAACCGCCTGCAGCGCCGCCTGATGGCGCAGCAGAATCGCTCCTGGGAGTTCGACCTCGAGGAGGGCTATCTCGACACGGCCCGTCTCCAACGCATCATCATCGACCCGATGCAGCCGCTTTCCTTCAAACGCGAGAAGGATACGACCTTCCGTGACACGGTTGTGACGCTGCTGATCGACAATTCCGGCTCGATGCGCGGCCGGCCGATCACGGTCGCGGCGACCTGCGCCGACATTCTCGCCCGCACGCTGGAGCGCTGCGGCGTCAAGGTGGAGATCCTCGGCTTTACCACCAAGGCGTGGAAGGGCGGACAGTCGCGCGAAAAGTGGCTGGCGGGTGGCAAGCCGCAGGCGCCCGGCCGTCTCAATGATCTGAGGCACATCGTCTATAAGTCCGCCGATGCACCCTGGCGTCGGGCGCGCCGCAATCTCGGGCTGATGATGCGCGAAGGCTTGCTGAAGGAGAACATCGACGGCGAGGCGCTGATGTGGGCGCACGACCGGCTGCTGGCGCGGTCGGAGCAACGGCGCATCCTGATGATGATCTCCGACGGTGCGCCGGTCGATGATTCCACGCTGTCGGTGAACCCTGGGAACTATCTCGAACGCCACCTGCGCGCCGTTATCGAGCAGATCGAGACCCGCTCGCCGGTCGAGCTTCTGGCGATCGGTATCGGCCACGACGTGACGCGCTATTACCGCCGGGCGGTGACCATTGTCGATGCGGACGAACTGGCGGGTGCGATGACGGAGCAGCTTGCAGCGCTTTTCGAGGACGAAAGTCTGCATCGTCGCCCAGTGCGCATGCGCCGCGCGGGCTAGGGGTGCAGCCGATCCACGGCACGAAATTGATTGAGTGGTTTCTGCCTGCGAAGGCTTCTAAGTCCGGTTTGAGAGCGGGAATGCCGCTGCGACTTGTCACGCACTCGCATTGCCTTCCGAAGGTTCCTCCTAGATGCTCCGTCGAAGTCTCGTTCTTCTCTCCCTTCTGGCATCGCCTGCAATCGCGCAGCCGGAGCCGACGACCGAAATCGTGCCGGTTCAGGCGCGGCAGATAAGGCAATTCAAAGCCGGCTCCAACGAGACGGTGTTCGGCCACCTCGAATTCATCGGTGGCATCGAAATAAGCTCGCGCAACCCGCTGCTCGGCGCGATTTCAGCGATCCGGTTCCGGCCGGGCAGCGATTCCTTCGTCGCCGTGATGGATACCGGCCACTGGGTCGAAGGAGCCGTCGTCCGCGACAATAGGGGCAGGCTTCTGGGGCTGACCGACCTCACCGTGACCTCGATGATCGATGGGGACGGTGGCGCCGAGCTCGAAAAATGGAGAGTAGACTCGGAAGGGTTGGCGTTGCGCGAAGGTGAGGCGATCGTCAGTTATGAGCAGCAGGCCCGTGTCGAGGTCTATCCCGACCCGGGTTTCGCGCGATCAAGACCCGTGGGACAGATGGCCCTGCCGTTTCCCATCGAGGAACTGCGCATCAATGGCGGCCTCGAAACGATGGCGATCGCGCCAAAGAACAGTCCGCTTCGGGGTGCTGCGGTCGTGGTGGCGGAACGCAGCGTCGACAAGGCGGATAACCTTCTGGCGGGCATACTCGAAGGGCCGATGAAGGGTGCCTTCACGGTCGTCCGCGAGGATCCTTATGCAGTTACCGACGGCGACTTCCTGCCAAATGGCGATCTGCTTCTCCTCGAACGCCGGTTCAATCTGGCCTCCGGCCTCGGCATGCGCATTCGCAGGATTGCTGCCGCCGACATCCGCCCGGGCGCCGTCGTCGACGGCGAGGTGTTGCTCAAGGCCGACATGAGCTATCAGATCGACAATATGGAGGGGCTGGATGTCGTCGTTCGGCCCGACGGCGAGATTCGCGTGATCATCGTTTCCGATGACAACCACTCGATTCTCGAGCGCAACCTGATGCTCGAATTCCGGTTGGTTTTGGGTTGAGCCAACTCAGCACCTCATTAGGAGCGAGGGACGTCGCAAACGAAAACGGGGCCGCATCGACCCCGTCAACGTGATTTTTCATTCTCCGCTGGTCTCATGCGGTGGCGTTGGCGGGCGGCATCGGCTTGATGACGCTCATCAGCGCTCCATAGGGCAAGAGCAGCACGATGCCGCACAGGATCTTCACCAGAAGATCGCCGAGCGCCCAGGAAATCCAGCGCGGCGCTCCTGCTGCGAGCACGCCGAGGAGGGGAGCGGTCTCGAGGGCAAAGTTGTCGTTCGGTCCGAAGAATACGAAGAGCGGAGCGAAGGCGAAAGAGAAGAACATCGCGGTGTCCAATGCCGATCCGATGAGAGAGCCGGCGAGCGGTGCCTGCCACCAGGTCTGCCGGCGCAGGCGGTTGAACACGGAAATGTCGAGGAGCTGACCGAACAGGAACGCGGAACCGGAGGCGATCGCGATGCGCGGCGTCGCGAGGTAGATCGAGACAGTGACGCCGACGATAAAGCCGGCAACGACCACGCGGCGCGCGATCCGTGGGCCGAAATGGCGGTTGGTGAGATCCGTGACGAGGAAGGCGAAGGGATAGCTGAAAGCACCCCAGGTCCACAGGTCGCCGAGGTTCATGCCGGCAATGGAGCCCGGAAGCGGGTATTGGACAAGGAAATTCGACGCCACGACCACGAGGGTCATGAGTACGACATAGACAAAGAACGTGCGTTTGATCAGCATTTTTTTATCCTGGGTGATGCCACCAGTTGGAGAACGTGACCGGGTGCTTGACCGGCGGCTAAATAGATCACGACACGAGAAAAAGGCTTGCCGGACGAAGTCCGCAAGCCTTCAAGTCTTGTCGGAAGAGCTGGCGCCGATCAGGCTGCTTCAGCGGTCTTCTTGACGATCTGGCGGCGCAACAGGCGAGCGCGCATGCTCAGCTCGTTCTCGTCAGCCTTCAGCAGGAAAGCGTCGAGGCCACCGCGGTGTTCGACCGAGCGGAGAGCGGCTGCGGAAACGCGCAGGCGGAAGCGCTGGCCGAGAGCATCGGAAATCAGCGTGACGTTGCACAGGTTCGGGAGGAACTTGCGCTTGGTCTTGTTGTTGGCGTGGCTGACATTGTGGCCCGACTGGACGCCCTTGCCGGTCAATTCGCAACTACGGGACATGGTACACCTATTCTCTTTATCGCCGCCGGACAATGCGGTAGCGGGCCCAGAGCCCAGGCCGCGTTCCTGTTGGCCATTATTGGAAAGTCGCGGTTCTATAGTCACAGAAGGCCTGCCAGTCAAGCCAAACACTGCGCATTCTAGAAAAACCGCAACGCGATCGCTGCCGCCGCTACAATAATCTCTCCCGATACCCATTCCAAGCCGTTGCTCACTGCGCTATTTCTCCTGAACGCCGTGCAACGAAAAGGTGCCGCCTGTTCTCCTTGCGGCTGGCCGGATTTTGAGCAATTGGCGCAAAAAAAGCCGCAAACCCCTTGCATCCCAGAGGATTGCAAGGGGCAAGGAAACGACAGGTCTTCGGGCATGAACAGGCGCAATGGCTTCCGGGCATCAGCATTGCTGGCTGCCACGATGTTTTCCACAACATCGGTAGCTGCAGATATCGCACATCAAACGGATTACAGCATTTCGCTTGCCGGCTTACCCCTGGCGCGCGCCACTTTCCATACAGAACTCGTAAAGAATCGCTACACGATTTCCGGCACGCTGAATTCCGCCGGACTCGTCGACATCATCAGCCGCACGTCCGGCCAGACGCGCGTTTCCGGTGTGATCGCGAATGATCATCTGCGCGCCTCGCAATATTCCATGTCCTATCGCAGCGGCAGGAAATCGCGCGCAATCAGCGTGACCTTCCGGAACGGCAATGTCGTACGCGCGAGCATGACCCCGAAACGCAACCCGCTTCCGAAGAACTGGGTGCCGGTGACGAGCCGCGACATGCGCAACGTACTGGACCCGCTTTCCGGGCTGATCATTCCGGGGAAAAACAGGGTTTGCCCCAACACGCTGCCGATCTTCGATGGCGAATCGCGGCTCGACATCAAGCTCTCGCCCAAGGGGACCCGAAGCTTCAAGACCAGAGGATTCGAGGGCGAAGTCATCGTCTGTGGTGTCCGCTTCGTTCCAAGAGCGGGATACAGGAAGGGGCGCGAGGACGTCGAATATCTGCGCCGGCTGGAGACGATGGAGGTCTGGTTCGCAAGGGCCGAGGCCGTCGATGTCTATGCCCCGGTTTATGTCCGCATCCCGACGAAGCTTGGTCCGGTAACCGTTTCCGCGACGCGATTCGGCGGGTGATCAATCCCGAAAATTCTCTTCCGTCCGTCGCAAACGGACGCTAACTATGCAATGCATGATTGATTTGACGCGGCTTTCACGCACGTGAGCCGGGCGTGGGGGCAGGAATGAAATTCAAGGCAACCTTGATCGGTTTTGCCGCGATCCTGATGTGGTCGCTGCTGGCGCTCTTTACCGCCGCTTCGGGCAAAATGCCGCCGTTCCAGCTATCAGCAATCTGTTTCCTCATCGGTAGCCTGCCGGGCATCGTGGTGCTTGCGCTGAAGCCGGAGCGATTGAAGCTGCTGAAGCAGCCGGCCAAGGTCTGGATCACCGGCATTGCCGGGCTTTTCGGCTATCACTTTCTCTATTTCACCGCGCTTCGCAACGCGCCGGCCGTCGAGGCGGGCCTGATTGCCTACCTCTGGCCGCTGCTGATCGTGGTCGGCTCGACGCTGCTGCCGGGCGAGAAGCTTCGCTGGAACCACATCGCCGGCGCACTGGCGGGACTTGTCGGCACGATCCTGATCGTCGCCGGCAATGGCGTCGCCTTCGATGAGGCCTATACGCTCGGTTACGGCGCGGCATTCCTCTGCGCGTTAACGTGGTCGGGCTATTCCCTGCTGACGCGCCGCTTCGAAGCGGTCTCGACCGATGTCGTCACCGGTTTCTGCCTTGCGACGTCCATCCTTTCCTTCCTCTGCCATCTCGGTCTCGAAACGACAGTATGGCCGGAGACGGCTTTCGAGTGGCTGGCGGTTGCCGGACTTGGCCTCTTGCCGGTCGGCGCGGCTTTCTATGCCTGGGACTTCGGTGTGAAGAACGGAGACATCCAGCTTCTCGGCGTTGCCAGCTATGCCGCACCGGTTCTCTCGACGCTCGTCCTGATCCTGTTCGGCTTTGCGGACCCCTCCTGGCGTATTGCCGCCGCCTGCCTGCTCGTGACCGGCGGCGCCGTGCTGGCTGCGAGAGACATGATCTTTCGCAAGAGGATCGCTGTACCGCAGCCGGCGGAATAGGTGCAAGGAAGCCCCTTCCTAACCCTCGAGGAGAGGGGGCTTCTGGACGGGGCGCTGCCTCGAATCTCCTTCGCCCCGCTCGCGGGGAGAAGGTGGCCGGCAGGCCGGATGAGGGGCGGAGACGGAAACCCTGTCTTTCCTCATTCCTCAGGCGGCTGCCAGTCGGCTGCCGCCATTTCGAAGGCGGAAAAGTCGAATCCGGGCGCTACCGTGCAGCCGACGAGCGTCCAGTCTCCGAGCGAGGCGGCCGACTGCCACCAGTTGGCGCGAACGACGCGTTGCGGCCTTTCGCCCTCAAGCAGATCCGGCCCAAGCCGGAAGCGTGAGGCCGGCTTGCCCGGCTCGGCGATGCTGAGTTCGAGAGGGGCGCCCGCATAGTAGTGCCAGATCTCGGCCGCGTCGCGCACGCGATGCCAGTGCGAGCGCTCGCCCTTTTCGAGCAGATAGTAGATTGCCGTCGAATGGCTGCGTGGCGCGCCACTGTCGCGGAAGGTCTCCACGTACCAGCCGCCCTCCGGATGCCTCGCCAACCCAAGCGCGTCGACAATTGCGGCCGGCGTCAGGTGCCGCGAGACGTCCATCAGAAATTATCCTTGCGCTTGCGGATCTCTGCAAACACCTCCGCATCGCTCGCGCTCTCCATGGCAAGATGCTTGCGGATCTTCTGGTCGCCTGCGCGAAGGAATGGATTGGTCCGCTTTTCGAGGCCGATCGTCGTTGGTGCGGTGAAACCGCCGTCCGAGCGCGTCTCCTCGATTTCGGCGGCACGCGTCTTGAGCGCTGTATTTTCGGGGTCGATCGTCACGGCGAAATGCGCATTGGCGAGCGTGTACTCGTGGCCGAAATAGACGGCGGTGTCGTCCGGGAGCGCCATCAGCCGGTTCAGCGATTGCCACATCGTCTCGGCCGTTCCCTCGAACAGCCGCCCGCAGCCGAGCGCAAACAGCGTGTCCGCTGCAAACAGCAGCTTATCCTTCGGGAAATGGAAGCAGATGTGGCCCGCGGTATGTCCCGGCGTTTCGATGACCTCGACCGGGTGCCCGGCAAAATCGAAACGGTCCCCTTGGCCGACGCTCCTGTCGAGGCCAGGGATCTTAGATGCCTCGCCTTTTGGCCCGATGATCGTGACGCCGAAGCGCTCCTTCAGGCTGACATTCGCCGCCACGTGGTCGCCGTGGTGATGGGTCGTAAGGATATGCGTGAGGCGCCAGCTCCGCCGCTCGAGCGCCTCGAGGATCGGCCGTTCTTCCGGAGCATCGATCGATGCCGTCGCACCGCTTGCCGGATCATGGAGAAGCACACCAAAATTATCGGTGCGGCAGAGGAAGAGGTCGAGTTCGAGCGCGGCCATGATGAGGTCCTCCGATCGGGCGTGACGCGGGATGCGGGCGAAGCCACGCCCATCCCGCTCCAGCGGAATGTAGCGAGGCTCGCCTTGAAGTCTACCGTTCCAAAGCTAACATGTTGGCCATGCACACGGATATCGTCGATCTTCGCCAATTTTATCATTCCGAGCTGGGCCGGATGGCGGAGCATTCCGTCAGCATGGCGCTCTCCTCGGTTTGGGCGCGATTGCCTGAGGAGCGGCTCGTCGGTCTCGGCTATGCCGTGCCCTATCTCGAACGATTCCGCGCCGACACCGAGCGGACCTTCGCCTTCATGCCGGCGGGGCAGGGCGCGGTGAATTGGCCTGTCGCGGAATTGTCTTCGACCGCGCTGGTCTTCGACGAGGAACTGCCGCTGCCGGACGCCTCGATCGACCGCGTGCTGATGGTCCATTCGCTGGAATTCGCTGAAAGCCCCCGCGAAACGATGAAGGAAATCTGGCGCGTTCTCGCGCCCGGCGGCCGATTGGTGATCGTCGTGCCGAATCGTCGCGGCGTCTGGGCGCGGATGGAGCACACGCCCTTCGGCTCGGGACGGCCCTATTCGCGCGGCCAGTTGACGGCGCTCCTGCGCGAGACAAATTTCACGCCCGGCGCCACTTCCGAGGCGCTGTTCTTTCCGCCATCGAAGCGCAAGGTCGTTCTCCGTTTGCGACGCAGCCTGGAGCGGTTCGGCCGTTCGTTGTGGCCTGTGTTTTCCGGAGTGATCATCGTGGAGGCGCAAAAACGGCTCTATCAGGGCCTGCCGGTCGCTGTCCGCGCCTCGCGCCGGGTCTTCGTGCCGGTGCTGGCGCCGCATGGCGTGCCGAGCACGCGCACCCAGCCGGTGCTGCCGACCACGGTGCTGTAGTCGCGTGGGCTTGCCGCACTCGACAAATTTCCTCCGCCCCGCTATTGGCTTGGCCACATTTCCTCCCGTGAAAGCCGATCCGATGAACCTTGTTTCAAAGAGCCCGCAGCCGCGTTCCGGTATTCTGGACATTGCCGCCTATGTGCCAGGCAACGAACATGCGCCGGGTGTTGCCAAGGTCCACAAGCTTTCGTCGAACGAAACACCGCTCGGCGCCAGCCCGCACGCGATCGAGGCGTTCCAGAAGGCGGCTTTCAATCTCGAACGGTATCCGGACGGTCAGGCGCATGCGCTGAAGGATGCGATCGCTGCGGTTCACGGCCTCAACCCGGCCAATATCGTTTGCGGCAACGGTTCCGACGAGCTGCTCGGGCTTATCTGCCACACCTATCTCGGCCCGGGCGACGAGGGGATCATCACCGAGCACGGCTTCCTCGTCTACAAGATCCAGATCATGGCGGCGGGCGCCACTGCGGTTACGGTCAAGGAAAAGGACGCGCATGTCGATGTCGACGCGATCCTCGCTGCAGTGACAGAGCGGACGAAGATCGTCTTCATCGCCAATCCGGCCAACCCGACAGGCACGTATATCCCCGTGGACGAGGTCCGCCGGCTGCATGCGAGTCTTCCCTCCGGCGTGTTGCTGGTGCTGGACGCTGCCTATGCGGAATATGTCCGGCGCAACGATTACGAGGCGGGCCTCGAACTGGTGTCGGCCAATCGCAACGTCGTGATGACGCGGACGTTCTCGAAGATCTACGGGCTCGCCGGGCTTCGCATCGGCTGGATGTTTGCCCCGCATGAGATCGTGGACGCCGTGGACCGTGTGCGTGGCCCGTTCAATCTCAATGCGCCGGCGATCGCCGCCGGGGCGGCAGCGATCCGCGACCAGGCCTTTGTTGCCGCGGCGGTCGATCACAATCTTACCTGGCTCGCAAAGGTCACTGCGGCCTTGCAGGGAATCGGTCTGCGGGTGACGCCTTCGGTCACCAACTTCGTGCTGATCCATTTTCCGGAGACGGGCGGCAAATCGGCCGAGGACGCTGATGCGTTCCTGACGGCTCGCGGCTTCATCCTGCGCGCCGTGCGCGCTTATGGTTTTCCCAATGCGCTCCGCATGACCATCGGTTCCGAGGAAGCGAACGAAGGCGTCATCGCCGCACTGACTGAATTCATGGGACAAGAATGATGGCTCAACAGTTCGAAACGATCGCCCTCGTCGGCATTGGCCTGATCGGATCGTCGATCGCCCGGGAAATTCGCGAGAAGCAGCTTGCCGGTACGCTCGTCGTTTCGACGCGGAGTGCTGCGACGCTCGCCCGGGCGGAGCAGCTCGGCCTTGGCGACCGCTACATGCTTTCGGCAGCCGAGGCCGTCAAGGATGCCGACCTCGTCGTCGTTTCGGTGCCGGTCGGCGCTTCCGGTGCCGTCGCTGCTGAAATCGCCGCGCATCTGAAGCCCGGCGCGATTGTTACCGATGTCGGTTCGACGAAGGGCTCGGTCATCGCACAGATGGCGCCGCACCTGCCCGACACGGTCCATTTCGTCCCCGGCCACCCGATCGCGGGCACCGAGCATTCCGGCCCGGACGCCGGCTTCGTCGGACTTTTCCGCGGACGCTGGTGCATCCTGACGCCGCTACCCGGTGCCGATGAAGAGGCCGTCGCAAAGCTCAGGTTTTTCTGGGAGACGATGGGCTCGATGGTCGACGAGATGGATCCGGAGCACCACGACAAGGTGCTGGCGATCGTCTCGCACGTTCCGCACATCATCGCCTACAACATCGTCGGCACGGCAGATGACCTCGAAGCGGTCACCGAGTCCGAGGTCATCAAATATTCGGCGTCGGGCTTCCGCGATTTCACGCGCCTCGCCGCCTCGGACCCGACCATGTGGCGTGACGTTTGCCTGCACAACAAGGACGCGATCCTGGAAATGCTCGCCCGCTTTTCCGAGGACCTTGCATACCTGCAGCGAGCCATCCGCTGGGGCGACGGCGACAAGCTGTTCGACCTCTTTACCCGCACGCGGGCAATCCGCCGCTCGATCATCCAGGCGGGCCAGGATACGGCCATGCCGGATTTCGGCCGGCACGCAATGGATCCCAAATAATCGCCTACAGCGCCGCACGTCTTATCCGACGCACCAAGGACGCTGTAACTCTTTGATTCCACGCATCGTGCCTTCCGAAAATCGGGTCCGATTTTCGGGCCGATGCGCTAGTCGGCTACGATCTAAGGAAACATCAGGGCTCTTCAGAGCGGCGGCAGCACGCCGACCGGGATGAAGGCCACGAAGGCAGTGCTATCGCGGACGTTGAGCTTCACCGTTGCCTCGTTCTTGCCGCCGGCAAGCGTTTTCAGCATGTTGGCGATGTTGTTGATCAGGTCCGTTTCGTCCGGAACCACCTTCACGAGACTTGCCCGCCAGGCATCGATATTCATCATAGTCAGCGAGAATTCGCCGGAAATCAGGCCTTGATCATTCACCGAAAAGGGGCCCGAAAGCTTCGCGCTCATTCCGTCGCCCGCGTCAAGGGTCAAGTGACGCAGTTCGCCGCTGCTGCCGCGAAGCATGTGTTCGGAAAGGGCTCCCGCCTGCATCCACCCGGCCTTGCCGACGACAGTGACGTCCGCTGCGACATCGACCGGGGCGGCAAGGCTCGGCCCTTGTGCGGGGCGCAGATCGAGTTTCTCCACGCTCAGGGCGGCGTCGAGGTCTTCGCCGTTCTGGCGCAGGTGCATCTCGCCGTGGCTTGCGCCGAAACCGAGGCTGTCGCCCGTCAACGGCCAACGCGCCGTTCCCGTGAGATTGTCATAGGCGATCGACGTACGGTCGAGGCCCGACATCGTCGCCTTGAGGCTCGCGTGCAGCAGCGTCCAATCGGCCGAGAGCGTCAGGCCGGGCGACATCCGGACCTCGGCGGGACCGTCGAGTTCGACGACGGCATGTCCCGGCTGATAGACCTGGGCGGCCGTTCTCAAGGCGCCGAAGGATGCGGAGGCGCCGCGAAGATTGTCGTCGAGCCGCAGCTTGTCGCAGAAAAGGCCGATGCGGAACGGGAAACCACGCACGTCCATCTCCGTGCACTCACCGCCAAGGCCGTTCGGCCGCTTTTCCGAGAGGTAGGTTGTCAGTCGTTTTTCAATCTGGTCCGCAGCAAAGAACCAGCCTGCAGAATAAATGCCGGCGGCGAGCACGATGCCCACTGTCAGCCAGAGAAATTTCTTGCCGGCTGGTGATCCGTTGGCGACATCGGTGACGGTCATTCTAATCGCGTACTCCAATTGCTGCTGTGGCCGGGCCCCCATCGGACCATTGATCGAAGGCGGAAGGGATGGAAAAACGACCTGGCATTCTTTCTCATTCCGTTCCGGGTGGCGGTTGCCGATCCTGCAAACTATTTTTCATTCCTGTGTATGGTTGCCGGCCTCCCCTTCCGTGTGCCGAAATAGTTTCGGCTTGATCGATCACGACAGCGCTCGCGAATGGTTCAACACGTGGCAGGCGGCATGGATTAAATGGCAGTTGATATGGACGAATTTTGGGTCTTTGGCTACGGGTCGTTGATGTGGAACCCGGGTTTCCGTTTTGAAGAGAAGTCGACGGCGCGCGCCTTCGGCTACCGACGTTCGCTGTGCGTGCGTTCATGGGTGCATCGCGGCACGGAGCAGCGGCCCGGTCTCGTGCTCGGCCTTGACTATGGCGGCTCCTGCATCGGCACCGCATTCCGTGTTCCGGGAAGCGAAAAAGCCGACGTGATCGACTATCTGCGCGAGCGTGAACTTGTAACCCATGTCTACAGAGAGCGGACCATGCCGGTCCAGCTTGCCGACGGACGCCGCGTGCCGGCACTTGCCTATGTGATCGACCGCGGCCACGCCCAATATGCCGGAGCACTCAGCGCGGCGGAAGCGGCAGAAACTGTTGCGACCGCCTCCGGCAAATCCGGGCCGAACATCGAATACGTGCTCAACACGCTCGCGCATCTCCAGGAAATGGGTATCCGCGACCAGTGGCTGGAGGACGTCGTTGCAAGATTGACCGCGACGGGCGCGGTCGCAGTTCAAGCCTGACCGAGTTCGCGCAGCCGCTGCTTTGCCGTCTCCGGCAACGGCAGCTGCGGATTGGCCTTGGCGGTCTCGACAAGCAACTCATCGCTTGCGGCCTCGGTTACCTCGATCAGCTTCTTGAGGAACGCATCCGGATCCATCCCGGCCTCGACCGGCGGCAGGACGCGCACCTTGAAATGACCGGGGAAGCGCAGGAACTTGCGCCGCGGCCAGAAGAGGCCGGGATGCATGGCAACGGGCACCACCGGAACTTTCAGATCACGGTAGAGGCGGGCGATGCCGTATTTGTATTCGGGCGGAGCCCCCGGGGGACGACGCGTGCCTTCCGGGTAGATGATCAACTGCCGCCCGGTCGCCATCTCGTTCTTGGTCCGCTCCATGACGTCGGTCATCGCCTTGCCGCGCGCCGCGCGGTTTACCGGCACCATGCGCTGCTTGATGATGTACCAGCCGAACAGCGGTATCCAGGTGAGCTCGCGCTTGAGGATGTAGAACGGGTCGTCGAGCCAAGGCAGGAGCGCATAGGCATCCCAGAAGGACTGATGCTTGGGCGCGAAGATATAAGGCCCTTGCGGAATATTTTCCAAACCTTCGATTTCGAACGTTGTGCCGACGATCTTCTCCAGAAGCCAGTGATTGCTGCGCACCCAGTTCTTCGGCACGAACCAGGCTTTCTTGCGGGGGAGAATGAAATAGATCGGCGTCAACACGATCATCTGCACGATCAGATTGGCATAGAAGACCAGGTTGAAAAGGATCGAACGCAGTATGATCATCAGGTGGCTCTCGATGCAGTGCAGGGCGTTAGTGGCGGGATAGCACTCCGCTGCCTACACGAATATGCCGTCGAGGAAAACCGCCGCGACGGCTCGGCACGCGTTTACCAGCGCAAAGTCGTCGTGGCACTCGGCGCTATTCTTCGGCCGGGGTCGCCCGAGACGAAAGTACCCTGAGGCCATTCGTCGGACGTGCGCCCATCATGTCGAGCATGGAGGCGACGGAATATTTGCCATATTCGAGCAGGATGGCCTTCAGCACGCGCGGGTTACGCAGCCAGTTGGTCGTCTTCAGATCGGAATTGACGACCGGATAGGCGATGAACTCCGTGTCGGGCTTGGCGCGGCGCAACTCCAGAAGGCTGCGCGGCATATGGTAATTGTTGGTGACGACGAGCACGGTCTTGTAGCCGCGATTGCGGATCCACTGCGCAGCCTCGGTGGCGTTGCCGATCGTGTCGATTGCTTCATGCCCGATGTCGACGCAGCACTTGAAGAGATCGGCCGAACTCTGCGTGTTACGGCGTATCTGGGTGCCCGTCGTCGCCGGATGGACGCCTGAGATCAGCAGCCGCTTGCCTGATCCTGACTTCAGAAGATCCACCGCCTGATCGATCCGCTGGAAGCCGCCCGTCAGGACGACGATCGCGTCGGCCCTCGGATGAGCCGGCGGCTGCAGTGAGGCGACGGTGTCCGCAAACTGCAGGAAGCCGGCGATGAAAACGGCAAGGAAGAGAAGCAGCACGAAAAATGTCCGGCGCAGGATTTTGCGCAGCAGGCTGCGGGACCGGCGGCGGCGCACGGCTCTCTCCCGCCAACTGCCCCTCCCGGCCATTTCGCTCTCGCCCAATTCTCGCACCATCATGATTCTCTTCACTTACAGCGCCGCGCGTCCAATCGCACGCAAAGGTCGCTGTAGCACTTTGAATTGCTGCATGATTTTTTCCCTAAATCGATTCCGATTTGGGAATCATCCAGTAGCCGCAGAATGCGGCAGGGAATAGATGGAGTGAACGCGGTTCATGGCTGTCAGCTTTGAAAGGTGTCCGTCCGGCCAGGATCCGACCGGATGAGATCTATTTCGTAGATCGTTCGCATGACTGTAAGGCGCGCCGTCAGAGTCGTCAGCAGGGCGATGACGATTATGATCGCGAATATGCCAAGATAACCGGCGTAACCGATGGCAAATCGGCCAAACAGGGCGGTAGCCTGGTCCGACTCGGGGGTGGCAAGCGTCTGCGACTGCCAGAAACTGGCCAGGGCGAAGGAAAGCGCAGCCAGCAGGCCGCCGGTCCCGGCGCCTTTCAGGCTGATCCGCAGGAAGTGCTTCTGGAACTCGGAGGCCACGAAACCCGCCTCCGCACCGACGAAATGCAGCACCTCGACAATGTGACGGTTGCCGGACAAGGCACCGCGGGTCGCGAAGACGACGGTGAGCACCATGGCCGAGAAAACCAGCGCGAGGACGCCGCTCCCGATCATCGCAGTGGTATTGGCCATAGCCACAAGACGGTCGACCCAGGTGCGGTGATCATCGAGAAAGGCCTGCGGAATCGTTTCCGTCAGCGCCTTGCGCATGGCGGCGAAGTCGGGCGGGTTGTTCTCGTCGATGGTAATGACGATCAGTCGCGGCACAGGCAGTTCGTCGAGATCGAGACCCTCGCCGAGCCACGGCTCGAGGAGCCGTGCCGTAGCGGCCCGATCGATGATGTTCCCGCCGGTCGTGCCGCTGAAGGTCAGCGCCAGGTCGCGCGCGTCGGCGAGCGCCTTTTCCATGTCGAGATTGTCGTCAGGCTTGATCTGGATGGTGATTTCCCGCGAGATCTGGGACTGCCAGCTTTGCGCCGTCGCCCGTACCATGCTGACCCCGCCGAGCGTCAGGCAGGCGAGGAAGGACATGATCGCGATGACGCACATCAGCGCGTGACCGGAAACATTGGCCGAAGGCACGATCGGACCGGTCGGGCGCACGCGCATTTCGGTGCGGCGCGGCTGCTGTTCGGGTTCGCGGCGGGGGACGCTGTTCTCATTCATAGATGTCGAGCCGCCCCTGTGACAGGATCATGCGCCGGGCTTCGACCTGATCCATCAAGGACAGGTCGTGGGTGGCGATCACCACCGCCGTTCCGAGCCGGTTGAGCTCGAGGAAGAGGTTCAGCAAGCGGCGCGCCATCGGCGGATCGACGTTACCCGTCGGCTCGTCGGCGAGCAGGATCTCCGGCCGGTCGATCAGAGCCCGGGCGATCGCCGCGCGTTGTTTCTCGCCACCCGAAAGCACCGGCGGCAGCACGTTGATACGCTCGCCGAGGCCGACCCATTTTAGAAGTTCGAGCACGTCCGCGCGATAGCTTGCCTCCTCCTTGCCCCGCACTCTGAGTGGCAGGGCGACGTTCTCGTAGGTTGTCAGATGGTCAAGCAGGCGGAAGTCCTGAAAGACGATGCCGACGCGCCGGCGCAGCATCGGGAATTCGTCTCTCGGGATGGAGGATATGTTGCGATCGAACATGCGGATCAACCCGCGTGTCGGCTGCAGCGACAGGAAGAGCAACCGCAGCAGGGTCGTCTTGCCGGCGCCCGACGGTCCGGTGAGAAACTGAAACGACCGGCGTGGGATGTCGAATGTCAGGTCCCGGAGGATTTCCGGTCCCATGCCATAGCGCAATCCGACGTTCTCAAAGTGAATCAATGGGCCAGCCCAGTTTCTCGTCACGACCTTCGACATCCGCCGCCAAGCCGATCGTCCGCGCAGAGGACAGCAATTCCGCCAGAGTAAAATCCGTGTGCGGCACGGCGGTTAACTTTCCATGAAAAGGCGTCGCTTTCACGGCTTCTTTCCGAAACATTAACCATTTCGGTTTACGTGTCGTCAGGATTTGATGCAATGCCCTGTTTCTTGCACAGGCCGGTTACAGGCATTGCCCGCAAGCTCCGCTCAAGGCTGCCGCCGGTCGCGCTGCCGTACGGTGCCGCACGTTGCTTCGGGAGGAGCGACGGAGCGATCCAAAGCGGGTCGCATTCAAACGGCCTTATGCGACGCGCTTTAGTTCTTTGTTTTCATGCATGTCGTTGTCCAAAACCGCTGCACACTTTTGGGCGACATGCATCAGGGGGAACCCATGCAGGCATTTCGCTCAAGAACGACCGCCCACGTCGATCTGCTTCCGCCGGAACGGGAGGCGCGTCCGAGTGGCGCCACAGCCAGAATGCTCGATTATGTCGACGCCGAATTCGAGACTATTGCCACCACCGCGCGGCCCAGCCCTTATCCGGTCTTCAACGTCAACCGGAAAGCCGCGCTCGCCAGGCGCGGAAAGCCCACTCGGCAGGTTTTGACGATCGTCGAGGCCAGGTTGCGCGGCATGCCGGCCCGCCAATTCGCCGGGCTGGTCAGCGGGTTGGGCCTCGGGGTGTTCCTTCTGATCGCAGGCCTTTTCAGCGAAGGACAGGCGGACACCCAACCTCTGTCGATCGGAGGCGTCAGGGCATCGTTCGACTATGCCGGTGGCATGCAGGTGCTTTCGGTCTACGGAAGCATAGACAACCGCTCCGGCACGGAACAACGTCTGCCGCTTGTCGTGGTCGATGTCAGGAGCAACGGGCACAAGGTGACGGCAACGCGGTTGATGCCCGACGGTGCGTCGATTGCACCCGGCGAGAGTCGTCATTTCGCTGCCCGCCTTCCCTACGCGGGCGGAAAAATGCCGGACGTCACGGTTTCTTTCGCCGAAAACAGTGTTTCTCGGCTCTGATTGTGCTAAGCGGCGCTTGAAAGGAAGCCACTCCCTGTCTTCCGCAATGAAGTGCTGGAGAGTCCCGCATGCCCGTCGTCCGCGGCAAGAATATCGAAGTCCTGTACAGCGCCGAGACGATCGCTGCCCGCAATCACGAACTGGCGGATGCGATCGTTCGTGGGCCCCACAAGGATCTGCTGGTCATTTCGATATTGAAAGGCTCGTTCATTTTTGCGGCCGATCTCATCCGCGCCATGCATGACGCCGGTCTCGCGCCGGAGGTCGAATTCATCACGCTATCGAGCTACGGCACGGGAACCGAATCCAAGGGCGTGAAGATAACCAAGGATATCGATAGCGACGTGCACGGTCGCGATGTCCTGCTGATCGATGACATTCTCGAATCCGGCGGGACGTTGCGTTTCGCCAAGGACCTGCTTTTGGAGCGCGGCGCGCGAAATGTCACGATCGCCGTCCTTTTGGACAAGCGGATGAAGCGTCGGGTCGATCTGGAGGCCGATTACGTCGGCTTCGAATGTCCGGACCATTTCGTCGTCGGTTACGGCATGGACGTCGCCTACGCCTTCCGCGAACTGCCATTCGTCGGCGTCGTCACGGGTGATGCTGAGTGATACCTGCAGCGGCGCGCGTCTAGTTAGACGCGCATAGGTCGCTGTTTGATTTTCTACATGACTTTGTCCTTGGATCGGGACCGGCCCAAGGTGTGATGCGCCGCCTTTTCTGAAAATCGACGCTGCGGCGTTTACCGAAAGCAAACGAAAAGCTGGTTGTTTGGAGGGGCGTCACGGCTTCGGCATGTCGAAGCGTGGCGTCGGCATATGCTCGAAATCGGCAGCGGTTTCAGAAGGCATGATGCTCGAGTTCAACGAGATGAGCGTCCTTTGTAAGTCCAAGGGACGCATGGCGCTCAATGGGAGCGAAGACGGGAGGCCATGATGGCGAGAATCCTGATTACCGAGGATGAGGATGCCTTGCGCTCATTTGTGGCGCGCGCATTGCGACTCGATGGACATGAAACTGTCGAGGCGGGCGATGGAGCCGACGGCCTCGCCTGCCTGCAAAGCCAGGCCTTTGATCTGCTCTTGTCCGATATCCGCATGCCGGTGATGGACGGCATCGAATTGGCGCATCAGGCCTCCGCCGCGTTTCCCGCGCTCAAGATCCTGCTCATGACCGGCTATGCGGAACAGCGCGAACGCGCGGACGATCTCTCGGGCAAGGTTGTCGATGTCATTTCCAAGCCGTTCTCGCTGCCCGATATTCGCAAGGCAGTCGCCCTGGCGCTCGTCGCCTGACAGCCATTTCCGATTTAGGGCCGTCGCCGCTTGCCGGCGATGGCCGGTCACATGCATCCTTCTATACCACCGAAGGAATTATGCGGCGGTCAGCGCATATCGAGCAGGCGTTCGAGATATTGCCGCTCGGCCTCCGGAGACAGGCTGTCGCCGAGCTTGCGGCGGATCGCGTCGAGGATTTCGCGGGCGCGCTGGGTATCGATTTCGTCCGGAACCTTGACCTGGTCGCCGAAGTCAGGGCCGACATTCTGCTGACGACGGCCGAGCGGGTCCCGTCCATTCTGACCGTATTGGGGAACGCCCTGTCCGGGACCCTGCTGCCCTTGGGCCTGCATCTGGTTCATCATGTCCTGTGCGCCTTCGCGCAAGGCCTGCAACGCCCGGCCCTGACTGCCGACAGCCTGTTCGCCCTCGCCCTCGCCAAGCGCGTCGGCCGCTCCCTTCATCTCGCGCTGTGCTTGGCCGAAGCCCTTGCCGGGCTTAACGCCAAGCTGCTCGAGGCCTTTCTGCAGTTCCCCGAGCTGCTTGCCAAGCCCTTCCTGCTGCTGCCGCAGTTGCTTCAAGGCTTCCTTCAACTGTTCGGCAGTCTTGTCGTCGAGCGGGTTGGGCTTGCCGTTGGGATCGCTTTGCTGCCCGGGATCCTGCGGCATGTCCTGACCGAAAAGCTCGTTGTCTTCGCCCTGTAGCGGATCGCCACGTTGCATCCGGTCGCGGAGCGCCTGGTCAAGTTTGAAGGTCTCGTCCATCAACTGTTGCTGCTGCTGCATCAACTGACCGAGCTTGTCCATCTGCTGGCGCATCGCGTCGTTCTGCTCGCCCATCTGCTGCATGCGCCCGGCCTGCAGGTTGTTCATCATTCTCTGCAGTTCAGACAGGAGTTGGCGCGCCTCGTCGCGCGAGCCGGACCGGGCCAGATTTTCAATCTGGTCCATCATCTTTTGCAGGTCTTGCTGGCGCAGCACGTTGTTCTGGTTGGGGTTGATCGCCATGCGCGGGTTTTTTGCGGCTTGCTCGGCAAGTTGCTGCATGTATTCCTGCATCGCCTGGCGCAATTCCTGCATCAGCTTGGCGATTTCCTCGTCGGACGCATTGCGGTCGAGTGCATCGGAAAGCTTCTGCTGAGCGTCGCGCAGCCTCCGTTCGGCGAGCGACAGGTCGCCGTCCTCGATGCCGAGGGCAATCTCCCAGAGATGATCAGCCGCGTCCCTGAGCATGTCGTCGTTGCGCGCGAGCGCCATGCGCGTGCGTGCCGACTGGATCAGCAGGAAATGCGTAAGGTTCGGGATCGTCTCCTCCGCGTAGAGCGTCAGTGCGTCGTTGAGATCGATCGCGCGTGGCAGGTCGTTGACGTTAAGCGCGAAGACCTGCCTTTGCTCGGCAACGGCAGCAGCGAGCGGTTCGAAGAACTGGCGTGCCGGAAGGATGATGTCCTGCGGCACGCTTCGGCCTTCTTGACCGGCGGCATCGCGGGCGACCAGGGTGATGCGCACACGCTTTCCGGCGAGCGGATCCTCGCTAAGGTTCCGGCTCGTGGTCCCCTTGGCCTCGCGGGCATTGCGGCGCGGCAGGTCGAGGCGATACTCGGGCGGGGGGTAAAGCGACCGGGCGCCGGGCGGCTCGTCCAACGGCTTGATTTCAGCCCAGGCCTGCGAGATGCCGTAGTCGTCATGCCCAAGGAAACTTATTTCGAGCGACGCATTCGCGGTCGGGCGCGGGGGCCCATCGAAAGCGATGTCGGGGACGCTGTCCGGCGTGATCTTGAAGTTCCAGCTTTGCCCGCCGACTGAAAGCGTTCCGTCCTTGGTTATCTTGTAGAGATGGTTGCGGACGTCATTCCGCGCCTGCACCGCTTCCTGCGGTTCCGTCTTTGGTTCCGACTTCGCTTTGTCCGCGGCAGCGGGAATGACCACCGGTCCGGTTCCAGCGGTTTCGGCATAGCTCACGCGTGTCTCCGGTCCGGCACCGGTTATCCTGACCGTCAAATCGCTGAACTGCGGCACGGTGATGAGGGCTTTGTCAGGAGCCGGAGCCTGCTCTTGAGCTGAAGCCGTGTCATGCCGGCCGGTCAGGAAAATCGGTGCCCGGCCCGTGTAGGCCGGCGGCGTCACCCAGGCGTCGATGCGGATGTCCGCCGCCACAGCCGTCTGCTGGGGCAGTCGGAAAGCGTCCGTTACCAACCCCGCGCGGTTCGAATAGGAATAGGCAAATGCAAGGCAGGCGAGCAACACGGGGACCGCTCTCAGTGCCCAGGGGTCGTGCCGCGCGATATCGGGACGCGGAAGGCCGGTGTCCAATGCACGGACCAGTTTGGCCATGCGCACCTGGTGCTCGCGCCACAGCGCCGCCCCGAATGCTCCCTCTGTTGCCGGCGTGTCGTCCTGGACGCGGATCGCCTGATGGGGCAGCTCGTTGCGGTCTTCAAGCATCCGGTCGGCATCAGTGTTTTCCGGCCAGCGGACCCGGGTCAGCGGCAGGAGCGAGAAGAACAATCCTGCGAGGAAGACGAGAAGGATTGCGGCGTGCAGCCACAACGGCGCGACGCGGAAGAAACCGAGCCAGCCTGCGGAGAGGAACAGGAGAACGATCGACGCAGGCAACAGCGCGCGGGGCAGAACCTGCTCCGCGAAAAGGACCAAGCGGGCGAAAAACCTCTTTGTCGCCAGCATCCTGGCGAAGGGCTTCGGTTGTGGCGTGTCATCCCGCCGGAATTGCGTCATCCGCCCAAGTTCCCTTTCGGTCGCTCATGGTCGTTCTTCTGCATGTATGCTCAAATCCCAGCCGATCAAGGATAAAACATGCAGCAATTCAAAGTGCTACAGCGTTCTTGCGTGTCTGAACAGACGCACGGCGCGTAGTGATCCTTGCAACGCAGGATAACACCGTTTGTGGCGAAGACGAGGGCGACAACAAATCGTGATCGCCGCACGGCCCTGCGACATCCTGGCCAGAAGCCGAACGATGCGGCTCAGTCGAGCCAGTCCGGCACCGAGTCGAGGCCGATCAGGCGGTCATAGTCCTGGCGTGGGCGCACGACGTGGAAGCGGTCGCCCTTGACGAGCACTTCCGGCACGAGCAGGCGGCTGTTGTAGGTTCCCGACTGCACCGCTCCGTAAGCACCGGCCGAGCCGATTGCGAACAGATCGCCCGGTTTCGGCATCGCCATCTCGCGATCGAGCGCCAGGTAGTCACCGGTTTCGCAAACAGGGCCAACCACGTCGGCCTTGATGCGCGGTGCATTGGCGGCGGAAATCTTCACCGGCCGGATTTCGTGATATGCCTCGTAGAGGGTCGGGCGGATCAGGTCGTTCATCGCGCCGTCGACGATGACGAAGGTCTTGTCGCCGCCATCCTTCACGTAGATCACTTCGGTAACAAGAATGCCGGCGTTGCCGACGATCAGCCGACCGGGTTCGGTGACGATGCGGCAGTTGAGGCCCTTGAGCTGGTTCTTGACGATGTCGGCATAGGCATCGGGCAACGGCGGCGGATTGTTGTCGTCCCTGTAGGGAATGCCGAGACCTCCGCCGATATCGACGTGGTCGATCGCATGGCCATCCGACCTGAGGGTATCGACGAGTTCGCGCAGCAGCTTGAAGGCATCGTCGAACGGCTGCAACTCGGTGATCTGGCTGCCGATATGCATGTCGATGCCGGTGACCTTGATGCCAGGCAGGGTGGCGGCGTGGGCATAGACGCTGCGCGCCCGCTCCCAGGAAATACCGAACTTGTTCTCCTTCTTGCCGGTCGAAATCTTCGCATGCGTGCGGGCATCAACGTCCGGATTGATGCGGAAGGAAACATGCGCCTGCTTGCCGGCCCGTAGTGCCCGTTGGTTCAGGACCTCCAGCTCCGGCTCGGATTCGACATTAAAGCAATAGATGCCCGCCTCGATCGCGAAGTCCATCTCGCGCGCCGTCTTGCCGACGCCGGAAAACATGATCCGGTCCGCCGGCACCCCGGCGGCAAGCGCGCGACGGAGTTCACCCTCGGAAACCACATCAACCCCCGCGCCAAGCCGGGCCAGCGTCTTCAGCACGGCCTGGTTCGAATTGGCCTTCATCGCGTAGCAGACCATGGCATCAACATCGGCAAAGGCTTGCGCGAAGACCCGGTAATGGCGTTCCAGCGTTGCGGTGGAATAGCAATAGAAGGGTGTTCCGACGGCTCTTGCGATGTCCGTTACGGGGACGTCTTCGGCATAAAGAATTCCGTCGCGGTATTGGAAATGGTTCACGGGGCTTTGCTCGGTTCAGAGGAGGGGATCAAGCAGGAAGGGCCGGTCCTCTACCGTATCCTTCTCTTCGACGGTTCCCGCCGGCGCTTTGGTGTTGAGCGTGGTGGCGCCCGGTCGGTCGAGATCGCCCTTACGCCCACAACCGATGAGAACCAGCCCGGAGATAGCGAGCACAAGCGCAAGCCGGGCTGACTTCGTCAATGTCATCGTCATTATCCTTTGCCGAAACGGGAGCCGAGTGAGTTGGAGCGGGCGGGTCTTTCTCTCCCGCTCTGGTGCGATGTCTTATCGATTTTTCAGGGCCTTGTGCACCCTCTTTCTGCGCTGCCCAACGCATGGCGCACACAATGGCAGCGCGGCGACACGCTTTCGGTCTTTGCTTGCATGCACGTCGTTGTCCTAGTTGCGGGCCCGCCACCAGGCGATCTGCTTGCGCACTTCGGCAGGCGCGGTGCCACCGAAGCTGGTGCGGCTCGCGACCGAGGCCTCGACGGTCAGTACGTCGAAGACCTTCTCGGTGATCGCCGGATTGATCGACTGCAAGTCGGCGAGCGACAGATCGGCGAGGTCGCAGCCCTTCTGTTCGGCAAGCGCCACGGCGCGGCCGGTTACATGGTGAGCGTCGCGGAAGGGCAGACCTGCTTCCCGGACCAGCCAGTCGGCAAGGTCGGTCGCGGTCGAATAGCCGGAGCCGGCGGCAGCTTTCATTCGATCGGCGCGCACGGTCATGTCGCGCACCATGCCGGTCATCGCGGCGATTGCCAGTTCGAGGCTTTCGGCGGCGTCGAAGACTTGCTCCTTGTCCTCCTGCATGTCCTTCGAATAGGCGAGGGGCAGGCCCTTCATCACGGTCAGCAGTGCAATCAGCGAGCCGTTGATGCGGCCCGTCTTGGCGCGCACGAGCTCGGCCGCGTCGGGGTTCTTCTTCTGCGGCATGATCGACGAGCCGGTCGAGAACGCGTCCGACAGACGGATGAAGCCGAATTGCGGCGTCGACCAGATGACGATCTCTTCGGCAAGGCGCGACAGGTGGGTCGCCGCGATCGAGGCGATCGAAAGGAACTCCAGTGCGAAGTCGCGATCGGAGACGGTGTCGATCGAATTGCGGGTCGGCTCGCGGAAGCCAAGCGCCTTTGCCGTCATGTGCCGGTCGATCGGAAAGCCCGTGCCCGCCAGGGCCGCAGCGCCGATCGGGCTTTCATCCATGTGCTCGATCGCATGGCGGACGCGCGAGCGGTCGCGGCCGAACATTTCGACATAGGCCATGCAATGATGGCCGAAGGTGACCGGCTGCGCCGTTTGCAGGTGCGTGAAGCCCGGCATGACCGTGTCGGCATGCTCTTCGGCGCGATCCAGGAAGGCGGCGATCAGCGCGGTCAGTGCCTTTTCGGTTTTTTGCAGTTCTTCCTTGACCCACAGGCGGAAGTCGAGCGCGACCTGGTCGTTGCGCGAGCGTGCCGTGTGCAGCCGGCCGGCAGCGGGCCCGATCAGGGTCGCCAGCCGCGCCTCGACATTCATGTGAATGTCTTCCAGGCGCCGCGAGAACTCGAACGCACCGCTTTCGATCTCTGACAGGATCGTGTTAAGCCCGTGAACGATCTTGTCTTTGTCTTCGGCAGAAATGATGCCTTGATGCGCCAGCATGGTCGCATGCGCTATTGAGCCGCGGATGTCCTGTGCGTAGAGCTTCTTGTCGAAGCCGATCGAGGCGTTTATCTCCTCCATGATCGCATCCGGGCCAGAGGCAAAGCGCCCGCCCCACATCTGGTTGGAGGATTTCGTCTCGGAACTGCCGTCAGCCATGAGGATGCCCGCCTTGGAGAATGAAATGCCAGACCAGAAAAAAAATCCCCTGGCCGTCCGTTTGATCGCGCTCGCCGCCCTTTTCGGCGTAATCGTCGGCGCGGCTGCGGTATACGTGAAGGAGACGGGGTCTGGCAATGCCACAGGATCCGGCGACCGCGTGGCGACGCAAACGGCTGATGGCGGGAGCTGCCCGCAAATCAAGGAAAAAGTCGCCTCGCTGACCCCGTTCATGAAGGGCCAGGTCGCCGCCATGACGCCGGCGGACGACCCGCGTCCGATCCGTGATCTCAATTTTAACGGCCCCGATGGCAAACCGCTGACGCTTGCCGCCTTTGCCGGCAAGACCGTCCTCGTCAACCTTTGGGCGACCTGGTGCGTGCCCTGCCGGGAAGAGATGCCGGCGCTGAACGGACTGCAGAAAGCGCTCGGTGGCGACCGCTTCTCGGTCGTCGCGATCAACATCGATGCCGGCGACGACGAAAAGCCGAAGGCCTTCCTCGATGAGATCGGGGTTCACGAACTCGGCTACTACCGGGATGCATCGATGGGCGTGTTTAATACGCTCAAGAAGGAGGGCCTCGCCTTCGGTCTTCCTGCGACACTGCTTCTCGACGAGAAGGGCTGCCTGATCGGATCGATGAACGGTCCGGCCGCCTGGGACAGCGAAGATGCGAAGAGGCTTATCCAGGCGGCGCTGAAGTCGCCTGCGGGCACTTGAGATTAGCGCTTCAAAGCGCGCTGCATCGACGGAGTCGCACCGGACTACCCCCTCTGGCCTGCCGGCCATCTCCCCCACAAGGGGGCAGAAAACAAGCGGCTTCGCCTCGCTACGTTCGCTACGCTGCCGCAAGCAGAATGCTTCGCTGGGAGTGACGGGCGGGCCGCATCTATTCTCCCCCCTTGTGGGGGAGATGGCCGGCAGGCCAGAGGCATGTGGACCAAAAAGGCTCAGCGCGTCGGAATCGGAACGTCGCCGCGATAGTCGTAGAAGCCGCGGCCGGATTTGCGGCCGAGCCAGCCAGCCTCGACATATTTGACCAGCAGCGGACAGGGGCGGTACTTCGAATCGGCCAAGCCGTCATGCAGCACCTGCATGATCGAGAGGCAGGTGTCGAGGCCGATGAAGTCGGCCAGCTGCAGCGGTCCCATAGGATGGTTTGCACCGAGTTTCATCGCCGTATCGATGGCATCCACGGTGCCGACGCCCTCGTAGAGGGTGTAGATCGCCTCGTTGATCATCGGCAGCAGGATGCGGTTGACGATGAAGGCGGGGAAATCCTCGGCGACGGTGACGGTCTTGTCGAGATGAGCAACGAACTCCTTCGCCGTCTTGAAGGTCTCTTCATCGGTCGCAATGCCGCGCACCAGTTCCACCAGCTTCATCACCGGAACCGGGTTCATGAAATGGATGCCCATGAAATGTTCCGGCCGGTCGGTCGCGGATGCAAGCCGCGTGATCGACAGCGAAGAGGTGTTGGTTGCGAGAATCGCCTCCGGCTTCATGATCGGGCAAACCTGGCCGTAGATCTTGCGCTTGACGGTTTCGTCTTCCGTCACCGCCTCAATGACGAGGTCGGCCTGCGAGAGATCATTGATGTCGGCGGAGCCCTTGATCAGGGAAAGCGCCTTCTTGCGGTCCTCGTCGGTCATCTTGCCGGAGGAGACCTGACGGGCGAGATTGCCGTTGATGGTCGCAAGCCCGGCCTCGATGCGGTCCGCAGCGAGATCATAGAGCTGCACCTTGTATCCGGCGGCTGCCGAAACGTGGGCAATGCCGCAGCCCATCTGACCAGCGCCAATGATTCCGACCGTCTTGATCATCGAAGCGAACATCCATCCTCAAGAGACTTTCCGCAGCTTTGCAGCCGCAGAAACAAAAATACCGGGCCGATGGCGCCGGCCCGGTACGATTGTTAATGCCAAGTCCGCGCTTTTTCCAGCCTTTTTCATGCCGGAAGCAAACGGGATTTACGCATGGTTACAGCGCCTTTTCGAGTTCCGGCAGAACATCGAAGAGGTCGGCGACGAGGCCGTAGTCGGCGACCTGGAAGATCGGCGCTTCCTCGTCCTTGTTGATCGCGACGATCACCTTGGAATCCTTCATGCCGGCGAGATGCTGGATGGCACCGGAGATGCCGCAGGCGATGTAGAGGTCGGGGGCGACCACCTTGCCGGTCTGGCCGACCTGCCAGTCGTTCGGGGCATAACCGGCATCGACGGCGGCACGCGAGGCGCCGACGGCGGCACCGAGCTTGTCGGCAACCGGCAGGATCACTTCCTTGAACTTTTCCGACGAGCCGAGCGCCCGGCCGCCGGAGATGATGATCTTCGCCGAGGTCAGTTCCGGCCGGTCCGACGACGACAGCGCATCGGCAACATGGCTCGAAAGACCGGGATTGGCGGCGGCCGAGACCGTCTCGATCGCGGCCGAGCCGCCTGCCGGCGCCGAGGCGAAGGCGGCGGTGCGCACGGTGATCACCTTTTTCGCTTCGCTCGTCTGCACCGTCTGGATGGCATTGCCGGCATAGATCGGCCGCTTGAACGTGTCACTGGACACCACCTCGATGATCTCCGACACCTGGGCGACGTCGAGCAGCGCGGCAACCCGCGGCATGACGTTCTTGCCGACCGAGGTGGCGGCGGCAACAATGGTGTCGTGGCCGCCGGCAAGCGAGACGATTGTGGCGGCGAGCGGCTCGGCGAGACTGTTGGCGAGGCTAGCGTCGTCGGCGACGAGCACCTTGGCAACACCGGCAAGCTTCGCCGCCTGTTCGGCGACCGCCTTGGCGCCCGAACCGGCAACGAGAATGTGAACGTCGCCGCCGATCTTCGTTGCCGCCGTCAGCGCCTTGGCGGTCTGGTCGGAAAGATTGGCATTGTCGTGGTCAGCCAGAAGCAGAATGGCCATGGTGAGATCTCCCTTTCGGTTTGAGCTCAACGATCGGTTCCCGATCGGAGCTTCTAGATTCTGAAGTGGTTCATGCGTTTGTCCGGAAACCGGTGCCCACTTTCCGGACGCATGAACTAAAGCACGCCGGCTTCGCTCTTGAGCTTCTCAACGAGCTCGGCGACCGACTTGACCTTGACGCCGGCCTTGCGGCCCGACGGCTCTTCCGTCTTCAACACCTTCAGCCGCGGCGCCGTGTCGACGCCGAAATCGGCCGGGCTCTTCTTGTCGAGCGGCTTCTTCTTCGCCTTCATGATGTTCGGCAGCGAGGCATAACGCGGCTCGTTCAACCTGAGATCGGTGGTGACCACTGCCGGCAGCTTCAGTTCCACCGTCTGCAGGCCGCCGTCGACTTCGCGGGTGACGTTGACCTTGCCGTCGCCGATCTCGACCTTGGAGGCGAAGGTGCCCTGGGCCCAGCCCAACAGCGCCGAGAGCATCTGGCCGGTCTGGTTCGAATCGTCGTCGATCGCCTGCTTGCCGACGATGATCAGCCCCGGCTGTTCGGCCTCGGCCACACCCTTGACGATCTTGGCGACGGCGAGCGGCTCGACCTGGTCTTCGGTCTCGACCAGGATCGCCCGGTCGGCGCCCATGGCGAGCGCCGTCCTCAGCGTCTCCTCGGCCTTGGCCGGGCCGACCGAGACGACGACCACTTCACTCGCCTTGCCGGCTTCCTTCAGCCGCAGCGCCTCTTCGACCGAGATCTCGTCGAACGGGTTCATCGACATCTTGACATTGGCAAGCTCGACGCCGGTGCCATCCGCCTTCACGCGGATCTTGACGTTAAAGTCGACGACACGCTTCACCGTTACTAGGATTTTCATGGATTCATTCCCTCCAAGAGCTTTCGCAGGAAAATGCCCCTTAACAGAGCTGCCTGATTGTCGGTTGGCGACATCGATACGCGTTTTTTCTCCAATTACAATCGTCGCCCACGAAGCTAAATCGATATATGCTCGAGATTTCGAATGACGTTTACGTACACGTCATATAGTCGCGTGGCAAGAGTTGAGGCGAGGGGCGTCGAACGGCCCGATATTGCCGCTCGCGACACGATCAACATATTGAAATTGCGATCCATATCTGCCCAAATATTCTCCGCCCGCTCCAGGTCTCAGGTTGGGCGCCCCCACGGAGTAGGCGGTTTGCGGGTGCTCGCCGTGCTGACGTCGACGTCCGCCGGACGCTCCTCACGATGCTCGACGGCGCGCGGGCTGACGATGGTGCGATCGAAAAGCGGGACGCCGCGACGTCGCAAAGCGACCACCAGCAGCAGTCCCGCAACAATGCCGCCGACATGCGCACTCCAGGAGACACCGCTGCCGGGGTCAACCACCAGCATGTAGAATTGCTGGCCGATCCAGAAAGCCAGAGGGATCGCCGCGGGCAGCGGCAGCGGAATGCGGAAAAGGACGAGAACCCACACGCGCACCTTCGGATGCAGCAGGAAATAGGCGGCGACGACACCGGAAATGGCGCCGGAGGCGCCGATCAGCGGCGCTTCCGAGGCAGGATCGAGCAGGCCGTGCGCAAGCGCGCCCGCGGCAGCGCACAGCAGGTAGAAGACGAGGAAGCGAAAATGCCCGAGGGCATCCTCGACATTGTCGCCGAAGACCCAGAGAAACAGCATGTTCATCGCCAGATGCGAGAAGTCGCCATGCAGGAACGAATAGGTGACGAACGTGAATTGATCGGGAACGATGACGAGCGATGGATCGAGGTCGGCGTACTCGAAGATCACCGCCGGGATGTAGCCGAGCCCGAGTACGGCTGCGTTCGCGAATTCCTCCGTGGCGATCGGGCCGGTAACCAGCCAGACCGCGACGTTCGTCGCGATCAGTGCGATCGTCACGTATTGCATGCTGATGTGCTTCAGTGCGTTGCTGTCGTGAAGCGGTATGAACATGCGGCCCTCGAGCGCGATTCTTGAGGAACGTTACCTGTTCTTGCCCGGAACCCAAAGCACATCCGAACGTCCCCTGTCATTTGCCCAGCGAGCGGCCACGAAAAGGAAATCGGAGAGTCGATTGATATAGGCGATGGCGTCCCGGCTGACGATCTCGCCGGCCGCAAGTGCAACGATCTGGCGTTCGGCGCGTCGTGCGACGGTGCGGGCAACGTGCAGGGCCGCGGAGGCCGGGCTGCCGGCCGGCAGAACGAAGGATCGCAAGGGCTCGAGATCGGCATTGAGGCGGTCGATCTCAACTTCGAGCCTTTTGACCTGGGCGGCTGCGATCCTCAGCGGTTCATGGTCAAGCGTCTCGCCGGTATCCGGTGTTGCAAGGTCTGCTCCGAGGTCGAAGAGGTCGTTCTGGATGCGCATCAGCATGGCGTCGAGATCGGTCATGCCCTCTGTATGCAGGCGCGCAAGGCCGACCAGGGCGTTTGCCTCGTCGACCGTGCCATAGGCATCGACGCGCAGGTCGCATTTCGCTCGGCGTGGGCCGGAAACAAGTCCGGTCGTGCCGTCGTCGCCTGTTCTGGTGTATATCTTGTTGAGCCTCACCATGATGTCGTCGCCCTCTCTCAGCCCGGCCGTCCGCCGCCGGTGAACCAAAGCGTCAGCAGGATCAGCGCGATGGCGATCGCCTGCAGGACGATGCGCGCCTGCATCAGCTTGTTCGAAGTATTGCCGCTGCCGCCGACCGCCATATTGAAGAGGCCGCGGATCAGAACGATGACGACCAGGCCCATGACGAGCAGGGTCAGGCCGGTGAAGAAAGTGGACATGATGCAGATCCCTCCAATTTCGGTCAGCCGAGACGGCCGATGATGCGATAGAATAGTGCGGCCGGCAGGAGCTTCTTCAACAGTGCACCCTGCTTGGCGGGTCTTGTCACTATATAGTGCGGTCTCGGCCTGCGTGACGTCAGCGCATGTTTCAAAACAGCATAGACGGCGTCCGGCCCGAGCTTGCCCCGTGCTGGTTTGCTTTCGCCGCGCAGGCGTCGCATCTGCCGCTCATACTCCTCGCGGTGCACGGAATTCTTGAGATCGATGAAGCGCTCGATATAGGGGATCGCGTTGGCCGTGAATTTCGACGCGATCGGCCCGGGCTCGATCAGGCTGACGTAGACGCCGCTGCCGGCGAGCTCCATCCTCAAGGTCAGCGACAGTCCCTCGATGGCGAACTTCGAGGCGTTGTAGGCACCGCGCCAGCGATAGGGGACGATGCCGAGGATCGAGGAGCATTGGACGATGCGGCCGTGGCCGCGGGCGCGCATCGCCGGTATCACACGGCGTGTCAGTTCATGCCAGCCGACGACATTGGTTTCGAGCTGCAGCCTGAGTGCCTCGGCCGGCAGGTCCTCGACCGCACCCGCCTGGCCATAGGCACCATTGTTGAAGAGTGCGTCGATGCGCCCGCCCGAACGGGCCATCACCGCCTCCGTCAGCGCGACGATCGTTTCGGGCCTGGTGTAGTCCATGATGAAGATCTCGATGCCTTCGGCCTCCAGTTCCCCTTGATCTTCAGGCCGGCGAACGGTCGCGAAGACGCGCCAGCCGTCCGCCTTCAGCGCGCGGGCGCAGTAGGCGCCGATGCCGGAAGAGCAGCCTGTGACGATGATTGTGGGGCGATCGGGCATCCGGTCGATTCCTGTAGAAATCCATCCCCCGTTTCCCATATTCGTCGGTGGGATACAATTGAATTGCGTGTGTTACACGGGCGCCAGTCGGTGCGCGTGGATACCGCAGGCTCGGAGTTGGAATGGCCGTCGTTCGCATCATCTGGAAGGTCGTGTTCGATGCGCTCTGGCATTTCAGCGAGGATGACGGCTGGGCGATGGCGAGCCATGTGGCACTGTCCTCGCTGATGGCCGTCTTTCCCTTCCTGATCTTCGGCACGGCGCTCGGCAGCTTTCTCGGCGCCGACCAGTTTGCGGAGACCGCCGTCCATCTGATTTTCGATGCCTGGCCGGAATCGATCGCCAAACCGGTGGCTGACGAGGTTGTGCGGGTGCTGACGATCCCGCGCGGCGGATTGCTCACCGTCTCGGTGCTCGCTGCCGCCTATTTCGCCTCCAACGGTGTCGAAGCGCTCAGAATTGCGCTAAACCGCGCCTACCGGGTGGCGGAAAGCCGCCCCTGGTACATGACGCGGCTTGCGAGCCTCGGCTTCGTGATCGCCGGCGTGCTCATCCTTGCCGTCATCAGCGTCCTGCTCGTCGCCGTGCCGCTTGCGGTGCGCAATGCCGACCAATGGCTACCCTGGCTGGACTCCGTCCTCGCAACCGCCGATGACTGGGGGCTGACGCTGGCCCTGGTCATGGTCACCGGCGGGCTGCTGGTATCGCATCTCTGGCTTCCGGACGGGCACCGCAAGATCCTCGATGTGCTTCCCGGAATTGTTCTGACACTGCTGTGCTGGTCGATTGGCGCCTACGCCTTTGCTTACTACCTCAAAGCCTTCTCCAGCTATGTGACCACCTATGCCGGTCTCGCCTCGGTCGTGATCGTTCTGGTGTTCCTGTACATGATCGGCGCAATCTTCATCATCGGCGCCGAGATCAACGCCGCCATCATGAAGTTCAGGGTCAAGCGCCTCGTCATGCGCAGTTTCCTGGGCCAGCGCGTGAATGACGATCACCCCGCCGAGAATGGCTCATAGCACCATTTCACGAATATCCGCGGGCGTCCTTCCGGCAGCGCGGAAAGCCGCGATTCCGGTGTCCTTGTTGCTCTTCGCCAGCTTCCTGCCGTCCGGCCCGAGGATCAGGCGGTGATGGTGGTAGACCGGTTCCGGCAGGTCGAGAAGCCGCTGGAGCAGACGATGGAGCGACGTCGCATGATAGAGATCGCGCCCCCGCACGACATGGGTGACGCCCTGCAACGCGTCGTCAACAACCACCGAGAGGTGGTAGCTCGATGGCGCGTCCGAACGCGAAAGGATCACATCGCCCCAGCTTGCGGGATCGGCCGCGATCTGGCCCTTTTCCCCGGCGGGCCCCGCTCCCGTCTCCTGCCACGTCAATGGGCCGGGAACGAGATCGACCGCTTTTTCGACGTCCAGGCGCCAGGCAAAGGGCCGATCTCCGGCGATGAGAGCAGCTTGCTCGCCCAGCGATAGTTCGCGCTCGCGGCCCGGATAAAGCGGCGTTCCGTCCGGATCGCGCGGCCAGGCCGACCCCTCGGCTTCCGCCGCGGCCACCGCCGCCCGGATCTCCCCGCGGGTCATGACGGATGGATAGACGATACCCATTGCCAGCAGGCGCTGAAGCATATCGTCATAAAGGTCGAGGTGTTCGGATTGGCGGCGAACCGGCTGCTCCCAACTAAGACCCAGCCAGCCAAGATCGTCGAAGATCGCCTGTTCGAGCTCCGGGCGGCAACGCGCGCGGTCGATATCCTCGATCCGCAGCAGAAAGCGTCCATTAGCGGCGGCCGCCATGTCATGATTGAGGATGGCGGACAGGGCGTGACCGAGGTGCAGAAGGCCGTTAGGGCTCGGTGCGAAACGAAAAACGGGTTGTTCCGGCAAAATGGGCATCGTTTCCTTTGACATGGAAGCGGTATAAAGGTCATCCGCTTTCTACAGCGCCGCGCGTCTTTTCATACGCACAAGGCACGTTGTAGCACTTTGAATTGCTGCATGTTTTTGTCCTTGAATCGGTTACGATCCAAGGAAACTTATGCAGTGGAGGGCGCATGCGGATCATCCGGACGCACGAGGATATCGAGGCCGGGCTTGCCGGCCTGGTGATGCTCGACGCCCGCCTCGAGCACGTGGTCGCCAAGGCAGGGCCGGTGCCGCTCAGGAGAACCGATCCCGGATATCGCGGTCTCGCCAACATCATCGTTTCGCAAATGGTCTCGAAGGCGAGCGCCGCCGCGATCTGGCGGCGCATGGAAGCCTCCCTCGGCGAGATCAGTCCGGCGGCGGTCCTTTCGCTCGGCGACGAAGATTGCCGGCAATTCGGCCTCTCCCGCGCCAAGGCCGATACATTGCGGCGAGTCGCAGCAGCGGCGGCTGCCGGCGAGATCGATCTCGACGCCATCTGCAACGCTGAGGCCACGGTGGCGATCCACGAATTGACGGCAATCAAGGGGGTCGGTCGGTGGACGGCGGAGGTCTACCTGCTTTTCTGTGCCGGCCATCCGGACGTCTTTCCTTCCGGCGACGTGGCACTGCAGAACGCCATCGGCCACGCGCTCGAGTTCGATCTGCGCCCGACGGCAAGCGAGATTGATTCGCTCGCGACCTCCTGGTCACCCTGGCGCAGCGTCGCCGCGCGCCTGTTCTGGGCCTATTATGCACAGGAAATGCGGCGCGATGTGCTGCCGGTGACGCCTTGAAGAAAAAAGCGAATCCTTCACGCCGTTTTTGTTTGTGGCTTCACAATCCTGTTGCAACACGACTAATATAGAAGGTGCAGATGCCGAATCGATCAGGAGAATACGCTTGACGATTGCAGTCTCACCACAGGCCCTGCCGGCGCTCGTCTTGAACGCCGACTACCGGCCTCTGAGTTACTATCCCTTGTCGCTCTGGTCCTGGCAGGACGCGATCAAGGCCGTCTTCCTTGACCGCGTCACGATCCTCGCCGAATACGAACATTCAGTCTCGTCGCCAAGCTTTTCGATGCGGCTGCCGAGCGTCGTTTGTCTCAAGAGTTATGTGCAGCCGTCGCGCCATCCGGCCTTCACCCGGTTCAACGTCTTCCTGCGTGACAAGTTCGAGTGCCAGTATTGCGGATCGCCGGACGACCTGACCTTCGATCATGTGGTGCCGCGCGCCCATGGTGGCCAGACGACCTGGGAAAATGTCGTGGCGGCCTGTTCGCCGTGCAACCTGCGCAAGGGCAGCAAGCTACCGAAGCAGGCCAATATGTTCCCGCATCAAAAGCCGTACCAGCCGACGGTGCAGGACCTTCACAACAACGGCCGGCTCTTCCCGCCGAACCATCTGCACGAAAGCTGGATGGACTATCTCTACTGGGATGTTGAACTGCAGCCGTAAGGGTCAGGCCTACAGCGCCGCGCGTCCTATCAGATGCGCAATCGGCTACGATTCAAGGAAACATGCAGTAGGCGTCATCAAGCCTTGGCGGCAGCGCGCAATGCGATCGCAGCCAGGATAAGGCTTGCGATCACGTTCCAGCCCGCGAATGAGAGGCCAAGCACGCGCAGCGCCGCATCCGTGCAGGAAGGGGCGTGCTTCGCATCGAGATCGCCGAGCAGGTCGCCCACATCAGACGAGACGCCTTGGGCGGCCGTCGCGCAGGTCGACGGTCCCTCCCAGAAATGCCATTCAACGCCCGAATGATAGACGCCCATCCCGGCGCCGACGAGCATCAGGACGCCGACGAGCAGAAGCAGCGTGCGCGTGATCCATGCCGGCAGCTTGAGAGCGCTCGAAACGATTGCCAGAAGGCCGAGCGGAATGCCGTAGTAATAGGGATTGCGCTGCAGCAGGCAAAGCGCACAGGGGATATAGCCGCCAATGTGCTCGAAGCCGAGCGCGCCGCCGACCGTCGCCGCCATGCCGAGCGTGACAAGAACGGCGCCAACAAGATGCTGGCGTTGGACGACGGAAACTGCGGTCATGGATACCTCGCGGTCGAGCGACAGGGTGGGCGCTGCGGCGCCGGACGTATAATCACGACGCCTTCTTAAGAAGGATTGGCGGCGCTGTAAATTGCCCGCAAGACACACAGCCTGCACGCTTTTGTGATCGCCGGATGGCGAAATGCATTTTCGCGGTTGACCGGCGCGAAATCGATCGTGTAAATCGCAATCCGCTGACATCACAGCCTGAGCCCCATTGGCGGAATTGGTAGACGCGCTCGACTCAAAATCGAGTTCCGAAAGGAGTGCTGGTTCGACCCCGGCATGGGGCACCAACCTCTAAAATCAGCTTTGATTTTATTGTGCTTTTTGCCTGTTTTTGCCTCACATTTTCCAACCCTCGAAAGTGTGGGACAAAAATGACCTACTTTTGTTCCGGCACGAGCTTGTGCATTGCGCCTGCCGCCATCTTCTTTCGGCGTGCTTTTTTGGTGTAGGTCGTCGTCTGGTTCTTCGTCGTCCAGCCGAAAATTGCCATCAACTCTTCGTCCGTCGCGCCGTTCTCTGCAGCAATCGTGGCGCCGGCTTTCCGCAGGCCGTGGGTGGTGCAATGGAAGAGCCCGGCCTGGTCGCACCAGTCGCGCATCTTGTTGCCGAGGCCGTTGGTAGTGAACGGCTTCTTGAACTCGGTCACGAGAAACGTCAGCTCACCGGTCGGGCTCGCATCAATCGTCTTCTGCAGATCAGGCAGGACGGGGATCTCGACCGTGACGCCGCTGGACTTCCGCGTCTTCTCCGGCCGGATGGACAGGATGCCGTTGCGGATGTGCTGGCGACCGAGGATGGCAAGGCTGTCGAGACGCAGGCCAGTATAGAGCGCCAAGTGCAGCATAAGTCGCGCCTTCGATCCAGCTGGATGCGTTGCCTCGAACTGCCGCACCTCTTCGACTGTCCATGTGTGGAAGCCGTCGCCTGAATAGAGGAGCTTGATCTTGGCGGCCGGATTCAAGGCGGCTAGGTCGCTTTCGACTGCCCATGAGAACATCGCGGAGATCGCCCGCTTTACGTCGTTGCGGGCGCCGGGCTTTTCGCGTAGCGCGTCACGGATCTCCAGAACATGCCGCTTGCGCATGTCGGCATAGGGCAGGTCGCCGCAGCGGGCCTTGCCGAACTTGTACTCGCAGACTTCTTCCAGAATGGTCGACCGGCGAGCAAGTACAGTGGCGCTGATATTTCCCTGAACGCGCCGTTTATACTCTGCCAGAAGCCAATCGACGGTGCCTTCCGCCGCCTGACGCTTCAGTGGCTCCGGTCTCTTCTCCTCCTGTCCCTCCGGCACATAGGCCACCCCGAGGCGTGCGCAGGCGACTTCCCTGTCAAACTCGGCCGTTCCCGGCTTCTCGCGAAGGCGGATCTTCTTCTTGCCCGGCGCGCGAAAATAATATCGCGGCTCCCGGGTGCGGAAGTCGCGATCGAGGCTGACGCCTTTCGGCAGTTTGTCATTGACCCTTTTTGGCATTGTCGAAAGCATTGCCCTGTGGCTGTTGTTCGTCTTGGTCGCTCGCCGCGCCAGCCTTGTGGGGGAGCGCAAGGAAGCTATCCCACAATTCGTCTACGCTCCAGATGTTGCGGCCGCGTAGCACGCGCGGCTGCGGCATGGTGCCGGCCTCGACAGCGCTGTCGAACAGCGATGGGCTGATGCTAAGGAGGGCCGCTGCCTGCTCGCGTGTAACGCCGAAGGGCTGCAGCGTCGTCGGAAGGATGGCCGAACGGCGGGGGCGGTCGTTCTGTGCGCGGTTAAGTGCTGTTGCCATCACAGTACCTCCTCACATTCCAGTGCCGGCCCGCCGTTGTGGCCGATCATGCCGCGCTTTGCCTGCTCTCGGCGCTTCGCGTTTTCCTTGCGGGTAACCATCTCGACGTGTCCCTTGTCCGGCCGGACGCAGAGCCGATTGCGGCAATAGTGGTCGAGTTCCTTTTTGCCCGGGATGTATCCGTGCTCGTTGGTCCACATGGCGATGTGGACGGCAACGGTTTGGCCGTCGAGCGACATGCGCGGGTAGCCAGCGCCGCGGCCGTTCTTTCCCGAGTCCGGGCCGGTCCAAACATAGCAGCCGGTAACAGGGTCGATCTCGACCCGGGCCATAATCTTCGCCCTGATGCGGTCACGCCTGCTGCTCATCCGCGGCGCCTCCAGGCGTCGAAGTGGCCGCGCAAGTCGCACCAGCGCTCCGCGGCTGCGTGATCTTCGTTCAACTGCCTGCGCGAGCCGATGCCGAGGATGGAGCGCACTTTCGTGGCGGCGCGTTCGTCGGTCAGCGGACGATCAAGGCCGTGGCACTCCTCGAGGAATTTCTTGAATGACGGCTCGCCGCATTTAATGGCGCACTCGGCGGCATAGTTCTTTTCCGGCCGCTCTTCGTAGCAGGCGAGCGCGCGCGTCTTTTCGGCCAGTCGATCAACGAGGCGGCCATAGATCCGCAGCAGGAATTCGATATCGGAATGGGCGTGGAGGAGAAACTCCTCGTCCTGCCAACCGCATTCCTCGGTAACAGTGGCGACAGGCGATAGCGCAGCGCCCGGTAGCAGGCGCGCGAAGAGCTGACGCTGGCCGCGTGCCTTGACGTCCACGGTCCAGTCACGGCTGGCCTCGCCATGGCGGGCACGGATCTTGTCCAGCCGTATCTGATCTGGAGACGGGCCTGCATTCATCGGCGGCCGCCCTTCCATTCGGGAGCGTTGGCGAGACCGAGCAGCACTTCGCCGTGGCAGGGCGCGCCTGGCCTGCACCAGCAGGCGAGATTCTTGCCGCGAAGCTCGTCGATGTTTTCGGCGATGAAGCGACGGGTGCGCTGCAGCGCCTCGACATCGGGATCGGCGCCGACGTGCAGCAGTCCGGCAAGCAGCGCCTTATAGAGGTCAACGCAATAGGCCGCCTCTCCATGCTTGCCGACGACAAAGGGATTTCCCCATAGCCCGGGCCGTCCGACATGGACGACTTCGAGGCCGTTGACCGATTTGGAATGCGCCTGCAGGTCGAAGCCCTTGCGGCGGGAAAGCTGGAGGCGGACGGGCTTCGTCATTGGCGCGGCGCTCCAATCACGACTGTCTGGCAGTGGCCGTTGCCTCTGGCGATCTGCTCCGCAAGCGCTCGCGGAAGCGCACGCTCCATCGCCTTGCGCAGTTCCTTTCGGTGGTGCGTGTCGGCGACGGAAGAAAGCACGGCCGCCTGAACCGTGACCAGTGCGCCGCAGACGGCATTGATCATTGGCGCGTCGAATTGCTTTGCCGTTTCCTGGATTGCCGCGTCGATCGCATCCGCAAGGATCTGCGCCTGGCGTGCCTCTTCGGCCTTCCATGCCTTGATTGCTTCTGGAGTTGGCGTCATCGCCGTACCTCCGGGAAACCGTTGTGCTCGATGCCGTCCAGGAGGCGACCGGCGGCTTTCTTGCCGATGCGGTAGACATCTGGCTCGTCATCGATGTGTCCATCGGTATTGGCTAGGTTCTCGGGGGCATAGTGCCATGTGTCGTTGATAAGCTCGGCCGTGTCGACCATCCCTCGCTGGCGCTCAACGTTTTCACCCGGCGTCCACTCGCCCCATTGCTTGAACAGGAACGGCACGCCCGCAGCGGCACACTGATCGCGGAGCGAGCGCGCCCAATCTGGATGCATCGGACGGGCGCCGGGGCCGCTCTCGCCGCCGGCGACGACCCAGTCTAGTTTCGGATCTGGCTGACCGAAGATACCCGTGATGCTCTGTTCGCCATCAGAAGCGAGACCGCTCAACGCATCGAAGTGAAGCCGGCAACCATCGCGCTCGCCGTCGTCAAGCCACGTCAGATCGAGCGGCCCGAGCAGCGGTTCGGCGCTGATCCAGCGGACGGCGGCAGGTGTGTCGAGCAGGAGCGGGATGCGTTCGTCGGCTCGCTTCTGATCCTCGACCGAGACGCCGAGCCAGACGTTCGGGAGGGGCCATTCCCGGTCCTCGATCGAGCCGGCCGCGCATGGTGATCCGGAGATCTCGGCCGCGGCATTGCCCCATCTCCGCTGAAACTCGGCGGGATAGTTTTCCGCGCAGATCTGCATGCCGCGTGCATACTCCCGCATGCGCTCCGGGCGTTTCGTCAGCACCTGGAACGTGTGCTGCGGTGCCAGCGCCATGACGGCGAAGACCTGGTCGATCCACTCGTCAGGCACGCCCTCGGCGAAAAGATCGCCATGGGCGCAGACGAAGATCATGCGCGGCTTCGTCCAGCGCAGCGGCTGGTCGAGCCATTCGCGGTTGAAGCGCACCTCGCCGGTCCAGACCGGCCCCGCCTTGGTGTCCTTCGTCAGGCCCTTGCGGCTTTCGTGGTTCTTCAGCCGCGTGCCGGCGAGCTTCATCGCGTAGCAGTTGGTGCAGCCGGGGGAGACGACGGCGCAGCCGGTGATCGGGTTCCAGGTGGCGTCCGTCCATTCGATCTTGGTGCCGTCAGCCATTGAATTTCTCCGTGCTGAAACCCGCCTCGGCGTTGACGCACTCGACGATTAGATGAGCGATCGCCAGTACCTCCTCGTCGGGCCGCTCGTTGTTCACGTCGATGGTGAAGACATCGCGGCCGTGGGCATCGAGGACGACGCCGATATTCTCCTCGGAAAGGCGCAGCGGCAGCTCGGCGTTCAGATCACGGAACCCTGTGATCAGGAGGCTCTTTCTGATGGGTTGCGCTTTGGCGGATGCCGTGCTCAGCGCATCAATGATGGCACGGTAAGGGGTGATGATGCTCATCGTCAGTTCGCTCCTGCGCATGGCTCGAAGCGGCCGTTGCCGTCGGCGTCGACGATGAAACGGAAATGGGTTTCGGTATCCGCCCAATAATAGGCGGTGATGTGGTATGAGCCGGGCTTCAGAGGTTCGCCGTCGCCGTTCTCGACGAGGTCCTTGACGTTGTCGGCCATGGTCTCGATCTCGCCATCGAGGCACAGGCAGTTCGCCTTGTCAGGGACCTCACCGTCATCAATGCTGCCGTCTTCGTTGACGTGGATTTCCATCCAGCCGTACCACTCGTGCACGGCGAAGGCGACGACTTGGCCGAGCTCCAAAGGCGTGCGCCAGAACTCCTCGTCCTGGTCGGCCTCATCCTTCGGCATCATGATCCACGTCCCATTGTCGAGACGGTGGATGAAGTCGTTAACGTCACGCTGCGGGGCCGGCACGACCTCGTCGAGCCAGATGGAGGGCAGGTACTTCGTAACGCCGATTTCCTCTCTCTTGGCGTCGCCGCTCATATCCGCCCCTCCGTCTGGAGATTGGCGAACCATTCCCGAGCGTCGTCAAAGTTCTCCTCGGCGCGCTTGATCCAAAGATCGCGGCGCGGTTCACGCTTTTCCAATCCTACGCACGCCATCATGGCGACGCGCGCTGCGCCGACGGCGAGCTCGCCGACGGTGATGTGGAAGGCCAGCTCCATGGGAACGCCGGCATCGACAAGCTCTTCGGCCATCTGCATGGCGAGAGCCATCCGATATTTGCCGGTGATTTCGTCGGCCCGCGCGCGCAGCTCGGGCGAGAGGTCGAATGTTTCTGACGGCCCCGTCATGCCCGCGCCTCCAGTGCCTTGACGTGCATCGAGATGCGCGGAACGGAGATCGGGCGGACGTCGTAGCCGCCGGTGTCGCGCGAGGCACGCGTGAAGATGACGGTACGGCGTTCGTCCTCATGGATGCCGCGGTGCTCGGCGGCGCTCCAGCCCCAGCGGCGGGCGGCGACATAATCGCGCATGACGTATTCGGCGACGCCGAAGGCGACCGCGAGGCGATGGATCGACATGCCAGATAGGTAGCCCTGGCGCACGGCGGGTTCCTTCAGGAGCGCTGGCGAGGTGGAGAGGCCGGCAGGCGGGAGGCGATTGCGGACGCTGTGCAGGTTGGCGGTCATAGCGCGTTCCTTGATTGGGGGCGGACGAAGAGATCGAACCAGAGATCCTGCAGGCGCTCGCGATCTACGCCGTTGCGGGCGGCGATCTCGCGAAACTCGCGGTCTGGCGTGGCGATGCACTGGAGGAGGGCGGCCCGCTCGCTGGCTTTCAGGTCCGCGTCGTCGAGCGAGCGGACGGAAAAGGCGAGCGCCAGGCGCGAACCATGGCAGCGGCCGGCGAGATCGATATCG
>NZ_WITC01000102.1 GCF_009601505.1 Sinorhizobium terangae
TCGCTCTCGTCCATCATCTGAACGCGCTGCCGCGCAAGTGCCTGGGCTACCGCACGCCGGCCGAAGTCTTCATGGCGCATTTGCGCGAAAGTAGCTGATGCCCTACCCTTCACACGGCATTGTTGCACTTGGATTAGATTCTCCATAACATACCGCCAAAGAAATGAGATCGGCGGGATCATGCCGGCTCCCAGGGGTTGATAATGTCTAGTCCAGCGGCCTCGAACGGACTGGTATCGCGCGTAGCAACCATAAAGCCATGCGTAACCGCCGTGGCGGCGATATAGCCATCCGCCTTGCCGATGGCCTTGCCTGACGTTTTCGCTTGCGCCATCAGGTCCGCATAACTTCGCGACGCGTCCAAGTCGAAGGGAAGAACGCGCCCTGCAAGGGCTGGCAAGACCTCTCCTTCCAAGCGATTCTGAAAGATCGTGCGTCGCTTGCCTGCCGGCATGGCCGCCAAGCCGAAACGCAGTTCGGCCACCGTAATCGCGGACAAATACAGTGTTTCAATCATTTGCGCATCGATCCAGGCCAACACAGTGCGGTCCGGCTCGGCCTTCCACAATTCGGATATGACGTTGGTGTCGAGCACGATCATTCGAAGCTCATCGGTTCAGCAGGAGTCTTGTCACGGAGCTGGTTGAAATGCTCCGCTTCGGCATCCGTCAGCCCTCCAGCTTCATGGGCAATAGACGCCAATAAAGAGCCGAGTTTGACCCGCTCCGGGGGCCGGACAGTCGTTTCGAGGATGTCGCGGATCTCGGCCTCGGTGCTGCGGCCATTCATTGCTGCTCGTACGCGTAGCGCTCGGTGCACCTCGTCGGGCAGGTTCCTAACGGTCACATTTGCCATGATGACTTCCCTTCAATGGCGATATCAAAGATAGCATTATATATCTAGTGCTATCATACCGCAATATCTCATGGAAGATTTCGCCAATACTTTAGCTGCTCTAATCGATTATAGTTGTGATGAGCAGTTTTCCGGGGGTTTACTTGCCTCTCAAGTACCGCGTAAAAAAAACCTAGCACCGATTCGGTAGCTTATCCCCTGTCTTTCACGTACTCGCGGTTCGTGGCGCCGAGTGGACGATCAAAGACCGCCAGCCCGCTCACCAGTGGGTCGGCAGTAGTGCCTTGGGGCCGGTTGGCAAGCCACTGGAGTATGACAATGTCGAAGGATTCGGGTAAGGGCGATAATCACGGAGTCGGCCCCGGGAAGATCGAAATCATCGTCGTGGTGAACGGCCAGCCTACGCAGGTCGAAGCCAATCCTAACCAGCCGCTTCACGTCGTTCGCGCCAAAGCCCTTGAGAACACGCAAAACGTGGCCCAACCTGCCGACAACTGGGAGTTCAAGGACGAGGCCGGCAACTTGCTCGACGTCGACAAGAAAATCGGCGATTTCGGCTTCGCGAACACTGTAACGCTGTTCCTCAGCCTGAAGGCGGGTGTCGCAGGTGCCTGAACTCCAAACTGTGGACCCGGAGGTCTCGCGAGCAAAGTTTGATCGGGAGATCAGCCGGTTCCGGCCATATACAGATGCCTATCGGGCTCAAGGCTGCTTCCTGATCGATGCGAGCTTCCCAAGTGCATTCTTCATATTTGCAAGCCCTAAACTAAAGCCGCGCGTTATCGGCGCAGCCATCGAGATCGACTTCACCAACTACGACTTAAGACCACCGTCTGTGGTCTTTGTCGATCCATTTACGCGCCAGCCGATTGCCCGGAAGGATCTCCCCCTGAATATGCTGAGACGTCCGCCCGGAACGCCGCCGGAAATGATTGGAGCTCTCATCCAGCAGAACGCCGTGACGGATTTCATCCAGGCCAACAGTCTCGAGGACCAACCATTCCTGTGCATGGCGGGAATCCGGGAATACCACGATAATCCAGCGCACTCAGGTGACCCATGGCTACTTCATCGGGGTTCTGGCGAAGGCTGTTTGGCCTTCATCCTGGACAAGATCATCAAGTACGGGACCGGCCCCGTGGAGCAGCTGCAGATTCAGCTTCAATTAGGGCTGCTGGTACCACCTCAGGCCATTCCAGAATGACCGCGTTAGAGGATGTCAGGACAGTCGCCCTCCCCCGAGATTGTGTGTCCACTGCACAGGCGCATCTGCGCTCGGTTGGACAGCAGGGCTATGAAGGAATGGCGCTCTGGGTCGGCGTTCAGCAAGACCAGCACTTTGCGGTAACAGAAACGGTTATCCCGGCGCAGAGACACATCCGAACGAGCGACGGCGTCTGCGTGATAGTTCCTGCCGAAGAACTGCACGTCCTAAACGTCTGGCTCTACAAACGTGGCCTGATGCTTCTGGCGCAGATCCACAGTCATCCGGGCCGCGCCTATCACTCGACGACCGATGACGCCTACGCGATCGCTACCACGGTTGGGTGTCTCTCGCTGGTAGTGCCGAATTTCGCCCGCGAGCCTTTCGACCTTGCTCGTGTTGCCGCCTATCGACTTGACGCGAGGGCGAACTGGAATGAGGTCCCGTCCGCGGCACTGACGCGAATGATCACGATAACGAGTTGACGATGGCCCTTGCTAATTTCATCGACCGCGCCGCGACGGCGGCATCTCAGGTCCTGGCCGATTTTCATTTGGGCGACTTCAAAGCGGCTCTTGAAAAGCAGGTCGTGGCCGTCGCCTTCGACGATCAGGCCGCTTCCTGCGCCGAAGGCCAGGCGACGCTAGATCTTGCGGTGAGGTTGCTTGCCAGACTGTATCCGGTTCTGGCAATACTCCCCTTGGACAGTGCGGCGAGCTCTCAAGCCCAGGCGCTGGAGCGATTGGCAAAGTCGATCAATCCAAAAATCGGCATTCGGCGTTCCGGCAAGTCCGCCATGGTCTGCCTAGTTGCAGGCGCGACGCGCCCATCACTCCGGTGCCCAACCTTTTTCATCGGATCGGACGGTTGGGCGGCAAAGCTGTCGCGTACGGACCCGGTGGGCTCTGGCTCGAGTTTGCTGCCCTATGGAGCTGGCGCCGCCAGTTGCTTCGGCGCCGCCAACGTCTTTCGAACCATCTTCGCCGCCCAGTTAACCGGCGCCGAGTTGGACCAGGACATTGACCTCTCGTTATACAGCTACAACAAGACCAAAGCTGGCGATGCTCGCCCGGTTGACCTTCCTGTCGACCTTGGCGAAACGCACCTCGTTGGGCTCGGCGCGATAGGCCATGGCGCGCTTTGGGCCCTGGCGAGACAATCCGGCCTCTCAGGTCGCCTGCATGTCGTCGACCACGAAGCGGTCGAACTCTCAAACCTGCAGCGCTACGTATTGGCCGGCCAAGCGGAGATCGGCATGTCCAAGGCGGTTCTTGCAACCACCGCCCTTCGATCGACCGCTTTAGAGGTCGAGGCGCACCCGCTGAAGTGGGCAGAACATGTTGCGCGCCGGGGCGACTGGATTTTCGATCGCGTGGGTGTGGCGCTTGACACAGCCGCCGACCGTCTCGCTGTCCAAGGTGCTCTGCCGCGATGGATCGCGAATGCCTGGACGCAGGAACACGATCTCGGCATCTCGCGGCATGGTTTCGATGACGGCCAGGCATGCCTTTGTTGCATGTACCTGCCGTCCGGAAAATCCAAGGACGAGCACCAGCTGATTGCCGAGGAACTCGGGATACCGGAAGCACGCGAGCAGGTGAAAGCGCTATTGCAGACCAACGCCGGCGTGCCCAACGACTTTGTGGTTCGAGTGGCTACGGCGATGGGCGTGCCTTTTGAGCCGCTCGCCCCGTTTGTTGGCCAACCTCTCCGTTCCTTCTACCAGCAGGCTATCTGCGGCGGTCTGGTATTCCAGCTTAGCGATGGAAGTCGTCTCGTTCGAACCGTGGTTCCGATGGCCTTTCAGTCAGCGCTTGCCGGGATCATGCTTGCCGCGGAGCTGGTCAAACATAGTGCGGGTTTTCCCATGAGCCCAACGGCAAGCACTCGCGTGAATCTTCTGCGTCCCCTTGGATCTCACTTACATGACCCGAAAGCCAAAGACTCGAGCGGCCGCTGCATCTGTAGCGACGAAGATTTCATCTCGGCCTATAGGTGCAAATACGGCAACAGCGTTGAACCGCTGAGCAACATATCCGCTGCCTAAGCAGAAGCGGACGTCGCCGTTGCCGCGGACGGGGCGGCAGGGTGTGCGCGTGACAATGTCGGCGCCACTATGACACGCTCGGCCTTTTTCTCTGTCTCCGATCGTTCCACGCGAATTCGGTCCAGCAGGAGTCTTGTCACGGAGGTTATCAGTGGATCCGCGGAGGCCCTTACTCGACCCTCCAGGTGCTGGAGGAACGCTTCGGCACGGACTATCCCTTCGGGCTCCTCGAAGAGGTTGCGCAGAACATCGTCGACGAGGCCGGGGGACTGGATGAATGGTCGCCGATCGAAGCACCGGATTTCGAACGACCTCGATGATCCGTTCGCCGCACCGACCGCCGAGGAACGGAGGGTGGCCGCTGCGCGGGTCAGGAACAGTGTCCTCGAACTTGAGGCTCTTCTCGCGCCGCTCATAGAGATCGAGCGCGAAACGAGAGGGGCAGACGTCGACGCTGGACCTGGGATAGGCCACAATAAGCCGCCTGGCCCTATCGAGGACGCAGGATTCCCGCCTGGCTTCTTTTTGTCGCTCGGAGTTGATGCAGAAACGATTGCCAACGCCGTCGCGCGAACAGAGGATCTCCTGGAGGGTGCCACCACGGCACCCGATGTCGACGACGGCGCGAAGCCTGATGACTCCAACACTGTCCTCGCTCGCGCCATGTCGTACCACGCCGAGGCGTTGCAGGAGAATACGAAGGTCGTCAGGGCGAACTCGGAGCTTCTCAGGGAAAACTCGAGGAAGCTCCACAGCTTCAAGAAAGCTGGGCTTCTTACGGCTGCTGGAGCCGCGATCGGGACGGTGTTCAATGGCGCCCTGACCAAGATCGGAGAATTGCTCGTCGAGAAGGGAATGGCCCTGCTCGAGCCGCTGGGTCCTTCGGCGTTGGCGTACTTCGACCTCGTCGTCACGAAGATCGCTCAGGTGGTGGAGGCTGCCTCCGGTTACGTCGGCACCCTCCCGCTTCCCTTCTAACCGTACCCGGTGCCCGGTTCGGAGCTTTGGATGGCCGATCGGCATTCGCACGCTCCGTGATCATCTGCGGGCCATTCGCGCAAGATGCTGGTTTGCCCTGACGGAGAGCCATGGTCCGGGAACGGTGAATGTCGTCCCGTCGAATTTCAGGCTGCCACCTCGCACGGCTTCGATCACCTGCGTTCCCCAGCAATGCGCCCTGCCCTCCCAGGGTCCGGTCTCCGCCATTAATGCGGTCGCTGACCGAACGAATCCCTGGGGATCGTCCTTGGTGAGATCAAGTTTGATCCGCCAGCTTTCCAACTCGACGAGATCCACATGCGGATACCACCCATTGCTCCCTGAGCCCTTCGGCCGCTTCGCGACCGACATGTAGTCGCCATAGCCAACCTTCCAGTCCTTGCTGACCGAGCGATGCAGCGCGACTTCTCCCATCGTCACGATCTCGGGATAGTCCTTGAGCGAGTCCTTCGGAAAACTGTTCGAGATCAGCACGATCGTGATTTCATCGAATGTGGGCTGGAAATCTCCAGATTGGCCTTGAACTGTTGGAACGCGCCGGCAATCGTCGTGGCCATGGATGCGCCTCAGATACCGATGCGAGCGCGTATGCGCTCCCATTCGGCGGTCAGCGTTGGGTTCTGCTCATTGAAGATCTTCGTGGACAGGAGGATCGCAGCGGTCGATTTGGTTGTCTCGTAGTAGGCGAAGAATTCAATGATCTGGGCCTGAGTGATGGACTTCGATGCCCCCCGACCGCCGTTGAAGAGCCTGTTAAAGTCGTTGAAGAGATGTTCGCAGCGCATGCGGAGCCATTCCATGCGAATCAGTCGTCCGACGATCTCCCCGCTGAAGATTGCTTGCGCCGCAACGCCGATAACCTCGAGATCGGTTGAGGGATATGCCATCGCCGCAACCCAGGCCACGAGGTAGCCGAGCGTCGTGATCCGCTGCCACCGCAGCATCTTGCGGACGATGCAGCGCGTGAAAAACACGCTTTCCATGGAATTGGCCGCCAGCCGCCTGAGCGGGTTCGTCTGGTCGTTATTGTAGTAGCCCACGGTCTCCTCATGCGTGAGCGCGACGTTGAAGCTGTTCGATAGCGCCTCCTGCCGTCTGGCATCCTCCGCCCTTGGGAAGAGGTAGATGTTCTGAACCTGTCCATGCACAAAGAAGAGCAGAGCGCCGATCAGGAACACGATCTGGAGAGCGATGTTCGCCTGCGGGTACGCGGCCTTGTCGATGAAAAGAGTGACGATGGACAGGATGGAGATCACCCAGAACAGCCAGCCTCCGATAGCGTCCATCAGCGTGAGTGGGCCGTAAAAATTCTTACTGACGGTATCGACCTTAGGCATTCGTTTCTCCTGCTACTTGATCACGACGTAGAACGGGTCACTCTGGCCAACAACACGATCGTCGCGTCGCCTGATGATGAAGGCTTCTGCCATATGAACACCGCGGTACTGCAGCCCCTCCCAACGGCGATCGCCTTCGGTGGGTCTTTCGAAGCCGCCCCGCCCGCATTTCTGAGCCATCGCGGCTGCACCCGTATTCGTGATACGCCATCGAACGTAGCAGTCGGTCGGCACGGTCTGGAACTTGTTGATGCGGACATCGAACCAGAGTCCACCACTGGGAGCGAGCGCCTCCCCCGAACTGATCCGGTGTCCTCTTCCCTTCAGCTTGGTACCGCTATGCTCCGCAAAGACCTGAACATTGCGCGAGACGGTTTCCGCCATCGGCCAGGGCGGCGCCTGCTGATGCGGCGGCCTGTTGAAGATGGACGGAAGGATTCCCACACCGTAATCGATCACGGTATCGACGAGACCATCAAGATGGGCCGCCGTATCCATGAGGAGGACCCGTGCGCGATCGGTCACCGAAGCCTCGGACTTCTTCACGTTCTCACCCTTCGCGAAGTCATCGCCAAAGACCCTACGCCATTTCTCGATGCTTTCGGCGCGGTTCGGGGCCTCTATGGCTTCATCGATCCACGTCCGATACTTATGCACGAAGTTGCGAAAGTTCGCGTACTGGGTGTCGTTCCAGAGATCCGCGAAGTCCTGCGATTTCAGGGACGGGTTCTCGACCTTCGGCTTGTCCGGGCGCTCCTGCAGCCAGTCGTCGAGCCTTGCCATGATCGTCTGAAGCGCGCTCGGCGTGTCGGCGAAGGCCATCGTGTCCTTGTCCCACCACTCGATCCGATGGCCGATCAAGGTCGTCAGCAGGACTGACTGGCAACTGAACCGCTTCTTGATGTCGCGGATGTACTTGATCAGCCGCGTCGCCTTCCGGAAGGAGTTGTTGCCCGAGTATCCGTTCTTTTCCTTGATCCAGCGGGTGAATTCGATCGGCTGAGACTCTTCGAATTCGTCGGCGCGCTTGTTGCAGACCTCGAGGGTTCCCTGATACTCGCGATCCGTCACCAGCGGCGCGATGTCGATCTTGCAATCATCGGCGTAGGTGATGGTGACGCAGTAATCGTAGACGACCGTCATCTCGCCATAGCGCTTACTGTCCCGGAAAACCCGACCGAGTTCCTTCACGTACTGGGCGGCGCTCCAACCGTCGACGGGTTTGACCTTCACGAGCAGATCTGCGTCGAACTCTCCCTTGTCCACGGGACGGATGATCGTGTCGTGTGCCCACGACCCTTGCTCGATGAAACGAAGAATCTGTGGATCCCAGTCGGACGCCCTGAGAAAATCTTTGATGGCGTCGACGCGAGCTGAGAGCAAATCGATGCGCGTCTGATTGAGGTTGACCGTGTCCTTTAGGAAATCCTTGAAATCACTTACAAGCTTCATGCCTCTTTCCGATCTCGTTCTGGCGCTGCGGCTAAGGTACGCTTCGGCCTCTCAGCGGGCGTTTCCAAAATTGGGTTCGCTGTAATGCTTCATAAAGTATCGCTACTCCGAACAAGATGGGGATATTGATTTCCGGAGTCAAGGCCCATACTGTATAGCTACACCGAACAATGAAATGCGACGAACGATTCCGCCATGACCCAGTTAACATTCGGCAAGAAAATCAAGGAGCTGCGCACGAAGAAGGGGCTAACCCTGGACCAGCTCGCGGCAACGACTGGTTCGTCGAAGAGCTACATATGGGAGCTGGAGAACAAGGATCCGCCGCGCCCTTCTGCTGAAAAGCTCGCTGCAATCGCCGCAGCCCTTGGGGTTACCACCGACTATCTCATCGGACGCGAAGAGGTCACCCTAGCTGATGCCGAGGACAAGGCCTTCTTCCGCGAATACAGCCAGATGCCCGACGACACGCGGGAAAAGATCCGTGCGATGGCGAGGTTGCTCGGAGGCAAGAAGGAGTGACGCCGAAGTCGTCGCGGAGTGCCGCAAACAATATCTCGCTGGTTCTGAACACCGTCCTCGGGAACGACCGGTTCGACCGTGGTCCCGTTAACGTCGGAGAGCTTGCCATCGAATATACAAGGCAGATCTCCCCGAACAGTCACATCGAGCATGTTGTCGCCGAAGATCTCCCTGGCTGTGAAGGGGCCCTCGTGCCGGGCGAAACTCAGCCGCGGCGCTGGGCGATCATGTATGATCGGAAGCAGAATGCAGGTCGCCGGGCCTACACTGTGGCGCACGAACTCGGTCACTTCGTTCTTCATCGCAATCTCGTCGACGATGATCCGGAATTCGACGGAGGGTTCTACTGCACGAAGGAAGCCGTCGAACACGGCATTGGTAGAGATATAGAGAAGGAGGCGAACGAGTTCGCCGCCAATCTTCTCATGCCGCTCGACGACTTCAGGCGGTTCGTCCCTTCAGACAGTCTCGCGGGTCTCACCCGCCTCGGCGAGGCGGCAGAACGCTATGGCGTCTCCCTGACAGCGGCGACGCTCCGCTGGCTGGAGTACACGACCACCAGGGCGATGGTTGTCGCATCCGTGGATGGGTTCGCGCTTTGGGCGAAGTCGAGCGAAGCCGCATTCAAGTCCGGGCGCTTTCTCAGGACGAAGAGCGAACTATTCGAACTGCCTGCAGCCTCCTTTGCCGCTCGGAAGGCCTACGGCAACGAATCCTTGGAAGGCGTTCGGCAGAAAGCCGGAATCTGGTTTCCGGAGCCGGTTGTCGAGATGTGCATGCGGACTGACAAATACGATTTCGAACTCACCCTGCTGCATTTCGAGGGCAAAGCGCCTGCGTTTCAGGCCGAGGACGAATTCGAAGACTCCTATACCCAGTTCTTCAAGATCGGAGCGCCGGGGTAACGGACATGGTCGAAATCAACCTTCCAGAGAGCGAAATTTCCGCACTGAAGGCTATAGATGAACGAGAACTCGACAGGCTGATCGACAGGGCCATTCAGGATGAGGCTCTCGGTGATCTGCATCGCCTGCCACTGTCGAGTTGTGGCGCCTACGTCAGCAACGAGTTCCGTAGTTTCGGTGAATCCCTGAAGCGATATCGCGAGTCCAGATCTGCGAAGAAGCGCGAGGAAACGCGCTCCAGCGCCGTGCGTGCTGGAAATAAATTGTCATTTGCCGTCATGGGCATGAAGCGCCGCATGGAAACCGAAAAGCAGGAGGGCAAGCTCTTCCGCGTGGACGACAATGTTCTCTGGCCTTACACCTTCAGTAGGAAGATGCAGGTCACAATTGGCTATCGATGGCGCAGAACCGTCAAGGACGAATGGCAATTCGGAAGCATAACGTTTGAACATAAAGTCAACCAGCGTCCCGTCTATCAGCTCGCCCCTCCGAAGAGGAAACCGAGCGCAGCAAAACAAGCCCGGCAGCTTCAGGCTGAACTTGCATCCATATGGGAGCACTTCATGCGGCAAGCGCTCTATAGCGTCAGGAATTTCTTTCGCGAGGGAGGTGTTGGGAGCGACATTCCCGAGAGGTTCCGAGCAATCCCCGATGCCTACGACGAGCACTTGAACAACTACAGCACCGTGTTTTGGAAGAATGGTTCTGGAAGCACTTCCTGATCCGTGAACTGCGGAACAATCATGCAAGCACGTCATTTCGTGCTCTTCCAGGTCTTCTCGTCATTCTCTTCCAAGCAGAAAGCGTCGTCACGTAGCCGCGTCGACAGACAAACGGGCAATGAGACTTATAGCGCCTCGATGTCATCGAGCGAGTATCGCGGCAGGTCGAGCGGAACGGAGTATCCGAGCCAACGGTCGGGAAAGGTGTCTTCGCAGGAGGAGTGACTACTTCACTCCGAGATCGACACCCTTTGCTGTCCTCGGCCGACCGAGCGCGTTCTTCAACCAGCACTCCTTCTTCTTGGAGACGTAGGCGAAGGCACGGCAGGCATTGTCGCCGACACAAGCGACGAAGCATTCCAGATAGTTGGTCTGCCTGATCCGCTTGTAGTCGCCGCCGGGAAGATCCATTCCCGAATAACTCGTAAAATCGGACATGATCACGTCCGCCGCCTTCGAGGCCGAGTAGGCTGCAGGTCAGCAGCCTGTTTCGAGAAGGTGGCGCTCGTGATCCCCAGCAGGAAACCGTCACGATCCACGACGGGGCCGCCGGAGTTACCCGGCTGGATCGGTGTAGATATCTGGATGTAGCGGGTATCGTTCTTGAGACCAGCGAGCGCGTTGACATTTCCGGTCGTGATCTTCACGGAATCCGCCAGCAGGTCCGCCGGGGGGATAGCCGATGGCAACGATGTCCTCACCGAGGCGGATAGGTGCGCGCCTGAAGCTGAGAGGAACCATCGGTGTGTCTTCGTTCACCTTGATCAAGGCGAGATCGTTGGTCGCGTCAATCCTCGGATCGGTCGCAGCGCCTCTGCCCTTCACCTCCACGCGGTCGCAGCCATCTACGACATGGGCGTTCGTCATGAGCCAGCCGTCCGCGGTGACGGCGAATCCTATTCCGGAAGATTTCGGTTCTTCAGCGGCGGCATCCATAACCACTGCGACGGCAAGGATTCCAGCCACAACAATCCGCGCAGACATCTTCATCGTCAGTTCCTCAATACAAGGCAACCTAAACTCTCCGGGCGAAGGAATTCAATGAGCTCATTTGCGAAGGTAGCTCTTTGCACCACTGTCGGTGTAGCAGAACTGCCCGCCACGAGGCCCTGTGCAGAATGACCCTGAACGACACAGGCACTCTTCGTCTGCCGTCGGGGCCATCGATTGCGATGCGCCACCCATCAGCCCCATGGCACCGCCCATCGTGGCGGTGCATGATTTCTTGCTGGCGCTCGCCGAGCCGTCATTGCAGATGAACGTATCGCCACGGCAGCCCGCGATGCCGCCCTTCCTCCCGCTCCAGGGAGTATTGGCGGCCTGAAGATTCGTTGCGTGCAAAAGAATGGCTGCGACCACGAGGACACACCAAGAACCATGGCAGACCCGACGGCGTTCTATTGTGCCGAAGAAAATCATCATTCGGGTGCGGTCGTCGGCCCCAAGGTGAGCATTCCATCACGAACCTGCAGGGTCCCCTGCGCCGTCAGCAGTTCGATCCGGGACACGATGAAATCCCTCAACTGACTGCTGGTGGCGCGGAATCCCAGTCCCCTCGCAATGGCATTGACGGCTTCGTCCTCGGTTGCGCCGAAGCTCGTCTCGATGATCGAGGTAAGCCCCTCGTCGATCTCCATCGGCGGGATCATGTCGATCCTACGCAGCCCGGACGAGGTGACCATGCTACGGTCGCGCATGCGAACCATGGCGCCCGGCCACAGGAGGAAATCTCCTGAGCGAAGAATCTCACCTGCGTTCACGGCGACACGGATGGCGTTGCCGACATGCGCATCGATCCGGCTCCCTGCCCGCTGGAGACCCCAGGCAGTCCGAATTCGGGTCACCACCTCGTCCCTATGCACGGGACCTTCGACCTCGACCGTCTCCTTGATCAACTTGACCAGCGTCCCTGTCGGAACTTCATGGAGCTCGCCCACGATATTTGGCTTCAGCGAAGCCTCCTCGTAGAGGTTCGAGCCATCTCCATCCGTCGATACCGGCTGGAGACCGATCTCCGTCACAGTGGCGCGTTCAATTGTCACGACTTCCACCGGAACCGCCCGCGAAGACGCATGCGTGTGATCTGCTCCAGACAAAGCATTCGTCTTGGCCTGTTCGATGGCGGCAATCAGGCGATCGAGTTCGGCCTTAGGCCTCTGGAACCAATCCGAACTCCATATGCGGTGGATCGTCCAGCCATGATCCTCAAGCACCGCTTGTCTCAGTCGGTCACGGTCACGCGCCGAGCGGGAGTCATGGTAAGATGCACCGTCGCATTCGATCCCGATAAGGTAGCGGCCGGGGACCGCCTCGTCAGCCACGGCAAGGTCGATGAAGAACCCGGCAATGCCGACCTGCGGATGGACCTGGTATCCCCTCTCCTGAAGGGCCGCCATCACCTGCTCTTCGAACACGCTGTCCATCGCCCGGTCGGAGCGCTGTGACATTGAAAGTCGCCCTGTCCGCGCGTAGTGAAGGAAGAGCTTGAAGGCAACCACGCCCTTCCCCTTGCCGCGTTCGAGATCGATGTCCTCGTCGGTGATGGAAGCGTAGACCTCGCAGCGTCGCTTGGCGCGGCTGATCAGGACATTGAGGCGGCGCTCGCCTCCTTCGGCACCCAAGGGCCCGAAGCGCATGCCCATGTAGCCTTGGGCGTTTTTCGCGTACGCGACCGAAATGAGGATCACGTCGCGCTCGTCGCCCTGTACGTTTTCGAGATTCTTGACAAAAAACGGTTCATGGGGATGCGAATGGAAGAACTCCTCCGTCTGCGAATTGAGACGCCGTAATAGTTCCAGCTGCTCCTGAATCTCGCGCCGCTGCTTGATGGAGAATGCAGCCACGCCGAGCGAAAGATGCGGGGATTGCAGCGCATGGCGGATGATCGCCTCAGCCACTAGCTTAGCCTCGACCTTGTTTACGCCGTCCTCGAACACGCCTCCGGGGACATGATGGAAGCGCAGCCCCATACCTGCTTCCTGGGTATACGGACTTGGCACGATGAACAGTTTGCTGTCGTAGAACTGCGAGTTCGATACGGCGATCAACGATTGATGTCGGCTGCGGTAGTGCCAGCGGAGCATCTTCTCCGGCAGCCCACGGGCGGAGAAGAGGCCAAGAATGCTCTCGATGTCGAAGACCTGTGCGCCGTCCTGCTCGTCGTCTTCCTCGGAACCGCCCGAGGTCATCTTCGCGAAGAACTTCGTTGGAGGAAGCTGGCGTTCGTCACCGACCACGACGACCTGCTTCGCCCTGGCAATCGCACCAAGTGCATCCACCGGCTGGATCTGACTGGCCTCATCCATGACGAGTATGTCGAACTCGAGCAATCCAGGTGGCAGGAACTGTGCGATCGAGAGCGGGCTCATCATGAACACTGGCTTCAATGCCTGGATTGCGGGGGCCGCCTTCTGCATGAGCTGCCGGATCGGCATGTGGTTGCGTCTGCGCGCCATCTCGCCCCGAAGGATGCCAACTGGGCCTATGCCGCTGACCTGAGGGATCTTGCGATGGTGCGCACGGACAACTTCCAGCCTGGAAAGGCGCATGCGGCTGCGATCCAGCGAGGCGAACTCACCGACGAGTCTTCCATGAACCTCGCCGTCGAAACGGGCCAATTCCGTATCCTGCGAATGTTGGTGACGAAGGACTGCCTCATAGAACGCCATCTCGAAATACGGAATCGCGTCCGAAGTCGGAATTCGCCCGTCCTGAAGCCGTTCCACGACAAGGCTAACGCCGAGCTTCCTGGCGTCCTCGGCGCGCGCGTTATAGGCGGCGAACTTCGAAAGTTGCTCTTCGTTCTCGATCCAGCGGGCCAGTTTCTCGCCGAACTGGGACAAAGGCGTCGCGGTGACATCCAATGTCTCGAAGAGCACTTTGAGATCCGCTTGCAGCAATGTGAGGATGTCGGAGACCTGCGCGATGAAAGCGTCTCCACCGGTCGCGGCCTGGCGAGCCCTAGCCGCCACATCCCTGCGATCGGATACTTTGGATGCGAGGACTCGAATGTCGCGGTTCTGCGAAACCCACTCCGAAACTACCGAGAGCTGCTGCCAGTCCGAAGCCCCGCCCTTCCAAAGGTCGCCGAACGCGGCGCTGCCGAGCTCCCTGAAGTTCTCGATGGACCTTTTTCGCTCCTGGGCAACGGCCAGTCGCTCCAGCCAGGCGACGCGCTCGCTGTTCTGACTAGGAAGAGAGCGAGCGAGCGGGGTGAAGACACCGTCCGCATCAGCGATCTCCTTCAAGACTGCCGCGGCCTGCGTAAGGACGACTTCATCGGCCGCCGCCGCATTCTGGAAGAGAGAGGCGCTCTGATCACCCACATCGGACCAGAGAAGGAATAGAAGCCTCCTTGCCTCCTCCAGCAGCGCCCTCACCTGCTCGCAACGCGATGCCACCGCCGCCTTGTCCGTGAGCCTGCTCGCGATCATCCGGGCTTCCGCGCCCAATCCTCTGAGGCTTCGCATCCAGAGCACAAGGCTCTCGAGCGGCTGTGGATCCGAGCGCTCACCGCGCCAGTCCGCACCGAAGGCGCCGCGACCGAGGCTGTCTCCATCCCGGATAGCCGCCCGAGCCTCCTTTCCCTTGTGCAGGAGGTCGAGGAGACGAACCGTTTCCTCAGGCGTGGTATCCGGCATAACCGTTCGCAGAAGAGCCTTCGCCCTGCGCCAATCGCCGCTGAGGAACTTCAGCATCTTGTGGCCGTGCATGGCAAACGCGGTTCGAGCCTGTGTCAGATCGATGTCCCAGGCCGGATCACTAACCTTCCCTGACAGGTCCGTCTTGATCTGCCGATAGATGGCGACCGCATCGGCAAGATCACTCGCCTGATCCAGACCTCGCTCCCAGATCGCCGCAACGAACGCGTCAGGACTTGCATCGGGTGCGTCCGCCACACGCTCACCAATCGTAACCAGCCTTCCGATCGATCCGAGCGTCGGCGATGCATTCATGCCCAGCATCTGCTTCAGTGAAGCTGCCGTCTGGAGGAAGCGCGGCAGAAGAGCGTCGATCTGCGCAATCAGGGAGAAGCCTGACTGCGAAAACGTCGCCGGCAGCCGCTTGAACGACGAGAGCAGTGGCTGCGGATCAGCCTGCCACGCGGTTTCATTCAGGCTTGCATTGACCTGCAACGAGAGCCGAAGGAACTCTGCGACGTCGCGGATGATCCTCGCGATGTCTTCACGCGAGGTGTCCCAAACGGGCGCCGCCAGCGCTGCGGAAGAAATTTCCTCCGGAGAGCTCGCCAAGCGCTCGGCAAGCGCCATCACCTTCGTGAATTCGCTCACCGATGCCGCGGCTTCCTGGTGGAGCGCCTGTGTCACGTCATTCATCGATCCACGGACCGCTACCAGATCTCTCGATACGTCAGTCAAGCGCTTGGTGAGGCGTTCGAGATCAAGAGGCGTAATTCCAGTCAGCCCGACCCCGTACCAGGCATGCCGCGAGGGAAGTCCTATGTCGTCGATCCTCTGGGCCAGTTCCGACAGAACCGAGACGATCCGCTCACGCGTCTCCGGCGTCCAGTTCACTGACCCGGTGAGCTCGATGTCGGATGGCGGCATACCTATCCGTCGCAGGCGCGATAGATGACCGATCACTTGATAAGGAGAGAGATCATAGGGTCGGTAGATCCTGTGCATCCGCTCGGGATGTGCATTGAGATTGTTCCTGGCTTCGAGAAGCCGACGGTCGAGCGCATCCGCGGCCTCTCCCTTGGGCGCTCCCAATTCCCAAACATGCTGGAGTTCGGCGAGAACGGCTCGTTTGTTAGCCTTGTTTGAATGAAGCTCCAGGCAAGCATCCCCTATCCCTGCCTGATCGAGACGCCGCTTGACCACCTCGAGTGCAGCCATCTTTTCCGCGACGAAGAGAACGGTCTTTCCATCTGCCACGGCGGCGGCGATGATATTGGCGATGGTCTGGGACTTGCCCGTTCCGGGGGGGCCCTGGATGACAAGGTCGCGACCGCGGCGAGCCTCGTGGATCGCGACAGTCTGCGAGCTGTCGGCATCAACTATGTGCGTCATTTCCGATGGCGAGATGTGCCTGTCAATCTTCTCGTCATCCGGCAACAGGTCGTCGGTCCTGGTAAACCCGTCCGAAACCAGAGACGTAATGAGAAGCCGTTCCGTGAACTTCGCGTTCGCCGGCCATAGGCTGGGATCGAGATCTCGGTACATCAGGAACTTGGCGAAAGAGAAGAACCCGAGGACGATATCATTGGGCTGCACCGACCAGGTCGGCTTGATAGAAACTGCGGCGGAGACCTGTCGGGCATATTCATCGAACGAAAAGTCTTCCGACGGCTCGAATTCCGGCATGCTGATCTTATGCACCCGCTCGAGGAATGCCTCCAGTGAGAGGTTCGATGCGAAATCCTCCGGCCGCGCGCGAAGCTTGAAACGCTCTGCGGCACTTCCACGCTCTAGGGCCACCGGCACCAATATGAGCGGGGCGTAGCGTACGTTCTCGAAATTGTTGGGATCGACCCACTTTAATGTGCCGAGGCCGAGATAGAGGATGTTGACGCCCTGCTCCTCCTCCAGGGTCCGGGCATCGAAATAGAGATCGAGAAGCCGCTTCTGAAGCGCGTTCGGTGTCATCCGAGTCTGGAGCTTGGTGTCACCATGTCGAATAAGTCGCCCTGCCTCGTCGCGTTCGTCGTCGTCCGGCAGGGCGAGTTCAATGAGTTCTTCGGCGCCTTCGCCTTCCTTAGGCTCACGCCCCTTCGCTCCGGCGAGAAAGGTCATGGCCTTGCCTTCGGTTACAAGTATCTTGAAGATCTCGGATGACTGTTCGTCGACCACGTCGATCGTCTTCGCGCTCTTGGAAAAGCGTGGAACGTTCAGGAGCCTGTTTCGAGCTGAAAGATCAAGAAGTTCCGTCCTCGCCCGCTCTATCTTGGCTTCGACCGAAAGGCTGCTTTGGAAGATTGATGTCTCGGCAACTACATCTGGATTGATAGCGGTATCGTTCATGTCCCCGTCCCCCTCAACGCAAGTGATGCATAAACAGGGTCCACGGGTCTAGTAGCATTAGAGCAACTTTGACGTTTATTATGGTGATACTTAATTACGTCGCTCGCCAGGAGTATTCGAGTCCTGGAGACCGGTCACGCAGCCTCGCTTTGTAGATTTCGTGCCGGGATTCTGAGAAACTGGCAGCACGCCATGAGATATATCAATGAAAACAATAGCTCTTCAGTAAGGTGTCGGTGCGCATGGGTGCGCATGACATTCTGGAATGTCACAACGTTACTCGCAGCTGAATCTGGCCGATCGACGCCGTCTTTACCACTTTGTCGAACGCAAAGTGCCGATCCATGAAATGGCCCGCCAACTCGGCCGTCACCGATCGACGATCTATCGTGAGATCAGGCGCAACACATTCCACGATCGCGAGTTGCCGGAGTATAGCGGCTACTTCCCAACGGTCGCCAACGACATCTCCAAGGAGCGCCGGCGACGGCTGCGCAAGCTCAGCCGCCACCCGCAGCTGCGTGAGCTGGTCATCGATCAGCTGAAGGCGCTGTGATCGCCGGAGCAGATCGCCGGCCGCCTGCTCGCCGACGGCGTGAGCGCCGTGCGCGTCTGCACCGAGACGATCTATCGCTTCATCTATGGCAAGGAAGATCATGCGCTGGAGCTCTATCGACATCTGCCGGAAGGCCGCCGCAAACGCCGCCCTCGCGGCTCGAGGAACCCCGCGACGGCGGCTTTCCTGCTGCCTGCAGGATATCGCAACGGCCTGACTTTATTGATGATCGCTCGCAGTTCGGCCATTGGGAGGGCGACTTGTTGATCTTCGAACGTGACCTCGTTGGTCGAGCGCAAAAGCCGCTACACGGTGATGATCAAACACCCGAGTCGGCGCTTGAGACCGATCATGGACAAGATCATCGAAACGTTCTCTCCTTTACCAGCCTTTGCCCGGCAGAGCTTCACCTTTGATCGCGGAACGGAGTTTGCCGCCTTCAGGGCTTTGGACGATGGCATCGGCGCCCTAACCGGTGTGCCTCGGTCAAGATCGGGTGCATGAATGAACGACGAAGAATCTACAACAATTTTCTCGTAACTCGTGCGTCGCTTTACCTAGCCGCTTCAGCCGATCGTATGCCTTGAATGTCAGAAAAAGATGCACTATTTTCTGACGCATGAGCAACGCTGCGACATCGGTACCTGATCAGATCATGAGGCGCGCCCGCACCGGCGGCCGTGGCGGCGTTTTTACGCCCAATGATTTCCTGGACATCGCCGCACGGGCGGCAGTTGACCAGGCACTCTCCCGTCTGGCCAAGCGTGGCAAGCTCCGGCGCTTGGCGCGAGGCCTGTACGACTTTCCCAAGATCCATCCGCAGCTCGGACCGCTTTCCCCGACCCCCGACGATGTCGCGCAGGCATTGGCGCGTGAGACTGGATCCCACGTGCAGATTACGGGTGCGCGGGCAGCGAACGTGCTCGGTCTTTCCACTCAGGTTCCGGCAAAGAGCATCTATCTGACCGATGGCCCCTCCCGCCGCGTCGTATTGGGTAAGCGCGTGGTCGATCTGCGTCACGCCTCGCCCAAGCATCTGATCGCTCCGGGCAGCGCGGCTGGCACCGTCGTTCAGGCCCTCCGTCACGTGGGGGCGGTACGTGCCCGCGACGTTGCGCAGATCGCGGCGCGTCGTCTGTCGGCCAGCGATAAGAAGACCCTCGCGTCGACTGCGGTCCAAGCGCCTGCGTGGATGCGGCCGACGCTCGTCTCGATTGCCAGCGCAGCGTCGGGTGAGATCGATGGATAAGGTCGCTCTTCTTCCAGCCGGCGATCGGGCAGCCCTCTTTGGCGAAACGGGCGCTGGCCGAGGAGTCGCCAACACGATCATCGAAAAGGACTTCTGGGTCTGCTGGACCTTGAAGCGGCTTTTTGGACTCCACGAGACGGATGCGGCCACCCTTGTCTTCAAGGGTGGCACCTCCCTCTCCAAGGCGTTTGGCGCCATACGCCGGTTTTCCGAAGATATTGACCTCTCTTTCGACCGAGCGGATCTCGGTTACACGGGTGACCGCGATCCCGAGAAAGAAGGCATCAGCAAGAAACAGGCGAACAAACTCATTGAAGCCCTTGTGATCGATGTCGAGCAGCATATTGCCGAGAAGCTGCTTCCGGCTCTTCGATCAGCGATCGTCGAGCAACTCGGCGAGCCTACGAAAAGGGAGTGGTCGCTGGAAATAGATGCCGCTGACGCGCAGACGGTGAACTTCCACTATCCTACCGCGCTCGCCGCAGCCGAATACGAGAGCATGGGGTACATCACCCCACGGGTGAAGCTTGAACTCGGCGCCCGCGGAGACCCTTGGCCGACAGAGAAACGGGTAATCCGGCCCTATGCTGCGGACGACTATCACGGCTTCTTCGAGGACTCCAACACAACCGTCGTTGTTCTTTCCGCCCGCCGCACCTTCTGGGAGAAGGCGACCGCATTGCATGCCGAGGCGCATCGCCCTGCCGAGTCCCCGACACCGCAGTATTTCTCGCGGCACTATTACGATCTAGCCATGCTGCTTGCCACAGACGAAGGCAAAGCGGCCGCGACCGATTTAGAGCTTCTCGCGCAGGTTGCCAAGCATAAGGCTACCTTCTTCCGGTCCAGCTGGGCAAGTTACGACACTGCTTGTCCGGGCGCGCTGCGGCTTCTGCCGGACGAGAGCCGGATCAAGGACCTACGCGCCGACTACAGGGCGATGGCCCCCATGATGTTCGATGACAGCCCGCCATCGTTCGACCAGGTACTTGCGACAATCGCGGCGCTCGAAGAGTCAACCAACAAAGCATAAGGCGATCCGCTGGAGGAAAGGCCATTAGTTCACTACGATCTATCGACCTGCGCCTGATCGACGACCTCGTCGACTTCGTTCGAGGGCGTGGTTACGTCCTGGAGTTTTCGGATTCGAGTTTCTCGGAATTCTTCGCATCTGAGGTCGACTGTGCGCCATACCTTCCGTTCGACCCTGCTACACCTTCGACGCCCCTGTTCGCAGCCGGCTTATCCGGCCGCGACTGGAGCACCTTACCTGCCGTTCTTTCCCCCGTTACGGAGGCTTGCCACAAGCGCCGGCGCATCGGTCCCCTGGTGCATGCCCCTGAAGACATTGAAGCTTATGGTCTCCATTTTGTCGTTGAAGACATTGTCTCATGGCAAACATTTACGTCGCCGATTCAAACTGACGCACGCTAATTCATATTTACCGTTCACTCGCCCATTTGTGGCGAATGGCGAGTGCCCACTGCCAAAGCGTTCACTTGCGTATTGACCGAAGACATTTCCCGACAAGCCACCGTTAATAGTTATCGTGAATTCGCACAGCCTTTTCCAGGTGCTCGAAGTCACACTGATACTCGAAGACGCCTCCGCCGAGGCCAAAGCCGCGAAAAGGAAAGCTGCTGCTGCAAGGGCGCGTGTCATTGATCTCCTCCCTTTATGAGGGATGGGACAGTCGCAGTAGACATCAAACGGCTCCGTTGCCGTGTAATGTCACAGCTCCATCAGCAAGAGGCATGCCAGCGAGTTGGATTTATTCACGTCTCTCTCTACATCGACATCATCCGCGCTAATAGCGGCTCGGCCATTTCCTCAGCTTTTCCCCGAGGCTGAAATATTCTTCATTGCTCCAGATCCGCACCACGCGTCGGCTTTGTCCGGTTCGTGACACAGCCTTGTTTAAAAGTGGTGTCACTTATTTTGGCGCAAGCAGCGGTCTGGGACGCGGCAGCGGATCACTCGAGACCAGCTGTCTGCACCAAGGCAGCAGTTTTTCCGTCCGGTCTAAAGCCATCGTCGTTGCAACCGGCACCCTTGAAAAGCCCGTGCCGGTACCCGTTTGGTTGCTGCCTGGTGTGATGGCTCGGGCGCCGCGCAACTGATGCTCGACCTGGTGCGTGGCCGTCAGCAAGGAGACGCTGAGCCGGCACCTGGGTGTCGAGACGCGAACGCAAGAAGCGGGTTTTCCAGCCGCGCGGCCGGCGCGATTATACCTATCTGGCTTGGCACGGATATTGCTGCACACGTCTGCTATTAAAAAACTGTTAAATGTTAGCAGTATTGTTTAGGGACGCGGAATTATGCCGAAGCAATTCGTGTTGGGATTATTGGTATCAAGCGCAGTCTTGTTGTCTGTTGTTGCTGCGCCGGCAGAGAATATCAACGACGCTCTTTCGAAAGCATATCAAAAAAACTCCGAGCTGAATTCTATTCGGGCGGATGTTCGCGTTGCGGATGAGAACATCGCTAAAGCAAAATCCGGCTTTAGGCCGACAATCACGGGCAGTGCTGGGTTGTCGTATACTACCAAGAGGTCGAATTTCAGTAACCGGCTTACAACCGAATCTTTTGGCCTCCAAATCAATCAAACACTTTTTGACGGCTTTCAGACGAAAAACAATGTTGCCGCTGCGGAAGCAAGATCTGCCGCCTCTGTTGAGCAACTGCGTTCTTCAGTGGAACAGACGTTATTTAGCGCTGCTCAGGCCTATATGAATGTCCTGCATGATCGACGGGCTGCCGTACTCACCCGGCAGAACCTGGCATTTGCAAATGAGTGGGTACGATCGGCGAAGGCCCGTATGGATGTAGGGGAAGGAACCGGTACAGACGTCGCGCAGACCGAAGCATTTCGTGCGAACGCTGTTGCTGCCGTTAGTTTGGCGGATTCACAAGTAAAGACGAGCGAGGCGATTTATAGGCGAATTGTTGGTGACAACGCTGGTAAGCTCGAACCTGCTCAGCCATTATCCCGACTTCTTCCGCGAAACCTCAGTTCAGCGTTTATGATCGCCAACAACGAGCATCCCGCAATTCTTGCGAGTGCCCATCTGGTTAATGCGGCCGGACACACCGTAAAGTCATCAGAGGGCGCTCTGCTCCCTCAGGAAACAGCCGAAGCAGGCATATCAGAAGGGGGTAATCCTACATCGGGCTCTGGCGGCAGTGTTGGATCTGGTCCGTACGGATTTGGAACTTCAGCTAAGGTTGGTTTGAACGTTCGAGTTCCGATTTATCAGGCCGGGAAGGCAGCTGCTCAGGTAAGACAATCCAAGGAGTCGCTTAGCCAGTCGAGAATTGAAGTTGATGTCAGCCGCAATGAAGTCCGTAAGGCTGTTGCTGATGCTTGGAGCGCATACGAAAGCTCTCGCTCCAACGTCAGGGCTAATAAGGACAATGTCTCCTATACGGAGCTTGCTTTGAATGGCATTGTTGACGAACGGTCCGTCGGACAGCGGACAACGCTGAATGTGTTGGAAGCGCAGCAGGATGTTATCAACGCCAAGCTAAATCTGATTGCATCTGAACGCGACTTGGTACTTTCTACCTACGCAATTTTGCAAGCGACAGGCTTGTTATCTCCAGATCGTCTTGGTCTAGACGTCGCCAAGTACAAGCCCGAAGAGCATTACAATGCTGTTAAGGACAAGTGGATAGGCATCAGAACACCGGATGGCCGTTAACTAAGGCCTAGCTCCGGTTTGAACCGATCACTGCGCATATTATCGGCCCTGTCGATGGGTGAAAAAGCCGTGGGCTTGACCCTCGATCGCGTGTCGGGCGGTCAGTTCGTAAATCCGGCGCTCGACCGATCCTGCCTCGATCGTTGCTTCTTCTCCGGCGGCTTCTCGCTAAAGATCCCGCGCTCCCATGCAATCGGGCTTGTCTCGGCGTTGCTTGCGGCCCGCATCACGACAGGCGCTACCTCGGCCCATAACCCCTTCTTCTTTCATTAGAGAGCCTATCGCAACGTAGTTTTTGATCGAGCTCGAGAAGGTTCAGGTGGACCCAGGACCGCTGGACGATCCCGGGTGGGATCAGATTAGAACGTTAGCCCGCAGGCCCGACGGATGGCGACCTGAACCGGCGATGGGGGCAAGGCCGGATCGAACTCACCCCGCGGCAGCAGCGGCGGCTGCGCCATGAAGCGCGGCCGTTCCCCTCGGTGGGGTTGCGCCGCATGGACAAGGAACGGATGGCACAGATAGACCGTGCCTGCTGCGCCAGTCGCGAGTTCAACCTCGTAACCTTCCGTCGAGGCGTAGCCGTTGGCAGAGAGCTGCCTGAGCGTCGCGCCCGCGTCGCCATAGGGCAGCAACTCCCGGGCAATGGTGGCATGCGAACCTTTCCGTATCCTCGTGGGCGCATCATCGCGGCCAACATCCGAGAACAGAAAGAGCATCAGCAATGCGCGCCCGCTGCTCTTCACATTGACCCGCCACTCCATGAAATCCGGATTGTCGCCAAAACTCATGTCGACGTGCCAGCCATCATCACCGGGGGATACCGGCGAGGGAAAGCGGATCGGAAAGGTTCCCAGCCCTTTAGGTGCAAGCCAGCGGTCTACGCCAACGAGTTGATCATAGGCCTTGTGCAGGAGAGGCATGTTGGCGGCTTCAATGAAGGGAGGCGAAGACTTGGACCCCACCCGAACAACTGGTTGGACCCAGCCTTCAGGTTCGTCCGGAGACAAACCAACATCCGCCCATAGTTCGTCCCTGCCTTGCTTCGCAAGGTCGGTGCTGAAAGCACTCTCGATTTTGACGAAACCGTCGTCGATGAAGCTCTGAACCTGATGGGCGGTCAGGCCGACGTGCTTGGTTTTAGGCATTACGTATTCTCCGTTTGGCCATCGCGTCGGCGGGGCCATTTTGATCTGACCGGCGCGGAATGCGCCGCAACGACTTCAGCCCTTCAGATCAACGGTAAGAATGTGGACATGAACATCATGGCGAGAACTTATAGCGAAGCCTAAACAAGAATAACATACGCAGGACACAGCATTTTTGTCGATTGCCACGCTTCTTTAACTTTCTTGCCACTTTGTTGCCTTTAGGGCAGCATCATTGACCAATCTCTCGAGGCAAGATCATTCCTGTCCCCGATCGACATGCTCCACCCGCTCCGCAATGAGCACCTTGCGTTCCCGGCAGATGCCGCGCCGGTCTTCGTCTTCTGGGCTTGGTACTTTCACCATCGCGCACACGCGTGGCTCGCCGCGCTTGAACGCAAGCAGTGCGCGGACCAGCGCTTCCGCGTCAATCCTGTCCGTCTTCGCGTGCCGGCCGCGACGGGAGGCGGCAATCGAAGCCGCGTCGACGACATGGCTCTCGATCCCGCTTGCTCCCAGGGGGAAAAAACTCGCAAGGCAAACAGCGTCGAACCGAATGGATGTCTCGTCGCACCGTTGAGGGCACATCCATTCGCTAGGCTTCTGGCTGTTACAAGACTCTGCTGCCGCCTCAACACACTGGCGCATAGTTGGTCGCCTCGCGCAAACCAGGTCGTCTACTGGGCTCCTCCAACCATTTTCGCGTTGGATGGGTCTTATCCAAAAAACGGATTTTACCGATCTGCGAAAATGCCGCATAGCACATCCACGCGGTGCGCCGCTGTGCCGGCGGAATGATCACCGTTTGAATGGGCACTAAAAGGAAATTTGCATCACGTGGCTGTATGCAATTCGTGATTTCTGGGCGGATATCGAACCGGACGCCGACTCGAATTTATCGGGCCGCGCTGGAGATTCATAACTATGGACTCGCCCTCGTGACGAAGACGACCGCGTTGATGAGAGTCATTCCGACCTGAGGTTGGAGCATTTGAACGATTCGCCGGAGCAAACAAATGCACGTTCTCGATGTTAACCAGATGACCCAGCTCTTCGTGAAATCGTTTGAGCTGGTTGTGGTCTTCGCTACCATTTGCGCCGCGCTGGAGCTAACCTTTCCGGCTTATCGATACAGTTTTGCCTCATACGTTCGCGGCGTGCGGAATTGGATTATTCGCCTCGGATTCGGTGCGTTTGTGTGGCACCTCTACGCTGTGAGCTTGGCCTGGTTAGGGATAAAGCCGCTCGTAACGATCGATTTCGGTTCGTTGCTTCACACTGACAACGCAGTGATTAATAATGGATTGGCCGTCCTTTCAGGCGTTTTAGTCGCGATTGTCGGCGACTTCTTTTACTACTGGATGCATCGCGCTCAGCATGCTGTTCCATTCCTCTGGCGCATGCACGCTACTCACCATTCGATCCGCGAATTGACGGCATGGAATTGCCATCATCACATTTCCGAGCCACTCGTTTACGCAGCGTTGGTAGCACTACCACTCAGGCTGTTCCACTTCGAATCTGGCGTAGTGCCCGTTGTTGCCATGACACTGATTACCTTTCAGGCCCATCTTTCACACTCCAGCACCCGCATCAATCTTGGGCCGCTTCGATACATCATTGGCGACAATAAGTTCCACCGCATTCACCACTCGTTGGAACCGCATCACCGGCGCCGAAACTATGGATTCTTTACAACCCTCTGGGACACGATTTTTCAGACGGCATACTGGCCAGAAAAGAATGAGTGGCCGGAAGTTGGCCTGCGAGACCAGCCTGAGCCGCTCACCGCGCGCGATTACGTTATGTTCCCATTTGATCGACGTCGCTGGCCTGGAGCTAAAGTCGGAAATGGTGTAGAGGCTGGGGAGTGATCGAGTGGAGGTTTACGCTTCGGTTCTGATTGTCGAGGCCGGAAAACCATCAAAAAAAAGCGACCTAGGGAAGAGGTCGCTCAAACGCCCGACAAGCTCCCCCTTTAAATGGCGGATAGGCAGGACTGTGGGGGTGCAACACAAACATAAGCTTTCCGTCGGCGGCGCATTACATGCCCGCTTTGGAGCTGACCCTCTAACGCTGGACAGCCAGACGCCGCTAAGTAAGTGATACAGCATGCGCTGAAACTCTCACGCCTCGGCCGGTTCGTCCACACGTGCCCTACCCCATGTGCATGTTTTGGTCAGGACTGCCCCAGCCAGGCTGGTTGAGGCTCAGCACATCGTCCCATTCTCTCAGCCGCGGCGGCATCATTCTTCTGGCGCATCACGAACGGTCCGCTAAGTCGCCCCTGGCTATGATGAGCTTCGGTGAGCGCGACGAGCAGCCCACGGCTTTCGTCTGTTGACGGACGAGGAGCCGTCCGTTGTTTCAGAACTTCTGCTTTGCGCGCTTTGGCATGAAGTAGCTTCGGATATTGACGAGCGCTTCGGCGACGGCAGCCGCATCCTCGTGGGTGGCGGGCCCTTTAGTCTCGCTGAGTTTGCGGATTGGCGCAATGATATCGCCAGTGACGGCATGGCCGCGAATGACGGGCCGCCACAGCTTCGGCGCGAACCCGGTTCCGATCAGAAAGCAGAGGTCCCAGTCCATGGCATCAAAGGTTTGATCATCGATCCTGGTGAACCGGGGCCGGTGGTCTTTCGGCGTTTCGGAAAGGCTCGCCGAGATCCGGTTGTATTCCGCAACGATGGTCTGCACGGCCCGATGCTCGGTTGTTTCCATTGGCAGGTTCAGGGCCTCCGGGCCAGTCAGCTCCGGAATCCACTGACGTGGATCGATAAACCTCGGGCCGATAATGAGCGCCGTGAGATAGCCGTCGAGGCCGCTCATCGACCAGATCGGCGACACTGGACGACGTGCCCTGATGAAGGCTTCGAACGCCTCATCATCGAGCTTCGGTCGTGCCGTCGTCTCCTGGCTGTTCTGTGTCATGCCGCCCGTCGCTCCTGATCTGCAATGCACTCGCGTTCGGCCTTCCAAGCCCAGGGGAAGAGCGTCTCCATCCGGTTGGCGGTCACCTTGCCGGAGATGATGCGTTCCAGCACATCGGCAAGCCAGACTTCAGGATCCACGTCGTTAAGCTTTGCCGTGTTGACGAGCGATGCCAGGACCGCAAAGGACTTGCCACCGCGTTCGTTGCCCACGAACAACGAGTTCTTCCTCGTCAGAGCCACCGATTTCATTGAACGCTCGACCACATTCGAGTCCACTTCGATCCGGCCATCCTCCAGGAAGGCTGCCAGTCCGCTCCAGTGGTTGAGCGTGTAGGTGACGGCCTTGCCAAGCGCCGATTTTGACGACACCTCTTCGCTCAGTTCGCTGAGCTGGACCTTCAGGTCACTCATGATCGGTGCTGTCTCGCGACGCCGCACCCTCAGCCGGGTATCGTCATTCTCGCCTCGGATCTTCGCTTCGATGCGATAGACCTCGGCGATCCTGGCCAGGATCGACAGCGCCTCCGAAGAGCCGGTTAGCTTGACGACATCGACGAACTTGCGTCGCGCGTGAGCAAGGCAGAAGGCCAGCCGCATGGGGGCGACATTGCTCTTCCCCCTGCGCTTGGCCAAGGTTTTATAGGCTTGATACCCATCAACCTGAAGCACGCCGGCAAACGACGACAGTTGCCCCTCGACCTCGCGAGCGCTGCGGCGTTCGGCAAAAACATAGGCCACCGCCGGCGGCGCCGGACCATTCCATGGCCGGTCGTCGACCGCCTGCGCCCAAAGTTGGCAAAGCTTGGTGCGTTTGCGCCCCGGATCGAGTCGCGGAAGCGGCGTCTCGTCACAGAATACCCTTGGCTGGGAGCGGATGAAGGCGGTAAGCGCATCATAGAGAAGCTCGAGCCACCAGGCGACCCGCGTCACCCAGGCGCCAAGCGTGCCGCGATCGATGATCACGCCGCAGGAGGCAAGCATCTGCGCCTGGCGATGCAGCGGCAAATGCCAGGCAAACTTCGAAACGGCGACATGGGCTGCAAACGCCGTGGTCACCATGCCGCCGTCCATCACGCGCGCCGGCGCGGGCGCTCGCACAATGACGCTTTCGCAGGCCCGGCATGCATAGCGCGGCCGGATCGTCCGCTTTACCCGGACAACCGCCGGCACGATGTCGAGTGCCTCGCTGACGTCCGTGCCGATGCAATGAAGCTCGAACGAGCAGCACGGGCAAATCTTGCTCTCCGGCTCGATGAGCTCTTCATACCGTGGGAGGTGCCCGGGCAAACGGCCGATGTTGCGCGACGGCGATCGCCGCTGCTGCTTTTGGCCGTCAGCCACGGGTGCAACATCGTCATTGGCCGCCTCGGGAATGTCGCTGAGATCGCCAAGGTCAAGCGTCGCCTGCGTCGGGTCGATCGCCGTCATCTTCTCCGATTTCGGCCCAAAGAGCTGCTGCTCCAGGAAGGCAACGCGCGCCTTGAGGTCGGCATTCTCTGCATCGAGCGAGAGAATGATCCGGCTCAATTGCGCGGCATCCTGAGGCAAGGGGTCGGGTCGAAGCGGCATGGCAGACCCTAGCACATGATCCTGAATCTTCAAGCAATTCCAATAGGATCAGCCCGCTTTCGTTGGCCGCTTTACGGCGTTTCGATTAACCCGAGTCCAGTCGATACCGGCCAGCAAAAGCGAGAACTCTCGGCTACTCATCTGCATCGCGCCATCGCGGATCGGTGGCCAAACGAACTTGCCCTGCTCCAACCATTTCGTCGCCAGGTTCATGCCAGAGCCATCCCAATAAATGCAGCGCAGGCGATCGCATCGCTTGGCGCGGAACACAAACACGTCACCACAGTAGGGATCGGCCGAAAGCGCTGACGCCACCAGCGCAACAAGCCCATTCATGCCGCGCCGGAAGTCGACAGGCTGCGTCGCCACCATGATCTTCACGCCATTCGGCGAAAGTGCGATCATAGGCGCCCTCGCAACGCCGCCACGATCGCCTGCGCCAACTCGGGCGCCACCGAGCCGATCACGGTCGTGCGCGCCCCGGCAATCTCGATCTCAATTCGACCGGAAGCAACGGAAGCGATATCCGACGACGCGCTCTGGTGAAGCGTTCGTTCTGCAACCACCGTCACCGGCACAAACATGGCCTGCTGTGCGCCGGCTTGCGCGGATCGTCGAGAGGTCAGCCCGGCTTCGCGGCGCCAGACATTCAGCAAGCCGCGATTGACGCCCCAGCGCCGGGCGACGGCCGAGATGTTCACGTCGGGCTCTGCGCTTTCGGCAAGGATCCGCGCCTTCTCTTCGTCGGTCCAATTCCGACGCTGGCGGCGACCGGTGATCATCTCGGTCCGCCGGTGGACTCCATCATGCCTGGCTTCATCCATGACTCCAAGCATGGCGTCAGCGCGATCTCCAATCATCCCGTTCCACTCCTGCAGATGAAGGAGCTTATCTCGCCGTCTCAAACAGCAAAGAAAAGGTGGGCTGTTCGTCGCGCTCACGAGCTTCGTAGTGCCCCCGTGTGCTTGCGCTTCTCCGAACTTGGCAAGTCGCGCCTGTATCCAAGCCCTAGGCGCGCGCTCAGATATGAGCCTATCTCCGATGTTTCTTGGCTTGAAGTTGTCTCGTCGGGCACTCGGCGCCGTCGGACATTAGAAGAGGAGCAGCTGATTGTTGCGGGGGTTTGGTGTCGGTTGAACATTTCGCAAAGCCGAGCAGGGATTCCGCTGGCGCGAAGGAAAGGTCGGTAGACTAGTGTGCTCCTCAGGCTTCGGGTGTTACGAACTGGGTGTTAATTATGGCTTCGACCAGCGTCACCCCGTCAGGGGTGAGGGTGACCCGATCCGCGTCGGCGGTGACCAGAGCTTTATCAATCAGTGTCATGAGCGCGCGGCAGATAATCGGGTTGTCGAAAAAGCTTCTGCCTTCAAAACGTTGCCTGAACACATTGTCATTCACCGGAACCAATGTGGAAAGCGCCATTTTGAAGGCGTTAACTTCGCGGTGAAGCGAGGAAACTCCCCGGCTGTCCTCAATGGGCAGACGGTTTTCATCCAGAGCTTGCTTGTATTTTTTGTAGCCAGTGATGTTGATCGCTTCGGCCCGGGTGCATTTCGAGCTACCGCCGAGGCCAATTGCTACTTCAGGGTACTGCGCATCAAGGTCGGTGATTAACCCTTTCCACTTTTCCGGACGCTGATGGTTCTGGTGGAAATACATCGTCGGGTGTTCCCGATAATCGGGCAAGAGGTACTGTTCGACCAGTTCGCGCATCTGATACTGCTTACCCAGCCCTGGGAAATTCATGTTATTAATATTACCAGGCCCCTTTTTCTGCCACAGACTTGCTCGTTCCCCGGAAACGCCGGTACGCTTCTTCATGAACTCTTCCATGTGCAACTTGGTACAGACTACGTGAGAAAGTTCCAGCTCGAGTGTTTTCTCCATGTCATATTTCACGTCATCCACGCTTTGGCCTAGCATGCCGTAGATAAGGTCGACGCTGACCCACTCGAACCCGATTTCGCGCGCGTTGTATATGGTTTTCACGCAGTCTTCGGCAGAATGCATACGTCCGCACGCCGTGATAATGCGGTCGTTGAAGGCCTGGGCACCGAAGCTGATTTTGGTAAAACCCAATTCTTTTAACAGCCGCAGATAGTCATTGGTCAGGGTTCCCGGCTCGCCTTCAAAGCGCATGGTAGCAGCAGAAAAGTTAAAATGGCTCCGGTAAAAATCCATCAGGCGCCGCAGCTCAGGTTCAGGAAGCAGTGATGGCGTGCCACCGAAGATGTTAAATTCGCCGACTTCGGCCTGTGCAAGGCACGGAACGCTCTGAAGCCACATGATGGCCTCTTTGATATTGCAATCGACCAGATCCCGAAACACCGCCCGCGACGAAGTAGCCTGTGGGTTCAAAATAACCGTTGGGTATTGGCAGAAATGGCAACGGTAGCGGCAGGTGGGGATATACGACCACAGGTGGATCTGTTTTGCCTGACCGATATCGCGGTCCATATCATCGAAAAAAGAATCGAGTGGATAACCGGCGATATCGCCGGGGAAAACGTGGCAACCGAACGGATCTTTAAACACATACTCCAGAAATCCGCTGTTCTCCGGGCAGGAGAGAAAATCGTAAACTCGCGGCACCGGATAGTTCCTATCGATATCGTTCAGTGAGGTCAGAGCTTCACTGTTCATCAGAATACTCCGCCGTTGGCGAAGTAGTTATGAGCTTCACCAGACTCACGGTCTTCGCAGAAGTAGTAGACAAAGCGCTCGAAATCTTCCGGGTTGACCGCATCGAAGCACGCGGGCAACGGCGGCGGAAAACCGATATCCTCACCAACGGCGCGACGCAGGGCGCTGAAAATCTCGTTACGGAACTCAAAATAAAGCCGATATGCCGGGGTTTTGTAAGCATGGATCGATTTGAAGTCGATAATGCGGGATTCGTGCTTAATTTCATGGATTCGCCGGTACAAACGGTCAGCGACCGATTGAGTAAAGAATTCACGCACAGCGGCGTTTTCCAGCAAAATCTGCGGATTGAGCAGCGCAGGCAGCACGATATTTTTGGGAACGTAATCCTTGATCGAGTAGAACCAGGCCTGCTGTGACTGTGCGGGAGTGGTGTCGCATAGCGTTGGATTTTGCTCTTCCACATCCGGGCGCACGTCTTTCATGATGATGATACCATCCTGTCCGTAGGCAACACCGGCAATCACCTCCTCCAGGATGGTATCCACGCGCCGGCTGTTAATTTCCACTCGGGAATCCCGGGCGTAAACAGGCTTGCCGCCCCAGGCGATCACCCGAATCCCAAAGTCCCAGTCATCGGAGAGGTGTTGTACAAAGCGGCCATTGTTCAGTTGGTAGAAAATTTCGATGCCGCCCACTTTGTCGTAGAGAGTGCGCTCAACGGCAAAACCTTTGCCGTCCGGAAAGCCCCCGAACAACGAAAACGACATGTCACGACAGCGCAGAGTTTTTTGTATTTCCCGGAAAAGGTTGGGGCGATGGCGGAAGGATTCTTCGTTGTAATAGTAATTGCAGGTACCCAGATCTGCATTTTCCTCCATCATTTTTTTAATCAGTGCGTGCAGCCAGTAAGAGTCTACCGTGCAGTCCGCGTCGGCGGAGACAATGTAATGTTTTTTTTGAACGCCCAGGCGGCTGTCACGGGCTTTTGAGCGCCAAGAGGCGTAATCCATGCCACGTTTTCTGGCGGACGAGACGCCCTGAATGGTTTCCTTAATAATATGAATATCCATAAATGGATTTTGGGCTCTGAACGCGTTAACCTTCTCAACGGAATCGTCCGTTGAATTATTATCCACAATAATCAACTCATAACTTTCATTAGTGATCGTGCCGTCACATGTTTTCTGATTAAATAGTGAGAGCAGTACTTCGTCGATACGCTCGCTTTCGTTATAAACCGGGAGCACAATCGATACAAAAACATTGTCACCCATACCTGCTCTGGAATAATCTAAGTCCAGAACGTCAATGACATTATTCGAAAGTACCTGCTTGCCAATCGAGAAATTCCTCTGGGCAACGTCAATCATTAGCTGCTTGTTGTTGAGGAACTGGTACAGATCACTAATAAATGCGTCATCAGGCAAGCCGTCCCGCTCCTCTGATATCGCCATAACCGGCGCTTCAAATCCATATTGACCATAAACTTCCCAGTAATATTCGTAGCTGGTAGTTATGTAGCAGCGCTGGGAGCTAATCGCTTCGCCAATGGGATTCCCGTAACTGTCGTAATCCCAGGAGGTCAGAAAAGACACCAAATCACATGAGTAATATAAGTCCTCAATAGCGTCCATATTCTTCTGTGAAGACGTACCTTTGTGCTGAAGGGAGCCAATAAACTTAATATACAGACTGACGTTTATTTTTTTGGCTAGGGCTCTCAGCTCCTGATAGCAAGCATCATCTTCATCACGGTCGCCTGCCACAGCCAAAAAAACTTTACGGTCGATCTCGTTCTGACGATAAAGCTGATTGAGCCGATGAACTAGATAAATGTCTCTGTCAAGACGCTTTTGAGGGATTATTCGTGTGGTACGGGCAATCAGAATATCATTGTCACGGATGCATAGTCTTTCTCTAATGTTAGTATAATTGCCCTGTCGGCCGAAATCATAGGTATTCCTCTTAACCTTGATTTCCACTTCATAATCGCACCACTTTTCAAGCTTGTTTTTTAAGTGAGTATTGAGCGTGACATATGTTATGTGGCTGGACTTCACGGGCTTGACGGCGTGAGGATACGGTGCTGGACCGTATTTCATTACGGTCTTTTCACTATTCCACATTAAGTCGTGATCGCGCCAGATAACGAAATTGCCCAGTCCGTGACGTTTTCCGTAAACGTCAATCGCCATGTAAAGCGCTTTGGTATAAATTATATTCTCTGGAAGAGTTCCATTCTCAACGATCACATAATTGATATTTAGCCTCTCCCATAGCTGAACAATTCGATGGGCTAGCTGTCGAGACGCTTCCCGAATTGCAAGCATGATCTCTTCCCGCTCTTTGGCAGAAACGATCGTTTTTTGACTTATCAAAGCATTGTGTGAGTGCTTAATAAAATTGATGTTGTAGTGTGGAACATACTGAATATACTCCACGCGAACCAGAGTGAATATATCCTTGTAAATCTCTTGTTCATGATCGTAAGGCTTGTTAAATTTCCCTTTATCTATTTTAATGTCGTATCCAAGGTCTAGATAGGATTTAACCCCATTCCGAGCAAGACCTCTAGCTACCTTCAACGCTTCAACAATGATTCCTGACACAGGAACAGCGTCAAATGATATAAATATAGCTCCGGCCGGCATACTCACTGACCGGTCCCGTTTTGTTTGTAAACACGTCACCATCTTCTCACTATCTCGACATAAAGCCGCAACATGATAAAACTATACTTGAGAACACGCCTCCCGAATTGAATGTCTCAAGGAAAAGTTGTAGCAACCTTCCAGCTCCGCGCGAGGCGTTCACCGAGGCGGGCGTCATCGAGCGGCGGGACGACCCAGTGTCTCGTCGGCAGCGTCGCGACATTTTGGCGTTCCCACCTGCGGCGGGAGTTGACTGCTGCAAGCTTGGCCAAGCCAATTGCGACCAGAGGGCGGCTTCGCTTGCAGTGGTCACGCAGAGATCTCGCGGCGACGCCTGCATGTTTGGTGCGGCTGTTCATGGAAATGTCCTGTGCCGTGGGGAGCTGTGCTGAGCGAAGCAAGTGCCGTACCAACCCACGAATGCCATCTAAAACAATGGGACCGCTCTGATGGCCAGTGCTTCATGTCCGACGTTGTCAGAAACCCGACAAGAGTGAACAACCCTCGCAGGCGGGTTTGCCAGAGATCGCAAGAAGGTCATCGCTCTCGTCCGAGAGTGTCGTCGCCACCGGCAGTAAGGAGTCACCTTGGGGGCGGTGGCCACAGCGGCTCGCTTGCAACCAAGCCGCTCGCGTAACTTCAATCTCCTAACCGCAAAGCTAAGGTGTGTCCTCTTTCTGCAATGTAAGAATGCCACTCTCCTCGCGTTTTGGTGACGTGGGAGATTGCGGAGGGGATTGTTGCGATGGACGAACGCGATCTGCGGCGGATTGAGGTTTTGTCGAAAGTCGTTGACGGCCGGACGACGATTTTTTCGGCAGCGCAAGTATTGGCGCTGAGCACGCGTCAGGTGCGCCGCCTGCTGAAGCGGATTAGGACGGACGGTGCGGCATCGATCAAGCACCGGGCGCGCGGCCGACCGTCGAACAATCGGATTTGCGACGGTGCGCGATTATGCCCTGGCAATAGTGCGCGAGCGTTATGCGAATTTTGGTCCGACTCGCGCGGCTGAGAAGCTTGCCAACGAGCATGGGCTGACGGTTTCGCGCGAGACGTTGCGCAACTGGATGGCTGGGGCTGGCCTGTGGCTGTCGCGCCAGCAGCGGCGCACGTTCCATCAGTCGCGGCTGCGTCGCGAAGCATCGAGCTGTCAATCTTGCACCGGATCGGCTGAAGGAAAGTCTGTGCAAGCGTGAGCGGCCCTATGCCGGTGCGCAACTGACGTTTCGTTCGAGCGCAAGCATGCTGGAGGAGACCGCCGGTGACGCGGGTGTCATCGGTCGCGATATCGACGTCTATGCGGATAGCAGGCCCGACGTGCGCTGGAAGGGCCGTTTCCTGCCCTATCGTGTGCCCGACAACGACCAGCGCGCACCCATGCGGGTTCACCGAGAACAAGCGGGACCAACCGCCTTCGCCAAGAGATCAGGACAAACAGCGAGAAGAATGACTACACGCCGCGGGGGCGCAAGCCGGGCAAGCGGACGGATTTTTCCGTCATCCTGTTCCCCACCTGGCAATCATTCGACGGTTACCGACTTGGCCAGGTTACGCGGCTGATCGACATCGGTGCCCATGAAGACGGCCGTGTGATAGGCAAGAAGCTGGATCGGCAACGCGAAGATCATCGGCGCGATGACCTCGTCGACGTTCGGCAACACGATCGTATGCATCGTGTCGAGCTTCGACGCGGCAGCGCCCATCTCGTCCGTGATAAGAATGATGCGCCCGCCACGAGCGGCAACTTCCTGCATGTTCGAGACCGTCTTGTCGAAGAAGCGGTCGTGCGGCGCGATGACGATGACCGGCATGTTTTCGTCGATCAGCGCGATCGGCCCATGCTTCAG
>NZ_WITC01000103.1 GCF_009601505.1 Sinorhizobium terangae
GTTCAAGCGACTGTGCGCCCATTTAGCCCACGGGCATCGAAGCAAGCTTCTTGAAACGTGGAATAGGCCAGATCTGCCCGAGCTCCTTGGCAGCGGTAAGGAGATCCGGCATTATTTCGCGTCCCCGTGATTGCGGCATTCGTACAGATGGACCGGCGACACTTACGCACCCGAGCGCAGGCCCGCCCTCCCGATCCGGAATTGGTGCCGCAAATCCCGTGATGCCAATGACGCTCTCATCAGCGGACACAGCGTAGCCACGTTCTTTTATCTGCCTCAGCTCTTCGGAAAGCTGTTGCTCACTGGTCACGGATGACCCGGCATAGTCGCGTGGCAGGATGAAACCTTTGCGGCGAACTTGTGCCAGTGCGTCCGCCTCGTTCAACGTGGACAGCCAAGCCCGCCCGTTTGCCGTCGCGTGAAGGGCCGGTCCCGCTTCCATCGTGGGATCGTATCGAAGTCCTTCAGAACTCCCTTGAGCGCTGGCGATCCAAACGAGCTCTCCGTTTTCCGCCGCACAAACTCGAACGAATTCCCCAGTGCGTTGTGCCAATCGGTTGAGAATAGGTTGGCAGACTTCGTTCAAGCCGATATTTCCGAAAAAGCGAAGTCCAAGAGCCGCAGTTCGGATTGCCAAGCGGTAATGCTGTGTTACGTCGTCTTGGATCGCAAAGTCGCGGTCCGAAAGGATCGAGAGGAGCCTGTGGGCAATGCTTTTGGGGAGCTTGAGCCGTCGTGCTATGTCACTGACCGCAAGCCCTTCAGGATGATCGGCGAGCAGCTCGATGATATCAAGAGTACGCTCCGTTGGTGAAACATTTGCCACGACTAACTCTCAGCGGTGAACGAATCCGGCCTTATATCAGCGACATTTACAAACAGAATGACAAGCTCGCAACTCCCAAGCGGGATCGCAACGTTCTGCCGCGAAGTTTCAATTCGTCGAATTGAATGTAAGGACGTTCAATCAAACTGGTGCGCCGCAGGTTAGGTTCCGCGGCGCCCAATGACGTTAGCGCATTGGCCCAGTTCTCCCTCACGCTGCCTTTCTGCGCGCTTCCAGTACGGCTGCATCAATGGCCTCACCCAGTAGTTCGACGATTGTATCTATGTTCTCGCTTGTCACGATAAGAGGCGGGCAGATAACAACATGGTCCCCCACGTAACCGTCAATCGTGCCGGTGAGGGCGTGTGTAATAAGTCCCCTCGCCTGAGCGTTCTGGTAGATCTTGGAACTCAGGTCCTGCGATGCAGCGAAGGGCGCTTTCGTGCTCCTGTCCTCCACAAGTTCTACGGTCATCAACATCCCTCGACCGCGGATGTCGCCCACGTGTGGATGTTGGCCGAACCTCTCGTTGAGCCTGGCAGAGAGCAGGTTTCCCGTTGTCTTCACATGGTCAAGGAAACCGGGACCACGGAGGACCTTTTGGACAGCAATGGCAGCTGCACATGCAGTCGCATGCCCAGAATAGGTGTATCCTCCCTTGAAAGTGCCTGAACCGGACACGATAGCTTGGTAAATCTTTTCATTTACCATTGTTGCTCCGATCGGTTGATAGCCGGCGGCAATTCCCTTAGCAAATGTGAGGAAGTCTGGGGCAACTCCGTCCTGCTCGCAGGCGTGGAGCGTGCCCGTGCGCCCCAAGCCGCAGAATACCTCGTCAAGGATTAGCAGGACGCCGTATTTGTCGCAGATTTCCTTCACGCGTTTGAAGTAACCAGGTACTGGTGGCGTGGCTCCGTTGGTCGTCCCAGTGACGGTCTCGGCGATAAACGCCATTACCGTATTTGGGCCGAGACCCAAGATAGCCTGTTCCAGTTCATTCGCGACCCGCAGCCCGTACTGTTCCACGGTCTCGCTCTCTTGGCGACCCCGGTATTCGTAGCATGGTGAAATATGGAATACGTTTGCAAGAATGTCTTCAAAGGGAGCGCGGCGTGACAACTGGTGCCCGACACTAAGTGCGGTCAGATTAGCACCATGATAACTTGACCGTCTGCCGATAACCTTCTTTCGCTGAGGCTGACCAATCTCAACGAAGTATTGGCGCGCCATCATCACGGCGCTCTCTACTGCTTCGGAACCGCTGTTCGTAAAGAACACCCGCGTGAGGCCCTCAGGAGCATCGGTGGTCAGAATGGACGCAAGTTCTTCGAGGGGCTCCGAGGTAAACATCGCAGAATGGAAAAAGGCAAACTTCCCAATCTGTTCGCGAACGGCCTCTATGACCGATTCCTCGCTATGACCCAGGCATGAGACGCAGGCGCCGCCGGCGTAGCCGTCAATGTACCGCTTGCCGTCCTTGTCGATAATGTACATGCCCTCGCCTTTGACAGCGACTGGTAGATTGCGTTTTGGGATACGGTGGAACACGCTACTCATATGTCTCTCCTGATGGTTGTTGAATAGGAAGACGCTGCCTGCGTCTCACGGTTAGTTGGAAAGGTGGATCGTTCGACCACCTTCGGCGGCGGATGTGTATGCTGCCTCAACCACTTCCAGCACCCGCGCCGCGTCTCCAAAGTCCGCGATCGTTGGAGTTTTCTTCTCCAAGGCCTCGAGCACATGTTCGACGAATTTCGCGTAGTACAGATCGGTCTCAAATTCGACGGGCAAGAACTCTTGCTCCACGCCGGTCTCGTTGCCGGTCACGACATCAATGCCATCATTGATGGAACGCAGAAAACGTTTGCCGGCTCGAACTGAAAATGTGAATTCACGTTGCCGACCAGGCGCACTGGGGAAGGTGTACCCGCATTCAATCGTGCCAATTGTGCCGGAGGCACTCTTGAGCGTGATGGCGATAAAGTCCTCGATCGAAAGGTTATTGATGTGCGAGGTCGACAAAGCCGACACTGTCGTAATTTCACTGCCACTGAGGGACCTGAACATATCGACCATATGAACGCCGATGTTGATCAGTGGGCCGCCACCAGCTACCTCACGTTCTAGCATCCAGGGATTTCCCGCCTGAAGGTATCGGCTCGGCGGCCCCGCTATGAAACGAAAACTGGCATGATCGGTTCTTCCCAAGGCTTCGGCG
>NZ_WITC01000104.1 GCF_009601505.1 Sinorhizobium terangae
GTTCAAGCGACTGTGCGCCCATTTAGCCCACGGGCATCGAAGCAAGCTTCTTGAAACGTGGAATAGGCCAGATCTGCCCGAGCTCCTTGGCAGCGGTAAGGAGATCCGGCATTATTTCGCGTCCCCGTGATTGCGGCATTCGTACAGATGGACCGGCGACACTTACGCACCCGAGCGCAGGCCCGCCCTCCCGATCCGGAATTGGTGCCGCAAATCCCGTGATGCCAATGACGCTCTCATCAGCGGACACAGCGTAGCCACGTTCTTTTATCTGCCTCAGCTCTTCGGAAAGCTGTTGCTCACTGGTCACGGATGACCCGGCATAGTCGCGTGGCAGGATGAAACCTTTGCGGCGAACTTGTGCCAGTGCGTCCGCCTCGTTCAACGTGGACAGCCAAGCCCGCCCGTTTGCCGTCGCGTGAAGGGCCGGTCCCGCTTCCATCGTGGGATCGTATCGAAGTCCTTCAGAACTCCCTTGAGCGCTGGCGATCCAAACGAGCTCTCCGTTTTCCGCCGCACAAACTCGAACGAATTCCCCAGTGCGTTGTGCCAATCGGTTGAGAATAGGTTGGCAGACTTCGTTCAAGCCGATATTTCCGAAAAAGCGAAGTCCAAGAGCCGCAGTTCGGATTGCCAAGCGGTAATGCTGTGTTACGTCGTCTTGGATCGCAAAGTCGCGGTCCGAAAGGATTGGATGCGTTGATCGAGCTCGAGGAATGTACCGTCGGGAATACGAAGCAGCCTGGTCGGCTCAAATTCTCCGTCCTCGCGCTGGCGCGCAATATGTAGGATGTTCCAGAACTCACCGGCGATCAGACTGTAGCGGGACCCGCCAAAGCGGCCAAAGGCCGGCGCGAACTGGCCATATACCTCCAGCGGAGTTTCACCCGAGATGAGGGGACGGCCACGCTCCAGGACCGCGTCGGCCAACGTACCTTGTTCTTAAAGGCGTAGAGAAAGCCGCGCAGCGGTCCGCCGAGCCAATGCCCTGCGTCGTCATAACCGCGGGAGTGTTCATCATTCCATTCCAGCCCCGTCGATATCGTGGAAGCGGGCCATGTGGAAATATTCGTTGCCCTTGACCCAGTCCGCCTCAAGATCGAGACGAACTGGCTCACCAAATTTCGGCGCTCCTTTCTCGCCGATATTCGGAAAACAAAGATCTGCCTACGCATACGAGAGGCGGATACGAGATGGAAAATGTCGCCATCGTTCACGGCAGTTACGTATCCTCGGATTTGGCGCCGAAGAAATACGCGTCCATCGTAACGAGCGTCCCAAGCGGAAAGAAGTAAGTCGCGCGTGCCTGTCCCACTCCAGTCTACAACTTCCACACAGATGCGCCGCTGGCGCTGAGGTCACTTGGGATGATACCGCAGTGCCTCAGAGCCATAGTCTGGGCCACCACACGATAGCATTGAGGACGGTGAGCAGCTTGCGCATGACGGCGACGATGGCGACTTTCTTGGGCCGGCCGCGCGCCGTCAGGCGGTGATAGAAGGCTTTGAAGATGGGGTTATGACGGATGGCGACGAGTGCAGCCATGTAGAGGACGTTGCGCACGGCGGTTCGGCCGCCTGCGATGGTCCTGCGGCCGCGCATCAGTCCGGAGTCGCGGTTGACGGGGGCGACGCCGACGAGGGCGGCGAGCTGCTGCCGGCCGATGCTGCCGAGTTCGGGGATCTCGGCGATCAGGGTGCGAGCGGTGACGTCGCCGATGCCGGGCACCGACTTCAACAGTGCCTCCTTTTCGCGCCAGACCGGCGAGCCCTTGATGCCGTCACCGATGTCGCGATCGAGCTCGGCGAGCTCCTTCTCGAGAAAGACGATATGACGGTCGAGCTTCTTGGCGAGCCGCTTGTCGGCGGCGCGCCGGCGGCGATTGGCCTCCATGCCGATCATCTCGACGATCTGGCGGCGCCTGGCCACGAGCTCGGCGAAGTGAGCGATCTCCGGCCCCGGCAACGGCCTGACCTCGGGCCGGATGCGTTCGGCAAACAGCGCGATCGCCTCGGCGTCGAGCGCATCGGTCTTGGCCAGCCGGCCGTCGCGCGGGCGAAGTCGCGGATCTGGCGCGGGTTGACGACGCACAGCGGCAACCCGGCACCGGCGAGCGCGGCGGCGACGGTGACTTCGAAGCCGCCGGTTGCCTCGAGCACGACGAGCGCAACAGGCAGAGCGGCGAGGCGAGCGACAAGCTCGTCCAGCCCCTTGCCGTCGCGGGAAACGAGGAATGCCTCGCTCGACGGCCGCAGATGGACGTCGAGGCGATCCTTGGAAACATCGATGCCGACGAAAACGGCGAGCGGTTCGTCCATGACCCATCCTTGTGAATGCGGGCGCGTGCCCAAGCGGCTGTTCGGGTTGGGGACTGCGAAAACGGCGGCCGCACCAAGCTCATTCACGGGCTGCACGGCCCTAGGGCGTTTCGGGCTGGCCGCCGCCTTCAACCTCGCCGATCGCGTTCCGGCAGGCAACTGAAAGATACAAGGGTTCGTGCACATCCCAGGCCTTTTGTGCCGGCCGAGGTGGCCGAACTGAAAGCCGCCGTTCTTGAGGGAGTTGAGATGATGGCTGGCCGCAAGATCGCCCCAGGCGGTATCGAGCGGCCCGACGGCGACCGCTACTACGACAAGGTCTTTACCCAGCGGATCAACGTCTCGAAACTGAATGAGACAATTAACCGGTACATCCGCGGCTCCGAGATCGGCCAATATGGCCAGCGCGCTTGCCCGCCAGCCCGCGAGGCGGATCTATCTCGATCAGGCGTTGATCAAAGAGCCCTACGGCAACCCAACCGCTTGGCACCTCGACAATCCCTTCTGGGCCTTCCATTCGCGCGACGCGATTTCGATCTGGATCGCGCTCGAGGATGCGACGCCCCTCAACGGCTGCCTGTCGTTCGTGCCGGGCAGCCACAGGCTCGCCCGCTACGATAACGCCAACATCGGGAAAGACCTTGCGGGACTCTTCAAGATCTACCCCGAGATGGCAGAGACGGACCCTGTCGCGGTCCCAATGCGCGCGGGCGATTGCAGCTTTCACAACGGCCTTACGGCGCATGGCGCCGGGGCCAACATGACCCGCCGCCGCCGGATCGCGATGACCGCGGCCTTCATGCCCGATGGCTGCACCTTTAACGGGTGCCAGGACATTCTGCCCACGGCTTACTTCGAAAGCTTGAACGTCGGCGACAGGCTCTGCGAAGACACGATCAACCCGATTGTCGGGAGAGCCTAGCTGGTCGGTCGCAGCCTGAGCACCATGAGCAGGCTACGACGGAAACTTAAGGACGATGCGGGGAGTTTCTCCGATACTGACCCACGAAAGTGCAGTAAGATTCAATAAATTGATTATGCCGGTACACTCAATTTATTGATTTCATTCTTTTTTCGTGGGTGAGAACCAGAAATCTTCCC
>NZ_WITC01000105.1 GCF_009601505.1 Sinorhizobium terangae
TTGGAGACGACGCCGACGATGTCGATCGGCAGTGCGCCGATCTTCCAGCGGTAGAGCAGGTCGTTGAGGCAATGGCCGAAACGCGACACCATCAAGAGCACCTTGGTACGCTCCGACTGGTCGTGAAGAGCCGTTTCCATTGCGAACTTCGCAGCAATCGGCCTCAGCCCTTCCTCGAGCGCCGCGCGGGCGACGCCTTCTTCCGAAATGAAGCTGATGCGCATGAAGAACAGGCCCGTCTCCAGGTCGTCGAACTGCGAGCTGTCGATGATGTTGCAGCCCTGTTCGGCGAGGTAGCCGGAAAGCGCCGCCACGATGCCCCGGGTGGATTTGCAGGATACCGTCAAAACGTAAGTGTGCATCATTCATCCTTGCTTTCGCGTGTCTACTGCGCTGCTTCTTGGAGAGCCCATTAAAGGCTGAAACCTGCGGCGATACAAAGTGCTGTAGCGACGTTTTTGCGTCTGAAACAGCGCGCGGCGATGTCGTTGTCATCTTGCGCGGGCCGAAGTCCCCTCCTGCCCATCGAGCTTGTCGAGGAATTCCTCCAGCTCCCGTGGCTCGATACCGACCATATGCGCCTTTTCCGGATAGGCACCCGAGCGCACGTCCTCGGCATATTCGCGGAAGGCCGCAACGCGCTCCTGCTGCAGCCGGTCATATTCGGCGGCAAAATTGCGGTAAACCTTGGCGTGGCGAGGGTAATGACCTCGATTTTGGCCGAGCACGTCTTCGGCGAAAAGATACTGGGCATCGCATCCGGCCCCGGCGCCCATGGAAAGCATCAGGAGCGAGGTCCGTTTCGAGATAGCCGTCGCCACCTCTGCCGGAACAACCTCGATCTCGGCTGCGAAGGCTCCCGCCTCCTCGAGCGCGCTTACCTGCCGCCAGACCTCAAGCGCGCTTTGCGCCGTCTTGCCGACAGCGCGGAAGCCGCCGGTCCAGGTCGCCTTCGAAGGGATGAGGCCGACATGGCCGCAGACGGGAATGCCCTCGTCGCGCATGCGTCGGATGACCGAAAGGCTTGCGGCACAATAGACGGCATCACCGCCTGCCTTCAGTGCCTTGAAGGCCGCACGGATATAGTCGTCGGCCGTGACATGATCGCCATATTCGAGGCCCGGAAAGGCGAACACGGAGGGCGCTGCCTCCCTGAATTCCGGGCCGAGCAGCGCGGGCGGAACCGAGACGAGGTCGATACCAGCCCTTTCGGCGGCTTCCGCCTCTTCAAGTGTTACGACGCGCAGCATGGTGAGCTGTCTCTGGCCCTTCATCGACAGAAGATCGGCAACAGTCGGGCGGCGGTGTCTCATCGAGATCTCCCTTGGGGAATGCAGCGGCGGATGGTTGTTCTTGCGGCGTTCACGCCGCCAGCAGCTTCCGGAGTTTGGTGTCCGGAGAAGCGAGTGCTTGCCGGTCTGGGCGGCTCCCGGCAGCGATCAGCATTTCGGCAAGGCGGATGTCGCGGGCAACGGCATTACCATGGCCGGTGCCGCTCGCGGCGATCAGCCGGCCTTCGTCGTCGAGGTGAAAGAGAATGAAGGCCCCCGCCTCCATGTCGCGGCGAACCGTCGCGACCGCGCCGTCGGCAAGGCCGGCGATCTGCAGCGTCAGGTCGTATTGATCCGACCAGAACCACGGCACGCTGGAGACGGGCTCCGATCCGCCGATCAAATTGGCTGCGACCAGCGTTCCCTGGTCCTGGGCGTTGCGCCAGGCCTCGAGCCGCACCCGCCGCCCGCCGTAATGCGACAGCGGGAAGGAGCAGCAGTCGCCGGCGGCAAAGATGTCGGGATCGGACGTCCGCAGCGTTTCGTCGACGGCAATGCCATTGTCGATCGCAAGGCCCGCGGCCTCCGCCAGTTCCGTGTTGGGTACTGCCCCAATGCCGACGACAACGAGATCGGCGGAAAGACTGCCGCCATTGACAAAGAGAACACGCGCCTCGCGTCCATCATCCGCAAGTGCCGCAATCTTCGCGCTGCAGAGGATTTCAACGCCTTCTTGTCGATGCCTTTCGGCAACGACATTGGCTATCTCCTCCGGCACACCGCGGGTCAAGAGACGTGGCAGCCCCTCGACAAGCGTGACCGCGGCGCCGAGCTTGCGCGCCGTTGCTGCCAGTTCCAGGCCGATGAAGCCACCGCCGATGATGGCGATCTTTCGGCCAGGAGTAAGGGCTGGTCGGATTGCGAGCGCATCGGCGTGGGTTCTGAGCACACGGATACGCTCGGAGTTTTCGGAAGTGCCTGGAAACGCCCGCGGCCGCGCGCCGGTGGCGAGCAGCAACCTGTCATACTTGATCGATCGGCCGTCCAAAAGCCGCACCGTCTTATCCTCACGCGCGATCTTCTCCACGACGGCATTCGTGAGCACGGTTATCCCCGCCTCTTCGTAGCGCTCGGCGCTCGCAACGTATTTCGGCGCCTCGGAAAGCCCCTCCTTCGACAAGGGCGGACGCTCATAGGGAAGATGCGGTTCGGCGCCGATCAGCGTAACCTCACCATCGAAGCCCTTTTCTCTCAGTGCAAATGCTGCCCGCGCGCCACATTCGCCGGCGCCAACAATGACGATATGTGTCATGCCTTCTCCTCCCTCCGCCGGTTCGGCGTTAAGGCAGTTGTCGTCAGGAAATCGCGATGAAGACGCTGCCGGCCTCAACCTTCACCGGATAGGTCCTGAGGTTGACGCAGACGGGGGCGCCCTTGGCCTGGCCGGTCTTGTAGTTGAAACGGCCGTTGTGCTTGGGACATTCGATGATGTCGTCCATCACCAACCCGTCGGCGAGATGAATGTGCTCATGGGTACAAAGCCCATCGGTCGCGAAATATTCGTCATCGGGACTGCGATAGACGGCGAAGGTGCGCCCCTGGTGATCGAAGCGGATAACGTCCTCCTCGTCGATCTCATCGGCCGCACAGACCTCGACCCAGTTCGAGCTCATGGGTTCCTCCATCGGTTTGCTTGTCTTGATTGGTTTGCTTCGCCGATCACTCGGCGGCCGGAACGAGCCGATCGCTATGGAACTCTTCGCGATAGGGCTTTGCCGTCGGCGGCAGTTCGCGCTTCAGGAAATAATCCTCGTTCTTAAGCTGCCTGAGGAAGGCCGGGATCATTTCCAGATAGCCGTGGAGCATGGACGGGTTCGCCGCCGGCAAGTCGTGCTTGATCATCGCATGCAGCTTCGGCAGCGCGTGGTAGGGCACCATCGGGAACATGTGATGCTCGACGTGATAGTTCATGTTCCAGTAGATGAAGCGGCTCACCGGGTTCATATAGACCGTGCGGCTGTTCAGCCGGTGGTCGGTGACGTTGTCGGCAAGACCGCCATGCTGTAACAGGCCGGTCAGCACATGATGCCAGGCGCCATAGAGGCGGGGCAACCCGATTAGCATCAAGGGCAGAATGGAACCGACATAGAGCGAGAGGCCGATCGTCGCGACATAGATCGCCAGCCAGATGCGGGCGACCAGGATCGCCTTCGGTTGCTCCATTTCTGGAATGAAGGTCCTCTCGGCGGCGCTGATCACGCCGAATGCATTCCGCACCATGTCGATCATCGCGTGCCAGACATCGATGATGCCGAAGAAATTGAGAACGAGGCGCAGAAGGTCCGGCGGGCGCATGACGGCGATTTCCGGGTCGCGGCCGACGATGACTGTGTCGGTGTGATGGCGGGTATGGCTCCAGCGCCAGGTCACCGGATTGCGCATGATCATGAAACAGGCGATCTGATAGACGACGTCATTCATCCACATCGTCTTGAACGCGGTGCCATGGCCGCATTCGTGCCAGCGGCTGTCGGAGGCCGAGCCGTAGAGAACGCCGTAGGCGAGAAGAAACGGTACGGCGACCCAGGTGCCCCAGAAATAGACGCCGAGCCCGCCGAAAAGCACCATGCTGCCCAACCAGAGGCAGGTGTCGCGGATGGCCGGCCCATCCTCGCGTTTCATGAGTTCCTTCATCTGCTTGCGCGGAATCTCCGTGTGATACCACTCGGCTGCGGAAAGCCCGCTGGCGACTGCCGCCTCGGCATCGCGGCCCAGCAGGCTGTAATCTCTTTTCGTAGCAACCGTCGTCATCTCGTCCTCCCGAAGCGCACTCCCGACTGCGCCTCACATTCGATGAGAGGAGGGTATGTTGACTTTTGACAACTCTCAATGCAGTGATGATATATTCTCTCAAATTACATCATGACGACGACTTCATGCTTGAGAGGATAATTTCAGGGAGGTAGCGCCATGACGCGGAGACCGACGATCGCGGATCTTGCCGAGGCGGCGGGCGTAAGTGTTGCCACCGTCGATCGTGTCCTGAACGGGCGTCATCCGGTGCGCGAGGAAACGGCGCGAAGGGTCTACGACGCGGCCAAGACGATCGGCTATCACGCCGTCGGCCTGCTGCGCCAACGCGTGTTCGAGGATCTTCCGCAATATCGTCTCGGCTTTCTCCTGCAAAAACCGCAGCAATCCTTCTATCAGGCGGTCGCGAAGGAGATCGAGAACGCGGCGCTGTCGCTCACCCACGTTCGTGCGCTCCCTCAGGTGGACTTCGTTCCCAACTCCACCCCGGCAGGCATCACCGATAAGCTGAAGGCAATGGCGGCGCGCAACCAGGCGATCGCGCTTGTTGCACCGGATTATCCCGCCGTCACGGCAGCGATAGAAGAGCTGAAGGAGCGTGGCATTCCGGTCTTCTCGCTGCTTTCCGATTTCGCAGCCGGCGTGCGCGAGGGCTATGTCGGATTGAACAACCACAAGGTTGGACGAACCGCAGCCTGGATGATTGCCAAGGCCGCGAAACGCCCCGGAAAGGTCGCGGCCTTTGTCGGCAGCCACCGCTTCCACGGGCACGAACTGCGCGAGATTGCGTTCCGCTCCTATTTTCGCGAGAACGCGCCCGAATTCGAAGTGCTCGACACGATGGTGAACCTGGATACGGCCGAGATCACCCACGAGGCGACGCTCGATCTTCTGCGGCGGCATCCCGATCTCATAGGTTTCTACGTCTGCGGCGGCGGCATGGAGGGTGCAATTTCGGCGATCAGAGAGGAGAAACTCGAACGCAAGCTGCTGGTGGTTGTCAACGAGCTCACACCGGAGTCCCGCGCAGCCCTTGCCGACGAGGCAGTCACGATGGCAATAGCAACCCCCGTTCCCGCGCTCGTGCGAGAAACCATCAGCCTGATGATCGGGGCAATCGACCGAGGCGCGGCCGGTGTGCCGGGACAGACCTTCCTGCCTTTCGACATCTTCACGCCGGAGAATATCTGATCCTGTCGGCGGGCCTGGTGAATTCAAGCATGAAGCACGACTTGCGAGAGGAAGTTTAGTCGCTCGCCTTTATTCCGGCTTCTTCCGGATACGGAACCCGCGCCTCATCGGCGTGCTCTCCAGGCAGATCCGGTCTGCCCGTCAGATCCTTGAGAAAATCGTCGCACCAGCGCGTAACATCGTGTTCCAGCAAGTAGTCCATCATCGTCTTCCAGCGCTCTTTCCGTTCTTCCAACGGCATGCTCAACGCACGCGCCATGGCGTTGGCGGTACCCTCTATGTCGTACGGGTTGACGAGCAGCGCTCCGTATAGCTTGCGAGCAGCTCCGGCGAAACGTGAAAGCAGAAGCACGCCGGGATCGTCCGGATCCTGCGCGGCTACGTATTCCTTTGCGACGAGGTTCATCCCGTCTCGAAGCGGCGTCACGAGGCCAACTTTGCTGAGCCGATAAAGCCCAGCAAGAATGTGGCGGCCTATCGACCGGTTGATATAGCGTATCGGCACCCAATCGACGGCGCCGAGCGCGCCGTTCACCCGGCCCGCCTGTTCGGCAACCATGCGCTGCATGGCTTCGTACTCCGGCACTTCGGAGCGGGACTTCGGTGTGATTTGCAGATAGGTCACATGCCCATGCTGGGCGGGATTGGCCAGGATGAAGCGCTCGAATGCGTCGATGCGCTGCGTGATTCCCTTGGAATAATCGAGGCGATCGACGCCGATGATCAGGCTGCGGTCTCCAATGCTTTCACGCGTTCTCTTGACGACCTTGTGAGTCGATGCCTTTTTTGCGAATTCGGCAAAGGCCGCAGTCTCAATACCGATCGCATAGGAGTCGCCCTTGAATACGCG
>NZ_WITC01000106.1 GCF_009601505.1 Sinorhizobium terangae
CCTGAAGGTTTTTCGATGCGGGCCGCAGCGCGACGTTTGCCGCTGGCGTTGGGCGGCCCGCGTTGACAAACCTTGGAAGGAGGAAGCCGCGGAGGCTGGGTGGGACCTATGGGGAAAGCGCGGGGCCGCGGGCGTCTGTTGTGGACTTCGGCGCTGCCGACAGACGCAAAGGCGCCGACCCGAGGGTGTGGGAGGCGATGATCGGAAGCAGATCTGGCGGTCTCGTTGGTGCCGATTTCGACGCTTTTGCGATGCTCAGTGTTATTGGGCGCAAAGCGATCCGATCCCGGAATGCAGAGTGTTTTCGGGTCGGCTTTGGCCAATGTGACGGGCACCTTGTCATGCGGCCTGCTTTCTCGGTGGCGCCCGGGCTCTGGGTTTCTGACCGCGTCGGAAGATCTCGATGATGCGCATCGGGCCACCGCACTCGGGGCATGGCTGTCTCAGAGTGAGCGGGATCGTCTCAGCGCTTGGCGGATCATTGTGTTTGGCCGTTTCCGCTCCGAGCAGAGCGCGGATCTTTGCGACCTTGGTCTTGCGGCCCGCACTGGCGAGCAGGCCGTAATGGCGGATGCGGTGGAAACCGTCGGGCAGCACATGGAGCAGGAAGCGGCGGATGAACTCGTCGGTGGCCAGCCGCATCACCTTCTGACGGTCGCCGGTCTTGATCCGGTAGTCCTTCCAGCGGAAGGTGACGGTCTCGGCATCGGCGCTGATCAGACGGCTGTTGGAGATCGCCACCCGGTGGGTATAGCGGCTGAGATAGGCGAGCACCGCTTCGGGACCGCCGAACGGCGGCTTGGCATAGACGACCCATTCTGATTTGCGCACAGCCAGGCGGCGAACGCGTCAGCCTCTGCGAGAGCTGTCAGATCAGCGTAGAACCTCAGATCGCCGGCGCAATGCAGTGCCCGCAGCCCTGCGATAAACAACCGCCGGAACAGTCGCGACAGAACCCGCACCGGCAGGAAGAACCCGGGGCGGCATGAGATCCACCGCGTGCCATCCGGCGACAGCCCGCCGCCGGGCACGATGATGTGCACATGCGGGTGATGGATCAGCGCCGATCCCCAGGTGTGTAGCACGCTGGTCATGCCGATGTGCGCGCCAAGCTGCCGGGGATCGGCGGCGATAGTGCTCAGCGTCTCGGCCGATACCCGAAACAGCAGGTCGTAGACAGCTTTCTTGTTCCAGTAAGCGATCTGCGCGATCTCGGCCGGCAGGGTGAAGACCACGTGGAAATACTCGACCGACAGCAGGTCTTCGGCGCGGGCGGCCATCCAGTCGCGCGCCGCGGGGCCCTGGCACTTCGGACAGTGCCGGTTCTTGCAGGAATTATAGGCGATGTGGTTATGCCCGCACTTGGTGCAAGCCGCCACATGCCCGCCGAGCGCCTCGGTTCGGCAGGCTTCGATCGCCGCCATGACCTTGAGCTGGGTCAGGCTGACATGCCCGGCATTGGCTCGCCGCCACGCAGGCCCATAGGCTCGGAAGATGTCAGCGATCTCCAGCTTTTGCCGGGGCACCCCGGCGCGCGCTTCATTCCAGCCGACGCCTCAGGGTGAGATCCTCCAACTGCTTCAGGCGCTCGAACGGGCTGATGGTGTCGCGGATCAACTTGGTGGCGACGTGGGTGTAGCGGGCGGTGCTGCTCAGCTTGGCATGGCCGAGCAGAACCTGGATCACCCGCACGTCGGTGTTCGCCTCCAGCAGATGCGTGGCGAAGCTGTGGCGCAGGGTATGCAGCGTTGCGGGCTTGGCGATGCCCGCCATGTGCTTGGCCGCGGTGAAGGCCCGGTTGAGCTGGCGCGGCGAGATCGGATTGATCTTCGGCTTGCCGGGAAACAACCATCCCCGCGGACGCGCCTCCCGCCAGTAATCGCGCAGCAGATCCAGCAAGCCCGGCGATAGCATGGCCTTGCGATCCTTGCCGCCCTTGCCTTCTTCGACGTGGATCAGCATGCGCTCGCTGTCGATGTCAGTGACCTTGAGGTGGCACACCTCCGACGCCCGCAGCCCGGCGCCATAGCTGATGCTGAGCGCCGCCCGATACTTCAGCCCGGGCCCGGGAGCCGCGGCCAGCAGGTCGGCGACCTCCTCGACGCTCAAGACGACCGGCAGCTTCTGCGGTTTGCGTTGGAACTGCATGTACCGCTTCATCTCCTCGCGCCCGCAGGTGATCCCGAAAAAGAACCTGAGCGCGATGATCCGGACATTGAATGTCGAGGGCGTCACCCCGGCATTGGTCATGTGTAGCTGGTAGGCCCGCAACTCCTCCGGCGTCGCCGTGTCGGGTGAGCGCCCCAGAAAGGCCGCGAAATCCTTGATCGCCCGGATGTGGCCTTGCTGCGCCTTGTCGCCCATCCCGCGGATGCGCATGTCCTCGATCATCCGCTCACGCAGCGCGGTGGTCTTCTCCTCTGTCATCGGACCCTCCTGTCCATCAGATTGAGAAGTCTCAATCGTCAGGCCAGGAACCCGAGACACAAAGAACCGACGTCGATCAGGAAACGCACCGCCAGCCACAAGCGCCATTGCCGCGCGAGCGGCTTAGTCCTTCCGCCCTCTCGCGACGGATGTGAACCGGAAAGATCGACCCACCCGCGACGCTGATGAAGGCGAATTCTCGACCCGTTGCTGTCTTTGACGTCCGGCGCACGAACGGCTCGTTTGAGCCCCAAAGCTGCCGCGCCGACCATCATGAAAATCGACGCAAAGCCGATCGCGCCTCTTCGACTTCGGCCCGCATGATGCAACCCTCTGCGTGGTCATTCACCAACCCCATCGCCTGCATAAAGGCATATACCGTGGTGGGTCCAACGAATTTCCATCCGCGATTACGCAGTTCCTTCGACAGTGCTTCGGAGGCGGGCGAGGTCGAGCGGCTTTGCGGCCGCGCACCATCATCGTTCAGCTCGAACCGCCATACGAATGCCGCCAGCGAGCCTTCCGTCTCGACCAGTTCGCAGGCGCGGCCCGCATTGTTGATGACGGCCTCGATCTTGCCGCGATGACGGACGATCCCTGCATCTGCCAGCAACCGGGTCACATCGGTCTCATCGAACCGCGCCACCTTGCGGAAATCGAAGCCGGCGAAAGCGGCGCGAAAATTCTCGCGCTTGGCAAGAATGGTGCGCCAGCTCAAGCCCGACTGGAAGCCTTCGAGGCAGAGCTTCTCGAACAGCCTTATGTCATCCATGACCGGAAAGCCCCATTCGCGGTCGTGATAGTCGAGGAACTCTGGCGCGGCGGCGCACCAGCGACAACGAGGGCGACCGTCCGGGCCGGGAACGGTTGTCGCGCTCATGCTGCCGTCTTCACGAAATCGAGGGCGGGAACGGTGCGCTTCGGATCAATTTCGTATGTCTCGGCGGTCACGACCCCTTGCACGACGAAGGGGTCGGCAGCGATGCGCGCATCGTACGCGTCGCGACTTTCCGCATGAGCGAGTATGGCGCCGCCAGCAGCGGCCTGGAGCGAGCCGACGCAGAGGAACACGCCATCGGCGAATCCTTGCCCAATCCATTCGTTATGCGCCGCCATGAATTCGGGCGCGGCGTTGCGGTTCTCTGCGAATCTGAGAAAAGTGACGAACATCGGTGCTCCTTTATCACGTCGGTTGCGAGAGGTCCGGCAGGGACGCTAGCCACTGTCCGATCCCGGCTACCTCGTTGCGGATGAATGCCTCGTCCTTGAAGGCGGTCGCCATCACCGCCACCCCCTGCGACCAGGCTAGAAGATGCATCGCCAGCGTTTCCGCCCGATCAACGGCACCAAGCTCACGAATCTGGTCGGCGAGCCAGTCGCGGAACAGGCCGAAGATTTCGGTCGCGCGGCCCTGCGCGGCGTGGCCGAGTTTGGCGAGTTCTGAACAAAGCGTTCCGACTGGGCAGCCGAAATCCATGATCTGGCTTTGGTTGGCGATCAGCATATGAATGAAGGACAGGATGCGCTCGCGCGGACCTTCGCCCTCGGCCTGCCAGCCGCCGAGCATCGCGCGTGTCCGCTCCATTCGGCGGGCAATCACGGCGTCCAGGATGTCGTCCTTGGTCTTGAAGTGATGATAGAAATTGCCGCGCGAGATGCCCACGGCTGCGGCGATGTCAGCAAAGGACGTGGCCTCGAATCCGCTCTCGTAGAAGAGGGCATCCGCCTTTTCGACAATCAGTTCACGGGTTGACTGTGCTGGCATTTACCTTCGACGCCCTGTTTGCCAAGTGGGCATTAGGACGACCGTCCTAGTTCTGTCAAGCCGAGAACGCAAAAGCGCGGGCGGCTTCGTCCGCAAAGCGCTGTCGGCATGCCAAATTTACTGCCGCTCACAATCCGGCCGCGTTGAGTGAGTCCCCCTGCCCTTGGAGAGACGGCCACTCTCCGAATTTTCGAAAGTAGGCACGGGAGAAGGCAGCAGCGCTGGCAAAACCGACCTGTCGCGCCACTGCCTTGACTCTGGCGCCTTTGGACAGCTTCCGCCGAGCAATCGTCAGCCGCCATTCCGTCAGATAAGCCTGTGGCGTCGTGCCGACGACGTCGCGAAAACGAGCCATGAAATGGCTTCGCGACATCCCCGCGACAGCGGCAAGGTCTTCGCTGTTCCAGACCCGATCGGGCGCATCATGCATCGCAACTAACGTCCGGTGCAAAGCAGGATGGGATAGACCTGCCAACAACCCCGGCTGGGCGGTCCCGCGATCAATTGCTGAGCGCAGGATGAGCAGAACCATCACTTCGCAGAGCCGATTGAGTGCCGCGCTCCGTCCGCAGCGAGATCCCAGTGCCTCAGCCACGAAAGCGGCTGTCGTGTCGCGAAGGGTGGGGATGTCGTTGATTTCCACCCGCATCTGATCCGGCAAAGCATTCATGAGCGGATTATGCGGACTCTCGAAATCGACCGCTGCAGTCACCAGAACTGACGGTTCGGGAGGCGCGTCACCACGCAGGCAAAGCATGACACTTTCTGCGAGGCCTTCCGGCGTACCGACGACAAACAACCTCGCTTGAACGTCACCGGCACGCGCCGGCTCCAATGAAGCCGACAGCTCGAACGTGTCGAAGAAGGCTGAGAGGCGATCTACCTTTGAATGGAAGATCAGATTTTCAATCATGTTTTTTGGACCTTTGATCGCCTCGAGTATGTGATTGTGAGACTCCGACGTCAACGCGACGGCGTTGGCGGCACACACAATGGAGTTGATCAATGTTAGTCCCAAGAATGCTGGCCCCAGCTCTGACCGTCAAAACACTCGATCACGGGGAGTTCGATCTCGCTAGCGAAACGTCCTCACTCATGTCGCTAGTCTGTTTCTACCGTGGCCTCCACTGCCCTGCATGCGCCAGCTATCTGAAGGACCTTGAACGAATGACGCTCTCCTTCGCAGAGAGGGGCGTCAGCACCATTGCGATAAGCTCCGACGGTGAAGAACGCGCTCGGCAAATGGCAGAAAAAATTGGTGCCGCGCACCTGCGCGTGGGTTACGGGCTGCCTTTGAGCGTGGCACGGTTGTGGGGCCTCTATATTTCGGCCTCGCGCGGAAAAACGTCGATCGGCATCGAAGAGCCCGCATTGTTCTCTGAGCCGGGCGTGTTCTTGATCAAGCCAGATCAAACCCTCTATTGGCTCTCCGTTCAATCCATGCCTTTCGCGCGACCGAATTTCACCGAAATGGTGCAAGCTTTGGATTTCGTAATCAAAAACGACTACCCGGCACGTGGCGAATATGCCGGCGACGTGTAACGTGAAGGTTTGACCCGCTGCGGTCATCCGCCAAGGAGTGATCGGTGCCGGCGTTCCCTACCCTTGGCAGATCGCCGGAATGGGAGCCTACTGCGTGGGAGGGATAATAGTCATGCTCCTTGTGAGTGAACGGGTCCTGGCCCGAAACGCGTCCGTCTTGGTCGCGGCAACGCGTTAGCAGCTATTCCAGAGTGTCATGATATTCGGGATCGAACGCTGAGCCGAAGTCAGCCCCTTTCGAACTTTCGACGCTGATCACACTTCTGCACTGTGGTGAACGCGTAAGACCGACCCGTTGCGACCACTCGTCGATATCGCTCGGGATTTCCGGTGCTGGTCCCTTTTGCGGACATTCACAGGAAAGCGGTCTCGGGTCTCGTCCGCAGTCATTTCTTTTGCCAGTTCGCCGATCGGCAGAACCCCCACGCCCATGTATGATCCAAGACAACCGTCCGCCGCTGCAGCGGCGGACGGTTCCGGATTGATGGGACCCGACGTTCGTCCCATGAACTGAACGGTACAGCGCTCCGGCCAAAGCCATTCACTGCTCCCCTAAACACTAGCGGCTCCTGCCCACGACGATGTAGTTCAGTTTCTGCCGTTCCGCATAGGCGATCGCGGCATCACAAGACGGGAAGCGCAGTTCGACCTGAGTGAGCGTGTCACTCCCGCCGGTATAGCCCATAAGATAATCGATTGTGGGCGGGACTCTCCGTTCGAACACCAGCAGCCAAGGTCGTCTAGAAACGCGCGCCGACGTCATCACGGAACGCGATGGACGAAAGATGCGTGCTACCGCATCGATGCTCGGCCGTGGCTGGTCCTTGTCAGCCGCGGGATGTTGGCTGTCGCTGACCTGCTCAGCGAACTTCTGGGCAGCGCTACCAGATTTTCCCTGTCGAAAACGGCGTTCCGTCATGATGTCGGTGGTCGTACCAGAATGGCCGGCCGGGCATGTCGGTGCCCGGCCGGCGGGCGGCGGTGCTATTTGGCTCTATCGATGCTGATCTGCTTGACGCTGGCTCGCGCCTTTTCGGTCTTTGGCAGCGTCACTGAGAGCAGACCGTTTTTGAACGTTGCGGCGACCTTGTTCTCATCGACCTGGCCACCAAGAGCCAGCCGCCGTTCGAAGCGCCCGTAGTAACGCTCTGTGAACCGGCGATCCTTATCCTCGGTTTCCGATTTCTTCTCGCCGCGAAGCGTAAGCACACCATCGTCCAGCAGCACCTCGACATCGTCTGGATCGATGCCCGGAACCTCCGCTATCACGCGGATCTCGTTGTCGTTCTCCTCGACCTCCACGGTCGGCCACGATCCGTTGAAGGCCGTCATGCCACCGAACGCTGATGGCTGATCGAAGCCGCGGAAGACGTCGTGGAACAGACGGTTAACATTGCGGTGCAACGACAGGAACGGATCCATGTCAACCCCGCGATAGGCGCTCGGGGCCCGGCTGCTGCCACGGTTCCATGGGATCAGGTCACGTACATTCACGGCTTCATCCTTTCTTCGGTTTCATTCTTTCCTTTTGCTTTGGCGCAGTCCCCTCCCCTCGCCTGTTCGGTCACAGGCGAGGTTCGAGCGGTGCGCGCCGTCTAGGCTGCCTTGTCGCCTTCGATCTGCTTCGAAGCGGGCATCGTCGTTTCGGTTTGGATGGTGATCCGACGCGGCTTCATCTCCTCAGGTATCTCCCTCCTGAGATTGATGACGAGCAGCCCGTTTTCGAGCTTGGCGCTCTCGACGAGGACATGATCGGCGAGTTCAAATCTGCGCGCGAACGACCGTACGGCGAGGCCCTGATGAAGGTACTGTACCTCCTCATCTTCGGATTTGGCGCCGGTGACCACCAGCATGTTCGCCTCATGGGTGATCGTCAGTTCGTCTTCGGCAAAACCCGCCACCGCGATGACGATGCGGTAGGCATCTTCGCCAAGTTTGACGATGTTGTAGGGTGGCCAGTTCTCAGCATTGAGGCTGGCGTTCTCCAGCAGATCGAACATGCGATCGAAACCGATGCTGGACCTGTAGAAGGGGGAAAAATCGAAGCTTGTTCTCATAGCTACATCCTCCGTAGAGCAACATAGATACGAGGAAGCGCCAAGAAGCGTGGCGCTCCCTGACCATGCCGACCCCAATTGGGGCATCGGCAGGTATGAGTTGGGGACTCCAGACCGTCGCGTCAAGAGGGTGTCGAGCCCATTCAAGCCTCGGCGCACGTGAAATGGCGCTGTGAAATCATGGCATTAGCACTCAATGTGGTCGAGTGCTAAAAAATTTCATCGCCCCTCTTGAAACTAAAAAAACAGAAACCAGATCGATTGGCGCGATGCCAAAACATCGTGCGTCCCGCGTCGGATTCGAGTCGGATGCGGCGCGGAGGAGCTTCTGTAACATCTGTTTGTCCACGAGGAGAGCGACATGACGTTCCGTCCTTTGCATGACCGCATCTTGGTCCGCCGCATTGAAGCCGAGGAAAAGACGGCCGGCGGCATAATCATCCCCGACACGGCGAAGGAAAAGCCGCAGGAAGGTGAGGTCATCGCCGTTGGCCCGGGCGCGCGAGATGATAGCGGCAAGCTTGTCGAACTCGACGTCAAGGCGGGCGACCGAATCCTGTTCGGCAAATGGTCCGGCACAGAGATCAAACTCAACGGTGAGGAACTTCTGATCATGAAGGAATCCGACGTGATGGGCGTGATCGAGAGCGAAACCTCGGCGAAGAAGGTCGCCTGAGAGCCGGGCCGATTGAAGGAGTAGAAAAATGGCTGCCAAGGAAGTGAGATTTCACACCGAAGCCCGCGAGAAGATGCTGCGCGGCGTCGACATTCTCGCCAATGCGGTAAAGGTGACGTTGGGCCCAAAGGGTCGCAACGTGGTGCTCGACAAATCGTTCGGCGCTCCGCGGATCACCAAAGACGGCGTCACGGTTGCCAAGGAGATCGAACTTGAGGACAAGTTTGAGAACATGGGCGCCCAGATGGTGCGCGAAGTGGCGTCGAAAACCAGTGATATCGCCGGTGACGGCACGACCACGGCAACGGTGCTCGCCCAGGCAGTCGTCAAGGAAGGTGCGAAGGCCGTGGCCTCGGGCATGAACCCGATGGACCTAAAGCGCGGTATCGACAAGGCCGTTGACGCCATCGTTAAGGAATTGAAGACAAACGCGCGGAAAGTTACCAAAAACGACGAGATTGCTCAGGTAGGCACGATCTCTGCCAACGGCGACACCGAGATCGGCCGATTCCTCGCAGAAGCGATGGAAAAGGTCGGCAATGAAGGGGTGATCACCGTCGAGGAAGCCAAGACCGCGGTCACGGAGCTCGAGGTCGTGGAAGGCATGCAGTTCGACCGCGGTTACCTCTCGCCTTATTTCGTGACCAATCCCGAAAAGATGCGCGTTGAGCTGGAGGAGCCCTATGTGCTCATCCACGAGAAGAAGCTGTCCAATTTGCAGGCGCTGCTCCCGGTTCTCGAAGCCGCTGTTCAATCCGGAAAACCTCTCCTCATCATCGCCGAGGATGTTGAAGGAGAAGCGCTCGCGACGCTCGTCGTCAACAAGTTGCGCGGCGGCCTGAAGGTGGCTGCAGTGAAAGCTCCTGGTTTTGGCGATCGCCGCAAGGCCATGTTGGAGGACATAGCGATCCTCACAGGCGGAACCGCTATCTCCGAAGATCTTGGCATCAAGCTCGAGAATGTGACGCTCGAAATGCTTGGCCGCGCCAAGAAAATTGTCGTCGAGAAGGAAACCACGACGATCGTGGACGGCGCAGGCTCGAAGGCGGAGATCCAGAGCCGCGTCGCCCAGATCAAGGCGCAGATCGAGGAAACCACTTCGGACTACGACCGCGAGAAGCTGCAGGAGCGGCTGGCCAAGCTTGCCGGCGGCGTTGCCGTCATCCGCGTCGGCGGCTCGACCGAGGTTGAGGTGAAGGAACGCAAGGACCGCGTCGATGATGCAATGCATGCCACACGGGCGGCGGTCGAGGAGGGAGTTTTGCCTGGCGGTGGTGTGGCTTTGCTGAGAGCCGTCAAGGCGCTGGATGGCGTTCAGACCGAGAACGCTGATCAGAAACACGGCATTGAGATCGTCCGACGTGCAATTGAGGCGCCGGTACGCCAGATTGCCGAAAATGCAGGTGCTGAAGGCTCGATCATTGTCGGCAAGCTTCGCGAAAAAACCGAATTTGGTTACGGCTGGAACGCCCAGACCAACGAATTCGGTGATCTTTACGATCAGGGCGTGATCGATCCGGTGAAGGTCGTTCGCACCGCCTTGCAGGACGCTGCCTCGGTCGCCGGCCTCCTGATTACCACCGAGGCAATGGTCGCCGAGAAGCCGAAGAAGGAGGCGCCGGTTCCGCCGATGCCGCCTGGAGGCATGGACTTCTGACGAAAGCGATGGGTCCGCGCCCGAGGGGCGCGGACCCCTGGTGGAGCTGTGAACTGATGCCTCGGCCCTCGATGGGCAGGGCGTTCGAATATGGTTGGAGCAGGTTGGCAGGAGCCCTGGACGAGGCTCCGATGAGGCTGGACCCGAGGCCCGCCTATCCGCTCCGAAGGAGGATCTGAAGAATCGGGGCAAAAATGATCACGCGTTCGTCGAAATATGTTGGCGTATTCGCCGCACTCGTCCTCGTGCTGGACCCTGCGCCGTTCCCGGCGGCGCAGCCGCAGCCCGCCATTTCGGCAAGCACTCAACAACGGTCGCTCGCCGATGTCCTGGAGGAGGTTACGCCGGCGGTTGTCAATATTGCGGTGAGGTCACGCGCTCCCGCCGAAACCAATCCTCTCTACAACGATCCCTTCTTCCGCCGCTATTTCAACCTGCCGGAGCAGCAGCAGCAGCGGCTAAGCGCCGGTTCTGGCGTCATCGTCGACGCGGATAAAGGTTATATCCTCACCAATCACCACGTTGTCGCGGACGCCGGGGAAATTGCGGTAACCCTGAAGGACCGCCGCCGCTTCACCGCCGAGCTGGTCGGCAGCGATGAGGCAACCGATATAGCGTTGCTGAAGATCGACGCGGACAAGCTGAGGGCGCTTCCGTTTGGCGATTCCAATGCCCTTCGGGTCGGCGACCCGGTCGTCGCGATCGGCAATCCGTTTGGGCTTGGTCAGACCGTCACCTCCGGCATCGTCAGCGCCCTTGGCCGTGGCGGGATCAATGTCGAGGACTATGAGGACTTCATCCAGACGGATGCCTCGATCAATCCCGGCAACTCGGGAGGCGCGCTGGTCACTGCGGACGGCCTGCTGGTCGGCATCAACACCGCGATCATAGCGCCAGCCGGCGGCAATGTTGGCATTGGCTTTGCGGTTCCGATCGCGATGGCGTCGGCAGCGATGGAGCAACTGATCAAGCATGGCGAAGTGCGGCGCGGCCGGATCGGCATCTCCGTTCAGGATCTGACGCCGGACCTGGCCGAAGCGCTCCACATAGAGGAGAGCTCCGGCGCCGTGGTCGGAAGCGTTGAGCAGAATTCGCCGGCGGCGCATGCCGGGCTTCAAGCCGGCGATGTCATCACCGCCGTCAACAATCGCAAAATCACCGGCTCGGCAGATCTCCGCAATCGTATCGGCCTGGCTCAGATCGGATCGCAGGTCGAGATCGAATATCTCCATGATCGGGCTCGCAAAAAGGTGACATTGCGCATTGAGCCGGCCGAGGCAAAAGCTGGGGCCGAGGCGATACCCGCTTCCCTGCAGGGCGCGCAGTTCCAGGATGCGGCGGGTAACGTGGTTGTCTCCAGCATTGAGGATGGAAGCGCAGCAGAGCGATCGGGTTTGCGCGCGGGCGACGTGATCGTTGCCGTCAATCGCCAGCCGATCGCGACCGTCGCGGAGCTCGCCGCGGCGTTAAAGGACGCCGGCGGCACGATTGCGCTCGATCTGTTTCGCGGCGGCTCAAAACTGTTTCTGGTGATCGGTTAGGTCGCCGCGCGCATGGATATCGAACGTCGAAGGGAGAATGAGATGAGGACAATTGCTCGATGGATCACTGCAGCAGCATTGGCCCTTGGAGCGACATTTGCATGCACACCGGCTGTTGCTCAAGACCAGCGACAGGAAGTCGCCAAGCTTACCGGCTTCTGGCTCACGACACCGCATCCGGAACTGGCGATCCGCCCGGGAGAAACCGAAACAATTCCGCTGACGCTGCGCAATGCCAATCTGCCGCCGCAGCGGGCGTCACTTGAAGTTACAGGCATTCCCGATGGTTGGAAATGGTCGCTGAAGGGCGGCAACCGCGAGGTCTCGGCTGTCATGGTGGCGCCAGATGCGACACAGGAAGTTAACCTCGAACTGACGCCGCCCGAGGGCGCTAGCGGCGAGCGCGTTCCGATTAACGTGAAAGCGCGATACGCAAACCAGACCGCCGATCTTCCCCTTGTGGTGAAACTATCGGAGGCGGCGGAGGGTGGCTTGGAGCTGAAATCCGAGCTGCCGGCGCTGCGAGGTACGGCCAGCTCCACATTCAGTTTCAAGATAGAAGCCACCAATGACGGCGCGGAAGAGAACCTCTTCAGTCTCGCCGCCAATGTGCCCGATGGATTTCAGTCACGCTTCAAGCGCGGCTATGGCTCGGAAGAGATTACCGGCTTGCCGATCGAGGCCGGGGCGAGCGAGAACGTGACATTGGAAGTAACACCGCCGAGGTCAGCACCGGCTGGCCGCTACCCGGTCGTGGTCGAAGTGGCGGGCGGTGGAGCGAGCGCTACGACCGAGCTCAGTATTGAAGTAACCGGTCAGCCCGACGTTACATTGACTGGGCCGCGGGAACGCCTCTCCGGACAGGCAGAGGCTGGCAAGGAAGCGAGCTTCCCGTTCACACTCGCCAACAATGGCAGTGCGCCTGCGACCGACATCGAACTGTCGGCTAGTCCCCCATCAGGCTGGAAAGTCGAATTCGAGCCCGACCGCGTCGATCTGATCGCGCCCGATGCTACGAGGCAGGTGAACGTCAGGATTACCCCTTCTGAAAAGGCAATAGCGGGCGACTACATGGTCTCGGTGCGTGCGAGCGGCGGGCCCGTGTCGGAGTCGGCTCAGTTCCGCGTCACTGTAAACACATCGACGATCTGGGGCATGGCTGGACTTGGCGTCATCGCAACCGCGGTGCTCGTCCTCGGCCTGGCGGTGATGAGGTATGGACGGCGATGAGCACGATGGTCATAGAGGCAAAAGGACTGATGAAGCGCTACGGCTCCACCGTGGCTGTTGCCGGAATCGATTTGTCGGTTCGTGCCGGAGAAGTCGTCGGCTTGCTCGGACCGAACGGCGCCGGCAAGACGACCACGATCCTGATGCTGCTGGGTTTGACCGAGCCGACCGAGGGGAGCGTGCATATTCTCGGTAAGGACCCGCTGCGCCAGCCGCTCGAGGTAAAGCGAGAGGTCGGCTATCTGCCTGACGCCGTCGGATTCTACGACAGCATGTCAGGACGAGAAAACCTCGCCTATACCGCTCGCCTTGCCGGCATGTCTGCCGATCTTGCCCGGGAAAGCATTGCCGCGGCGCTCGACAAGGTGCGGTTGGCGCAGGTGGCAGACCGCCATGTCGGCACCTACTCCCGTGGCATGCGTCAGCGACTCGGCCTTGCCGAACTTCTGATGCGCAAGTGCTCCGTCGCCATCCTGGACGAACCGACCTCCGGCCTCGATCCACAGTCCACCCAGGAATTGCTCGACCTGATCCGGGCGCTGAGCCGCGACGGCATGACGATCCTGCTATCGTCGCACATGCTCAACGTGGTGCAAACGGTCTGCGATCGCATCGCGTTGTTTAGCAACGGCCGGATCGGTTTTCTCGGCACCATCCAAGAGCTCGCCGATAAGATCGGTGGAGGCGCATTCATCATCGATGTCGAGGCCGATGGCGTCGACCTTTCCGAACTAGGCACGTCGGCCGAGGGCGTGAAGTCGATCGTGGCTGGCCGCCGGGGTCATTGGCTGGTCGAAGCCGAACGCGATGTCCGCCCGGAGCTCGCCCGCCTCGTCGTGGATGCTGGCGGTTCCCTGAAGAATTTGGACCTGCGCCGCGCTCGGCTCGACCAAGCCTATAATCGGTTTTTCCGGGAGGTTGTCCATGACGCGTGAAGGCTCACCCTTCAAAGGCACGGCAACGATCGCGTTCAAGGAAGCGGCCGATCATATGACCAGCGCGCGGATGCATCTGATCATGCTGCTCGTGCTGCTCACCGCAATCGGCGCCGTCTATGGCGCGATCGGGCGCATCACCGAAACCACTGCCGAGGATCCTTTCCTGTTCCTGAAGCTGTTGACGGAGGCTCGCGAACCGCTTCCATCCTTCGCCGCCCTGCTTGGCTTTCTGTTGCCGTTGATGGCGATTGCGTTGGGTTTCGACGCGGTCAACGGCGAATACGCCCGGCGAACGATGAGCCGGCTCCTGGCGCAGCCGATCTACCGCGATGCGGTGCTGTTCGGAAAATTCCTCGGTGGCTTGCTTGTCATTGCGATCGCGCTGCTGACGCTCTGGCTGCTCATGACGGGCCTCGGCATCCTGTTCCTCGGTCTGCCTCCGTCGGCCGCCGACATCGTGCGGGGTGTCGCCTATCTGGCCGCGACGCTCGCCTATGCCGGTGTCTGGCTGGCGCTGGCGATCGCATTCTCGACCTTGATCCGCTCGCCGGCGACCTCGGCGTTGGCCGCCTTGTCGGTCTGGCTGGTGCTCGCGGTGTTCTGGGACATGATCGCGCCGCTGCTTGCAAGCGTGCTGGCCCCTATTGATCCGCTCGATCCGATGACTGTGGTCACGCAGTTCGAAACACAGCAGGCCGTCAGCAGGTTCTCGCCTCAGACGCTTTACGGCGAAATCACCGGGATGCTGTTGAACCCCGCGGCGCGATCGGTGGGCCCCTTGTTCTTCGATCAGGTCCAAGGCGCGATCGCCGGCGCACCGCTACCGACCCTGCAAAGCCTCCTGGTCGTATGGCCGCAGTTCGCGGGACTGGTCGCTGCGATGATCCTGCTGTTCACCCTGACCTATGTCGTCTTCCAGCGTCAGGAGGTCAGGGCATAACGGTTGCCAGGCGCTTCGTCACCCGCAAAGTTGATTACCCATGAATGGAGGAGAACGATGGAGCATGATCGCTTTCGACATCCGGTATCAATCTTCGTGGGACTCGGATTTCCGGCCGAGATCCACGGCGTCAGCGAGGCCTACACCTGGCTGAATGAGTGGCCGCCGTCAAAGCGGAATCCAACCCACGCCATCGCGCTCAATGCCTGCAAAGCGGCACTTGCGGGCGAGATTGATGCCGAGACCGCTCGCACGGCGCTTGTTGCCTGCGCGCGACGGGCAAATCTCCTCGCGCCTGACACCGGCACGATCGTGGGCGCGAATAGACCGACGCAGTCGACACTGTATCGCAGGCCGGTGGCTGCAAAGGGGTCGTTTGCGAGAGGGGGCGAAATAGTACCTTATGCGATCGGGAGGGGTACCTTAAGCGACCGTGACAACTTCACACGATAGGGATTTTGGCGGGTTTCGCCAAGCGGCCATCGAAAGAACGCGCAGGCATGGCTCGATTGAGCCCATTGCAGCCGTTCGGTTCGTCGGCGAGCGCGCCTGCCAGAGTGATCGTTCATTCCTCGCCTTGAAGGGATCGAACCATCGATACCGCAATTCGCATGCACCATTTTCGGCGCCGACACGTGCGGTTGGAGGACATGGTTCACCAGCCGCCGCCTATGCTAGTTACTCCAAGCCGAATCATAGCTCCATGCCTCATACGTTTCGATCCGGCACCTGTCGGCGGACTTCACTTCAAGCGAGGTCAGGTCTGTGACCTTATAGGTACGGCGCGTGCCGCAGACCGCGCCCCCATTGGCGAAGACCTCGACGACGCCGCGGTCGAAGAACAACGTCAACCATTCGAGCGTCAGCGGCGCTGAGCGGTACTTGATGTCACCATTGTCCTCCGCCACGGCCAGCTCAAGTCGGCGGGCGCTGTGAGCCAACCTAAAGCTCTCTCCGTCGCTGCCGCGCGCGATGATCTGAACTCCATCCAGATCGCCTGCCAAAGACAACTCGACGGGGCACCCCGGTTCGCATGCGAATTGGCAAGGTGCAGTCTGTCGAAGAGTGCGGGCGCGCAGGCGCTGGCAGCCCTTCTCCGGCATCATTGTCAAATTCCGTTCGGCGTCGAGGCCGAGCACGCGCGGGAGCGACAGCTCCCCGCTATAGGGCGAACCTCCCGGCTTGCGGAATTCCCAATTGAAGAGCCAGGCAAAAGCGATCTGGCGGTCCTTTGCCAGGAAGCTCTGCATTGCGTAAAAATCGGTGCCGAAATCCAGTTCCTGCAAAGCCGGGGTCGCGGGCATGAAGCGGTCGCCCTCGAATGTGCCGACCTGCGCGTAAAGCAGGTTATGACGGCCGGTTTCCGGCTCAGTGTATCCTACAAAGCCCATCACCAGCACATGATAACCATCGAGCTCGAAGAAATCCGGGCACTCCACGCAGCGCGCGCCGTGCCGGCGAAAATGCTCGGGAGCGCGATAGAGGACGGACAAGAATTTCCAGTCCTCGCCGTCCTCGGACCCATAGAGCAGGACGCCTGGATCACCATCGATCGCCGCGCCGAGCACCATCCGATATGTGCCGCAGGCCGCATCATACCAGACCTTGGGGTCACGGAAGTCGTGGGCGATACCGTCGGGACCATTGACAAGCACCAGTTTGTTGGCATCCGGACGCAGGAGATCGGTCGATGGCAGCACTCGCTTCTGCACCTCCTTGTAGTCCTTGAACAGGTCATAGGCCGGCAGCCGCTCCGTGTAGTAGAAGCTGAGCTTGCCCTCGGGGCCGACGAAGGCACTTCCCGAGAAGGCGCCGCCGGTGGCGCCCAGCGACCAAAGATTCTGTTCCGGATGCAGGAAGACCGGCAGATGGATCCAACGGTAGAGGTCGTCGCTGACGGCATGGCCCCAGTGCATGGGTCCCCATTCAGATTCAACGGGGTGGAACTGGTAAAACAGGTGATAGCGGCCGTCGACGAAACACAACCCGTTCGGATCGTTCATCCAGGCCTGAAACGGCGAGAATCTGAGCTGCGGGCGATTTGCGTCGCTCTCGTACCACTCCGGCCAGGATGTCCTCGGTCGAGCGATGACGCGGCCATCGCGCAACTCTAGGAAAGTCACGCCCTTCTCAGCGACGTCATCCGGATTGAAGCTGTATAGCAGTGGAATTTCAATGGCGCCATCGTCCCATTCTAGCGTGAGCGGGCCGGCCGCATAATGGGTATAGGAATAGAATTGAAAATAGGGCGGCAGCTGTGCGATCCGGTAAACGACCCCATTGCCGGCACGCAGAACGAAGGCATCGGCGTCTTCTTCCGGAGCTGATTTTCCAGGCTTTTGCCGAGCCCAGATCTCGAACCGCACGCCGTGCTCAGCATCCAAATGCACCCTGTTCTTCATTCGATGATCTCGTTGATGACTTTTCCGAATAGTCACTGAATTTCGAGAGTCTGCGCTCGGTCTATATTGAAACTCTGCCCCTTTTCCCAGGAACTGGAGTACTCCTAAAGGCGTTCATTGTTTTGTCCATCTCAACCTGTTCGTCATTTCCTGAATCCAGGACTGTATTCCGTACCGACCCCCTCTGCACAAGTACCGTCGTTACTTCGAGCGCCTTCAAGTTGTTAGTTGAAAGCAATGCGCCCACTTGCGTTGAAAAACAGGCACTGTTTGGTGCATCATTGATTTGCGATATTTCGGTTGTCGCCACGATGTGATTATTGGCTATGTAATTGCCGCTACCGGAAACCACATTAATTATCACCGGCTTTACGGCGAGAGGCCTGATATATTGAGTATCTATTGTCTCTGAAATGTGGTTCGCAATTATCGAATTGTTGCTGCCGTCAATTTTCATAAGGCCGAACAGATCATCCAAGCCGTTATCGTACTTCTGCATGGGCGCCCATGGCTCGCGATCTCGCAAAAAGTGATTTGAGGAAACCAAATTTTCGCAACAGTTGGCAGCAAAAACCAACATTCCGGGATAAAACGAATGGAATCTATTTCCGGTGACCGAGGAACGCATCACGCCGGAAAAATAGACACTGCTAGCACCTCGAGGGAATACGTTGTTTGAGGATACTAGAATGCCCCCATACTTTTCAGCATAAATGGAATGTCCCCTATATCCGGCTCCGACAAAATTATTTGCTATTCTTGAGGCCTGCCCCATACCTTTCAATTCGATACAGTTTCCGCACTCAGCAATGAAATTGTTGTCTATCGCCAGCGCATCTGCATCATGAACAATAACTCCATGCTCCAGATAGATAAGACCCATCCCCGTTATTCGGCATGAGTCATTGGCGCTGCCTACATAGATTCCCGTTTTGCCGTTCTTATATGTATTTTCTGCATCATTTTGCCCCGAACCATCGTCAATGAAATGTAGGCCATCAATGCAAAAGTCAGCAAACTCCACAGAGCTTATACGAGGATTTCCGGTACGCTTAACATAAAACGCGGCTCCAGCAGTCTCACCGTCGGCGGCCTCTGGAGAGATGTCCACAAGTATACGACTACCGCCCGGCCACACCTCGTGCCACCGTGCCAGCTCGTTTGCGGCTGTGTTGAAACGGATGCTCGAAGACGTAAAACCGTGTCCAGAGCCCACAATTTTCAGATAGCTCACGTCTATAACGACTTGAGTGGCAAGACGGTAATCGCCTGGCGGTATATAGATAACTGCTCCAGGTTTTCCGCCATCATTTAGATCGGAAACAGGTTGCCTGCTTTTGATGTCTGCAATGATGCTATTGATGACCGCTCCAATATCCTCACGGGGATTACCTACGGGATACTTCGTTACGTCGTAACAGTTCTCGCTAACCATTGTTAATGTCTTCTCGGACATTTCTTACTCCAGAGCGGTAGTAGACTGATGTTCTTGATTGGCTTGTTGCTTGCAAGCCGACTGGGGAATGCGTTCAACCAGCTCTCTGTTTTGGTTTGTAGTAAGCTCGTAGCTGGAGATCCGAAGGAGTCGCATGTGATTGGTGGCAGTAGAGGCGCTAGTCATTCTTGTTTTTTCCTGGCTATACCATCACCAGATGCTGGTGCGGGTGTCCGGTTCAAAGAAGTGAAGTTCTTCGGCATCGACAGCGACGCGCGCGATGTCACCTGCGCGTACGGTGCTCTTCGGAGAAAAACGGGCTACAGCAGCTTTTTCGTCGCCGATGTCGGCGACGGCGTCCGGGTCGCCGGCATCGACCCAAGGTGCGTCGATATTCAGATGCACCATGGATTCAGAACCTAGCGCCTCAACAAGAGTGACTGGGGCTGAGATCTCGGCCGAAGAAGGCCGAACGGCGGCGTCGTTCATGTGCTCGGGCCGGACACCGACAATGACCTGACGGTTAGACGCACCGTTGAGCGAGGGGCGATATTCGAAGACCCGCTCAGGGATTTCGAAAGTGTTGCTGCCCAGGGTCAGGGTCCTTCCGTTCAGAACGGCCTCGTACAAGTTCATCGAGGGCGATCCGATAAAGGCGGCGACAAAGACATTGTCAGGGCGATTGTACAGGTTTTGCGGTGTGTCGACTTGCTGAAGCACGCCGCCTTTCATGACAGCTACGCGGTCACCCATCGTCATCGCCTCGACCTGGTCGTGTGTCACGTAAATCGTAGTGACATTCAGTTTTCTTTGGAGGCTGGCGATCTCGGCGCGCATCTGCACGCGCAGCTTGGCATCGAGGTTCGACAACGGTTCATCCATCAGGAAGGCCGCTGGTTTGCGGACGATCGCTCGTCCCATGGCGACACGCTGACGCTGGCCTCCTGAAAGGAGTGCCGGCCTGCGGTCGAGCAAAGTCGTCAATTCGAGGGTGCGTGCGGCTTCGTCTACGCGGCTGGCAATTTCGGTCTTCGGCAGCCCCGCCATCTGCAGGGGAAAGGCGATATTTTCACGCACTGTCTTGTGGGGATAAAGCGCGTAGGACTGGAACACCATGGCGATGTCGCGATCCTTGGGATCGACATCGTTAACTAACCTGCCACCGATCCTGAGTTCACCGCTAGTAATGCTCTCCAGGCCAGCGATCATCCTGAGCGCCGTCGACTTTCCACATCCCGACGGACCGACGAAAACCATGAACTCGCCATCCCTGATGTCGAAGCTCAGATCGTGCAGAGCGTGAAAACTGTTTCCGTAGACCTTGTTGATATTGCGCAGTTCTATGGCGGACATGCTTCTGCCTCCCTCATCCCTTTACAGCGCCGAATGTCAGGCCGCCGACGATCTGCTTTTGAAGTGCGAGCGTTACGACGATCACGGGAAGCGAATAGAGCACCGCGGCTGCGGTCATCGCTCCCCAGGCAAGCCCGTAGACTGAGTTGTATTCGGCGATGACAATCGGTGCCGTTTTCGTAGCCTCCGATGTCAGCAGCAACGCGTAGAGGAATTCGTTCCAACTCGTGATGAAGGTGAAGAGCGCAGTCACTGCGATCCCACCAATCATGACCGGAAGGATAATCTTCCGGAATGCCTGGAAACGTGTGCAGCCATCTATGCGTGCTGCTTCTTCGAGTTCCTTCGGCACGCCTTCGAAGAAGGCGGACATGAGCAACAGCGCCAGCGGGACGGCAGCCGAGGTGTGGGCAAGAACCAGGCCCGGGATCGTATCGAGCAGGCCCAGAGACTTCAGAAGCTGGAACAGTGGCACACCCAGAGACACCGACGGCACCATACGCGTGACCAGCGCAAACAGCAGGAACAGGGTGGTGATCCTGCGCCGGTACTGCGTTGCGACGTAGGCCGCGGGGACTGCCGCCGCCAGCGAAAACACGGTTGTCAGCACCGCCACCGCGAGCGAGCTTGCGAACGCCTTCGGCAGCGCCGACGATTGCAGCACTTCGCGAAAGTTTTCGAGCGAGACCACTGCAGGCAGGAAGCTCGGCGGAATCTGCTGGACATCCGCCGCCGGCTTGATCGAGGTCATGAGCAGATAGACATATGGCAGCGCATAGGACAGAACGAGCGCGAGGGCCGCCGCGTTGACCAGGATGCCATTGATATTGAAGCGGCGTGCCCTACGCATGAGCCGGCCTCCATATCTTCCAATATGCCGCGGCGGCGAGAAGCATCATGACGATCAGGAACAGGGTCCCGGATGCCGATGCCTCGCCAAGATCGCCGAACCGAACCATGCGCTGATAGATGTTCATCGAGAACACTTCCGATGCGTGGTTGGGACCGCCTTGCGTCTGTATCCAGATGAGGTCGAAGGTCTTGGCCGCATCTACAGCGCGGACGATGACAATGACGGCGATAACCGGACGCATCAGCGGCAAGGTGACGTGCCAAAATCGCTTGACCGCATTCGCGCCATCAATCCGGGCAGCTTCGAGCAAGTCTTTCGGAATGTTCATCAATCCGGCGTAGGACACGAGCGCGACAAAGGAGGTCGTCAACCAGATATCGGCGAAGGAAACGGAATAGATGACGATGTCCTCGTCGGAGAGCCAGGCGATCGCATCGGGGTCTCTGATGATACCCAGTTGGACGAGCCCATAATTGAGAATGCCAATGTTGCCGACCAGCAGGAAGCGCCACAGGAGGCCGGCGACGATCGGCGGCACCATCAGCGGCAGCGTGAAAACCGTGCGATGCCAGCGCGATCGGCCAGGAAGTGCCGAAAACAAGAGAGCGGCGCAGAAGCCGAAGGTAAACTCGAAGAATAGCGCAAAGACCGAATATTGAATCGTTCTGAATGCGCTTTCGGCGACGCGCTTGGAGGTTAGCGCGTCGATATAGTTCTTGAGCCCGACCCAATCCCTGATGTGGGGGGTGATGGTGTCGACTTTGAAAAAGGAATCGAACATCAGGAGCCCTACCGGGTATGCGACCAGCAGGCCCAGAACGGCAAGCGCTGGCGCGAGCATGCAGAGCACAAATCGGTCTTCACCCGACATGGCTGTCTCCGAAAGCTGATGATATGCGGAGGATTTTCTCCTCCGCTGGAGTTGAGAACAGCGGGTTAGTTTAGGATGTCCTCGATCGTTTCTTTGGCATCCGTCAGGACCTTGCCGACATCCGCTTCGCAGGTCAGGGCCTGCTGCACGGCGGGAAGGACAGCTTCATCGACGATTTCCTGGTATTTCTCGTCCATCGGCCGCCCTTGGGTCGCAGGCGCGCTCAACGTCTCAAGCAGCGGCGTGAAATGCTCATAACCTGGTTTGCCGGAATAGCTGCGATAGGCGGAATTCGTCGCCGCAAGGCCAAGCGGCGCTTCGATACCCAATGCATTGTTGGCGATCGCAAAGGCTACAAATTTCTTCGCCGCGTCCTTGTGCTGGGAGGTCGAGGGGACAACGTTGTACCAAGGGCCGGGAATAGCCGCGATCCCGGCGTCACTGGCCAGCATCGGCGCGACGCCGACCTTGCCGCTGACCTTTGAATCCGCTGGCGTCATCTTGTAGGCATGCGCCCAGAACTTCATCATGGCCGTCCTGCCTTGATAGAACAGGTTCTGCGCCTCGCCCCAACCGATCTCATTCACATTCTCCGGCACCGAATGATCGACGCAGTGCGGGGCGATGTAGAATTCGAGCGCCTTCTTATGGGCTTCGTTATCGATGATAACTTTGCCATCCCTGTCGAGGATCACACCGGGCGAGCCCGCCTGAAGCACATGCGCCATCCACTCTTCGGAAAAGGTGCCGATGGTGTCGGTGCCCCAGAAGTCCGTTTTGCCGTCGCCGTCCGTGTCGCGGGTGAAGAACTTTGCCATGTCGCGCCATTGTTGCCAGGTCTTCGGCGGAGCAAGGGGATAGCCATACTTTTCCTGGAACGCCTTCTGCTCCTCCGGTTTGCTAAAGAGGTCCTTGCGATAAAAAACGATCTCCGCATTCGCCCAGGTGGGCATTCCGATCATTTTGCCTCCAACCTGTGCGTCGGCAAGCAGAGCCGGTGGCAGATCCTTGCGAACCGCGTCGGTGAAGAGCGGTGCGAGATCCTCGACATGGCCCGCGAATTTGGCGTTCCAGACAACATCGATCGTAACAACATCGAACGCCGATGACCCGGAGGCGATTTCGGCCGAGAACTTGTCAAATACGCCCTGGTAGGGAACGACCGTGAACTTCACCTCAATGCCGGTCTCAGCGGTGAACTTCTCGGCCACGGCCTTCTGGAGCATCTCGCCGCCGCCTTCGACCAGGATATTGATGGTTTCGGCATTCGCCGGCGCCACCATGAAGATGAGCGCGAGCGCGCTGGCTGAAAGCAAATTCTTCATGAGATCCTCCTGTCTTTAAAGCGAGGCTCTCACTCCAGCCTCCCATGAAGGCAACCATAATCTTGGTATGACGACGTTGTCAACGTGCATTGTCGACGTTGTCATTAAAATTGTCGACGTTGTCATTTCCTTGGTGTACAAGTGCTTTCAGAGGGAAAGGATTACGATATGGTCAGCATCGTCAGTGTCGCTAAAGCGGCAGGGGTATCGAACAAGACCGTGTCCCGGGTAATCAACGGCGAACCGCATGTGACCGAGGACACGCGAGAAAGAGTGGAAAAGGCCATTCGGGATCTCGGCTACATTCCCAACATGGCCGCGCGCCAAATACGCTCAAGCCGCTCCAACACGTTCGGGATCATCACCGACTATGTTTCCACGACTCCCTATTCGGTCGATATCGTGCGCGGAATCCAGGATTGGGCCAATAGGCATGGGAAAAGTATCCTGATGGCAAACACCGGAGGGTTACCCGAACGGGAGGCGGAAATCTGGAAAATGTTCCAGTCCCACCGTATCGACGGGGTGCTCTACGTGACGATGTACCACCGCGTCGTGGATCCCGAGGCCGGCGATGTGAGCATACCGACGGTAATGATCAACTGCCGGCCTCACACGAGCGAGCTCTTGCCATCCATCGAGCCTGACGACTTCCAGGGCGCCCGGGACCTCACCCGATATTTGCTTGAACGGGGACATCGAAGGATCGGCTATATCAGGCTCAACCCGATTCTGCTTGGCGCTGAACTGCGTCTCGATGCCTTCCGCCGCACTGTGAAGGAATTCGGCCTCGCGGAGAGCGACCTCTCCATTCGTCTTGGAATGGAAGGACCGGTCGGAGCAGAAGAGAATTATGTGTTTGCGGCAGCGACCGAAATGTTGCAGCAAAAGGATCGCCCAACTGCGATCATGAGCGGCAATGATGAAATGGCGATTCAGATCTATATTGCAGCTTTGACGTCGGGACTAAGAATCCCGCAGGACGTCAGCATTGTTGGCTTTGACGATTTCAGAACCGTATCATTGGCGCTCAAGCCCGAACTGACCACCGCGGCATTGCCGTACTATGATCTCGGTTTCCAAGGTGCCGAGTGGTTGAACAGCGTCATTTCTGAAGAAATGGTGCGCGCGAGTCGTCGTGTCATCTCGTGCAAACTTGTCGAGCGTGCATCTGTGTGTGCTCTGTAGAACCGCCGGAGTGATGCCGCCCGCTCTCTATTCGACAACTAGCTCAGCTAGCCACCTGAATGCGGGAACGCTTGGGCATGGAGGCCTGCCAGAACTCAGATAATGCAGTTAAACGGTTTCGAGCCAGGACCTCCTGATCGATCATCGAAGGCTAGGCCGGAATCTCTTCAACATCAGCCAGCAGCAGCTGATCGCTCTCGTCCATCATCTGAACGCGCTGCCGCGCAAGTGCCTGGGCTACCGCACGCCGGCCGAAGTCTTCATGGCGCATTTGCGCGAAAGTAGCTGATGCCCTACCCTTCACACGGCATTGTTGCACTTGGATTACATTCTCCAGAACGAGAGCAAGCCAGAGTTCTTCGCCGGATACGCATGTTTGGCGCCAGGGATGAAGGCACTTACACCAGCGCGGCCAGGATCAGCGCCGCATAGGTGAGCTGGTGCATCAATTGATCGGCGCCGTGCATGGCCCAGTAGGCCCGGGTCGTCGCATCGGCGCCGCTATGCCGCGACAGCAGTGCCTTGCCGTAGTCTATGAGATAGTGAGCCAGGAACTCCGCGAGCACGAGAATGGCGACACGCGTCATGCCGGCGCTGGCGAGCATCAGCGCCGGCACGGTTCCGAGCGCGTGCCCGCCCGCATGCACATAGCCGCCGATCATGCGGAAATTGCCCTTGCCGCGCAGGATCCAGGCTGGCTGCAGCACATAGTCAACGACAAAGTGCTTGAGTTGCAGGCAAGCGAGCATCGCCACCGTTGTAATCGCCATTTCCATCGCTTCCTCCCGCGGATCGAACTTTTGGCTGGTCAATCGTATGTACGCCAACGGGCCTGGCCTTGCCGCGGACCGTCGCAAGCCCGAGCGGTCTCGTCATCGGTTCTGCCCCGAGCTCGCGCATGGTCGCGTCGCTCAGCACGATTTCGACGCCGCGCTCCTTGGCCACGTTCACCAGTCGGCTCGCGAGATTGACCGCGTCGCCGATGGCCGTGTAGCTCAGCCGCTCGGCGGAACCGATATTGCCGATCAGGGCCGTGCCACTATTGATGCCGATGCGCACGCGGACCGCGTTCTCGCCTGCCGCGATCGGCGGGTCGTCATGCATTGCCGTCCGGATCGCGACAGCCGCGCGGCAGGCGCGGGCAGCATGATCCGGCTGCTTGCCCGGCGCGTTCCAGATCGCCATAACGGCATCCCCGATGAACTTGTCAACCGTGCCGCCCTCCGCATGGACAGCGGCGACCGCAATAGTCAGGAAGCGCGTCAGATGTGGCTCGACGCCGGGTCCGAGCCTCTCTGTCAGTTCCGTGAAACCGGGCAGGTCGGCGAACATGACCGTCACTTCGCAGAGCGCGCCGCCGGGCTTCGGCTCGATGCCGCCTTCGACGAGCGGTCGCACCACGTCGAGCGGCATATAGCGGGCGAAGGCTGAAAGCCCGACCGCCATCCGCTTCAATGCCTGGGAGAAATCGTTGAGCTCGGCGAGGAAGGTCGGGTGATGGCGGACGCTTTCCAGCGAAAAGCGCTCGACCGCACGCAATTGCGCTGCCAGCCGGGCGAGCGGGCGGGCGAAGAGAAAATTTGCAAAGCCGACCGCAGTCGCTGCGGCAAGGGCGGCCATAGCGAGCACGACTAAGGCTACGCGCCGGATATTCTTGTCAATGCCGCCTGCGAAGGTCGAGCGTGGCGTGGCGGCAACAAGGCGCCAATTCTCGAACGGCAGGCGCGACGACGACACGAAGACGGGCCCGAGCGAGGCGTTTGGCACTACCACGCGGAAGGCATCGACCTTATTGGCCGCGACAGCCTCGGCCGCGGCTGACGCCACCGCATCGGCAGCCGGAAAGTCGGAAAAATGCGCCGCCATCACGCCGTCGGAGGGTTGCGATGTCGCAAGGACACGCCCGCTGCTGTCAAGAACGAATGCCTTGCCGAGCGCCGGTAGTTCAAGCGCCTTTAACGCCTCGGAGAGACGCCGGAGGCTCACCGCCACCATCACGACGCCGATAAACTTCCCGAAGCTCACGACACGCTTCGACAGCACCATGGCGGGCTCGAAACCGTTCGGCAGCACATTGGTGACTGTCCAGACAGGCTCTCCGTTTTCCTTGCCCAATCGATACCAGGGGGCGCCGAGTACCACATAGGCGCTCTCCGCCTTGTTGCGCTCCTCGAAAAAGATGTCGCCCGGGATCGGTCGGTAGAGATCGCGCCGCAACGGACGGAGTTCGCCGGCTCTCGCGGCGCCGATTTCGACCATCTCGATCCGGCCGTCGGCGGTCGCATGCGATCCGAAAAAACGCCCATCCGGAAAGCCGAAGCCGATCCAGTCGATTGATGGCTGCTCGCGCAGCAACGAGAGGAACAGGAACTCGCGCTTGACCTCATCATCGGCGTTGATCGCACCCTGGAAGAAGATGGAGCGGACAATTTCGGCCGTGCTCGACACGAGCGACAACGTCCGGGACAGGTCGTTCCTGACGGACCCCGCCGTCTGGGCATCGAGACTCGCGACGATCTCCTCAATGCTCTCGCCGGCTGCGCGCTGCCAGATGAGATGGATAAGCGCGGCGGTGGAGAGCACCGATAGCATGACGAGAACGACGACGACGTGGGCGAGCTTCGGGCGATACATCGCTAGGCCTCATGGTGACCGGTAATCAGCCGCGCGGCGCGATCGTTGCGGGCATAGGCGACCGCCCAGTCGAGAAACACCACGAGGCGGTTGCGGAAGCCGACGAGGAACCAGAGGTGGGCGAAGTTCCAGACGAGCCATGCGGGATAGCCGGAGAGCCTGGTCTTGCCGAAATCCGCGACCGCTGCCTTGCGGCCGATGGTCGCGAGATTGCCGTAGTCACGGTAGCGGAAGGGCGCCGATTGCCGTCCCGCCATATCGCCGAGAATGGCGTAGGCTGCATAACGCCCCATCTGCTTGGCTGCCGGCGCTACGCCCGGTACAGGACGTCCGGCCGCATCGGTTACCGAGGCCGTGTCACCGATGACGAATATTTCGTCGTGTGCTGGTGGATTGAGGCGCTCGTCGACGATGACCCGTCCGGCGCGGTCGGCCGCCGCACCGATCCACTTGGCGGCGCGCGAAGCCATAACGCCCGCGGCCCAGAGAACGCAGGCGGAGCCGATTTCAGTTCCGTCGGCCAGCCGTACGCCGCTGTCGTCACAGCCGGCGACGGCATTGCCGAGCACCACCTCGACGCCAAGCTTTTCGAGTTGTCTCTGGGCCTTTCTCGAAAGGCAGGACGGCATCGCCGGCAGTATCCGCTCACCCGCCTCGACGAGCACGACCCGGGCGGAGGATGAATCGATGCGCCGGAAATCGTGAACGATCGTCCTTCGGGAGAGCTCGGCGATTGCGCCGCCGAGCTCGACTCCGGTCGGCCCACCGCCGACGACGACGAAGGTCAACAGCTTCTGACGCAAACGGGGATCATCGGTCACCTCCGCCCGTTCGAAGGCGGAGAGGATGCGAGCGCGGATCGCCGTCGCATCCGTGATTGTCTTCAGGCCGGGGGCGTGGTCCGCCCAGGTGTCGTTACCGAAATAAGTATGGCGGGCGCCGGTCGCGACGATCAGATAGTCATACGGGATGCGCTGGCCGCCGGTCACGACACATCGCGCGGCGGTATCGACCGCCTCGACCTTGTCCATCAGGACCGTGGCATTCGACTGCCGCGAAAGAATGCGGCGGATCGGCATGGCAATCTGCGCCGGCGAGAGCCCCGCGGTCGCTACTTGGTAGAGCAGAGGCTGGAACAGGTGATAGTTTCGCCGGTCGATGACGGTGACTTCGACCGGCGCGCTGCGAAGCGCCATCGCCGCGTTCAGACCGCCGAAGCCAGCACCGAGAATGACCACGCGCGGCCGGCGCTTCTCCTGGTCCTTGCCGGTCGCCCCCGGCAGGGAACCGCTTTGAGCAGGCGTTACCGACATCACTCAGCCTCCGGCACGGATGCGTCGGGCGACCACATGATCGACCGAAAACACGCCGGCGCCCCGCGAGAGGATGAGCAAGAGCAGGCTCGTCCACATCAGATGCTCGACCCAATGATCCGGGTAGACGAAGATCTGAATGGTGGCGACGACGCCGAGCAGCATCAGTGAGGCGAGCCGCGCGAGCAGTCCCAATCCGAGCATCGCCGCGCCACTGAGTTCCACTACCGTCGCCATAAGGGCGGCCAGCCCGGGATCGAGCAGCGGCAAGCGATATTCGAAGGCGAACAGCTGGAGCGTGACCGGCCACGAGGCAAGCTTCGTCTGGGCGGATTGCCAAAAAACCTCCGCGACGGCAACGCGGGACCCCAGTTGCACAATCGATAACGGCAGGGCCGCCGACCACTCCACGACCGCTTCGTGGAGCCTGTATATCGTTCTGGAAAAACTCATCGGTGTTGCGCGCATTGTAGTCATGACACTCTCTCCTGCTGGTTGGAAGACTCCTTCGCGCGATGGATGCCTGTGACGAGCTCGCTGACGAAAAGGCCTGTCACCGCTCGTGCGATATCGAACTCAGGCGAGTGGCGGCAGGCGCGGGCAACCGCAGCCTCGAGTCCCCTGCCCCGCCTCAACACGTACCAAAACGCAAACTCCGCGGCGTCGAGGCGCAGGAAGCGAACGGTGTCGCCATGTCTCCAGAGCGCGATGCGCTCCGGTTCGCGGTTGAGATTCGCGAGCCTGTCGGGATCGCCCGCCTGCTGATGCGCCGCCCATATGCTGAGGGCGGGCCAGCGGCAAAGAACAAGTCGCAGCGAAGGCTGCAAGAAGAGCGCGAAAGACCCACTCGAAAGCCCCTCATAGAGCTCGATCAGTGTACTTGGCCGCTCCAACGGCGCGTCGAGCGCTTCGGCGATCTTCCACTCGAGACGCGCGACCTCAGAGACGAAGGGCATATCGGCGGTTCCCTCGAAGTTCGCGAGAAATGGCGCAAATCCTGCGCCGTACCGGGAAAGGCGCGGCTCTTGTGGCGGGTTGCTCCGAATGAAGCGGCCGGCGGCATAACTGAAGTAGCGTTCATCGAGCAGCCGCACCGTCACGGGGAAGACGGCCTTCAAGGTCGTCGTGAGCGAGACCAGTGTATTGTTGCGGTAGATGTTGAGCCGCCTTGCGGGATCGAAACGGCCCCGTGCCAGGAGTGGCAGGATATCTGCCGGCCCGGTCGTCAGAACCGCACGCGCGACGACACTTTGCAGGGTTTCAATGGAAGACATGGCGGTCCCTCCTGCAATTATTCGATGCGCACGTGCCGCAAGCGGCTTTGACTGCCGCTGTTGCGGCGAGCGCCGGGAAAAGGATGCCAGTTGCGCCGTCGCGGCCGGGCAACCCTATGGTCTCGAAACGGCCGTCCGGTACAGTGACCGGCGGCTCCTCAAGGCGTTCGTCGAAGGCGATCCGGCGGGCGAGCATGTCGGCCCACATCGCTTCGCCCAATAAGACCTCGAGCGGCGGCACATCCGTGTCCCATTCGATGAGTGTCGGTCGCGGGCCGATCCTGCGGAGCGCGTGGGCATAGAGCGACCAGACTGCCGGCGGCACACGCGACCCATGGTCGTCGATGAGAATGACGTCGCCGTCGATTTCGTTGACCGCGTGGCCGGCAAGGTGGATCTCACCGATCGCGTCGGCAGGCAGAGCGTCGATGAAGGCCAATGCATCGAAATCGAGGTTGCTTGCGGAGACATGGACGTTATTGACGTCCAGCAGCAAGCCGCAACCGGTCCGGTTGACGAGCTCGATCAGGAATTCGGCCTCGGTCATGCTCGATTCAGCGAAGGCGAGATAGGCGGAGAGGTTTTCGATGAACACCTGGCGCTTGAGCGTGTCCTGCAGCCGATCAACGTTTGCGGAAACGATGGCAAGTGCCTCGTCGTCGTAACGGAGCGGAAGGAGGTCGTTGAGGTAGGCGCCGTCGGCGACACTCCAGGCAAGGTGTTCGGAGACGATCGCTGGCTGGAAGCGTTGGCAGACGACACGCAGCCGCTCCAGATGCGCTCGGTCGAGACCCGAGGCGCTGCCGAGCGACAGCCCGACGCCGTGCACCGAAAGCGGATAGACTTCGCGCAGCTTCTCAAGCGCATCCACGGCTGCTGATTGGCCCATGTAGTTTTCGGCATGGACTTCCAGCCAACCTGCAGCGGGCCTGCGGGAAAGCATCTCGGCAATGTGTATGGAACGGAGGCCGATGCCCGCAGCGCACGGCATCGGGTGGGTTGGAAACGTCTTGGGCATCGGTCTACTCCCTTTTTGCTTGCTGTCGCGGGCCGTCAGGCCTTCGGGGCGTCGCTGCCGCCGGCGATCTTTCCGCAGGTGCCGGCAGGCACATAGATCCAGGCATCGGCCTGGTCGTCCATCGTCGAGGTCCCCGCGCAGGAATGGGTTGCCGTCTGGCAGTCGTTCTGCCCCGCCTTGACGATGCCGTAGCACTTCTCGAACGAGTAGTCGGGCTGGGCGGCCGGTCCTGCCGAGGCCGTGGAAGCCGAGACGGAGGCGATCGCCGCAAGCGCGGAACTGATGAGCGTACGCGTGTAGATCATTGAACATCTCCTGGATCTGACGTTGTTCAGACCGCACATCGGCCTGATGCTGAGAAGCTTCGCAGACCGCTCGAGCTGTTTGAAATGCTGTTCAGGCATGGTTTCGATAGGCCGAACTATCCGTCGGCGATGGACGCACCCGAGACGAAAAAAAGCCCCCCGGTTGGGGGGCAAGACTGCCATCGGGAGGGAGATGGCAAAGAGAGCTTGCGCGCACTCCGTGGCGACGCGCTGGGATTGGTTCGGGCGTCGAACGCCCTAGATCACGATGATTTTGGGTCGAATCGACCCAAAATCATAAACGTGATCGATTCTAGAGCGGATGCGGGCGGAAATCGCTTCAGACCGCTCTAGAGATAACGCGTACTGATATCGACGCTCGAGCGCTTCCCTATTGCATCGTAGTTCGCCATCAGCCAGTCCTCCGCGCATTGTCGGCCGCGATCACGGAGGTCTACGAGGGCTCCCCACTCGGCATTAAGCTTGCTCGATACGCTGAGGTTTCTCATCGTCTCATCGTCGGAAATGCCGTGCACGAAGATGCGCTTGAGCCCGAGGGAATTACCCGCGTTGGAATCGATCAACTGCGTTACAAAGGCGATTGCACGCATCTCCCTGAGCAGCGACGAATTGAAGCTGATTTCGTTGATCCTGTTCAGGATTTCGGCGGCGGTCCGCGGCAACTCCGTTCGCTCCAGCGGATTGATATGCACCACCAGCACATCAGGAGTATCGCAGCCGTAGATCAGCGGGAAAATGGCGGGGTTTCCCATGTAGCCTCCGTCCCAATAGGCTTCTCCGTCGATCTCGACGGCTTGAAACAGGAACGGCAGACAAGCCGAAGCCATCACGGCGTCGATCGTGATCTCGTCATTGGAAAACACCTTGACCTTGCCGGAGCGCACGTTTGTCGCGCAGATGTTGAGCTTCACCGGACAACGGGACATGCGGATCGCGTCAAGGTCGATCGATTGCTCGAGGACCTGGCGCAACGGATTATAGTTCAGCGGATTGAACTGATAGGGCGAGAGCAGCCGCGTCACCATATCGAAAATGACAAAGGCCGGCGAAAACTCCAATGACTTCGATCCGGTTACGCGGTCCAGCAAGCTCGGCTGCAGCGGGCTGAAGGCTGCCGCGTGGCTGATGCGGCGCCAGAAATTGGCGAGCGCCTTCTGCGCGCCGCTGCGCCCGCCTTCCGCAAGCCCATAGGCCAAGACGGCGGCGTTCATCGCGCCGGCACTGGTGGCGACAATGCCTTCGAAGGAGAGGTGCGGCTCGTCTAGCAGCCGGTCGAGCACACCCCAGGTAAAGGCGCCGTGCGCACCGCCGCCCTGAAGCGCCAGGTTTATCGTTCGTGCCGTACGCACATCGGCCATGATAGGTCTTTCCTGATCGGCGGGCGCCGGCAGGTCCACTTTCGTGTGCTCGTTCATGGCTCTGCTCCTCTTCGCTGCGACAATCAATGGGCCGTCCATCCACCGTCGACGGGGATCGCCGTGCCGGTGATGGAGGCGGCAGCGTTGCTACACAGGAAGACGCTGAGCGCCCCCATCTCTTCGACCGTAGCAAACCGCTTGGTCGGCTGGTTCTTCAGGAACACATCGCGGATCACCGCATCGCGCGCGATGCCGTGCGATTTTGCCTGATCGTCGATCTGCTGTTCGACGAGCGGCGTCCAGACATAGCCCGGGCAGATCGCATTGGCCGTGATGCCGAATTCCGCGCCTTCGAGGGCCACCACCTTGGTGAGCCCGACGAGACCATGCTTGGCGGCCACGTAAGCCGACTTGTAGGGCGAGGCGACGAGACCATGAGCCGAGGCGACATTGATGACGCGTCCGTAACCGCGAGCGCGCATCGGCCCGTAGGTCGCCTGAACGAGGTGAAACGCAGCAGAAAGATTGATCCCAAGGATCGCGTCCCATTTCGCCGTCGGGAACTCGGAGATCGGGGCAACATGCTGTATGCCGGCATTGTTGACGACGATGTCGACCTGCCCGAAGCGGGCGCCGGCGCGCTCGACCATCATCCGGATCGCCTCCGGACTCGACATGTCGGCGCTATCATAGGCGACGTCGACGTCGTTTTCCTGCGCCATCTCGGCCCGTTGCCGTTCGATTTCGGCCGGATCGCCAAAGCCGTTGAGCATCACCGCCGCGCCCGCTTTGGCAAGCGCCTGGGCGACGCCGAGACCAATGCCGCTGGTGGAACCGGTGACGATGGCGCTGCGCCCCTCGAGCGCCCTGCGCCCGAAGATCGCCTCGATTTCAGCGTCGGTACTTTTGAACATGTCCGCGTCTCCTCATGTTTGGGCCGAAGGGCCTCTTCCGGAGCGAGAATGGCGCTGTATTCATTTCAACTGAAATGCCACTGTGCTATGAATTCGATAGGTGAATTGCATTGGTGAAAGCGGCATCTGCATTGGAGAGTCGCCGCCTGGACATGAAAACCTTGCGGGGGCGGGTATGGACATTCACCACGTTCGGTATTTCTTGGCCGTTTGCGAGACGCGAAATTTCACGCGTGCCGCCGAAAAATGCAACGTGACCCAGCCGGCATTGAGCCGTGCCGTCCAGCAACTCGAAGATGAAGTCGGCGGGCTCCTGTTTCGGCGGGAACGGAACCTGACCCACATCACGGATCTCGGAAACCTGCTGAGACCGCGGTTCCAGTCGATTCTCGACGAGCTCTCGGGCGTCAGGCAGGAAGCGTCACGCTTTCTCTGTCTGGAAGATGCGCATGTGAAGGTCGGCATCATGTGCACGATCGGACCGCGTCGGTTTACCGGCCTCCTGACCGACTTCAACATGCGCCACCGCGGCGTTCAGCTTCAGCTCGTCGAAGGTGTGCCGTCCAAGCTTTCAGAACTGCTTGGGGAAGGAGAGATAGATGTGGCCATCATGGCGAGCAGCGAGCGGTTCCCCGAACGCTTCGACGTGACCGCGCTGTTTCGTGAAAGGTTCATGCTCGCCTTTCCTCCGGGTCACCGTCTCTGTCAATACGATGCGATTCCCATTACCGCCATCGATGGCGAGATCTATCTCAGGCGCGTGAACTGCGAATACTGGGATTATCTCACGGAGTTGTGCGAGTCCTCTGGCGTGAGGACCCAGATCTCCTACTCCAGCGAGCGGGAGGACTGGATACAAAACATGGTGGCCGGCGGGCTCGGCATCTGCTTCATTCCCGAATACAGTGCCGTCATTCCAGGCTTGCAGGTGCGGCCCGTGGTCGAGCCGGAGGTCACGCGGGAGGTTTGCCTCGTGACTGTCGCAGGCCGGCGGTTCTCGCCGGCCGTCGCCACCTTCGTCGGGGCAGTCAAATCCTATGGCTGGGCGGCACCGCATTCCGGCATTGACATGCGCCGATCAGCCGCCGACGCCTCAGCCCTCCCGCAATAGCTCTGAGCTATGGAATTCAAAAGCAGGCGGCATTTCTTTGTCGGCCGAATGTCCCGCAATCTCCTTGTGCCGCCGGAATATCTCCGGCCGGACCGACCAAGGAGAACCGGACATGATTCAGAAATCCATCGCAGGCCGTCTGTCGTTGGCCGCCGTTGCGGCGCTCGGACTCTTCGCAAGCACACTCGCGGCGCCATTGGCCATGGCCGGGGAATGCCCCAAGGACCAGATCGCAGCAAATGCCATGGCGCCCGGCGCCACGACGCCTGAAGGCGTGACCGACGAAGTCCTCGCGTCCATCGATCTTTCCTCGAAGGGAAGCGCGTGGGAAGGGAATGCGCTGCGGCTGCGCAAGCTGGTCGTCCAGCCGGGCGGCATCGTGCCGTGGCATTCGCACGACGCGCGTCCCGCCAACATTCTGGTCGTGGAAGGCACGATCACGGAATATCGCAGCAGTTGCAAAGTCCCGATCGAACACAAGGCGGGTGAAGTCACTGCCGAATTCGGCGATCTTGCCCATTGGTGGAAGAACAACGGCGCGAAGCCGGCCGTGCTCTATTCGGCAGATATCCTGCCGCCGATGGCCAGCGACGCCGACACCATGTGATCTCACGGCACGCCGAATATCAACCCAACCCGGACGTTTCCCGCCATCGGGCCGGAAACGTCCCCGCTTCAGGAGGACAGGCGATGGCGAATCCCGACCGCGCCACGGTGCCGGTATCCGTCTCCGTTCTGGCAAATCCGATAGCCGACCGCTGGCACTTCGGCATCATTGCGCTCATAGCATTCCTGACGCTCGTCGATCTCTTCGCCACCCAGGCAATCCTGCCGTCCCTGCAGGCGCAGTTCGACGTCAGCCGCGCGACGATGGGCTTCGCAGTCAATGCCAGCACCTTCGGCATGGCGGCCGCCAGCCTTGCCGTCGGTATTTTTGGGCGCAACCTGGACCGGCGGAACGGCATCTGGATCAGTCTCGCACTGCTTGCCGTACCGACTGTGTTGCTCTCAACAACCCGAGACATCGCGATCTTCGCTGGCCTGCGTGTGGCGCAGGGCCTGTGCATGGCGACCGCCTTCACCCTCACCATGGCCTACCTTGCGGAGCATTCTCCGGCTGAGCGGGCAACGGGCGCGCTTGCGGCCTACGTCACCGGCAATGTCGCCAGCAACCTCTTCGGCCGCATTCTCTCGGCTGCGGTTGCCGATCTCGGCGGACTGTCGATCAACTTCCAAACCTTCGCGCTTCTCAACCTGGCGGGCGCGGCCCTCGTCTGGACCACATTGAAGAGAACGGCGCACATGATGCCGGACCGGCGAATGCGGAGCAACGGGAGCTGGCGCTTGGTGCTCGGCAATCGGCGGCTGCAAAGCGTGCTCGCCATCGGTTTCCTGATCCTCTTCGTGTTCATAGGGACTTACACCTATGTCAACTTCCAGCTCGTCGAGCTCGGGCTTTCGCCGATGCAACTCGGCCTCGTCTATTTCGTTTTCCTGCCATCGCTGTTCACGACGCCGCTCGGCGGATTGATTTCGCGTCGCTTGGGTGACGGAGCCGGCATTGTGCTCACGCTCTTCCTCGCCGTTCTCGGGCTCATCGCCCTGTTCAGCAACAGCCTCGCCGTGGTCCTTGTAGGCCTTGCCATGGTCGCCGTCGGCACGTTTCTCGCGCAGGCGCTTGCAACCAGTCAGGTCGGCCGCATCGCCGAGAGTGAGAAGGCAACAGCAAGCGGCACCTATCTCGCTTCCTATTACACGGGCGGGCTCTTCGGGAGCCTGGTGGTCGGGCAGATCTACGATCGGTTCGGATGGAGCATTTCAGTCCTGACGCTCGTCGCAACGCTTGTGCTCGCCATGCTTTTTGCCGTCCCGTTGCGGGCCATGTGGTCCAGTTATCGAAACAGACAAGAGACGGCATTACCAAATCGCAGCAGACAGCCGCATTCTTGAAGGAGCCCGTTGGGGGCCAGAGAGAGGAGCTTTACAATGATGCAGATCAGCAATGCAGTAGGGTTGGCCGCCCTGATCGCCACCACGATCACGGCATCGGCTCAAGTTTCGACGACAGAGGCCGCAGACAGGGACGGCATAGTCACGGTCAAGAGCCGCTATTCGGTCAGCGAGACGGTGAACCGCATCAGGCGCAGCGTCGAGGAAAAAGGGATCACCCTCTTCGGCGTCATCGACCAGGCCAAGCTCGGCAACGCCGCAGGCAACGAGGTGCGTCCGTCGCGCCTGGTGATGTTCGGCAATCCGGCGCTTGGCACGACCTTTATTACCGCCAATCCGCTCGCCGGACTTGACTGGCCAGTTCGGGTCCTCGTGTATCAGGCGAAGGACGGATCCGTCTACGCCGCCTACACCGATTTTGACTGGATCGCAAAACGCCATCGAATTTCGAGTCGGGGCCGCGAGTTCGCCATGGCGTCGCAGGTGGTCGAAGCTGTCACAGCAATCGTTAAGGAATAGATGCGGCCAGAGCGCTCGTCCTCGTCTCCTTCTCCAGGAGCCGGCGAGCGCTTCTGCACGTCTCCATCGACGGGCGTGAAGGCACTCGATGAGAGGGCCTCGGCCATTGGGAGCTCGCCTTGAACATGGGGTAATCGCGGGCGGTTCACCCCGTAACCCTTCTCTCGGCAATAGCTGGCATGGGTGGTTGCCCCCGGTAAGATGGAAATACGGGCTCACGATTGGAACCGGGCCCAACATCAAATGGAGGCAACCATGGACCAATATATTGGGCTTGATGTTTCGTTGAAAGATACTGCGATCTCAATCCGGCAGGATGGGAAACGGGTCTGGCGAGGGAAATGTCCTTCTGATCCAAAGGCTCTGGCTCAGATGATTTCCAAGCATGCCCCGCAAGCAAAACGAGTTGTATTCGAGACCGGCCCATTATCGACGTGGTTCTATCATGCGCTGACAGCCGAAGGGCTTCCCGCGATTTGTATAGAAGCTCGGCACGCGCAAAAGGTGCTGAATGAGACGCTCAACAAGACTGACGCCAATGATGCGGATGGCTTGGCGCAGTTGGCCGAAGCCGGCTTTTACAAGGCAGTTCGAGTAAAGGCTTTCGATAGCATGCTAACACGCACACTGGTGGCGGCGCGCAATCAGCTTTTGAGCATCTCCAAGCAGCTCAGCAACCAGATACGCGGCCTGATGAAGACGTTCGGTCTCATCGTGCCCAAGGGGGCGGGCCGGGTATTTGATGCCAATGTGAGGGGACTGCTGGATGGAAATGCTGGACTGGAGCTAGTTGTATTGCCCCTGCTCGAGGCGTGGCGCGACATACGCAGGCATGCCGCCAATCTTGATCATCAGGTGCTCGGAGCGGCGAGGGAGAGCCAGGCTACAAAGCTTCTGATGACGATTCCGGGTGTTGGCGCTGTCACGGCCGTCTCCTACATTGCAGCGATCGAGGATCCTGTAAACTTCCGGACGTCGCGCTCTGTCGGCGCCTGGCTCGGGCTGACGACGCGGCGCTATCAGTCGGGCGAGATCGACTATGATGGCCATATCTCGCGACGAGGTGACGGTCAGCTGCGGGGATTACTTTACGAGGCGGCGACCGTCCTCCTCACGAGAACCAGTCGCCGCGCCGAATGCAGTCTCAAAACATGGGGGCTGAAGCTGCGTGAGCGCTTGGGCTTCAGGCGTGCAGCGGTTGCCGTTGCGCGAAAGCTTGCCGTCATCATGCACAGCATGCTTAAAACCGGCGAAGTGTTCAACGCATTGGCTGGCGATCCCGCATAAGCGAAAAAGCTGGCCTCCTTGCCTCAGTGGCTCAGGAGACACTGGGAGTCCCTGCTGTGGACGTGGGTCGGGTCATTCCGTCGTATCCGTCGTAGCTCGATCGAGACTGCGCCTTGAACATAGGAAGACCCACCCTGCGAAAACCCATCATGCGGCGACCGCGTGTCGACCGCGGAGACAACCCTGCTCCCGGCAGTGGACGAGTTTGCAAAAAAAAGGATGCAAGCTCCCCACAATCAAGAAAAGATGTCGCGCTGCATGCTCCGCAACACGGCAACAAAGTAGGGTGTTCGAAATTCGCTTGACCCCGAGCATGCGATTAGACAACG
>NZ_WITC01000107.1 GCF_009601505.1 Sinorhizobium terangae
CCTGAAGGTTTTTCGATGCGGGCCGCAGCGCGACGTTTGCCGCTGGCGTTGGGCGGCCCGCGTTGACAAACCTTGGAAGGAGGAAGCCGCGGAGGCTGGGTGGGACCTATGGGGAAAGCGCGGGGCCGCGGGCGTCTGTTGTGGACTTCGGCGCTGCCGACAGACGCAAAGGCGCCGACCCGAGGGTGTGGGAGGCGATGATCGGAAGCAGATCTGGCGGTCTCGTTGGTGCCGATTTCGACGCTTTTGCGATGCTCAGTGTTATTGGGCGCAAAGCGATCCGATCCCGGAATGCAGAGTGTTTTCGGGTCGGCTTTGGCCAATGTGACGGGCACCTTGTCATGCGGCCTGCTTTCTCGGTGGCGCCCGGGCTCTGGGTTTCTGACCGCGTCGGAAGATCTCGATGATGCGCATCGGGCCACCGCACTCGGGGCATGGCTGTCTCAGAGTGAGCGGGATCGTCTCAGCGCTTGGCGGATCATTGTGTTTGGCCGTTTCCGCTCCGAGCAGAGCGCGGATCTTTGCGACCTTGGTCTTGCGGCCCGCACTGGCGAGCAGGCCGTAATGGCGGATGCGGTGGAAACCGTCGGGCAGCACATGGAGCAGGAAGCGGCGGATGAACTCGTCGGTGGCCAGCCGCATCACCTTCTGACGGTCGCCGGTCTTGATCCGGTAGTCCTTCCAGCGGAAGGTGACGGTCTCGGCATCGGCGCTGATCAGACGGCTGTTGGAGATCGCCACCCGGTGGGTATAGCGGCTGAGATAGGCGAGCACCGCTTCGGGACCGCCGAACGGCGGCTTGGCATAGACGACCCATTCTGATTTGCGCACAGCCAGGCGGCGAACGCGTCAGCCTCTGCGAGAGCTGTCAGATCAGCGTAGAACCTCAGATCGCCGGCGCAATGCAGTGCCCGCAGCCCTGCGATAAACAACCGCCGGAACAGTCGCGACAGAACCCGCACCGGCAGGAAGAACCCGGGGCGGCATGAGATCCACCGCGTGCCATCCGGCGACAGCCCGCCGCCGGGCACGATGATGTGCACATGCGGGTGATGGATCAGCGCCGATCCCCAGGTGTGTAGCACGCTGGTCATGCCGATGTGCGCGCCAAGCTGCCGGGGATCGGCGGCGATAGTGCTCAGCGTCTCGGCCGATACCCGAAACAGCAGGTCGTAGACAGCTTTCTTGTTCCAGTAAGCGATCTGCGCGATCTCGGCCGGCAGGGTGAAGACCACGTGGAAATACTCGACCGACAGCAGGTCTTCGGCGCGGGCGGCCATCCAGTCGCGCGCCGCGGGGCCCTGGCACTTCGGACAGTGCCGGTTCTTGCAGGAATTATAGGCGATGTGGTTATGCCCGCACTTGGTGCAAGCCGCCACATGCCCGCCGAGCGCCTCGGTTCGGCAGGCTTCGATCGCCGCCATGACCTTGAGCTGGGTCAGGCTGACATGCCCGGCATTGGCTCGCCGCCACGCAGGCCCATAGGCTCGGAAGATGTCAGCGATCTCCAGCTTTTGCCGGGGCACCCCGGCGCGCGCTTCATTCCAGCCGACGCCTCAGGGTGAGATCCTCCAACTGCTTCAGGCGCTCGAACGGGCTGATGGTGTCGCGGATCAACTTGGTGGCGACGTGGGTGTAGCGGGCGGTGCTGCTCAGCTTGGCATGGCCGAGCAGAACCTGGATCACCCGCACGTCGGTGTTCGCCTCCAGCAGATGCGTGGCGAAGCTGTGGCGCAGGGTATGCAGCGTTGCGGGCTTGGCGATGCCCGCCATGTGCTTGGCCGCGGTGAAGGCCCGGTTGAGCTGGCGCGGCGAGATCGGATTGATCTTCGGCTTGCCGGGAAACAACCATCCCCGCGGACGCGCCTCCCGCCAGTAATCGCGCAGCAGATCCAGCAAGCCCGGCGATAGCATGGCCTTGCGATCCTTGCCGCCCTTGCCTTCTTCGACGTGGATCAGCATGCGCTCGCTGTCGATGTCAGTGACCTTGAGGTGGCACACCTCCGACGCCCGCAGCCCGGCGCCATAGCTGATGCTGAGCGCCGCCCGATACTTCAGCCCGGGCCCGGGAGCCGCGGCCAGCAGGTCGGCGACCTCCTCGACGCTCAAGACGACCGGCAGCTTCTGCGGTTTGCGTTGGAACTGCATGTACCGCTTCATCTCCTCGCGCCCGCAGGTGATCCCGAAAAAGAACCTGAGCGCGATGATCCGGACATTGAATGTCGAGGGCGTCACCCCGGCATTGGTCATGTGTAGCTGGTAGGCCCGCAACTCCTCCGGCGTCGCCGTGTCGGGTGAGCGCCCCAGAAAGGCCGCGAAATCCTTGATCGCCCGGATGTGGCCTTGCTGCGCCTTGTCGCCCATCCCGCGGATGCGCATGTCCTCGATCATCCGCTCACGCAGCGCGGTGGTCTTCTCCTCTGTCATCGGACCCTCCTGTCCATCAGATTGAGAAGTCTCAATCGTCAGGCCAGGAACCCGAGACACAAAGAACCGACGTCGATCAGGAAACGCACCGCCAGCCACAAGCGCCATTGCCGCGCGAGCGGCTTAGTCCTGCCACCCTCTCGCGACGTTCCTGCCGAGCAGCGGCAATGACCGAAGCGGGTCAGCTCGAGACCTCGATCCGGATCGTTGCTTCGGCACAGAAGCTTTCCTCGCCGGAGCGAATGACCGTAATGAGGCAGGCAGGCCGGGTGGGAACGCGCCCCATGTCCGCCGTAGAAGTCGATCTTGACGTTGCCCGGAAGCAGACATCTGTGACCGCGCTGTACGTGGTGTCGCGACAAGCCTCCGAGCACATCTCAGCAACGCGGTCAAAGGTTGTGGGTTGTTAGATGTTTACAGCTTTGCGCATTCCCTCGCTTTCGTGGCTCTAGATTTCGTGCAGGCAATCCTGAGTCAGCCGAGCGTTGGCTGCCACCGAGACTATGTTTGCCATCCGCCTCGTTTCGTGGCGGCCTTCTCGCAGCCGGATTCTGGGCGCGTGCTTGGAACTAATGACGGGCGAGACTGTTTCAGCTGTGGCTTTGGCATGACGTTTACGTGCCCTCCTGCTGGGTAAGCCTCGATTTTGAGGAGACTCGCATCATGAAGGTTTCGTCCAGATTTCGTTCAGTCGCGGCTGCAGTTATCGCTGTAGCAGGAATCAGCTTTGCCGACTCCGCGCATGCCGACAGCGGTACGATCAGCTTCTCAGTCTACAAGGCTGCCTTCTTTGTGGGTGGTTCTGGAGGCGAGGGCACGCTGACCTTCCATGGTCGCCGCTATCCCATCACTGTCGGCGGCATCTCGGGCGGCCTCGCCTTCGGGGCTTCTAAGACCTATTTCCATGGTACCGTTCGCCACATTCGCCGCGCCCGAGATGTGACGGGGGTCTACGGTGCGGCGGGCGGTGGCGGCGCGCTCGGCAAAGGGGCCCAGATGATCGTCATGACCAATGACAAGGGCGCCCAACTCGAGCTCTCAGGCAAGCAGGTAGGCCTGCAAGTCAACGCCGATCTCAGCGGTATTGCCATCACGGTGAAATAAGGGCCGTCGCTCCGTTCGTCGTCCCTGCAGTCGGCCCACTACGCTGAATACAAAGGTCGGCTTTCAGCTTTCAGCGCTACCATCCAGGAAGCGGCCGTTCCACTGTCGGCCCCAATTGAGACGCTCGGGTCACACTGGCCAAGTATCCGCTCCTGACGCTGCCTGGGCGTTCAGAACATGAGTAGTAACGCGAACTCTCCCACATGCCCATGCCGTGGCGTCTGCCACCCTGCACTTGTGGAAAGCAGCGGGCAGGCAGGTTTCACGCCTTATTAACCATGAATTGTGAAAATGCGCCCAGCCGGAGGCATGATGCCGACCGTTCGTTTTGGGGTAAAGAGTGCATGCGTAAGCCGCAAGATCAGAAGCTGTCCTCCGACGCCACCATTTCGGAGTCCGGCTATGTCGTCTCTCGCCGCGCCGTGCTTTCGGGCCTGGGTGTCATGACCCTGCTTGGTGCCTCCGGCTGCTCGCAGGCGCTCGAACTCCCATCGCTGGGACCGCTCGAGCCGTCCGGTCGTATGTCGCCTGTGGGTGTTGACCACATATCGACCGGGTCGATCCCACCGATCAGCGTCGACAGCAACATCACCGACAACAGAACGATGTATGCCGCGCTGATCGACAGTGGTTTCGTGATCCCGGCAGTCCCATTCCAGAAGATTAGGCCGGAATTCCGGCGTCAGATCGTTATCGATCCGACCGGCGAGGCGCCGGGCACGATCGTGGTGCGGCTCAACGAGCGGCATCTCTATTGGGTGCAAGAAGGCGGCGAAGCGATCCGCTACGGCGTCGGCATCGGCAAGGCCGGTTTCGAATGGAACGGTCGCGCCGAGATCCAGTACACAAAGCAGTGGCCGACCTGGACCCCGCCCAAAGAGATGATCGCGCGCAAGCCGGAGCTGGTGAAATGGGCCGGCGGTCAGCCGGGTGGCCTCGACAACCCGCTCGGCGCCCGCGCACACTATATCTACAAGGACGGCCACGACACTGGTTATCGCGTGCACGGCTCACCGGAATGGTGGACCATCGGCACTCGGGCGTCTTCCGGTTGCGTGCGCATGATCAACCAGGACGTCATCGATCTGTACAACCGGGTCAAAGCATCGCCGACCAACGTCCCGATTGTGGTGGTGTGAAAGCCCTCCGCTTCGAGGTATGGTTCGAGGACTAGAATTTCGCACCTGACCCGGTTTCAGCGTGGCCTCGTTTTACTTTTAGAAAGCTCGAATTTCTGCGAACTGTGAACTTGGAATCTTGGAATTAGCTCGAAAACTTGTAAGTTGAGCGACCTTTTCCAACCTACGAGCGGCTAATGCAGGTTCTAGTACGCGATAACAATGTCGATCAGGCGCTCCGCGTCCTGAAGAAGAAACTCCAGCGCGAGGGCATTTTTCGGGAAATGCGGATGCGCGAGGCTTTTGAAAAGCCCTCGGTTAAGAGAGCGCGCGAGAAAGCCGAGGCGGTGAGCCGCCAGCGCAAGATTGCCCGCAAGCAAATGCAGCGCGAAGGCCTGCTTCCGTCGAAGCCGAAAAAGAGTAGATAGCTGATGAACGCTTAGGGCGGCCGCTGTGGCGGTGGGGCAGAGCGCCCCGTGGTTCAGAAGCACAGGCTCAGGTGTATTTCCTATACCCCTTGCCCGGGGCGCTGCGTAGTTCCTCAACTTTCGAACGCGCACCTTGATTGAGCCCCCGCCCCCTGCGGAGGTTCAATCAATTGAGCAGAACCCAAACGACGGAGCAGGCGGCTAAACAATTCCCCATGATACATTATGCGATCTTCTGTAACGGGCGTTGCGTCAATCCCTTGTG
>NZ_WITC01000108.1 GCF_009601505.1 Sinorhizobium terangae
CATCGTGCTTTCCGAAAATCGGGTCCGATTTTCGGGCCGATGCGCTAGACGCGCGGCGCTGCAGGGAAACATGCACCAGCAAGCCTCACACAAGCTCGCACCGGAATAAGTGTTCTCATCGGTTCTCTGTCTTGCGCAGGCTGCGTAGGCTTTGGAGAGCGGCCTCTCGGTGGCGAGCAAACGCCATTCGAGATGATTTAACTCTTTGAAACTACGCAATTCCGGACGAATACACACTTTTCCTGGAATTGCTCTAGCAGGAACACTTGGGTGGATTCCGTCAAGCTCAGCATCTGCATCCCGACCTATAACCGAGTGCGGTTCCTGGAGAATGCTCTCGGCCGCTTTGTCGAAAGCTATCAGATCCCGTTCAGCTTCGAGATCGTCATCTCCGATAACGCGTCCACGGACAACACGCGGGAAGTTGTCGAGACGTTCGCCGGCAAAGGATTGCCGATCCGCTATTTCCGCCAGCCGGAAAATCGCGGCGTCGACGCGAATCTCGGCAGCGCCTTCCGCCATGCGGCGGGCGCGTATGCGATTTATCTCGCAGACGACGACATGCTGGCGGTCGACGGTCTTGTCGAGGCCGTTGCCTACCTCGACAGGAACCCGGCGCTCTCCGCCTGTTATGCGCCCTGGCACGTCCACAACGAGGTCGAAGGCCGGGACACCGAACTTTTCTACAAGATCGACGTCGACGCCAAATTCGACAAGGATGAGTTCGAGCGGCTTTTCGCTTTCATCGTCGAGCGGCACATCTTCCCCGAGATTGGAATCTATCGGACCGCGGCGCTGCGCACCTCGTGGCTGCCGCGCCATTTTGCCTACTGGGCGTTTTCCAATCTCGCGCATTTTCTCGAAAGCGGCGGCGTCGCGTTTCTGAAGAAGCCCTTTTACAGGCAGGTCATCCAATCGAAACTGGGACGGGATCGCCCTCAGGCCGGCCACGACGAACTGCTGACCGCCTGGGACCGATATCGGGGCGGCCTCGAATATTTCCTTCATGTCGGAGCCAAGCGTGGGGCCTTGCGGATGACACCCGACCGTCGCACCGCGCGGGACACGCAGATCAGGCACTTCATCTCCATCCGCATGGCCGTCGCCATGCGCATGTGGGCGGCCAAGAAGGACTACGTCAAGGCCTATGAAATCTATACGCGCATGGCGCTCGCCGGATTCGAGCACCATCCGACGGCGCGGCAACTGAAAGATTCCCTGCCGCTGATGGTGGCCGTGCAAACGCTTGCCTGGCAGGTCAATGCGGCTGCGGAGGTCAACTGCGTGATCCTGCATGGCGTCGACAGTCCGTCGTCACTTGAAGGTCTGCTGCGCGAACTGGGCTTGCGCTCGGACATCGCCGTCGTCGCCCCCGCGCTGGAGCTCGAGCCGAAGGAGATCGCGCGCACGGCGGTCTTCGTCGTTGCCGAAAGCGATCGCCAGCAGTTCCTCGCGCAAGGTTATTCGCCGAACCTCGTTCTCTGCGAAAGCGACATCGTCGGCAATGTCGTGGTTTGATCACGCACATCATTTTAGCTCGGACCGACCTTTCGTAGGCCCGACCGCAAAGGCGCGGCTGCCAGAACGTCATTGAAATCGATTACATTTTCTGGCTTCATGTCCTCCTTAAGATTTGGGAGGATCTTATGAAAAAGCTTATCGCGGTAGCGCTCAGCACAGTCGCGTCCATCGTCATCTCGGCATCGGCAGTCAACGCGGAGACCTTCAAGATCGGTCTCTCGAACGGCTGGGTCGGCAGCGAGTGGCGCACCCAGATGATCGACGAGGCCAAGGCGGCCGCCGCCGCGTGGAAGGACAAGGGCGTCGACGTCGAAGTCTCGGTCCAGAGCGCGAATGTCGACGTTCCCGGGCAGATCGCCCATATCCGCAACTTTATCGCGGAAGGCGTGAACGCCATCATCGTCAATCCGAACAGCCCGACCGCCTTCGACCCGATCTTCGCCCAGGCGAAGGAAGCCGGCATCCTGGTGATCGCGACGGACGCGGAGGTCTCGTCTCCGGATGCGCTCTATGTCGGCATCGACCAGACCGCCTGGGGTGCGGCCGGTGCGAAATGGCTTGCCGAGACGCTCGGCGGCAAGGGCAAGGTGGTCGCGATCAACGGCGTTGCCGGCCACCCGGCCAACGAGATGCGCGTGGCGGGCTACAAGCAGGTCTTCAAAGATTATCCGGACATCCAGATCGTCAACGAAGTCAACGCCAACTGGGATCAGGCGCAGGGCCAGCAGGCGATGCAGAACATCCTTGCCACCTATCCGGACGTGAACGGCGTCGTGGTGCAGGACGGCATGGCCGCCGGCGCCTGGAAATCGATCATGGACGCCGGCAAGACGGACCAGATCGCCGCAACGGGCGAGATCCGCAAGGACTTCATCGACCTCTGGATCAAGGACAAGCTGAACTCCGGCGCGACCGTCAACCCGCCGGGCGTGATGGCGAGCGCGCTCAACGTCGCGGTGCTGATGCTGCAGGGCAAGGAGCTGAAGGAGCCCGCCAAGGCCGGCCAGTACGGTAACGCCCTCTACCTGCCGATCCCGTTCATCGACAGCAAGAACGTCGGCGATGCGGCAAAGCAGCTCGAAGGCAAGCCCGGCTACTATTCCTATACCAGCTCGCTTTCGATCGAAGACGCGGAAGCCCTCTTCAAGTGAGTGTTTCCAACGGAAGCGCGGGCCGAGTCTCGGCTAGCGCTTCCCCTCGAACTGCAACGGACGAAGTTCGATGTCGAAATTGAAACTGAGCGGCGTAAGCAAGGCTTACGGCGCCACATTGGCATTACGTCGCGGCGATCTGGAGGTGCTGGCCGGCGAAGTCCATGTGCTCATGGGCTCGAACGGATCGGGCAAGAGCACGCTTTGCAAGATCATCGCCGGCAGCGTGCGGCCGGACGCCGGAAAAATTCTCATCGACAACAGGCCGGTCACGATCACCGGACCGCGCTCGGCACGCGCTCAGGGGATCGGCATCTTCTATCAGGAGCTCAGCCTTGCCGCTCATCGCTCGGTCGAGGAAAACATCTGCCTTGGCGCCTTGCCGATCAAATCCCACCTGTTCGTCGACAGGGCTTTGCTCAAGCGGCGCGCGGCGCGTTATATCGGCCTTTTCGAGGAGGTAGCCGGAGAAGGATTTTCCGCCGACGCTCTCGTCGGCAACCTGCGTCCCGATCAACGGCAGCTCGTGGAAATCATGAAGGCGCTGGCAAGCGAGGCGCCGATTCTGATCTTCGACGAGCCGACCTCGGCTCTCGACCGCGCGCAGGTCGATTGTTTCTTCGAGATCCTGCGCGATCTGACGTGGCAGGACCGGGGCATCATCTTCATTTCCCACCGCATGGACGAGATCAAGGCGATCGGCGACCGGGTGACGATCATTCGCGACGGAGAGACGATCACGACGCTCAATCTCGCCGAGACGGATGCAGCCTCGGTTATCCGGCTGATGGTCGGCGGCTCCGGCGACATGCCGGCATCGCAATCATCGGCCCCCGCCGTCGTGAACGGCAAGGACGGCGCGGCGATGACCGTCCGCAATCTCTCCGGGCGCGGTTTCCGCAATGTGAGTTTCGAAGTCGCCAGGGGCGAAATCCTAGGCTTCGGCGGGCTCCACGGCCAAGGCCAGTCGGCGCTGCTGCGGGCGATCTTCGGCGCCGGCTCCATCTCGTCCGGCGAAGTGTTGATCGGCGAAGCCCGCTTTGACGCCTCAAGCCCGCGCGACGCCATTCGGCGCGGCTGCGCCTACGTGTCCGGCGATCGCGGCCGCGACGGCGTCATCAGCGGCAGGCCGATCATCGAAAACGTCGCGCCGATCCATTATCTCCGCGATCGCCTGATGATCGCCCGGCCGTCCAAGCTACGCGACAAGGTCGTGCCGGCGCTTCAAAGCATGCACACCAAGTTTCAGAGCCTGTTCCACCCGATCGATTCGCTTTCCGGCGGCAACCAGCAGAAGGTGATCATTGCCCGCTGGCTGATCGACCGCCCCGATGTGCTGCTGCTTGACGACCCAACCAAGGGCATCGACCTTTCGGCGAAGGCTGACCTCTTCGCGCTGATCCGCCAGCTGGCGGCCGAGGGCCTCGGCATCCTGCTCTATTCATCCGAGGACGCCGAATTGCTCGGGAACGCCAACCGCATCCTCGTCTTCAACGGTGGCTCCGTCAGCCGTGAACTGACGGGCGCCGACCGCACGCGCTACAATCTTTATCAAGCCGCTTACGAGGCCGCGTAATGGCGGAGATCACAATCACTCCGAGGGCGCGCGCGGGTCGCATCCGCAAGCTTCTGGAGCGTTACCCCTTTCTGCCGGCGCTTGTGATCGTCGCCGCCCTCCTGTTGCTCAACGGCGTCTTTTCGCCGAACAGCCTCAGCTACCGGTCGCTGACGGGGCTCTTCAGCACCTACATGGCGCTGATCCTGCTCGCGATCGCCCAGACCTATGTCGTCTATGCCGGCGACATCGATCTGTCCGCCGGATCGATCCTGTCGCTCGTCAATGTCGCGATCGTCGTCCTGATGGAGCGATGGGGTGGGGATGCCGGCGCCGTGCTGCTCGCGCTCGCCCTCGGCCTCCTGCTGGGGCTTGCCTGCGGGCTCTTGAACGGCATCGTCGTCGCCGCGCTGCGGCTGCAGGCGATCGTTGCAACCTTCGCGACGAGCATATTCTTCACCGGCTTCGCCCTCCACATCCTTCCCGTTGCCGGCACGCCGGCGCCGGCGATCTTCTGGCGGACCTATGGTGGACGGCTGCTCGGTGTGCCCTTCATCTTCTATATCCTGGCGGTGCTGGCCATCGTGCTCCTGGTCATCAGCCGCACGCGCCTCGTCACGCAGTTGCTCGCCGTCGGCGACGATCAGCAGGCGGCCTACCAGACCGGGCTCCCGGTCGTGCCCATACGGATCCGGGGCTATCTTCTCTGCGGGCTTTTCTCCGCGCTCGCCGCCTTCTGCATCACCGGCGACACGGCGAGCGGCGACCCCTTGGTCGGCGGCAAGATGACGCTCTACAGCGTCGCCGCCGTGGTGCTCGGCGGCAGCGCGCTTTCCGGCGGCTGGGGAACGGTGGTCGGCTCGGCTCTGGGCGCGCTGACGATCGGTCTCATCAACTCGGTCGTCTTCTTCATGGGCACACCGTCGGAATGGCAGAATTTCGTCCAGGGCTTCGCCATTCTCGTCGTGTTGATGGCAGGCGTGCTGGCAGGCAGGAGGGCGCGCGCATGAGCCGGATCCTCTCCTTCGTGCGTGAGCCGCTCGTCGTCGCGCTCGTGCTGATCGTGCTGTTGCTTTATCTTGGCCAGGCGCTGTCGCCCGGCTTTGCCTCCAGCGGACAGATCCTGAGACTGCTGATCGTCGCCTCGCTGCTCGGCATTGTCGCCGCGGGCCAGAACGTCGTCATCCTCGGCGGGCGCGAGGGCATCGACCTTTCGGTCGGCGGCGTCGTTTCGCTTTCGGCGATCATCGCAGGCAATGTCATGAACGGTGCAGACAGCGGTATTGTGCCGGCGATCCTCGCCTGCCTCGCCGCCGGCGCCTTCTTCGGCCTGCTCAACGGATTGGGCGTGACGCTGTTGCGCATCCCGCCGCTCGTCATGACGTTGGGCATGCTCGGCGTCCTCCAGGGCCTGCTCGTCGTCATCCGCATGGGCATCCCTTCGGGCCGCGCCGCGCCGGGCCTTTCGGGCTTCGTGACGCAGCCGCTCGCCGCCGGCATTCCCGGCATCATCTGGCTGTGGATCATGGTCGGCCTGCTGATGGCCTTCATGCTCCACCGCACGGTTTTTGGCCACCGCATCTACGCCATCGGCTCGAACGAACATGCGGCCTACATGGCCGGCGTTCCGGTCAGGCTGATGCGTATCGCCCTCTTCATGATTTCCGGCATGTTTGCCGCGATCGCCGGCCTTTGTTTGCTCGGCTATTCCGGCTCGTCCTTCGCCAATGTCGGCGAGCAGTACACGCTCCCGTCGATCATCGCCGTGGTCTTCGGCGGCACGTCGCTTGCCGGCGGCAAGGGCGGCTATACCGGCACCATGGCAGGAGCGATCCTGCTCGTCATTCTCCAGAGCATCCTGACCACGGTGAACATCGATGAATCCGGGCGGCAGATGGTGTTCGGGGCGACGCTGCTCCTGCTCATGATGTTCTATGGTCGGGGTCGGGCGATGCGCGCATGAGAGAGCGGCCGAAGATCAAGGATATCGCCGAGCGGGCGGGCGTGTCGGTTGCGACGGTCTCGCGCGCGCTCAGCGACTCGGCGCTGGTGACGGCCGAGACGCGCCAGCGCATCCTTGATCTGGCGCGCGAGCTCAACTACCGCCCCAATGTCAGCGCACGCAGCTTGCGCACCCGCAGGTCCATGTCGGTGCTGCTCGTCGTGCGCGACGTCGGCAACCCCTTCTATCTCGACATCCTCAAAGGCGTTGAGGCGACGGCCCGCGAAGCCGGCTATTCGGTGCTCATGGGCAACACCGAGAGCGATCCGGCCCGCGAAACCGAGTATTTCAACATGCTGCGCGACGGCCATGCCGACGGCATGATCCTGATGACCGGCAAGTTGCCGCCGGCCGGCGGCTGGAGCCACCTGCCGGTGGTGGTAGCGCTCGAGATGATCGAGGGCGCAGGCCTGCCGCATGTGCAGGTGGACAATATCGGCGCCGCGCGGGAAGCGGTGGAGCACCTCATCTCGATAGGCCATCGACGCATCGCCCATATCAGCGGACCATTGCCGGAACTGATGAGCCTTCATCGGCGCGAAGGCTATCGCGAGGCGATGCGCAATGCCGGGCTCGACGTGCCGGAATCCTACGAAGTTCGCGGCAACTATCTACTCGAAAGCGGGCAGGAGTGCTGCCGCAAGCTCTTCACCCTGCCGGAGCCGCCGACCGCGCTTTTCGTTGCCAACGACGAAATGGCCTATGGCGCCGCATACGAACTGCGCCGCATGGGGCACGATGTGCCTGGCGACGTGTCGGTGGTCGGTTTCGACGATCTTTACCTGAGCAAGGCCTTCTACCCTCCGCTGACCACCGTCAGCCAGCCGCGCGCCGAGATCGGACATGTCGCCATGGAACTGCTTCTTAAGATCCTGTCCGGCGCCGAGATCGATTGCGACGAACCGATCATCCTGCCGACGGTTTTGCACATCCGGGGAAGTACGGCTCCGCCGCGGCAATGACAAACGTGCGGAAGGACCGTGGTGCGCCCATTCCGCACACAAGTTCGGGAGGAGAGAATGACTGAACTGCCAAGGCAGACATTGCGCGTCGGATTCGTCGGAACCGGCTTCATTGCGCACTTCCACCTGAAATCGCTGGTCGGCGTGCGCAATGTCGAGGTAACGGGCGCCTTCAGCCCCACGGCCGAACACCGCGCGCGGTTTGCAAGCGAGGTCGAGGCGCTCGACCTCGGGACCTGCCGGGCGCATGACAGCCTCGAATCGCTCGTTACCGCCGACGATGTCGACGCGATCTGGATTCTCTCGCCGAATTATACGCGGATCGAGGTGATGCGGACGCTCACCGCGGCGATCAAGACGGGACGCAGCAGGGTCTTCGCCGTTGCCTGTGAAAAGCCGCTCGCGCGCACCGTCGCCGAAGCCCGCGAAATGCTGCGGCTTGCCGAGGATGCCGGCCTCAATCACGGTTATCTGGAAAACCAGGTCTTCTCGACGCCGGTCCAGCGCGGCAAGGAGATCATCTGGCGCCGTGCGGCGTCCGCCACCGGCCGGCCCTATCTCGCACGCGCGGCGGAAGAGCATTCCGGTCCGCACGAGCCCTGGTTCTGGCAAGGCGACAAACAGGGCGGCGGGGTGCTCTCGGACATGATGTGCCACAGTGTCGAGGTGGCGCGTCACCTTCTGACGGCGCCGGGCGCACCGCGCAACTCGCTGAAGGTAAAGGCGGTCAATGGCACGGTTGCGAACCTCAAGTGGACCCGTCCGGGCTATGCCGATGAGCTCAGCAAGCGTTTCGGAAAGGCGGTCGATTACCGCAGGCGCCCGGCAGAGGATTTCGCCCGCGCGACCGTTATGCTCGAGGACGAGGACGGCAACGAGCTGATGATCGAGGCGACGACCTCCTGGGCCTATGTCGGGCCGGGTTTACGCATCCAGCTCGAACTCCTGGGACCCGAATATGCGCTGGAATACAATTCGCTGGGGACGGGCCTGAAGATCTTTCTGTCGCGCGAGGTCAAAGGGTCCGAGGGCGAGGATCTCGTCGAAAAGCAGAATGCCGAGCAGGGGCTGATGCCGATTCTGGAGGATGAGGCAGGCGTCTATGGCTACACGGACGAAAACCGGCACATGGTCGAGTGTTTCCGCAAGGGCGTGAAGCCGCTCGAAACCTTCGAGGACGGCCTCGCGGTGGTCGAGATCCTGATGGGCCTTTATCGATCGGCCGAGATCGGCGCGACGCTTGCTTTTCCTGCGCCGGAGCTCGAAGACTATGTCCCGGTCGTCGCGCGCACGGGCGCGTGACCGAGCCAATGTCCTTTCGGTATCGCCTCGGACGGCACGTCTGGCTATAGTCCGCGCCGCGGAGTTGAGAATGCGTGATCCGGGATACGGACGGGAGGAAAATCTGATGCAGAGGAACACAGCCAACCGGGCCCCGGGAGCATGCCCATGCTGATCCGGGACAAGGTCTTTCTGGTCACCGGTGGCGGGTCGGGGCTCGGAGCCGCCGTCGCACGCGCGCTCGTCGCCGACGGCGCCTCCGTCGTGATCGCCGATATCAATTCCGACGCCGGCTCGGCGATTGCCGCCGAGCTTGGCGCGAAAACGCGTTTCGCGCCTACCGACGTGACGAGCGAGGCGGAGGGCGAGGCGGCGGTTGCGATGGCGCTTGAGAGCTTCGGACACCTCCATGGGCTGGTGAACTGCGCCGGCATTGCGCCAGGCGAAAAAGTGCTCGGTCGCGACGGACCGCATCGCCTCGACAGCTTCGCGCGCGCGATCGGCATCAATCTCGTCGGCACCTTCAACATGATCCGCCTTGCCGCCGCGGCGATCGCGAAGGAAGAGCCGGATGACGGCGGCGCCCGCGGCGTCATCATCAACACGGCCTCGGTTGCCGCCTTCGACGGGCAGATCGGCCAGGCGGCCTATTCGGCCTCGAAGGGCGGGGTCGTGGCGATGACGCTGCCGATCGCGCGCGAACTCGCACGCTTCGGCATCCGCGTTGTCTCGATCGCACCGGGCATCTTCGAGACACCGATGATGGCCGGCATGCCGCAGGAGGTGCAGGATTCGCTCGGCAAGAGCGTGCCCTTCCCGCCGCGCCTCGGCCGGCCGGACGAATATGCGGCGCTTGTCCGGCATATCTGCGAGAACGACATGCTGAACGGCGAGGTCATCCGCCTTGACGGCGCGTTGCGGATGGGCGCGCGATAGGCAAACCTTGGCGTTTGGCCGATCCGGTCCCATCCTGGTCGGCCCCCGGGCGTTCTCGACGCTTCGCGATCTGACGGGGTGCAGGGCAGTGCGTCGCCGCCTGGACCGATGCGAATGGCCCGCCGAGAGCCAACGGCGTTCAGGAGCGGAGGGTTTCGTGATCGTTGTCGTGGAAGGTATCAGCGCTGCGGGAAAGACGACCTGGTGCCGAAATCATGCCGAACGGCTTCTCGTGCGAGAAAGCTATCCATCGCCGCGACCGGACCGAAATGCCGATGCAATGAAGGCGGCGCAGGCGTGGACCGATTGGAATGCAAGGCGCTGGGCCGATGCGCTGGCGACCGAGGAGGAGCGGGGCGTTGCCGTTTGTGATACCGACCCTCTGAAGCTGCACTTCATCTGGGGGCTCTGGCGGATCGGCGAGGCACCCAAAGAACATTGGCTCTACCAGTTGGAGGAGACGCGGGAAGCGTTTCGGCGGAAAGTCCTCGGCTTTGCCGATATCTACCTGGTCAAGAGGATCGATCCGGCGACCGCCCGCCGGCAAAGAGACGGAGACACAGAGCGTGATCGGTCGAACTTCGACCTCCATGCGCGGCTGCAGGCTTCATTGCACGCTTGGTATGAGGCGATCGCCGGCTGCGTACCCGCCAAGGTCGAATGGGCGTTGCCGTGCGGTTTACCGGCAGGGCGCTGCATTGGAACGAAGGCCCACCGCTATGATGTGGACTTGTTCGATCGTTTCGTCGCGAGTTTGCCGAAAGGGTGAAGCGGGGGCGCATGCTCTGTGCAGCATTCGCCTTACCGTCGCCAGAAGGGCTTGGCGATCTCTGCCTCGACCTCATGTCTCGTCAGACCGATATCGTCGATCAAATGGGGATTGTCCTTCGCCTTTTGCGCAAGGTCCCAGCGGAAGCGTATCCGCTGGTCCCAGGTCGCGAAAATGCGTCGCAGGGTCGCCAAGCTGTAGTGGCGACGGGACACGTCTGCCAGCGCCGCAGGTCTTCCCGGTCGCGCTGCCTGGTGCGGCCCGGACGCAAGAGTGAGGGTATACTTCATGGCAACCTCCATTTGGTTTGGAGGTTGGATTCTGCAGAATGCGAACAGCGTCGTACTTAAACCCTTCCAAATAGTTCTCAAAAACTTCCAAACGGACTATAGATGCGCCGCATGCAGGGATCGCGCGTTGCCTTTGGTCCGTTCGTGCTTGATCCGGGTGCGGGAACGCTCCTTCGGAACGATGATCCCGTTGCCGTTGGCTACCGCGGGCTGAAGCTGCTTGCGGCGCTCGTTGGACGGCCCGGCGAAATCCTGGGCAAGGCCGAGTTGATGGACGCGGCGTGGCCGGGCATGGCCGTCGAGGAAGGCAATCTCACCGTCCAGATCGCGCAATTGCGCAAGCTGCTTGGTCCCGCGGCCGACGGCGGTGAATGGATCACGACGGTCCCGCGCGTCGGCTACCGCTTCACGGGGGCCATCGAAAAGCTCGGTGCTGCGAAGCGAAAACCCTTGCCGCTGCCGAGCAAACCATCGATAGCCGTGCTGCCCTTCGTGAATGTCAGCAACGATCCTGATGAGGAATCCTTCGCGGATGGCCTGACCGAGGACCTGATCACCGATCTGTCCAGGAACTCCGGCCTGTTCGTCATCGCGCGCAACTCGGCCTTTGCCTACAAAGGAAAGGCGATGGACGTGCGCGCGATCGCTGAGGACCTTGGCGTCCGCTACCTGATGGAGGGCAGCGCACGGCGCGCCGCAGGGCGCGTGCGCATCAACGCCCAGCTCGTCGACGCAGTCAGCGGCGAACACCTATGGGCGGACCGCTTCGATCGCGACCTAGAAGATATTTTTGCCGTCCAGGACGAAGTCACCGGCAAGATCGTGGAGGCATTGCTCGGCCGATTGCGCGCACCGCCGCCGCGCAATCGGCCCAAAAATCTCGAGGCCTACGATCTCTGCGTGCGGGCGCGCAAGCTGATCGACGATTCGCCCCAGACGGCGCGGGAAGCGCATCTGATGCTGACGCGCGCGGTTTCGCTCGATCCGGAATACGCCGAGGCCTATCGCTGGCTTGCCATGAACCACTGGATGAGATGGGTGCATTGGGGCGAACCGATTGAAACGCACCGCAGCATTGCCTTGGAACTGGCGCGCAAAGCCGTAGCGATCGATCCCAACGATGCAGGCTGCCGCTGGGTCCTTGCCAACCTGCTTGCCTATGAGCGCAGCTTCGCCGAGGCGGATGCGGAATTCGCCAAGGCGATCGAACTCGACCCCAACGAGGCCGACACCTGGGCGACGTTATCCGACATCGCAGTCCTGGCCGGGCGGGTTGAGGAAGGCCTTGAACACATTCGCAAGGCGCTCCGGCTGAACCCGTTTCCGGCAAGCTGGTACTATCTGACGCTCGGCCAGGCGCAATATGCGGCCCGCGAATACGAAGCCGCTGTCGAGACACTGCGCAGGGACGAGACTTATCGCACAAGCTCACGCCGTTTCCTGGCGGCAAGCCTTGCTAAACTGGGCCGGCTTGAAGAGGCGCGCGCGGAGGTCGAACTGTTCCTCGTCGCCAACCCGCATTTCTCAACCCGCCGCTGGGCGGCGACGGAGCCATTCCGCGACGCGGCGACGCTTGAGCATTTCGTCGATGGCTTCCGCAAGGCCGGCCTTCCGGAGTAACGAGACTTCTACTGCATGATTCCTTAAATCGGAATCGATTTAAGGATAAAATCATGCAGAAAATCAAAGTGCTACAGCGGCCTTGGCGCGTCCAATTGGACGCGCGGCGCTGTAATGCATGTCGCCCAAAAATGTGCACCGCATGAGTCCGATTGAACGCGACGCACTCAAACCGCCTTCGGACTGCTCGTGCGACCTACTCCTCAAAGCGACTCGTGGGGTCATCACGATCGCGCTTGTACCGTCTCGCAAGCGGAAACGGCGGCAACCAGGACTCGCGACGGACAGTCCAGAGTTCATAGGTTGGCATCAGTTGGTCAGGGGCGTCGAGGGAACCCAGGCTCACTTCGATTTCGTCTGCGGTGCGCCCGAAAACGGACGAGCCGCAGCGGGGACAGAAAAACCGCCCGGCGTAACCGCGGGTTTCGCCATCAAACGTCACCGCGTCCTGAGGGAATATCGCGGAAGCGTGAAAAAGCGCTCCATGATGCTTGCGGCAGTCGAGGCAGTGACAAAGGCCGACCCGGTAGGGTCGTCCCGACGCCACAATTCGGACGTTGCCGCACAGGCAACCGCCCGTGAATCGCTCCATGCTGCGTCTCCTCTACTGCAGGTCTCTTAATTCGCATCAGGTTTAAGAATAGAAACATGCGGCAATTCAAAATGCTACAGGCGGGTCGGACGCACTCGCTGATATTGGTCACTCTTCGCCATTTGTTTTCGTTTTCGTACTGCCGAGTTCTTGGGCGAGCCCGATGAGAAGCCCTTCAGGCCCGCGGATGTAGCAGAGCCGATACGCGTCTTTATATTGGACTACTTCGCCTACGACCTGAGCGCCGCGCGTGCGGAGCCTTTCAAGCGTCTCGTCGATGTCGTCCACGGCGAACATGACGCGGAGGTAGCCTAGGGCGTTGACCGGGGCGTTCCGGTGATCTGCGACGACAGGCGGCGTGAGGAAGCGGGAGAGCTCGAGCCGGCCGTGGCCGTCCGGGGTGCGCATCATGGCAATCTCGACACGCTGATCGCCCAGTCCAGTGACGCGTCCGGCCCATTCTCCTTCGACCGTGGTCCGCCCTTCGAGCTCGAGGCCGAGTTCGCGAAAGAAATCAATCGTGCCTCCAAGGTCTTCGACGACGATTCCTACGTTGTCCATCCGCTTGAGCGCCATGGTTCCAATCTCCAAGGTGTCGCCTAGTCTAACAACGGACGCTTGAAGCGCCCCCAACACCAGCGGCCATTCGAGCCCGATTCGCTGTTGTCCACATCATAATCTTGAATCACGGACCGCCTCAAACCGCTACGCCGTTTTGAAGCGGTCTCTCAGATCAAACGCACGGAATGTTTGCAACAAACGGCACCGTCGTCGCGGTAGCCCGCGGCGGGCGGCGAACTCCCGCCTGGTCCGCACTCGTCTCATGAGTTGCAACAAGTGACCAAGTGCAAACGTGTCGCGATTGCGAGCATGCAGCATTCTGCCTAAACTCTGCTTCGATACGACATCATCGGGCTTCACGGCCACCCACCGGCCATTTTCCACCTCAGCTGACAAGGAGCGTTTGCCATGAAGACGGACGGCGAAGAACTGATCAGGAAGCGGGCCTATGAACTGTGGGAGAAAGCGGGACGGCCCGAGGGCGACGGTCTGAAGCACTGGCTCGAGGCGGCGGAAGAGATTCAGTCCGAGGGGATAAATCGGGGCGGTGAGTCGGAGAACGACGTTCCTTCTGCAGGCGCAATTGTATCCGCGGAAACTTCTGAAGGGAAAAAACCGAGAAGGTCTGCAGCGAAGCAGCAAGACGATGCAAAGCCGAAGAGAAGCACGGCTTCCAAAGCTCGCACCAAGAAGAGCTAACAGGCTGACGGCCGCCAAAGCGCGTCGCGTTCAATCGCACTCATACAACGCGCTTTAGGTCATTGCTTTTTATGCATGTCGTTGTCCCAAAACCGCTGCACAACTTGGGCGGCATGCATTAGAACAGTTAGATGAGCAGCCTTGCTGCTCATTCTGCTTGCGCTCGTCATGCGGCCTCTATGTCAGTACGCGAAAAATCATCGCCTTTGAAGAGCAGCGGTTCATTGCGCGTTTTGGCCAGCGCATAGGAGAAACAGTCACCGTAGTTCAGACCTGCCGGATGTCGGCCTTTGCCGTAGCTTCGCCAGGCTCGCCTAGCCACGGCAATCTGTTCTGCGTCGACAGCGACGATTTCAACACCCGCCTTGTAGAGCCATAGGTCGAGCTCTGCGGCACCTGCTTCGCCGAGGCGGGCTTCGATTACGATGGCGAGTTCGAGAACCGTCGCGGCGGAGATGAAGCGCCGCGGAGCATCGATGACTTTCCGTTCGTAGGTTTCCGCTTCTGGCTCATTGAATGCGACGGCGACAATGGCCGACGTATCGATGACCATCAGTTGGGAGTCCCGTTTTCGTCATACCCCAGGATTTCGTCAGCAGAGCGGTTGTCCAGCACCGGCAGCTTGCTCCAGCGTCTACGGCTGGCGGCAAGCTCCTCGAGAAGAACATCCCGATTTGCTGCGTTTGCGAGACGTCGCAGCCGCTCTTCCAGTGCACGCCGGGTCGCCATGGTGATGGTCTCACCGGTCTTCTCGGCCAGTGCCTTTGCAAGGCGTTCCGTCTCGGGATCTTTGATGCTCAGTGGCATTCTGGGTTCCTTGGTTCCTATCTGTCTATATTCTACCTATTGGGCGACGGGACGCAAGGCCGCTCGGGCCAAACCCGTACCCAGGTGCGCCACATGGAGCTGGTAACGAGCTACGAGCATCCGCGGGCGGGTACGGTGAAGGTCGTAGCACCCCCGGTGCGTCTTTCGAAGACGCCGGCAACGATCCGCAACCCGACCGCTGGTCGGTGCCTATGCCGATGAGGCTGCCGAATGGCGTGTTCGCGGCGGTCACGCTTGCCTGGCGCTGCGAGCGCTGCGGCCATCCTGCGGATCCCAACGACTGCAAACGGTCGTTGGGATTTCAATATACCCGTCTGTAACGGTCAGTGCTCGATTCGGTCACCACGACGTCCATCCGGATGTCATGGAGCTGCGGGTAGATGGTCCTTATTCTCGACTGCGCGAAACCAACGCCCAGTACGCGCCGCTTCGCCGCCATTCTGGCTAATGTCCGGTCGTAGTAACCTCCGCCATAACCCAGCCGATAGCACGACGGATCAAAGCCGACCACTGGGGCAACAACTATGTCGGGGGTCAATGAAACATGCTCGGCCGGAACGGGTATGTTCCAGATGCCGCGGACAAGCTTGTCGCCCGGTCGCCAGAGGTGAAACTCCAGGGGCTGTCCCTTTTCGACCACCACGGGAAGCGCACATTGGCCGCCGTCATCGGCTATTTGCCGCATCAGCGGCCTGAGATCGGGCTCACCGCGAAACGGCCAGTAGACGCTGACCACGAGGCCGCGCACATCTCCGATTTCGGCGAGCACGCGGCTAACGATTTGTGTTTCACAAGCGGCCCTGACACCGGGAGACATTGCCAAGCGCTGGGCGATGAGGCGGGCACGTTCGCTTTTTCGCCACCGCTTCACATCGGCACAGGTTCCAGGATCGGACGACAGGCCCGCATAGGCCGGATCGAGTTCGTGCATCAAGCAGGGAGGCGAGGCAAAAGTCGCCGGAATATCATCGTCGATGTCCATTCCCGTCCCTCCTTGATTGCCTCAACAGGCGTTCAGGCCGGCTTCGAGACCGTCTATAAGATCGTCAATGTGTTCCAGTCCGACCGAAAGTCTCAAGAGCTCGTCGCGAATACCCGCGCGCGCCCTGGCTTCGGCACCCATGTCGACATGGGTCATGGTGGCCGGATGAGCCACAAGACTTTCGACCCCTCCGAGCGATTCGGCCAAGGTGAAGCAGCTAACGTGGGCCAGGAACTCCCGAACGGCTGGTACGCCTCCTGCAAGTTCGAAGCTCATCATCGCGCCAAAGCCGCCCTGCTGCCGTTTTGCGAGCTCGTGATCGCGATGACCGGCAAGCCCCGGATAGTGGACGTGGCGAACCGCGGGATGTGCGTCGAGATACTCGGCGATTTTCATGGCATTGCGCTCTTGCATCGACATGCGCGCAAACAACGTTCTGAGCCCGCGCAAGGTAAGCCAGGCATCATAGGGTGCCGCGATGGCCCCGGTGATATTGGCCCAGCGCTTGAGATCCTGGGCTTCCCGAGGGTCGGCAGCGATTACCGCCCCGGCAATGACATCCGAATGTCCGTTCAGGAATTTGGTCGCCGAGTGAATGACGTAATCGGCCCCGAGAGAGAGGGGCCGCTGGAGGGCGGGAGAGAGAAACGTGTTGTCGACAGCCACGGCAGCGCCGGCTGCCTTGGCGACGTCGGACAATCGGGCAATGTCGACGACGCGCATCAGGGGATTGCTGGGGCTCTCGATCAGGACGAGCGCCGGAACGTCAGACAGCGCGGCCTGAAATCCGCCGAGATCTTTCTGATCGACGAGCCGGAGCGTGAGGTGCCCCAGATCTGCACGCGCTTTTAGAAGACGTAACGTGCCGCCATAGCAATCGTGCGGCGCCAGTACGAGATCGTTTCGCGTCAAACGTCCTATCAAGAGATCGAGCGCGGCCATGCCGCTCGGCGTAACAACCGCGCCTGCGCCTCCCTCGAGCTTTGCAAGCGCTTGCGCCAGCAGGTCACGCGTAGGATTTCCGCAGCGGCCGTAGTCATAGGCGCGCGGCGTCTCGAAGCCAGCGAACTCGTAGGTGCTGGAGAGATACAAGGGTGGCACCACGGAGCCAAATGCCGTGTCGGTCGCAACCCCGTGGGCTGCCGCCGTGGTCTCGGCTCTAGGAGATCTGGTTTTTCGCTCGAGCATCAGCCGTAGGGCCTTTCATTCAGATGGCATCAAAGTTCGATGGCTGGTCAGGACTGGCCAAGGGACGTCAGTCTCAGATACGGTTTTAACTTCCGGAAACCCTGGGGAAACAGGCGAGCCGCCTCCTCGTCGGAAAGCTTGGGAGAAATCACCACCTCCCCACCCGGGTTCCAGTTTACCGGCGTCGAAACGCCACGGCTTGCCGTCAATTGCAGACTGTCGATCGCGCGCAGGATTTCCTGGAAGTTTCGGCCGGTGCTTGGAGGATAGGTCAGGATCAGCCGGATCTTTCGCGCGGGGTCGATGACGAAGACAGCTCTGACGGTGAGATTGGGATCACTTTCCGGATGTACCATGCCGTAGAGGGCCGCCACCTTTGCGTCGGGATCCGCGATCATCGGGAAATCCGGCGAATGGCCTTGCGTTTCGGCGATGTCCTCTTCCCATTTGCGGTGGGATTCGACCGGATCGACGGAAAGCCCGATGACCTTCACGTTGCGCTTGTCCCATTCCGGACCCAGCCGCGCGACCTCGCCCAACTCCGTGGTGCAGACCGGCGTGAAGTTGCGCGGGTGACTGAACAACACACCCCAACTTTCTCCCAGCCACGCGTGAAAGCGAATGTTGCCGTGGGTGCTTTCCTGTTCGAAATCCGGTGCGGTCTGGCCGATCTGAAGGGACATGGGAATTCCTCTCGTTGCTCGGTCGCAAAATGGCAACGTCGGTTTCCGCTGACAAACGAATTGAATTGTGGGTTAAGCGCAAATATTCTGCGCTTATTTTGGAGGAGGCGTGCCGACGGAGGCAGGCTGTCGAAAGGGCTGACGTTAGATAGGGCGACGATGGATATCAGCATAGCGCGTACGTTCCTCGAAGTGGTCAAGACCGGCAGCTTCGTGAATGCTGCTACCAATCTGAACATCTCGCAGACCGCAGTCAGCGCCCGCATCCGCGTGCTCGAGGAACAACTCGATCGTCCCATGTTCGTTCGCAACAAGGCCGGTGCCAGGCTGACACCCGCCGGAGAGCAGTTTTTCCGCTTTGCGACGAGCCTCGTACAAGTCTGGGAGGCGGCGCGGACCACGGTCGCCTTGCCCCCGGGCCGTGAGGCCATGGTGACCATCGGTGCCGAGCTCAGCCTCTGGAATCCACTGTTGAAGCATTGGCTTTTGTGGATGCGCCGTGAATCCCCCAGCGTTGCAATCCGGACGACGATCGACAGGTCGGAGCGGCTCATGGAACTTGTGCAGGATGGTTCGCTTGACGCTGCCGTCCTATATGGGGCGCCCAGCCGTCCAGGCACGCTTGCCGAACTGCTCTTTGAAGAAAAGCTCGTTCTGGTGCGCACGACACCTTTGTCGCAACCGCTCGGCCCGGAAGACCTCGTCGGCATCGATTGGGGAGAGGACTTTGCCGGGAGCTATCGGGCGGCTTTTCCCGGCTGTCCGAATCCGGTGGTGTCGATCAGCTATGGTCCGCTGGCTCTCGAATACATTCTGGCGGTCGGCGGATCCGGATATTTTCGGCGGGGCTTTATTCAGCCCTATCTCGAAGAAGGCCGCCTTGAGATCATTCCAAACAGTCCGGAATTTGCCTATCCGGCCTATCTTGTTTCGTCAGCAAAGGCAGACCAGTCGATGCTGGATCGCATTCGGGCGGGACTGAGGGCCGCCGCATCCATGGCCGGCCACTGAAGCGGGGCGAAATTTATTCTGGCAACTCTGGCTACGAGGCGTCGTGCTCCGTCCTGGTGCCTTCTCGCGCACTCAGCAAGACAGTGATCACGAGCTCGCGACCCTGCCTGCTTATGCCGATTCCGTTGTGTCGTTCGACCGCCAGTCCCAGCGCAACCAACCGCTCGCCGACCGGCTGGGAGATGACGTGGCCGGGGCCGCGGTTCATCCGCTTCAGTGCTGTCTGTTCCTCGCTCGAAAGATCGTCCCAGCTTATCGGGCTAGCAAGCGGCGCAGGCGCTTCCTCGCACCCCTTCGGCCCACGATCGACTCTCGTTTTCCGCCTCATACTCTATCGCCGCCATGTCGCGTCGCCTTCTCTTGGCCAGTGCGCGGCCGGGCTTCCCGCGAGATGAGTTTCCATTGGCGTCTTACAGGACGGACATGGCGGCGGGAAGTGCGGTGTTTGCGCGCCGCTGCCCCCGAGGAAAGGAGCTTGCGCGCCGGCGGCGTCACTTTTTCTCGCGCAATGTTCGATTTGCCCGAAGCCCGAATCCGGGAACGAATTTGTCGGGTGGCAATTGTCCGCTAGAAACGTCATCTAAAATCTAATTTCCAGCAATTTATTTGCGTTTATGCTGCAATATCCTTCGTTTGTCAGGTCCGGGACAGCGTGGCAATCATCCGCGCGGCAACCAAACACTTCTGCGCATCTGGGAAATGGCTTCCTGACCGTCGCCTTACTCAAGCTGGAGGCATGCACATGACCGCACTGGAGTTTCCCGGCCCGGGGCTGACGGCCGACCAATGGAGCCAGATCTCGGCACTCGCGACATCGCTCCGGCCAGGGCAGGCCCTTTGGATCAGTGGATATTTCGCCGGGCTCGATCATGGCGCACGCGCCCTTCACGGCGCGATTCCCCTGACGCCGCATCTCGCCAAAGCTGAAACAGTTGATGTTCTCGTCGCCAACACTCGGTCCCTTACAATCCTCTTCGGCAGCGAAACCGGCAACAGTGCGGCCCTCGCAAAAAAGCTCGCCGATACGGCGCGGGGGAAGGGGGTTGAGCCGGCGCTGATCGACATGGCTGACTACAAGCCGCGCAAGTTGAAGGAAGAGCAGGATCTCCTTGTTATCACGTCCACGCAAGGCGAGGGAGAGCCGCCTCATTCGGCGGCCGGCTTCTTCGAGTTCCTGGAGGGCCGCAAGGCGCCGCGGCTCGATGACCTGCGCTATGCCGTGCTGGCGCTCGGCGACTCCACCTATGAATTCTTCTGCGGTGCGGGCAAGCGGCTCGATGCGCGGTTCGCCGAACTGGGTGCCACGCGGCTTCGCGAACGGGTCGACTGCGACGTCGACTACGAGGATCTCGCCGCCGACTGGATCGAAAAATCCGTCGCCGCGCTCACGCTTTCCTCGCGGCCGTTCGGCGAAGCGGCGACCTTGCCATCAGCCGCGCCAGCCTCAACGCCGATCGCGGCAGCTCATGACAAAAGCAATCCGTTTTCCGGACTTGTCATCGACAATCTGGTGCTGACCGGCCGCGGATCGAGCAAGGAGACGCGCCATGTCGAACTGTCGCTTGATGGATCGGGCCTTGCCTTCGAGCCTGGCGACGCGCTTGGCGTCGTGGCCCGGAACGACCCGGCTGTCGTCGAGGCGTTGCTCTCGGCACTTCAGCTTTCGGGGGAGGAGCCTCTCCGCATCAAGGAGCGTGAGACCACGCTTGGCGAGGCCCTCGCCGGGACGCTTGAAGTGACGGCGGCCACGCCGCGCTTCCTCGATCACTGGGCCGAGATCACCGACGCGAAGGCACTGCAGGGATTGCGCGGGGAGGAAAACACCGATGCGCGCACGACGTTCCTGCGGACGAACCATGTCGTCGACATCATACGGCAATTTCCGGCTACCGGCATCGACGCGCAGAGCTTCGTCGCGGGCTTGAGGCCGCTGCAGCCGAGGCTCTATTCCATCGCGTCCTCGGCATCCGCGATTCCCGACGAGGTTCATCTGACGGTGGCCACGGTTCGCTATGAGCTCAATGGCGAAGAGCGCTACGGCGTCGCCTCCGGTCATTTCTCGCAGCGCGCCGAACCCGACACGGTCGTTCCGGTCTATGTGCAGGCCAATCCGCGTTTTCGGCTCCCCGGCGATGACACACCGATCATCATGATCGGGGCCGGCACCGGCGTCGCTCCATACCGCGCCTTCATGCAGGAGAGGGAGACGCGTGGCGCCGGCGGAAGGGCATGGCTGTTCTTCGGCGAGCGCAACTTCGACAGCGATTTCCTCTATCAGACGGAGTGGCAGGGTTTTCTGAAGGACGGCGTCCTGACGCGCATGAATGTCGCCTTCTCGCGTGACGGCGAGGCGAAGACCTATGTGCAGCACCGGATGATGGAACAGGCACGCGACATCTATGCCTGGCTGGAAGAGGGCGCCCACGTCTACGTCTGCGGCGACGGCGCGAAGCTCGCTCCCGATGTTCACGCGACACTGGTTACTATCGTCCAACAACAGGGCGGGATCAGCCACGCGGCGTCGAAGGAATATATCGGCGCCATGCAGGCAGCCCGCCGCTACCAGATCGATGTCTATTGAGGTGCGATGATGCCACTGGATCGCCGCCATGATATTTCGCAGCCGCTCGACCGGCTCGGCCCCGACGAGACGCTGAAGGACCGCAGCGATCAGCTTCGCGGCACGATCGCTGCAGGCCTGGAGGCGGAACTCACGGCGGCTGTACCCGGCGACGACGTGAAGCTGATGAAGTTCCACGGGCTTTATCAGCAGGATGACCGCGACATCCGGGATGAACGCCGCCGCCGGAAGCTGGAACCGGCATACCGGTTCATGGCGCGAGTCCGCCTGCCGGGCGGGGTGCTGTCGCCTGGCCAATGGCTGAAGCTCGACGAACTCGCCCGCGCCTATGCCGGCGAGACACTGCGGCTCACCACAAGGCAAACCTTTCAGTTTCACCGCATTCACAAGCGCAACCTCCGCGCCGTCATCCAGGGCCTGCGTGACGTGCTGCTCGACACGAAGGCTGCGTGTGGCGACGACTCGCGCGGCGTAATGGCCTCGATAAACCCCGAACTTTCGGCGCTGCATGCGGAAGTGTATGCACTCGCCAAACAGGCCAGCGACCACGCAATCCCGAAGTCTGGAGCCTATCGCGAGATCTGGTACGGCGAGGAACGGACAGAGCCGTCCGCGGGACCGGAGGAGCCGTTTTACGGGCGCACTTACATGCCGCGCAAGTTCAAGATCGGCTTCGTCATTCCGCCGATCAACGACATCGACGTCTATGCGCAGGATCTGGGCTTCATTGCCATCGCGACGAAAGATGGGCTCGAGGGCTTCAACGTCGCGATCGGCGGCGGCATGGGCCGGACGGACCAGGCTCCCGACACCTATCCGAGGCTCGCCAGCGTCATAGGGTTTATCCCCAAGGACAAGGTCCTGGAGGCCTGCGACGCAGTGATGTCGGTCCAGCGCGACTATGGCGACCGCGTCGACCGCAGTCACGCCCGCTTCAAGTACACCATCGACGACAAGGGGTTAGACTGGATAAAGGCCACGATCGAGGAACGGCTCAGCTTTCCCCTGGAGCCGGCGCGGCCCTATCACTTCGTCTCGAACGGCGACAGGATCGGTTGGGCGCGCGGCGAGAACGGGCGCGAGCATTTCACGTTGCGCGTGGAGAACGGCCGTGTCAGCAATTTCGAGCACGTCGCTCTGCTCGACGGCTTGCGCGCCATTGCAAGGGCGCACAGTGGGATGTTCCGGGTGACGCCCAACCAGAACCTCATCATCGCCGATATCGAGCCGCACGAGCGGCCAGTGATTGAAAAGCTGCTGAAGGAGTACCGGCTGGACAGGCTCAACGAGGGAAGCGGACTTCGTCTCAACGCGATGGCCTGCGTGGCGCTGCCGACCTGCGGCCTGGCCATGGCGGAGAGTGAACGCTATTTGCCGACGCTTGTCGGAAAAATCGAGACAATCCTCGCCGATCACGGACTGTCGGAAGAGCCCATCACGATTCGCATGACCGGTTGTCCCAATGGATGTGCACGCCCCTACATAGCCGAGATTGGACTGACCGGCCGTGCGCCTGGAAAATATAATCTTTATCTCGGTGGCGGGTTCCATGGCCAGCGGCTGAACAAGATGGTGCTCGAAAACGCAGGCGAGCAGGCCATTCTCGGTCTGCTCGGCAAAGTCATCGCCGATTTCGCGCGCTCCCGCCTTCCGGACGAGCGGTTCGGCGACTTTGCGATCCGCGCGCGCTACGCCGCCGAGGTCAAGGAGGGCCGACACTTCAACGACTAGAGCGGGATGAGCAGAAGTGTGCGCGGTTTTCCGCCCGCATCCCGCTCTAACTCATTAGAATCGATCACGATGACTTTGGGTCGATTCGACCCAAAGTCATCGTGATCTAACATGCGCGGCGCGGTTTCGTCCACGCTAGGCCTGGCTTCAGATGCCTTGCCCGTTGCCGTGCATGATTTCGGACGGACCGTTTTGCGAGAGACTCTTGGCCAAAGTCGCGAGCAGGTCAGTCTGGGATATGATGCCCGCGACCTTTCCGTCGCCGTCAAGTACGACCACCGCATGTATCTTGCCATCCGTCAGGCGGGGAAGCAGGCCAATCGCAGGGTCGGATGGCTTGGCGGTCGCTGCCACGGTTATCGGCAGTTTGCCGTCGAGTTCCTTGCCGGCGAGCTCTCGCAGGCCCACCGTGCCCTGCAGCTTCTCATTCTCGTCAAGCACTGGAAGCGTACGAATGTCGTGCTTCAGCAGCAGGGATCGTGCCTGATCCGGCGTCGCGTCGTTCGGGACGGTTACAACGTCGCGGGACATGATATCGGCGCAGGTCAGCTCTCCCCTTTGCCGGACAAGGGCCTGCAGCTCGACTTCCCTCAGGAGGGCGTCGATGTCCTCCCGGCTGATATCAAGTGTTTCATTCAACCGTGCGATTGCCTCGTCGATGTCCTCGGAAGTGAAGCCGACGCGAAGCGCGGGTGGCGGGTCCGCGGTCTGATGGGTATTTACCGGCGCGACTGCCGGTCGATGCGGATATTGGCGGCGAGCCAGCCGGTGAAACACGATGCCGAGGGCGACGAGGATCAAGGAGTTGATCGCCACCGGTATGAATGGGAACCAATAACCTGCGCGTGCAACGGCGGCTCCCCCGATTACGGCCGTCAGTGCGGAGGCGCCCCCCGGCGGATGAAGCGACCGCGTGAGCGACATGGCAAGGATCGCCAGGGCAACCGCAAGGCCGATGGCAAGCATTTGGTCCTTCACCAGGTAGCTCACCGTGACGCCGATCAGGGCGGAAATCGTGTTCCCGCCAACGATTGACCAGGGCTGCGCGAGCGGACTGGCCGGGACGGCAAAGAGCAAGACCGCCGAGGCGCCGATGGGTGCAACGATCAACGGCAATTGGGGATCGTCGCCGAACACAAAACCGCAGACCAGGCCGGTGAGGCAGATGCCGATCAACGCCCCAAGGCAGCCGATCAAGCGCTCTTTCAGGGTTGCACCCGCCAGGATCGGCGAGAACAGCTTAAACCTGGGCAAAAAGCCCGATTTCTGGTGAGGCGGAGGCGGGACAATCATGCGGGGGCGTCAGATGCAGTTGCTTATTTTTCGAGGCTTATGTGCCTATAAAAAGGGCGAGGCAATAGCACGAACGGAATTCTTTGTGGTTCCGACGCCATTTCGGAAATTCGGCCAGCAATGAGAGGGTGCGACGCATCGCGTCGTTATGTTCGCTTTCGCCATTCAGCGCGGTCGGGTGGCGGCTGGCACGCAATTTGCTCCCCTTAAACCGACAACAGTCGGTATGGGTGCAAACTTGGACTTCTTCGACTTCTCCTCCGCGCTGATTTGGCTTGCTCTGGGATTGAGCGGCCCCGCGTTTCTGACAGCTTTTGTCGACCGGCCCCATAACTGGAAATCCGCCGTCGAAACGACTGTCGGAACCACGGTTTTTGTCGGAGCCTTGGGCCTGTATCTCTCTGCCGGCGCCATTCTTGCTGCCGCGATTGCCGCTCTCGCGGCACTCGCGTTCGCCGTTATGTTTCGCGGGAAGAGTCAGCGCTTGCCGATGTTAGCCGTCTCGATCCTCTGCCTGGGTTTCTATGTGTAGAACCGTCAGCGGCCGATTGCTTCAATTTCCGCCATCAACGGTTCGTCGACGGGAATTCCCTGCTTGAGGAGCGACTGCCTGAGCGGCTGGCGACGGCGGCCGGGAAGCCGGGCACCCGGCGCATCCGAGACCATGTCGGCCATGGCCGCGAATCGTTCGAGGGTGCCGCTGCCGAAAGCCATGGGATCGATGCAGACAATCAACTGGCCGACCCCGGGAGGCGCGCCCTTGTCGTCGAAGACAGAGTTCGTCGCCGATCTCCGACGCCGAGCCCGTGACGACATTGACCACGCCGGGCTGTATCCGACTTCCTCGCAGAGAACGCCCCAGGCCCGACTAGGGCGTCTGGGAGGCGGTTTGACCACGGCGGTGCAGCCCACGGCGATTGCCGGGCCGATCGTGCGTGCCAGCATGGACGACGGAAAGGTCCATGGTGTGATTGCCGCGACCACACCCACCGGCTCCTTCATCACGAGAATGCGGCGATCGCCGTCGAGGGCGCGATGATCGCAAAATATCGCAACTCCGGGCAGACCTGCGTGTGCATCAACCGTTTCTTCGTGCAGAGCGGCGTCTACGATCGCTTCGTGGAGAAGCTCGCTGAGGCCTGCGACAAGCTGAAGGTCGGATCCGGTCTCGAGGAAGGCGTGCAGCAGGGCCCGCTGATCGACGAAAAGGCCGTCGAGAAGGTCGAGGAATTGATTGGGGATGCCACTGCGAAGGGCGGAAAGATCGTCGCCGGCGGCGGGCGGCACGCACTCGGCGGCACCTTTTTCCGGCCGACCGTCATCTCGGAAGCGACGACCGACATGCGCTTCATGAGGGAAGAGATCTTCGGCCCGGTCGCCCCCGTCTTCCGCTTCGAGACGGAGGAAGAGGCCGTCGCGCTCGCCAACGATACCGAATACGGGCTCGCCTGCTATTTCTACACCAGCGACCTCGCCCGTGCGTTCCGGGTGTCGGAAGGCCTGAAATACGGCATGTTGGGCGTCAATGAGGGGCTCATCACCACGCCGGAGGCTCCCTTCGGTGGCGTCAAGGAGTCCGGCCTCGGTCGCGAAGGCGGGCATCAGGGCATCGAAGACTATCTCGACACGAAGTACGTTTGCATCGGCGGTCTTGGATGACGAACGGACCACCCTCGCTTGCGAGGCGTTGATCAGATCAGCCCGAGATCCTCGAAGCTCGAATGCAAGGCCCAGTCGGCGGGGCAGAAGCGGTCCTTGGCGAAATTGTGCTGGTGCCAATAGGGATAGATATGGGGCGGGCGGCTGACCTGGTTCAGCCGCTCCAGCTCTTCTTTCGAAAGCTTGAGATCGGCCGCGGCGATATTGTCCTTGAACTGCTGCTCACTCAGTCCGCCGACGACGAGGGTTGCGATGCCCGGCCGGGAAAGTGTCCAAGCAAGATTGACTTGCGCGACGCTCCCGCCGCGCTCCCTGGCAATCTCCTCGAGGACATCGACGATGTTCCACAGGCGCTCCTGATCGCGGATCGGCGGTTCCGTCCAGCCGGCCGCCTGCCGCGAATCCGCCGGCGTCTTGTCGCGGCCGAAGGCGCCGGAGAGCAGGCCGGCGGCGAGCGGGCTCCAGACCATCACACCGAGGCCTTGATCGACGGAGATCGGCAACAGTTCGTATTCCGCTTCGCGCGCCTCGAGCGTGTAATGGATCTGCTGCGTGACGAAGCGCGGCAGATTTTTCGAGTCCGCGACGCCGAGCGCTTTCATGATGTGCCAGCCCGAATAGTTGGAGCAGCCGATGTATCGGATCTTGCCCTGCCGCATCAGCATATCGAGGGCGGAGAGCATCTCCTCGACCGGCGTCAGGCCATCCCATTCGTGCATGAAGTAGACGTCGATATGATCGGTCCTGAGGCGCTTGAGGCTCTTCTCGCATTCGCGGATGAGGTGATAGCGGGAAACGCCCTCGTCGTTCGGACCATCGCCGATCCGCATGCGTGCCTTTGAGGAGATCAGCACGCGGTCTCGTTTGCCCTCGAGTGCCTCGCCAAGGATTTCCTCCGAGCGACCGAGTGAATACATGTTGGCGGTGTCGAAGAGGTTCACGCCGCCATCGATGCAGACGTCAATGAGCCGCCGGGCGTCCTTCACGTCCTGGTTTGCGACCTTCGCGAAGGCGCCGACGCCGCCGAAGGAGAAGGTTCCCATGGTGATGGCCGAGACCTTGAGGCCGGACCGGCCGAGTGTCCTGTATTCCATTGTTCACTCCCATCAATGAACGCAAGGGCGAGGACGCCGCGCGTCCTCAGAACGATTTCAATTGTCTGGCGATATGGGCCATGCCGAGTTCCGGGCTGGTCAGGAACGGTACGGGTGTTTCATCGCCGCGGTCGGCAAGTGCCGCGGCCATCGATGCCTGGGCAAGCACGACAAGATCGACGGATTCCACCAGCGACCGGTAGCCCTCCATCACCCGCTGGTCGTGCGCCTCGCGATCGCCGGCGGCGAGCCGCTCGAAGGCGCCGTCGCACAGCATCGGCACGACCGTGCAGTCCTTCCCGGCGGCGTCGGCGCAGTGCTGCAATAGCGCACTTGTCGGGGCGAGAGTTGTCGACAGCGTCGCCAGCACGCCGATCCGCCGGGCGCGTTCCACCGCCGCCTCGGCCATCCCCTGGTCGATGCGGAAGAGCGGCACGGACGAGAGCGACTGAATAAGGTCGACCGCGCCGCCAAGCGTCGAGCATGTGACGACGATTGCGTCCGCACCGGCGTCGGCAGCGGAGAAGACGTAACTGCCGAGCCGCTGCATCGTCTTCTGCGAAAGCACGCCCTCACGCACAGTGTTGGCGAGCAGGCTCTCATCGACGATGTTGTAGCTCGTCCAGTCGGGTAGGGACCGCGTAACAAGCGGCCGAAACCTGGCCACGAGATCGGGCACCGTGTGTATCAGGGCCAGCGACGGCATCGCGAGTTCCTCCCATGGCAGGCTGAAAAGCTAGCTTGGCGTCTTAATCTGCAGGCAGCTTCGCGGTCGCGGTCTTGCCCGACCGCCGGCCTGTCGGCTGGGTTTCTGCGCGCGAGTCGCTGGCGCGCACGACAAGGTCTGCGCCCACCAGGATTTTCACCGACGGTTGAGGCTCGGAAGCATTGATCAGGTCGTCCAGAACGGTCACTGCCAGGTAGCCGATCTTGCGCTTGGAAACTTCGATGGTTGTCAACGACGGTTCCATGGTTGCGCTCTGCGGCAGATTGTCGAAGCCGATGACGGAGACATCGTCGGGAATGCGGACGCCGAACTCCTTGAGCGCTCGGATGAAGCCATAGGCGATGATGTCGTTGGTGCAGAAATAGCATTCTGCGAGCTCGATACCGGAGCGTAGCAGCGCGCGCGTATCGGCATAGGCGCCGTCATAGGTCGACTCCACGGAGATGACATCCTCCTCGCGCGGCTTCAGGCCGAGGCGCGCCATGTTCTTGAAGAAGGCGTCCCGCCGCAGCCGGAAGTTCGTGGTATCGACATGGCTCGCCACGAAGCCAATGCGCTTGAAACCCTGCCGCTGGAAACGCGACAGCACCTTGTAAACGGCGTCCTCATTGTTCATGTCGACGAAATTGGCGTCGATCACGTCGTAGAAGGTATCGATGAAGACCGTCGGCAGCCCCAGGCCCTGTATCAGGCGTATGTCGGCCTCGGTCAACTCGGTGCCGAGCGCAATGACGCCGCTGATCGGGGCTCCGGCCAAGGATTCCGCGACGGAGCTGATCGGCTGGCCCTCGAAACTGACGACCTCCAGCGTGTAGTTCCGGCGCGTGGCCTCCGCCGACATGCCGTCGATGTAGTCGGAGATGAAGACGCTGTGATCGCGATTAACCGTATGGCCGTGTTTCGCAATCTTCAGGAACCGTAAAGTTTCCCCGGGCTCGGAGCTGCTTTTGGTGGCGCGCGGTACGTAGTTCAGGTTGGCGACCGCCTCGAGCACGCGCGCTCGCGTGACGCCGGAAATGTCCCCCTTTCCATTCAGCACGAGGGAAACCGTGGCAGGCGAAACGCCCGCCGCGTCGGCGATATCCCGGATCGTCAGAGTCTTCTTTTCCTTCATGCGCGCCTGTCCGGATTCCCTGTTTATGTGCTGCAGAGGCGAAGGCGTTTAGTAAACAGATCTCTCACCTGATTTGGAGGCGTAGGACAAAACTCGGGCCTCCGCAACCGAATTTCGTTGAAAATCAGCTTGCAGAAGGTAATCGGCTTTGATAACCAGTTTAGTAAAGCTAGCCGTCGTTTACTAAACATGGGAGGAGACCATGCAAAAGACTGGTGGGCAGCTGGTCATGCTCGTTGCCATCAATTGCCTGCTGCTGGTGCTTGGGGCTGTCATATCGGGCGGCACCTTCCTGTCGCTGTTCAATCTCCAGTCGATGGCGAGCCAGTTGCCGGAAATCGGCCTTCTGGCCATTGGCGTCATGCTCGCCATGTGCGCCGGCAATGGCGGCATCGACCTCTCCGGCATTGCACTTGCGAACCTCTCCGGCGTGCTCTCCGCGGTGATTGTGTCCTCGTTCCTGTCGAGCGGGGAAAGCGAATTGGCTTTCAGCCTGGCCTTTGTCGGCGGGGCGGTGTCGATTGGGCTTTTTGGTGGCGTGATCAACGGGCTGCTGATCTCGAAACTCAACATCACGCCGATCCTTTGCACGCTCGGCACGCAGATGGCGTTCATGGGGCTCGCGGTTGTCGTCTCCGGCGGCAAGGCCGTGATGGTCGGCAGCCCGGCACTTCTTTCGAGCATCGGCAACGACATGTTGCTGGAAGTGCCGATCAGCTTCCTGATCTTCGTCGTCGTAGCAGGGTTGATCGCGGCCGCCTTGAAGTTCACGCCCTATGGGCTCTGGCTCATGCTGATGGGTACCAACCCGAAGGCAGCAGTCTATGCCGGCTTTCCGAAGAACGGCGTGCTGGTAGCGACCTATGCGATCAGCGGCACACTCTCGGGGCTGGCGGGTGTCATCATCGCCGCGCGCAACGTCAACGTTAAGTTTGACTACGGCAGCTCCTACCTGTTGATCGCGATCCTGATCGCCGTCATGGCCGGCGTGAAGCCCGAAGGCGGCTACGGTCGTGTGATCTGCGTGGTGCTGAGCGCCGTGGCGCTGCAGCTTATGTCGAGCCTTCTGAACTTCGGCGGTTTGTCCAACTTCGTGCGCGATTTCGCCTGGGGACTGCTGCTGCTCACCTTCCTTGCCGTCGGTCGCTATGACCTGACCGGCTTCCTGTTCCCTGGCAATCGCCAAGCGGTTTCTTTGGCGCCGCGCCCTCACGCGCCGAAGCAAGATAATTGAGGGAAACTTGTCGTGGAGGAAAACATGAAGTCACTTTCGAAGAAGATGCTGGCCGGCACGGCTGTCGCCGCCGCGATGCTCGCCGGTTCCGCAGGCGCCCTCGTTGCGCAGGAAAAGCCGGTCATCGCGACCGTCGTGAAGATCAGTGGCATTCCGTGGTTCGACCGGATGAACACGGGCGTCGATGCCTTCGCCGAGGCCAATCCGGACGTGGATGCCAGCCAGAGCGGCCCGGCCACTGCCGATTCCGCCCAGCAGCTCCAGATCATCCAGGACCTCGTCGCCAAGGGCGTCAATGCGCTTGCCGTCGTTCCGATGGATCCGGCCGTCCTCGAAGGCACCTTCAAGCGCGCGATGGAGCGCGGCATCGTCGTCGTGACTCATGAAGCCGACAACCAGACGAACACCAACGCGGATGTCGAGGCGTTCGACAATTCCGACTATGGCGCCGCGCTGAACGAGCGTTTGGCCGAGTGCATGGGCAAGGAAGGCAAGTGGACCACCTTCGTCGGTTCGCTCGGCAGCCGCACCCACATGCAGTGGGTTGGCGCCGGCGAGGAGAACGCCAAGAAGTATCCGGGCATGGAACTCGTCGATCCCAACAACGAGTCCTTCGACGATGCGAACGGCACCTATGAAAAGGCCAAGGAGATCCTGCGCAAGCACCCGGATATCAAAGGCTTCCAGACGTCGGCGGGCAATGACGTGCTCGGGGTCGGCCGCGCGATCGACGAAGCCGGCCTGACCGGCAAGGTGTGCCTGGTCGGTACCGGTCTGCCCAATCCTTCCGCTGACCTGCTCGAGTCCGGCGCGATCACCGCCATCGGCTTCTGGGATCCGCAAAAGGCCGGCATGGCGATGAACGCTGTCGCCAAGCTTCTTCTCGAGAAGAAGGAAGTCACGAACGGCATGGATCTCGGCGTCGAGGGTTACAACAAGGTGACCGTGAAGAAGGGAGCGGGCGAGGGCTTGCTGATCGTCGGCAACGGCATGGTTCTCGCCGACAAGGCTACCTACAAGGAACACCTTTTCTAATCGCTCTCCCAAGCCGGCCGGGGGCTCCAAGTGGTTCCCCGGCCGTTAACCGCCGCGCCCGGCGCGGCCGTTGGCAATTCACGAAGGATCGCGACGTGTTGGCAAGAGCAACGAGCGAGCAAGGCTCAGGCCGGTTTCTAGAACTCCGGAACATCCAGAAGTGGTTTGGCGGCGTGCATGCCCTGCGCGGCATCGACCTCACGCTTCAGCTTGGCGAGGCCTATCACCTCTTGGGCGAGAACGGCTGCGGCAAGAGCACCGTCATCAAGATCATGTCCGGGGCGCTTGAGCCGAGCGCGGGCGAGATCGTGCTGGACGGCCAGACCTACGCTGCTCTCACGCCGATCCAGTCGCTGGCCGCGGGGATCGAGACCGTCTACCAGGATCTTTCGCTTCTGCCGAACCTGACCGTCGCGGAGAATGTGGCCCTGAACGAGCAACTCGTCGGCGCCAATGGCCGCCTGGCGCGCCTTTTCGACCGCTCGCGCCTCAGGCAGACTGCCGAAAAGGCGCTTGCCACCGTCGGCTTGCCGACGGACCGCACGTTTCTCAACACCACCGTTTCCGATCTGCCGCTGGCAGCGCGTCAGCTCGTGGCGATCGCCCGCGCTATCGCCACCCGCGCCAAGCTGGTGATCATGGACGAGCCGACCACCTCGCTCACGCGGCGCGAGGTCGACAACCTGATCCGCGTCGTCGAACGGCTGCGTTCCGAGAACGTCGCGGTGCTGTTTGTCACCCACAAGCTCGACGAGTGCTACCGCATCGGCGGCCATGCGATCGTGTTCCGCGACGGCCAATGCGTTGCGCAGGGTCCGATCGAAGATTACAGCAAAAAGCAGCTGGCCGAACTGATGACGGGACGCGTCATCGACTCCGAGCGCTACCGGACGGGCAAATCCGCGGCCACCGAGCTTCTGAAGGTAAGCCGACTGACCGCCCCCGGCGTCGAGGAGGTCAGCTTCGCCGTCCGGCAGGGCGAAATTCTCGGGATCACAGGACTGGCGGACTCGGGCCGCAATGAACTGGCCATGGCGATCGCCGGCGTTGAATCGGCGGCGGCGGGCACGATCATGCTTGACGGACGCGACGTCTCCATCCGCCGTCCTGCCGATGCCATTCGGCATGGCATCGGCTATGTCCCCGAGGATCGCCTCGCCGAAGGCCTGTTTCTCGACAAGTCGATCTTCGAGAACGAGATCGCCTTGATTATCACAAGGCTCAGCAATGCGCTCGGCGTTGTCGACAAGGAAGAGGGCCGCGCGATCGCTGCCCGTCTTTCGGAGGAAATGCGCCTCAACACCAAAAACCTCGACCTTGCGGTCGGTGCGCTTTCCGGCGGCAACCAGCAGCGCGTCCTGATCGGCCGCTGGCTCAGCATCGCACCGAAGCTGCTCGTCCTCCATGGCCCGACGGTCGGCGTCGATGTCGGGTCGAAGGACACGATCTATCGCGCCATCCAGTCGCTCGCCGAAGCCGGCATGGGCCTGATCATCGTCAGCGATGACCTGCCGGAGCTCATCCAGAACGCGGACCGCATCCTGGTCATGAACAACGGACGCGTCGTTGCCGAGTTCGACGCGGAGCAGGCGAGCGAGGACCAGCTCTACAGGGCAATGCTGACTTCGAAGATGGAGACCGTTCAATGAGTGCTTCACGGATCGAGGAGCTTCAGGAGAGCGCCTCTGAGACCCGGTCCTTCAGCCTGGGAGACCTGATCCGCAGGCGGCCGGAATCGATCACCTTTGCGCTTCTGGTAGCGATCTGCGTGATCGTTGCGGCAATCAATCCCGCTTTCCTTCAGCCTTCGACGCTGATCGACATCGGCCGCGCAAGCGTGGTGATGGGTCTCTTCGCCCTCGGCGTCTTCATCATCCTGGCGGCAGGCGGCATCGACGTATCGTTCACAGCCATCGCAGCCTTCACCATGTACTCGCTGACGGTGCTGGTGCTGAACCACTTTCCCGCTACGCCGATCGTCGTCATCCTGCTCGTCGCAATCCTGGGGGGCACGCTTCTCGGTGTGATCAACGGCCTGCTGGTGCACCATCTGAAGGTGCCATCGCTGATCGTGACGATCGGCACGCAATATCTCTTTCGCGGTTTCCTGCTCTCCTTCATCGGCACGGTATGGATCATGTCGCTGCCGCCGCAGATGGGCGCGTTCGGTCGCATGCCGCTCTTCCAGTTCGAATCCGCGAATGGCGCAGTGGTCACGCTCCCCCTCTACTTCCTGGTCCTTCCGATTGCGGCCTTGTTAACGTGGTGGATCCTGAACCGGACGCTGATGGGACGCGCGATCTTCGCCGTCGGCGGAAACGCCAACATCGCCAGCCGTCTCGGCTACAACCTGCGCACCGTCCAGATCTTCCTGTTCGGTTATGCCGGAGCGCTGGCGGGGCTCGCGGGCATCGTCCATGTCTGTGCCAACCGGCAGGCCAATCCGTTCGATCTGGTTGGCACCGAAATCAATGTTATCGCAGCTGTAGTCCTTGGCGGTGCGCGGATCACCGGCGGCACGGGCACCGTGCTCGGCACGCTTCTCGGCGTGCTTCTGATCGTCGTCATCAACAGCGTGCTCGTGATGGTTGGAATTCCGAGCACGTGGCAGCGGCTCGTCGTGGGCATTTTTATCCTGCTCGCCGCGGCCTTCTTCGTCACCCGCCAGCGCAAGAAATAAGCCCCTACCCAGAGAGGAATCCATGAAGAAGTTTCTGAACGACCCGGTCAATTTCGTCGACGAGATGCTGGAGGGCATCTACGGCGCGCACAAGGAGCTGACCTATGTCGCCGATGACAAGCGCTGCATGGTGACGGCGAAGCCGAAGGCCGGCAAGGTCGGGATCGCGACCGGCGGCGGCTCCGGCCATCTTCCGCTCTTCCTCGGCTATGTGGGCGATGGCATGCTCGATGGTGCTGCGGTCGGCGGCGTCTTCCAGTCGCCGAGCGCCGAACAGATGTACCAGGTCACCAAGCACATCGACCAGGGCGCCGGCGTGCTTTACATCTACGGCAATTACAGCGGCGACATCATCAATTTCGACATGGCCGCCGAGCTTGCCGATCTCGACGGCATTCAGGTGAAGCAGGTGGTCGGCAATGACGACGTGGCCTCTTCGGTCGTTGGCGAGGAGCACAAGCGCCGCGGCGTCGCCGGCATCTTCTTGGTCTACAAGGCGGCCGGCGCGGCCGCGGCCGAAGGCCTGTCGCTCGAAGAGGTCACCCGAATTGCCGACAAGGCGCGGTCGCGGACCCGGACCATGGGCGTTGCGCTTTCGAGCTGCGTCGTGCCGGAGATCGGGCATGCCACCTTCTCGATCGGCGAGGACGAGATGGAAATCGGCATGGGCATCCATGGCGAGCCCGGTATCAGCCGCAAGAAGCTGGCGCCCGCCGACCGCGTCATCGACGAGATGATGGAGCGCATATTCGCCGAACAGGACTACAAGCGGGGCGACGACGTCGCCGTACTTGTCAACGGCCTCGGCGGCACGCCGATGGAGGAACTCTATATCCTGTTCCGCCGCGTTTCACAGCTTCTCGGCGAGCGTGGGGTCAAGCCAAAGCATGTCTGGGTCGGCGAGTTTGCCACGTCCATGGAGATGGCGGGCGCCTCGGTTTCGGTGCTGCATCTCGACGAAGAGCTCGACCGCCTCGTCGCGGCGCCCGCCAACACCCCGTTCTTCAAGCACGTTTGATCCTGAGGTCACAAAAATGGACGCGATAAAGGCTTCCGACCTGATTCGGCTTTTCGAAACCTGGAAGGCGCTTTTCGCAGAACAGCGTGACTTCCTCATCTCGCTCGATGGCAAGGTGGGCGACAGCGACCTCGGCATCACCATGAGCAAGTCGTTCGCCGCCGCCGCCGAGACGGTTGCGGCCGAGGGCGAGGCGGCGGGAATTTCCAAGCTGTTGCGCACAGCCGGGGCGACGATGGCCCGCACCGCGCCCTCCACAATGGGAACACTGACTGCGACCGGTTTCCTGCGCGCGAGCAAAGCGACCGAAGGCGCGGACGCGTTGGGGACGGCCGAGGTCGCCGGTTTCTGGCGGGCGTTCCGCGACGGCGTTGCGGAGCGAGGCAAGGCCAAGCTCGGCGATAAAACGCTGCTCGACGTGCTGGACCCGATTGTCGTGACGCTCGAGGCGCAGGCCGAAAGCGGCGCGTCGCTCGCCGAGGCGCTGGCTGCGACCTCGGCCGCGGCAGAGCAGGCGCTTGAGGCAACCAAGTCCATGCTCGCGCAACACGGCAAGGCGGCTGCCTTTCAGGAGAAGACCATCGGCCTGCAGGATGCAGGTGCAACCGTTGGCTATTTCCTGATCAGGCGCATGGCGGAGTTTGTTGCGAAAGCATAACTCCTCGATTACGTGACGCGGCCGCTGCCTCTACAGCGCCGCGCTACCGCAGGCGCCTGCCATTGACATCGAAAACGAGCGCGGAGGCGGGGTCGAAGCGGGCGGCGATGCGGTCGCCCGACTTCAGTCCGCGGCCGTTTTTCGTTTCGATGACGACGAGATCGCCCTTGCCGTGGCGGGCATAGGCGAAGGTTTCGCCGCCGAGATGTTCGAGCATGTCGATCGTGAGATCGAGGGCCGCGGCCCCGCTTTCCTTGAAGTGCTCCGGGCGGATACCGACGGTTACCGGGGTTCCCGGCGCCGCCGCATCGAGTTGCACCGGGATCTTTGCGTCTCGGTAGTCCGGCAGGCGCACACAGAGCTCTCCGCCGTCGCCACGCTCTGCCACACCCTTGAGGAAATTCATCTTCGGCGAACCGATAAAGCCGGCGACGAAAAGATTGGCCGGATCGTCGTAAAGTTCGAGCGGCGAGCCGACCTGCTCGACCACGCCGCCGCGCATGACCACGATCTTGTCGGCAAGCGTCATCGCTTCGACCTGATCGTGGGTAACGTAGACGATCGTGGTGGCGAGCGTCTTGTGGAGCCGCGCGATCTCGATGCGCATGTGCACGCGCAGCTCCGCGTCGAGATTGGACAACGGTTCGTCGAAAAGGAAGATTTTTGGGTGCCTCACGATCGCCCGGCCGATCGCCACGCGCTGGCGCTGCCCGCCGGAAAGTTGCTTCGGCTTCCGGTCGAGCAAGGGGTCCAGTTCGAGGATTTTAGCAGCCTCGCCAACGCGGCGTTCGATTTCCGCCTTGGCGACGCCGGCGAAGCGCAGGGCAAAGCCCATGTTCTCCCGCACGGTCATATGCGGGTAGAGCGCATAGGACTGGAAGACCATGGCGATGCCGCGCTTCGACGGATCGACATCGTTCATCCGCTCGCCGTCGATCGTAAGATCGCCGGAGGTGATCTCCTCGAGTCCGGCGATCATCCGCAAGAGGGTCGACTTGCCGCAGCCGGATGGACCGACGAAGACGACGAACTCGCCGGATTTTATGTCGAGATCGACGCCCTTGATGACCTCCAGACTGCCATAGGATTTGCAGATGCCGCTGAGTTGCAGGTCGCTCATGCGCTCGCTGCTCCTTCGACGGAGAGCTCCACCTTCGCCGAGCCGAGCCGCGGCGAAGTGACGGTGACGACGACGTCGCCCGTTTCCCCCGTCGATTCCAGCCAGAAGCCGGCCGAGCCACCCTGGAAGACAATCCGGCTCGGGCCGGTGAGCCGCGCCGGCCCTTCAACCGTGACGTCTACCGCGTCGTTCAGGAAGGGCAGGATGTTGCCGACCTGATCCAGCGCGCGGACGATCACCCGCACGCTGTCGCGCCCCTCGGCATGGAGCGTCCTGCTGTCGGCCGCGATCTCCAAGGTCGTCGGAACGGGATCGGCGACCATGTGCAGAGTGATCACCGGCTTGCCGGCGATGAAGCCGATAAAGGTTGCATCCTCCCACTTCATGCCCCAGACGCCGAGCTCGTCCTTGGTGAAGTGGCGATGGTCGATGACGACCGGGGCATGCGGCAGATGCGGGAAGTTGTGGCGGTCGGGTCCGATGCGTTTTGTCAGCGAGCCGTATCTCAGTTCGATCTCGTCGCAATTGGTGAGCACGATCAGGGGCAGCACGCCGCCGATGTTGCGCTCGCCGCGCGCCCAGAAGGTGACCGGCTTCATCACCACTTGCTCCGACGGATCGCACTGGCTGGCATAAACGTAAGCCGCGAATTTGGGCTCGCGGAACATGTCCAGGACGCCGTGATAGCAGATCCGGTCGCCGGAGCCGAAATCCTTGTGGGTGTTGTAGTCGAACATGCACCAGCCGATCGCGCCGGAAATACTTGGGTCGCTATAAGCGGCGTTCAGCACTTCGAGGTGCCGGCGCACATGCTCGGCCTGCCGCTGCTCCTGATCGTAGATTTTCGTCGGGAACATGTGGCCGCCGAACTCGGTGATGAGATAGGGCACCTTGCGATCGAGGCCGGTGCATTCCTGTTGCGGCCGGAGCGCCGTGCGTGGCCGGTTCGAGCCCGGCAGTTCCTCGTTGCCGAGGATGAAGTCGTTCATCGTGTAGACGTCTTCCAAGAACTCGCTGTCGGTGATGTAGCGCACACCGCCGGTCTGCCGGGTCGGGTCGAGTTCGCGGGCGAGCCGGTTGGTCTCGACGTAGAAGTCGTGCGAATCCTGTGACTCGTTGATGCGTACGCCCCAGATGACGATCGATGGATGGTTCCAGTCGCGCTCGATCATGCGGCGGACGTTCTGGATCGCCTCCTGTTTCCACGCCTCGCCGCCGATGTGCTGCCAGCCCGGAATTTCCTCGAAGACGAGCAGGCCGAGCCGGTCGCAATGGTCCAGGAACCACTTCGACTGCGGATAATGCGAGGTGCGCACGAGGTTGCAGTGGAGCGTGTGTTTGAGGATCTCCGCGTCGCGCTCCTGGGCGCTCCGGCCCATGGCATAGCCGACATAGGGGAAGGACTGGTGACGGTTGAGGCCGCGGATCTTGAGCGGCCGGCCGTTGAGGCGGAAGCCTTCCGTCGTGAACTCCGCCGTGCGGAAGCCGAAATGCGAGGAGAGAAGATCACGGCCGTGATCGGTCCTGAGCTGAACTTCGACCTGGTAAAGCACCGGATTGTCGATATCCCAGAGCGAGAGGCCAGTGAGGCCGCTCATTTCGAGCGTGACGCTTTCTCCGCGGGTCTCGCCGACCGCCTCAGCGAGCAGTTCGCCCTCCGCGTCCCTCAAGAGCGCCGTTACCGTTCCGGAGAAGGTAAGACCCTGCGGATTGGCGAGATCGCAGCGGACGGTGACCGACTTCGTCTCGGCAAGAACATCATGTGTCTCAATCTTGATATTGGCGATCGAGACCGCGTCGGTGATCTTCAGCCAGACGTCACGATAGATGCCGGCATAGGTGAGATAGTCAATCCGGCCGCCGAACGGCGGGATCTCCGGATTCTCGCTGCCGTCGATCTTGACCGTGATCAGGTTGTCGTCTTGGCGTAGCTTGCCCGTCAGCCGCACCTCGAACGGCGTGTAGCCGTCCTTGTGGGCGATGATCTCCTCGCCGTTGAGGTAGACGACGGCATCCGCCATCGCCGCATCGAAGACGAGCGAGACTTCGCGCTCGGCAAATTCCGCGCGCCAGGGCAGCACCTTCTGATAGGTGAAGGCGCGTTGGTAGGACGTCTCGTCGAAATAGTTGAACGGCAGCTCGACGGCATTGTGCGGCAGGCTGACGGTCCTCCCGGCCAATGGTTTGCCGGCTTCGGCAGCCGTGAAGCCCTCGGAAAAGATCCATGAATCGTTGAACGAAGTAACAGAGCGCATCATCATTCCTATTTGACTGAGCCCAGCATGCCCTGGACGAACTGACGTTGCATGAAGAAGAACACGGCAAGGGTCGGAAGTGTTGCGAGAACGGTTCCGACCATGACGACGCCGTAATCGGGGTAATAGGCGGAGGCGAGCGAGGAGATGACCAGCGTGATCGTCTTCGTCTCGTTCGACTGCAGCACGATCAGCGGCCAGAGATAGTTGTTCCAGGCCGTCATGAAGACGATGATGAAGGCCGCCGCATAAGTTGAGCGCATCACCGGTACGTAGATAAAGAGGAAGATCTGCCATTCTTTCAGGCCATCCACCTTCGCGGCGTCGCGCAATTCCGACGGAAACGCCTTCGTGCACTGGCGGAAATAGAAGACGACGAAAGCCGAGCCGATCGTTGGCAGCACGACCGCGATGTGCGTGTTGATGAGCCCGGCCTTGCCCATCATGATGAAGAGCGGGATCATCAGCGCCGCGAACGGGATCATCAGCGTCAGGAGCATGGCGCGATAGAGACGCTCGCGGTGGTGCGAGCGGAATATCTCGAAACCGTAGCCGGCGAGCGACGAGACGGCGAGCGTCAGCACGGTCGAGAGGATTGCGATCTTTGCGGAATTCCAGAAGACGAGCGGGGCGTTCACCTGGGTGAAGAAGGTGCTGACATTGGTTGCGAGGGCAGCACCCGGCAGCACCCTTCCCTTGATGATATCGATCGACGAATTGGTGGCGCCGAGGATCATCCAGAAGAATGGGAAGACGGAGAGGAAGGCCATCAGCCCCAGGAAACCGTAGGTGAGAAGTGCGCCGGCGGCGCGTCCGATGCCGTTCGTCATTTGTCGCGCTCCCGGGCTGCAAAGAATTGAAAGAAGGCGAGAAGCGCGACCAGCACGACGATGACGTAGGAGACCGTCGCCGCATAGCCGAAATTCGGCATGAAGCGGAAGGTGAGATTGTAGATGTAGAGCGACAGCGTCAGCGTCGCATTGGACGGTCCGCCCCGGCCTTCGGTGAGATTGTAGACTTCGTCGAAGAGCTGCAGCGTGCCGATCGTCGAGATCACCGTGGTGAAGAGGATGACCGGTTTTAAAAGCGGGATGGTGATGTGGGTGAAGCGTGCCCAGGCGGGGACGCCGTCGATGCGGGCCACCTCGTAGATCGACCTGTCGATATTTTGCAGGGCGGCGAGATAGAAGATCATGTTGTAGCCGGTCCAGCGCCAGGTGATGGCGATGATGACGAGCACCTTCGCCCAGAAGGGATGGGTCAGCCACGGAATCGGCGAGGAAATCACCCCGAGCGCTGCGAGCGTCGAATTGACCACGCCGTCGGGGGCAAACATGCCCTTGAACAGCACCGAATAGGCGACCAGCGAGGTGACGCAGGGCAGGAAGATCGCCGTGCGGAACAGCCCGCGCCCGAAGATCCGTGGATTGTTGAGGATCGACGCCAGGATAAGCGCCAGAACGATCATGATCGGCACCTGGACGACGAAATAGGTCATCGTGTTGGTGAGCGCCTTGATGAAAACCGGATCATTCCAGAGGCGGACGATGTTCGCGAAGCCGGCGAACTTCATCATCATGCCGCGGCCGGACTGGAAGGACATCCAGAGCGACCAGACGATCGGGTAGATCATGAAAAGGCCGATCAGCCCGAGCACCGGGGCAACGAAAAGCCAGCCATTGACGTCGTAGTAGCGGCCGATGCTGCCGCGGCGCGCGTGAACCATCGTCATCCTCATGGGAAGGAACGGAAACCTGTCGGCCGCACGTCGAGGCGCGGCCGGATGGCGGGCGGTCACCCGCCCGCCTTCGTCATCCGGTCACTGGATCTGCGCGCTGACCTCGGCATCGATCGCCTTGAGGACGTCGTCGACCGGCGTTCCCTGCGTCAGCGCCGGTAGCTGCGCGGTGACGGCGGTATCCGCCTCGTTGGTGAAGATGCCGTAATTCACCGACGGCACCTTGGCGAGCCAGTCGGAGAAGTTCTGCCAGACCTTCTCGCCGCCGAAGAAGGGATCGGCCTGCTCGTAAGCCGCTCCGCCGCGCGCGGCGAGCAGCGAGCCGACGGCGCCGCGGTCCTGCAGGATCTTCTGGTAGAAATCGATGTCCTTGCCGTAGATCTCGTTGAGGAAATCGATCGCCTCGGCCTTCTCGGCCGAGCTTTCAAGCACATACCAGCTCGACCCGCCGAGGTTCGAGGCTTGCGTGGCGCCGTCGATCGAAAGCTTCGGAATGGGCGCGACTCCCCATTTGCCCGCCTGATCCGGCTGCGCCTTGACGGTGCCGGTGATCCAGACGCCGGTGACGACCGCGGCGACATCGCCGGAGGTGAAGGTTCCGACCCAGTCGGACCAGCCGGCCGCCGGCTTGTAGATATTGGCCGACATGATCTTGCCGACAGTTTCGAGGGCAGCCTTCAGCGCGGGATTGCCGGTGACATTGGCCTTGCCATCCTTGTCGAAATACCACTGTCCCGCCGACTGCATGATGATGCGGACGAGACCGGCATCATTGGGGTCAAGCCCCATCATCTTCTTGCCCGTCTTTTCCTCGACCTGCTGGCCGATCTCGATGAAGCGATCCCAGGTGAGGTTCTGCATGTCTTCCGGCTTGATTCCGGCCTGTTCGAGATAATCCTTGCGGTAATAAAGGCCGGTGACGCCGGAATCGAACGGCATGCCATAGACCTGGCCGTCAACAGTCATCACCTCGACCTTGTAGGGAGCGAAGCCGGAATAATCGACCGTGCCGGAGAGAGGCGCGAAGGCGCCGGGGAAGGATTGGAGATATTTCTGCGCGCCGTAGTCCTCGATGAGGACAATGTCGGGCAGCGCATCGGCGGTGCCGGAGGCAAGACCCGTCTGAAGCTTCTGCTCGACGTCGGTCTTGGCGAAATCGACGACGTTGAAGGTTACGTCCGGATGAGTCTTCGTGTAGCGGGCGCCGGCCTCCTTCATGATCGCGACGTTGAAGTTCGGATCCCAGCACCAGATGGTGATTTCCTTCGCCTCGGCGGCGGTCACCGCCAGAAAGCTCACGCTCGCCAGCGCAAAGCCGGCGATACGCGGCAAAGCACGCGCCAAATTATCCATTGCTTCCTCCCAAAGTTCGTTCCCCGAGACAGTCCTCCCTGTCTCGGTGGCGGAGTATTTCTCAAAATTTGGAAGGACGCAATATTTTCAGTAAATTTTTACTTTCGACGTCCGTGGCCGGGCCAAGTGAGCTCACGCGGGCTCAATATCGGTCTGTGAAAAATCATCTCCTTTGAAGAGAAGCGGAAGGTCGTGCACCCTCGCGCACGCGTAGGAAAAGCAATCTCCAAAATTGAGCCTTGCGGGATGGGCGACCACGCTGCCATAGATCCGGCAGGCTTCGATCGCGGTGCGATGCATTGCACCATCGATGACAATCTCTTTCGCGCCTATTGTCTCTATGAACGCGTCAACGTGCCGCTGCGCAAGATCGATCAGGTCGGGCGGAATTGGCGCTTGGATTCCAATGGCGCCGTCCCGTTTCTTGCGGGCGAGGCTAATGACCGCCTCGTATATGGAAAGCGACGAATAGTAGATTGGCTTGTTCGAATGCTCGATCTTGGAGATCAGGGTATCCGCATCTTCCTCGTCACCGAGGATCGCGACTATTGCGGAGGCATCCAGGAACATCAGATGCCGCCCCACTGCTCGTCAGTGAACTTCTTCATGTCGAAATTCCGATCGTCCTCGCCCATGGCGCGGACCCCATCCTGAAGTATTTTGATCCGGTCCTTCAACGGGATGGCTTTCCGGGCCCGCTCCAATTCGTTGAGCAGCGCTCTGCGCACCGCCTCGGTCTTGTTGGGGGCCTTGGTTGCCTGCTGGACCTGCTTTGCAAGCTCGTCAACGGTATCGTCGCGAATATAGAGGGACATCGGCATTCTCCGGCGTATATCTCATTGGGAATATACGGATATTGTAAGCGGAATATACGCCGATGCAAGCCGGACCACTCAAGGGCGACAATGTGCGGCCAGAGGAGCCAGTTCTTCGCCTACTTACACCGATTGCCTAAGCCGACCACTATCCTGAAAGGGCGTACTGCCACGCCAGATGATTTCCGTCCCGAGCACCACCTTTTTGGCGATCTCGCGCCCCGAAAGGCGCTCGAGAAGCAGGTCGACCGCGGTTTCCCCGATCAGTTCCGCCGGAATTTTTACCGTCGAAAGCGGGGGCCCGAGAAACTGTGCGACGGGAATGTCGTTGAAACTAACCACGGCGACGTCGTCAGGAATTTTGAGACCCATTTCATGGATCGCGCGATAGGCGCCGAGCGCCATGTTGTCGTTGCAGGTGATCAGGATTGTCGGCGGATTGGGCTTCGACAGCATCGCCTTGGCGAGCGTATAGCCGCTGTCCGGTGTCATTCGCTCGACCATGCACAATTCCGGATCATAGAGGCCGGCCTTGGTCATCCAGTCGATGTAGGTGCGGCAGCGACGTTCCGCATGGATGTTGTCGGGGCCGTAGAAGGCGTCGATCCAGCCGATGAAACCGATGCGGCGATAGCCCATGCCGTGGATGGCTGCCAAGAGCCGGCTCATGGCGAGGGAAACGTCGCTCAGCACCGCGTCGTCCACGTCTCCGGCAGGCGCATAATCGGCGAACACCAGGTGCCGGCTATGGCGGCGTAGCCATTCGAGCTCGTCGCCATAGTAGTGGCCAACGGCCACCACGCCCGAGGCTCCCTCCAGCATTGCCGCCTCGGGAGCGCTCCCGGTCAGGAAAACCTTGACGACCTCGCTTTTCAACGCCTGGCAGCGGCTTTCGATGCCGAGCCTGACGCCGACATAATAGGGATCTGCAAGTTCCTGGGCGGGATCGAGGAAATGGACGAGCGCGATCTTCAGCCCGGCGCCGCCGCCCTGAGCCGCGGCGCGGATGCGGTTGCGCGGTGTCGCATAATTGAGCGCCTCGGCGGTCTCGATGATCGCCTGACGCTTGCTGGTGGAAATCGACAGCGTCGGATCGTAGTTCAAGACCCGCGAAACGGTCGCCGATGATACGCCGACCGCCGAAGCGATTTCCTTTATCGTAACCATGTTGCACTTGTCCTCGTCTCAGCCGCCCAGGATTATCAGGGATCATCGGTCGATGCCACGCGGCAAACGTGGGAACACGATCTTGGCGCGAGCGCACAAGTAAATTTTTACTAACGCTGCGCCATTTGCAAGCGGCAGTTTTGGAAACTTGCGCCGAGACAAGCTTAAACCGTTGAAATCCGACGCGGAATGCCCTTGGCCACCGGACGCTCGTTCATCCGGTGCTGGCGGAGCCAAGGGGCGCGGTGGCAGGTCCGTGCATGACTTCTCCATCGAGACCGAAACGCGATCCGTGGCAGGGACAATCCCAGGTTCGGTCGGTCTCATTCCAGCCGACGATGCAGCCCATGTGCGGGCATACGGCCGACACGCTGTGCACGCGGCCCTCATCGTCCCTGTAGGCGGCAACATGTTTGCCGTCGATCCGCATGATAGCGGCCTGCCCTGGCGGAAGCTCGTCAAAGGAATGCAGTTTGCGAGACAGATAGCCGCCCACCAGGTGGGCGCCGACGATCGCGTTCTCCTTTACATACTGCGCGGCTCCGCCGAATACTGTCGTCCGTGTGGCATCGAACAGCGATAGCCAGGGGTGGTGGTTGCCTGCCGCAAGTTCCGCCAGGATCATCGCGGCAGCGGTCCCGTTTGAAATCCCCCAAGCGGCGAACCCGGTCGCGACAAGGTAGCCGTCTTTGGTTGCTGACCAGCCGACGAAAGGCAGCTTGTCGACAGACGAGTAATCCTCGTTGATCCATTGGTACTCGATGGGTCCCGAATCGAAGTTTTCAAGCAGCCACCGCTGCAGATCCGCCATGTATCGACGCTCATCGTCGGTATGACCCGGTTTGAAGCTTTCGCCGGCAACGATCGCGTAAACCTCTCCGTTTTCCCGCCTGTGGGTGCGGATCGAGTGGCCGGGCTGATCGACACTGATATACATGCCCGGCGGCGGGCTCTGGATACGCGCCGCGGCAACGGGCTCGGCATAGGGATGAGCCGCCGTGTAGAAGCCTCCGATCTGGCCGAGCGGGAGATGGGTCGCCATGATGACGTGGCGTGCGCCGACGCTACCCGTTCGCGTGACCACGCGCGTCGGCTCCCAATCCGTGACCGGGCTGTTTTCGAAGACATGACAGCCATCGCCTGGGATCGTTTGCGCCAGACCCGCTACATATTTCGTCGGATGGAATTGCGCCTGGTCATCGAAGCGTATCGCGCTCGATACTTCGAATGGCAGTCCTGTGTCGCGGGTGAGGACGGCCGGTAGGCCCAGGCGCCGCGCCACTTCTGCTTCCGTCTCTATACGGTCGACCGACTTTTCCTCGCGGGTATAGACGAAGGCCGACTTCTCCTCGATGTCGCAATCGATCGAATGCTCGCGGGCGAGACTGCGGATCTTTTCGATGGCGCTTTGCTGCGCCTCGCCGTAGAGACGGGCGTGGTCTGTATCGAACTTCTGCTCCAGTGTCTGATAGATGAGCCCGTGCTGGGAGGTCATCTTGGCGGTTGACTTGCCCGTCACCTGCCGGCCCGCTCTGCGAGCCTCCAGCAGGACGACGCGCAGACCCTTGTCCTTGAGGAGGCGTGCCGTCGTGCAGCCGACGATGCCGCCGCCGACAATGACGACGTCGGTGGTGGTATCCTGCGCCAGACGGGGAAAACCCGGAGCGTCGCAGGTCGCGTTCCAGTAACTGCTTGAATCCCGTGCATCGGGCATGTTTGTTCCTCGCGGGTGTCATCAGTCCGTGCCGTGGGCCGGACCTTCGCATCCAACAGGGAACGCCATGCTTTGTTCCTCAGACGGCCCGCCTTCTCGCAGCGAGAGAGCGACCCCGCTTGCTTGCTTGTGAGCGCACGCGTCGCGTTCAATCGCAAGCAGCAGCGAGCGTGGTCACGGACTCGCTTACCTTCTGAGCTTTTGCGGGCACGCTCGCATACATGCCCGTGGTGCGGAACTCGGTGGGGCTGGCGCCGAAGACGCGGCGGAAGACCTTGGCGAAATAGTTCGGGTCCTCGAAGCCGGATAGGATCGCGACCTCCTTGACCGGCAGGTCCGCGGTCTTGGTGAGCAGCTTCACCGCCCGCTGCAGCCGCTTCTGTAGGACGAACTCGGCCGGCGGCATGCCCTCGCTCGCCGCGAACACGCGCGAGAAATGCGCACGGCTGAGACCTGAGACCTTTGCCAGTTCCTCGACCGGCAGCGGCTTTTCGAGGTTCGTCATGATGTGATCGATGACATGCTGCATAGTCCGGTATTCCTGGCTGAAGACCGGGTGCGAGCCGAAGACGTCGTCATAGAGCGTCATTGCCGCCTCGTAGGCGATCGCCGAGGCACGGCCCGGCGTCTCGCCGCCGGTGATGAGCCGCAGGCTGCAATCGGCGAGATGCTCGATCGTTTCCGGCTGCAGCTTCAAGACCGGCCCCGTGACAGCCAGGATCGCTCGATGGATGCGCAGCGCCTCCTCACCGTTCATCGATATCCAGAAGAACTCCCAGCGGCCCCCGTCCTCCAGCCAATAGCGATGATTGTGCGGCACGAGCAGAAGCAGCGTATCGCTTTCGCGCAAACGATAGGTGCGGTTCTCGTAGCGCAGGTTGCCGGCGCCGCCAATCGTGTGCTGCAGCACGGTGAACGGCGTCTGGCCTCGCTTGCGTCCGTCCCAGTCATAGGTCGCATCGGTCCTGATCTCATAGCCGGTGCTGGTCGGCATGGTGTGCAGGCTCTGCCTTCCCCGCGGCAGCGAAACCGTCCTCATCACCGGGCCGCGGTCGATCAAATCCTGCAGCACAGAATTACCCATGAAAGCACAATACCTCTCTAGTCGTGCGGTCGATTATACACATAATGGCGGCAGATCGCGCAAGACGGCCGCTTTTCCGCAAGGGAATATGGCCTGGGAGGAAGAGATCGCGCTTTGCGACCAAGGTCAATTCGATGAATTGATTTTACCCTTATTGCGCGAATTCCGCAGGACGAGGAGGGACGAGACGACCATGAGCCGCTTCAAGATCGCCATTATCGGTGCCGGCAGCATCGGGTTCACCAAGAAGCTTTTCACCGACATTCTTTCCGTGCCGGAGCTCCAGGACGTCGAATTCGCGCTCACAGATTTGAGCGAGCACAACCTCGGCATGATCAAGACGATCCTCGATCGCATCGTCGAGGCGAACAGGTTGCCGACGCGGGTGACCGCCACCACCGATCGCCGCAGGGCGCTCGAAGGCGCGCGCTACATCATCAGCTGCGTTCGGGTGGGCGGTCTCGGCGCCTATGCCGACGACATCCGCATTCCGCTGAAATACGGCGTCGACCAGTGCGTCGGCGATACTATCTGCGCCGGCGGCATTCTCTACGGCCAGCGCAACATTCCGGTCATCCTCGACTTCTGCAAGGATATCCGCGAAGTTGCCGAACCCGGCGCCAAATTCCTGAACTACGCCAACCCGATGGCGATGAACACCTGGGCCGCGATCGAATACGGCAAGGTCGACACCGTCGGTCTCTGCCACGGCGTCCAGCACGGAGCCGAGCAGATCGCCGAAATCCTCGGCGCCAAGGATGGCGAGCTCGACTACATCTGCTCGGGCATCAACCACCAGACCTGGTTCATCGACGTGCGCCTCAATGGCCGCAAGATCGGCAAGGACGAGCTCGTCGCCGCCTTCGAGGCCCATCAGGTCTTCTCGAAGCAGGAAAAGCTCAGGATCGATGTCCTGAAGCGCTTCGGCGTCTATTCGACGGAAAGCAACGGCCACCTTTCGGAATATCTGCCCTGGTACCGCAAGCGTCCGGAAGAGATTACCAAATGGATCGACATGTCGGACTGGATCCATGGCGAGACCGGCGGCTACCTGCGTTATTCGACCGAAACCCGCAACTGGTTCGAAACGGAATATCCGCAGTTGCTCGCTTCCGCCGGCAAGCCGATCGATGCGGCGAAGCGTTCGAACGAACATGCGAGCCATATCCTCGAAGCGCTGGAGACGGGCAGGGTTTATCGCGGCCACTTCAACGTCAAGAACAATGGCGTCATCACCAACCTGCCGGCGGATGCGATCATCGAATCGCCCGGCTTCGTCGATCGCTTCGGCATCAACATGGTTTCGGGAATCACGCTGCCGGAGGCCTGTGCGGCCACCTGCATCTCGTCGATCAACGTCCAGCGCATGTCGGTTCATGCGGCGATTTCCGGCGACATCGAGCTTCTGAAGCTCGCCGTGCTCCACGATCCACTGGTTGGCGCCATCTGCACGCCGGAAGAAGTGTGGCAGATGGTCGACGAGATGGTGGTCGCTCAGGCCGAATGGCTGCCGCAATACGCCCACGCGATCGACGCCGCGAAGGAGCGGCTCGCCCGCGCGACGGTCAAGACCCGCGACTGGAAGGGTGCTGCGCGCCGCGAGGTGCGCTCGATCGAGGAAATCCGTCAGGAGAAGGAAGCGGCAAAGCTGCGCGTTGCGGGGTAGGTTCGTGCGGGGTGGACTTGAATAATGGGTGACACCAGCTACCCCCTCTGGCCCGGGATTGCCCCTCACCCTAGCCCTCTCCCCGCAGGCGGGGAGAGGGGACGGAGCGGCCGCCGCGAGTCCCTTCGCCCCGCCTGCGGGGAGAAGGTGGCCGGCAGGTCGGATGAGGGGCATTTGAGGCGGGAGGGGATCACCAGTGCAGGTAAACCGCCCGCACATTGAATTACGCGTGATGGGCATTCGTGTGAGGAGACACGCCGCGCCCGCGACGCAAGGAGGAGCGCCAGCCGCCCCGGCATGGCGATGACAGGAGGGAGAACCTGAGGCAATGAAAACGCACCGATTGAAGATAACGGCCGCCCTGCTGGGCGGTATTTCCGCCTTCGCCGTCGAGGCCTGGGCGTCCGAACCGACCGTCGTGCCCGAGCAACCGCCATTCCCGGCCCAGGGCAAGATAACCTATGTACCGCGCGACGCGCTGCTGGAGTTCAAGGCGCTGCCGGAATATCACGAGCCGGACTGGGTCACGGAGAAATTCGTCAAGACCGGCAAGCTGCCGCCGGTTGCCGAGCGGCTGCCGAAGGAGCCGATGGTCTTCAAGACCGGCAACATGCCGGACGGCGTCGGCGTCTATGGCGACGTGCTGCGCCATGTCATCGGCGGCCGGCCGGAAGGCTGGAACTACAGCGCCGGCCAGACCCAGGGCTGGGGCGGCATCGACATAGGCATGTCCGAATGCCTGACGCGCACCGCGCCGCTCTTCCAGGTCGAGGCCGCCGACGTGGAGCCGCTGCCGAACCTGGCGAAAAGCTGGGAGTGGTCCGAGGATGGCCACAAGCTGACCATGCATCTCGTCGAGGGCGCGAAATGGTCGGACGGCGATCCCTTCGACGCCGAGGACGTGATGTTCTACTGGGAAGACAATGTCGTCGACCCGAACGTTTCGCCGTTGAACGGCGCGACGCCCGAGACCTTCGGGGTCGGAACCACGCTGAAGCAGATCGACAAATACACGGTCGAATGGACCTTCAAGGAGGCCTTTCCACGCCAGCACCTCTACGCCATGGCCTACGGCACCTTTTGCCCCGGCCCGTCGCATATCCTGAAGACCAAGCATCCGAAATATGCCGGCACGACCTATGACCAGTACAAGAACGGCTTTCCGGCAGAATACCTGAACATTCCGGTGATGGGCGCCTGGGTGCCGGTCGCCTACCGGGCGGACGACATCATCGTGCTGCGCCGCAATCCCTATTACTGGAAGGTGGACGAAGCCGGCAACCAGCTGCCTTACCTCAACGAATTGCACTACAAGCTTTCGACCTGGGCCGATCGTGACGTGCAGGCGATTGCCGGCTCGGGCGATTTCTCGAACCTGGAGCAGCCGGAAAATTTCGTCGAGTCGCTGAAACGCGCGGCCGACGAGGCGGCGCCGGCGCGGCTTGCCTTCGGTCCCCGCGTGATCGGCTACAATCTGCGCATGAACTTCTCGGCCAATGGCTGGGGAGAGCCGGATGCCCGGGCCCAGGCGGTGCGCGAGCTCAATCGCAATCTCGACTTCCGCAAGGCAGTCACCATGGCGGTCGACCGCAAGAAGCTCGGCGAAGCGCTGGTCAAGGGGCCGTTCACGGCGATCTATCCGGGCGGGCTCTCCTCCGGCACGAGCTTCTACGACCGGCAGTCGACGGTCTACTATCCCTTCGACCTCGAAGGCGCCAAGGCGCTGCTCGAAAAGGCCGGGCTCAAGGACACGGACGGCAACGGCTTCGTCAACTTTCCGGAAGGAACCGCAGGCGGCGCGGACGTGCAGATCGTGCTGCTCGTCAACTCCGACTACGGCACCGACCGCAACCTCGCCGAGGGCCTGATCGGGCAGATGGAGCAATTGGGTATCAAGGTCGTGCTCAACGCCGTCGACGGCACCAAGCGCGACGCGACGCAATATGCCGGCAAATTCGACTGGCTCATCCGCCGCAACGAGCAGGAGCTGACGTCGGTGGTGCAGAACACGACGCAGCTAGCGCCGACCGGTCCCCGCACCAGCTGGCACCACCGTGCCCCTGAAAGCGGCACCGTCGACCTGATGCCCTACGAGCAGGAACTCGTCGATCTCGTCAACAAGTTCATCGCCAGCAACGACAATGACGAGCGGGCGGAGCTGATGAAGCAGTTCCAGAAAATCTCGACGACCAATGTCGATACGGTCGGCCTGACGGAATATCCGGGCGCGCTGATCATCAACAAGCGCTTCTCGAACATTCCGACCGGTGCTCCGATTTTCATGTTCAACTGGGCCGAAGATACGATCATCCGCGAGCGGGTCTTCGTCGCGGCCGACAAGCAGGGCGACTACGAGCTCTATCCGCAGCAGCTTCCCGGCAAGCCGGGTGAAAGCGGGCCGATCAACTAAGCCTTGAACCATCCTTCCGGCCTCCCGTGGTGGAGCCGGAAGGATGGGCGCCCTTTCAATGCGCCCGGGAGGCCGGAAAGACCGGGGTCCCGCGCGACGAACGACAGAAGGAAACGGCATGTTCAGGTTTCTGCTTGTCCGCATCGCCTCTGCCATTCCGGTATTGCTTGTCCTGAGCGTGGCGACCTTTGCCATCATCCAGGCGCCGCCCGGCGACTACAGCGACTACATCCGCTCGCAGCTCATCAATCAGGGCGGGGCCTCCTTCGAGGAAGCCGACGCCCAGGCGCAGGCCTATCGCAAGGAGCACGGCCTCGATCAACCGCTGCCGATCCAATACGTCAACTGGATGACCGGGATTCTCACGCGCGGAGATTTCGGCCACAGCCTCTATTACAACAAGCCGGTTGCCGACGTCGTCGGCGAGCGCCTGCCGCGCACGCTTGCACTCGCGCTGGTGTGCCACATTCTGGCGTCGCTTCTCGGCATATCCTTCGGCATCATCGCAGCGACACGGCAATATTCCTGGATCGATAGCCTGCTTTCGACCGTCTCGTTTCTCGGCATGACGGTGCCGCGCTTCCTGATGGCGCTGATCATCGTCTATGTCCTCGTCTTCCATTTCAATGTCAGCGAGATCAACAGTTTCCATTCCGCCCGTTACGGCGGCGCGCCCTGGTCGTGGGACAAGTTCGTCGATCTGGTAAAGCATGTCTGGCCGGTCGTCGCGATCGCGACCTTCGGCGGCCTAGCCTACAATATGCGGGTCATGCGCGGCAATCTGCTCGACACCTTGAACGCGCAATATGTCGAGACGGCGCGCGCCAAGGGGCTCAGCGAAGGCGCCGTCGTCATGCGGCATGCCGTTCCGAACGCACTGCATCCGCTGATCATGTATCAGGGCGTGGTGCTTCCCTACATGCTGACCGGCGAGATCGAAACGGCGATCATCTTCGCGCTCCCGACCGTCGGTCCGGCGATCGTCGGCTCCATGTGGGTGGGCGACGTCTATGTCACCGCGACCTTCATGCTCGTTCTGTCGGCAACCCTGATCGTCGGCAACATCATCGCCGACTTGCTGCTTGCTGCCCTCGATCCGCGGGTTCGTATGGGGGGAGGGGCCTACGCATGAGCGTTGAAACACACAGCACCATCCCGGTTGCCACGCAGCCGAAGGAGAAACCGAAGGAAAAGCACCACAACGAAAGCTATTCGGCTCTCGTCTGGCGGCGCCTCAAGCGATCCTGGACCGGCGTCCTCGGCCTGATCCTCGTCAGCCTTTTGATCCTCATGGCGCTCTTTGCCGACTTCCTGTCGCCCGTCGATCCGAAGGCAACCGGCGTCGGCTTTGCGCCGCCGCAGGCAATCAGCATCCACGACAAGGACGGCAATTTCGTCTTCCCGCCGCGCAGCTATCCGGTGCGCGAGACGGAGGAGCTCGACCCGATCACCTTCCAGCCGGTGGTTGGCCCGGACTACGACAACCCGCAGATCCTCGGCTTCTTCGTCAAGGGAGCACCCTACCGGCTTCTGGGCCTCATTCCGGCGGAGCGCCATCTCTTCGGCGCGGTTGACGGGACGGCAGTCCATTTCCTCGGCACCGACAAGTTCGGCCGTGACGTGCTCTCGCGCATTCTCCACGGCTCGCGCATCTCGCTGATGATCGCACTCGTCGTCGTCTTCATCGTCACAGTGGTCGGCACGACCGTCGGCATGGTATCCGGCTATTTCGGCGGACGCTTCGATGCCTGGGTGCAGCGTTTCGTCGAACTCGTGCTCGCTTTTCCGCAACTGCCTCTCTATCTGGCACTCGCCTCGCTGATTCCGGTGACGGCGCCGACCAGCGTGTTCCTCGCCTTCGTCATCATCGTGATGTCGGCGCTCGGCTGGGCGCAGATGTCGCGGGAGGTCCGTGGGAAGACGCTGGCGCTCGCGCGGATCGACTACGTCCGCGCGGCGATCGCGATCGGCGCGACGGACCGGCGCATCATCTTCCAGCACATCTTCCCGAATGTGATGAGCCACGTCATCGTCGCGGTGACGCTCTCGATCCCGCAGGTGGTGCTGCTCGAATCCTTCCTCGGCTTCCTCGGATTTGCGGTGAAACCGCCGCTCATTTCCTGGGGGCTGATGCTGCAGGACACGGCAAATTACTCGGCGATCGGTTCCTATCCCTGGATTCTCTCGCCCGTCGCCTTCGTGCTCGTCACCGTCTTCGCCTTCAACGCGCTTGGTGACGGCCTGCGCGACGCAATCGACCCCTACTGAGGAGCACGCCGATGGCGACCACAGAAACCATTGTCCCGGCTCCTGAAGAAAGGTGCGACCGCCACACCAAGGATACGCGACCGGTCATCGACGCCCGCAAGGTGGCGGTCACTTTCAAGGTCGAGCATGGCACCGTCGAGGCGGTGAAGGATGTCTCCTTCCAGCTCTATCGCGGCGAGACGGTGGCGATTGTCGGCGAGTCCGGCTCCGGAAAGTCGGTGACGGCACGGACTGTCATGGGGCTTTTGTCCAAGCGTGCGACGATCGCTCCGCAGGCGCGCATAGAATATGACGGCCGCGACGTCCTGAAGTTTTCGAAGAAACAGCGCCGGGCGCTGCGCGGCGATCGGATCTCGATGATCTTCCAGGAGCCGATGAGCTCACTCAATCCCGTCTACACGATCGGGAGCCAGATTATCGAGGCGATCCGCGCCCATCGGCGGATGAGCCGTCGCGCGGCGAACGAGCGGGCACTGGAGCTTCTGCGCCATGTGCAGATACCGGATCCGGAGGCGCGGCTGAACCAATATCCGCATCAGCTTTCCGGCGGCCAGCGTCAGCGGGTGATGATCGCCATGGCGCTCGCCAACGACCCGGACGTGCTGATCGCCGACGAGCCGACGACCGCGCTCGACGTTACCGTGCAGGCGCAGATTTTGAATCTGATCCGCAAGCTGCAAAAGGAACTCGGCATGGCCGTGATCCTGATCACCCATGACCTGACCGTCGTCCGGCAGTTCTCGGACTATGTCTACGTGATGCAGTACGGCGAGGTGAAGGAGCACAACACCACTGCCGCCCTCTTTGCCAACCCGCTTCACGCCTACACCCGCCGGCTGCTCGCGTCCGAACCCTCGGGCGCGGCCAATCCGCTGCCGGACAATGCGCCGATCATGCTCGACGGCCGGGATGTCAGGGTTTCCTTCATGCTGAAGAAGGGCGGTTTCTTCAAGCCGGAGCTGAAGGAGCTCGTCGCGGTCGACAGTCTGAACCTTCACCTGCGACGGCACGAAACACTCGGTCTCGTCGGCGAGTCCGGCTCGGGCAAGACTACTTTCGGCCAGGCGCTGATCCGGCTTATCAACACCGACAGCGGCGAGATCTACTTCGACGGGCAGCCGATCCACGGCAAGGACCGCAAGGCGATGCGGCCATTGCGCTCGCGGATCCAGATCGTCTTCCAAGATCCGTTCGCTTCGCTCAATCCGCGCATGTCGGTCGGGCAGATCATCGAGGAAGGCCTGATCGTCAACGGCATCGGAGAGAATCGCCAGGACCGGCTGGCGCGTGTCCAGGACGCACTCGTCAGCGCCGGCATGCCGGCCAACATCCTGTCGCGCTTCCCGCACGAGTTTTCCGGCGGCCAGCGCCAGCGCATCGCCATTGCGCGGGCGATCGCGCTGGAGCCGGAGTTCATCCTGCTCGACGAGCCGACCTCGGCGCTCGACCTTTCGGTACAGGCCCAGATCATCGATTTGTTGCGCAAGCTGCAGGACGAGCGGGGCCTGAGTTATCTTTTCATCTCCCACGACCTCAAGGTCGTGCGTGCGCTCTGCCACCGCGTGGTGGTGATGCAGCACGGCAAGATCGTCGAAGAGGGACCGGTGAGCGAAATTCTTTCCAATCCCAAGACCGCCTACACCGAACGGCTCGTCAGGGCCGCCTTCGATGTAGCCGCATGACCTTCAAACAGAGGTATCAAATGACCAGGCAACCCAAGATCACCTTCATCGGCGCCGGCTCCACCGTCTTCATGAAGAACATCATCGGCGACGTCTTGCAGCGCCCGTCGCTTTCCGCCGCCACCATCGCGCTGATGGACGTCAACCCCGAACGTCTCGCCGAAAGCGAGATCGTCGCCGGCAAGCTCGTGCGCACGCTCGGCGTGAAGGCAAAGATCGAGACCCATTCGAACCAGTTGAAGGCGCTCGAAGGGGCCGATTTCGTTGTCGTCGCCTTCCAGATCGGCGGTTACGAGCCCTGCACCGTAACGGATTTCGAAGTGCCGAAGAAATACGGTCTGCGCCAGACAATCGCCGACACGCTCGGCGTCGGCGGCATCATGCGGGGCCTACGCACCGTGCCGCATCTCTGGAAGATCTGCGAGGATATGCTTGAGGTCTGCCCCAAGGCGATCCTGCTGCAATATGTAAACCCGATGGCGATCAACACCTGGGCGATTGCTGAGAAATACCCGACGATCCGGCAGGTCGGCCTCTGCCATTCGGTGCAGGGCACGGCCTTCGAGCTTGCCCGCGATCTCGACATTCCGGTCGAGGAAATCCGTTATCGCGCGGCGGGTATCAACCACATGGCCTTTTATTTGAAGTTCGAGCACCGCCAGAAGGACGGCAGCTATCGCGATCTCTACCCGGATTTGATCCGCGGCTATCGCGAAGGGCGGTTCCCGAAGCCCAGCCACTGGAACCCGCGCTGCCAGAACAAGGTGCGCTACGAGATGCTGACGCGGCTTGGCTATTTCGTTACCGAGAGTTCGGAGCATTTCGCCGAGTACACGCCCTATTTCATCAAGGACGGCCGCCCGGACCTCATTGAGAAATTCGGTATCCCGCTCGACGAATATCCGAAGCGCTGCATCGAGCAGATCGAGCGCTGGAAGGGTCAGGCGGCGGCCTACAAGGAGGCCGAGACGATTGAGGTCGCGGAGAGCCACGAATATGCCTCATCGATCATGAACTCGGTCTGGACGGGCGAGCCTTCGGTCATCTACGGCAACCTCAGGAACAAGGGCTGCATCACGTCGCTGCCGGAGAACTGCGCTGCGGAAGTGCCGTGCCTGGTCGATGCGTCCGGCATCCAGCCGACCTATATCGGTGCGCTGCCGCCGCAGCTCACCGCGCTGATCCGCACCAACATCAACGTCCAGGAACTGACGGTTCAGGCGCTCGTCACCGAGAACCGTGAGCACCTCTATCACGCGGCGATGATGGACCCGCATACGGCGGCCGAGCTTGACCTCGACCAGATCTGGTCGCTCGTGGACGATCTGCTTGCGGCGCATCGCGACTGGATCCCCGAATGGGCACGCGTTTCGAAGAAGGTTCAGGCCGCCTGACTTTTCTCCCGGTCAGACGGCAAGAAAGCCCCGGGACAGTCGTTCCGGGGCTTTTCCACAACCGACCCCTTAAAAATCACGCCGCGGTGCGCCACATTACCCCAATGTATATCCTGCATGTCTGCTCGAATCAGTGTCGGTTGCAGTAGGAACGTGCAGCGATTCGAAGTGCCGCAGCGACCTGTTTGGATCCGAGAAGATACAACGGCGCTGTCGGCGATGACGGAGTGTCGCAATGCAGTCGCTATTGAATCCGGATCTTGCCGAGGCGCGCCAGGACGACGGAAACCGGCCGATCCAAGGGCGGAAAATCGTCGACTGGTTGATCAACGAGACGCGCGGCGAGCGTTTCATCGATAACATCTTCGTGGAAATGTGCGAACGGCTGGTGACGGCCGGCGTCCCGGTCGCGCGGGCGACGCTTCATTTCAGGATCCACCATCCGCAATGGATCGGTGCGCGCATCCTCTGGCGGAAGGGGCTGTCGGAGGCGGAGCTCCAGACCTATGAATACGGCATCGAGGACACGGAGCAATATCTGAACAGTCCGTTGCACGAGTTCAATAACGGCGCGTCGGAGGTGCGGGCGCACCTTGATGACCCCGCGGCCGGCGGCCCGCAATACCCCCTTTACGATGAGCTGCGCGCCAGCGGTCTCACCGACTATTTCATCTGGCCGCTCGAGCATACGCTCGGCAAGCGGCATGCGGTGACCTTCGCTAGCGACAGGCCGGGCGGCTTCAGCGACGACGACATGGCGGTCTTCGCCGATCTCCTGCCAGTGCTGGCGCTTGTCAGCGAGATCAGGTTGAAGAACCGCTTTGCCCGGACGCTGCTGGAAACCTATGTCGGACCGCATGCGAGCGAACAGATCCTGGCCGGCGCGACGACGCGCGGCAGCGGCGTGACAGTCGGCGCCGCGATCCTGATCTGCGATCTTCGCGACTTCACGAAACTGTCCGATCTTTGGCCGCGCGACGACGTGATCGAGCTGCTGAACGGCTATTTCGATGCGATGTGCGAGCCGATCGAGCGGCATGGCGGCGAGATACTCAAGTTCATGGGCGATGGCCTGCTGGCGATTTTCCCGCTGAGCGATCCGATGGCCTGCAGCAATCTTCTCAGCGCGATCAGCGAAGCGCAGGCGGCGCTTGCCAAGTTGAACGAAGAGAACCTGAAAAAGGGCCATGAACCGCTCGGCTACGGCATCGGCGTCCATGTCGGCGACGTGATGTACGGCAACATCGGCTCAAGCAAACGCCTCGACTTCACGGTGATCGGGCCGGCCGTGAACATCGCGTCCCGCCTCGAAAACCTGACAAAGGTGATCAAGCGGCCCATTCTGCTCTCCAGGGCCTTCGTCGAGATGGCGAAATGCCAGGGCGAGTTGGCAAATCTCGGCTCCTATCCGGTAAGGGGGCTCGACGAACCTATCGACGTCTTTGCTTTCTCCGGCAATTCCGCGTCGGCGGAGTCGGCTGCAAGATCTTAAATTCGGCAGCACCGCGTCTGCGGCCCGGAAGAGGTTCTTCAGCCCAAGGACTTGGGCTGGCTGGATTCCCGTGACAAGAAGCTTTGCCGTGACCGCGACCGACGAGTCGCGGACCGAAGCTGCAGGCTGACGGTCGCCTTACCGAAGACGCAAGCGAAGGCAACGTGCCGGCCTGCCGGAACTTATGCGTTCCTCATGTCTTTGAGGTGAGTGAGGTATCGATTTGCCATGCGACTTCGGGTCACGGTGGCGCGGAACGGGATACCGTTTTTGGCGGGCGTTGCCTTCAGAATTCCACAGTTGTCGCGCCAAGCGGGCCCGGCCTGGAGATCAGTATCGGCGGCGTGACCGCCGCTTGCAGTGAGTAAGAGACGATGAAGATCAAGAACGGCTTCAGGATTACCTGGAAGACCAGCCGGAATCTGCCAGTTGAGTATTTCATCCTGGCGAACGTGCAATTCGAAGGAAGCGTAATCGGACATCTCGCCGGTCGTCCGATCCGCGAGATCGTCATCGACGACAACGGTCTTCAGTATCGGTTCGTCGGTGTCGCGCCGCGCGACGAGAGCGGCCGGTTCGATGTCCAGTCGCTCCGGACCGGGGAATGGATCGTCCAGCCCGGGCTCGTATACGCCCAGGATCCGACGCTCGCCTCCAACCGGCGCGCAGATCGCGCGGCGTGACGTCCGTCATCCAGCCGCGCATCTTCGCAAGCGTGTGGTTCAGCGCCAGCGCGCGGTCCTTTCGATCCATTCCCGCGTCCGCCCTTCCGGATCGGCATTCAGCGTGATGTCGGTGACCACGGCCGCACTGTCTGCGCCGTGGGTGAAGACGCCTTCGAGCCGGTCGGTGTTCAATCCGCCGATCGCGACCAGCGGCAGCGGTCGCACGCGCTCGCGCCAGGCGGAAATGCGGGCAAGCCCCTGCGGCTCCCATTTCATCTTCTTGAGGATCGTCGGGTAGATCGGTCCAAGCGCCACGTAGTCCGGCTTGGCGGCGAGTGCCGTTTCGAGCTCCGTTCCGTCATGGGTGCTGAGGCCGAGCTTCAGTCCAGCGGAACGGATCGCCGCGACGTCGGCCTCGGCGAGGTCCTCCTGGCCGAGGTGGACGAAGTCGCAGCCTTCCTCGATTGCGATCTGCCAGTAGTCGTTGACGATCAATTGGCAGCCATGGAGGGCACAGACCGCCTTCGCGGCGCGGATTTGGCCCCGGATGTCTTCATCGCTCCGGTCCTTGATCCGAAGCTGCACCAGTTTCACGCCGAGCGGCACAAGGCGCTCGATCCAGTCTGCGCTGTCGACGATGAGATAGAACGGGTCGAGCTTCACGAGAAGACTGCCTTTCCGATGACGGGGGTCGAGGGGACGGCCATGTCGCGCGGTTCGAGCATGCCCGCTTCGAAAGCGGCATGCCCTGCGTCGATCGCCTTGGCAAAAGCCGCGGCCATCAGCGCCGGATTGCCGGCGCCGGCAACTGCGGTGTTGAGCAGCACCGCGTCATAGCCGAGCTCCATCACGGTCGTCGCATGCGAGGGCCGGCCGATGCCGGCGTCGACGATCAGCGGCATATCGGGAAAATGCGCGCGCATGGTTCGAAGCGCCGCGATGTTCTGCGGTCCCATGGCGCTGCCGATCGGCGCGCACCAGGGCATTAGCACCTTGCAGCCCGCCTCGACCAGCCGTTCGGCAACCACGAGATCATCGGTTGTATAGGGGAAGACGTCGAACCCTTCGCCGGCAAGGATGCGCGCCGCCTCGACGAGCCCGAACACGTCCGGCTGAAGCGTATCGTGATGGCCGATGACCTCGAGCTTGATCCAGTTCGTCGAAAAGACCTCGCGCGCCATCTTCGCCGTCAGCACCGCTTCCGACACTGTGTGGCAGCCGGCGGTGTTCGGCAGGACGCGCACGCCGAGTTCGCGGATGAGTTCGAAGAAGGCGCCGCCCTGTCGGCCGCCGGCCGTTTCACGGCGGAGCGATACCGTGACGACCTCGGTGCCCGCCTGCCGAACGGCATCGGCGAGGATGGCGGGGGAGGGGTATCGCGCCGTTCCAAGCAGCATGCGCGAGCCGAGCTCCTGTCCGTATAATGTCAGCATCTTCAGCCTCCCTTCATCGGCGAAAGAATTTCGATCCGGTCGCGATCATTGAGCCGGCGGTTTGCCCGATCGGTTCGGTGAACCAATTCGCCATTGACGGCGGTTGCGAGCCAGTGCCCTTCGAAATCGAGCTGAGCCAGGAGCTCGGAAAGCGTGGCGGCGGAGACGTCCTGTTCTTCGCCATTGACGATCAGCCTCATTAAAAAATCTCCCTTCGGTCTTGCTCGCCAAGGACCAGTCCGGCCGCTTCGCTCGCCAGCGCCGGCGAAAGGAGGAAGCCGTGGCGGTAAAGGCCGTTGACGATGATGGTTTTTCCCGCACGGAGGACGCGCGGCAGGTTGTCGGGAAAGGCGGGGCGCACGCCGGTTCCGGTCTCGATGAGGCGCGCCTCGCCGAAGCCCGGATGGAGAGCGTAGGCTGCGTTCAGGAACTCCATGAGCGACCGGGCGGTGATCGGGCCAGCATCGTCGCGCTCGATCATCGTCGCCCCGCACATGAAGAGCCCATCGCCGCGTGGCACGATGTAGAGCGGAATGCGCGGATGCAGCAGGCGCACCGGCCGCGACAGTTCGAGCTCATCCGTCTCGAGATAGAGCATTTCGCCGCGAACACCGCGCAAGCCTTCGAGGCTGCCGATCTTCGACGCACCGGTGCAATCGACGACGAGGTCGAAGCGGCCCTCGTCTTCGTCGCGAACGAAAGCGACGCCCCGCGCCGCCAGTTTTTCGCTGAGAAGCGAAAGCGCCCGGCGCGGGTCGAGATGCGCTTCCCCGGGGAAGAACAGCGCCTGCCGGAACCGACCGGCGAGCGCCGGCTCCAGCGCGCCAATGCCGTCGGCATCGAGCCACTGGTAACCAGAGGTCCTGGACGCGAAGCGCTTTAGTTCGCCGGCATCACGCGGTAGCGCGACGACCAGGGTTCCGTTGCGCCGGACTTCTCCGGGAAGCGCGCGGTCCCACCAGTCGGCGGCGCCGCGGCCGCGCGTGAGCACGGTTTCGTCGGTGCTTTCCCGCTCGCACCAGGGCGCAAGCATGCCGCCGGCGTACCAGGATGCGGCTGCGGCGAAGCCCGGCTCTGGCTCCGCGACCGTGATATCAGCGCCACGCGCTACGAGTTCGCGCGCGACGGCGAGGCCGGCAACGCCGGCTCCCTTGACGAGGACCCGCATGGTCATTCGGCCGGTGTCCGCTTGGCCAGCCGCTCCGCCTCATCGACCGGCATGTAGAGGTCGCCGCCCTCGCGATACTTCTCGGCCATGGCCGCGAGCCCCTCCTTCTGTGCTTCGGCACGGATGTCGTGGGAGATCCGCATCGAACAGAATTTCGGGCCGCACATGGAGCAGAAATGCGCGACCTTGTGCGCTTCCTTCGGCAACGTCTCGTCGTGGAAATTGCGGGCGGTTTCCGGATCGAGCGAGAGGTTGAACTGGTCCTCCCAGCGGAACTCGAAGCGGGCGCGCGACAGCGCGTCGTCGCGGATGCGGGCGGCCGGATGTCCCTTGGCGAGATCGGCGGCGTGGGCCGCGATCTTGTAGGTGATGACGCCCGTCTTGACGTCATCGCGGTCGGGCAGCCCCAGATGCTCCTTCGGCGTCACGTAGCAGAGCATGGCCGTGCCGAACCAGCCGATCATCGCCGCGCCGATGCCCGAGGTGATGTGGTCGTAGCCGGGAGCGATATCGGTCGTCAGCGGCCCGAGCGTGTAGAAGGGTGCTTCGCCGCAGACTTCAAGCTGCTTGTCCATGTTCTCCTTGATCTTGTGCATCGGCACGTGGCCGGGGCCTTCGATCATCACCTGGCAATCTTTCGCCCAGGCGATTTTGGTGAGTTCCCCGAGAGTTTCCAGTTCCGCAAACTGCGCGGCGTCGTTGGCGTCGGCGATCGAGCCGGGTCTGAGGCCGTCGCCGAGCGAGAAGGAGACGTCATAGGCGCGGCAGATGTCGCAGATCTCCTCGAAGTGCTCATAGAGGAAGCTCTCGCGATGATGATGCAGGCACCATTTCGCCATGATCGAACCGCCGCGCGAGACGATGCCGGTAACGCGGTTGACGGTCAGCGGGATGTAGTGCAGCCGCACGCCCGCATGAATGGTGAAATAGTCGACACCCTGCTCGGCCTGCTCGATCAGCGTGTCGCGATAGACCTCCCAGGTGAGATCCTCGGCGATGCCGTTCACCTTCTCCAGCGCCTGATAGAGCGGCACCGTGCCGATCGGCACTGGCGAATTGCGGATGATCCATTCGCGGATGTTGTGGATGTTGCGGCCGGTCGAAAGGTCCATGACCGTGTCGGCGCCCCAGCGCGTCGCCCAGACCATCTTCTCGACTTCTTCGGCCATCGACGAGGTGACGGCGGAATTGCCGATATTGGCGTTGATCTTAACCAGGAAATTGCGGCCAATGATCATCGGTTCCGATTCCGGATGGTTGATGTTGGCCGGAATGATCGCCCGGCCGGCGGCGACTTCCCGGCGGACGAATTCCGGGGTGACGAAATCGGGAACCGATGCGCCGAAGCTTTCGCCATCGCGCTGAAGCGCCTCCTTTGCCGCCTTGCGGCCGAGATTTTCGCGGATGGCGATGAATTCCATTTCCGGCGTGATAATGCCGGCACGGGCATAGGCGAGCTGGGTGACGGCCTGCCCGCCCTTGGCACGCAGCGGTTGGTGGCGAACGGGAAATTCGGGCGTCAGTTTCTCGCCGGTCGCAAAGCCGTTGTCCTCCGCCTTGACGCTGCGGCCCTGATAGGCCTCGACGTCACCGCGCCCAAGGATCCAGTCGCGGCGAAGTGGCGGCAGGCCGGCCTCGATGCGAATGTCCGCGCCCTCGGCCGTATAGGGGCCGGAGGAATCATAGACGGTGACCGGCGGCTCGCCAGAGGTCGGATGCAGGGCGATCTCGCGCATCGGCACGCGGATATCGGGATGGATCTCGCCGGGCTTGTAGACTTTCTGCGAGGCCGGAAGAGGGCCCTGCGTGACCGAGGGCGCTGCGAGAGGCTTGAAAACATTCATCTTGAGGCTCCAAAGTTTTCGCGTTGGAGACCCAGTTCTGAAGCCGGAAGGATGAAAAGACGCTGCGCCGATGGATCACGGGAACACGGAATCCTGGCCTTCGCACGTCCGCACCGTCCCTACGCCAGTATGAACTGGATCAGGTTCAACGGGTCACTGCGCACTTTAGCAGTATCTCAGCCCCTTGCCGGGACCCCCCTGGTGAATGGATGCAAATAGTCACCGATATCGCCGCTGCGTCAACCCTGTTTTTTCGACGTCCGGTCGCGTGCAGCCCGATCGGAGTTGCCGCCCTTGGGAAGCGGGAGGCCTGACCCTATGTAAGAAGGATCAAATCCGGAGGCGTTCGCTGATGTTAGACAAGCCGATCAAAATTCCCGGGCCCGATCATCCGATCACCATCGACCACAATCCGGCGCGCGTTGTCGTCAAGCTCGACGGCCGCGTTGTTGCCGATACGCGCGATGCACTGACCCTGCGCGAGGCGTCCTATCCGCCAGTGCAGTATATTCCCCGCGAGGACGTCGACATGTCGCTGCTTGCACGCACCGAGCACTCGACACATTGCCCCTACAAGGGCGATGCTTCCTATTACAGCATCACACCAGGCGGCGACCGCTCGAAGAACGCCATCTGGACCTATGAAGACCCGCATGCGGCGGTGCGCGAAATCAAGGACCACATGGCCTTCTATCCGGATCGGGTGGATTCCATCGAGGAAATGCAGGCGTCTTAGGCGGCCTGTTCAACCGCCCCCGACGAGACAGCGCGCACCGTCACACGCCAAGCTTTTGCCGCTCGGCCATGCGCCAGGCCCGCGGTGTGGTCCCGACGTGACGGACGAAGAAGCGTGAGAAATAGGCCGCGTCTGAAAAGCCGAGGCGGAAGCTTATTTCCTGGACGCTCGCACGCGTGAAGACGAGCTCGCGCCGCGCCGCGTTCAAGAGCCTTTCGGCGATGACCTCGTGCACGCTCTGCCCCGTCATCGACCGGACCACGCGGTTCAAATGTGTCTGCGACAGCCCGAGTTCGCGCGCGTAGAACGCCGCCGGTCGGTGCGCAAGAACGTGCTGTCGGAGTAGCGCGTCGAACCGCTCCATCCGGCGCTCGTTTTCGCTTTCCGCGGCAGCCGCGTCGATACGCGGCGCTTCGGCGAGCCGCGCCGTCAGCGCCAGTACCGTCGAGAGATAAGCGTCGAGCAGGCCGGTGCGGTGATTGCCCCGCGCTGCCCATTCCTCCGCCAGGCGCTGCAAGGTCTCGGCGACGTAGCGGCCGTCCTCGCTTTCGCCGAGCGGCGTCAGGCAAGGTTTTGCCAGCCATGTACCCAGTCTGCTGCGGCCGCCCGGGACGGCCGGCAGGTGCGATGCGAGGATCGTGAAGACGAAACCGTCGATGTCACGGGAAAAGCGGAAGCCATGGCTGACCGTGGGCGGAATGGTGATCACGGCCGGCGGAGAGATCGCCTGCGACGTCTCGCTTAATATGGCGTCGCCCGACCCTCCGGCGATGTACAGGATCTGAAAAAAGCTCTCATGGCGGTGAAGGCCGATTTCCCAATGGTGCAGGCTGCTGCGTGAAGGGATCGTCTCGCAATGCAGCCAGAAATCCGGACGTTCTCCAGACTCCTCACCGTAAAGTTCATATGTCGGGATCGCCCGCTTCATCTTTTTCACCCAATGCCAATGTTCGATAAGTGCAATTTCTTGGCTGAAATGTCCATTGAGACAGGCCGGGGCGGCGCGCAAACTTCCTGACAAAAGACAATTCTTGTGCGGGGCCAACGTCGGGCAGCCGGTTCGCGGGCGGCCAAAAGTTCGAACGCGCGAACGACGTGCTCAACGGGAGGAGGTCCATGCGAACGCAGGTCGTCATTATCGGTTCGGGACCGTCCGGTCTCCTGCTCGGGCAATTGCTGACTCATGCCGGGATCGATAACGTTATCCTCGACCGCGCCAGCAAGGATCATATCCTTGGCCGGGTTCGCGCCGGGGTGCTGGAGGAGGGTACCGTGCGGCTCATGGACGAGGCCCGGTCCGGCGCGCGTATGTATGCCGAAGGGCTCCCGCATGATGGGGTCTCGCTCGCCTTCGACGGCCGCGATCATCGCATCGATCTTTTCGGCTTGACCGACGGCAAGCGCGTGCTGATCTACGGTCAGACGGAACTCACCCGCGATCTGATGGGCTGTCGGGAAACAACCGGTGCATCGACGGTTTACGAGGCGGTGAACGTTACGCCGCATGATTTCGACGGCGATGCGCCCTATGTCACCTACGAGAAGGGTGGCAGCACGCACCGCATTGAGTGCGATTTCATTGCCGGCTGCGACGGATCGCACGGGGTGAGCCGCAGGGCAGTGCCGGAAAAGGCGATCCGCACCTTCGAGAAGGTCTACCCGTTCGGCTGGCTCGGCATCCTCGCCGACGTGCCGCCGGTCAGCCCCGAACTGGTCTACGCCAACCATCCGCGCGGTTTCGCCCTCTGTTCGATGCGATCGATGAGTCGCAGCCGCTACTACATCCAGTGCTCGCGCGACGAAAAGCTCGAGGAATGGGACGACCAGCGCTTCTGGGACGAACTGCGCCGCCGCCTGCCGGCCCACCATGCCGAACGGGTGGTGACCGGACCGTCCTTCGAGAAATCGATCGCACCGCTTCGATCCTTCGTCGCTGAGCCGATGCGCTTTCACCGGTTGTTTCTTGTCGGAGATGCAGCCCATATCGTGCCGCCGACCGGCGCCAAGGGGCTGAACCTCGCCGCAAGCGACGTGCATTATCTCTACGAGGGGCTGCTTGAGCATTACGAGGATCGCTCCAATGCCGGCCTGGATGCCTATTCGGCGCGAGCGCTTTCGCGCGTCTGGAAGGCGGTCCGTTTTTCCTGGTGGATGACGACGATGATGCACCGTTTCCCGGACACCAGCGACTTCGACCAGAAGATCCAGGAGGCCGAGCTCGACTATCTCACCCATTCGCGGGCGGCTGCCACCGCGCTCGCGGAAAATTATGTGGGCCTGCCGTTTTGATCACGACTACGACATGGCCACGTCGGCCGCCCTCGACAGTGGCGGAGCATGTGTTTTGAGCGCCGACGCGTTATCTTGGCAGGGAGAACCTAGGCTCAACATTCGTCGTGGTAACATAACCCAGCAGTTATGGAACGAGCGCGGACATTTCATTATTTATCGCGGTTGGAGATGACAGACTGACGGGATGGGGTTGAACACTAATAAATAGACGATGCCGGACGGAGTGAGCCGGCTGTCGCAGGGAGGAAAAATGAAACGGATCATTCTCGCCGCGCTGGCGGCATTGGCAATGAGCGGGGCAGCCGAAGCGGACACGATCAAGATTGGCGTAATTGGACCTTTTTCAGGCCCGTTTGCGCTGCAGGGCAAGAATTTCAAGGCGGGCATCGACGCCTATATGGCGCTGAACGGCAGCAAGGTCGGCGACGACGACGTCGAGGTCATCTACCGGGACGTGCCGCAGGCGGATCCGGCCCAGTCCAAGGCGTTGGCGCAGGAGCTCGTCGTCAAGGAGGGCGTACAGTATCTCGCCGGCTTCTATTTCACCCCCGACGCGATGGCGGTGACGCCGTTACTCGAGCAGGGGAATGTGCCGCTGGTGATCATGAATGCCGCGACCTCGGCGATCGTCACCAAGAGCCCGCTGGTCGTGCGCACCTCGTTCACGCTCTGGCAGACCTCGACGCCGATCGCCAAGGTCGCGAAGGATGCAGGTGTCTCGAAGGTGATATCGGTCGTCAGCGATTACGGCCCGGGCGTCGATGCCGAGAACGCCTTCAAGAAGGCGTACGAAGCGGCGGGCGGCGAGATCGTCGAGGCGATCCGCATGCCGCTCGCCACCAACGATTTCTCGCCGATCATGCAGCGCGTCAAGGATTCGGGCGCCCAGGGCGTCTTCGCCTTCCTGCCGTCCGGCCCGACGACGCTCGGCTTCGTCAAGGCCTATAACGAAAACGGGCTCAAGGATGCGGGCATCAAGCTCTTTGCGCCGGGCGACCTGACGCAGGAGTCCGACCTTCCGGCGCTGGGTGAAGCTGCGCTCGGACTTCAGACGACGTTCCACTATGCCGTCTCGCACGACTCTCCCGAAAACAAGGCGTTCGTCGAGGCCGCCGGCAAGGCGATCGGCAATCCCGCTGAACTTTCCTTCCCTGCCGTCGGCGCCTACGACGGCATGCATGTCATCTACAAGATGATCGAGGCGACCGGCGGCGAGCAGGATGCGCAAAAGGCGGTCGATGCGGTCAAGGGGCTTTCCTGGACGAGCCCACGCGGGCCCGTCTTGATCGACCCGGAATCCCGCCACATTATCCAGAACATCTATCTGCGCGAGGTCGCCAAGGCCGAGGACGGATCCTACTACAACAAGGAGATCCAGACTTTCGAGAAGCAGGGCGATCCCGGCCTTGCGGCGCTGAAATAGCAACGGCCAGCGACTTGGATGCGGGGCGGCGGCTCGACCCCGCATCATCGGGAAACGGGATGGGCACATGCAAACCGTCTTCAGCATAGCGGTCGACGCGCTCGCTTACGGCATGGTGCTGTTCGTGATCTCGATCGGTCTTTCCATCACTATGGGGCTGATGCGAGTGGTCAATCTCGCTCATGGCGCCTTCGCAATGATCGGCGGCTACATCGCCTCCTATGTGGCACGCGACATGGGGCTCGGCTATGGGATCGCCCTGATGATCGCGGTCTTTGGCACGATCCTCATCGCCATCCCGATCGAGCGGCTGCTTTATCGCCGTATCTACGGGGCACCGGAATTGACGCAGGTCTTGATGACGATCGGGATCACCTTCTGCATCATCGGCATCGCCAACTATGTCTTTGGCCCGACGCTGAAGACGATCCCCTTGCCGACGGAGCTCCGGGGGTCCGTCGATCTCGGCTTCCGCTCGATCACCACCCACCGCCTGTTCGCGATCCTTTGCGGGCTCGCCGTCGCAGCCGCCCTCTGGTACGCGATCGAAAAAACCGCTTTCGGCGTGAAGCTCAGGGCGGCCGTCGACAACGCGGCGATGGCGGCAGCCCTCGGGGTGCGTACCGAAATCGTCTACGCGGTGAGCTTTGCTGTTGCCGTCGGTCTCGCTGCCCTGGGCGGTGTGGTGGGCGCCGAACTGCTCCCCGTCGAACCCTACTACGCGCTGCGCTACATGGTGACCTTCCTGGTCGTCGTTTCCGTCGGCGGCGCGGGCTCGATACCGGGCGCCCTTGTTGCATGCCTTCTGCTGGGCGGCATCGATACGGCGGGCCGCTACCTCGTGCCGGAATTCGGCGAGTTCTTCTTCTATCTCGCCGTCATCGCAATTGTCTGCGTCTTCCCGCGCGGCCTTGCCGGGAGGGCGAGATCGTGACCATGGCGACGATGGACGACGCACTGGCGAGAGCGCATGGCAACCGGCGAAAACTCGGCCGCGACCTCGCCGGCCTTGCCGTGATCCTCGCACTCGCCATCGTCGGCTACCTTTTGTTTCCAAACAATCTGGCGCTGCTGACGCGCATGACGACGATCGCGCTCCTGGTGCTATCCCTCGACCTCGTGACGGGCTATTGCGGGGTGGCGACGCTCGGCCATGCGGCCCTGTTCGGAACCGGCGCCTATGCGGCCGGCATCGCCGCCGTCCATTTCGGCATCACGGATCCGCTGCTCATGCTCGCCTGCGGCATTCTCGGCGGCATTGTTGCGGGGCTTCTTTGCGGCGTGGTGATCCTGAGGGCCCACGGTCTCCCGCAGCTCGTATTGTCGATCGCGCTCATCCATCTGTTTCACGAGTTCGCCAACAAGGCCTCGGCCTGGACGGGCGGCAGCGATGGGCTCGCTGGCATCGCGCCCGATCCGCTGCTCGGGCTTTTCGCGTTCGACCTTTGGGGCCGCACGGCTTACGTCTTCGGCATCGTCCTGCTTGCGGTCGTGTTCACGCTCTTGCGCCTTGTCGTGCGCTCGCCCTTCGGCATGCTCTGCCGCGGCATCAAGGAGGATCAAGTCCGCGTTCGTGCGATGGGCGCTTCGCCGAAGGTCACCTTGGTCAAGATGTACATGATTTCCGGTGCGGTGGCCGGGGCCGGCGGTGCGCTCAACGCCATCTCGACGCAGGTGGTCGGCCTCGACAGCCTCTCCTTCACGCTCTCAGCCGAGAGCCTGGTCATGCTGGTGCTCGGCGGCACGGGTTCGCTCTTTGGCGCACTTACCGGCACGATCGTGTTCATGTTCTTCGAGGATATCGTTTCTGCTGCCAACCCCTTCCACTGGCTGACGATGGTCGGTGCTCTGCTGATCGCCGTCGTGCTCTTTGCGCCCAATGGTCTCTACGGCACGATCGCCGCCGTGGCGATCCGTTGGAGGGAGGCGCGCCGATGAGTGCCATCTTCGAGGTTCGGAATCTGAAGCGATCGTTCGGCGGCCTCGCCGTCACCAACGATGTCAGCCTTGCCATGGCGCCGGGCGATCGTGTGGCATTGATCGGCCCGAACGGCGCGGGAAAGACGACCTTCGTCAACCTGGTCACCGGGAACCTGAAGCCCGATTCCGGCGAGGTCCGGATCGGCGGCGAAGATATCACCCGAGTGGATGCCATCGGACGCGTTCGGAGGGGTCTCGTGCGATCGTTCCAGGTGACGCGTCTCTTCCAGGACATGACTCCGGCGGAACACGTGGCGCTTGCAGTCCTGCAGCGCGACGGCCGGGCAGGGCGTTTTTTCGGGAATTACCTCGCAATGCCCGAGGTCATGACGGAAGTCGACGATCTTATCGGCAAGCTCGGGCTGCGCGACCAGATGCACCGGCATGTCAGCGAGATCGCCTATGGCCAGCAGCGGCTTTTGGAGATCGCCGTGGCACTGGCGCTAAGACCGCGGGTGCTGCTCCTCGACGAACCGGCCGCCGGCGTGCCGCAAAGCGACACGGGCCGTATCGAACAGGCGCTGGCCGACCTTCCGGCCGACCTTGCCGTACTGATGATCGAGCATGACATGGATCTTGTGTTCCGCTTCGCCAGGCGGGTGATCGTGCTGGCCAACGGCACGATCATCTTCGACGGTTCGCCGTCTGACGTGACCAAGGACCCACGGGTACGTGAAGCCTATCTCGGGAGTTATGCCAATGCCGGCCACGCCGCTTGAGGTCGAAGACCTGTCCGCAGGCTATGGGCCGACGCGGGTGCTTGAAGGCATTTCCTTTTCGGTGCCGGCCGGCGCGCGTCTCGCCGTGCTCGGGCGCAACGGCATGGGAAAGACGACGCTGCTCGCAACACTCGCCGGCCAGACGCGCCAATACGAAGGGCGCATCCGCATCGGCGAGACCGATGTCACCGCGTTGCCAAGCGCGTCGCGGGCCTTGAGTGGTCTCGGTTTCGTGCCGCAGGCGCGCTGCGTGTTTCCCACGCTGACCGTAGAGGAAAACCTCTTCGTTGGGCTCAAGGGCCGGCCGAAGAGCGCGCTCAGGGAAGCCTACGACATGTTTCCGCGCCTCCATGAGCGGCGCAGGAATCTCGGCTCGCAACTCTCCGGCGGAGAGCAACAGATGCTGTCGACCGCCCGCTCGATCCTCGGACGGCCATCAGTGTTGCTGCTGGACGAGCCGCTCGAAGGCCTGGCACCGGTCATCTGCGAAGAGCTCATGAAGGTCTTTGCCGAGCTTGCCAGAACCGGCGACATGACGATAGTGCTCGTCGAACAGCGCATACAGAGTGCGCTGGATTTCGCCGACCATGTCATCGTGCTGGAGCGGGGACGGATCGCCTGGACTGGAACGCCGGTGGAGCTTTCGCAGGATCATGTGACCGTCGAACGGCTGCTGGGTGTTGGCAGCCTGCATTAGATCACGATGATTTTGGGTCGAATCGACCCAAAATCATGAACGTGATCGATTCTGAGAAGTTTAAGCGGGATGCTCTAACAGAACGAGGCCTTCGGGTGACGGCGCCAGAGACTCGGCAGCGTTTGCCCGACACTCGTTGTTGACTATAGTTCCCCCACCACCATTCTTTTCCCGTTGGTATTCAATGTCCTTTGACGAACGAAAAAAGAGCCGCGTTACGCTTCTCGATGTCGCGCGACATGCAAACGTCTCCCGCGCGACCGCGTCCCTAGTTCTTCGCAAGAGCCCGCTGGTCGGCAGCGAGACGCGCAGCCGCGTCGAGCAGGCAATGCGAGATCTCGGCTACGTTTACAATATCGGCGCGGCCCGCCTGCGCGTCGAACGCAGCCAGATCATCGGCGCCATCGTCCCAAATCTCACCAATCCCTTCTTTGCGGAGCTTCTGTCGGGTATCGAGGAGGTCATCGGGGAGACCGGCAAGGTGGTTCTCCTCGCCAACAGCGGGGACAAGGTCGAGCGGCAGGCAACGCTCCTCCAACGGATGCGGGAACACGGTGTGGACGGGGTCATTCTCTGCCCCGCCGCAGACACGCCGCCAGCCCTGTCCGAAGAGATAGCGGATTGGGGCATGCCGGTCGTGCAGGTGTTGCGCCATATCTCCTTCGACATGGACTATGTCGGAGCCGATTATGCCGCCGGGATGCGCCAGGCGGTGGACTATCTCGCTTCGCTCGGCCATGAGAAGATCGCCTTTGCCGCCCATGGCCCGGTCCAATCGGCCTATCAGGAGCGCGTCGATGGATTCCGCGACGCCATGCTGTCAAAGGCGCTCGATCCCGGAATCCTGATCCACTTTCCGGCGCAGCTCGGAGAAATCGCCAGCGCAACGCATCTTCTGTTCGATCAGGCGACGCGGCCCACAGCGGTGATCTGCTTCAATCATCTTGTTGCTCTCGGGCTCTCCGCAGGACTTCACGACTGCGGTTTGACGATCGGTCGCGATCTCTCCCTGATCGGCTTCGACGATGTGGCGGATGAAGAAGCCATCCGGCCAAAACTCACGTCGGTCTCGACCGGGCCGGTGACGATCGGCGAGATGGCGGCGCGGCTTCTCCTCGAACGTATCGCCAATCCCGACTTGCCGCCGCGCCGCGTGGTAAACGACACCGCCCTGCACGTTCGGGAGTCCTGCGGCCGTCCCATGTGAAAATTGATGCTCATTTGTGGTTGACGCCTGCTGGCAAACATTTTAGATCGATCTAAGTAACGAGGACGCGAGGAGGCGCGACGTCCCGTCTCGATGTCTTGGGAGGAGGTCCCTGCATGTACGAGTTCAATTTCACGCCCGTGCTGGCGTCCTTCGACCAGTTGCTGATCGGCGCCTGGCTGACCGTTCGCCTGTCATGCGCCGCCATGCTGATCGGCCTTGTCGTCTCCGTCATTTGCGCCTGGGGAAAGACGTCCGGGCCGAAGATCGTCCGTACCGGGATCGATGGCTACATTGAGATCATCCGCAACACGCCATTCCTCGTGCAGATCTTCTTCATCTACTTCGGCATGCCATCGCTTGGCCTGAGGCTGTCTCCGAACAGCGCGGCGCTCCTGGCGCTTGTTGTCAATTTCGGTGCCTATGGCACGGAGATCATTCGCGCCGGCATCGAGTCGATCCACAAGGGCCAGGTGGAGGCGGGGTGGGCTCTCGGACTGTCGAGGGCGCAGATCTTTCGCTACATCATCATGAAGCCGGCACTGCGCACCGTCTATCCTGCGCTTACCAGCCAGTTCATCTACCTGATGCTGAATACCAGCGTCGTGTCCGTGATCTCGGCGGACGACCTGGCTGCAGCCGGAAACGACCTCCAATCCGCGACCTTTGCGAGTTTCGAGGTCTATATCACGGTCACCCTGATCTATCTCGCTTTGTCGGTCGGCTTCTCCGCGCTGTTTTACGCGATCGAGAAAATGGCCTTCAAATATCCGCTCAGCCGCTAGGAGCACCGCCATGATCAGAGTCTTCGGCTGGAACGAGTTCCTCATCATTGTTGTGGCGGCGCAATGGACGATCGCGCTTTCGGCAATCGCCTTTGCCGGCGGCAGCATCGGCGGACTGTTGATGGCGTTGATGCGCGTGTCCGAAGTGCGGGCTTTCCGTCGCCTCGCCACCGGGTTCATCCGCCTCTTCCAGGGAACCCCGCTGCTGATGCAGCTTTTCCTGGTGTACTTTGGCATGAATATCTTCGGCTTTGCGATCAACCCGTGGATTGCTGCGGCTGTTGCGCTTGCGCTCCACGCCAGCGCCTTTCTCGGCGAAATCTGGCGCGGCTGCATCGAGGCCGTGCCGAAGGGGCAGCGCGAGGCCGCGACGGCGCTTGGCCTGCGCTATTACCATTCCATGCGCCACGTGATCCTGCCCCAGGCGGTCCGCATCGCAGTCGCGCCGACGGTCGGCTTCATGGTCCAGCTGATCAAGGGCACGTCGCTCGCCTCGATCATCGGCTTCACCGAACTGACCCGGCAAGGGCAGATCATTAACAATGCGACGTTCAGCCCATTCCTCGTCTTCGGGACGGTGGCCACTATCTATTTCCTCTTGTGCTGGCCGCTGTCGCTGGTCGCACGCCGAATGGAAACCCGTTTTTCCCGCGCAACGGCACGTTGACGGGCCCCGCCGGCGGGAGGCCGGTATGTGAAAGGGAAGGAAGAATGAATATTTCGAGACGCATGGCAATGTCAGTTCTTGGCGCTGCACTTCTTGCCGGTTTCGTGTCCCCCGCCGCCGCGCAGACGGTGGAGGCGATCAAGTCGGCCGGAACGGTCAAGGTCGGGATGCTGGTCGATTTTCCGCCATTCGGAATCATGGACGCGAGCAACAACCCAGATGGCTATGACGCCGATGTCGCCAAATTGCTTGCCAAGGAGCTCGGCGTCGAGGTGACGATCGTGCCCGTGACGGGCCCGAACCGCATCCCCTATCTGCAAAGCAACCAGGTTGACCTGCTCGTCGCTTCGCTGGGCATCACCGAAGAGCGCGCCAAGAACGTCGACTTCTCCCAGCCTTACGCCGGCATCTCGATCGGCGTGTTCGGTGCCCAGGATCTGGCTGTCGCAAAACCGGAAGATCTGGCCGGCAAGACGATCGGCGTGGCGCGCGCCAGCACGCAGGACACGGCGGTCACCAAGATCGCCCCGCAGGACGCCAACATCCAGCGTTTTGACGACGACGCCAGTGCGGTGCAGGCCTTGCTTTCCGGCCAGGTCGAACTGATCGGCGTGTCCAACGTCGTCGCCCAGCAGATCGAGGCGGCCGCTCCCGGGCGGTTCAACCAGAAGCTCGTGTTGAACCAGCAGGTTCAGGGCATCGCCGTCCGCAAGGGATCGAGCGAGATGCTCACCTTCGTCAACACCTTCCTCGACAAGGTCAAGGCTGACGGACAGCTCAATGCCATCCACGAAAAATGGCTTGGTTCTCCGCTGCCGGAATTCGTGACCAAAGCGAAATAACAAAACGGGAGCCCCTCGCGATGAACATGGTAAGCGAAATCGCCTCCGCCCCCCGGTCGCGCGGGGCTTCTGATCCGGCCGTGCGCATGGAGGACGTCAACAAGTGGTATGGGTCCTTCCATGCCCTGAAAAACGTCAACCTGACCGTTGGTCGCGGCGAACGGATCGTCATTTGCGGACCTTCGGGCTCTGGTAAGTCGACGATGATCCGCTGCATCAACCAGCTCGAGACCATTCATTCGGGCAAGATCGTCGTCGACGGTCACGACCTGACCGCCGGTGGAAAAAATGTCGACCTGATCCGTCAGGAGACCGGCATGGTCTTCCAGCAGTTCAACCTCTTCCCTCACATGACGGTGCTCGAGAATTGCACGCTCGCTCCGATGAAAGTGCGCGGCATTACGAAAGCCGAGGCCGAGGAGACCGCCATGAAGTTTCTTCGGCGCGTGCGTATCCCCGAGCAGGCGGCGAAATATCCTGCGCAGCTTTCGGGCGGACAGCAGCAGCGCGTGGCGATCGCGCGTGCGCTGTGCATGAATCCGAAGATCATGCTTTTCGACGAGCCGACCTCGGCGCTCGATCCGGAAATGGTCAAGGAGGTCCTCGACACAATGGTCGATCTCGCGAGCGAAGGCATGACCATGCTGTGCGTGACGCACGAGATGGGCTTCGCGCGAAGCGTCGCCGACCGTGTCGTCTTCATGGACCGCGGCGAAATTCTCGAAGTCGCAACGCCCGATACTTTCTTCAGTGCCCCGCAACACGAGCGCACACGATTCTTCCTCGGCCAGATTTCCTGATCGTCGGCGCAAGTGAAGCGCGCCGCCTTCAAGCGAACTTCGGCGCGCCTCAAGTCTTTGTTTCCACACATGTCATCGTCCCAAAATGCCGCTCAGTTTTGAGCGACATCTCAGCAATTGGAGTTTAGACGTGAAACCAGATCTGTTGCTCGTAGAGCCAATGATGCCGCCCATCATGGAGGAGCTTCACCGGGACTACACGGTTCACAGGCTCTACGAGGCCGCCGACCGGCCGGCGCTCGAAGCGGCACTCCGGTCGATCCGCGCGGTTGCGACCGGCGGCGGCACGGGCCTTTCCAATGACTGGATTGAGAAGCTTCCCTCACTCGGGATCATCGCGATCAACGGGGTCGGCACGGACAAGGTGGATCTTGCTTATGCGCGCAGCCGCGACATCGATGTGACGACGACACCGGGCGTGCTCACGGACGATGTCGCGGATCTCGGTATCGCGCTCATGCTTGCGGTCCTGCGCCGGCTCGGCGACGGCGACAGGCTGGTGCGGGAAGGCCGCTGGGCATCGGGCGAACAATTGCCGCTCGGCCATAGCCCGAAGGGCAAGCGGATTGGCGTTCTCGGTCTCGGTCAGATCGGGCGTGCATTGGCGCTTCGCGCCGAGGCCTTCGGCATGTCGGTGCGTTACTGGAACCGGTCCAGGCTGACCGACGTCGAGTGGGTGGCCCATGAAAGCCCAGCCGATCTCGCCCGCGACAGCGACGTGCTCGCCGTCTGCGTGGCGGCGAGTGCGGCAACAAAGAACATCGTCGACGCCTCCGTGCTTGAAGCACTTGGCCCGCAGGGCATCGTGGTCAATGTCGCGCGCGGCAGCGTGGTCGACGAGGACGCTTTGATCGAGGCGCTGAGGTCCGGAACGATCGCGGGTGCGGGGCTCGACGTCTTCGTCAACGAGCCGAAGATCCGCAGTGAATTCCATTCGACGCCGAATACCGTGCTCATGCCGCATCAGGGCAGTGCGACGGTCGAGACGCGGCTGGCCATGGGGAGACTCGTGCTCGCCAATCTCGCCGCCCATTTCGCCGGCCAGAAATCGCCGAACGTCGCCAACTGAAGTGGAGAAGACAGCATGATCATTCGACAGGCCCTGTTCGAGGGCGTGATCCATCCCGGTCGGGAAGAAGCATTCCGCGCCTATATCGCAGAGAAGCTGATGCCGCTTTGGCAGGCCTTTCCGGGCGTCCGGGAAGTCCGGGTTCTCCATGCCGTGGAGCGCGACGAAGGGGCGACGCCGTTCGCGATGGTTCTTTCCACCGCCTATGACGACCGCGAGGCGCTGGCGCGGGCGCTTGAATCACCTGCGCGCTACGAAAGCCGCGAATTGACGAAGGGCCTGCTCGAGATGTTCGAAGGGCACATCCATCATCACGTGTTCGAGCTTGACGGTCGCTAGCGCATCGGCCCGAAAATCGGACCCGATTTTCAGAAAGCACGATGCATAGGCTCAAAGAGTTACAGCGTCCTTTGTGCGTCCTAAAGGACGCACGGCGCTG
>NZ_WITC01000109.1 GCF_009601505.1 Sinorhizobium terangae
GATTTTGGCGCGGCGCTCGGGCTGACGGCGCAGGTGGTCGAGCCGATCTGCCCGGACCGGATCTGCGGCTACATGCAGCGGGCGCTCGAGCAGCTGGCGGACGCATTGGAGCAGGCGCCCGACAGGCCGGTGCGCGAGCTCGACATCCTGCCGGCCGACGAGCGGGGCTATCTGCTCGAGGCGCTGAACCAGACGGAAGCGGACTATCCGTCGGAACGGTGCATCCATGAGCTGTTCGAGGCGCAGGTGCAAAAGGCGCCCGACGCGGTGGCGGTGGTCCACGAGGACGAGCGTCTGAGCTATGGCGAGCTCAATGCGCGCGCCAATCGGCTGGCCCATCATCTGATCGGGCTCGGCGTGAAGCCCGGTGATAGCGTTGCGACAATGCTGGACCGCTCCGTCTCTCTTGTGGTGGCGCAGCTGGCGATCTTGAAGGCGGGGGGAGTGTATGTGCCGATCGATCGCGCTCTTCCATCTGCGCGACAAGAATGGCTGATTGCCGATTGTGCTGCACGCTTGGTGCTTAGCGAGAGTGACGATCGGGATCTGGTCAAGGCGACGATCCCTGTTTTGCCCATTGAGCCGCTGATAGCTGGAACCAAGTCCAGTGTCGATCTTGGCCTGGCATTGAGCGCCGACGCTGCCGCTTACGTGATGTACACGTCTGGCTCGACGGGCCTTCCCAAGGGAGTTGTGGTGCCTCATCGTGCTGTCAACCGGCTCGTGATCAGCAATGGATATGCGAAGATCGATGCCGGAGATCGTGTGGCATGGGCGAGTAATCCTGCCTTTGATGCCAGCACATTTGAAGTGTGGGCACCGCTGCTTAACGGTGGCTGCATTATTGCAATGGATGGCATAAATCCTGCGGATTTTGCCAAGGCACTTAAACAGCAGCGGGTGACAATACTTTTTCTAACGACAGCATTATTTAACCAATATACATCATTGATCGCGCCGACGTTAGCACGGCTTAAGTACCTCCTCTGCGGAGGCGAGCGCAATGATCTTCCCTCATTTCTAAAATTGCTGAGAGAAGAAGGTCCTGTACGTCTCATTCACTGCTACGGTCCGACGGAGACGACGACCTTCGCGACAGTCTGCGAGATCGCGAAATCTGTCGAGGACATGACCTCCATCCCGATCGGCCGTCCGATTGCGAACACGCGGGTGTAT
>NZ_WITC01000011.1 GCF_009601505.1 Sinorhizobium terangae
GCCGCGTCAGGCGGCGGCCGACGGCGGCTATGCCAGCCGCGAAAATCTGAGCGGAGCCAAAGCCTGCGGCATACGCGACATGGCCTTCCACAAGAAGCGCGGTCTCAAGATCGAAGACATGGTCAGGAGTCGCTGGGTCTATCGCAAGCTCAGAAACTTCCGCGCCGGCATCGAGGCCGGCATCTCTTGCCTGAAACGCGCTTATGGCTTGGGGCGCTGCACCTGGCGCGGCCTCGACCACTTCAAGGCTTATGTCTGGTCCTCGGTGGTCGCTTACAATCTCTCCCTCTTCGCCCGCCTCCGGCCCACCTGACTCCCCTTATCTGGCAGTGTTCAGAGCAACCCCGGCGAGCGTCGGCCGATACCCCATGACCCATTGCCGCCAGATCGCTCTTCGGGTGATAACCTGCATGGCATTGCGCCATCACCCGTCCAAGAAACACGCGTCAGTCGGCAAAAAACCTTTGAAAATCCCACAAAAACAGGCGTTTATGGACGGGCACTAGCTAGTATAACTGCTCCCACAGGTGCCGTCGCCACGGCACACTGCCAGTTGGTAAGATGCGCAGGTCGTTCATTGCGACGTCGTGCAGCACCTCAATGGGAAACGAAATGATAACGCGCATCCGGGAGATCGGAGTATCAGACCGCTTCGATGTGGCCCTCCATCCCGTCGCTGGTCTGCCAAGCGAAGCGATCATCGAGGTCCTCTTCGATCACCCCGGCCGCGTATAGCTGATCGAGAAGGTCGGCGACTGCGAGCATCCTCGTTCCGTCCGTCGTGACCCGCATAACCAGTTCCGAGGCTGTGCAGTTGCCGCGCGCGATCAGATCACCGACGGAAATCGGAGCGACGTCGTCGAGCACTCGGTGTTCGCTGCTACGCGAGCGGAGAACGAAGTACCCGTTCCCTGCTTCGTACTGCAGGTCCCTGCGGAAGCGGATGGGTAGGTGCGGGGCTGGACTATCGAGCATATGCTGATCCATTATGCTCTGCACTCCCTCCCGGAATTCGTCCCGCGTCCGAAAGAGACGCTGCGCCACGATACGGTACCCGAGAGGCCAGCGTTCGCTACCAGGTACCGGCGTCACCAGTTGTATACGTCCCTGGGGCATATTTACGAGGAAGCCGGAAACACAGGCAATCGTCGTCGGATAACCTTCCGGCAAGGCGACCGTGAGCTTCTCCTTCCGCGCGCGCCCGGTGAACGCCTTTGCGGTCGGCCCGCCCTTGCCTTGCAGGATGAGTTCGACGCCTACCAGTTCCTCAGGCGAAAACGCCATATGTATCTGATCGAGATGTTTCGTGCTCAGCACGGAAAAACGATTCGGCGTAGTGCCATAAAGATTGAAGAGTCCGAGCACGCGCCTGGTGAGCGCCTCATCCTTGAGCGGGGCGGCCGTCGTTGTTTGCGGCAATGCACCCGTGATCTGATAGTAGTCGAGCAAAAAGCGGTCGTAGTGTGGGTTGTCCATAGGATCTGTCGCCCAGTAGCAGAAGCCGGTACCGGCTGCCGAACCAAACACCTCGCTCGCGACACCAACCACGCCGCGCCAAAGCTCTGCATGCTCTTTGCTATAGTCGTAATAGCCTTGGAAGCGATCGGCCGATAGGCCACAAAACCAGCAGCCAACAGTGCAGCCGTCGCTCAGCTCGAAAGCGATGACGGGGTGCGTGATCGAATGCGCCGATCCGCCCAATTCGTCCGCACAGCGCCGGATCTGGCGATCGCGCCAGGCATGAAAGCGAGGGTTGATCATGGACATTTCGCCTTGCTCACGCAGGATGTCGCGATAGCGCAACATCTCGCCCATATACTCGTCCCACATCATGGCCGGCGGCCACGGCGCAGACTCCGCCTTGAAGCGATATTTCAGGTAGTCACCGTGCCACAGCGGCAGCACCTCCATTGGGTCAACTTCGATGCCGTAGCGTTGTGTTACCGCTCGCGGGGCGTCGACGTTCTCCGAAAGCGCGAAGCGGAACTTCATGTCACCGGCCAGCCGCTCCATGAAGCGCTTGACGTGAGAAAACTTTCGTCGTTGCTCCGGCGTGCGCAAGTCAAAGATATGTCGCGAGCGTGCGCCCTGACGGTACAGGTGAGCCCTTGACGACGCGTCTTGGAAGCCTGATCTCATCATCTCATCCGACGAGGTCAGGTCGCGACCATCACAACAACTACAACAACTAGCACGACCGCGGTGAAGCCCGGGAACTTTCCTGCGGCTTGCACAGGGCTCGTGGGTACGCCCGTAGCGGAACTTGCCATCGCAGTGGTCTTTACAAGGCTGGTCAAGGCCGCAGCCCCCGTACCACGCTGGTGTCGCGCAGTTGCGTCGAAATCCTTGCTGACTGGCTTGTGTCGGCGGTCCAGTCGGACGTAACGTTTGACCTCATCAAGCGTGATATTGTAGTCGAGGCTCCTTCCGATCGCTACAATCGACGCGAGACCTGTCGCACTTGGTTTGAGGCTTTCAAGCAGACTGCCTTTTTTCCCTATATCGTTGACGAATCGTTCTACGTCAGTTCTCGGCATAGCTATTTCCGCCTTTGCTCAATGTAGCCAAACTATCCGTCTCGCTCTCGCATGCGATCGGATGACATCATGAACAAGCAAGCGCCGTACCAACCTGAAAATCTCTGATTTTGCGCGTTGTCTGACCGCACGCATTGTCAACTTGCCGACCTTCTCACGTCCCAAATCGGGAATTGGTCCGCGCCAAAATGCCGGACAACCACAAATTTCTTTGCTCCGCGGTCGCAGCTCTAGTGCGGATTCCGTCAATCGATTCTTTCAAGCCAGAGCCTAAGCGTGAAGATGACGTCGCCAATGCCCGATGCTGTTGCGGGCCATGATCGCACCGGCATCGACGGTCTTGCCGTGAATTTCCGGATTTCGGGCCGAGATCGTGTCTCAGGACGTGGTGTAGCTTCCGGCAAGTGGCCGTGCTTTCCGGCGCGGGCCGGAGGGGATATCAGCGTGCGACTGCAGGCAGGCTGATTTGCGGATCATCGCTCATTGATGCCATTGTCTCAAGTGTCATGTACCTGGCACGCTGCACCGCCCATTCATCGTTTTGCTCGAGCAGCAATGCGC
>NZ_WITC01000110.1 GCF_009601505.1 Sinorhizobium terangae
CGGGTTCCCAGACACATGTCGTTGCGGACGGCTAGGGGATGGTGATCCTCAATCTGGATGAAAAGGTCAAACTCAGCGCAAAGGCTGACGATATCTGCTCGTTCACGGTCGGCGACGGGAAAGCCGTCGGCCCGCTGCCAGCATCTCGGTTAAGGGGGAAACTTTAATGACTCAAATTGGATATGCCGACCGGATCAGAATGCTCGAACCGCCAAAAGGCCGCGTAAGATGCGTTCTGGACACCGATACATACAACGAGATCGATGACCAGTTCGCGGTCGTACAAATGCTGTTATCGGCCGATCGACTCGACCTTCAGGCGATCTATGCCGCTCCGTTTCATAATGCCCGCTCGGAAAACCCGGGTCATGGCATGGAACTGAGCTATGACGAGATCCTGCGTCTGCTCACGCGGATGGACGTCGAGCCGGAAGGGCTTGTGTTCCAGGGAGTGAGAAGCTACGTCGGACCCGAAAAGGTGGGGAGAGACGCTCCCGCAGTCGAAGATCTGATTGGCCGCGCTCGCGCAAGTTCCACGGCCGATCCGCTCTACGTCGTGGCAATCGCGGCGATCAGCAACGTGGCATCAGCCATCCTGAAGGCGCCCGACATCATCGATAGGATTGTTGTTGTTTGGCTTGGCGGGGATGCGCTTGAATGGCCGGACACCAGGGAATTTAATCTTTGCCAGGACGTCGGCGGGGCGCAGGTGTTGTTTGACAGCGGGGTTCCGGTGGTACTTCTGCCATGCCTCGGAGTTGTCTCGCATCTCCTGAGTTCGGTTCCGGAGATCGAGCGGCATGTCGAACCACACGGAGAAATCGGAAAATTCCTCGCGCAGCGATACAAGGAACACTCGGACGATCACGTCGGTTGGTCGAAGGAAATCTGGGATATGGCGCCGGTAGCCTGGTTGCTCAATCCCGACTGGTGCGAAAGCGTAATCACTTCTACGCCGGTGCTCACAGATCAGGTGGCGTGGAGCGTCGATAAGAAGCGGCATCCAATGCGCTACGTCTATCGGATCCATCGCAACCCAATCCTAAAGGACTTCTTCGACAAGATTAAGGCGCGATCGCAGGGGGTTGCGTAATCGAATCACAAAACGGCAGATCATTGGGTGAGATATGGCGACGATGTCCCCAGCTATTGCTCTGAGGGGTGCCCGTTCCCGAGATCCGAGTACGAGCGCAGGCACCTCAATCTGTTGGAGGCAGTGGCGAGCGCGGGGCTAAAGCGTGAAGCGAAAACGGCTCCTTATTAGATACAGCGTGGTCCGAACTACCGAGCCAATACCACCCACGCTCATGATGCCTAAGCAAATCGAATCAGAACGAAGGATGGATTGAATGCGTGGCCCGGGGTGAAAGTTAAGCCGGTGGCGGCGGGTTGAGGCGAGCAGTGGGCTAAGGTGAAGGCCATGACCCAAGCTGGGAAGGTTGAATGGATTTTAGCAGCCGAAGGAAGACGCAATGAAAAGTGAAGTTACCGACGATCAGGTCCGAGAATACCAGGAACGAGGGTTTGTGCACATCCCAGGCCTTTTGTCGCCGGCCGAGGTGGCCGAACTCAAAGCCGCCGTCCTCGAGGCAGTTGAGATGATGGCTGGCCGCAAGATCGCCCCAGGCGGAGTCGATCAGGTCGAGGGTAAGGACTTCTACTACGACAAGGTCTTTACCCAGCGAATAAACGTTTCGAAACTGAATGAGACAATTAACCGGTACATCCGCGGCCCCGAAATCGGCAACATGGCCAGCGCCCTTGCGCGCCAGCCCGCGATGCGGATCTATCTCGATCAGGCGTTGATCAAAGAGCCCTACGGCAACCCAACCGCTTGGCACCTCGACAATCCCTTCTGGGCCTTCCATTCGCGCGACGCGATTTCGATCTGGATCGCGCTCGAGGATGCGACGCCCCTCAACGGCTGCCTGTCGTTCGTGCCGGGCAGCCACAGGCTCGCCCGCTACGATAACGCCAACATCGGGAAAGACCTTGCGGGACTCTTCAAGATCTACCCCGAGATGGCAGAGACGGACCCTGTCGCGGTCCCAATGCGCGCGGGCGATTGCAGCTTTCACAACGGCCTTACGGCGCATGGCGCCGGGGCCAACATGACCCGCCGCCGCCGGATCGCGATGACCGCGGCCTTCATGCCCGATGGCTGCACCTTTAACGGGTGCCAGGACATTCTGCCCACGGCTTACTTCGAAAGCTTGAACGTCGGCGACAGGCTCTGCGAAGACACGATCAACCCGATTGTCGGGAGAGCCTAGCTGGTCGGTCGCAGCCTGAGCACCATGAGCAGGCTACGACGGAAACTTAAGGACGATGCGGGGAGTTTCTCCGATACTGACCCACGAAAGTGCAGTAAGATTCAATAAATTGATTATGCCGGTACACTCAATTTATTGATTTCATTCTTTTTTCGTGGGTGAGAACCAGAAATCTTCCC
>NZ_WITC01000111.1 GCF_009601505.1 Sinorhizobium terangae
CACCTGATCTGTGAGCACCGGCGTAGAAGTGATTACGCTTTCGCACCAGTCGGGATTGAGCAACCAGGCTACCGGCGCCATATCCCAGATTTCCTTCGACCAACCGACGTGATCGTCCGAGTGTTCCTTGTATCGCTGCGCGAGGAATTTTCCGATTTCTCCGTGTGGTTCGACATGCCGCTCGATCTCCGGAACCGAACTCAGGAGATGCGAGACAACTCCGAGGCATGGCAGAAGTACCACCGGAACCCCGCTGTCAAACAACACCTGCGCCCCGCCGACGTCCTGGCAAAGATTAAATTCCCTGGTGTCCGGCCATTCAAGCGCATCCCCGCCAAGCCAAACAACAACAATCCTATCGATGATGTCGGGCGCCTTCAGGATGGCTGATGCCACGTTGCTGATCGCCGCGATTGCCACGACGTAGAGCGGATCGGCCGTGGAACTTGCGCGAGCGCGGCCAATCAGATCTTCGACTGCGGGAGCGTCTCTCCCCACCTTTTCGGGTCCGACGTAGCTTCTCACTCCCTGGAACACAAGCCCTTCCGGCTCGACGTCCATCCGCGTGAGCAGACGCAGGATCTCGTCATAGCTCAGTTCCATGCCATGACCCGGGTTTTCCGAGCGGGCATTATGAAACGGAGCGGCATAGATCGCCTGAAGGTCGAGTCGATCGGCCGATAACAGCATTTGTACGACCGCGAACTGGTCATCGATCTCGTTGTATGTATCGGTGTCCAGAACGCATCTTACGCGGCCTTTTGGCGGTTCGAGCATTCTGATCCGGTCGGCATATCCAATTTGAGTCATTAAAGTTTCCCCCTTAACCGAGATGCTGGCAGCGGGCCGACGGCTTTCCCGTCGCCGACCGTGAACGAGCAGATATCGTCAGCCTTTGCGCTGAGTTTGACCTTTTCATCCAGATTGAGGATCACCATCCCCTAGCCGTCCGCAACGACATGTGTCTGGGAACCCGTACACCACAGGATCCCGCACGACAGCCTGTTGGTCCGCCATCTTTTTGAACAGGGCCTCAGGCAAGTCATTCAATTCGGTTCGCTGTCGCTTCTGGCGACCAATTCTTTTCTAGAATGCATTTCCAATTTAGAACAGCAGATCATTTTGATGTCAAGCTCAATAATTGCTGGATTAACGTAAGCGCTATTTTCCCTGCAGGTTGACGGCCCCTGCAGCAACCGATCGATCAGACGGACGCGTCGGGTCAGGCTGCGGCGGCTTTGGCGAAGTTGAAGGGCAGCAGATCGTCGATATCCGATATCCGCGTCCTGCGTTGAGGCAATTCGGTGAGGACATGGCGCAGCCACGCTAACAGCTCGACGCCACAGGCGCGGCAGGTCAATATCAGGCTGTAGATGCCGGCGCTGGCCCTCGCTCCGTCGACGGTATCGCTGAACAGCCAACTTTTCCGGCCAGTGGCAAAGATTCTGATGGCACGCTCGCGAAGATTATTTGTCGATCGGCATGCTGCCGTTCTCGGTTTAACGAGTCAGATATCCCCATTGTTTCAGGGTACAGGAGACGGCGTCGCCGAGCTTGCTGCTGGCAAGACTTTGGAGCGATGTCGTCGAGCCATGCCTTGAGAGCATGGGGGACGGGGACACTATGCCGCGGTAATCGCCGAGGAAGGCCTGCGGGTGTATCTGGCCGCGGCCCGCTGATAATCGAGCAGCACGATCGGCTCGTCACTGTCCTCGCCGCTCCGGTATGCCCACATGTACGAGGTGCTGGTGGCTTATCGATCCTTTTCCTTCAGGACCTGGACCGTGGTCTCGTCACCATGGAAGGGGCAGCGATCTGAGCCGCAGCTTCAGCGCGTCATAGATGCGGGAGAGATGATTTTCGCTCGAACCGATCACCCAGTGGCCCAGAGCGCCTCGGCTGACAGGAGCACCGGCGCACCAGTTCCACGACGGTCACCGTAATCTACTTAATGGCGGCCCGCGATAACCATTGATCCGTTTCGGCAGCAAGAGGTATGCTCGATTGACTGCCCTGACGAGAGCAAGAAATTCCCGCAGCTGCTACAGCTCGGTGCATGCCTGCCTCGAGCGACAAGCCCCTATCGAGCGCTGATGCCAGAACGCCGACAAAGCAGTCCCCGGCTGCGGTTGTGTCTTTGACGTCGACCTTTATGGCGGCAACCGAGATTTTTTCGCCATCGGCAAAGGCTTCAGCTCCATTACCCCCAAGGGTTCTAACGACGCCTGTTTGCAAGCGCCTGGACAAGTCTTCTACTGTCGGTTCGCACCGCAGCCAGTTCCCCAGTGCTTCGGCTTCGTCCTCGTTCACAACGACTAAGCTGCAGCTAGACAGTGCGTCGTGTGGTAGTGGCAAGGCAGGTGCAAGGTTAAGAACCGCTCTGACGCCGCCTCGCTTTGCCCGATGAATAAGACGTGCTATCTCTGAGGGGTCATTCTCCATCTGGAGAAGCAGAAGGCTGGCTTCGCTCATCAGTTTGTCGTCCACTGCCTCAGAGCTTGCCCTGAGGTTGGCGCCCGGAGCCACTGCGATCATGTTGCGGCCTTCTGCATCGATGAGAATCGACGCGCAGCCTGTAGCATCCGCAACATGCGTTACACGTGCGACGTCCACTAGGTCTACCAGATTTTGCATAGCTACTTCTGCAAGTGCATCCTGACCGACAGCTCCCGCCATAATCACCTTGGCTCCGTCGCGGGACGCCGCGATCGCCTGATTGGCGCCCTTACCACCTGCCTCCGTGCGAAATTTCCGTGCCAGGAGCGTTTGTCCCGGCTGTGGAATGTTCTTCATGGTGAAAATCAAATCGGCGTTGATTGAGCCGAACGTTATGATCATGAGTGCCTCGCTTCTGTGTTGTGAAATAAAGGGAGCTGGACTTCAGATGTGATCCGCTATTCTCTGCCTGAAGCGCTGTTCTCCTGCCTGAATATGATCCAGCAGGCTCATCACAGCCCAGTGGCGTTCGGCAATGTCGTAATCGGTGACTCGTGAGTGATGGTGGGAAAAGGTTCCGAGCCGAGTGTGAAATACCTTCGCCAATCGGGGATAACCCATGGGCTCAGCCATGGCGGCGAGCGCCAGGAATACTTCAAGTTCGAGGCGCAAGTTGCTTTCTTCGCCCGCATGGTGGTAGAGCCATGCATAAAGGTCAGGGTGGAAGTTGGTGAAAACGCCGGCGAAGCCTTTGGAGCCCGCGCGCATCGCAGCTGCAGCAATAGCAGCATTTGCGTTCACCACCGCGAAGCCTGAATCGCCGGAGAGTGCCACACGTCGCTTAACCGTGTCCAAGTCGCAGGATACGTCCTTAAGAGTGACAAAGCGGCCGGTATCCCGGCATAAAATGAATTCCTCATCCGTAATCAACCGCCGGTAAGGCGCCGGACACTCGTAAAGCCCAAGGGCCAAATCCTTCGGCACCCAATTGAGAACATTCTGCAGTCCGAATCGGAAGCCCTCCGTTCCGCTTTGACGAGGGTCAACCCTGTTCGTCACAAGCACCAGCGCATCGATGCCGGTGTCAGCCATCGCCATCAGTTCGGCGCGCTGATCCTCCGCGCTTTCACTGATATGACCCGATGCAATAACTGGTACACGCCCCCTCGCCAGCGACACCACCTTCTTTGATAGAGAAGTTCGCTCCTCCAACGATAGCTTCTGCATTTCACTTGATTGGCAGACGGCGAAAAGCGCGTCCGCGCCGTTTTCAACGTACCATTCGACCAGCCTCTCCAACCCTTCCCAATCAATGCGATTGTCGGGGGTGAATGGCGTCAGCATGACCGGCACAATTCCGTGAGCATTTTTCGTCATATCGATTCTTTCCACTAGATTTGAAATCGCATTTCGTTTTAGAATATAATTCCAATTACCGAATTAACAAGGAGAAAAGAGCGTGAGCGTAAAAAGGTGGGAGGACGATGCGATCGTCTGGCGAGGGCCAACCTACGGCTCAGAAACACTGCGGTATCATCCTGACGTCAAAAAGGCAGCGGCCGCCGGTCGGATTATCACTTGCGTAGACGTAGTTGACTGGAGTGGAACAGGAACTCGCGACCTGCTCATTTCCGCTTGGGACGCATGTTACGATGGTCGTGTGTTTCTCAGACGCGAAATAGGAACGAACGAGGACGGCACGCCGATGTTGGGTGAAGAAGAACTTGTCGAAGGCGTCCGAGGATACGTGACTGCTGTGAGAGACGGTGAGATTTTTCATCTCGTGTCAGCCTCTCGCATGCGGAAGCAAATTTTTCTTTTTCCAAACATCGGCGAGAAGGGAGCGCCCGAGTTCGGAGAGCCGGTGCGTCTGGACCTGGAGGCTGATTGGGTAAAGACCAACGAGTACTTTCATATGGCCCGCTTCCACGACATCGACGGAGACGGTGTCCCGGAGCTTATAGTCGGAAGCGATTATTGGGATGACTATTGGCCAAACGGATTGGAATGGAACGACAAAGGCTATCGCGGCTACGACGATGCTGGCCGTTGGCTGGGGGGGCCGCTCCGCGGGTATCTGTACGCATTTAAGAACAAAGGCACATTATCCGAGCCTAGGCTCGAGCGGGGCTATCCGCTCCTGGCTGGCGAAACGCCCCTAGAAGTTTATGGCCAACTTGCCCCAGCGTTCGGCAGCTTCGGCGGAGTGCGCCAATGCCTCGTCGCCGGCGAATTTTGGAACATCCTGCATATCGCTCGACAGCGCGAAGACGGACACTTCGAACCGACCAACCTTGTACGCAACGCCAAGGATGCAGTCCTCGAACTCGACCAGTGCATCCACCTGCCCTGCGTTGTGGATTGGGACGGGGACGGCCGGGAGGACATTCTCGTTGGTGCTGAAGACGGCTACATTTCGTTTTTAAAGAATTGCGGTAATGACGAAAACGGGGTTCCGCGTTTCGAGAAGCGCGGAAGGGTGGAAACGACAAATCCGCTAATACATGCAGGTGTCCTGCCGAGCCCAGCCGCCTACGATTTCAGCGGGGATGGCCATTACGACCTAGTCATAGGCAATAGCAGCGGCGAATTGCTGTTCTACGGCAGCCGAGAGCAGGACGGAACGATTTACCTCGATAAGGAGGTTATGCTTGAAGCCGATGGGAAGCCGATAAGAATCGCGGCCGAACTAACAGGCTCAATTCAAGGACCATCCGAAAAGATGTTCGGCTACTCGTGCCCGACAATCGCGGATTGGACCGGCTCAGGAAGAATGGACCTTCTCGTGAGCGACGTCACCGGCCGTCATAGGCTGTTCCGCAATACCGGCGACAAATGCTCGCCGCCGAGTTTCGGCAGGGAAGAGTTTCTCACATACCAGGGCAGGACTCTGAAGACCGTATGGCGAGTGCGCCCGGCAGTTGTTGATTGGCTCAAGGACGGACAGCTTCATTATCTCGCCTTGGACGAGGACGGCGTCCTTAGCGACTGGAAAAAGTTTACCGACACAGAACTGGCTGATAAGCGCCACATTTGCTGGGAAACCGGCGATCCGATGCGTTTTACTGTGGATGTTGGCGGAGGCCGGGGCCGTGTGAAACTTTGCTTCTGTGACTGGGAGGGGACAGGACGCACCGATCTCATTTTTGGAACCCATGCCCGCGCCTGCGTTCCACCCGATCCGAGAACCGGAGCGCCGAGGAACACAACAAAACAAGCGGGCCTGTTCTATTCGCGCAATGTCGGCACTCGAGAAGAGCCGCGTTTTGCATTGCCCGTCCCGTTCCGCTTCCGCGACGAGACGATAGCGATGGCCATGCATGTAGCGTCACCGGAAGCGGTCGACTGGGGGGGCCGGGGCGCACTCGATCTCGTCGTCGGCGTAGAGGATGGAAGCCTCGTCTGGCTAAAGCGCGAGGACCTCTCATGGTAAGATGCCTGGAAATCAAGGGTTCCACGCGCTTGATGGCAATTATCGGCGATCCAATAGCGCAGGCGAAAACGCCTGCCACGATCAACGAAATATTCAGTGCCCGTGGTGCCGACATAGCGTGCGTACCTCTCCAAGTCCCAGCACAGGAGTTGGAGACCATCTGGGCCGGTCTAAAGAGGATGCCTAATCTCGTCGGATTCGGCATTACGTTGCCCCATAAGCAAACTGCGCTTCAGCTGTGTGATAGTCTCGATCCGCTCGTTGAAAGAGTGGGGGCCGTTAACGTGGTCCGGCGCGAACGGGATGGTAGTTTTCGTGGTTACCAGTTCGATGGAAAAGGATTTGTGCGCGGGCTGCAGGCCAACAATATCGAAATCTTGCATCGTGATGCGTTGATCATAGGTGCCGGAGGAGCTGCCGTCGCCATCGCCTTCGCACTAGCAGAAGCGGGTGCGAAAAGCATCACCATTTCCAACCGTACCACCGCAAAGGCGCAACTCATCGTCGACGCCGTTAATGCTGATTTCGGACGGACAATTGCAAGAGTTGGGTCCCCTCAACCAGAGCCTAACGAACTTGTTATTAACGCCACATCCCTTGGACTGAATGACGACGATGCTTTGCCTTTGGATCCTGATCTCTTGCGACCCGGCATGACCGTGGCAGAAGTGATCGCGCAGCCAGAAACTACCCGCTTATTATCAGCAGCGGGGGCACGGCGTGTCGAAGTGCACTCAGGCATCCACATGATTAGAGGCCAAGTCGGCCTCATCGCCGACCACATGTGTGAAATTTGGGATTGAGCTTTCTAGCTCAGTCGGCACCAAGCACCCGCAGCCGACGGTAGCGGGTGTTTACCTTTCAATCGGCTTTACATTGGCTGAGCGCGGCGAGCAAATGGGGCGGAAAGAAGATTGCCGTCTTATACCAACGGCATTTGCGGCTGACTCGTAGGGGATTCCCAAAAGGCGACGAGTCTGACTCACTGCTGTCGCGAGCTGAAGGAGGCTTGGATGGCAGGGATTGCAATCACACGGATTGACCTGACGGCGGCGCAAGTTCGGGCTGGCGGCGAAGACGCGGGATGCCCGGGCAGCGCGTCGGATGCTGGCGATTGCCCTGGTTTTGGAGGGCGTCGACCGTCAGACGGCGGCGGAGACCTGTGGCATGGATCGCCAGACGCTGTGCGACTGGGTGCATCGCTACAATGCGGAAGGGCTGAGCGGCCTTTCCAACCGGACGTCACCGGGGCGCCAGCCGTGGCTGACGCCGGCGCAGAAGGCCGCGTTGGCGGCGTTGGTGGAACAGGGCCCCGATCCCGAGCGCGATGGCGTGGTGCGCTGGCGGCGCAAAGACCTGAAGCGCCGGATCGAGGAGATGTTCGGGGTTGTCATGCAGGAGCGCACGGTGGGCGCGCAACTGGCCGCACTCGGCTTCGTGCGGCTGACACCGCGTCCCCGTCACCCGAAGGCCGACGAAGCGGCCCAGGAGGCATTCAAAAAAACTTCTCCGACACGGTAGCGGCGGTTCTGCCCGAACACGCCCGCGGCAAGCCGGTCGAGATCTGGTTCCAGGACGAGGCGCGGGTCGGCCAACAGGGGACGTTGACCCGAGTCTGGGCCCGACGCGGAACCCGTCCACGCGGCCCGCGCGACCGGCGCTACAAATGGGCCTACATCTTCGGCGCCGTCTGCCCGGCGCGCGCCGCCTCCGCCGCCCTCGTCCTGCCAAGGGGCCAACACCGACGCCCTGTCGCTGCATCTGGCGGAGATCGGCCGCCAGGTCGCCGCCGGGGCGCATGCGGTCCTCGTGCTCGACGGGGCCGGCTGGCACTGCGCAGCGGACCTCATCGTCCCTGACAACCTCACGCTTCTGCACCTGCCACCCTACGCACCCGAACTCAATCCGGTCGAGAACATCTGGGAATATCTGCGCAAGAACAAGCTCGCCATCACCGTCTTCGATGGCTACGACGACATCGTCGACAAGTGCTGCCAAGCCTGGAACTTCTTCGCAAACGACAAGAGCGTCGTCGCCTCAATCACGTCGCGCAAATGGGCGCAGGTCAAATGCTAATGCCGTTGGTATTAAAGACTAGCAGGCTGGATCTGCAGGCGTACTGCGTGCACGGATGTGACCGCTATTTCACATCAGCCCGCCGCGTCAGTGCGGCGGGGATAGGTTGCAACTGGCCTAACAAACTCAACTACTTCTCCCTCTTTATGAAAAGAGACTAGGCCGGCCGACCCTATGCGGCGGTGATGCGGAGGGTCATCGCCGAATCCAAAACTCTGCTTAAGTAGCTTGCGTGCGAGGGACCGCCAAAGATTTCACGACAGCGAGAGATTGCTATTTCCATGACCTCACCTGGATCGCGCGCCCACCAGTTTGTCGAGAAGATTTCCACCTCCAGTCCCCCGACAAATCCAGCCCTTCGCATCATCACTTCAATACCTTTGAGATCAATGATGCCATCGCCCATCATACCTCGGTCCGTCAAGAGATGTCGGGTTGGAAGCAGCCAGTCATTGACGTGGAAACCAAGAAGCCGCCCAGAGCGGCCCGCCCGCATGATTTCAGCTTCAAGCCGTTCGTCCCACCAAACGTGATAAACATCCACGACGACACCGATCCCATGCCCTAGAGCATCGCATAAATCGTTGGCGGATGTCAGGCTTGTTATAACGGTGCGGTCGCCGGCGAGCATTGGGTGCAATGGCTCGAGCGCGAGCTTCACACCAACCCGTCTTGCGAGTTCCAGCAACCGGCCAATGTGGTCCTCAGCGCGCCGCCTTGCAGCAACAAGTCCCCGCTCTCCGTCACCAAGCCCTCCGGTGAAAAGAAAGACGTGGTCAGCTCCAAAACGGGCGGCTCTTTCGAGTTCTTCTTTCCGCGCGCGCAAGCCGGCCTGGCGAAAATGGTCCAATGCGATTGTAGCCCGAAACCTTTATGCCGTGGTCGCGCAAAGCTGCCAAAGCAACTGCTTCTCCCGATTTTTCGATCTCGTCTGCCCACACGGAAACAGTATCGACACCTCGCTCGCGGCAAAGTCTCAGAAAGTTCAACATGTCGGCTCGTTCGCGGAATGTGGCGTGATTGAAGACTACGTTCATTGGAGCTCTCATCTCTCGTTTTTCATCAAACCGTTCGGCCCAACACGAAAACGTGCTTCACGAGAAAATCAGCGGCTGTGTTGTTTTTGGCAAATTTTTCGGGCCATTCCTCCCTCGGCAACACGAATTTTGCCCGTCGGTAGTCAAAACGCCTGAAATCCCAACTCGTCAATCCATCTGTTCTTACAATTGTTGGACTGCCCACCGCGATGAAGTTTAGTCGGAAGTGGCTGCCGGACTTAGCAACTGCAAAGTCAAGTTCCGCGAGCGAAATTCCGAAAGACTCATATGCGGCTGGATCCTGAACCATGGGAGAAATCGAGGTGATCAATATTTCCAACTTGCCCACAGACACATGTGCCGTGGGACCGAGTAAAGCGGGTACACCCTTCATATAGGGGCCTCGATTCTGGAAGTCGCCGGATAGAAGCTGCCGGACAGTTGCGCGTGCCGTGACAGGCTCCATGTTAGGAGTGTGCCGGCCACCGAATGTCAGGTTAAGCGAGGATCCTTCCCCGGCTCTCTGGCACCGCTCGACCGCCGGGGGGTCTAAAATGACGCAAGCACCCCTAAGGTTTGGAAACCGATTGAGTGCGAGAGAGATTATCTCTGTCGAGGCTCCCGGTGCTCCAGCCAATACTCGGTCACCGAAGTCTCCCAATATCGCGGGTCTACCGAGCGTGCCCGAGAGTATCTCCTGAAAAACCGCCTCCGGATTCGGAAAGTCTTGGACGAATTCGTTACGCGCCGCTAGTAGCATCTCGCCAATTTCGCGGCAGGCTTTCTCAGCCACACTCTTGTCTGGCCCGCAATAGGTCACAAGGACCGATTGACCGCTTTCAGTGATGTCCAGATATTGGTGGCCGTTGAAGAGCGTGATATCGTTCAAGTCAGGCTTCGCTCGAACTAACGCCTCGGCTCGTTCGTAGATCGCATCGTAAGGACGCTCGTTCGTACTTAAGCGGCCCTGCAGCAGGAAGGGCAATTTCAGAAAAGCTCGGGTTATTCGCTTTTTAGAAAGTGGCAGGTCAACCAAGGTGCGCAGCACTTTCCCACCAGTCTCCGCCATATCTGAGTGCGGATTGGTTTTGTATCCGAGAATATCTGCTGACCTTACCATGCTGGTCGTTAATTGCCCGTCCAAATCAAGTGCGGCCCCAAGCGGCAAATGACCAAAGCGATCGCGGATAGCGGATAGCGGAGAGAAGATCGCCTTCGCAGTCCTCGATTAGTTCGGTTGCAACAGAACCGTGCAAGTCGAGGCAGATGGCGTCGGGTTGCAGCCGTTTGATATCTTCAAGTAGGGTTCTCTTGAACTGATCGTAGATTTGAGATTCAACCGGCCCCCCCGGCCGGGCGCGAGCTGCAATCGAGGGCATCAGTTCAATGCCACGCTCTTCTGCTGCTCTGATGATGCCTCCGAGAGCGGTGCCACGCTGCCTGTTTGCAGCCAACACTTCCTGGCCGCGTTCGACGACAAAGTCGTCAGCGCAGGTTTTTAGTGGGTTGAAGGAATGTGTCTCTTGTGAACGTTGCGCGATTAGGATGCGCATGCTCTGTCTTCCGATAGGTTGCCCGTGTCTGGCTAAGCTGGCATATCCGGGTTGGAATTGGTTTCCATATTAGAATTGCATATTAAAATTTGTCAAGCCGAGGACGCCGCGCTTGACCATATCAAAATTGGATTCTAGATTGGAACCCTATTCCACAGATATGCCGGCCCTGGCGCGGATTAGTTCATTGGAGATGTCATGTCAGGAGTTACCGTTTTAAGGTTAGTCGCCTACATGATCGGCACCGCAACCGTTTGTACTACATCGTTTTCGGAAGCCAGCTCTGCGGACTTTAAAGGTAGGGAAGCCGTTCTTTGGAATCCTGGCGGCAAATTTTCCAGTGCACTTGAGAAGGCATATATTGCCTCATTTGAAGCTGAGACTGGCGCTAAGATTCGCCTCGTCGAGGCCAATATCGATCAAGCTATAAGTGCGGCCTCCGCGCAGTCCAAAGCTGGAAGCGCTGGTTGGGACGGCCTGGCCGCGGTAGATTCCTCATACATGCCCCGCTTGATAGCGGAAGGCGTTGTTCAGACAATGGATGCTTCCGATATCCCCAGCCTGAAGTCTCTGCCCAAAACCTCGCTTAACGATTACGGAATTCCCATGATGGGTTCGGTAGCCACAGTGTCGTATCGCGATGCCGACGGAGTGGTCCCTCTCAGAGCAGTCAGCGATTTCTTCGATCCTACTATCAAAGGCGCTCGCGCAATGAGTTCCCTTGCGGGAGAAGCGCAATACATTTGTACGCTGGCGCTACTGAGCGACGGCGTTACTATCGATGAATTGAGCAAGCGGATTGACGTCGACAGATGCCTTAAGATCGTCGACCGCATCAAAGATCAGGTTACCGACTACTGGGCAAACGGTAGTCAAATGGCGCAGCTAATGATCGACGATAGTGTTGACTACTGCTTGTCCCGAGACGGTCGCATTTTACAGGCGGCGCTCGCCAATCCCGAGTGGGAAGATTCAGTACAGTGGCGGCATCCAGTTTTTGGCTACTTTGTTCGCCTAAAAGGAGCAAAGAACGGCGACATAATTGAGGCCCTTGCGAAATATTCCTTGGATCCCAAACGGCAGGCAGAGTTCACTGAAGAACTTGGTTACAGCGCGCCCAACCCCGAGTCGTTGGCCTTTCTCCCGGACACCTTGAAGCCCTTCATCAGTGCAGCTCCGCAGGCGCAAGCCGTGCTCACTACAATTCCGGCTGCACTCTTCGAACGAATGGCCGACCAACAGGTGGAAATAGGCAACGCTTGGCAAGCTTACGTCAGCAAGTAGGCGCTAGCGAGCCCTTTTGCGTCCCAACGCGCAGTAGTTCACAGGCCCAATGACATTGTCATTAGCAGCATTATTCGCAACCGGCATTGCTGAAGATGATCTGCTCGCCGCGGGGAAGCGCCTCTCAGCACTACTTAGAAGAGATCATATTCTCACATGGCGACATTCGCTTTTACAGTTTTACGGGAGGAAGCCTCAACGGCGGAAACGGACGTGTTCCGACTTTACGATATCGTTCTTAGTCCGGGATTCGGATGCAATGACACGCGAGTGGAGCGCGAAAGGACGCTGGCCATTCGTGGATTGCTCGAGAATAACGTCTTTATTCCAGCGGCACATCAGGGAGGTCCTTACCGAGCCGAGATGGGGCTTGCAGGGGGACGCCTTGCGCTCACAATTCAAACGAAAAATGGCGATGATGTTCTGAGCCAGCTTGTGTCGTTAACCACCATTCGACGTCTGGCAAAAGACTATACCCGAGTCTGCGCAAACTACTTCGACGTGATCCGGTATTCTGGTCCTGGATTACTTGAAGCGATCGATGTTACTCGACGCGGTATCCACGAGGAGGCTGCTCGATTTCTAAAAGATGAACTGGCGGGAACCGTTTACATCGACGCGGATACTGCGCGTCGGCTATTCACGCTCGTTTACGCTTTGCTGGATCGAAGGGGGCCAACCTCCGAGGACTACCGTCGCCTGCGGGCAGCCGAATGCGAGAGCATTTCCGCGTCGGAAACAGACGCGACGTGAAGGTAGTCACAGTTATGCAGCGCGAAAGTCCAAAATCGGGTGCCCCGTCGACACTAGCTCCCCTGCAGAATCGCGCATTTCGCGCGATCTGGACAGCTACTCAAATTTCAAGTCTGGGATGGCTGGTGCAGACGACGGCGATAAGTTGGCTGATGGCCACGATCTCGGCCTCCGATCTGATGGTCGCACTGGTGCAGGCTTCGTCGACACTGCCGGCGTTCTTTCTTTCGATCCTGGCAGGGGCGATCGCCGACAGTTTCAGCCGTCGCGGCGTGATGCTTGCCGGCCACTGCCTGATTGCGCTCGCATCTGCGACGCTGGCAATCTCCGTGTCGCTCGGCTTTGTCAATCCATGGCTAATCCTGGGCCTGGGCTTTCTGGCGGGCTGCGGCTTTGCACTCAACGACCCCGCCTGGCACGCCTCGGTCGGCGATATTCTTGAGAAGCGCGACATCCCGGCAGCGGTGACGCTGATGTCGGTCGGATACAATATCATTCGCAGCATTGGTCCGGCGCTCGGCGGCCTTATTCTCGCTTTCCTCGGACCGCTTGCCGCCTTCGTCATGGCTGCGCTGAGCGACCTGGTGCCGCTAACTGCTATTGCCCGTTCAAGATGGCAGGTTCGGGCTTCGCCGTTGCCGCGTGAGCGCATCACCACGGCCATCCATGACGGCTTGCGCTTCACGGCGATATCATCGGAGATCCGAGCGGCTATTTTCCGCGGTACCTTGTTCGGCCTGGCGAGTATATCCATTCTGGCGCTGCTGCCACTCATCGTGCGGGGTCGCTTAGCGAGCGGGCCTATTGTGTACGGCATCCTGTTAGCCGCCTTCGGCATTGGCGCGTTTTCGGCTGGTCTTGGTAGTAGCTATCTAAGGCGGACAATGTCTCGCGATCAATTGCTCGCCGCCGCCTCTACCGCCGGCGCCGCCTGCTGCCTGACACTGGCTCTCACGTCGTCTTTGCCTCTAGCGGCCGTTGCGCTCGCAATTGGCGGTGCAGGCTGGCTGCTCACCTGGACCAGCATTGACGTCGCGATACAGTTGTCGAGCCCGCGGTGGGTCGTTGGCCGCACCCTTTCCATATACTACGCCTTGTCATATGGCGGTATGGCTGCCGGCAGCTGGATCTGGGGCACGATTGCCCAGAACTACTCGCTGGCCGTGGCGTTGGAAGGTGCCGCCACAGTCCTGTTGCTCGTTGCGGCCGCGGCTTTCGTGCTGCCGATCGAGCTTTGGGAAGAATCCGAACAATCCTCCTCCGAGTTCGTCGCACCGTCGCTCGCGCTCGACCTGAAGCCAAGAAGCGGGCCAATTATCGTCAAGGCCGACTACCGGATTCCCGAGCACAACCTCGACGCCTTTCTGGACTGCATGCGCGAACGGCGACGCGTTCAGAGCCGGGCCGGTGCGCGGAACTGGTCGCTGCAGCGAAGCCTGCACACCCCATCGCTTTGGACCGAGACTTACTGGACGCCAACGTGGATGGACTATCTGCGACTCAACCATCGGCTGACCGCCGGCGACAAGGAAGTCGGCGTGCGTCTCGCCGCTCTTCACGATGGGGACCTTCCGCCTGACCCAGTGCTGTCGATCGAGCGGGGAACCGGCCCGGCTCGCAGCCGCAGCCAACCAATTGCCCGCATTTCGCGTCCCTAGAGGCGATTGGAAGATGAGTGTAGCAATCGATGACCCAAAACCCCCGCAAGGAGAGAATGCCCCAGGTTTTCCGCCCCGAGGCGCCCGCCCAGGCCCTTTATTTCCCGCCTTGCCTCCCAAGGCATGGTGACCGTCGTCGCGGCTGTCGCGGCGGCGGTCACCGCTTGAAATTCAGGAGCCACACTCGGGGGCCAACCTGCCCTATCGGCCGAGTAATCGCCGGATACGCTTATTGCAATCTTGACCCCATATAGCTTAGAAGCTATACCCGCACGTGCCATTGGGACAGGTGGCTGTCACTGCCGCAGTTGATAAGAAGGGGCCGATCTACGGCATGGAGCATGAACGCAGTTAACACCTCCTTGCCCCGGGCCGAGCGCAAGCGCTCCCAGGCCGGCGATCAAGATCTGAAACAGCAAGTCGAAGGACTGCGCGAACTACGTCAGATTACTGGCAAGGCGCAGGCAGACATAGCCTCTGCTCTCAATATAAAACAACCCTCTGTCTCCAAAATCGAGAAGCAGACGGATATGTATCTCTCAACGCTCCGCAGTTATGTCGAAGCGGTTGGGGGGAAACTTGAGTTGACCGTGAAGCTTC
>NZ_WITC01000112.1 GCF_009601505.1 Sinorhizobium terangae
CACCTGATCTGTGAGCACCGGCGTAGAAGTGATTACGCTTTCGCACCAGTCGGGATTGAGCAACCAGGCTACCGGCGCCATATCCCAGATTTCCTTCGACCAACCGACGTGATCGTCCGAGTGTTCCTTGTATCGCTGCGCGAGGAATTTTCCGATTTCTCCGTGTGGTTCGACATGCCGCTCGATCTCCGGAACCGAACTCAGGAGATGCGAGACAACTCCGAGGCATGGCAGAAGTACCACCGGAACCCCGCTGTCAAACAACACCTGCGCCCCGCCGACGTCCTGGCAAAGATTAAATTCCCTGGTGTCCGGCCATTCAAGCGCATCCCCGCCAAGCCAAACAACAACAATCCTATCGATGATGTCGGGCGCCTTCAGGATGGCTGATGCCACGTTGCTGATCGCCGCGATTGCCACGACGTAGAGCGGATCGGCCGTGGAACTTGCGCGAGCGCGGCCAATCAGATCTTCGACTGCGGGAGCGTCTCTCCCCACCTTTTCGGGTCCGACGTAGCTTCTCACTCCCTGGAACACAAGCCCTTCCGGCTCGACGTCCATCCGCGTGAGCAGACGCAGGATCTCGTCATAGCTCAGTTCCATGCCATGACCCGGGTTTTCCGAGCGGGCATTATGAAACGGAGCGGCATAGATCGCCTGAAGGTCGAGTCGATCGGCCGATAACAGCATTTGTACGACCGCGAACTGGTCATCGATCTCGTTGTATGTATCGGTGTCCAGAACGCATCTTACGCGGCCTTTTGGCGGTTCGAGCATTCTGATCCGGTCGGCATATCCAATTTGAGTCATTAAAGTTTCCCCCTTAACCGAGATGCTGGCAGCGGGCCGACGGCTTTCCCGTCGCCGACCGTGAACGAGCAGATATCGTCAGCCTTTGCGCTGAGTTTGACCTTTTCATCCAGATTGAGGATCACCATCCCCTAGCCGTCCGCAACGACATGTGTCTGGGAACCCGCGCACGACAGCGCGCCCCATGGCAACGCGCTGTCTTTGTCCTCCCGACAAATGGGAGGAGCGTCGCGCAAGAATCGCATCAATCTGGAGAAGCCGAGCCGCTTCATCCCGTTTCCCTATTTGCGGTTTTCTCACATTTCTGGAATACATTTCCAATTTAGAACAGCAATTCATATTGGTCAAGCTGAATAATTGCTGGATTTAACCGTGAAGGAAGCTCGCAGAGAGCGGGTAACGAACTGATGGCTTCCATGCCTCACCGCGTCGGTGGTCAATGCGGGCGTACGTTTGCAATCCATGTTTGCAACGCAATGGCGGAGTGGAAGGCCGTGACTGTGCTCTGCTGAATGATGACAGCAGCGCACACCGCTTCAGCGCGTTCATGCGCACACCACGTGGCAGCCCCTCCGAGTGCTGGTTGCCCTGCCGCACACCAATGGCGCCAGCGGTGTATCTCTCGCCGATCACCTGATGCCGCGTCAGATGGAGCTTCTGCTAACCCTATTTTGCATAACATTTAACAAATCTTCATCAAAAAATCACAACGATTCGGCGCCTACACACACAGTTGTTCCTAAACATATTCAAATACTTAGGATGCAATATCGTACTCCCGTCGCCACGTTGACGGGAATTCTACACATGATAGTCTTTGGCCAACGGTTCGGTGCGACGCAGAGCGTCAACCAGCGGTCCGATGTCTTTTGACGTTAGCCGCTTTAATTTCTGCAAGAGCAGGGGTAAACGATGAGATAAGGGATCGTCCGGCGGTAGGGACGGCGGAGTTTTGCTCAGCAGACCCTAGTTGGAATCCACATACCTCAACCAGTTTAAGACATCTCTATTTTAGTTGCCCGCTGCTTGAAACTCCGTAACTGAAGTTCTCAACCAGAAAAACTGCGCGTCCGCGAAGGAAACAACTATGCAGCTTATACTACAGCGCTTGGCCGCCAAGATAAAGCAAGCCGATGCTAATCCGCAATCGTCCGAACGGTTACGTATTGACGACATGTTTGATCCCGACTTCGCGCCGCGCTTTCCCGGAGACGACGTCTATCAGTTTATCGGCCATGCGGATGCAATCTTTCCAGACGGGGGCCAATTAACAGAACAGATCCAGAAACTGCAAAAGCCGGCGGATTGCCTGCTCTGTAGCGACGACATGCGTGATACCAGCCATCGGGAGCAAATAAAAACCCACGATATAGCCAAGATTATGGAGGACTTCGACGACTCCGTTAAGGTACTCTCACTTGACTGTTTCGATACGTTGCTATGGCGCGAGACAGCGACACCTAGAGACGTTTTCGCCATGCTGGCCGATCATCCCGTCGCGCGAAGGTTAGGGATAACTCCTCGCCAACGCATTAGCGCAGCTGCACGCGCCCATCGAGCAAAGGCTTTAGAGAACGGTTCCACGGAGATCGATCTCGGTGACATTTATCGGCTTTTTACATCGCTTTCTGATAAGGAACGGGAGCTATTGGCCGAGGCGGAAATTCGGACCGAAATGAATGTTTGCTTTGCATTCTCACCGTACGTAGAACTAATCAGGCTGGCGCACGCCCGTGGTATCAAAATTATCGTCGTGAGCGATACGTATTTGCGCGAAGGCGAGTTAAGACGCCTCTTGGCTCGACATTTGCCTGCAGACGTCATGCAGGCAATCAGCAAGATTTACTGCTCTGTCGATTATGGAACGTCGAAGAGCCATGCTCTTTTTCAGGTTGTAATCAAAGAGTGTGGCGTGCCTGCATCGCAACTACTTCACATTGGTGACAATGACGTAGCCGATGCGCAAGCGCCGCGGAAATTGGGCGTACGTGCGCTGCATTTCCTGCCGTTTGATCGTGAGGTCGCAGACTTCTTGCGCCTACAGCACGCGGCATCTTCGTTGATTGCGCTCGAAGAGGCGGCACCCGAAGCAGTTGTTCTGCCCTGCTATAGTCCATTTCGTCCAATCTTTTCTATAGCAAACCTGTCTCCGTACGCGCCGGAGACAGTGATCGGCTATATGTCATTCGGCCCCGTGTTATACGCCTATGCACGTTTTCTTATCGACGAGGTGGAGGCACTGCAACGGCAGGGCAGGCGGGTAAAAGTCTTCTTTCTGTTGCGTGATGCTTATCTTCTTTCGGCCGCGTGTGAAGCCTATGCGCGCAAGCCCGTCGGCAGGCCGGTACGAATCCGCAAATTCTTTGCTATTGCGGCGTCTTTCAAAACCCGCGCCGATGTCGATTATTACCTCGGCGGGATCGAGCCCGAATTTGACAATCTTCATGCCACTGCAAAACAGCTTTTGCTTCCACCCGAAGTGACAGAGTTATTGATACGGATCGCCAATCAATCTGACGATCCAAAAACGGCATTCCATCAGTTGCTGCACGACAACGGTGTGCTGGAGCTTATATTCAAGAACTCATCTGCTCTACGTACACGCTTGATGCGCTATATGTCAACAGAATTGGAGTTGTCGGAAGGAGATACCGTTATCTTTGCAGATATTGGTTATCACGGCAGAACGCAGGAATATTTGGCCCGCACATTCGAAGAAGAATTGAAGGTAGACATACTCGGTCGCTATTTAGTCGCTTCCGAAGAACCGTACCGTTCGGCGAACAGCAAGGCGCTCATTACGTCTCCCTGGTGTACCTTCAATTTATTTGAGGAATGTTGCACCGTCAAGGAAGGGGCGGTTGTGGACTATGATTTGGACGGCAGCCCCGTTCTTGGGGAGATCAAACTTAGTGAGAAGCAGTACGGGAAGGTTTCCAATGTTCAAGCTGAATGCTTGCGGTTCGTCAATGATGCGAGGGCGTTTTTTACAGAGTCGAGTATGACTCACGAGTATTCGACTTTGCAGCGGGCTGCCCATGCAGCTCTATTCCGTCATACCTACATGCCTATTGAGGCTGAGCTCGAATATTTCGCGGACTTCCAGTCCGCGAGGTTTATGGGACCAGATCGCAAGAAGACGATCTATCATCTAGAAAGTGCTTGGAAAGCTGTCAGGTACCTGCCCTCACCTTATAGGCTGGGTGCATATGAAACGCGCAGCTTGGGGCTTGACTTCACATTAAGCGGTCTGGTGCAGAGAAGATTTCAACTTGATCTAGATCCAGAAGATATGAATGTGCGTTTTTCACCTCTGAAAGTCGTGATAGTCGGCGCTCACGAGTCCAAGGTCTTCATGCTTAGAGCACACCATATGCATGACGGATATTTTTCAATCATGATGCCATATGTAAGCGGCACCAGCGTGAAAATGCTTTTCGGGGAGCACTATGAATGGCTGCAGATCGCAGATATTCAGCTTTTGAATGAAACAAGAAGCGCGTGTAGGAATGTGTCGAACTCTCTCGATCTGGAAGAAATCAGCCGGCAAGGAGAGATTTACCGGTGCCTGTCTCAAGCAAGTGCGGCGACAATCCGTCTCGTTGATTTGCAACAGTTCACAACGCCTCTTTACTATCATATGATATTTCGCCCATTGGTTTCGAGGTAATTGCCCACCCCTTCATCAGTGCAGCTCCGCAGGCGCAAGCCGTGCTCACTACAATTCCGGCTGCACTCTTCGAACGAATGGCCGACCAACAGGTGGAAATAGGCAACGCTTGGCAAGCTTACGTCAGCAAGTAGGCGCTAGCGAGCCCTTTTGCGTCCCAACGCGCAGTAGTTCACAGGCCCAATGACATTGTCATTAGCAGCATTATTCGCAACCGGCATTGCTGAAGATGATCTGCTCGCCGCGGGGAAGCGCCTCTCAGCACTACTTAGAAGAGATCATATTCTCACATGGCGACATTCGCTTTTACAGTTTTACGGGAGGAAGCCTCAACGGCGGAAACGGACGTGTTCCGACTTTACGATATCGTTCTTAGTCCGGGATTCGGATGCAATGACACGCGAGTGGAGCGCGAAAGGACGCTGGCCATTCGTGGATTGCTCGAGAATAACGTCTTTATTCCAGCGGCACATCAGGGAGGTCCTTACCGAGCCGAGATGGGGCTTGCAGGGGGACGCCTTGCGCTCACAATTCAAACGAAAAATGGCGATGATGTTCTGAGCCAGCTTGTGTCGTTAACCACCATTCGACGTCTGGCAAAAGACTATACCCGAGTCTGCGCAAACTACTTCGACGTGATCCGGTATTCTGGTCCTGGATTACTTGAAGCGATCGATGTTACTCGACGCGGTATCCACGAGGAGGCTGCTCGATTTCTAAAAGATGAACTGGCGGGAACCGTTTACATCGACGCGGATACTGCGCGTCGGCTATTCACGCTCGTTTACGCTTTGCTGGATCGAAGGGGGCCAACCTCCGAGGACTACCGTCGCCTGCGGGCAGCCGAATGCGAGAGCATTTCCGCGTCGGAAACAGACGCGACGTGAAGGTAGTCACAGTTATGCAGCGCGAAAGTCCAAAATCGGGTGCCCCGTCGACACTAGCTCCCCTGCAGAATCGCGCATTTCGCGCGATCTGGACAGCTACTCAAATTTCAAGTCTGGGATGGCTGGTGCAGACGACGGCGATAAGTTGGCTGATGGCCACGATCTCGGCCTCCGATCTGATGGTCGCACTGGTGCAGGCTTCGTCGACACTGCCGGCGTTCTTTCTTTCGATCCTGGCAGGGGCGATCGCCGACAGTTTCAGCCGTCGCGGCGTGATGCTTGCCGGCCACTGCCTGATTGCGCTCGCATCTGCGACGCTGGCAATCTCCGTGTCGCTCGGCTTTGTCAATCCATGGCTAATCCTGGGCCTGGGCTTTCTGGCGGGCTGCGGCTTTGCACTCAACGACCCCGCCTGGCACGCCTCGGTCGGCGATATTCTTGAGAAGCGCGACATCCCGGCAGCGGTGACGCTGATGTCGGTCGGATACAATATCATTCGCAGCATTGGTCCGGCGCTCGGCGGCCTTATTCTCGCTTTCCTCGGACCGCTTGCCGCCTTCGTCATGGCTGCGCTGAGCGACCTGGTGCCGCTAACTGCTATTGCCCGTTCAAGATGGCAGGTTCGGGCTTCGCCGTTGCCGCGTGAGCGCATCACCACGGCCATCCATGACGGCTTGCGCTTCACGGCGATATCATCGGAGATCCGAGCGGCTATTTTCCGCGGTACCTTGTTCGGCCTGGCGAGTATATCCATTCTGGCGCTGCTGCCACTCATCGTGCGGGGTCGCTTAGCGAGCGGGCCTATTGTGTACGGCATCCTGTTAGCCGCCTTCGGCATTGGCGCGTTTTCGGCTGGTCTTGGTAGTAGCTATCTAAGGCGGACAATGTCTCGCGATCAATTGCTCGCCGCCGCCTCTACCGCCGGCGCCGCCTGCTGCCTGACACTGGCTCTCACGTCGTCTTTGCCTCTAGCGGCCGTTGCGCTCGCAATTGGCGGTGCAGGCTGGCTGCTCACCTGGACCAGCATTGACGTCGCGATACAGTTGTCGAGCCCGCGGTGGGTCGTTGGCCGCACCCTTTCCATATACTACGCCTTGTCATATGGCGGTATGGCTGCCGGCAGCTGGATCTGGGGCACGATTGCCCAGAACTACTCGCTGGCCGTGGCGTTGGAAGGTGCCGCCACAGTCCTGTTGCTCGTTGCGGCCGCGGCTTTCGTGCTGCCGATCGAGCTTTGGGAAGAATCCGAACAATCCTCCTCCGAGTTCGTCGCACCGTCGCTCGCGCTCGACCTGAAGCCAAGAAGCGGGCCAATTATCGTCAAGGCCGACTACCGGATTCCCGAGCACAACCTCGACGCCTTTCTGGACTGCATGCGCGAACGGCGACGCGTTCAGAGCCGGGCCGGTGCGCGGAACTGGTCGCTGCAGCGAAGCCTGCACACCCCATCGCTTTGGACCGAGACTTACTGGACGCCAACGTGGATGGACTATCTGCGACTCAACCATCGGCTGACCGCCGGCGACAAGGAAGTCGGCGTGCGTCTCGCCGCTCTTCACGATGGGGACCTTCCGCCTGACCCAGTGCTGTCGATCGAGCGGGGAACCGGCCCGGCTCGCAGCCGCAGCCAACCAATTGCCCGCATTTCGCGTCCCTAGAGGCGATTGGAAGATGAGTGTAGCAATCGATGACCCAAAACCCCCGCAAGGAGAGAATGCCCCAGGTTTTCCGCCCCGAGGCGCCCGCCCAGGCCCTTTATTTCCCGCCTTGCCTCCCAAGGCATGGTGACCGTCGTCGCGGCTGTCGCGGCGGCGGTCACCGCTTGAAATTCAGGAGCCACACTCGGGGGCCAACCTGCCCTATCGGCCGAGTAATCGCCGGATACGCTTATTGCAATCTTGACCCCATATAGCTTAGAAGCTATACCCGCACGTGCCATTGGGACAGGTGGCTGTCACTGCCGCAGTTGATAAGAAGGGGCCGATCTACGGCATGGAGCATGAACGCAGTTAACACCTCCTTGCCCCGGGCCGAGCGCAAGCGCTCCCAGGCCGGCGATCAAGATCTGAAACAGCAAGTCGAAGGACTGCGCGAACTACGTCAGATTACTGGCAAGGCGCAGGCAGACATAGCCTCTGCTCTCAATATAAAACAACCCTCTGTCTCCAAAATCGAGAAGCAGACGGATATGTATCTCTCAACGCTCCGCAGTTATGTCGAAGCGGTTGGGGGGAAACTTGAGTTGACCGTGAAGCTTC
>NZ_WITC01000113.1:0-67500 GCF_009601505.1 Sinorhizobium terangae
CAAAGTGCTACAGCGTCCTTTGCGCGTCTGATAAGACGCGCGGCGCTGTGGCGGCACGCCGGACATCGCCCCCAATCTGGATGCGCCGGTCAGGCGGTCCGGCCGAAAAATTCTACCGCATCACCGGCCGGGAAGGAATCGATTTGAAGCGCGCGTCCGTCGCAACTTCGGCCATTCACCAGCCAACAACATCCTTGAAGGAATACCACCAGGAACCGATCGTCGAATATTGCGCGCGGAACATCCGCCCGCCCGGGAACGGATACCACGGCAGCTTCTCGAAGACGTCGAAACGCGCGGTGTCGCCATCGATCGCCTCGGCGAGCGTGCGGCCGAAAAGGTGGGAACCGGTGACGCCATGGCCGCTATAGCCATGGGCGAAATAGGTATTGGCGCCGATGCGCCCCATCTGCGGCACGCGCGTAAAGGAAAGCGCGAAATTGCCGCTCCAGGCGTAGTCGATCTTCACGCCTTTGAGCCGCGGAAAAACCTTTTCGAGATTGGGTTTGAGCTTGGCTACGACATCCGCCGGATCCGTGCCGCCATAGACGGTGCCGCCGCCGAAAATCATGCGCTTGTCGGCCGACAGCCTGAAATAGTCGAGAATATAGCGCACGTCCTCGACGCACATGTCACTCGGGATCAGCGAATGGGCGAGCTCCTCACCGAGCGGCGCCGTTGTGATCATTTGGGTCGAGACGGGCATGACCCGCGAGACGAGCTTCGGCACGGCATCGCCGAGATAGGCGTTGCCGCAGAGTACGACGATGCGGGCGTTGACCTCCCCTTCTTGCGTGTAGACCGTCGGCCGTGCTGCCTCGTGGTCGACGCGGACAACTGGCGACATCTCGTAGATCGTGCCGCCCAGGTCCTCGAAGGCACGGGCCTCGCCGAGGACGAGGTTGAGCGGGTGCATGTGGCCGCCCGTCGTGTCGAGCATGCCGCCGCAATAGGCATCGGAATTGACGAGCTTTCTGAGCGCCTCGCGGTCGAGAAGCTGATGGTCGTCCATTCCGTATTTGCGCCAGAGCGCTTGCTTGGCCTCCAGTTCCTTCATATGCGCGGCGGTATAGGCGGCATAGATGTTGCCGGGCTTCAGGTCGCAGTCGATCTGGTACTGGCTGACGAGCCGGCGGATGATCCGCCCACCCTCCTGCACCAGGCCGCCGATGAAACGGGCCGCGTCCTCGCCGTAGCGGCGCTGGATCGTCGACAGGCTGGCGTTGAGGCCGTTGACCACCTGGCCGCCATTGCGGCCCGAAGCGCCCCACCCCACCTGCGCGCCTTCGATCACAGCGACCTTGTAGCCTTTTTCGGCGAGATGGATTGCCGTCGACAGGCCCGAATAGCCGGCGCCGACGACGCAGATGTCGGTATCGGTGCGGCCCTGAAGCCTGACCGGGGTACGGATGATGTTGCGGGAGGCGGCGTAATAGCTCGTCGGGTAACTGCCGTCGCCAGCGTAGGATTTCTTTGCGCTTGCCATCATACGATTTCCAGATAGGCGCTGAACTCATAGTCCGTAACCTGCTCGGCAAAGCCGGCGATCTCCTGGCGCTTGCAGGCGATCAGCATGGAGCGAAGCACGGGATCGAAGATCTCGGCGGCAATCGGTCCGGCCTCGAAGGCATCGACCGCCTGCCCCCACTCGGCAGGAATTTTGGGCAGTTTCTCCGCGTCATAGGCTCGCCCCTCAACAGGGGCCGCTGGCTTCCACTTGTTGCGGATGCCGACGAGTGCGGCACCGAGGATCGCGGCGATGACGAGGTAGGGATTGGCGTCGGCACCGGCGACCCGATGTTCGATGCGCCGCGCTGCCGGATTGCCGCCCGGAATGCGGATGGCCGAGGTGCGGTTCTCGTATCCCCAGGAAATCGAGGTCGGTGCATGCGTGTCGGGCCTGAGCCGCCTGTAGGAGTTGAAGTGCGGCGCGAAGAGCAGCGTTGTCTCCGCCATTCCCCGCAACAGGCCGGCGACCGCATGCTTCAGCACGGACGACCCTTCGTCGCTGCCGTCGTCGAAGACATTGTTGCCCTCCTCGTCGAGCAAGCTGAAATGGATGTGCATGCCATTGCCGGATCGCGTGCCGTAGGGCTTGGCCATGAAGGTTGCGGCGAGCCCGTGCTTGCGGGCGACGCCCTTGACGATACGCTTGAAGAAGATCGCGTCGTCCGCCGCCTTCAGCGGATCGTCGGTGTGCAGCAGGTTGATCTCGAACTGGCCGATACCGTTCTCGGCGATCGCCGCATCCGCCGGCACGTTCTGCCGCGCGCATTCCTTGTAAACGTCGGAGAAGAACTCGCCGAAATCATCAAGCTCGTCGATCGACAGGATCGCATCGGAATCGAGCCGCTTGCCGGTATAGGGCGAGATCGGCGGCACCGCGCTGTCGGGCTCCGGGTCGATCAGGTAGAATTCCATCTCGGTGGCGACGACGGGACGCAAGCCGAGTTCGCGGTATTCCCTGACGATTGCCGCAAGTGCCTGACGCGGGTCGGCGAGAAACGGCTTGCCGTCCTCGACGAAGAGCCAGAGCGGCACCAGGGCGCTCGGCCGGGACGTCCAGTTGACCGGCAACGCCCCTCGCCCGGTGACACCGCATATGCCGTCGCGGTCGCCGGTCGCGAAAACCTGTTCGCTGCCGATGATGTCCTCTCCCCAGACATCGACGCCAACGATGGAGAGCGGCATGCGGATGCCGCCGCCGAGGACCTTGGAGGCCTGTTCGACCGGGACACGCTTGCCGCGCATGATGCCGTTCAGGTCACAGATGACCGCCTGGATGCTTTCGATCGGGCCGTTCTGTTCCAGCCAGAGCTTGAATGCGCTTGGATCTTCCGCCTCTAGAGACATATCTCAATTCTTGTTTTGTGATCACATTTTTAGAAAATTGACATAGTTCACGATTTGAAGTCAAGCTTGACCGGTGCTATCAGCCGCGCGAACCGACGTGGCAGGAGGAATCGCAATCTTGAAAGCCCTTGTTTTGCCGGCGTTGGAACGGCCGGAAGGCATGACCACGCACGATTACGCCTTTGCGCGCCTCAGGCAGGCAATCATGGTCGGCGCTTTCCGTCCGGGAACATCGGTTACGATCCGTGGACTGGCCGAAGCGTTGGAGAGCAGCCCGACGCCGGTGCGCGAAGCGCTGCGACAGCTGACCTCGATCGGCGCCCTGCACTTCCTCGAAAACCGGCGCATCGTCGTGCCGCGTATCACGCCGGCACGGTTCGAGGAGCTGATTTCGCTACGGATCGTGCTTGAAAGCCACGCCGCGCGCAGGGCTGTCGCCCACCTTTCAGACCGGCAGATTGACCGTATCGTCGCGACCGACGACGCCATCGAGGCCGCGATCCTCGCTGGCCAGAAGGCGGCGGCGCTGATCGCCAACCAGCAATTCCACCGGCAGATCTACATGGCCAATCCCGACCAGATCGCCATGCCGCTGATCGAAAGCGTGTGGCTGCAGCTCGGACCCATTCTCGGCATCGCCATGGAACATGTCGCCGAACTCTACGTCGTCGATCGTCATCGCGAGGCAATCGATGCGTTGAGGCGCCGCGACGAGGACGCCGTCGCCGAGGCCATTGCCGCCGATATCCGCGAGGGGATCGGCGGCTTTGACCAGCAGGCGATCGCCAAGCTGCTCGCGCTTGCCGCCTAGGGAATTGTAGTCAGGCGGATCACCTGACGTCACACGGGTCCCCCTCTAGAGCATCCCGCTTTCAAGTAGAATCACTGAAAGCGAATAAGATGCTCTGGAATCAAAGTGCTAGAGCGTCCTTTGGGCGTTCATTTGAACGCACGGCGCTCTAGTGACTCCCAATGGGAGTGCAAGATCAGGCAACAGAAATTGGTGCGCCGGAACGAAGGATCCTTGAATGCGAGGACGTCATCTTGAACGTGCCGAAGGTGCTTTGCGGTCGGTGCTTCATGCCCTCGTAGAAGGCATCGATGATCCCGTTTTTGAAGTCGGCGCCTCGAGGATAGGCGGATACCACGGATTGTCGCTCGCTTTCGCTGAAACCGTCAAAGCCGCGCCCGACGACATCCATTCCAGCCCCGGATTGGACGAGAAATATCTCCGGGTGCATGTGCTCGGGGATCCCGGGAGTCGTGTGAAGTGCAATTGCATTCCAGACATCGGATTCGGAAATGCCGTGTGCCTGCAGGAAGTCACGAGCGGCGGTGGCGCCGTCCACTTCGAAGCGAAGCTGACTTTCACGATATGCGGTCGTCAACCCGATGTCGTGAAACATCGCGGCCACGTAGAGCAGTTCGGGATCGAACCAGAGGTCCTTCTTTTCCCGGCCAAGGCGCCCCAGAAGAAGACGCGGGTCGAGTGGAGGAACAAGAGTTCGCTCTCGGTATCGCGCACGAATTCCGTAGCCTCGCGCGCCAGCCTGCTGTCGGGGATTTCCACTCCAGAAATCTTGCTCATGACGATGCGCCCTTCGGTGCAGCTTGATCATTCAGATGCCGGGCGCTTCGATGTCATAGGGAATGCGCCCGGCAGACAGGAAGAAGAAGGCGATCAACGCGCAATCAAGCCGGCCATGCGGAGCCGAGAATGATCGAGCAGAAGTTGATACGCTTGAAATTCGGGTCCTTCAGTGCCAGCACGTCAGCCTTGACGTTTCCAAAGGTCGTCTCCGGCTTCTTTTTGATGCCTTCAGCGAAGTGGTCGATGATGTTCTCTTTGAAATTCGCCTCACGTGGATGGCAGGCGCAAACTTCATGCCGATGTTCGTGCGAGAAAGCATGATAGTTGATCCCAAGGACATCCATTTCGACACCGGCGGTGACTAGCGCGATCGTCGGACGCATGTGCTCGGGTATGCCGGGGGTGGTGTGAAGCGCGATGGCGGTCCAGACGTCCTCGATATCGCGTTCGGCAACGCCGTAGCTCTTCATGAAATCCCGAGCCGCATTCGCGCCGTCGACCTCGAAGCGCAAATTCGGGCTGGAGTAGCGTTCCGTCAGCCCCATGTCGTGAAACATGGCGCCGAGGTAGAGCAGCTCGGCGTCGTAGTCGAGGCCCCGACGCTCGCCGGTTAGCGCGGCCCAAAAGAACACCCGGCGACTATGGTTGTAGAGAAGGTCGTCCTCTGTGTCGCGGACGAGTTGGGTGGCAGCACGAGCAATCGCGCTGTCGGGAACACGGACACCGGCAACAATCTCCGTCATCGCTTACACCTCTCAAGACAGAGCTCCGCCGTGGCGTGAACCGACACGCAAGATGAGCTCTCGTTGCAATTATTCGGATCGAGCCATAAGTATTTTGGCCTCAGCCGATCCTCACCGGTTGTAACCGCCCGAGGGTCGAGGCCGCAACTCGACGCACTCGGCGGATCAGGACAAGCACACGCCGAATCTCGCCAGCACGATCGCGCAAACATGGTCGTTACAAAGGTTGCAATCGTTATTCACGAAGGCGTCCAGGCTCTCGACGTCGCCGGCCCGATCGACGTGTTCGCCGAGGCTAACGCCTATATCGCGCCGGAAAATCGCTATGAGACGGTTGTGGTTGCGGCTGATCGCAATCCGCTGCGGGCGTCGAACAACATGTTGATGATGGCCGATCTGGCATTCGAGGACGCGTCGGGTGGTTTTGAGATCCTGCTCGTCGCCGGCGGCCCGGCCCTGGTCCATGGAGAGCCCGATCAACGCCTGATCGGATGGTTGGCATTGGCTCCATCTCGCGCCAGCACCTACGGGTCGATCTGTACCGGAGCCTTTGCCTTGGGGCATGCCGGATTGCTCGATGGGCGGCGCGTTACCACGCATTGGCAAAATGCCGGGAAGCTCGCGGCCACGTTTCCTGCCGCACAGGTTGATCCCGATGCCATCTATATGCGCGACGGCCGCCTTGTCACATCGGCCGGTGTGACGGCAGGAATCGACCTGGCGCTGGCGCTGGTCGGGGAACGGCACGGAGCGGAGATTGCCCTGCTCGTTGCCAAGCGACTGGTCGTCGTTGCTCAACGTCAGGGGGGACAATCCCAGTTCAGTCCCTATCTCACCGCGCCGAATGATCCGGCCTCGCCGGCGGCAAGAATCCAGGACCATGTGATGGCGAATATCCGGGACCGCCACACGCTCGCCTCTCTTGCCGCCCAGGTCGGAATGAGCGCACGCAACTTCGCCCGGCATTTTGTGCAGGCAACCGGGATGACGCCTCATGAGTTCGTCGAGCGCGCCCGCATCGACGCAGCCCGCAATCTCCTCGAAGGGAGCGACCGCCAATTGAAGACCATAGCGTATGACTGCGGTTTCGGGAGCACCGACAGGATGCGGATTGTCTTCAGTGAGCGCCTCGGCGTGACCCCGGCTCAGTATCGTTCGAGCTTCCGACGCTCAGAAGCCACCTGAGCGCCGCCGGTCTTTTCAGACGGTGCACGTAGCCGCTGTCCAACACCGCGGCACACGTCTGGACGATATGCATCAATACTTCCTGCTCTTCCGCGGCGGCTGCCTGTCGCCGGCGGCATTGCTTTCCGCCGCAGCAAGGGCAGCCGCGCGATCGCGGCCGGTGATCCAGAAGAAGAGGTAACCCGGCCAGGGTTTGCGCTGGACGCCGGTGTAATATTCGCCCTTCCCTGTCCGCATCTGCGCATTCGCCTCGTGCACCAGCGGACCGGAAGCGATCGCGGCTACGGCAAGGCCAATGCAGGCAAAATATCTCATCTGACAGCTCCTCGAACCATATCGCGCCGGTTCAGACGAGCCGTCAAGCCCGTGTGCGCCAAGGCGCCACGCCGTTCCGCCCCGATCTGTTGGCATGCCGCGCGGCACGCACATTGCGGCTTGACCGCGCCTGACATGAGCCGCATATTGCTCGGATGTCAGACCAATTCTGGTCTCGGAGAGCCCGCATGCCGCAGCAGGACAAAGCGATGCTCCTGCCCCTGCCCCCCGTCGACCGGGTGCAGCAGGTGATCTCCGCGCTTGCCGACTACATTCAACGCTCGGGCCTGAAGCCGGGCGATCGGCTACCGGCCGAGCGTGAGTTGATGGCGGCGCTCGCCGTCGGGCGCTCCACGGTCCGTGAGGTTCTCAGCCATTTCCAGGCACTCGGCGTCGTCGAGGCGCGAAAAGGCAGCGGCACCTACCTGCTGCGCGCCATTTCCGGCGCGACGATTCACATGCCGCTGGCGCTCGACACAGAGCACCTGCGCGACGCACTGCTGCAGACGCTCGAAGTCCGGCGCGGCATCGAAGTCGAGGCCGGCATGGTAGCCGCGCGCCGCCGCACGGATGCGGATCTCATCAACATCGAGACAAAGCTTGACGAGATGGAGCGCGTGCATCTCGCCAAGGGCACGTCCGGTCCGGAAGACCTGGCCTTCCATCTCGCGATCTACGACGCCACCCACAACCCGCTCTTCCGCCAGCTTCTCGAGCAGATGCGCGAGGCCTTCGAGCGCTTCTGGGAGAAGCCCTTCGACCGGCCGGATTTTGCGCGGCGCTCCTTTCCGTTCCACCGTATGCTCTTCAACGCGATCGCGGCGCAGGACTCCGACGCAGCGCGCCTGGAAACACTGAAAATCCTCGCCATCGTCGAGGAAGACATCAAGGAAATGTCTAAATGAACAACGGCTTCGATCCGTTCGACGCAGCGTCCCTCATCGTCGCACATGACGAAGGCAATGCCTTCGACGCCGTCGTGCCGCCGATCGTCCAGACGTCGCTTTTCACCTTCAAGGACTATGACGAAATGGTCGCCTCCTACCGGGGCGAGCGGGTTCGGCCGATCTACACCCGGGGCCTCAACCCGACCGTCAGGATGTTCGAGGAGATGCTGGCGAAGCTCGAGGGGGCCGAGGACGCCCTCGGATTCGCGAGCGGCATGTCGGCGATCTCGTCGACCGTTCTTTCCTTCGTCGAGCCGGGCGATCGCATCGTCGCGGTCAAGCATGTCTATCCCGACGCCTTCCGCCTGTTCGGCACGCACCTGAAGCGCATGCGCGTCGAAGTGACCTATGTCGACGGACGCGACGAGGAGGCGGTGGCAAAGGCGCTGCCCGGCGCCAAACTCTTCTACATGGAAAGCCCTACGAGCTGGGTGATGGACACCCACGACATTGCCGCCCTTGCGGCGCTCGCCAAAGCCGAGGGCATTGTCACCGCCATCGACAACAGCTGGGCAAGCCCGGTTTTCCAGCAGCCGATTTCGCTCGGCGTCGATCTCGTCATCCACTCGGCTTCGAAATATCTCGGCGGCCACAGCGATGTCGTCGCCGGCGTCGTTGCCGGCTCGAAGGATTTGATCGGCCGCATCCGCTCCGAAGCCTATCCCTACCTCGGCGGCAAGCTTTCACCGTTCGATGCCTGGCTCCTGATCCGCGGGCTGCGCACGCTGCCGATCCGGATGAAGGCGCACGAACGCTCGGCTCTCGCCGTCGCTCAGCGCCTGCAGAGCCACCCGCTGGTCGAAACGGTTTGCCATCCCGGCCTCGGCAATCACCTGCCGCCGGGTCTTTCCGGCACGTCCGGCCTGTTCTCGTTCATCTTCCGCGAGGGCGTCGATGTGCGCCGTTTCGCCGATCACCTCGAACTCTTCAAGCTCGGCGTTTCCTGGGGCGGCCACGAAAGCCTTATCGTGCCGGGCGAAGTCGTTCTGGCGCAGAAAGCCCAGCCCAATTCCGCGGCCGCCTTCGGCATTTCTCCGCGGTCGGTACGGCTCCATGTCGGCCTGGAGGGAACGGAGGCCCTCTGGAGCGATCTCGAAGCGGCGATCGCCGCCGCTTCATGAAGGCTGACGACACAGCAGCACCCGAACACCTAAGAAAAGGGGAACTGAAAATGAGGAAACTGATCACCGCAACCCTGCTCGCCACTCTGATGGCCGGCAGCGCGCTTGCAGACACGAAGCTGAAGCTCGTCGAGGTCATCACCAGCCCCGAGCGCACCGAGACGCTAAAGTCGATCGTCGCCAAGTTCGAGGCCGCAAACCCCGGCACCACCGTCGAGATCATTTCGCTGCCCTGGGGTGAAGCCTTCCAGAAATTCGCGACCATGGTCTCGGCCGGCGAAGTGCCGGATGTCATGGAAATGCCTGACACCTGGCTCTCGCTTTACGCCAATAACGGCATGCTCGAAAGCCTCGAACCCTATCTCGAAAAGTGGGAGCATACTTCCGGTCTCACGGAACGGGCGCTCGAACTCGGCCGCGACGTCAACGACACCGCCTACATGCTGCCCTACGGCTTCTATCTCCGGGCGATGTTCTACAACAAGAAGCTGCTTTCCGAGGCGGGCGTCGCCGAACCGCCGAAGACGATGGACGACTTCGTAAAGGCATCCGAGGCAGTCTCCGAGCTGCCCGGCAAATCCGGCTACTGCCTGCGCGGCGGCCCGGGCGGCCTCAACGGCTGGGTGATGTTCGGCGCGACCATGGCCGGCGACAACAAGTTCTTCAACGAAGACGGCACCTCGACGATGAACAGCGAGGGCTGGGTGAAGGGCCTGACCTGGGTCATCGACCTCTACAAGAAGGGCCTTGCGCCGAAGGACAGCGTCAACTGGGGTTTCAACGAAATCGTCGCCGGCTTCTACAGCGGCACCTGCGCCTTCCTCGACCAGGACCCGGATGCTCTGATCGCGATTGCCCAGCGCATGAAGCCGGATGATTTCGGCGTCACCACAATGCCGAAGGGCCCAAGCGGCAAGGCGTTCACCACGATCGGCTTTGCCGGCTGGTCGATGCTTTCCGCAAGCCAGAACAAGGATCTGTCCTGGAAGCTGATCGAAACGCTCGAGGGCCCGGAAGGTAACATCGAGTGGAACAAGCGTACCGGCGCGCTGCCGGTTCACAAGTCGGCCGAGAAGGACCCCTTCTACGCGAGCCCGCAGTTCAAGGGCTGGTTCGATGAACTCGCCGACAAGGATGTCGTGCTGACGGTCATGCCGACCTACCTCGAAGAGTTCGCCTTCTTCAAGGATTCGCTGGCGATCAAGACGACCCAGGAAGCGCTGCTCGGCGACATCACGCCGGAAGAGCTCGCCAATCAGTGGGCGGACTACCTGACCAAGGCGCAGCAGAAATACCTGGCGAACAAGAAGTAAGACGCAGATACGCGGCGGCGGGTTTCATCCTGCCGCCGCCCAACAAAAATGACAAGAAACAAGGCATGCCCGGAATAGGCGGCCATGAAGGGGAATATCTGACCGATGGCCTATGCCGCACGCCATGACGGCCTGCACGCAATTCGTCCGCCGCTGATGAAGCGTATCGCCGACGCCTCCGCGCCCTATCTTTATAGCGCGCCGGCACTGATCCTGATCGTCGCGGTCATGCTCGTGCCGCTGGTCCTCGGCGTGTCCTATGCCTTCCGTGATATCCAGCTGCTCAACCCGTTCTCCGGCGCCTTTGTCGGTCTCGATCACTTCAGGGCACTGTCTGAGGACCAGGCGTTTTTCCGCGCGCTCAGGAACACGCTCTGGTGGACCGGCGCTTCCGTATTGCTGCAGTTCACCTTCGGCCTCATCCTAGCGCTCCTGCTCGACAAGCCTTTCAGCGGCCGTGCGATTGCCCAGGCGCTCGTCTTCCTGCCCTGGGCCGTGCCGAGTTTCCTCGCCGGTCTCAACTGGGCCTGGCTGTTCAATCCGGTCGTCGGTCCATTGCCGCATTGGCTCTACGGGCTCGGCCTCATGAGCCAGCCGGCCAATATCCTGTCCGATCCGCAGCTCGCTATGTGGGGGCCGATCGTCGCCAATATCTGGTGGGGCATCCCCTTCTTCGCGATCACCTTGCTTGCCGCGCTGCAGGCGATCCCGCGCGATCTTTACGAGGCCGCCAGCATCGACGGGGCGGGACCGGTCCAGCGCTTCCTTTCGATCACCCTTCCGTTCCTCGCCCCGACGATCGCGATCACCATTCTCCTGCGCACCGTCTGGATCTCGAATTTCGCCGACCTCATCATCGTCATGACCAATGGCGGTCCGGCCGACCGGACGCAGATCGTCGCGAGCTACATCTTCACCCAGGCGTTCAAGCGGCTCGATTTCGGCTATGCCTCGGCGATCGCGCTCGTGCTCCTGGCGCTGCTCCTCGCCTATTCGCTGCTGATCGTCATCCTCAGACAGTGGCTCTTGAGCAAGGATTGAGACCGATGCGCCCCAAATCTGCCTTCCTCACCATTGCGCATCGCCTGGCGATCCTCGCATATATCGCCTTTGCGCTCTTCCCTCTGTTCTGGCTGCTCAAGGTTGCGGTCACGCCGAACGATCTGCTCTACACCGAGGGTGTCCGGCTCTGGCCGTCGCGGGCGAGTTTCGAGCATTTCGACTTCGTGCTCAGGCACAGCGCCTTCCCGGTCTTCTTCCGCAACAGCCTGATCGTCTCGGGCTCGACCGCGGTGATCGTGACGATCCTTTCCTCACTCTCGGGCTACGCGCTCTCGCGCTTCCGCTTCCGCGGCAAGTACTGGCTGGTGACCCTGATGCTGCTTACCCAGATGTTCCCGCTGGTGATGCTGGTCGCGCCGATCTTCAAGATCCTCTCGCCGATGGGGCTCACCAACAGCCTCACCGGCCTCGTCATCGTCTACACCGCGTTCAACGTCCCCTTCGCCACCTTCCTGATGCAGTCCTTCTTCGACGGCATTCCGAAGGATCTGGAAGAAGCGGCGATGATCGACGGCGCCACGCAGTTCGTCGCCTTCCGCCAGATCATCCTGCCGCTGACGCTGCCCGGCATCGCCGCGACGCTCGGCTTCGTCTTCACCGCAGCCTGGAGCGAACTGCTGTTCTCGCTGATGCTGATCTCCGGCAACGAACAGGCGACCTTCCCTGTCGGCCTCTTGTCCTTCGTGTCGAAGTTCTCGGTCGATTTCGGGCAGATGATGGCGGCCGGCGTGCTCGCGTTGATCCCGGCCTGCCTCTTCTTCCTGCTCATTCAACGCTATCTCGTCCAGGGCCTCACGGCCGGCGCGGTCAAAGGCTGATTACCCATGGCTTCCATCGATATCGCCAACATCCAGAAGTCCTACGGCATCCATCCGGTGCTGCACGACGTGGACCTCAAGATCCGCGACGGCGAGTTCGTCGTGCTCGTCGGGCCGTCGGGCTGCGGCAAGTCCACCCTTCTGCGTATGATTGCGGGGCTCGAAAGCGTGACTGCCGGCGAAATCCGCATCGCCGGCAAGCGCGTCAACGAGCTCGCGCCGAAGGACCGCGACATCGCCATGGTGTTCCAGTCCTATGCGCTTTATCCGCACATGTCGGTCGAGAAGAACATGAGCTACAGCCTTCGGCTGCGCAAGACCGCCAGGGACAGGATCACCACCGTCGTTTCCGGTGCCGCCGCTAAGCTTGGCCTTGAGCCACTGCTGGAGCGCCGCCCGCGCGCGCTCTCCGGCGGCCAGCGCCAGCGCGTCGCCATGGGGCGGGCGATCGTCCGCCAGCCGAAGGCCTTTCTCTTCGACGAACCGCTTTCCAACCTCGATGCGCGCCTTCGCGAGCAGATGCGCGCCGAAATCAAGAAACTGCACAAGGATCTCGGCGCCACGTCGATCTACGTGACGCACGACCAGATCGAAGCGATGACGCTGGCGGACCGCATCGTCGCGATGAACGGCGGCGTCGTCCAGCAGGTGGGAAGCCCGCTCGAGCTCTACGACCGTCCCGCCAACCTCTTCGTGGCGGGTTTCATCGGCTCTCCCGGCATGAATTTCTTCAAGGGCACCTATCGTGCCGGCGACAGGTCGAATTTCGAGACGGAAGGAGGTGTCAGCATTCCGCTCGACGCGTCGCCGTCGATCCCGGATAATGCTCCGGCGACACTCGGCATCCGTCCGGAACACGTCGTCCTTGCGGGTCACGGGCCGGACAGCCTGCTCGCGACCGTGGATCTCGTCGAGCCGACCGGATTCGGCATCATCCTGCATTTGTCGCTCGGCCGGACGAGCTTCAAGGCCTTCACCAACGACCGGTCCTTCCTGACAGCCTCCGGCACCGTCCCTGTCCGCTTTCCCACGCACTACCTGCATTTCTTCGACACAGAGGGCAATCGCATCTGATCCGGCTGCGCCGCAGAAAGCGGCAGGACTGCACAAAGGCTAGGCGCTGGGCAGCGCTGGACACGCCCCGACATGGCAATTGACTTCTGCCAAGTGGGCCTTAGTTTTGTTCTTGTCGCAGTTATCAACCCGCCTTCGGCGCGCCACCAGCGAGAGAAGCAAACACCGCCAATACAACGATTTGACGAGCGTCTTCCTTGCCCCCGCGCCCGGCGAAATTGAGGAAGTGTCATGCGAATTCCTGTTGTTGTCCTTTCCTTTTCGGCACTCGTGCTCTGTCCCCTGACGGCCCTCGCCCAAGAGGGCGACGCCGAGGCTGGCGCAACCGTCTTCAAGAAATGCCAGACCTGTCACGTCGTCGACAAGGACACCAACAAGGTTGGTCCATCGCTCAATCACGTCCTTGGCAGGACGGCCGGCACACATCCCAATTTCCGCTACTCGCCGGCTATGGTCGAGGCGGGCAAGGGAGGCCTCAAGTGGGACGAGGCGACGCTGCGCGAATACCTCCACGATCCGAAGGCAAAGGTGAAAGGAACCAAAATGGCCTTTCCCGGTCTGAAGGACGACACTGACATTTCCAATCTGCTCGCCTACCTCAAACAATATTCGCAATAAGCAATACCAAAGCGCGAAGGGGACCCGGACGACAACCCTTTCGGGCGATTTGCGACTATTTTCCGTTCGTGCAATAATCGCGATCGGAACTCTACGGATTGCGTATTCATGCCCACAGCCGATTGCGGTAGGAGGGACAAGAAATGGCCGTGGTGGTGATTCTGGTTTTGTTGGCCGCCGGATCAGTGTTGTTCCATTTGTTGAGTCCCTGGTGGTGGACACCAATCGCCTCCAACTGGAATTACATAGACAATACTCTCATCATAACTTTCTGGATCACCGGCTTCGTCTTCGTCGCGGTTGTCCTGTTCACGGCTTATTGCGTTTTCCGGTTCCGCTATCGGCCCGGAAACCAGGCCGCCTATGAACCCGAAAACAAGCGCCTAGAAAGCTGGCTCGCCGTAAGCACGACGGTTGGCGTCATCGCCATGCTGGCACCGGGTCTTTTCGTCTGGAACCAGTTCATCACTGTTCCGGCGGCGGCAACGGAAGTCGAAGTCGTCGGCCAGCAATGGCTGTGGAGTTTCCGGCTGCCGGGCAAGGACGGAAAGCTCGGAACGTCGGAAACCCGTGACGTCGCGCCCGAGAACACGCTCGGCCTTAACCGCAATGACGCAGCGACCCTCGACGACTTGATCATCGAAGGTGGCGAGTTGCACGTGCCGGTCGGAAAACCCGTCAAGGTTCTCCTGCGTTCGGTCGATGTCCTGCATGATTTCTACGTGCCCGAGTTCCGCGCCAAGATGGATATGGTGCCCGGCATGGTGACGTATTTCTGGTTCACGCCGACGCGGACAGGCACGTTCGAGATTCTCTGTGCCGAACTCTGCGGCGTCGGCCATCCGCAGATGCGCGGCACGGTGGTGGTCGATACGGAGGCCGATTACCAGACGTGGCTCGCCGAGCAACAGACCTTTTCGCAATTGACGGCGTCGTCCGACGATAGCCCGAGGGCGGTCACGGCCGACGCCTCGTCGGCGCAATAGCGGCGCCAGGGTAAACACAGGAACTGGGAGGAACATGATGGTCGACGTCCGGTCCGGTATTGGCGAGGCCATCCCGCCCGCCGAAGTCGAGGATGTTGAACTTTATCATCCGCACAGCTGGTGGACCCGATACGTTTTCAGCCAGGACGCGAAAGTCATCGCCATCCAATACGCAACGACGGCGATCGCCATCGGCATGGTCGCGCTTGTGCTCTCCTGGCTGATGCGTCTGCAACTCGGCTTCCCCGGTGCCTTCGCGTGGATCGATGCCGATCGCTACTACCAGTTCATCACCATGCACGGGATGATCATGGTGATCTATCTGCTGACAGCGCTCTTCCTCGGCGGCTTCGGCAACTACCTGATCCCGCTGATGGTCGGCGCCCGCGACATGGTCTTCCCCTACGCGAACATGCTGAGCTATTGGATCTACCTGCTCGCGGTGCTGGTGCTGGTCGCCAGCTTCTTCGCTCCCGGCGGGCCGACCGGGGCCGGCTGGACCCTTTATCCGCCCCAGGCGATTCTGACCAATACGCCCGGCGGAAAGGATTGGGGCATCATCCTGATGCTCTCTTCTCTGATCATCTTCATCATCGGCTTCACGATGGGCGGCCTCAACTACGTCGTCACTGTGCTGCAAGGCCGCGCCCGTGGCATGACGCTGATGCGCATGCCGCTGACGGTCTGGGGCATCGTCACCGCCACGGTCATGGCCCTGCTCGCCTTCCCGGCACTGTTCGTCGCCTGCGTCATGATGCTTTTTGACCGGCTGCTCGGCACCAGCTTCTTCATGCCGGCGATCGCCGAGATGGGCGAGCAACTGCAATATGGCGGAGGCAGTCCGATCCTGTTCCAGCATCTCTTCTGGTTCTTCGGCCATCCGGAGGTCTACATCGTCGCCCTGCCGGCCTTTGGCATCGTTTCCGACCTCATCAGCACCCATGCGCGCAAGAACATCTTCGGCTATCGCATGATGGTTTGGGCGATCGTCATCATCGGCGCGCTGTCCATGGTCGTCTGGGCGCATCACATGTATGTCAGCGGCATGAACCCCTATTTCGGCTTCTTCTTTGCCACTACAACGCTGATCATCGCCGTGCCGACGGCAATCAAGGTCTACAACTGGGTGCTGACGCTTTGGCGGGGCAACATCCACCTGACCTTGCCGATGCTCTTCGCGCTTGCCTTCATCGTCACCTTCGTCAACGGCGGACTGACCGGGCTGTTCCTCGGCAATGTCGTCGTGGACGTGCCGCTTTCCGACACCATGTTCGTCGTCGCGCATTTCCACATGGTCATGGGCGTCGCGCCGATTCTGGTCATCTTCGGGGCGATCTATCACTGGTATCCCAAGATCACCGGGCGCATGCTTAACGAGGCGCTCGGCCAGGTGCATTTCTGGATCACGTTCCTCGGCTCCTACGCGATCTTTTTCCCGATGCACTATGTCGGCCTCGTCGGCGTTCCGCGCCGCTATTACGAAATCGGCGAAACGGCATTCGTGCCGGAATCGGTGCACAGCCTCAACGCCTTCATCACCATCGCGGCGTTCATCGTGGGCGCAGCCCAGATTGTCTTTCTCTTCAATCTCGTCTGGAGCCTGCGCCACGGGAGGGAGGCCGGTGGCAATCCCTGGCGCGCGACAACCCTCGAATGGCAAACGCCTGAAACACCACCTCCGCATGGCAACTGGGGCAAGGAACTGCCGGTCGTCTATCGCTGGGCCTACGACTACAGCGTCCCCGGCGCGCCGGAGGATTTCATCCCCCAGAACCAGCCTGGGCCGGGACGCGTGAGCCACGAGGCCGCCTCATGACGGTCGTGCTGGTCTTCCTGGCGGTCATCGCCGCCATCATCGCGTGGTGGCTGGCACAACAGCGATTGGCCTCCAAACCATGGCTGGAAGTGGGGCATACGCACGACCATCGGAGTGGCGAGCCGGTTCCGCCCGCCAAAATCGGCCTCGCTGTCTTTCTCGCCGTGGTCGGCGCGCTCTTCACGCTTTTCATCAGCGCCTATTTCATGCGCATGGCTTCTTCCGACTGGTCGCCGCTGCCGCTGCCGCGCTTTCTCTGGGCCAACACCGGCATTCTTGCCTTGAGCAGCATCACCCTGCACTGGGCAAAGCTCGAAGCCGAGCGGCGGAACGAGGAAGCGGCCCGGACCAGCCTGCTCGTTGCGCTCGCCGCCGGCCTCGCCTTCCTCGTCGGACAGCTTTTCGCCTGGCGCGCGCTTGCTTCCGCCGGGTATTTTCTGACCAGCAGCCCCGCCAACAGCTTTTTCTACATGCTCACCGGCATGCACGGCCTGCATATCATCGGCGGGCTCGCGGTCCTCGGACGCGTCATCCTGCGCACGTGGGATGCGCCGATCGACCGCCGGAGACGCCTCTCCATCGGGCTCTGCGCCACCTACTGGCATTTCATGCTGGCCGTCTGGCTGGTCCTCTTCGCCCTCTTTTCCGGTTGGGCCAATGACGTTGTCGATCTCTGCCGTCAATTGCTGACATAGGAACGCTGACATGTCCGCTCCACTCAAACCGTCCTCCTTGGAAACGCTCCCCCGCCCATCCGGTCTCGCTGGCTTGGCGGCCGACTGGGCTTCGGACCAGCGGGCATTCAAGAATGTCTCCTGGGGAAAGGCCATGATGTGGATCTTTCTCCTCAGCGACACCTTCATCTTCGGCTGCTTCCTCATCGCCTACATGTCGGCGCGCATGGCGACCACCGTGCCCTGGCCGAACCCGAGCGAGGTCTTTGCACTCGAGATCGGCGGCGTCGAGGTGCCGCTGATCCTGATCGCCATCATGACCTTCGTCCTGATCTCCAGCAGCGGCACCATGGCGATGGCCGTCAACTACGGCTATCGCCGCGACCGCCGCAAGACCGCCGCGCTGATGCTCATCACCGCGCTGTTCGGCGCCACCTTCGTCGGCATGCAGGCCTTCGAATGGTCGAAACTCATTGCAGAGGGAGTGCGGCCTTGGGGCAATCCCTGGGGAGCCGCACAGTTCGGCTCGACCTTCTTCATGATCACCGGCTTTCACGGCACCCACGTCACGATCGGCGTGATTTTCCTGCTGATCATCGCCCGCAAGGTCTGGCGCGGCGACTTCGACACGGAGCGGCGCGGCTTTTTCACAAGCCGCAAGGGACACTACGAGATCGTCGAGATCACCGGGCTCTACTGGCACTTCGTCGATCTGGTCTGGGTCTTCATCTTTGCATTCTTCTATCTTTGGTGAGGAGGGCATCATGGCTCCGGTAGAGGCGCATGCCGCGCAGCAGCAGCACCACCCGATCAAGCTCTACCTTCTGGTCTGGGGCCTGCTCTTCGTCCTCAGCACCTTTTCCTATCTGGTCGACTATGTCGGCCTTCAGGGTTATCTGCGCTGGTCGCTGATCCTGATTTTCATGGTGCTCAAGGCCGGCCTCATCGTCGCGGTATTCATGCACATGGCCTGGGAGCGCCTCGCACTGATCTACGCGATTTTGCTGCCTCCCCTGCTCGTCCTGGTTTTCGTCGGGATGATGGTGTCGGAATCGACCTACGTGCTCTTGACGCGGCTCCTGTTCTTCGGCGCCGCGCCCGGAACGTGATGGCGCGCGCACGGCGTTCGCGACCGTGGGCATGCCACGCTCAGGATGCTCGCACCGTCTTTACGATTTCGGCCATGACACCATGCAGCGCGTCGCGATAGCCGTTGCGCGCCGAAGGACCGCTTTCCTCCGAGGTCATCACGACGGTCAGTTGCAGCGACGGCACGATATAGAGCATCTGGCCGCCATAGCCCCAGGCAAAATGGACATCCTCGCCGCCGATCTGCCGAGCGAACCAGCCATAGCCATAGGCGTCGCCCGAGAAGCGCGAATTGGTACGCGCCTGCCATGAAAGCTCGATCCAATCTTCGGGAATGATCTGACGGCCTTCGGCGGTCCTGCCGCCATTGCGGTAGAGCTCCCCGAAGGCAAGCAGCGAGCGGGCACTCATCGCCATCTGGTTGCCGCCGAGATAAATGCCCTGCGGATCGCGTTCCCAGGCGCCGATCCTAAACCGTCGACCGGACCGAGCCACTCGCGCGCGAGTGCCAGGGTCGACTTGCCGCTGACCTTTGTGAGAATTGCCGAAAGCAGATGGGTAGAGGCCGTGGAATAGAGCATCTGCCCTCCAGGCTCGTCGTCGAAAGGCTGGGCGAGTGCGAAACGGACCCAATTGCTGCTCGAAACCCAGCGCCCGTAGTTGGGTCCCGACATCCGGCCCAGTCCCGCCTGCATCGAAAGCAGGTGGCCGATCGTGATATCGTTGATCCGAGGGTCTGGCGAAGCCGGCAGGTCGCTTTTCAGGATGGGCGCGATTTTCTGGTCCGGGCCTTCGAGCAGGCCCTTATCGATCGCAATGCCGACAAGCGCCGAAACGATGGACTTCGACGCCGACTTGATGTTGGTCGAATCCTCGGGCGTGTGGCCGCGATAGCCGCGTTCCGCGACCACCTCACCGTTGCGGGCAATGATGACAGCCTTGAGCGAAGTCAGGTCCTGGCGGCCCCCAAGACCCTCGAGCAGCGAAGGCACGGAAGGGACCTCCTGCGCGATCGCAAACGGCAGGAACGCGAAGAACGACAGAAGAGCGGCAATCAACTTGACCATCCGCATCACCTAATGCATGTCGCCTAAAACTGTGCAGCGGTTTTGGACAACGACATGCCTAAAAGCAATGACCTAAAGCGCGTCGCATAAGTCCGATCGAACGTGACGCGCTTTAGAGCAATTCGAGGAAAGTAACGGTTCTCCGTCCGGAATTGCGTCATTTCAAATCAGTTAGACCATCTCATGTTTCAATGGTCTAACGTGGATGCTCGACGAAATCATTACGCCGGCGTCGGAACTCACGTCGATGTGAAACCAGTTTATTGTGAAGCCCCGCTACAGCGCCGCGCGTTTTGCCCGGACACTGTGACACCCTTGCACGTGAACTGTGGCGGGAAGACCATCACCCCGCCCGCTTTGCCTCCAGCACGTCCCACACCTTCGCTGCCACGTCCGGTCCACCAAGCTTCCTCACGGCGCGAATACCGGTCGGAGCCGTGACGTTTATTTCGGTGAGCTTGTCATCGATGACGTCGATGCCGACCAGAATGAGCCCCTTCTCACGCAGAGACGGACCCAATCGCTCGCAAATTTCCCGCTCCTTCTTCGTCAGGTCCGCGACGGTCGGCGCCCCGCCGCGCACCATATTGGAGCGCAGGTCACCCGCGGCAGGCACACGGTTGACCGCGCCCGCGAACTCGCCGTCAACGAGAAGAATGCGCTTGTCGCCATGCTTCACGTTCGGCAGGAACTGCTGAATAACCCAAGGCTCGCGGAAGGTCGTGGCAAAGATATCGTAAAGCGAACCGTAGTTGAGATCGTCCTTGGTCAGCCGCACCACCGCTGCGCCGCCATGGCCGAACAGCGGCTTCATGACGATGTCGCCATATTCCGCGCGGAACAGGTCAATTTCCGCCTTGTCGCGCGTAATAAGCGTCGGCGGCATAAGATCCGAGAACTCGGTGACGAAGAGCTTCTCCGGCGCGTTGCGCACCTCAGCCGGATCATTGACCACGAGCGTCTTGGGATGGATCTTTTCCAGGATATGCGTCGCCGCGATGTAGGACAGGTCGAATGGCGGATCCTGACGCATGAGCACCACGTCGACATCGGCCAGGTTCGCACGTTGTTTCTCGCCGAGCACGAAATGGTTGCCTTTCTCGTCACGCACTTCGACCGGTTCCATCGCACAAAAGACGCTGTCGCCAATCATCGCCAGGCGGTCGGGCGTATAGTGATAAAGCTCGTGTCCGCGCGCCTGCGCCTCCAGCATCAAGGCAAAGGCACTATCGCCTGCGATGTTGATTGAGGAAATATGGTCCATCTGGACCGCAACTTTGAGTGCCATGGAGTGTCTCTCGGACCGCCGCCAAAACGTGGATGGGCCAGCTGGCGGGCTCGCCGGCCTCATTGAGGAGACATGCATCCAGGCTGGCATTGCCAACGCCATTGCGCATGTCGGTGACGTGGCCATCTTGAAGCACGACTTCGACCTACGTGCAACGGTCGCGAACGCCCGTGGCGCTTGCTGCTGCCTACCGGGCCTGTAGGCGGGCGTTTCGGTCGGCTTTGGAAGTGCATTCGGTTTGTCAGCCGGTACGGCCGTGCCAGGGGTCCGGTCCCGGATCGCGCCCGGCCGCAACCTCGGCCAGCCGATCGAGGTAATGGGTCCAGCCCTCCTCATGGCCTGCGCACTGCTCGGCATTGGGCAGGCCGCTGTGGGTGAGCCTGAGCAGCGTTCCGTCCGGCTGTTCGATGAGGTCTATCTCGACAAGACTCGACGCCGGCGGCACGATGTCGCTATCGTCCCAGCCGAAGCTGTATACCAGGCGATGGACCGGCACGACCTCGCGGAAGGCGCCGCGGGCGAAACGCGCCCCGGTGACGTTGACGAGGTAGAGCCCGCCGGGCTCCGGCTCGACATCCGCCTCCGTCCCCATCCAGCGCAGGATCTTCTCAGGATCGGTCAGCAGGGCGAACACCGCGGCGGGCGGCGCTGAAATATGTGTTTCGCGGCGAACGACGAGGGCCTCTGGCATCGGTCTCCCCCAGTGATTGCGATGTGCTGCCCGACTGCGATCAAACGGAGAAACGTCGGGTCAGGCCCCGATGATAGCCTGACCCGGCCGGCCACGCCACCGCTTATGGTGTTACGTGTTTCTTCAGGCACACAGCAGTCGCAACAGCGCATTGAATTTGCTGGATGTTTTTTCACCGGATCGGCCCCGATGCAAGCAACGGCTATGCGGGCGGATGACAGGTGAGCGAGCATGACGCTATGATCGCTACATGGATCTGCCCGCTCCCCTTGCCTGGCTGGTCGACGAGGCCGGCGCGTCGCCCGGCCCGGATCGCTTTCTGGCCGAGCTCGGCCGCCGCCTGCTGGCCGACGGTCTTCCGTTGACCGGCGGTGCCCTGACGCTGGCAGTACCGCACCCGATCGTCGCCCGCCGCACCTGGCTGTGGCGGGCGGAGACCGGGACGGTGATCGAAGCCCTGGCTTTTGCCGGCAGCCCATCCAACCAGGCGGGCCGCGACTGGCTTGCCGGGCTGGGGCCGGTGGAGGAGGACACGGTTGGCCCGACGCCGGAGAGACTGCTGCTGGGCTGGGCCGGCAGCCGGACGTTCGATCCTGCTGAGACGTCCCAACTGCGTCAGGCCGCACGCTTTGCCGCCGCGCCCCTGGCCGCCTTGGCCGAGCGGGCGGCACTTGCAACGCTGCTCGAGGCCTATCTCGGCCGGCGCAGCGCCGCCCGCGTGCAGGCGGGCGCGCTCAGCCGGGGCACCGGAGAGACCATCCGTGCCGTGCTGCTCTGTACTGACCTCCGCAACTTCACCGCCCTGTCCGAGGCGACCGAGCCAGGGGCGATGATCGCTACCCTCGACGCCTGGTTCGACCGCGTCGCCGGAGCAATACATGCGTTCGGGGGCGAAGTGCTGAAGTTCATGGGCGATGGCCTGCTGGCGATCTTCCCGGTTTCCCGGACGCCGGCAGAGGCCTGCGGAGCGGCATTGCGCGCGGTCGTCGCCGCCCGCGCCGGCATGGCCCATCTCGATACCACGCGCGAGGCGCAAGGGCTGCCGCCGCTGCCCTTCGGCGTGGCGCTGCATGTCGGCGAGATATTGTGGGGCAATATCGGCGCGGCCGACCGGCTGGACTTCACCGCCATCGGCCCAGCGGTAAACCTGGTCAGCCGGCTGGAAGGGCTATGCCGGCCGCTTGGCCGGTCTGTGCTGATCTCGGGCACGGTCGCCGCCGAGATCACAACGCCGCTGGTGCCGCTCGGCGAACACGCGCTGCGCGGCATCGCGGCGCCCTGTTCCGTATTCACCCTGCCGGATGCTTGAGCGGTCGGGTAGTGCACGTGCCCGGATCGCCGCTCAGTGCGACAACGCATGGTATGCCTATATCCCCGGCCGGATTTGTGCCATGAAGCACAGGCTGCAACGTCACAGGCTACACCATCATGAAGAAGATCGGCTTTCTCTCGTTCGGGCATTGGTCGCCCTCGCCGCACTCGCAAACGCAATCGGCGTCCGACGCGCTGCTGCAGTCCATCGACCTCGCCGTCGCTGCAGAGGAACTCGGCGCGGACGGGGCGTATTTCCGCGTGCATCACTTTGCGCGCCAACTCGGCTCGCCCTTCCCCCTGCTATCGGCCGTCGGCGCGAAGACCAGCCGCATCGAGATCGGCACAGCGGTCATCGACATGCGGTACGAGAACCCGATGTACATGGCCGAGGACGCGGGCGCGGCCGACATCATCGCCGGCGGGCGCCTGCAGCTCGGCATCAGCCGCGGATCGCCCGAGCAGGTGATCGATGGATGGCGCTACTTCGGCTACCAGCCAGCCGAGGGCAGTACCGACGCCGACATGGCGCGGCGCCATGCGGAGGTCCTGCTCGATGTGCTGCGCGGCGAAGGCTTTGCTCAGCCCAACCCGCGACCGATGTTTCCCAATCCTCCCGGCTTGCTGCGTATCGAGCCGCACGCCGAGGGGCTGCGGGAGCGGATCTGGTGGGGCGCCAGCTCCAACGCCACTGCGGTTTGGGCTGCGAAGCTGGGCATGAATCTGCAGAGTTCCACGCTCAAGGACGACGAGACGGGACTTCCCTTCCACGTGCAGCAGGCCGATCAGATCCGCGCATTCCGCGAGGCATGGGAGGCGGCAGGCCACGAGCGCGAGCCACGGGTGTCGGTCAGCCGCAGCATCTTCGCCCTGGTGGACGACCGCGACCGCGCCTACTTCGGACGAGGCGGCCAGGATGAAGACAAGATCGGCTTTATCGACGAGAAGACCCGGGCAATTTTCGGTCGCAGCTACGCCGCCGAGCCGGACGTCCTCATTGCGCAGCTGGCGAAGGACGAGGCGATCGCGGAGGCCGACACGCTGCTCCTGACCGTCCCCAACCAGCTTGGCGTCGAGTACAACGCGCATGTCATCGAGGCGATCCTGACGCATGTCGCTCCCGCTCTTGGGTGGCGCTAAGGCGCCACCCCGGAAGCTGAAGCTACGACCTCCGTTCGTTTCACCCGCAGCGGGCTTGAGACGAGCCTAACGGATCTCCCGCGCCAACGACTGAAGCTTCTTGAAGGCCTCGTATCTCAGCGCATGACGCGCTGCGGTTTCACCACCGGCGGGCGCGTAGGTGCGATCCGTGCCGGAAAGCCTTGCCATCGCCGAGCGAACGTCCGCGAATTCGCCAGCCGCCACGCTTCCGAGGATGGCAGCGCCGAGAAGCACAGGTTCCTCCGAGCGCGTCGCCAGAACGGGCTTTCCCGTCGCGTCCGCAAGCAACTGGCGGACGAGATCAAGCTGACCGGCGCCGCCGCTGATGACGATCTTGTCGATCAGAGCACCGGATGACGCCTGCGTATCGATGATCTGCCGCAGGCCGTAGCCGATGCCGCATAGTCCGGCCACGTAGAGCGACACGAGACTGTCCAGATCTTTCTCCATCCCGAGCCCCGCGACGACCGCGCGGGCATGCGGGTCGGCAAACGGCGCGCGGTTACCGAGGAATTCCGGAACGACGTGGATTCCGCCTGCCAGCTCGATCGACTCAGAGAGCGTCTGGACCTTCTGCGCGGCGAGTTCCGCCAGCAGGACCGGCAGCGAGAGGCCGCGGCGTCCTGCGAGTTCCAGGGCCTCGCCGGCCGCGGGGTGGAAGGACAGAAGCTGCTCGATCGCAGCGCCCGCCGCGGACTGCCCGCCCTCGTTCAGCCACATGCCGGGTACCATCGCCGAGTAATAAGGTCCCCACACGCCCGGCACGAAAACCGGCTCTGCTGTGGAAGTCATCGTGCAGGAGGAGGTTCCGAAGACATAGGCGAGATTGCTCTCCGGAGGGCCGTCAACCCCGACCGTGCCGATGCCGCCGGCGTGGGCATCGATCATGCCGGCTCCGATCGGCGTGCCCGGTGCAAGGCCAAGTTCCTCGGCGGCCCTCTCCGTCAGCCCGTTTCCAACCGGCGTACCCGGCTCCACGACACGCTGGCCTATGCGCACGAAGTCTTCATCCGCGAGCTGACCGAGTCCGATCGCGCGGAAATAGTCCGGATCCCAGCGCTTCTCGTGTGCGAGATAAGTCCATTTGCAGGTCACGGTGCAGGTGGAACGGGCAAGATCGCCCGTTGCCCGCCAGGTCAGGAAGTCCGCAAGGTCGAAGAATTGCCAGGCGGCGTCGAAGACCTGCGGACGATTTTCGCGCAGCCAGAGGAGCTTCGGCGTCTCCATCTCCGGCGATATGCGTCCGCCGACATAGCGCAGCACATCGTGGCCCTTGGCATTGATGCGCTCCGCCTGGTCGACGGCGCGGTGGTCCATCCAGACGATGATATCTCGCTGAGGATCCTCCGACGGTCCCACCGGAAGCGACCGCCCGTCCTCGCCAAGGACGACAAGCGAGCAGGTCGCGTCGAAGCCTATGCTCGCGACTTTTGCAGGATCAACGCCTGCTGCGGAGACCGCCTCGCGCACTGCCGCGCAGACCGCGGACCAGATTTCCGTGCTCGACTGCTCGACGATGGAACCGGCCTCACGAAAGAGCGTGATATCGCGCTTGCCCGATGCCAGCAGCCGGCCGGCGAGGTCGAAAAGGCCGGCTCTGGCGCTTCCGGTGCCGACATCAACGCCGATGAGATATCGTTCGCCGCCCGCAGGGCGTGCGTGAGAAGTGTTGGTCATGGTCTACCGCCTGCAAATCAGGAACGTGGATCGGCGGGAGGGCTGGGCCTCGCGCCGTCGAAGGTAATCAGAGATCAACGCTGTTGGGCAGGATCACCAGATCGCGGATCGTCACGTTGCGCGGACGCGTCAGCATGAAGAGCACCGCATCCGCCACTTCCTTCGGCTGCATGAGGCTGCCGTTGGCAAGCGCTTCTTCCATCTTCGCCTTCGGCCAGTCGTCGAGCAGCGCAGTTACCACCGGCCCGGGCAACACCGCCCCGACGCGCACGCCATGCGGCGCCACCTGTCGCCGCGTGCTGTGCACGAACGCCTGCACGGCAAATTTCGATGCCGTGTAGATCGGCTCCCAGACGACGGGGACGACGCCCGCAATCGAGCTCGTGAAGAGAATATCGCCCGATTTCTGTTGGATCATGTAGGGCAGCACCGCATGCACGGAGCGGAACGCCGCATTGATGTTGAGATTAAGCATCCGGTCCCAAGCGTCCGGATCCCCCTCAGCCACCGGACCACCGATATAGGCGCCGGCATTCGCGTGGAAGACGTCGAGCTTCCCGGCGATATCGAGGATTCGCGGCAGCATGCCGGAGACTTCGGCGGGCTTGAGAAGATCGACGACCAGCGGCAGGGCGTTTTCACCGAGTTCGGCGCAGAGCTGTTCCAGTTTGTCCTGCGCACGATCGACGAGAACGACCTTCGCCCCTTCCGCAAGCAACGTGCGGGCGCATTCCAGACCGATGCCCGATGCCGCGCCTGTGATGGCGGCGACTTTGCCTTTCATGAGGTCAGCCATTTTTGAAACTCCATTCCAATAGATTGGATCACGCGCGTCCGTGGCTGACACGGGAACGACGGGCCAACGAGTCGACGATGACAGCGATTGCCAGAACGCCGCCGGTGATCATGTAGCGGAGCGACGAGCTCAGATTGAGCAGCGTCAGACCATTCGAGATTGCCTGGATGACGATGATGCCAAGCAGAGCCGAATAGGCGCTGCCACGCCCGCCGAAGAGGCTGGTGCCGCCGATGACCGCAGCCGCGATCGCGTTGAGATTGACGTCGCCCGTGCCGGCCTGCTGGCTCGAGGAGGCAAGGCGCGATGCCGACAGGATGCCGCCGAGCGTGGCAAGTGTGGAGCAGAGCACGAAGGCGCTCATGTAGATGCGGCGCACGTTGATGCCCGACCGCCGCGCGGCCTCCCGGTTCCCACCGACCGCGAACATCGACCGGCCCCACTTCGTACGCGTCAGCGCGTAGTTCAGGATCACCGCAAGGGCGACGAACAGGCCGAACATCCACGGTACCCCGCGGCCGAGATTGAGGTAGAAGACTGCCACTTCAAGCGCGACCGTGAGTACGACCGCCTTGATGATGAGCGCGCCGAGCGGCTGGGAGGAGAGGTTCGCCGCCTGCCGTTGGCGCATCGTGCGCATGCCCTTGCCGATCATCACGAGACCCGGCACCAGCGCCAGCGCGTGGGAAAGCCAGTCCGGCATGATCAATATTTGTCCGAAGCGGACGAGCGGGGAAGCGTATGGCAGGTTGATCGAACCGGTCGGCCCCAGGATATAGAGCTGCATGCCGAGCAGCGCGAGAAGACCAGCGAGCGTCGCAATGAAGCTCGGCATCCCGAGCCGGTTGTAGAGGGTTGCGTAGATCAGTCCGACCACGACACCGACCAGAAGCGCCGCGAATATCGCCGCGGCGATCGGCCAGCCGGAGTTCACCCACAACACCCCGACCATCGCCGAGGCCAGTCCGCTCATGGAGCCGACCGAAAGATCGATTTCGCCCAACACCAGCACGCAAATGATGCCGAGCGAAATCACGCCTACGGTGGCGCAATCGAAGAGCAGGTTCACGAGGTTGTTGGGGGCAAGAAAGACCGGATTGAGGGCCGAAAAGATGACCGAGATCACAATGAGGCCTACCGCGACCGGCAGCATGCCGAGATCGCCGGACCGCACGCGATCAATGAACCCCCACACCATGTCGAGGATCCCCTCGTCATGGCGCACACGTTCATCGCTGCGGTCGAGCCTCGGCTGGGTCTGGACGGCGGCGTTCGAAGGATTCTGGCTCATGCGGGTCCTCCGCTCTGCTCATTGACGAGGCCGGTCTTGCGGTCGAGCCGGCGCGAAACGGCGTTCTCCGTGGCACCGGTGATCGCGGTGACGAGGTCATGGTTGGACGCATCCGGCAGGAAGACGCCGTTGTTGCGTCCAAGCCGCAGCACGACGATGCGATCCGCCACCGCGCGCACGTCTTCCATGTTGTGGCTGATGATGATCACGCCGAGCCCGCGGTCACGGACGCGTTCGATCAGGTTGAGGACTTCGGCGGTCTGGGCGACGCCGAGTGCCGCCGTCGGCTCATCGAGCATGATGAGCTTTGGATCCAGGAGCAGCGAGCGCGCGATCGCCACCGTCTGGCGCTGACCGCCGGAGAGCGACGCGATCGGCTGGCGGACGGACGGGATACGCGCGGCCAGCTCCCGCAGAAGCGTCCAGGCGCGCACTTCCATCGCGACTTCGTCGAGTTGCCAGGGGGCCAGTTCGTGGCCGAGAAACAGGTTTGCGACGACATCGAGATTTTCGCACAGCGCCAGGTCCTGGAAGACGGTCGCTATCCCGAGGCCAAGCGCCTTTGCAGGATTGTCGAGCGTCACGCCTTCGCCGCAGAACTCGATCGTGCCCGCGGACGGTTGATGCACGCCGGCGAGGATCTTGACGAGCGTCGACTTGCCGGCGCCGTTGTCTCCCACCAGCGCGACGACTTCGCCGGCGTTGACGTCAAGTTCAATGTCGGTGAGTGCGGATACGGCGCCAAAATTCTTGGATATGCCGCGAAGACGCAGCACAGGCTCACCTTTCACGGGAGCACTCTTGATATCGCGTGTCATCGCCTTTCGACCTTTCGACTACAGCGCCGCGCGTTTTGTCAGAGGCGCAAATGACGCTGTAACTCTCTGAATTGCTGCATGTATCCACCCTTAAATCGAACGCGATCTAAGGAAACATGCAGTGGGGCGGGATCAAGGAAACGACGAGCGATCCGCCACGCATCCCGCTCCAAGTTGCTAGAATCCATCACGGCCATGATCTTGGGTCGACCAAAATCATCGTGATCTCGGAGATGTGTTCGGCCGCGCGTCGCGACCGAACACGACAGCAGTCAGAGTCTCAGTTCATGATGCCGAGTTTGCGGCAACCTTCAACATATTCGCCAGTGCAGATCTCTTCCGGCGTGTTGATCTTCTTGTCGAAGATCTCGGCCTTGATGTTTTCGGCCGTGACCACCGCTGGAGTGAAGAGCTGCGAGGGCGTTTCATACAGCTTGTGGGTCGCTTCCGGGGTTTCGCCCTTGATCAGCTTCACGGCGACATTGGCGGCAGCCGCCGCTACGATCTCTGAAGGCTTCGAGATCGTGTTGTACTGATCGCCGGAAATGACCAGTTGCAGGGCCGCAATCGTCGCATCGTTGCCAGTGACCGGGGGGACCGGCTTGACGCCTGCCGCCTTGAGAGCGGCGATCGCACCACCGCCGGTTCCGTCGTTAGCGGCGACGATGCCCTTGATCTGGTCGCCGAAGCGGGTGATCTGACCGGCGGTCCATTCCTGCGCCTTCGGCGGCGCCCAATCCGGCGTATCGTACTCGGCGAGCGTCTTGTAGCCGGATGCGTCGAGGGCGGAATCGATGCCGTCGCGAATGAGGCCGGCGGCCGCGTCGGTCGGCGAACCGTTGATCTGCAGCACGCCGGAACCTTCCGGAACGCCGGATGCCTTCAGGTGGTCGACGAGCGACTGCGCGATCGAGCGGCCGATGCCTTCATTGTCGAACGAAACGTAATAGTCCGCCGGCTTGTCCGGGATTGGACGGTCGTAGGCGATCACCTTGACATCCTGGGAATGGGCGATTTCGACGAGCGCGGCAGCCGCGGCGGAATCGACCGGATCGAGCACGACAACCTTGGCGCCCTGAGCGATCGCGGAGTTGAACTGCTGCTGCTGAAGCGCCACGTCCGCATTGGCGTTCTGGTAGATGACGGTGCAGTCGGGGCAGAGCTTCTCCATCTCCGCCTTGAAGCCTGGATAGTCATGCTCCTCGTAGCGGGTCGAAGCCTGGTCCGGCATCAGGAAGGCAACAGTGGCCGATTCCTGCGCAACGGCGGCGCTGCTGAGCGACACGGCAAGGCCGGTCGAGGCAAGCAAGTAATAGATCGTCTTCATAAGTTTCCTCCAAGGTTGATTTTCGCCGGCGTCCTGAAGCTTTTGAAGGGCGACACCCCCAAGATATCGCGCCCAAGATATCGCGAAGTCGTCCGGCGATAAAATTCGGACGGCTTTTGTGGGCCCGTCAGGGCGCAGCCGGTCGCTCGCCGCAGCGAACACCGCGGCGTTTGATTTTTTGATTTTCTGTCTGACTCCTCCCTGCCCAGCTTTTATTGAAACTGGCGGCTTCATCGATTGCGCTCGCTTGCTCAATCGATGAAGCACAATTGCCACTTAACGCCTTTGATGTCAAGGTGGCCTCCGAAAATGGGAGATCAAAATTCGTGAAGCGTAGCATTCCGACGAAAAGGACGACGATCTACGACCTGGCCGAATTGGCCGGGACCTCGGCGAGCGCGGTGAGTGCAGTGCTGAACGGGAACTGGAAGAAGCGCCGTATCAGCAGCCAACTGGCCGAGAAGATCACCCGGCTCGCCGAGGAACAGGGGTATGCGCTAAACATGCAGGCGAGCGTGCTCAGGCGCGAGCGATCGAAAATAATCGGCATGATCGTCCCGAAGTACGACAACCGCTACTTCGGCTCGATCGTCGAACAGTTCGAGGCCATGGCCCGCGAGAGAGGTCTTTTCCCAATCATCACCTGCACGCGGCGCGATCCCGCACTGGAAATCGAAGCCGCGCGCGCCATGCTCTCCTATCAGGTGGACTGCCTGATCGCGACCGGCGCGACCGATCCGGATCGCATCGCCGACATCTGTTCGGCCGCCGGCGTGCGCGCCGTAAACCTTGACCTGCCGGGTTCGCGTGTTCCGTCGGTCATCTCGGACAATTTCGCCGGCGCGCTCGAACTGACGCGGCGTGTACTTCAGAACTGCGAGCGAGAGTTCGGTGAAAAGGCGCCGCTGCTCTTCGTCGGCGGGCGCGGCACCGACCACAACACATCGGAACGCGTAAGAGGATTTCGCGTCGCCCATGCCGAAGCGGGCGTGGCGGTTGACGAGGCGCTGGTGCTCACCTGCGGCTACGCGCCTGAAAAGGCCGAGAACGCCATGAAGGCGATCGCGGAAAAGGTCGGAACACTGCCGCGCGGCATGTTCGTTAATTCCACCATTTCACTTGAAGGCGTGATGCGCTGGATCCGTCGCTCCGGCCACTATGCCGACCGGATGCCGCACCTTGGCTGCTTCGACTGGGATCCCTTCGTGGCCATGCTCGGCGACCACATCGAAATGGTTCGCCAGGACGTTCCGAAAATGCTCGACGCGGTCTTCGAGATCATCGACTCCGGCGCATCGGAGCTGAAGGTGATTCAGGTTCCGCCGATCGTCGAGCAGACGGGGTAAACACGGGAGTTTTCGACGCCCCAATCCTTTGGAAGGACCTGCAGTTTCGATCCCGCTAGTCGAGCTCGAACTGTTCCTTGTAGTCCTTGCGCAGACGCTCGGGCTGGTCTTCCTTCTTCAGCATGCAGTTCCCGACGACGAGCCGTTCGATCTCCGTGCCCATGAAGCATCGGAACGCATCTTCCGGCGTGCAGACGATCGGCTCTCCGCGCACGTTGAAGCTGGTGTTGACGAGGACTGGGCACCCGGTGCGAGCCTTGAAGGCTGTCAGCAGATCCCAGTAGCGAGGGTTGGTTTCGCGATGCACCGTCTGGATGCGCGCCGAGTAGTCGACGTGGGTGACAGCAGGGATCTCTGATCTCGGCACATTCAGCAAGTCGATGCCGAACAACTGCTCCTGCGGACGATTGGCATGCAGCCTGCGGCTCTCCAATACGTCGGCGACGAGCAGCATATAGGGGCTGTCGGCATCGAGATCGAACCAGTCCGCCACGTCCTCGCGGCGAACCGAGGGAGCAAAGGGGCGAAAACTCTCCCGGTATTTGACCTTCAGATTGAGCGTCTTCTGCATCGTCGGCGAGCGCGGATCACCGAGGATCGAGCGCCCTCCGAGCGCGCGGGGACCGAACTCCATGCGCCCCTGCATCCAGCCGACAGCCTTTTCCTCCACGAGGGCCTCGACCGTGTCTGCCGTGATTTCGTCGTCGGACAGGACCCTGTAGGCCGCGCCGGCGGCAGTCAGGCGCTGTTCGATCTCACCCTGTCCGTAGCTCGGACCGAGATAGGCCCCGGCCATGCTGTCCCCGCCGTTTGTGGCGCGGGGCTTGCTGAGATAGTCATGCCATACGGCGAGCGCCGCACCCAGGGCGCCGCCTGCGTCGCCGGCGGCCGGCTGTATCCAGATGTCGTCGAAAAGACCTTCCTTGAGGAGCTTGCCATTGGCAACGCAGTTGAGCGCGACACCGCCCGCCAGGCAAAGGTTCTTTTCATTGGTCTCCCGCTTCGCGAACCGCGCGAGCCGCAGGACGACCTCTTCCGTGACGCTCTGGATCGATGCCGCCAGGTCCATTTCGCGCTGTGTAAGCGGGGATTCCGGCTTGCGCGGTTCACCGCCGAACAGGCGATGGAAGGCCGGCGACGTCATCGTGAGACCGGTGCAATAGTCGAAGTAGCGCTGATCGAGCCGGAACGAGCCATCCTCCTTGAGGTCGATGAGATGGTCGAGGATGGTCTGGGTGAAGCGTGGCCGGCCATAAGGCGCGAGCCCCATGAGCTTGTACTCGCCGGAGTTCACCTTGAAGCCGGTGTAATAGGTGAAGGCGGAATAGAGCAGGCCGAGCGAATGGGGGAAATGGATTTCCTTCAATATTTCAAGGTGATTGTCGCAGCCATGACCGAGGGATGTCGTGCACCACTCGCCGACGCCATCCATGGTCAATACCGCGGCCCTTGGGAAAGGAGCAGGAAAGTACGCGCTCGCAGCGTGCGCCAGGTGATGCTCGGTAAAGAGCAGCGAACCCGCCCATTCCTTCACACCCGCAAGCCTGCCCAGATCCTTGCGAAGGAGCTTCTTTTGAAACAGCTTCTCCTTGATCCATATCGGCATCGCAAGCTTGAATGAACGAAACCCTCTGGGGCTGGTCGCAAGGTAGGTCTCGAGAAGCCGCTCGAATTTCAGGAACGGCTTATCGTAAAACACGACATGATCGATATCGTTCATGCCGCAGCCTGCTTCCGCCAGGCAGTATTCTATCGCCCGCGCAGGAAAACTCGGGTCGTGCTTCTTTCGAGTGAAGCGTTCCTCCTGCGCGGCCGCGACAACGCGGCCATCTTCAACCAGAGCCGCCGCGCTGTCGTGATAAAAGGCGGAAATACCCAGAACGCGCACGAGGGACCCCGCATCAGAACAGAGTATAGATGAACGGGGCAACAGCGGTGCCCTGCGTGAGGACCACCAGCGTTCCAAAAACGGTCACCATGATCAGGATCGGAAGCAACCAGAACTTCTTTCGGTTGCCCATATAGGCGAAAAGCTCCTGGACGAATTCCATCTCTTCCTTCCTCTCGAAAATTAATATTGGTTGCGCATCGTCGCCGGCGCCGGCTCGTTTGGGGACCTCGGTTTCCAGTATGTGCTCGCGCTGCGGTCGAATGCCGGCGCCAAGGGGTCGTGGCCCCGTAATCGCATCAGAATCCCGATCGGAATGAATGTGGTTACGTAGATGAGCAGCATCACGACCGGATTGACCACCTTGAACAGGAGCAGGCCGAGTTTGGTCCAGAGCCGGTTCGCGGTGGTCAAAGTGTCGGGAGCCAGGTATGCCAGGACGACGAGCGCAATTCCCACCGAGCCAAGCCCAATGGTCAGTAGGGTGGCCTGCTCCGCCAGCCACCACCTTAAAAGTGCAAGGCAGGAAAGAATTCCGCCGACGGTATAGCCGAAGCTACGGTTGGACGGTCCCTCCGGAATGTTTTCTATGATCGGTTCATGCGACGCGCTCATTGCTACTCACCCCAATCAAGCGCCGGGCATCAAACTGAATTCGAGGGCGATAACCCCTCACAATCGCTTTAAATTCATGGCCGACTACAGCAACAGCAGTTGGGGCCGGTCAATATGCCGTTGGATATAGAAGCGGCTTGCGAGCAGCAAGATGGGCATCATTCGATGCTCCTTGGCGGCACATCTGCAACCGATGAAAGCATAGAAAGAATTGGATTTTCACATATCAGCCAGCGTTACGTTCGCCCCAGACTTTTGGTATTCGCAACAGAATTCTTGCCGCTGATATTGCTGAACATCATTGAGCCTGCATGGCCGGTTGCTGACCAATGAAAAATTCAATCGCACCAGAAGGAAACCGGATCGACGGATCCATATGACCAGCGGTATATTGGCAGTCATCCAATTTAGCTTATCCCAGCCCTAATGCATGCTCGCGCCATCAAGAGACGGGGCGATTTTAAAAGACTAGTTTTGCTGCCGCAGCCGGCAGATACCTCTTTTGACAGGAAATATCTGGATTAGTTCATTCTTGGGTGGCCGCTTTGATGCGGAACAGTTCGGCCAACATAAGCGCTTCAATCGAAGCGGCTCTAAGGGGGTGTACAACGGCCATCCTCAGGACGTTCAATCTGTCAGATCGGCTGCGTATCGGCTATGGCCGCTCAGACGAACGGATCCCGAGCATGTCGCAGCGCGATCGCCACGCGAACGAGCGGGATGTCCCGCCGGGTCGCATGGTTTGGACGAACACCTTTCGTGCCCGATCGGACAAGGTGATCGCAATCGGCCGGATCATGCTGGCGGCCGGCAGCATCTGCATCGCATGGCTGGACTCGATGCAGGCGCCGTTGCCGCCCGAGCCCATGTACGCACTGCTCGTCGCATATTTCTGCTACGCCGTCATCGTTGCCATTCTGGCCTGGCGAACGGAGATTGCGACAGTACGCGGGACTTTCATACGCCACGTGATCGATATCCTGGCATTCGCCGCGTTCATGTCGATGACTGACGGCGCGTCGAGCCCCTTTTTCGTGCTCATCCCTTTCACGCTGTTGTCTGCGACCTTGCATTGGAGATGGCGGGGTGCGTTCTGGAGCGGGCTCGTCTGCCTGCTGATCCTGCTGTATCTCGGATACTTCGATACACGTGATCTGTTCGATCCGGACGCTGATACGACGACGAATGTTTCGAGGCTTCTGTTCATCTTCGTCGCGGCGGTACTGCTCATCTGGCTTGGGGCTCACCAGGAGGCGGTGCGCGCCGAACTGTTGAGATTGGTTCAAAGAACCCCTGCCCTCCCTCAGGGCCGTGAGTGGCCCGCTGCCGCTGCGCTGGAGTATGCCGCACATGTGATGTTGGTTAAGCGCGCTCTGCTGATCTGGAGCGACGGCGAAGAGCCGTGGACATATGTGGCATTATGGAAAAACGGGGTCTGCAAGGTCACGCAGATGCCTCCAGACGCTTTTGAATTCTGGACCGACAAAACTCTGCAGCAACGCAGCCTGTTGATTTCCGACGCCGCACGGGGCCGCCTTCTGGTTCACAAAGGTGACGGTCGATTCGACTGGTGGACCGGCGAGCGGCCGCCGCTCTCCCCTGCACTTGTCGATACGTTTTCGTTGACTTCCGCCGTCTCCGTACATTTCGAGGTCGGCGACCTGCAGGCTCGCCTTTTTCTGCTCGAGCCGCCGGCGCTGACGCTTGACGACGTCGCAATCACCGAAATCATAGCCGATCGCATCAAGGCGCTTTTCGAACAAGCAATGCTGGTTCGTCGGCTCAGCGACGAGGCGGCCGTCGAGGAACGCATTCGCATCGGCCGCGATCTTCATGATGGTGTTCTTCAAACACTGGCAGGTACCGCCTTGCAGCTTCAGTCTCTGCGGCCGATGGGACAGCAACCGCCGGACGACTTGGAGGAGCGCTTGACCGCAATCCAGTCGATGCTTGTCGACGAGCAGCGCGAGCTTCGCACCTTCATCCGGGCGCTTGAACCCGGGCGCGAGCATGGAAACGCTGCGGAAGTACAATTGGAGCATCAATTCGCAGTATTGGCCGATCGGCTCATGCTGCAATGGCAGATCGATGTTGATGTCGCGCTCGATCCGGCCAAGGTCAGGCTTCCGATGGGTTTGACTTACGAATTGGCCCGCATGACATCGGAGGCGACAGCCAACGCTGTGCGGCACGGGCACGCGCAAAAGGTCAGGATCAAACTGCGGACGGACAGGGAAGCAATCACACTGACTGTGGACGACGACGGGGTCGGCTTTGGCTTCGGCGGCCGTGTCGAGCATGCCGAGCTTGAACACAAGAAAATGGGCCCAAGAAGCTTGCGCGAGCGAACGGCCGCCCGTGGTGGAAGACTTTCAATTGATAGGATTGCGGAATGGACAAGAGTGATGATCATGCTTCCGATGCCGCGATAAATCTCCGCGTGATTGTCGTTGACGATCATTTGATCGTTCTTGACGGATTACGGCGTTTGATCGAGACCGTGCCGGGGTGGCAGGTCGTGGCGACATGTCAAAACGCCGTGCAGGCGCTTGATGTCCTGAATTCCGGTTCTGTCGACGTCGTCGTTCTCGACTTGCGAATGCCCGAGATGAGCGGCCTGGAGTTCGTGCGGCGCGTGCGGCGTGGCGTGACTATCGTGATCCTCACCGCGGATATCGGCGACGGCCAACTCGAGGAAGCAATGCAGCTAGGCGTCAGCGGCATCGTGCTGAAGGAACAAGCGCCTGTCGCGCTGTTGGATTGCATCAGAAAGGTCGTGGCCGGAGGCACTTATTTTCACGATCCAGCGCTGAAAGACGCACTCGATCGAATCCGTGAACAAGAGACCGAGCGCTCCCGAATTCTTGAAGCGTTGACGCAGCGCGAAATCGAGGTGTCTCGCCTTGCTGCGATGGGCATGCGCAGCAGGGAAATTGGTACGCAACTCGGCATTTCAACCGGCACAGTGAAGCTCCACCTTCACAGCATCTACAGCAAGCTCGGCATTTCGACGCGCGTGGAACTTGCCAATCTGTCAAAGAGACTGCAGCTCAATATTGAATGATCCGAAGCGCATTGAGCAAAACCGCTGATTTCGGAGAATTGATCTTCGACGTGGACGAATGCTCTCCAGGCGGCGGAGAATAAACTGGAATGGGCTTCGCATTCTCGGCATCTCGGCCCGGGTGTCACCAACGCGATTTTGCCCCATGAAAAATGAAAAAAGACGCGATGTGTATATCCATGGGAATATATTCGAACAACCGGCAATAGGTTAGAGTTCCTCGGTTTAATATCCGGGTCCCGGAACGATACAAATTTGGATTAGGTAATCGACGCCGCCGCTTTTTTGATCCATGCCCAAGGCGTTCCAAACGTGAAGCGTTCTTCTTTTTCGGGGAGCGACTATGCATGTACAAAATGTTATAGAGATTACGCAGACCGACGGCCTGCTGCCAGCGGCTGTGATCATTACTGCTTATCGGGCGAGCCGGTACGGGCTTGTGGTCTTCGTTCTGAACGACGTGGCGCCGGCGGCAATTGACGTGATTCTGGACCCGGTCGTCAGTACCATGCCCTTGTCTATCCCCGGCGTCCTCTATGTGCACATGTCCGACGAGGCCCGGGTCTGCCAGGCCGTGACTTCCGCGGAAACTGTTTATGCCGCGACGGAAGCTTTCCGCAATTTGGCAGTCGGCTACGGGGCCCCGCCCGGCAATATTCGTTCCGTCCTGACTTCCGAACTTTGGCCGAGGAAGCGGGTGCGGCTCACCAGTTCTGGCGAAGCGCGCGGACTCCCACCCATGAGACCGGCACCAACGAGAGCCGTTCTTTATCGAGCCTGTCGAACGCGACTACGCGACGGCGAAATCGCGCGCGCGTGACGCACCGAGCAACATTTTCACGATGGCCGCTCTGTCTAGATCCCGCGCGTCTTATCAGACGCGCGGGGACGCTGCTGAGAAGCGGCAGAAGCCTCACTCCTCCGCTGGTCCGTAGAGGCCGAGCCGGTCGAGCAACGCCTTCTGCCGGCCGGCATTTTCGACCAGCAGGCCGGTGTAGCGATCGATGATCCGGCTGCGATGGTCCGGATCGGAAACGGCGGAGAGCGCGCCGACGATCGCCGCGATCTTTTCCGAGGCCTGCCGCAGTTCCTCCAGCAGTTCCGCATTGCCGGCGACCTCGGAGACCGCCCGCTTGGTCACCCGACCGATGCCGCCTGGCGTGCGGCTTCCTGCTGAAACGTAACCCTCCGGAAGGTCGCCCTTGAGATTGGTGACCGTTTTGAAGCGGATGACGTCGAAGATCTGGTCGACCGCCTGCTTCGCACCGGTCACCCGCGACGGATGGTCGGTGTCGGCAGCCGCGTGCGGTAGCAGCTCGAGCTTGCCCTTGTGGCGCTCTTCGAGCGGCAGATAGGGCAGCATCGGCCCGCTGAGCTTGCCGGTCGCGGCGTTCTTGAAAAGGTCGGCATCAATGGCCGCATGCGCGATCTTGCCGGACGAGAGTGCCTCGTCGAGCGCCGCGGCATCGACAACCTCGCCCCGATCGTAGTTGACCAGCACCGCGCCGTCCTTCATCGCGCCGAGTACCTTGCCGTTGACGGTTCCGGCGTTGGAATAGACGCCGGTCGCCGCGTCCAGGCGGCCGAGACCGATATGGACGGAAAGCACGTCGGCGCCGGTCGCTGCTGCGACCGGACTTGCGGCGTAGTCGAAGCCTTCTGCCTCGATCCAGTGCTTGTGATGCTCGCGGGCATAGATCGCCACCTTCATGCCGAAGGCCTTGGCGAGCTTGGCGACTTCACGGCCGATATTGCCGTAGCCGAGAATGGCGATCTTGCGGCCCTCGAGCTTGGCGGTCGGAAAATCCTTGAGCTGGCGGCCGGTGTCGAAGTCGCCTTCGGCGACCATCCGGTGCAGCCTGTCGACCGGCAGATCGGGCAAGACCTTCAGGACCGCCTTCATCGCCATTTGCGCGGTCGCGCGGCTGTTGATGCCCGGCGTGTTCATGAGCGGCGCCTCACCGCCCTCTCCGTTGCCGCCGCCCCAGGAGGCCGAGCCCATGTTGCCGGTGCCGGCACCGATGCGCACGCCGCCGAGCGGGAAGACCGAGGCCTTCGGAATGAAGGTCGCGGCCGCGATCAGTGCGTCGTATTGGCCCTTGTCGGTCTGGGGCAGGATCTCCGCCTCGGTGCTGAGGTTCGGCTGGTAGAAGAAATGGATGCGGCCCTTCTCGAGCGCCGAGCGGTCGCCGAGCGGACCCAGATGGAAGACGCCGCCCTTTTCCTCGATATAGGCCTTGATCTCGCTGTGGTCCGGCTGGCCGTCGGCGCCGAAGCGCAGGCCGACCAGATCGGCGATCAGCACGGTGTAGGCGCGCGCAGGATCGTCCTTGCGGACGGCGCCGTCGGCTTTGGCCGGGGCCTCGAAACTGACGCCGTTCTTCGCCAGTTCCTCTTCGAGAACGACGATCTTGGCGCGCAGATAGGCGTATTGCAGGTTTTCCAGCAACGCGACGACATCTTCCGGCTCGCGGATCCCGCCGACCCAGGCGCGGTAGTCGCCGGGCGTGCCCGGGAAGGCATTGACGTAGCGGGCCGCATCGAGGCCGCGCTCGTATTCGCCATTCGGATGGGTAATTCCCTCATAGCCGAGCAGTTGCTTCGAACGGGCGATGATGCGGGCGTGGATGGCGGGATCGGTGATACCGTCGTCTTCGACCTTGAGCAGCGTCACCGCCGCGCCGCGCCGTTCGGCATCGGTGACCGTCAGCGACAGCAGCGGATGCGATGCGACCCATTCGTCGATGACCTTGCGGTTGGCGGCAGAGCGGCGGTTGAGCTCGACGACGGAGCCGACACGCGCCTCCGACTGCAAAAGGCCGAAGGTGGTCTCGGCAAAGGCGAGCGCGCTGTAGGTGTTGATGACGCCGCCAAGCATGCGGTCTTCGCCGGCATCGTAGAACGGGCCGGCATCGACGGAGCGCTTGGCCGAAAACGGCTGTCTGGGATCGATCGGCGGCGCGATCTTCAGCTGACGCGGGATCGCCCAGGCCGGGTCCTGCTGGTTCTTCTCGATCAATGCCAGGGCATACGGCGTGAAGGAGGCGACAAAATAGCCCGAAACCCCGCCGATCGCCTTCTGGAACGGCATGAAAAGGCAGCACTTCGCCATCACGGCGGCGACCAGTTCGGGCTCCCACGGCATGGCGCCGAGCATCGAGGTGGCATCGAACACCGCATGGCGGTTTGCCGGATCACCGTCGATCCAGCTCAAGAGTTCGCGGATCTCGCGGCTGGTATAGGCATTGGCCCCGGTCGTCTCGTGGCCGACACCGACGAAGATCGAGACGCCGAGGGCCGAGAGCTCTTCTGCCGACGGGATCACGCCTTCGGAGGCGGCGAAGTGGATGCGGCTCTCGCAGCCCTTTTCGGCGAAGCGCTGCATCTCGATCAGTTGGGTGGCCCAGGACTGGCGGAAGAAGCCCGCGGCCTTCGACGGATCGCTCTCCGGCCGCGGCGTATCGACATAGATGCGTTGGGAGGCGTCGTTGGCGTTCATCAGGTGCTGGACGCAGACCGTGAAGCCGCTGTGGCCACCACCGAGCCCGACCGCCATGCGGTTCGTCTTCGGAAAGCCGAAATAGCGATGGATCGCCCGCATCATGTCGGTCAGGATCTTGTCTGCCGGATAGCCGCGATGCATGCTGCGCGAGATCTCGGCGGTGGTGAAGCCGCCGATGTCGTTGCCCCTGTCGTCGAACTTGCGATACGTCTTCTCGATCCAGGCATCGAAGGCGAGGCGTCGCAGGCGGCTGTCCACTTCGTCGGTGGTCGCATCGGTGATCGGGCCGACGCCGAAGAACGGATTGGACGGCAGCTTCGGCGCGCCACCCTTCGTCAGTTCAAGTGCCTTCAGTCGCTGTTCCTGCATCTGCGCGATGTTCATCATGATCTGCCTATCTGTGTTCGAGGCCGGGAGGTGGCGCTGATAGTGGATCGAACACGTCAGAAAGAAGACCTCATATGCGTCGAACAGCACGCGGAATGCGTCATGGTTTCGCCGGTGGCGAGGGACTATTGCCGCGCTGGCGCTGACAGCGTATCGACGGACGCCGCGGCGGCTGCGTCCTATCGCCGGATCAGCACGTGCCTTCAGTCTCGCTGGTCATCTAAGACCCCAGGGATGCGCGGAAATTTTGCGGTGTGTTGGAAAACCGCCTGCGAAACATCCGGCTGAGATGGGATGAATCACAAAAGCCGCTTTCCGCCGCGACCATCGCAATCGACTTGTCGGTATTTTCAAGCATATGGCGCGCGAGCAAGAGCCTCATCTCGATGAACGCAGTCAGGGGTGAAGTTCCAAGCGCTTCCCTGAAATGCCGTTCAAGACACCGCTTACCGACTTTCAGGTTCCTTGCTATCTCGGAGACGGAGAGAGGCGTGTCCAGGCTTTGCTGCATCAGCAAAAGCGCCTTCCTGACAATTGGATCCTTGGTCCGGAAGCTGAGCGTCAGGCCGGGCTGCGGCGTTCCCCCGTCCTCCGCCTCGCTGATCATCATGATATTCAAGCTCTTCGTGGATTGAGCCTTGCCGATGTGCCTGTCGACCAGGAATGCCGCAAGGTGGGCCGTGCTCGTTCCGCCCGAGCAAGTGAGGCGATCGCGGTCGACCACGAAGATCTGGTCGGATATCGGCCTGAACCCGTCGAACTGCGAGAGAAAATCCTGATGGTGAAACCAGCTCACACAGCCTCGATAGCCCTCCATTAAACCGGCACGATGGAGGATGAACGTGCCGGTGCAGAGGCCGACCAGTGGCACCCCGGCCGCCGCGGCCTGCCGCAGGTAACGCTCTACCCGCTCGTCGGGCCGGTCCATTTCATCGATAAGGCCGCCGACCACCACGATATAGTCGAAGAGTTTGGGATTGCCGAAAACCTCGTGAGGCTGAACGGAGACACCGCAGCTAGCTGTGATCGGCCTCATGTCCGGGGCGACGACTTTCCATCGGCATTGAATTGGCCGACTACGGTCGCCTTCATCCGCCGCGAGGCGCAACACGTCCACGAAGTTGGCGAAGGCACAGAGCGTAAATCGCTGCACCAGGACAAACCCCACCGTCAGGCGCGCATCCTGATCGCGCCGCACACTCCGCTGTGAAACGTCGTTTACAGCCATACTGTCTCATTTCTACTGCCGATATGACGCAATCATTCTTTTCAGATCCCCGACGCAAGTCAATATTTCAGGATAGGTCGCGGATTGGCCACAGTGCGACGCTGGGGGATACCCAAGCCATTCGGCCGTCGGAGGGGGAGGATTTTGGATGAGAATAGTGAGCGCTGAACAGCGTCTGTTTGCCTTCTACCTTGTGCCGGAATTCACGATGCTGGCGTTCTCCTCCGCGGTCGAGGCCTTGCGGCTGGCAAACGCCGTCGTCGGTTACGAAGCCTACTCCTGGCGCGTGGTCTCGTCCGACGGCGCCAAGGTGCGCGCGAGCTGCGGGCTCACGCTTGAAGCCGACAACTCGGTCGCGGTTGAACGCCAGCATCTCACCAGCCGCCTGCGTCCCTCGGTGTCCGTCATTTGCGGGGGAAAGCATGTGGAGCGCCACGTCGACCGTGCGGCCGATGCGTGGCTGCGCGAATGTCGCAATCGTGGCGTCGCTGTCGCGGGCCTGTGCACGGGCGCCCATATCCTGGCGAGAGCCGGACTGCTCGACGAGAGGAAATGTGCGATCCACTGGGAGAATCAACCCGGATTTGTCGAGCGCTTTGGCGCGGCAAACGCCAGCAGTGGAATCTACGAGGTCGACGGTAACATCTATACCTGCGCTGGCGGAGCTGCTTCCTTCGACATGATGCTCCACATCATCGGCCGCGATTTCGACGAGAGCGTTGTGAGCGGCATATGCGAACTCGCGCTTGTCGACCGCGTGCGGGACCCGGGGGAGCGGCAGCGCCTTCCCTTCGCCCAACGCGTTGGGGTTCGAGATCCCATTGTGCTGAAGCTGGTCGAGAAGATGGAGAAGAGCCTGACCGAACCGATGCAAGTGGAAGAGCTTACCTCTTCAATTGGACTTTCACGGCGCCAGGTCGAGCGGCTGTTTCGCAACGAGCTGCACTGTTCGCCGGCACGGTATTATTTGAAACTCCGCCTCGAGCGCGCCCAATTGCTGCTGGTACAGTCGACGATGCCTGTCGTGGAAGTCGCTATCGCCTGCGGCTTCGTGTCCGCTTCGCATTTCTCCAAGTGCTACCGCGAAACGTTTGGGTGTTCGCCGCAGGAAGCGCGGGGCCGCATCATGAGAATGCCTGCTGGGCGCCCAGACGAATGTGCGTCGGCCGCGTGACGCATCCCTGACCTCGCAGATCACCTCACGGCAAGTATTGCGACGGGCCTGACAGTCCCCACGGCCCTTTCGCCGTTTTGGGCAGTGTCCGCCTCTCTACCGTCGGCCCCTCCGGACCGACGGTGCAACTGGACGATCTCATTCACGACGCTGCTTCAGGTACAAGCTCGGACGCTTCGACATCTCCCGTGCCAGGCATCGCGGATGTCGGCACGGGGCGCCCCGCCCTTCCCTCCTCGGGCTCATCGAGAAGGGCGTGCCATAGCGAAAAGCAGAGCCCGATCATCACCAGCAGGAAAGGTGCGGCAGCGATAATCGATGCGGTCTGGAGGCCTTGAAGCCCGCCCATGACGAGAAGCACCGCGGCCGAGGCGCCGGCAAGGACACCCCAAAGGACGACAACGCCAGGCTTTGGCTCCAGCGTGCCGCGCGATGAGAGCATCCCCATTACGACCGCGCCTGCATCCGCGCCCGAGATGAAGAAGATCGCAACCAGGAAAATTGCGGTCAACGACGTCAGCCATGCAAATGGATACTGCGCCAGAAGGGTAAAGAGCGAAACTGCAGCGCCCTCCTTGGTAACGGCCTCGACAATCCCGCCGGCGCCGAAGAGTTCGGAATGGAATGCCGTGCCGCCCATGATCGTGAACCAGATGAAGGTCACGCCGCTCGGGATCAGGATCACGCCGATCACGAACTCCTTGATCGTTCGGCCGCGCGAGATCCGCGCGATGAATACGCCGACGAAGGGCGCCCAGGATATCCACCAGGCCCAATAGAAGATCGTCCAGTTGCCGAGCCACTTGCCGTCGCTGAAGGCGGCCGTGCGCAACGACATGGACACGAGGTCGCTCAGATAGAAGCCCAATGATTCAGTGAACGTATTGAACATGAAGATCGTTGGCCCGATGCACACCAGGAATACCAGCAGCAGCATCGCGATGATCATGTTCATGTTGGAGAGGAACTGGATCCCCTTGCCGACGCCAGACACGGCCGAGAGTATGAACAGCACCGTCATGACACCGATGATCGCAAGCGCGATGGCATTGGAAACGCCCGTGCCCCAGAGAAAGTTCATGCCGCTGTTGATCTGCTGTGCGCCGAGACCGAGCGAGGTGGCGGTCCCGAACAGCGTTGCAATCAGCGCAAGCACGTCGATCGCCTTGCCGATCGGCCCGCTCGCCGCCTCGCCGAGAATCGGCGTGAAGGCAGCGGAAATCAGGTTCGATTTTCCCTTGCGGAAGGTGAAATAGGCGATCGCCAGGCCGACGACAGCGTAAATGGCCCAGGGATGCAGCGCCCAATGGAAATAGGAATATTTCATCGCAACAAGGGCCGCCTCGAGGGTCCTTGGCTCGGCCTGTCCGTGGGGCGGATCTGCAAAATGGTAGATTGGTTCTGCGACGCCCCAGAACATCAGGCCGATGCCCATTCCGACGCTGAACATCATGCAGATCCACGAGGCCGTGCGGAATTCCGGGCGCTCGTCGTCCTGTCCAAGCCGGATCTTGCCGAAGCGGCTCATCGCCAGAAACAGGGCGAAAACCACGAAGCCGGCAGAAGAAAAGACGAAGCTCCAGCCAAAGTCGGCGATGATTGCATCGAGAACCGTCTTCGAGACGGCGGACAGGCTTTCAGGGAATACCGTCCCCCAGCCGACAAATCCCAGGATGATGAACATGGCCGGCCAGAATACGGCCGGGTCGATCCCACTCGGTCGTGATCGCTCCATTTTTACTCCTCCCACAGCGCCGCACGTTCTGTCAGGTTCGCAGGGCGCCGTAACACTTTGAATTGCTGCATGTTTTTCCTGAACCGGTTAGGATTCAGCGAAACATGCGGTCGTTAACCTCCAGGCTACCGATGGCGAATTCGCCATTCATAAGGTCCCGTCCCGTGGATTGCGGCTCGATATGCGGCAGAACCGCGACGTTTTTGACATCCATCTGGGGACCCGCAGCCGGTGAGCGTCCCTGCCCGAAGCGCACGGCAAGCGCGCGCTCCACCTCTCCCGGTCAGGGACGAGTCACCGGCATGCCGGGTCTCTGCAATCACGCAGCCTTGGTCATGGCGGCCAATACGTCCGCCACCGTTTCGCCGAACGACGATGGCGTCGGCACGATCGTGACGCCCGCACCCTTGAGGATCTCGACCTTTTCCTGGGCCGATTCCCCGAAGGCGGAGATGATCGCGCCGGCATGGCCCATGCGGCGGCCCTTCGGTGCTGAAAGGCCGGCGATATAGGCGATCAGCGGCTTCTTCATGTGGTCCCGCGCCCAAAGCGCTGCCTCCGCTTCCTGAGGGCCACCGATCTCGCCGATCATCAGGACCGCATCGGTGTCGGGATCTTTCTCGAAGAGTTCCAGCATGTCCTTGAAGGAGGATCCGTTGACCGGGTCGCCGCCGATGCCGACCGATGTCGACACGCCGATGCCCAGCGCCTTCATCTGGCTTGCCGCCTCATAGCCGAGCGTGCCGGATCGGCCGACGATGCCGATGCGGCCCGGCAGGTAGATCGAACCCGGCATGATGCCCATGAGCGCCTCGCCGGGCGTGATCATGCCGGCGCAGTTCGGGCCGATCAGCGTCATGCGATCCTCAAAGCGATAACGCCTCATATATCGTTTGACCCTGGTCATGTCCTGGGAGGGAATGCCATCGGTGATGCAGACGCAGAGCCGAATACCGGCGTCCGCCGCCTCCATGATGGAGTCGGCAGCAAAGGGCGGCGGCACGAACACGATCGAAGCCTCCGCGCCGGTCTCCTGCACTGCGCCCTTCACTGTATTGAAGACCGGCAAGCCGAGATGGGTATGGCCCCCCTTTCCGGGGGTCACGCCGCCGACGACATTGGTGCCGTAGCGCTTCATGTCTTCGGCGTGGAAGCTGCCGATCTTGCCGGTGAAGCCCTGCACGATGACGGGGGTGTTCCTGTCGAGAAGAATGGACATGTATCGGACTCCCTCAAGCAGCCTTGGTGGCAGTATAGGAACGCCATGCGCCGACCGCCTTTTCGGCGGCTTCCGCCAGCGTCTCCGCGATGATGATGTTCTCGCCTGACTCGGCGAGGATGCGCCGGCCCTCTTCCATGTTGGTACCGGAGAGGCGGACAACGAGCGGCACCGGCACGCCGACCTCGCGCAATGCCTTGATCACGCCCTCTGCCACCCAGTCGCAGCGGTTGATGCCGGCAAAGATGTTGACGAGGATCGTCTCGACGTTGTTGTCCCTGAGCACTGCACGGAACGATTTCGCCACGCGCTCGGGCGAAGCGCCACCTCCGATGTCGAGGAAGTTCGCGGGCTCGCCGCCGGCGATCTTGATCATGTCCATGGTCGCCATCGCCAGGCCCGCACCGTTGATGATGCAGCCGATATTGCCGTCGAGGCCGACATAGGAGAGGCCGCGATCGGATGCGTATGTCTCGCGCGGGTCCTCCTGGCTCTTGTCGCGCATCTCCGCGATTTGAGGCCGGCGAAAGAGTGCGTTCTCGTCGAAGCTCATCTTGGCGTCGAGGGCCACGAGGTCGCCCCGGCGGGTCACGACCAGCGGATTGATCTCCAGCATCGACGCATCATAGTCGACGAAGGCGCGGTAGCAGCCCATGAGCGTCTGAGTGGCGCGACCGACGAGGGCATTGTCGATACCCAGACCGAATGCGATCTCGCGCGCCTGGAAATCCCGCATGCCGACGCCGGGATCAACCGTGGCGCGGATGATTGAGTCCGGTTCGGCCTCGGCGATCTCTTCGATCTCCATACCGCCCGAAGACGACGCGACGATCATGATACGCTCGGATTTGCGGTCGAGCACGAAGCCGAGATAGATCTCACGCTCGATGTCCATCGCCTCCTCGACGTAGAGACGGCTCACCAGCTTGCCCTGCGGGCCGGTCTGGTGCGTCACCAGCTTGGCACCGAGCATGGCGTCGGCAGCCGCGACGATCTCGTGGTCGGACGCGCAGAGCTTGATGCCGCCCGCCTTGCCGCGCGCGCCGGAATGGATCTGCGCTTTCACGACCCAGCGGTCGCCGCCGATCTCGCTCGCGCGATAGGCCGCCTGTTCCGGGCTGTAGGCCAGCCCGCCGCGTGGAATGTGGATCTGGTAGCGGGACAGAAGTTCCTTGGCCTGATATTCGTGAATGTCCATGTCTGCCTCCCTCAGCGGCTGGCGATGATTGCTTCATGGGTGGCGAGCACGTTGCGTGCCATGCGCTCGGATGCGGCGTCGATCATCTTGCCGTCGAGCGATGCCGCACCCTTGCCCTGGCTCTCGGCAAGCTTCAGCGCGTCGATGATGCGGCGAGCGCGATCGACTTCCTTCTCCGGCGGGGAGAAGATGTCGTTGGCGAGCGCGATCTGGCTCGGATGGATCGCCCATTTGCCCTCGATCCCAAGAGCGGCGGCACGACGCGCAGCAGCCCTGTAGCCTTCGGGATCGGAGAAGTCGCCGAAGGGTCCGTCGATCGCCCGCAGGCCATAGGCGCGGCATGCGACCGTCATGCGCGACAGGCCGAAATGCCACTGGTCGCCGGGGTAATCCGGGTTGAGCCCGCCGATATTGACCGTGCGCGCCTTGAGGCTCGCGGCATAGTCCGCGACGCCGAAATGCAGCGCTTCGAGGCGTCCGCCGAAGGAGGCGATGGCTTCGACATTGGCCATGCCGAGCGCGGTCTCGATCAGCGCTTCGAGACCGACGCGGGTCTTGTAGCCCTTGGCAATCTCGATCTGGTTGACCATGGCTTCGACCATGTAGAGATCGGCCGGCACGCCGACCTTCGGCACAAGCAACGTGTCGATCCGGTCACCCGCCTGTTCCATGAGGTCAACGACGTCGCGGTACATGTAGTGCGTATCGAGGCCGTTGATGCGGACGGAGATGGTCTTGCCGCGGCCGCGCCAGTCGATCTGATTGAGCGCGGCGACGATGTTGGCGCGGGCTCGCTCCTTGTCCGGCGGCGCCACGGCATCCTCGATGTCGAGGAAAATATAATCGGCCTCCGAATTGGCCGCCTTCTCGATCATCTCCGGATTCGAGCCCGGAACCGCGAGTTCGCTGCGCTGCAGGCGGAGCCGGCGGAGGTGGTTTATCGTATGACTCATGAATGCTCCCTCTCCTGTTCAGGCCGCCTTGGCGGTTGCCGTCGTGGCAGCGGAACGAAACTGCTTGATCGCGGCACCGACGCCGGAACCGGGCTCGATCGCCACGCCGCAATCGAGCAGCGTGAGTTCGGCGGCCGAGAGCGCACCGAGCACCATCACCTCGTTCAGCGATCCCAGATGGCCGATCCGGAAGACCTTGCCCGCCACCTTGCTGAGCCCGCTACCGAGCGAGGTACTGTAGGTTTGATAGGCGTGGCGGATGACCTCGGCGCCATCGATCCCTTCCGGCAGCCGGATCGCCGATACCGTGTCGGAATGCCACTTCGGCTCCGTCGCGCAGAGCCTGAGCCCCCAGGCGGAGACTGCGGCCCGCACGCCATTGGCGAGATGGTGGTGACGCGCGAAGATATTCTCGAGGCCTTCCTCGAAGATCACGTCGAGCGCGGCGCGCAAGCCCCGCAGGAGTTGTGTCGGCGGCGTATAGGGAAAGTAGCCGGTGTCGTTGGTCTTGATCATGTCCTCGAAGGAGAAGTAGCAGCGCATGTGACGAGCCGTCTTCGCCGCTTCCAGCGCCTTCTGGCTGACCGAGAGGAAGCCGAGGCCGGCGGGCAGCATGAAGCCCTTCTGCGAGCCGGAAACGGCGCAGTCGACGCCCCATTCGTCCTGGCGAAAATCGATGGAGCCGATCGAGGAGACGCCATCGACAAAAAGCAGCGCCGGGTGGCCGCAAGCGTCGAGCGCCGTGCGAACGGCCGCGACGTCCGAGGTCACGCCGGTCGCGGTTTCGTTATGCGTGACGAAGACGGCCTTGATCCTGTGCGCCTTGTCGGCGGCGAGCCGCTCGGCATAGAGCTCGATTGGCACGCCCGTTCCCCATTCCCTGTCGAGGCAATCGACCTCGAAGCCGAGGCGCTCGGCCATGTCGACCCAGAGATGAGAGAACTGACCGAAGCGGCTCATCAGTACCCGGTCGCCCGGGGAGAGCACGTTGGTCATCGCTGCTTCCCACGCGCCGGTGCCCGACGAAGGAAAGATGAAGACGCGACCATTTTGGTTCTTGAAGACCTTTTTCAAGTCGGCGAAGAGCGGCAGCGTCAGCTCGGGAAATCGCGGAGAGCGCATGTCTTCCATCGGCAGGTTCATGGCCTGGCGAACCTGCTCGGGAATGTTGGTGGGGCCGGGAATGAAGAGATGATTGTAGCCTGACATGGATCCTCCAGTGACTGCGGACGGGATTTGATTGCCGCGCTTAGGCTGCCTTTCGGGCGGTCACCGCACAACACTCGCTCAGGCAGAAAGGATTGCCGGACGGGCAGCGCAATGTCGGCCCAGGCGGGTGGCAGTTTCGGAGGGTGGGTAGGTAATCCCTACCCGGAAAGCCAATCCTGGCGAATGATGGCCCTACTCTCGACACGAGGCTGACCCGCCACCAGTTCGGGCGAAGCTCTCGCCGACGACGCATGAGTATGCGCAGCGCATAGGAAATGTCGGCACCCGTCGCCGGGTGTATCGACACCTGACAGCGCACGGATCTCCAGGTCGACTCCAAACGACCGGGATGGAAATTGGGCGCTTATGTTTGAATGCGACGCCGTTCCTTGGCGTAGATCGCGACCGCCATCGCCCGGTTCCGGACCTGGAGCTTGTCGTAGAGATTCTTGAGGTGATATTTCACGGTGTTTTCGGATATGCCGGTCCGCGCTGCGATCTGCGTATTGCTCCAGCCGTCGGCCAGCATGGACAAAAGCTCGTTCTCACGGGACGTGAGTTGCGAAAACGGTGAATGCGGCACCTTCGCGAGAACGGTATAAGGGATACAAATGCGCCCTTTCATCACGGCCGTGAGCGTGGCGAAAAGGATTTCCGGATCTTCGAACTGATAACAAAGCCCATTCACGCCCAGCCGGATTGTTTCGCTTACGACAGCCGGGTTGTGGCTTTCAGCGAAGAGCACGATCCTCGGGTCGAAACCGAGCCGTTCCAGGTCGGCGAGCACATCTGGCGCCTCCGCGTCGATGAGTTGCCAGCTAAGCAACACGCAATCCGCTTCGACCGACCCAAGCTTCTCACATAATTCCGCAGAGGAGCTGGCGGTGCCGACGATCGAGAACTTGGTGTTCTCCGAAAAGAGCCCGCGCAGTGCCGCAATGACAAGTGGATTGCGTTCTGCAATCAGCACGCGTCCTCCGGCTTCCTGCGGTGTCAGTATCACCATGCGCCATATCCTCATTTGACGCTGACAGCCCCGATTTCAGCGGCCGAAACCTATCACTCCCATCTGTTTTGGTTTTTTCGACCAGCGACGAAACTTGGCTTATTCGCCCCGGGAAGACCGCTCAGTATACTTCAGGCTCTCTTGACCAATTTGCAGTGCCCAACGTGAAATCAGCTTGTTCGAGGCCATGCCGAAACGCTGACGGGCGAGCTGGAAATGCCTGTCCTCAACCATATGTTTGGTCGTATAACTGATCTGCACTGCACTCGTCCCTCCTTCAGACCATGTCCGACCCCGGAGAGTTCAATGGCACAATCCCAAGACAACACCGTCAAGCTTCAGGTCGCCAACACCCGTCCCGAAGACTCAGGAGGACCATTCGCGAGAATTACGCCGAGGATCATGTCGGCGCTCGGAGTCGAAGAAGGCGACATAATCGAGATTGTCGGGAAACGTCATACGGGTGCGATCGCTTTCCGCGGCTATGGCGAAGACGAGGGCCTCAACATCATCAGATTGGACGGCCTGCAGCGCGTGAACGCCGGCGCAACCAGCGGCGACTATGTGGAGGTTCACAAGGTGGAGGCGAAACCCGCCCAGCGGGTCGTTCTCGCTCCAGCCCAGAAAAACCTGCGCCTGCAGGGATCCGGCGAAGCGCTTCAGCGTACGTTCTTTCGCCGCCCGATGGCTGCCGGGGATGTGATCTCGACATCTGTGCAGCAGCGCATTAGTCGCAACGTGCGCACGGAGCATGACATCATGCGCGGCCTGGTCGAGCTTCCGGCCTATGGGCTTCAGGAGATCCGTCTGGTCGTCGTGTCGACCCAGCCGCGCGGCATCGTCATGATGGGAGAAAATACCGTCGTCGAACTGCGGCCGGAATACGAAGAGCCTAAGGAGGCCAGACGGGCCGACGTCACCTATGATGACATCGGCGGCCTCGGAAACGCGGTCGATCAGGTACGGGAAATGGTGGAGCTGCCGCTTCGCCATCCCGAGCTGTTCCAGCGTCTTGGCATCGATCCGCCGAAAGGCGTGCTGCTTCACGGCCCTCCGGGAACCGGCAAGACACTTCTGGCGCGGGCGGTTGCAAACGAAACCGAAGCCCATTTCTTTCATATCGCCGGGCCGGAAATCATGGGGAGCCAATATGGCGAATCCGAACAACGGCTGCGGCAGGTATTCGAGGAGGCGGCCAAGAACGCTCCTTCCATCATCTTTCTCGACGAGATCGACTCGATCGCGCCGAAACGGGAGAAAGTGACCGGCGAAGTGGAACGCCGGATCGTCGCGCAGCTTTTGACTTTGATGGACGGTCTCGAGCCCAGGCAGAACATCGTGGTCATCGGTGCCACCAATCGCCGTGATTCCATTGACGAAGCGCTGAGACGTCCAGGCCGCTTCGATCGCGAGATCGTCATCGGAGTGCCGGATCAGAAAGGCCGGCGCGAGGTCCTTGCCATCCACACGCGCGGCATGCCTCTGGCGGAAGACGTCGACCTCGACGAAATCGCAAGAACCACCTACGGATTTGTCGGCGCGGATGTCGGCGCGCTCGCGCGCGAGGCGGCGATGGATGCGCTTCGCAGAATCTTGCCCGACATCAATCTCAGAGAGGGCATCCCGACCGAGGTCCTCGAAAACCTGAGCGTCAACCAGGCCGACTTCCTGAGCGCCCTGAAGCGGATACAGCCTTCGGCACTCCGCGAAATCATGATCCAGGCCCCCGACGTTCGCTGGGATGACATCGGTGGGCTGGACGAAGCGCAGATGCGCCTTCGCGAAGGCGTCGAATTGCCGTTGCGATCTCCGCAATCATTCAAGCGAATGGGCATTCGCCCGGCCAAGGGGTTCCTTCTGTTCGGCCCGCCGGGGACCGGGAAAACCTTGCTGGCAAAGGCCGTCGCGCGGGAAGCGGAGGCGAATTTCGTTGCGACCAAGTCGTCAGACCTGCTTTCGAAATGGTACGGCGAGTCGGAGCAGCAGGTATCGCAACTCTTCGAACGGGCGAGGCAGGTCGCGCCGACGGTGATCTTTATTGACGAGATCGATTCCCTTGCGCCGGCGCGGGGTGGCGGCATCGGCGAGCCCGCCGTGACCGAACGCGTGGTAAACACCCTGCTGGCGGAAATGGACGGGTTGGAAGACATGCAAGGCGTCGTCGTCATGGCGGCGACCAATCGGCCGAACCTCCTCGACCCCGCCCTGCTTCGACCGGGCCGTTTTGACGAGCTTGTCTATGTCCCGGTTCCGGACCAAAAAGGGCGGCGCAAGATTCTCGGCATTCACACGCGCAAGATGCCGCTCGCCAAGGACGTCGACCTCGACGATCTCGCGCAAAGGACCGAGCGGTTCACGGGTGCCGACCTTGAAGACCTCACAAGGCGCGCGGGCCTTATCGCGCTCAGAGAAAATCTCGACGCTGAGGACGTCACGCCTGAGCATTTCAACAAGGCGTTCGATGAAATCCGCCCGTCCGTGACGCCCGAAGTCGAGCGGGAATACGAGTCGATGCTCCGCACGCTGAAACAGGAAGACCCGCAGCGGCAACAGATCGGATTCTTGCCCAGAAAAGGCGGCTGAACCTGCCGCGGTCGAACCGGCTCAGCGAGCGCCCCAGGTGTCGGTCAGCCGGTAACCCTCGGGCCAGGGATCGGAAGGGTCGAGCATGTGCTGGTGAACGCCTGTGATCCAGGCGCGGCCCGAGATTTCCGGCAGGATCGCCGGCCGACCGCCGACCTCGGCGGTGCCGACGATACGGCCTGTGAAGGTCGAACCGATCAGCGATACTGCCGTCAGCCTGTCCTCGGGGCCCATCTCGCCGCGGGCGTGCAAAACGGCCATGCGTGCCGAAAGCGCCGTGCCGGTGGGCGAGCGATCGACCTTGCCCGGCTGGATGGCGACGGCCGCTCCGGCGCGCAGGCCCTCTGCCGTACGCACCACGGGGCCCGCGAAGAGGCAGAAGGAGAAATGCCGCCAATCGGGATTTTCGGGGTGGTGAAAGCCGAGCTGCGCATTGGCGGCATTGGTGATCCTCACGCCGAGGCGCGCTATATCATGGGCCTCGTCCGGCTTGAGGCTGAAGCCCATCGCAGCGGCGTCGACGATAACGAAGCTGTCGCCGCCATAGGCGGTGTCGACCGTGAGCGTGCCAAGGCCCTCGACCTCAAGCTTCGAGTCCAGCCGCTCCGCAAAGCTCGGCAGGTTCTGCACGAAGATGCGTTCGGCCTTGCCGTTGCGGCATTCGGCACGGACGCGCACGAGGCCGCCCGGTGCTTCGAGCGTCATCTCCGTCACCGGCTCCCGCATCGGGACGATGCCGCTGTCGAGGAGCACTGTGGAGACGCAGATCGAATTCGAACCGGACATGGGCGGCGTGTCTTCCGGTTCCATGATGATGAAGGCGGCATCGGCCTCCGGGTGCTTTGGCGGAACCAGCAGGTTGACGTGGCGAAAGACGCCGCCGCGCGGTTCGTTGAGGACGAAGTTGCGCAAGGTCTGGTCGCGGGCGATCCAGCGGCTCTGCTCCCAGATCGTCTCACCCGGCGGAGGCGCGACGCCGCCGACGATCACATCGCCCACCTCGCCCTCGGCGTGGGCTGAGATGACATGAATGGTTTTCGTGCTGCGCATCGCGAACTCCTTTCAGGTTTCAGGATAACCAGTCCGGCAGCCGTGCCGGGACGCGCCCGGTCAGAGCCGCGTTGACGCAGTCGGCGAGGCTGCCGAAGCGCACAATGCGGCCGGAGAGACCGGGACCATAATGGGCGTATTTACCCGAATTGGTCATCAGCGCGCGGGTCTTGGTCGGGAACACCGGCTCGGAAATCGAGCACCAGCAGAGATCCGGAAGGACCTGCACACCGCTTGACTCGAGCCGGGCGAGCGTACCTTCGCTGCGCGCCTCGGCGATGACCTGATGCGCAGCCGTGACGATCACCGCGACCTCGGCATGCCGCTTGCGTCCACCGAGCGCATCGGCGAGCGCGCGACATTCGCCGAGCGAGGCATGCGGGCTGCCGATGGCGACGAGTTCCACCTCGTCCGGTCCCTCGTTCAAGCTCGACCAGGCGGCCACCATGTCGGCACGGGTGATGGTCGCGAAGTCGGCGTCTTCGGCCGCCGCGCCATCCGCCTCGGGCGTGACGCCCTCCACATGCAGCATCGGTGCAGCGGAGGTGGTGCCGAACGCGGCACAGAGCGCCTTGAGGTCGTCGCCCGTCGGCTGCGCGGAGGCGAGCCCGCGCAGGAGCGGTATGCGATCCGGCGCGACGCGACCGGCGAGATAACCGATCAGCGGCCAGAACGCGTCGTCTACGTCTTCAGGCAGCTCCACGTCGATCACGCGTCGGGCCTTCCTGTGTTCGTTCAGATAAACGCCGGAGCGCGGCGCGCGGCCGGTGAGCGCGATGCAAAGGTCGAGAAAATCGGGATGCTTCGCCGTCCGTGCGCCGAGCACGCTGTTGGCGAAGATCACGGCATTGGATTCCGCCCAGGCGATGGATTCGCCGGCGCGCGGTGCGCTGTCGAGCAGATAGGGCGAACAGGTGAAGGTCGGACGGCAGCCCATGCGGACATAGGCGTCGGCCAGTCGCGCCGCCGGGTCGCCGAAGGCAGCCGGCACGCCCTGCACCTGCCAATTGGCCCGGTCGACCGAAATGGCGTTCATGGTCGTCGGCACCCGGACCTCAGCACCCATCTCCGCCATCTTCTCGGCGAAGGTCAGGTTCGCGGGGCTCGCATAGATGCAGCCGTCGATATGGCCCTGCACCACGTCCACGAGCGTCTCTGCCCCCTGCTGCGCTGCCATGGCGCAGATGATGCGCATGGCCTGCTGGACCGCGACGCCGTCGCGGCCATCCAGCATGGCGCGATCAGTCTCGGAGAGATCGAGCGCGGCCGTGGCCGGTGGTTCGACCGTGATCGTCAGACCATCGGCCCTGATTGCTGTGTCGCTGATCTGCGCTGTCTTTGCTTGCGAAAGCGCTTCAAAGGCCTCGCGCGAAACCCGCAATACCGGCAGCGGCTTGCCAAACATTTCAGCGGCGATCAGCGCGCCGAGGGTCAGGACGTCCTCAGCCTCGCAGAACACCACCGCGGCCGGGGCGCGCCCCGTCAGCGCGAGATCGAGCAGCACGCCGGAGCCGGTGCAGGAGCCGCGGCTCGACGGCATCAGCAGGATGCTGCCGGTCAGACAGCGGCCATGCAGCGGATGGTGCACATCAATTACGCGGCCAGTCGCCGGGTCGACCCCGCCCCAGAAGCTCAGCGCCTCCCCGGTGGCGACGATGGGGCCACGGGCGGTGCCGCCCAGAATGGTGCGAGCGGAGATCGGCTGGGTCATTTTACGACAAATCCATGAGCAAAGGGGTGATCGGCGCCCTGTCAGAATCGTTGAGGCGAGAAGGATTGGATGTCGATGGCCGGCCTCTGGCCGGTCAAGAGATCGGCGACAAGCCGGGCCGTCCCCGCCGACTGCGTCAGGCCGAGGTGACCGTGGCCGAAGGCGTAGATCACCTGCGGCGTGGCGCGGGCGCGGCCGATCGCCGGCAGGCTGTCTGGCAGCGACGGACGGAAGCCCATCCACTGCACACCGCCTTCGCCTTTCAGCCCTGGCAGGAAGGTCTGCGCCTTCTTCAGCATGGCTTCCGCGCGACGATAGTTCGGCGGCAGCTTCAAGCCACCGAGTTCCACGGCACCACCGACCCTGACGCCGGTTGAAAGCCGCGTGACGACGAAGCCGTGGCCGCCGAAGGTGATCTGGGTGCGCAGGTCGAAGGCGTTTGAGGGAAGCGTGGTGTTGTAGCCGCGCTCGGTCTCGAGCGGAATGCGCTCGCCAAGGGTACGGGCGATGCGGTGCGAGAAGGCGCCGGCCGCAAGCACCACGTGGCGGGCGCGCCGCGTCTTGCCGTCCGCCGCCGTCAGCTCGACCCCGCCCTCGACCGGTCTCAATGCCACAATCTCAGTGCGCTCGATCGTCCCGCCCTGGGCGCCGAAATGGTCGGCAAGCGCCAGCGTATAAAGCTTCGGATCGGCGATCGAGTACCAGCCGGGCGTGAAGGTGCCGTGGGTGAAGCGCGGCGCAAGACCGGGCTGGATCTGGCGCATGGCGGAGGCGTCAAGGTGACGGAACTCGATGCCGTGCTCCGCCCGCGCCTTCCAGCCGGGCAGCGAAGCCTTCAGTTCAGCCTCGCTCTCATAGACCTGAAGATTGCCTTCCTTGCGCAGCATCGGCAAGGTTCCGGTCGCCGCAAGGAAGGGCTCCAGCTCCGCCTTCGACAAGTCCATCATCGCCGTTTGTGCTGCAGTGGAATGCGCCACCCGCTTCGGCGCGCAGGCGCGCCAGAAGCGGAACATCCACGGCGCGATCTGTGCGGCGTAGGCGGGCGGAACGGTCAGCGGCCCGAGCGGGTCGAGCAGCCACTTCGGCGCCTTCTTGAGGATGCCGGGCGAGGCAAGCGGCAGGATGTCGGTGAAGGCAAAAGCCCCGGCGTTGCCCGCCGACGCTCCGGCGGCGGGGCCCTCCCGGTCGAGCACGGCGACGGAAAGCCCCCGTGTCTGGCCCGCGATTGCAGCGGAAAGGCCGACAACGCCGGCGCCGATCACGATGACGTCAGGCTGAGCAGCATCTTTCATGATCGCCTCAGTGCGTCGCCGCGAGGAACTTCTGCAGTTCGGGATCCTTCGGCGCACCGAAGAGCGCTTCCGGCGGCGCGATTTCCGCCATGACGCCCTTGTGGAAGAAGGCCACCCGGTCGGAAACCTCGCGGGCGAACTTCATCTCGTGCGTGACGCAGATCATCGTCATGCCCTCGGAGGCGAGCATGCGCAGCGTATCGAGCACTTCGCCGACGAGCTGGGGATCGAGCGCCGAGGTCACTTCGTCGAACAGCATGTATTCCGGCGACATGGCGAGCGCACGGGCGATTGCCATGCGCTGCTGCTGGCCGCCCGACATGCGGGTCGGGTAGACCGAGAGCTTCTCGCCCAGGCCGACATGGGTGAGCTGCTTGACGGCAATCTCCTCGGCCTTCTCCTTGGAAATGCCGAGCACCTTGCGCGGCGCCAGCATGACGTTCTCGAGAACGGTCAGGTGCGGGAAGGCGTTCCACTGCTGAAAGACGATGCCAATCTTGCGGCGCAGTTTGTTGAGGTCGGTCGTCTTGGCGTGGACCTCGGTACCATCGACCAGGATGCGGCCCGCATCGATCGGCTCGAGGCCGTTGATGCAGGTGAGCAGCGTCGATTTGCCGGAGCCGGAGCCGCCGATGACCGTCACGACTTCACCCTTCTTGACGGTGAGGTCGATGCCTTTGAGAACCTCCAGCGAGCCGAAGGATTTGCGGACGTTTTGGATCTCAATCATTGGACCACCGTTTTTCAAGATAACCGCCGAGCCGGGCGATTGGGAAGCTGATGAGGAAGTAGATCGCACCGCAGATCATGAGGATGAGAAGCGGTTCCTGCAGGCGGGTGACGAGCACCTGCGAGGCGCGCAGTAGCTCGATCAGACCGAGCCAGAGCACGAGCGCGGAGTCCTTCATGACACCGAGCGTCAGTCCGATCCAGGACGGCAGCGAAACGCGGGTGGCGAGCGGCGCCACGATATAGCGCATGTCCTGCCACCAGGTCATGCCGAGCGACCGGGCGGCGCGCCGCGTCGTCGGCGGCACCGAGGCGATACCGCCGCGCACGATCTCGGTGCAATAGGCCGCCGTATAGAGCGACAGCACCACGCAGGACGTCGTGAACGGAGGCCAGCCGAGCTTGGCGATCGACTGGAACGCGTTGCCAAGGACGAGCTGGATCAGCAGCGGCACAGAGCGGAAGACGTCGAGCACGAAGGTGAGCGGCGCCGACCAGTAGGTGCCGAGCTGGTTACGCACGACGCCGAAGATGACACCGAGCACGGTGCCGGCCGCGACCGAGACGGCCGTGACCGCGAGCGTCATCAACGCACCCTGCGCGAGAAAGCCGAGGTCACTTATGGTGAGGGCGGTATTGAACATCTCTCACCTTTCTCAGTAGCGGAACATGCGCGAGGCGAGCGCGCGCGCCGCCAGCGTCACGGCCTTGGCGATGACATAGTAGATCACGGCAGCAAGGGCGAAGAATTCGAATGTGCGGAACGACCGCGCGTTCAGCTCCTGGGTGACACCGGCGAGATCGGAATTCATGCCGACGGTGACGCCGAGCGACGTCATCAGGATCGCCCAGACCATCTGGTTGGTGACGGGCAGGAATGCAACGCGCAGCATCTGCGGCAGGACGATGTAGCGGAAGGCCTGCACCGGGGTCATCCCGAGCGAGCGACTGGCGCGCGTCTGGGTGTCCGGAATGGCTTTCAGCGCACCGCGGAAGTTCTCGGCAAGGTAGCCGGCATTGTTGAAGGCGATCCCGACGAGCAGCGCCGTATAGGGGCTGAGATGGATGCCGAAATTGCCGAGGCCGAAATGGGCCATGTAGATCTGGAACAGTGCCGGGGTGTTGCGGGCGATCTCGACCCAGGCGGTGGCAAAGCCACCGAGTACGCGGTTCCCGGACAGGCGGCAGGCCGTCAGCGCGAGCGCCAGTGCCAGGCCGATGGCCATCGACAGCAGCGCCACCTGCAAGGTGATCAGCGCTCCGTCGAGCATCTGCGGCAGGGCCTTCAGCGCCTGGTTCCAATGGAAGGTATAACTGAACATTTTCGTCTCGCCTTTTCGGAAACGAATAGCGGCGCGAGGCTACAGCGCCGCGCGTCTTATGAGACGCGCAAAGGACGCTGTAGCACTTTGAATTGCTGCATGTTTTTTCCTTAAATCGGCTACGATTCAAGGAACCATGCAGCAGGCCTCGCGCCGCCAGAGAAGCGGCTAGATCAGCGATAAACGCCGTTGACCGTCAGCTCCGGCACCTCGCCGCCAACCCACTTTTCGTAGAGTTCCTTGTAGCGGCCAGTGCGAACCTGCTGATTGATGAACAGGTTGAGGTAGTTGATCAGGCCGTATTCTTCACGGTTGGTGAAGAGCGCCACATAATCGGTATCGAACGGCGCCTTGCCGACCACGGAGATGCCCGGGAACTTTCCGGTCTTCACATTGGCCTGCGCCACCGTCGAGGTGGAGACCGTTGCATCGATCTGCCCCTGGCTCAGCGCCAGGAAGACATCAGCCTGCGTCTGGTACGGACGGAACTCACCGGCGCCCCACGCCTTGACCTGGTTTTCCAGCGCGATCGCTTCGAATGTGCCTGCCGTCGCACCGACGACCTTGCCCTTCATGTCTTCGAAGGACTTGATGCCCGACTTGTCGTTGGCGGTGACGGCCATTTCGAAGGCAAAGTACGGCATCGTCATGCCGACGGTCTTGGCCCGCTCCAGCGTGTCCGAGGTCGAGGCAACGCCGACGTCGACACGGTCGGACATGAGAGCGGGGATTCGGTCCGGGAACGGGGTTTCCACGATCTCTGCCGTTACGCCGAGTGCCTTGGCAAGGTCGTTGCAGTAGTCGACGTCGAAGCCGATCGGATTGTTGTTCTCGTCGCGAGAACCCATCGGCGGGAAGTCGAGCACAACTGCACAGCGCAGGGTCCCCGAGCCAATGATGTCGTCAAGTTTGTCGGCATGGGCCGGGCTGGTCAAAGCTGTGGCCGCAACGAGGCCGAACGCAAGCACCGAGGTCTTCATTATCTCTCTCTCCCTGGAATGGTGTGCCGTCTTACGGCGGCGCACTATTCCGCATTGGAGAGCACAAATCAATTGTAAAAATACAAGAAAAATACAAAAAGTATATAGCCTGGCATCCAGATGCAATTAAAGGGAGCTTTCCCTTGTGGAAAAGCTCCTTTTATTGCTTGCGCGCCGTTTGGATCAGCCGAGGAAGTCCTCCGGCAGCAGGCCTTCCGGCATGTTTTGGTAGGCCACCGGACGCAGGAAACGTCGAATCGACAGAGTGCCGACGCTGGTTGCCCCGAAGTTGGTCGAGGCCGGATAGGGTCCGCCGTGCACCATCGAATCGACCACTTCGACCCCGGTCGGGAAGCCGTTGACCAGCACCCGCCCCGCCTTGCGCTCAAGCACCGGGCGCAGGCGCCGGGCCGCGTCCAGGTCAGCGGAATCCATGTGGATGGTCGCGGTCAGCTGTCCCTCGAAACCGCGCGCGAGTTGCTCCATCTCGTCGAGCGAGCCCACCCGGACCACGAGACCGAGCGGTCCGAAGACCTCCTCGCCGAGCGCATGATCCGAGAGGAACCGCGCGCCGGTCGTCTCGAAAAGGTTGGGCGATGCGGCACGACCGGAGGACTGAGTGACGAGTAGCGGCTTGACGGCGTTTCGGCTTGCGAAGCGCGCCTGCCCGTCCTGATAGGCCTTCGCGATGCCGTCGGTGAGCATCGTCTGCGGCGCGACCTTGGCGAGCGCCTCTACGGCGGCTGTCGTGAAGCGGTTCGCGGCAGCACCATCGACGACCACGGCAATACCGGGATTGGTGCAGAACTGGCCGGCGCCCATGGTCAGCGAGCCGGCCCAGCCTTGGCCGAGCGTCTCCGCCCGGGCGTTCAGCGCTTCCGGCAGCAGGAACATCGGGTTGACCGAGCCGAGTTCGCCGAAGAACGGGATCGGCTCGGGCCGCGCCGCGCAGAGGTCGAAGAGCGCACGGCCGCCAGCCAGCGAACCGGTGAAGCCGACGGCCTTGATCAGTGGGTGCTGCACCAGGCCGTGGCCGACTTCGCGGCTGCCGCCCTGGATCAGCGAGAACACGCCGGGATGAACGCCGGTCGTGCGGATCGCCGCCTCGATGGCTTGGGCGACGATTTCACCGGTGCCCGGATGCGCCGAATGGCCCTTCACGACCACGGGGCAGCCTGCGGCAAGCGCCGCGGCGGTGTCGCCGCCGGCTGTCGAGAATGCGAGCGGGAAGTTCGAGGCGCCGAAGACGGCGACCGGACCGATGGGCCGCTGGATGAGCCGGATCTCCGGACGCGGCGCCGGCTGGCGGTCCGGCATCGCCGCGTCGAAGCGGCGGTCCAGGTGCTCGCCCTTTTCGATGTGGTCGGCAAACAACCGCAATTGCCCGGTGGTGCGTCCCCGTTCACCCTGCAGACGAGCCTCGGGCAGGCCGGTCTCCTGGCTGCCGATCTCGGTGATGGCATCGGCGCGGGCTTCGATCTCATCGGCAATGGCGCGCAGGAAGGCCGCGCGCTCCGCCCTCAAGGAATAGCCGAAGCTCCAGAAGGCTTCCTCGGCCGCCTCGCAGGCCCGGTTCACCATTTCGACGGTGCCAACGGCAAAGTGATGCACCGGGCCGTGGGCCGGGGCGGAGGCGAAGGTGCCCGCCCCCTCGAGCCATTCGCCGGCGACGAGGTGTTTTCCTTTTGGGGTAAAGGCCATCTGACGTTCCTTTCTCAGAAAATCGGGTGCTTCGCAAAGATCAACCCGCGAACGAATTGCAGCTGTCGAAACCTTGTATACTGTTTGTATGCATGATATCAACCGCCGCCGGCGTAGCGACAAGAGGCAATATCATGAGCGAGACCACAACCCTTTCGATCAGTGTACTGCACGAGCGCGTCGAGGCGATCTTCCGCAGGGCGGGGCTCAACAGCGTTCAGGCCGGGGCGCTCGCTCGCGTGATCGTCGCCGGTGAGCGCGATGCCTGCAAATCGCACGGTATCTATCGCATCGAAGGGGCTCTGCGGACAGTGAAGGCGGGCAAAGTGAAGCCGGAAGCTGTGCCGGAGCTGGAAAAGCATGAGGGCTCCGCCATTGTCAAGGTGAACGCCAAGGGCGGCTTCGCCAATCCGGCCTTCGAACTCGGCCTGCCGGTGCTGGCCGAACGTGCCCGGGCGCTCGGCCTCGCCGCACTCGTCATCAATGATTGCACGCATTTCTCGGCGCTTTGGCCCGAAGTCGAAGGACTGACGGGAGAAGGACTAGCCGGCCTCGTCATGTGCCCGAGCTATGCGACCGTGGCACCCACCGGCGGCAACAAACCGCTGCTCGGCACCAATCCCTTCGCCTTCGGCTGGCCGCGCGAAGGCAAGCCGCCCTATGTCTTCGACTTCGCGACCTCGGTTGCAGCGCGCGGCGAGATCGAGTTGCACCGGCGGGCGGGCAAGCCCTTGCCCGAAGGTTGGGCGATCGATGCGGAAGGCAAGCCGACGACCGATCCTGATGCGGCGCTCGCCGGCGCCATGTTGCCGTTCGGCGGCCACAAGGGCTCGGCGATCGGAACGATGATCGAGCTTCTCGCAGGCATCATGATCGGCGACCTGACGAGCCCCGAAGTGCTCGACTACCTCGGCACGACCACCTTGGCACCGTTCCACGGCGAACTCATCGTCGCCTTCTCGCCGGAGGCCTTCGCGGCCGGGCGGCCGGGCAATCCCTTTGCACGCGCGGAGGTTCTGTTCGAGGCGATCGCCGGCCAGGGGGCCCGCCTCCCCTCGCAGCGGCGCTTCGCGGCGCGCGCCACGTCCGAGGCAGAGGGCGTCGTCCTGACACAGGCCGAGATCGACCAGCTCGACCGACTCCTCGCCCTTGGACTGGACGCCGTCGCGTAAGATAATGCGTCTGCACGTCTACTGCGGGGCGCGTCCATCGGACGCGTAAAGGTCGCTGTGGCATTTTGAATTGCTGCACGATGATCGATTTCGAAATCGAAGCCACCAACGAGAAGGCCCTCCGATTGGAGGGCCTTCTGTTTTGAGGGCCGATGCGGCGATCAGGCTTTGTACTTCTGTACGGCGCCCGGAAGCTTGCACCACTCGGCGTACCAGGTGTTGAAGAGCTTGAACTGGGCTTCGACATAGCCACGCTGGCTTTCCGACAGCACGTCGGTCTCGTTGAAGTGCAGCGTGTATTCCTTGTCGCCCTTCAGCACCATCATGTGCTTGAAGTAGAGAACCAGATCCGGGCCTTCATCGAAGGAGGAAAGCACGGCGAGCGCCTGCTCCAGTTCCAGCGCCCGCTGGCGTGCGTCGACGTCGCCCTCGGCGGCTGCCTGAGACAGGTTGCACAGATGGATGACTTCTTTCGGCAGCACGCAGCCGATGCCGGTGATCGCGCCGGTTGCACCGCAGTTGACGAAGCCGTGGAACACGGCGGTGTCGACCCCGATCATCAGCGAGACGCCGTCGTCACGGCTGGTAATGTTCTCGGCCGCATAGCGCATGTCGGCGGCGCCGCCGAATTCCTTGAACCCGACGAGGTTCGGATGCTCGGCGCGCAGTGCGAAGAACAGGTCGGCGCGGGTGGCGAAGCCATAATAGGGGCTGTTATAGATGACCGCCGGTAGATCCGGAGCAGCCGAGAGAATGGCCTTGAAGTGGTTCTTCTGCGCGGCGACAACCGTGCCGCGCGAAAGCACGCGCGGGATGACCATCAGGCCCTTCGCACCAACCTTCTGGGCGTGGGCCGCATGAGCAACAGCCGAAGCGGTGTTGACGGCGCCCGTGCCGACAATGACCGGGATGCCGGCTTTGACCAGACGCTCGACGCCTTCCATCCGTTGTGCGTCCGTCAGGAGCGGCCAGTCACCCATCGAGCCACAATAGACGACGGCGGACATGCCTTGGCCGATCAGCTCCTTGCCCTTGCGCACGAGCGCGTCGAAATCCGGGGTGCGGTCGTCCTTGCAGGGGGTCATCAGCGCAGGGATGACGCCGGAGAAAATCTTCGCCTTCATTTGAAACTCCTCTTGGCTTGTCTCGCTGGCACCGGCGAGCCTACGGGCTCCGCTTCCGTGCCTTCGAAACTGACAATAGCGTCTTGTATTTTATTTGTCGACAAGAAACATACAAGGCCACTACAGGGCGATGTCGAGCTTGTTGGTTCGGGTGAACAGCTTCTGCACCTGTTCGACGATCTGCTCGGCGTGCGCCTTGCCGAGACGATCTGCCGCCTCGACGTCGCGCGTTTCAATCGCCGCGATGAGTTCCGCGTGCTCGTCGACGAAGCGCTGTGGGAACTGTTCCTCATAGGATTGGTAGTAAAGGCGGAGAATCCGCCGTCCTTCATCGAGTAGACGGCGAAACAGGCCGGTAAAATAGGGATTGCGGCCGGCCTCCGCGATTGCCGCGTGAAATGCCGCATTGGTGGCGATCATGGCCAGCGCGTCACGCGACTGGACGGCAGCCGCATAATCTTCGTGGAACCCGCGGATGACCGGCAGGTCTTCCGGACGGTGATTCTGCGCCGCAAGCCGGGTCGTCACCCGATACATCAGCACCAGCGCCTCGAAGAAAGTGTGCAGGTTGAGGAAATCGATGTTCGACACCATCGTCGATCGGTTCGGCAGGGTGTCGATCAGCCCCTCCCCTGCCAGCCGCACCAGTGCCTCACGGATCGGGGTGCGTGAGAGCTTGAAACGCTCGGCCAGTTGCACCTCGTCAATCGGGCTGCCGGGCGGCAGAACCAGATCGAGGATCTCGTCGCGGAGGACGTCGTAGACCATCTTCACGCCGGAGCCGCGCTTTCGTTCTGGAAGGGAATTGTTGTCGGTGTCGGTCATTTGGCAAATCCTCTTGTCGACAAAAGGAATACTTTGACCCGACAGCAGGATCAACAATTTCGGGACGCGCCGCGCGGCAGCTTAACAGGAAGTATTAGGCTCGCTGCCCTGCTTCAACACTGCCATTCGCGGCCGCAAATTTCCGGGGCATCTCAGCAACGAGCGCCACGGCGATCGCCGTTCTGGAAAAGGAGGACGTATCGAAAGGATCACACAACGGAAGCCGCCAAGCCAGCCTCAACGATCCCACGAACAAATCTGGCGAGTTCGCCAGACGCCGGCCATCGCTTCGGCGGACGATCGCCAGCATCATGGCATCGATGGGCGATGCTTCCTGCGGCGGCTGAGAAACGTGCAGAGAGGCTGGGGTTGAGTGCTGAGGCAAACACAAGAGCGCATCGACCGCGATGTGGTCGGTCTGTGCGGAGGTCTGCGCGGTGGCTGCGGGGGAACGGCAAAACCCCCGGGGCGTTTGGGCACCGGGGGTTTTTGTTGGTTGCGGGGGCAGGATTTGAACCTGCGGCCTTCAGGTTATGAGCCTGACGAGCTACCGGGCTGCTCCACCCCGCGTCAACTTTCGTTTTTGTTTTGTGTTGTTTTCGCCGTTTGCCGGCGTTTGTGAGAGAAGATGTTTTATCTTGCGATTTGCAGACCTGGCAGCGACCTACTCTCCCGCGTCTTAAGACGAAGTACCATCGGCGCTGGGGCGTTTCACGGCCGTGTTCGGAATGGGAACGGGTGCAGCCACCCCGCCAGAACCACCAGGTCGGCAAAGCGCAAGCGTTGCTCCCCGGAGGGGAGCAAATTGTCGAGAAGCTGGTGAAGCGATTGCTTCGTTTTGAACACGTCATGCGTCTTATCCGGACAACTCCAGCAGCCGGCAGAGCCGAGCCGCCAGTCGTCTGGCGCGCCGTCCGCAGCGTCGGCCGAAGGCCGACAGCGTGAGGACAAAGAATTGCGATGCGCATCCATGATGAGCATAAGCAATGGGAACGATCAAGCCGATCGAACGATTAGTACCGGTAAGCTTCATGCGTTGCCGCACTTCCACACCCGGCCTATCAACGTGGTCGTCTTCCACGGTTCTCAAGGGAATACTCGTTTTCAGGTGGGTTTCCCGCTTAGATGCCTTCAGCGGTTATCCCTTCCATATATAGCTACCCTGCTATGCCCTTGGCAGGACAACAGGTCCACCAGAGATATGTCCATCCCGGTCCTCTCGTACTAGGGACAGATCCTGTCAATATTCCTACACCCACGGCAGATAGGGACCGAACTGTCTCACGACGTTCTGAACCCAGCTCACGTACCGCTTTAATTGGCGAACAGCCAAACCCTTGGGACCTGCTCCAGCCCCAGGATGCGATGAGCCGACATCGAGGTGCCAAACAACCCCGTCGATATGGACTCTTGGGGGTCATCAGCCTGTTATCCCCGGCGTACCTTTTATCCGTTGAGCGATGGCCCTTCCACGCGGGACCACCGGATCACTATGACCGACTTTCGTCTCTGCTCGACTTGTCAGTCTCGCAGTCAGGCGGGCTTATGCCATTGCACTCGACGAGCGATTTCCGACCGCTCTGAGCCCACCATCGCGCGCCTCCGTTACTCTTTCGGAGGCGACCGCCCCAGTCAAACTACCCACCATACACTGTCCCGGATCCGGATGACGGACCGCGGTTAGACATCCATGACGATAAGGGTGGTATTTCAAGGACGGCTCCACAGGAACTGGCGTCCCTGCTTCAAAGCCTACCACCTATCCTACACATGCCGACACGAATGCCAGTGTAAAGCTATAGTAAAGGTGCACGGGGTCTTTCCGTCTGACCGCAGGAACCCCGCATCTTCACGGGGAATTCAATTTCACTGAGTCTGCGTTGGAGACAGCGGGGAAGTCGTTACGCCATTCGTGCAGGTCGGAACTTACCCGACAAGGAATTTCGCTACCTTAGGACCGTTATAGTTACGGCCGCCGTTTACTGGGGCTTCGATTCAGAGCTTGCACCCCTCCTCTTAACCTTCCAGCACCGGGCAGGCGTCAGACCCTATACGTCGTCTTGCGACTTCGCAGAGCCCTGTGTTTTTGATAAACAGTCGCTACCCCCTGGTCTGTGCCACCCCATCATACTTGCGTACAAAAGGGTCACGCTTCTTCCGAAGTTACGCGTGCAATTTGCCGAGTTCCTTCAACGCAGTTCTCTCAAGCGCCTTGGTATACTCTACCTGACCACCTGTGTCGGTTTCGGGTACGGTCTATACGGTGGAGCTATTTCCCGGGACCGCGTCCAGGCCTGGACAATCCAATAAGTCCAGACAAGTTAAGCGATCCGTCACTACCACCAGGCCCACGAATATTAACGTGGTTCCCATCGACTACGCGTGTCCGCCTCGTCTTAGGGGCCGGCTAACCCTGCTCAGATTAACTTTAAGCAGGAACCCTTGGTCTTTCGGCGAGAGGGTCTCTCACCCTCTTTATCGTTACTCATGTCAACATTCGCACTTCCGATACCTCCAGGACCCCTCACGGGTATCCCTTCACAGGCTTACGGAACGCTCCGCTACCACGTGCCTTGCGGCACATCCTCAGCTTCGGTGCATGGCTTTAGCCCCGTTACATTTTCGGCGCAAAGACCCTTATTTAGACCAGTGAGCTGTTACGCTTTCTTTAAATGATGGCTGCTTCTAAGCCAACATCCTGGTTGTTTTGGGATCCTCACATCCTTTCCCACTTAGCCATGACTTGGGGACCTTAGCTGGAGGTCAGGGTTGTTGCCCTTTTCACGACGGACGTTAGCACCCGCCGTGTGTCTGCCGACTAGTACTCCCCGGTATTCGGAGTTTGGTTAGGATCA
>NZ_WITC01000114.1 GCF_009601505.1 Sinorhizobium terangae
GCGGGTCGGCCGCCACGACAACTTCTTCGAACTCGGCGGCCACTCATTGTTGGCGGTGCAGCTGGCCAATCGAGCCCTTGATCTTGGGTTGAAGTTTAGCGCCGTCGATATCTTCCAAGCGGCTGTTCTGCACCAGCTTGCATCAAGGGTCCAAATCGACTTTCACTGTCGTAGACCTGGACTGCTAACGGTTCGTGCCGCGGGATCTCAACCGCCACTTTTCTTTGTTCCCACGGGTTATGGGGACTATTCGTATGTCCTCACTTTGATCAAGGAAGCAAATATAAGTTGTCCCGTCTATGCTCTGCCATGGCCGTCTTTCAATGACCTTTGCCCACTGACTCTCGAATCGATAGCGGCGCACGTCATTGCGTCGATCAAAGAAATCCAGCCACAAGGTCCGTACCGCCTTGCCGGCTACTCATCAGGAGCGATTTTGGCTTATGCCATAGCCCAGCACTTACTGAACCTGAACGACGTTGTGTCATTCGTGGGCTTCATCGATGTTACGCTACCTGCAGCGCCATCAAGCATATCGGATGCACAAGCTGTAGCAGAGGTGATCTTTGAACCTCTCGAGTCCCTAGATGATAACACGTTCGAAGTGTTGGAGAAATTTGCTAGGCAGAGCTCCGTGCCCGAGTTGCTCGAAAAGGCGCGGCAAATTGGGGCAATTGTTCCACAACTCCATTTCGGCGATCACGCCTTGAAATGTGCCTATTTCCACCGGGCGCTACGATCGTATCGAGTTCCATCTCTACCAATTAAGATATATCAGTTTTATGCCACCGATCCCTCCCTCGATCTTCCGTCTCGGAGGGGCAAGAGTTCAGTAGCCCCAGAGGCAAGTTCGCCCATGCGCGGCTGGGACCGCATTTTGAGTGCGGCGGCCGTTCATACAGTTCCAGTTCCGGGCAATCACGTAACAATGATGAGCAATCCGGAAAACCGCAAAGCCCTGGCACGCATGTTGTTGAGAGCCTTAAACAGCGTTGCGCATTTCAAGTGATCGTGAGCTCCTTTTCGGAGCTTCCGGGATGCTTCCGCCTACAACTCGACCTGTGCACAAGATGCCTCATTCAAAACGAGGAAGCCTAATGCCAACCCAGAAATTCTCGATGCCAGATCGAGAAGTTAAAGGTGCAAGGCATGTCGGGCCTGACTGCATGCACTATCGTGCACACAATCTGAGTGAGGTGCCGTGCATGGTTGTCCGCGGCGCGTCCGTCTTGCTGGGTTGCGCCGGCCGCTGTCCGAAGTGGATGGCATCGCCTCCAGACATCGTCCACACGGGCTGCTCTGTGATAACTTTACGGTTGGGAGCAAACAAGGTGAGGCAATACGCGTCTCACCTTGTTGTCGCGCTGCACCAAGACAACGGAGTGGTCCGCACCGATAAGGCAAGGGCCCGGCCGTTCGAGATTCGCCAGAACCCGGATGGCGCGCCTGCGATGAATCGGGACAGCGCGCCATGGCCAAGTCGGAGCATCGACACTATCGGTAACATTCTTAGACGATGCGGGGGGCAATGCCGCGATTCGCGTCACCACGTCATAAGAGCAGACGCTTTCGCAATATCAATCGTGCCCTTGTACCGCCCTAGTTATAACGTCAGCAGCGAATGCTCCACCGAAAAGGAAAGTGCCTACTCTTCCGAGATGCTTAAGGAACTTGCCTGCCTTCCTCAGCCATCCCCATGCCCCCCCCGAAATTGCAGATGCTTCTTCAGGAGTTAGTTCGGTCACACCATAAGCTGACATCTCGATCTTCATTTTCCACCTTTCTTGTCTTGCTGGACTTGATAACGAAGAGAAAGCATAATTCGTGCCAAATCGCAGAATAGCTCAGAAAAAAATGTTCTTAGCTTTCAAGGCTTCAATGAGAGCCGGGGGACAAGGGGCGAACAACACCGTGTCGCGGCCTCGACAAACGCCACAATGGGGACTCCCCATCGTTTAACAACCGGATTTTTGAGCGGCGAGAGAGGGGTCGAAGGTGGTGCCCGTTTTGAGCATGGCGCAGGCGACGGCAAGGAGGCGGTCGGCGACAGATCGCAGGGGCTCGACCGTGGCTGTGACCTCGGCTTCGAAGGGCGGGTATTTCGATCGGCTTCTGAGGTCGTGTTGAACGGCGAGGCGCGCCCAAGGGTACATGGCGTTGGCCAGTCGGTCATGGCAGGCCTGTCTTCTGACAACGATGCAGCTCTTGCCGGAGCGCTTGGTGACCGGCGCGACTCCTGTCAAGCTGCGTAAGGCGGCGTAGTCACGCCGCTGCAGGGCATCGAACGCTTCTGCGAGCAGGGTGGCGAGGACGATCCGGCCCACTCCCGGTAGGGATGCGAGGATCTCTGCCTCATGCTGCTTCTTCTGCCCCCGCTCCACCTGCGCGTTTCGACGAGGCTAGCGGTGAGGCAATCGAGCCGATGATGCGCTCGTTTGAGCTGCCGGTCGGCGGCTTTCTCCACCGCACAACGAGAACGTTAAGAGTGATGTCAATTGCGCAGGAAGAGCCTTAGAAATAGGCATATTCTGCAATGGTTACACCGAGAGATCCCGACACGGCCCGGAGTGTCGCGATCTCCAAAGGCCGACAATCGGAGTCAGAAAAGCGTACGCAGACACGCTCGGTGCAAATACATCGGCCATCAATGCTGTTAGCCAATGCCGGTTATGTTCTTCAAAGCTAGGAGCGATCCTTCATTCTTTGTATCGCTTCGATTAAAGCTGCGGCCGTTATCAGTCCTATGCCCACGACGCCGCTAATCACCGCCAAAGGCGCCAACCAATTTCCTCCCGACGTTGCAAATGCTTCTTCAGGAGATAGTTCTGTTACACCATAGGCTGTCATATCAGTCTTCATCGTTGTCTCCTTTTGTAGCACTCAAGCGATCAATCAATGCTCCGCGTCAGAGCTCCTCACCCGGGGCAACTAGAGGGACTCAAGAAACGTGCCAAATGCCGGTAAGAGCCTCAAAAGAACAGTTCCGCATACTGTTCAATGGTTTGCGCTCGAGAGCGCGGCAGTACGCTTGGCTGAACATAATGTCGCGCACTTCACAAATCCGACAGCAGGGGCAATGCACCGGATGACGAAGTAGCGGCAATGTTGGTGGAAAACGACACCAGAGGCGTCCGCCCCATGGGACTGGCAAATCAGCAGCCTGATCCTTGTCCACCCCAAGGGGCGCATATGTGGACGCCTCCTTGGCAATACGAAAGCGGCACCATTCTCAGCTCGGTCGGTTGCAGTCATATGTTCGGCCTTTCGATGCGGTCCGTTGAGCCGCTGGCCCTGATGAATCTCCGCGGATTGGATCCCTAAACACTCCAGCGCGCTCTAAGTCGCTGCACCCCTCGGGCTTTCCAAAGCCCGGCCCCTGACCGGTTCTCGTCAAGTGTATTTCGTCCTCACCAACTCGTTGTCGCGTTCAAGCCCACGCCAAATTACGCGGGGATGACACGGTAAACCTCTCCTCTCGTCATGAGCGCCCAGGCTATGCGCGCCATCTTGTTGGCGAGGGCAACCGCGACGACTTTCGTAGGCTTTTTCTCCAGGAGCTTGCGGATCCACGCCGTCTTGGCGGACCCTTCTTCGCGGGCGAAGCGGATCACCGCCGTCGCTCCGACAACCAGCAATGTTCGAAGATATCCGTCGCCCATCTTGGTGATGCCTCCGAGCCTTTGCTTGCCGCCCGATGAACTCTCTCTAGGCGTAAGGCCGAGCCAGGCGGCGAATTCACGGCCAGATTTGAAGGCTGTCGGGTCTGCGACTGTCGCTGCCATCGCTGTTGATGTCATGACACCAAATCCGGGAATAGTTTCCAATCGACGACTGGTCTCGTTGCCGCGATGTTCGCGCGCAATCTCGATTTCCAGTTCTTTGATGCGGTGACCCAACTCCATGAGGCTTGCTGTCATGGGAGTGAGTGCAACCCGGACGAGATCGGGGAGGTCGTTTACTTCGTCCTTCGGCGCGTTTAGGGCCGCCAGCAGGGTACGAATTCCTTGCGGCATGGCGATCCCGAATTCTGCCAGATGCGCGCGAATTGCGTTCGCCAGCATAGTTCGTTGCCGGACCAGAAGAGCTCGACAGCGATGCAGCATCAGAACCGATTGTTGGGCTGTCGTCTTCACGGCAACGAAGCGCATGTTCGGCCTCCTCACCGCTTCGCAGATGGCTTCGGCATCGGCCATGTCATTTTTGTTGCGCTTCACATAGGGTTTTACATAGGCCGGCGGCATCAGACGCACTGTGTGCCCAGATCGACCGATCTCCCGCGCCCAGTGATGCGCCGTTGCACACGCTTCGATGCCAACGAGGCAAGGTGAAAGTTTGCCGAAATAATCGATAACCTCCGAGCGGCGAAGACTCCGACGGATGCGAACATTGCCTTCATGATCAATGCCATGAACCGGAAAAACGTTTTTGGCCAGATCGAGCCCGATCGTGGTAATTTGCCCCGGACGCTCCTTGCTTTCCCGTGAGGCAACAGCAAAGCCATATCATGGTTGCTACGCCGGTGGTCGAGGCGTCCACATCAGCACTCCAATGGTGTGACCGAATTGACCCCCGAAGGAGCATCCAAAACTTCAGGAGGGTCTTGCCCACAACCCCTTTCGTGCGCCCGATTGACCCCATTAATCCGACACCTTTGCCGCCTGGTGTGAAGGCGTCATCAAGCCTTCTTTGAGGCAATCTCAAAAGAGCATAGGGGGTAGCCCCCTATGACTCTGCTGGATCGCCGCGAAGTCTCCGTCCGAACCCTAGCCGCAGCAAGCCTAGCCGGCAGGCCCTCGCTCGGAGCTCTCAAAGAGTCGATGGTCTGGTCTTCGACGAGTACCGCGCTACTATTACGCTCATGTAAGTCGACGCACTTGAGAGTTGTATTTCTCATGTCGCTCGTTGCCAAAAATCGCGATCGCCTGCCAAGGAGGAGGCAGCCATGCTGCGTTTGCGGCCGGTGTGCTGAGTGCCCTGCTGGAGCCTCAGTTTCGGGATCGTTATCAGCTTCTGCCTTGAGTGGGACGTCGGGCGGCGCCATGCGCCGCGTTGGTGTGGTCCGGCCTGATCCGCGGCGCGACCTTCTCAGTCGTCACCTCGACCTTGCGTCGTTGCCAAACGAGCCCCATCGTCGCGCGAGGCCGAAGCTCCTGATCGGGGTCACGGACATCATTCACGGCCTCGGAGTGGCGTTCGAGGGCGAGAGCTTGACCTATGATGAGTTGATCGCGTCGGCCGCGGTTCCCCCGCTCTTCCGTGCGGTGCAGGCTCACGGCACTCTCTTCTGGGATGGGCTCTTCAGCCGCAATCCTCCTGTGCGCGAATTCACCGAGTTGCCGGAGCGGCCAGACGAAATCTGGGTGGTGCAGATCAACCCGCAACAGGGGAAACGCGAGCCACGGGCGATGCGGGAGATCATCGACCGCTGGAATGAGCTGTCTGGCAACCTGGCACCCAGCCAGGAATTGTATTTCATTACGAAAATCAATGAGCTGCTCGCCGAGCATCCCGCACTCGGTGCACGCTATAAACCTATCAACATCCGAGTCGTCGAACTCGAGGATGACCTGAACTATCCCTCAAAGCTGGACCGCTCCAGCCCCGTAATCGAGCGCCTGCTGCGAAACGGACAGGAGCGCGCAGCGTGGTTCTTCGACGACCGATCTCTGTGGCCACGATAGCGAACGACGCGTTGTGGCGCACCTTTTTGTTTGGGCTCCTCGTCAACGCGGATCAACAAGGCTTCGGCCTTCGCGTCGAATCTTGGGGGCTGCTTACTAGTCAATCTCTCAGCGATCATATAGAGAGCGCATACTGTGCCATCTTCGCACCACGGGCTGAAGAAAAATCCAACGTTGCCCGTACCTGCCGCGGAAATCCCGGCCGAGAAGCATCCTCTGCGAGGAAATCCGAGGAGGCGGTATAAACGCCAGCGAGACGACGACCGCCACCACGCAGGTGATGGCGCCCATGGCCAACTGCGTGGCGATGTCCAATCGTTCAAGCGAAGCCTTCATCCAGAGTTGAACGACATAGGGGTGGGAGAGATAGAAGGAATAGGAGGCGTCGCCAAGCAGCACCAGAAAGGAGGAGAGCGGCACCTTGTCAACGGGAGCCGACGCAATCGCCGCCACGAGGATCGCCGCAACAGACGATGCCAAGAGCAAATTCGATAATGATCGGATTCGTGTAGAATTTCCACACGACGTTACCTGACTTGAAACGCATTCATTGATGGCGCGGATCTTTGCCATCCAACAGTTTTGGCAATCTTCCGAACGGCGACAGGGAAAGTTGGCCACAACTGAAAGACAGAGAGCGAATTTCTTTCGCGTGTACTTTTAGAGGTAGTCTGATGCCGCAAACAACTTTCGGCCAATCGGCTTATGTCGGGCCGGTGCAACGTGGGTGATTTGCGCCTTGCGTCCGATGGCTCGTCCCGCAAACTCCCGGGCGGCGTCCCGACAACGGTCGCCCTGACTCAGTCCTTCAGCCTTTCGAGAAAGCATAAGCCAATTGATTCTGGCCGTTCGACCCGAGCAGGTCGCCACAGAGCATTTCGATGTGGTCGTCATCGGTTCCGGTTTCGGCTCGGCGTTTTTCCTGCACGCCTTTTTACAGCGTCTCCGCGTCGGCGACTCTAAGATCACCCGAGCGTGCATCGACCAACACGACAGGGCTGCGGTTTCGCGCAATCGCATGAACCGCACATAGCTTTGGCAGAAGATGCAATCGCCGTCGTAGACGATCATCGGGATTTCGCGCTTTTTTCATTGGGGCCCCGGATCAAAGCCGATGCAATGCGACGCGAAGGAAGTTGGAGTGTCACTCGCGATTGTTCTGCATCGGATCTGACGCCACTGAGTTCCGTTGGAGCAACAACATGGTAGCGGGTCGTCGAGCGAAGTCCCGTCGCCGGGAACGTAGCGAATCCGGGAAATACTGTGATCACCCCACTTGCAACTGTGAGATAGATCCGGTTTGTGCCCTCCATAAGCGGGTGTAAGCACTCTCTGCTGACAGAAGATCATCATGCCTCCCCTCCGCAACCACCCGCCCTTTGTCCAAAACCACGATCTTGTCGGCCGAACGAATGGTGCTAAGTCGATGAGCGATGACGACGATGGTCTTATCGGCCCGCCGCAGTTCCTCCACCACCCGCAGGACAGACGCCTCGGCGACCGAGTCAAGAGAGGAGGTCGCCTCGTCGAGGATCAGGATCTCCGGATCTCGGTAGAGAGCCCGGGCCAACCCAAGGCGCTGCTTCTCGCCGCCGGAGAGCCGGACGCCGTTCTCGCCAAGATATGCCTGAAAGCCGCCGGGCCACCGCTCGATTGTCTCCAGCAGTCCTATTTTAGCGCAGATTTGCTGTATCTTCTCGATGTCCGGCTCGAACTCGCCAAGGGCGATGTTCTGGATCACCGAGCCCGAGAACACGTCGACCGCTTGGGGTACCGCGGCGACAATCTTGCGCAGGGATACGGTCGAGAGATCCTGGAGGGCAGATGGACCGATCCGGATACGTCCGCTCGCTAGCGGATAGACATTTTGCAGCAGCGCCGCGAGTGTGCTCTTACCCGACCCACTTTCTCCCACTACGGCCGTCATCTCGCCTTGGCGGAAGGTGACGCTGAGGTCTTGAAACAACTCCGGCTGCGCTCCATGGCGGAACGTGATATTCTCCAGGTGGATATCGCCAAGGTCGCACTTTGTGGCATCGATGCTGCCGCCGCTTGCCGGCTCTATGTCGAATATCTCGAACAGGCGATCGGCCGCGATAAATGCATCCTGAACGATCCGGTTGGTCTGGATCAGGCTGGCAACGGGCCGGGTGACATAGCCGAACAAAGTATAGCAGGATAATAACTCGCCAGGGGTGACGGTCTGATCAAGCGCAAGCGTCGTTCCGAACCACATCAGCACGATAGTGAAAAGGTTCGAGAGGCAAGCGGAGGCACTGTCTCCGAAGATAGAGATGAGGCCGGAGCTATAGACGGAATGTAGCATCTTGACGAAGCGGATCTCCATGTTCAACTTGGCGAAGCTCTCCATGCCGGAGGTCTTGATTGTCGAGACCGCTCCAAGCGATTCCACCAGTTGTGACTCCAGGTCGGCGGCATTCTCCATAATAGCGCGTTGGCGCTTCCTATTCAGCCGGTCAATACTCCAATAGAGTAAGAGGTATAATGGGATAGAGATCGCCACCATTAAGGCAATCTTCCAAGAGTAGACGAACATCAGTCCGAGCGAGAACACTATCACTAGCACGTTGACGAACATGGTGACAGAAAGGTCGTTAAGGAAGCTCCTGATCTTCACAGCGTCGTTCATGCGGGAGACGATTTCGCCTATTCGCATGCTGTCGAAGAACTGTTGAGGCAAGCTCAGGATGTGATCGTAGTAGCGGAGGATCAAGTGGACATCGATCTTCTGCCCTGTTTGCAGGACGAGCCGGTTTCCGAGGAGATCGATCAGGATCTGTACTGCCAGGATCAGCAGCATGGTGATGCTCATCAGGTTGAGCAGATTACGGTTGCCCGCTGTGATCACATGATCGACAATTTTCTGCACGTAGATGGCAGTCGAGAGGCCGAGTATCGTCGTCACCAGCGCCCCGACGAGAGCCTGCACCATCACCGCCCTATGTGGCGCAAGCAGACGGGCGAAATGAGAAAACGGTGAGGTGGTGTCGTTGCGGCGCTTGAAGTTTTCTGCAGGAACAAGGAGCACTAGGGCGCCAGTCCATTGGATCTTGAATTCCTCGTGCGATAACTTGCGGATTTCGCCGTAGGCTGGGTCCATGAGGGTAACGCACCTAGCATCGATCGCCTGGATTACGACAAAGTGGTGCAGGACCTCCTTGACGATTACGTGCGCGATAGCGGGCTTGGGGATTTTGTGGAGGCTGTCGAAGCCACCTTTCACCCCCTTGGCAATGAAGCCCAGCTTCTGCGCTGCTTCCGTGAGGCCCAGTACGCTAGTGCCGGAACGGGTGGTCGAGGCATACTGGCGGATGCGCGACAATGGCACCTCATAGCCATAAAAGGCTGCGACAGAAGCAAGGCTGGCGGCTCCGCAATCCGTTACGTCCCGTTGTTTGAACTTGATGACCTTACTTGACATGGCGGCTCGCTGGCTGGTTTGAAGGTGGAGGATCAGCGGCCCGCCAGGAGGGGGTTGAGCCAATCGTCGACGTCATTGTAGAGGAGTTGGAGAAGCGTACGGTCGGCCACGAGGAAGCGAGCCCGCACGGTCATGCCTTTCTTCAGCTGACCGACGACGCCGTTCTTGAGCGCGAGATGGCTGCGGGAGAGTGCACAGCCGATCTTGAAGACCGGGTTTCCGTCGTTAAGGGTGAAGTCCTGCGCTACGGTGAGCACTGTCGCATCGATGACACCCCATTCATTGTAATTGAAGGCATCCACTTGGAGGTGCACCGACTGGCCCGGCCGCACGAAGCCAATGTCGCTGGGGGTGACGTAAATTTCTGCCACCAATTCCCCGTCCGGCGAGATTGAAGCGACGGTTTGCCCCGCCTGCACGTAGCTTCCGGGGGTGAGGCCGGAGAAATCCTCAAGGGCGCCGGACACCGGGGCGCGAATGCGGGTCAGATCCCGTTCATCCTCAAGCTGACGCAAGGTGGCCGTGAGTTCCTTGAGGCGTAAGTTAGCGTCGAAGAGCTGTTGGTTCCATTCGGCGGATTTGCGCCGCACAAGGATCTCTCCCTTAACCTCAATGTTTTGGAGGGCGAAAGCCTTTTCATCGACGGCCTTTGCGGGCGCTGCAGCAACGGAGACCAGTCGCCTGGCGCGCTCGAGTTCCGCCGCGGCATTATTGCGAGCATATTGGTTTTCTCGCAGAAGGTTGAGAAAATGCGCCCGCTCGGCCGTGATGGATTCGGTCAGGAGGCGGATCGGTTCCTTGGTCTGTGCGCCGCTGGAGACTAGGGTTTCGAGGTCACGGGCAAGATCGCTCTTCGCGCGAATGTCGGCTTTCAGCGCCTTGAGCTTTTCCACAACCACCGCATCGTCGAGAGCGAGGATCTCCTGTCCCTGGGCAACTAGATCGTTCTCAACGGCAAGGATACGGGAGATGCGTCCGGAGACGGGTGCAATCAGGGGCGTCTTCTCGATGGTGGGGCGAATGGTGCCGGCACTTTGGACAGAGACCGTTATTGTTATGAATGGCAGCGACACCAATGTCGCTACGACAGAGAGCACAATGATCTTATATATGACCAAAGATCGTCCGGATCTTCTGGAGAGAATGCTCTCTGCGGTGCAGCAGGCTACTTCAGGGGAAAGGGGAACTGCTGATCTATGTTCAGTATGAAGCATGGTTAGCTTGAGTACTTATGTTCTAACTGTGGATCTTATTGCGGATGCCCCTTCCACTATAGTCGCTGATACAAGAGCTAGTAGCGTAACACCTGCCCAAACAAACCCCCAGAATAGCCCACCCGAAGTTGCAGTTGCTTCTTTAGGAGCTAGTTCGGTCACACCATAAGCTGAAGTATCCGCCTTCATGGTCGCCTCCTTTACGAGAGCTAAAAATCAGTCAGGGATGCGGCTTTTGCCGCCGCACCCCGAGAACATCAAACGTCAAGCGTCGTGCCAAAGTGCACAGAAAGCTGCTATTTATGTTATTCGATGGCTTCACTGAGAGTGCGCGGCATGCCTGCCCGAACCTGGCATGCCGCAATTTCGAGAAGCACCGGGCAGCATAAGCGCAGGTCACGAGATGATCAGTGCAGATATATCGCGATCAATGCTGCCAGCTTGCGCCCTTTATGTTTCTTCAGACATCGAACCGTCCTGCTTACGTCTAATCAGTTCCGTTACAACTCCAACCAAAAAGATTGTTACCCACACGGCGCTGCCAATCGCCGCCACATCGGCCAAAAACCTCCCGATGTCGCAGATGCTTCTTCAGGAGTTAACTCGGTTACACCATCGGCTGCCATATCAGCCTTCATTGTCGTCTCCTGGCGCCCGCAATGAGAGAGTTCAAGTAACGTGCCAAGTGTCGTGAAGAGCCTCAAACGAACAGTTCCGCATACTGTTCAATGGCTTACGCTTCAGAGTGCGGCGGCACGCCTGGCCGAATTTCGTGTCGCACACTGGACAAACCCGACACCAACGTAGGTAAGGGACGCCGGGATAGCCGCAACGAGCAGGTAATTAAGGCCAGTACAATGAACCGCGCTTGGAGCACGACAATGCTTGCTCGGCAGCTTACGCGTCAGCTTCGGGGACGCGGCCTTATCCACGTTTGGGCCGAGATTAAGGTGTCGAGGATGTACCCTTGCCGTCGATCGCTCCGTGGGAGTCGTGGACGCAGCTTCACAAGTCACGAGACTGCGGCGATCTAACGAGTAAGAGCCATCTCCGTCGCATCGCAAATATGCCGGTCTCAACGGTCGCTGCCGACTTTGTTCGGCGGCGCCTCCTTCATGCGCAACTGGGCCGGATCGCCAAGTCACTGTTCGGGACCTAACCGCGGCGTGCTAAGACGTCGAAAGTCTCTACGCCCCAATTGAGCGTGGCTCGGTGCTCCTCCTTTAATCCACCTCTTTGAAGCGAATGTTGAATCCACCTCGCGCTCCGTCACGGAGACTTCAGGGGACTGCCCGGTAGGCGATCATCAAGCCACACTTGCCGATCGCTTTGTACGTCATCCGCTCGCAGAAAGTAACTTGTGGCCCTGCAAAGGCTGGGAGCATGAGCAGATTTAGCTATCTGGACTCTGCATCGCTCAGCCGTAATTTTCGGGTGGGGGGCGGGGAAGGTCGTCAACTTCGATCCGCAGAAGCGCCGGAAACGGGAGCTGGGGCGTAACGCGCAGGTCGGTATAGACTGCGTGCGCCGCAGCGGACCCGTAGTCAATGCAGCTGGATTCCCGGCATGGCGATAATCGCTGCATTTGTTCTGTTCGGGATTTCCCAGTACGTGTCACCAATCCCCGGCTGCGCGATAAAGGGCAATATCAGCTACAACACCGGTGAGCGAATCTACCACCTACCGGGACAAGAATATTACAGCCAAACGCGCGTCAATTACTTGGACGGGGAACAATGGTTTTGTTCCGAGGAGGCGGCACGGGCCGCCGGATGCCGGAAGGCTTACAGATAACCGTCAATCCGCCGGTTAGCGGCTTTTCGATATGAGCAGGACCACACGTTCGAGAAGCAAAATGAGTGGCCCGGGCTTTTGTCGCCGTTCAAAATCGGCTCACTAGATGTTTAGTCCCGGCATCTGGTGGAGCGGATTAAGGGTGAAGCGTTCGGGCTGCGACGCCCACGCCTTGCAGTTGAACTCGTAAGGGGTGAGGCCCTTCAGGGTCTTGAGTCTGCGGCCGAAGTTGTAGGCAGCGACAAAGTCGGCAAGATGCTGGCGCAGTTGCTCGTGGCTGTCGTAGTGGAAGCGCCTGACGGTGGCCTCCTTGATGGTTCGGTTCATCCTCTCGACCTGGCCGTTGGTCCAGGGATGCTTTGCTTTGGTCGTGCGGTGCTCGATATCGTTCGTGGCACAGGTGTATTCGAATGCATGGGCCCAGAAGCGTTCGCCATTGGCGATGGCTTCTTTAATCAGCGGCACGGCGGACCCTCCGGCACCGGGTGTAGTGAACTGGATGCCATTGTCGGTGAGCACGGTGTGGATCCTGTAAGGGACGGCGCCGATCAAGCGCAGCAGGAACTCGCGCGAGACAGCGGTGGTGGCCTTCTCGTGCAGTTCGACAAAGGCGAACTTCGAGGTGCGATCGATGGCGACGAACATGTGCAGCTTGCCCTGTTCGGTACGCACCTCGGCAATGTCGATGTGGAAATAGCCGATCGGATAGCTCTTGAACTTCTTCTTCGCCGGCCTGTCGCCATCGACATCCGGCAGGCGGCCGATGCCGTGGCGCTGCAGGCAGCGGTGCAGCGAGGAGCGCGTCAGGTGCGGGATCGTCGGCTGCAACGCATAGAGGCAGTCATCAAGCGGCAGCAGCGTGTAGCGCCGGAAAGCAACGATAACGGCTTCCTCCTCGACGGAGAGGACCGTCGATCTCGGCTCCTTCGGGCCGGTCGGAAGGTCCGCGACCGACGTTCGCTTGCGCCACTTGGCAACGGTCTTCTGATTGAAGCCGTAGCGCTTGGAAAGCGTCCTCAGGCTCTCTTGACTATGCTGTATCGCTCGACGCACCGCCTCTGTCGTCGTGGCGCTCCCATGAAGAACCTGGCCCATAGCGCATCCTTTGATTCGGAAGACAAGGATGCCCCATCAAAGATCCCATGACGGTGGTGGATAGCGTCCTGCGCTCTGGCAGAGTGGGGTTGCTGACCAACAACTCTGTGGAGGCCAATCATGCATGTTGTAGCCGATCGATCTGCGGCGCCTGCCGCTATCCGCACCGATCTTGGCGCGATCTTCGCTTCTTTGGAACTCAGTAAATCGACCTGGTTGATCACGTCGCTGTCGCCGAGCAGTGGGGAGAAGATGTCGAAACATGCGGTACGCGGCGGCGATATCACCGGATTGCTGGCACGCTTTGCCCAGCTTCAGGACAAGGCACAGGCGCGCACCGGCCGGCACTTTGCACTTGTGGTCATTCAGGAGGCGGGTCTCGACGGCTTTTGGATCCATCGAGTCCTGGAAGCCGAGGGGATCGAAAGCCATGTCGTCGACGCCGCCTCGATTGCCACGTCGCGCCGGCGTCGTCGTGCCAAGACCGACAAGATCGATGGTGAGGCGTTGGTGCGTGCGCTGCTCGCCTACAAAAGGGGCGAGCCGCGCGTGTGCGCGATGGTTAGGGTGCCGAGCGTCAGCGACGAGGACCATCGGCGCATCGGCCGTGAACGCAAGGTTCTGGTTGGTGAGCGGACCTGCCATGTCAACCGCATCAAGGGACTACTATTTGCTCAAGGCATCACCGGTTACGAGCCGCTGCGGCGTGACCGACGACATCGGCTTGAGGAACTGAGGACCGGCGACGGCCGCGCGCTGCCTGAACATCTGAAGGGGCAGATCCGTCGCGAGCTCGACCGGCTCGAAGTGGTGATAGCCCAGATTAAAGAGGTGCAGGCCGAACGCGACGCTCTGCTGGCAATCGAAGTCGCCGAAACTCCAGCAGCGACATTGCTCGATCTCAAGGGTATCGGTCCAGAATGTGCGGCTATCCTCTACGCGGAAGGGCTGTTCCGACACTTCGATAATCGCCGGCAGGTCGCCGCCTATGCCGGGCTCGCGCCGACACCTTGGCAGAGCGGATCGGTCCAGCACGAGCAAGGCGTCTCGAAGGCCGGTAACCCCCGGCTGCGAACAACGATGATCGAGTTGGCCTGGCTGTGGTTGCGCAATCAACCAGGTTCAGCGCTTACCCGCTGGTTCCACGAACGCGTGATACGCAATCAGGGGCGCCTCAAAAAGACAACAGTCGTCGCCCTTGCAAGAAAGCTGCTCGTGGCCCTGTGGAAGTACGTGACCGCAGGCGTCGTCATCGAAGGTGCCGTCATGAAGGCTGTCTGACGAGACCACACCGACACACCCATCCCTCGAGGCCTGATCAGCCTCGGTGGATCCAGGAGGCGAACCGAGATCCCAGCTGGCCGGAATGCCGTATCAAAGACGGGTCTCGCCTTTTGGGCCCTGCCGCCGCAAGCGGGATATTGGTGCAGCCGCCCCAAGCGGCGACCGTATGTGAGTTTGACCAGGCTCGATTGACCGAGCCGTGTCACGCAATCGGGCTCAGCTCTGGATTCTGCCACCAATTTGGAGCAACACGATGCCGCCATAAACACACCCCTTGACCTCAGCGTCGTCATGTGAGCCTGGGATCAAACATCTAGAACTCAGAACCGGATCGTAGTCGCACCGATGTGCCAGTTTTCCCCGTAGACGGTGAGATGAACGATCGGTACCAAGGCGGCACGCCGGAGCCGGCGCTGAGCTACTGAGAGCAAAAATTGCTAACACAAAATCCGGACGACCTGATTAAGTGCCAAGGACATGACAGCAGTTGCACACATTCGTCGGCGTTTTGACAAAATGTACGACATTAGACGCTGCTCTGTTAGAGTGATCCCGTTGTTTGGAAATAGTTTTCTGGTTGGCGCGGCAGTTGCTTGGGCAAAGGGCAACAACCCAACCGCACGAATTAGCAGGCCTCCATGCAGCCGCCAATCACCACCCGGATCAGTGCCAAGCGAAGCCCGCCTCCGCCTGGAATCCGAATAGCTAAGTTTGTAGCGTTAACCCCTGCCTGATGTGCGGCGTGCCAAAAATCTTGCGGCTGCCGACGGCTGGCAACAATCCGCCCGGTCGCCCCGCCCCCCTGACAGCGCCTGGCGGTGCGGAATCGTTGAGCCGCGCGCGCAAGGCCAGCCGTTTCAGCACTCTCCTGCAAGTTTCCACGCGGGCTCAGCGGATCGTCGGGCGTATCCACGCCGCGCCGCTGGCCAGTCCTGACACTTCGATCATTCTCCAGCAAAGGACAACAACATGCTCCAAACATATATGCAGTCGCCGAACGGCCCGACGCGGGCTACCGCCCAACAGCAGCGCGAAGTCGGTCCATCAACAGCGGTGGCGCGCGCCGAGCCCAATTTCCAGGGAGGGGGATATGAGGCGAGAAAGCTCAGGCCCGCCACGAAGGCGCTGGACGAAATACACGGTCAGCCTACAAAGTGCGTCATCGTCGGATCCGTAATCACTTCCTGTTTTCTGATGGCCACCCCGTCATTCGCCGCTACAGACGACGTTCTGTTTTCCTCCGATGATGGCAATTTCATCGTCCTCGGCGGAATTGGCCTTGCCAACATCAAGGCCCAGGAATTTGTCTATCCCGGCTCCGGGGCGTGCACAGCATCGGGTTGGGTGAGCAAGGGCCAGAAGTGCAGTCAGCTGAACTGGGAAAGCAAGGGGGTGACCCTTTTCACCGTCGGTGCCGTCGCGCAGATCAACGACGACTGGAGCTTGAAGGGCAGCGTCAACGTCGGAACCGGCGGCAACGGTCACATGGTTGACTCCGACTGGCTGAGCCGCGGGCACGATGACTGGAGCGACCGCTCTATCCATCCCAATACCGAACTCGATCGCTATGTCGCCGGAGCGATCGAGTTTGACCGGATCATCTACGGCAATGAGACCAGCAGTTTCGCGGTCGGCGCCGGCTTCCGCTACACTGACGTCAAGTGGACGGCCTATGGTGGATCGGGCCTCTATTCGAGCGACTATGGCTTCCGCGATCAACCCGTGGCATCGCCAGACTGGGAAAAAGGCATCAGCTACCGGCAAGAGATTCCGGTTGGCTTCGTCGGCCTGAGCGGCGAGCAGGCCCTAGGCGATCTTACGATCAGCGGCGGCATTCAGGGCGGTTTGAGCTTCGGCATCAACGACACCGACGATCACTGGTTGAGCCATAAACTGTTTCATGAGGACATGGACCCCGCGCCGATGATCGGCGCCACTGTTGCGGTTAACTACGCCTTGACGCCAGATGCTTCGGTCTATCTCTCCGGTTCGTTCGAGCGGGTGTTTCACAAACGCGGCGATATGCAAATAAACAACTCCCCCTGGATAAAGGATGAGGCTGGCGCAAACTTCGAGTCGATGTCGGTCTCCTTCGGGCTCAAGGGCTCATTTTGAATGACAAAGGCGTCAACACGAAGGCGAACGCCATTGGCAAAATGAAAGCTCGATGACACTGGGGCGCTCGTCTAACGTTGACCCCTTAGCCAGCACACAGATGTTGGCCGAGCCGAACGCTCCACCCAGTGGACGACCGCAGAGCAGGCGACCCGATTGTCACGGGAAGAGCCACACGTTGGAGAAGCAGAATGAGTAGAACTAGGCTGTTCTCTCCGTTCAAAATCGGTCCCCTAGAACTCAGAAACCGGGTCGTAGTCGCACCGATGTGCCAGTTTTCCGCGGTAGATGGTGAGATGAACGATTGGCACCTAATTCATCTCGGGAGCCTGACTTTATCAGGTGCCGCGGTAGTGACAATAGAGGCCACTGCCGTATCGCCCGAAGGTCGGATCTCTTATCGCGACCTCGGTCTCTATTCCGACGAATGCCAAATTGCGATCGGGCGAGTACTTGCCAGCTTGCGACGGTGGTCGGACACGCCGATTGCAATACAACTCGGGCATGCCGGGCGTAAAGCATCTACGGACGTGCCGTGGAAAGGCGGCCTTCAGATCGCTCCTCACCAGGCGAATGGGTGGAAAACCTTAGCTCCAAGTGCCGTTCCTTTTCGAAAGTCGTACGATCCACCGGACGCCCTTGATCGCGCGGGACTTGATAGGATCCGAGCCGCTTTCGCCGATGCCACTCGACGCGCCGCGTCGATCGGCTTGGATGCAATACAGATCCATGGTGCTCACGGCTATCTTCTGCATCAGTTTCTTTCACCGCTATCCAATCTACGCACGGATGAGTACGGCGGAAGCCTTGAAAACAGGTTGCGCTTTCCATTGGAGGTCTTCGAAGCAGTCCGTGACGCATTTCCTCCAGAAAAGCCCGTCACTGTACGGGTGTCAGCCACCGACTGGGCTGAGGGGGGCTGGGATGTCGATCAGACGATCGAGTTCTGCAAGGAACTTGAGGCACGGGGTTGTTCCGCCATCCACGTTTCCTCCGGTGGCTTATCCAATCACCAGCAAATAGCCGTCGGTCCGAGCTATCAAGTGCCTTTCGCGCGGGCGATAAAGCAAGCAGTACGGATTCCCGTCATCGCGGTTGGACTGATCACCGATTTCGAACAGGCAGAAGCTATACTGACCACAGGTGACGCGGATCTGATCGCGATTGCTCGTGCCATACTTTACGATCCGCGCTGGCCGTGGCATGCAGCTGCCCATTTCGGAGAACGGGTGCGGGCCCCCGATCAGTATCTGCGATGCCAGCCGCAGCAGTATCGCCACCTTTTCGAGATGAATGACTGACGCGCGAAAACGGGATGCATTCCCCGCGGCACTACTATGAGCCCCGTAAGTTCTCCGGTCGGGCGCACGAACGAGGTGGCTCGGTCTTGGTTGCGAAGTTCGCCATTGATCCCCGCCGGCCGGACCTGCATGAGCATGTGAGCGCCGTGGAGCGACCATCACATCCGCTGTCTCTTGACGATCCGCTTTCCAACGAGCGAATTTACCGCCGAGATGGCCGAGCAATGGGGCGAGCGGTTGATCGCGAGTGGCGATAGCGCAAGGCGCGGCCAACTGTCAGCGTCCGCTCATCTCATGGCGAAACATTCGAGGAGCCGTCGCGGAGCACGTTCCCTCCGAACACTGGCGCGGTGCGTTCGACGTGCTTCCCGTTGCAGCGACCAACTTCGGCGGAAGCTCTTAGCGATGACGGCGGATGGCGGTTCTCGCGACTCCGCCGCGCGCGTGTTTCGCGAAATCGACCGGGTCCGCGACGAAAGCGGCGCACCCGAAGACGAGCCGCGGCATTCCGATCTGGCGTCCGGAAAGCCGTGGCCTATTTTTGTGCCCGATCCCGACGTGGAAGACAGCGGCTGATTGATCAAATGCTTGGGCCGGCAGTGCGGACGGCGCAGATGCCGGGCGGGGATGCGCTGCCGAAATGTTGGATGTAACAAAGCTAATCTGATCCCGGATTCGGGTCGTAGTGAAACAAGGCCTTTAGGATTGCACTCCGTCGTTCGGCTAAATCGACAACCTGACGAGTTTGGTGCGGCCCGCGATCAAGTCCGCAAAGTGATATATCGTAGCGGAATCGATGCAGAGGTTTGAGATGTCTTCCAAACCTCTCGCTACCGCTTCAGCAGTGGAGTCGACCAAGTCTGTAATTCGGCGGCGTACCAAAGGCAAACCAACTCCGGTTTCCTTTGCAAAAGCCTGCCAACCATCGGCATCCATCTCGACGAGAGTGGCACGCTTTCCGATCCTCATGGCCATTTTTGGTGAAAGGTCTGGATAGGCAACGGTTGAAAGCAGGTCGTACAACGGGGCCATTCTAGGTCCCTGCTCATCGTAGAGGAATGAGAAATTCTTGCCGTGAGCGTCGGCATTCCCGACGATAAGGTTAAAGATCGCGGCGTCCAGCAGCTTCAACACATCCGTAGCGGGCCGCGCTGATACTCGCCGCAATAGCTCAAAGCAATCCTTGAATGTCGGTCCGCCTTCGCTGGCATACTTCGTTTCAGGAGGTACGCCTAGAGCCTGGCAAAAATCTTCCTGGTGTATGCGGCGCACGATGCCGCTGGCATCGCGGACACGGTCAAATCTTTTGACCAGAAGAAACGAGCGTCCTTCCGCAGACCTCGGTTCGACGGGGGCGACGTCTAGGCCGATTGTGGCGCCGAGCTTCATGACGAAGGCTTCGTTTTCGGTCGTCCCTGGGAAGCGCGCGATCGGAGGCTTAAGTATGTGCGTGGTCGCCCGGCCGGGAAGTGGAAGCGCGATCTGCCCGTCAATCAGAACAACTGGCACTTTCGATTGCGCGCCGGCCAACGATAGTCTCAAGCCTTCCTCGCCGGCCAGTAGCGGCCGCATAGGAAGTGCGTCCAGCACGCGTACGATTCCTGCGTCGTCCAGAGGCGTCGGCTGCTGGTCCGCAATCGGTCCTGTCGCTATGGGTTCCTGATCTTCCGGCAAGAGTTGAAGAGCGCCGGCAACATCGCCGCCCAAGCGATCGAGTAGCGCGAAATCATTTGCCGGTGAGACGCCCAATGCTTGCGCTGCAATCAGGCGCTGGTTTTCTTCGGGCAGCAGGCCGCCAAAAAATGGTCTGCATTCACGACGGGAAAAACGCTCCGGGCGCTTTGGGAGGGAGGCTGAAAGCGGAAGTGTGCTTTCATCATCAAGCCAAGCTTCTGCGTAGGCGAAGCCGATATCGCCGTGCCGATCCTGAGTGAATTGCCCGACAATTCGACCATCCCACCAGACGTTGAGAACCCTTGCCGTCATTGTCTGCGTTCACCAGGAGCCAGAATATCGACCGAACAACCGAGCGTTTGCAGAACCTGCAACACTTTTCCTATCTGAGCTGTCGGCTTGCCGGCCTCGAGATCGACAATGAACCGCAGCCCGACGCCAGCAACGCCGGCAAGCTCGTCCTGCCGCAAGTTTTGCTCCTTGCGTGCAGTTCGGACCAGGGCGCCGATATCAGATGGAGTTTTAACCCTTTTTGCCATCATATTTTCCCGCTCGGGAAAATAGCAGCATAGTGGTGCTCTGTCGAGATCAATTTTCCCGAACGGGAAAATTAACGCGGCCGGATGATATCTCCGGCAGATAATTTCCCGACCGGTAAACATTATAGAAGGTTGGCTCGGCGCGGCCAATCGATTGATGCGGATAAGCGGCGCTGGTTCAACCGAGTCCGGTTTCAATCATGCCGGGTTGTCAAGCATAGAAATTGGCACCGTCCGTCGCGATAGCGTCCTTCAGAGAAGCGAGAACTGCTTCAGGCGTGCAATTTGCATCGACAGAGCGGCCGGCTGCAACAATGTCAGAGATGTAAGTTTCGCACAAAATGAGATCAACTTTTGAAGTCGCGACGGAACTCAAGCGATCGGTATATATTTGTTCGGCCACATCAAAAGCACTCAAAATTTTCTTCATTCCTACTCTCCATCACGGCACAATACTCAACGATGCGATTCGCCACAATGGCTGACAGCGCATGCCGTAGATTGCATCAATACTCGCGCCGACAGGAAATACCTTGAGAGGCTTAAATCCTTGCAGCCGAAAACTATACAATTCTCATTTCCTGGCTGAATTTCCGGCGGATTCGCCACTCCTTATACCGACCCTCATTGAGGCTGACTCACGGGTTCTCAAAGGAGGGCGAATCTGAATCGATAGCGCAAACAGAAGGTTTGCGATGGGTTCAGCTTTCATTGCGGTTAGACCTTGACGGAGATGGGCTGCGTCTTCTGGCACGGCAGACAAAGGATGCCAGTCAGATGCGTCGTCTGTTGGCGCTGGCGTCGATTGATATGGTGGCTCTCGTGCTGATGCTGGTCGGCTGGGCAGAGTCACGGTGCAGATCGTGCGTGACTGGGTGGCGCGGTTCAACGCGCGTGGCTCAGACGGTTTGATCGACGGCAGGGCTCCGGGCAAACCATCGTTGCTGAACGACGATCAACGTGCGGCCTTGGCACAAGCCATCGAGCGTGGTCCCACACCCTATCTCGATGGCGTCGTGCGCTGGCGTCTGTGCGACATGGCCCAATGGCTTTGGGGGAAATCCGTGTCTCGCTGAGCGAGCAGAGCTAGGGCCGCGAAGTTCGCTCGATGGGCTACCGCAAGTCTCAGCTCGCCCGAGGCATTTAGCGAGCATGAACCCGGTACGCCAACAAATCGCATCGCCGTTCCATCCGGAAGACATCAATGCCCGGTTAACGACAAAAGTTTTGCGGACAAGCCCCTAATTGGATCGAGCAGCGGCATGATGGGCGGTGCCACCGCGCTTGCGTGGGCGGTGTGACAATCCACAGGCGAGGGCTCCACTCAACTGAAGGAGACCCGCCGCAGCGCCCCCTAGCATAGGGGCGAGGATATAGAGCCAGAGTTGATCGACTGCGGCTTCTCCTGCGAAGAGCGCCGGACCGAGTGAGCGGGCCGGGTTCACGGAAGAACCGGAAACCGTGATGCCGGCAAGATGGATCGCAGCCAAGGTAAGGCCGATCGTCAACCCGGCAAGCGCGCCAGCGCCGCCCTCTGCCGTGCTGTTGAGGACTACGGTCACGAACAGGAACGTGGCAATGAACTCGAACAGGAACGCAGAGGAAACCCCGTAGTCTGCCCAGCCGTTCTGAGCGAAACCGTTTACGGCGATATCGAAGCCACCGACTTTATCCGCCGCTATAATGTAAAGCACGCCTGCCGCCGCGATCGCTCCGACGCACTGTGCGACGACGTAGGCGACGAAGTCACCCGGTCCAAGTCGCCGTGACACGAGGAAACCGAGGCTGACGGCCGGGTTGAGATGCGCGCCGGAGATTGGGCCGACCGTATAGGCCATCGCCACTACCGACAAACCGAAGGCGAGAGCGATGCCCAGGGGGCCTACCTCCGAATGCATAAAGACAATCGTGCCGCAGCCGAGGAAAATCAGTGCGAAGGTTCCGACGAATTCGCAAGCATATTTGTTCATATTCCGCTCCGTTGACTGAAGTTGTTTGTCGGATTTCCTGTTGTAATCCGCAGCATTGGAGACTCCGCCGGTCCGCCGAACGTAGGCGTCACGACACGGTGCCCCAGCTTCGGGGAAAGCACACGCACAGCACCGACGATCCCCCGCGTCGTACATTTTCTGGAACTCGACAGGTCGGCGTAATGACCAGAGTCGCTGTTGGTCGATGAAATTCCGTCACTTCGAGACCGCCGGCATGTGCTGCAAGTGACGAGAGTTGACGGCATGCCTCCAGACCGGCATTGCGGGCGCGTGGGCAAGCCCCGCAAGGGCTTCTCATCTGAGATCGTAATCGGCCAGCATCCGGCCGAGGTGGATGACAGTGCGATTTCGGGGCACTGGGAGGGCGACCTCGTTCTGGGCCCGGCAGTTCGGCAATCGACGCGGCTTTAACGCCAATGCCAACGCGGACAGTTTGATGAAGGCGCTTAAGCAGGAATTCGGAGGAACACGACCAGAAGCACGCAGACGACAGAAGGAAAGGCCGCGTAAGCTTAACATGGGAGATGTCCGCCATTTTCTCTGCCTCAGTCTAGAGGTGCGCGCCAAAACTGGCCGGCAATCACTCGCAAACCTGTCCGGTGTTTCCCGAATGGCGTCCGGCTTTCACCTCGGAATCCGAACTAACGGCGAGTCGGCAGCCATTCCATCAGGCTTTATTGCGGAACTAGCTGCGGAGCCGGAAAATCGAGCACATCATTCGTATAGCGTTCGACCAACGCACTAAAAGGCATGCCATTTTGCAGCTTCAGCACCGCATGATGTTCGAGAAGGAACGGCGGTAGCGTCAAAGGTCCTGAGTTGGGCTTGGGTAATGCGGCTGTCGTGTCCCAGCCTTCCGGGAGAGGGGACCAAAGCAGTTTGGCCGTTAAGGTGGTTCGGGTGAAGTTCAAGGACCGAACGGCTCGACCGAACGAGATATCAGTCGTATTCAACGCCTCGTTCATCTCAGGCGTCAATCGTGCAGGCACATACCAGTTGTCTGCTTCCGAAAGGATGCGATCACCGCAAGCTAGGCGGACATGGCGATAGACGATCGGCTCGTTCGGCCCGACGTTCAGCAATTCACGAATATGAACGTCAGCTGGCTTGTCATGCCCCTGTACACGTTTCGCTACGATCTTAGAACCTGGTGGTGCAAGCCTATGCGAGGCACACCAGCGATCGAGCGTCAGCGTCGCACTGGCATTGCTAAGGAGATTCGCGTTTAGAGTCTGAAGAACCGCAAGGGCTTCTACGCGTGACAGGGGAGTCCCCGGCCACTGCTGCGGGGCAGACAGATCATTCGCCGTCGAAGCCTGCACGCCCACGATGGCGGTCATGACGGTGAAGGTGATGACTCGAATGAACGTCGAACAGGAAAAGACCATGGAAATGAAATCCTTTACTGGGTCCTACGGACCTGGTGGCGCGATTTTCTGAACTTTTGCAGGCAAGCCAGGCGTTCTTCGCCGAAAGCAGCGACAGGAAATCATGCGCGATTGCGCCGCCGACGTCTGCGCCGCGCGCCTCGGGTCGGTGATTGGAATCCCGCGCATCACATCCTCTGCCGCCAAAGCGCAAACATCCCGCGTTCCGCCGGGCGCGTCATCAGCCGATTGACCGAAGGTCGTTCACCGACATCAGACCACCTCTGACGGCGCTCGCGAAAGACATTCGCCCTCTGTCTTTCAGTTGAAGTCAGCTCTCTCTATCGCCATTCGGAGGGTTGCCAAAACGGTTTGTTTGAATAGCAACGATCCACGCCGCAAATGAATGGGTTTCAAGTCGGGTATCTTAGACTGACGCTAGGTTCCGGCGAAGCGGCGTCTTTCAATGGATGTTTAGCCGGATGAGATAAGTCCCGATGCTTATCGAGAGTCCACCCGGAACGCGACGGAGCGAGTCGGACGTTCACGATTCGGAGATCATTCGCACCTGTCACCCTAGATATTCCCGCTACGCCAAGTCGCATTTGCCAGCACTCAACATGCGGTTCTCTGATCGCGGAGCTGATTGCAAGTTCCCTTTTGACTTGTATGTTCCTGCCGGCTCTGTGTTTCTCTTCGCGGGTAAGGCTGGGTCGCCGCATACTAGATTTAGGAGTAAGTGCTTAACCGATGAAATATTTTCGGGGAAAGAACGAAGCTATCGGCAGCAGCAACCAAGTTTCCCGCACAGCAACGACATACGGCACCATCTTCGAGGTCCGTCCGTTGCCGTCTGTGAATCGATGAAGCCAATCGAGCCGCCACATGATGTAAGAGGCTAGGGGCACAGCCGGTTTACCGTTCCAGTGGGCAATCACATAGTCGCACATATGCTCGATAAAGCTCTGCGCCTGAGAAGCATCTACTGGTTTGTGTCTGCTTCCTTGGATCTCCACATCGGCAGGGCAGTAGTTCCCCGCATAACTGCTGATACAGTCGAGCGCCGCACGATGAAGGGCCAGAATTGCGGACGGGCGCAGCTTCCGGCGATCTTCCTTTTAAATGGTATCGATGATCATTTGACAGGCGAGATCAAACCGAACAAGCCCATTCCTGGCTTCGGCTTCAGCTCTCGCCTGTTCATCGGCGATCAGGTAGGCGTCACTAGCCACACTGTGGCGACGGTCTTCCTCGCTCATTTGGGCTCACGCCGCGGAACTATGCCAGATGAGAGGGGCATTTCGTCAGCCATGCGGTTCACCATCTCGCGAGTAATTTTGCTGTTGTCGAAATGCGTGTTGCCGTATGCGAAGCTGCGACGTTGAACCTCCAACGCGTTCTTCGTCTGCGGCGCCTGTCGAGCTATGTCCAGAAGGTGTTTAAGCGGTTCGTTCAGACGGCGTTCCTGTCATCTCAAGATGTTGCCAGGGTTTTCTCACACACGAATGTTGCTAACGTTCATCACGTTGTCAGACTTTTGAGATAGAGCCAAGAGAAGCAAATTCAATCTTTGGCTTCTCGAGGGCGCTCGAAGTGACAACGACTTCAGTTCAAAACAGCGCCGGGCTCGTCCACTTTATGCTCGAAAACGAGTTGATCGGCTGTGATGGGGCTATGTGCAAGCGCTGCGCGGCGAATGTTCTTGCTGAAACGCCGTGTGGCATTCTTGATCATCACGCGGTTAGCGGCTCTTGCGGTCGACCAGCGAGGTGACATTGGCCCCTCCGAGTTCGCGCCGGAAGATTAGGAGGATAGCGACCCGCGCCGGCATGCGCTTGAGGATGCGGGGGCTGTTCAGCCGGCAGACTGTTTAGAATGAGTCGCTTTCGGCCGAGGCGGAAGTTGATGGGGAATAAGGTTTGCCGACTGACGCGTGCGGGGTTTCGGTTGTTGTGCTCTGTTGGGGCCTGGCCCAATCACTTCAGCCCGGCGATGTCTCGGCGAAGCACCTGTGAAAATTCCTTCAGTCCGCTTTGCTGAAGTGCGTCCACGAATGCTTCAACCGATGGCGTTGTCTTGCGCAAATTGAGCCGCGCATGTTTGACACTGGAAATGAGCGCGTCGGAAAACGCCGCATAGAGATCGGTCAGGAAATCATCCGGGGACTGGCTGGTCACACCATAGGGGACGAGGTCTTGTGCTGGAAAATCCTTGAGGTTCCAGGTGACGATAACGGAGGCTTTCCCTGCGATAGCGGCTGCGAGAACATGCCGATCATCAGGGTCAGGTAGCTTGAGGCTCGCGACCAACGGGCGATAGTTCCCCACGTCCGCTTCCGGCAGGACGGCTTTCATCCTGTCACGCGTGGCCTCCAGGCGTTCCATGGGCAAGGCATGAGTGTTGGCGATGAGATTGCGGATCCACTCGTCATGGATGTCGTCGGTCCAGCGCGCGTCGACGAGCCCATCGAAGGCGCACTGGATGAGGACGTTTCGCAGGTGGAACGGGTAGAGGACGCAGGCATCATAGACCGCGATGGGCGGGTTAGAGGCCATGGGTCTGGATCAGGTCCTCAGTGTCTTCGGCAAGCGCATCCATCGCGGCCTGCCGCTTGTCGAGCGTAGCTTTCAGTGCGAGCACGTCTTTCAGGAGGGCGCGTCGGTGTTTGCCGACGTAGCGGAATGGCAGATCGCCCCGGTCCATACGCAGGACGACGAGCGGACGAGAGATACCGAGAATGGCCGACGCCTCGGTCGGGCTCAGTTCCTGGTCTTCGGCCAGGACGGCGACGCGCTCACCGCGCAGCATATGCACCAAAAGCGCTTCAACTGCCGCAGCGGCGGAGGGCGGGATTGAGAGCGTCTGGTCCCTGCCGCCTTCACGACGAACATGAAGCTCCAGTCTGTCGCCCGCGGCCAGCTTCGGCAACGGCGACGTCGTCTTACGGTCGCGATCCGACAATCCGGCAAAATGAATGATCTGGCTGGCCATGGCGATGTCTCCTTGATCGCCAATATAGTGCGCACGGCCTGTAGCTGCAATAACTGAAAGTTTTCTGTCTTGATTGCGTCGGTGGCGATGCGTGTCGCCAGATCGCCACCGACGCTTGGAACGCTGTGAGCGTCCTGGGGCACGCCCGGGCTGGGCTGGCTACTGGTCGTTTGATCCTGCGCCAGGCCGACGTCGCCACTGCGGCATGTCGCCGCCTTCAATCTCGGCCTCAAAACCCGTGGATCGGCGCAGGCATTGCGATCGAGAATCCCGGCTGTTGGCGATTGCGCAGGGCATCGGCCGCCGAGATTGGACTGAATGAACATGACCGCCTGGCGCGACAGATAGTGGAGCGAAAACTACGTGGGCGACGCTCTTCGTCAATACTGACGGAGCTGATCGAGCTTGTCGCAGGCGAGGGCCTGGCGAAATTCAAATCCGAAACTGAGACTGTCGGTTTCTCGATCACGGAATCGATCAGGCGGGACAAGCATGTTCTGACTGATGCTGAGCGGGCCAAGGAGGAGGCCTGGGAACGAAAGAGGGATCGCGCCGCGCCGCAGTTTCCGCGACGCCAAGGTTCAGCGGCTGGAGAATATGGCCAGCGACATAGCTGTAGGCCTTGCAGTGCTTGCTGCGGCGAAAACTGAAGAGCGGCTCAGGCGGGAGGCAGAGCAGCGGAGGATTGAGGAGGAGCGTCGTCGCCGCGAACTCGCTGCGCGCATCAAACACATCGAGGATCGCTGCACTACCGGACTGAGCACGCTTCTCTCCGAACTTGACGAACTGGATCGGCTTCGTCGTCTCATCGCTATGCTCACCGAGGAGGTTTCGGCCGAACCGAGCCCCAGATTGTCGGCGTTTCTGGCTTGGACCAGAGAGCACTTGGCGCAGCGCGAGGCTCGTCTGTCTGCGCAGGCGATTGAGCATCGATTCGAAGCGGAGCGCCTATTTGGTGATGATGACGATCATGGCTTCACGCCCTCGCGGTGGTAGGCGCTGCGAGTGTGGAAGTCTCGATAAGTCAGGATGGCGCGGCAAGCGAGGGCCCATGCTTTTGGCCGCTGATGGGTCGTTCGGCGCTTTGTCGCGCTATGGGGACGGCAGAGTTCGACGCAACGCGTGATATCGCCTCCCAATTTCCTCCTGCTGGGCCGGTGGAGGATCGGCCATGACTTCGTCTATCGTGAGAGGCATTCGGGTTGTTTTCGTTGAAGTGCCGGTAGGTGGATACGAATTAGCCCCGCGATTTCTTGGGATCGGCGGTACGTGGATATGTCCGTTCTTCTTGAAATTGACCGTCGACCTTCTGAATCTTGACCGATCCTCCATCCTTGCCGACAGCCTTCTCGAGGGCGCCGCCTTTGGTCGCCTCGGATTTGGTGCCGAAGCTCGCCGTAGGACGACTTGAGCCGTCTTTGGTCAAATCCCAGCGATCTTTCTTCTCGTTATGCGTAAGCGTGAATTTCGGCAGCTTGGTCATTTCCTCCTCCAGATGCGTTGTGTCTTGGTGGTTTGAATACTGCGCTTTTATGCCTACCGTTAATGGGTCAAAAATGCGAAACCCCGAACTTGTCCTGCGGTTTGGACTCATGCTATTTTCACCCACTAATGGTAGGTCAAAAGAACGAAAAGATAAACCAACTTCATCGCCTGCTCCCCGAGGGGCTGGTGGTTGATACCGCTTGGCTGGAGAAACACGGCTACCGTCGGCAATGGCGGGAAAAGTACGTGGCGCAGGGCTGGCTCGAAGGCGTCGTCCGCAGCGTCTATCAGCGGCCGACCGGCAACGTCGAGCAGATCATAGCCTGGCAGCGCGTGGTCATCTCGCTCCAGCGTCTCCTTGACAAGTCCGTCCATGTCGGCGGTCGCAGCGCACTCGAGTTGCAAGGCCTGACGCACTACCTCCGCTTTTCGGGCAAGCCAGAAATCCACCTCTATGCCTATGGCAGCCTGCCTGGCTGGGTCGAGCGGATACCGACTGACGCTCAGTTCGTCGAACACAAGGCAGACAAGCTCTTCGGTGTCGACGCGCCGGGGAGGACACGCATCGCATGGGGACATTGGGGATGGGAACTAGATGCCTCCTCGCCGGAGCGAGCACTTTGCGAGCTTCTCGACCTGCTCCCGTCCCAGGAGACGTTCCATCAGGCGGATGTCCTAATGGAGTCGGTTCGCACTCTGAGCCCGAAGCGGGTTCAGACCGTGCTGGAAGCGTGCCGAAGCGTGAAGGTAAAGAGGCTGTTTCTCTGGTTCGCCGAGCGGCACGCCCATCCATGGTTCGGCCGGCTTGATCTCAAGCGTATCGAGCTCGGTCGTGGCAAGCGCCAAATCGTGGTCGGCGGTCGGCTGGACAGCAAGTATCAGATCACTGTGCCGGAGACACTCGATGCCGGTGTCTGAGGTTTATCGCGCGCAAGTCAGCCTTCTCGTTCGGGTGCTGCCACTCGTCGCTGAGGAGGCTGTGTTCGCATTGAAGGGTGGCACGGCCATTAATCTCTTCCTCAGAGATCTTCCGCGCCTGTCGGTCGACATCGATCTGACCTATCTTCCGGTTGAGGATCGCGTGACTTCCCTCGCCAATATCGACGCTGCCATACGACGGATTGCTACCCGAATAGGGGAAAATGTGCCGCGTAGCCGCACCCAGGTCGTGCCGCTGCACAGCGAAGGCGCTGCCACAAAGGTGCTGGTTGCCTCCGACGGTGTGCAGATCAAGATCGAGGTGACGCCTGTCATTCGTGGCTACGTCTACTCTCCCGAGACACGGCCGGTTTGCGACCGGGTCGAAGAGCTCTTCGGCTATGCCGAGGTACCTGTCGTGTCGTTCCCTGACCTCTATGCCGGCAAGATCGTCGCCGCCTTGGATCGGCAGCACCCGCGAGATCTGTTCGATGTCAGGGATCTGCTCGCGAACGAGGGCGTATCTGACGAGCTGCGCCGCGCTTTCATTGTGTACATGCTGAGCCACAATCGGCCGATGGCGGAGGTTTTGGCGCCGACGCGCAAAGACCTGCGCCCGGAGTTCGATGCGGGGTTTGCCGGCATGACGGAAGAGCCCGTGACCCTGGAGGCGTTGTGCGATGCTCGTGAAGCTCTAATCACCGAGGTCGTTGGCAAGATGCCTGCCGAGCACCGGCGTTTTCTCCTCTCCTTTAAGGCCGGCGAACCTGACTGGGACTTGCTTGGAGTGCGTGGAGCCGGGGAGCTGCCAGCGGTGCGCTGGAAAGGCGACAACCTGGCCAAGCTTTCGGAGGACCGGCGCGAAAAGCTGCTTTCAGATCTCGGGCGGGCGCTTGCGACATGAGAGAAGTAGGACGCGTAGGGGACGCCGAAGTGAATGAGGCGAGGGCGACGACCTGGAAATTGTGCTCCGCAGCGGTTGGTTCGCAGACTGCGGAGCTCGCCATGTGGAGTGCCACGAGGTCGGCGCTTCAGAAACAGCGGAGCTGAGAGATTAGATTATGGTCAGGCTCTTCGTCGCTGTTACGGACAAATCCTGGTTTGACCAGTTAAGCGCGTCCGCTCCACATGACGAAGTCAATTTCTGGCAGCCCAGCGGCACTACGCAGTTTCGGGCGCTCCAGCCTGGCGAACTGTTCCTCTTCAAGCTGCATGCGCCAAATAACTTCATCGTTGGTGGAGGCATTTTCGGTCACGCATCAATCGCGCCGCTGTCTCTGGCCTAGGAGGCCTTTGGCCTTAAGAACGGCGTATCCAGCCGCTCTGAAATGCGGGCGCGAATTGCGAGCTATCGCCGCGATCCGATTGCTCTGGACGATCGACAGGATCCCGTCATCGGCTGCCGGATCCTGACCCAGCCGTTCTTTTGGCCGAGGGAGCTCTGGCTGTCCGTTCCGGAGAGCTGGTCGCCAAACATCGTGACCGGCAAGGGATTCGGCACGCAGGAACGAGACGGCCAACACCTATGGTCCGCAGTCGCAGAGCGCTTGAGCTCGCTTCCCGAGATTCGAAATACCGAGCCGATCACGGCTGAGCGCTTCGGCAAGCCGACGCTGATCAAGCCGCGATTGGGGCAGGGCGCGTTTCGCCTGACCATCACCGATAGCTACGAACGCCGTTGCGCTATCTCGGGTGAAAAGACCCTGCCAATTTTGGATGCGGCTCACATCCGTGCTTTCGAGGCGGGTGGAGAGCACGCGCCTTCGAACGGTTTGCTCCTTCGCACCGACATTCATCGACTTTTCGACCTGGGGTATGTGACTGTCTCGCCGGATGGCCGGTTCGAGGTCAGTAGCCGTCTGAAGGCTGACTTCGATAACGGCCGTCACTACTATGATCTTCACGGGACCCCTATTCGCGCACCCAAATATAGGGATGCCATACCGTCGGTCGAGGCTCTGTCCTGGCATCGAGAGCATCGGTACCTGGGATGAATGCTTCTCTTTTAAACGACTTTATTTGTCCCGATCGGATTAGGTGGTGAGGGAAACCCGATCGACACGCGCATTCGATTGGCGGTCCCGTTGCTCACATCCGACGAGAGAGCGGGGGATGTGCGGCATTGGCCACGATATATGCCATGACCGAACTTCAGCGCCGATGTCGTGGATATCGACGTCGTTCCTGTGCCGACCGGGCTACGGAAGCTTCATGGGACCGCATGCAGCCCTCGCGGCCGCCCTTACGCCGAGCGCCTTAGCCGCGGACGCGACGGCAGATGTGGCGAACACTCCAAAAGGACGCCGAAGGCAAATCGGAAAAAATAAGAAAAATCAATAGATTAAAGATGGTTAACGTTTGCTTAGGCGCGCGCTGTTAACCATGTCGCGAGACACGGAGAATAGGCGTTGAATGAGTGGGGCTTTGCCGCCGAGGTTAGCAAGTGGTGGGAATGCTCGGGACGGAGAGGCTGATCACGACCTGAGTGAACCTGAAGTCAATGCCGGATGAGAATTAAGCGCATTGTCATTTACGGCAAAATGACCTCAGATCAGAGGACAAGGCAGGCAGTAGCCAGGATAAACAACGACCAACATAGCCCTGCCAGTGCCCGCGTTTCAAAAGCAATGTGGGAATCCCAGACGGTGAACAGAGCTACTCTTCGCCCGGACGATGCCTATTTGTCCGCAATTCCGGAACGGATGAACGGGGTCGTCCTCGTTTGACACGGAGGATTCTGCAAGCTCGAATACCCGTCTCGGTATGCGAGATTCCCTCCACCGCCATTGCATTGAGACCGTCGCTCGGAAAAAGAAGCTGCAACGCGCGGCGGGCCGCCCATCTCTCGTGAACAGTATGACCAGCACGAGACGCCCGGACCGTGTCATTATCGATGTTTATATTCGGCACTTGCTCGACCTTTCGTCGATCGAAATGGAATAGGCCATCACAATGATAAGCTCGCGCTTCCCTACCGCCAGACCGTTTCGCCCACAAGACAGAGGTACTCTCGACAGTCGGGCGTTCTTGGTCAGGGCTACGTCGATTAGACGAGCTCGCCCTGGCGTTCTCGTCTGACGAAAGCCTCTACGGCTTTTCGCGCGAAACCATCGACGGCGAGTGCTGGCGCGCTCAAGCTTCGGTAGCCGTTCTGGCTTAGCGCGGGTTGGTTGCAGCTGCCGTAATAGCGGTCTGAGCTGACAATCCGCTTTGAGGAACTCACGAACGGTGACTGAACGCCAGAATGGGAAGGCGCATTGTAGATCGGCCGTCGCCGACCCCTGTTGCGCCACCCCCATCTTACCCCGCGGCAGCGTTCTTCCACGAGTGCTGAGATGTTGCAGTTCAGAATGCGGGCCAGCAGCCGGCACGTTGCGCCGGATCGCTATCAGCAAATATAGATAGGCTTGACCGCAATCGTCATGCTTGGCATACAAAGCATGGCCTACACGCGGGCCGGTGTGCCCGCCACGCAAAGCTATGTCAGCGTTTAAATTCTAAAAGTGTCACTCCATGCCAACGGGCATGGGTCTGGCCATTAGCGGGCACATGGTCGGATCATTCCGGGATATGGATAATGACCGAAACAAAAGAATTTCGCAGACTTAAGGCTCTGGCAAAGCGATACGCGCGCGCAAACAGGATCGCGCAACACCAGGCCCTTAACTTGATTGCGGGGGAACTGGGTTTCCCTCACTGGACCAAGCTCATCGCCGCCAGCAAGAAAGGTTGGCAGATCGCTACCGAACAAATGGCGGGCCTCGAAGCCTTCGTCAAGCGCCCCCTCCCGGCGGCAACCTTCCGGAACGGTGATCCAGAAACCATGAACCGGCGCTTCGCATACCTCGACCAGGCCGAACATGGCATGATTGGGAATCATGCATATCGGCTTCAGGAGGTTTTTCACGACGTCATCATAGCAGGTGAAGGATGGAGCATCAGGGTGCCAGAGAACCCTGGCTTGACCCCGATCGTCGAGACATTTACGCATCAGGAAGCTGAATGCCCTGTCCTTGATCCGGAATTCCTGCAAACAGCACTCAGTCTGGCCAGAGATCGGGCTGTTCAGGTTCGCGCGGAAATCTCTGCCGATTGGCCCCGACGGTCCACAAAACCTGACCTTAGTGAGGTGGTTCGCCATCCGTTGAGCCGCAGCGAGTCTGACTTGTGGTTCTGTCTACATTGCGATGGAAAGATCACCGGCGCCCAGATCGCTCAGAACCTCTGGCATTGCCCGGGGTGCGGGGCATCTCCTCTCGACATCTTTGACACGCCATTCTGGTCTGATGATGACGGCAAGTCTTTCCTCCCGGTGAAAACTGACGGTGCCCTGGATAGAGACGAGCCCGATTTCCGGATTGTCGATGGCAGGCCCAAGCTCGACCTGAATGAAGAGAAGATTATTCTTCTCATCCGCAGCGCTTTGCTTGATGACGCTACCAACATTAGCGAGAAGCTGGGCGCTCTTCAGGCTGAGATCAGTGTCGATGACGAGAATGGCGTCTGGATTGTTCTTGAGGAAGATTTGTGGCCAGAGGGGAAGGACCCCGTCCAGGCTTTGGCTGTAGCGGAGCTACTAGGTCTCGAGGTTGAACTTGTCTCGAGTTCGTCCACGATACCTTTCGCCTGGCCGGGCCTGGGCGAGATAGCCTCTAGCACGAGTGAGTATACGCAATTGATGCTGGACGCCTATGCTCAGTATGGCGGTTCACCGGATAGGAAACCGAAGGAATCGTAATCCGTCGGCGACCAACCCTCTTGCCCAGAGAGCCATGTTAATGGGTAGGCGCGTTGGTCGCGACCGCTCCTCGCCCCATCATCGACAACAAGGCGGCTTGAGCTGAAGGGCTGCTTTTAGGACATCGTGGAACTGGATTCAACAACCGGAATGCCGGCGCAAAGCGGAAGCTGTTTCCGACTTGCGGCCGTGAGGGGACCGACGGCTGCTGAGACGGTCATCGCAAAAAGCAGACATTCGATGAGTCGATGCAAAGGTTCGGCATCGGCCGAAGCTGACAATTAAGTGGTTCCTCTTTTACAAAAGCAGCGCCGATTAGTTGAGCCGGAGTGTGGGTTACGCATTTCTCGACTGTCCGCGCAAACATTCGATAGCCGACGCGATGGCAGCATCGTCCGGCTTGACCGATCCCCATTCCTTCCAGAAATCTCGCGTCGCGCTATCCGGTGCCACTTTGGGCATATCGAGCTTGATCCGCGTCGGCAGCAAAACAGCGTCACCCAATAACAGCGCCTCACCCGTATCGAGCAACGGCAAGATACTTGTCAGCCCTGCGAGGGAGTCTGGCATCAGGCGCTTGATAACGCCCTGATCGGTTTCGTTCGTCAGGCGCAATGCGAGGAAATTATTGCATTGGCTTAGGATCGTCCGGCTGACATCCGAGGGGCGCTGGCTCACGACGAGCAGCGAGAAGCCATATTTCCGGCCTTCCTTGGCGATCCGCTCGAACGATCCGAGGGCCTGGCGCTGGACCGCATCGGCGTCATCACGAACCGGAAGATAGAGATGCGCCTCGTCGCACAGCAGCGTAACCGGCGTCCGGGTCTTTCCGCTCATCCAGAACTGAACATCATAGAGCAGTCTGGCCAGCGTTCCTGTCACCACAGGGAGCACATCGGCGGGCACTTCAGAGAAGTCTATAACCTTGATGCCAGTGTCATCGCCAGATTGCAGCAGCTTGAGCACCTGCGCTGCAAGCCAGTCGTATTTCATCGCAGCAGGCGGCGGTGCGAACATGAAGCCGTAGCGCCGATCGTCCAGCTTCGCTTCGAGGCGCGAGAGGAACCGTGTCAGCTTGTCTTCCCATTCACCCTTCACCGGGCCGGTCTTTCCAACCCCTTTTGTCGTGTTGTCTGTGTTCAGAAGCCCGACCAACTGTTTTACATCGTAGGGTATCGGTGAATCGACGGTGTACGTTTTCTTGATGTCCGCCTTGCCCTCGACGTCGAGTGTCTGCCCTTTTAAGGAGCGGACATGCAGGGTGAACCGTGACGCCTGATTGGGTGCGTTCTGGTCGCTGCGATCGAGGATCATCGACAGCATTTCATCACGGTTGAGCAGCCAATAAGGTAGGAATAACGTATCGTCGCCCGGATTTTCCAGATCTCCGGGGCCGGCGATACGGAAGCGCGTGGCAAATCCTCCGTTCGCTTTATCAGCCAAGGGTGCGTATTCGCCGTGCATGTCGAACACAATGATGTTCGGAAACTTCAGCTTGGCGGCCCGTTCGAGGATCAGTGCAACCGCCCAGCTTTTACCTGATCCGGTGCTCCCGAGGATCGCGGCGTGCCGCTGGAAGAACTTGTCTCCACTGGCGATCGCGTCTGCCGTGCGGTCCGCGACGAACGTGCCAAGCTTGAGCTTTTCATCGTCGGAGAAGCCTGCGCCCAGGATACCCATAAAGCGTTGGAGGTTTCCGCCCTCGATCACGAAGCAGTCCCGGTCGATCTGCGGAAAACTATCGGCACCGCGCTTGAAGGTATTTCGCCGATCTCCCTCAACCGTTCTGAACGTGCCGATCAATACGCCCTGAATCAAATCGGTCGGCACCGCCGCCAGAAGCGCACCATCGGCATCTTCATCGTCCAGGCCGGGCAGTTCCTCCCTGATGCTGCGGGTGACGCGCTCAGCCATGGCGATGAGGTATTCGCGCTCTGTCGCGCCGCGAATGGCGACGAGCTGCCCGATCCCAATCCGCGTGAGCAGAACGGAGTTGGTCACATCGATCGCGACGCGGCTGGTATCCACCGACGCGACGCGCCCGATTTTATCGTCTTCGGCAAACTGAAGAGCAGCTTCCGTCATGATTCAAGCACCTCTGCAACGAATGAGCCTAGATCCCACAGGTCCAGACCAGGAAAGAAAGTCTCGACGCCGGCGACAAAAACGCCGGAGCCGGAAGCGCCTCCTTGTTCGGCGCGCTGAATCGCGATGACATTGCGGCAGTCGTTGACGAGCTTCACCGCGTTATCTGAAAGTCCATAGGTCAACAGGAGTGTGGGCACGCCCCTGCGAATGCGAGGGGTGAGATGAGTCTCCAAATGATCGTCGTTGAAGCCATATCCGATCACCAGAAACCGGCTGGCACGGTCGATTGCTGAATTTGCCCGTTCCCGATGGCGGTCAAACGGGCTTTCGTAGCCATTGCGGAACTTGTTCAATCCCGGCGTGATTATGAGCCGCGGTAGATCGAGATCTCCGGAGTAACGGACGGGCTTCCCGTCACGTTGATACCAATCGAGACTACCATGCGGTTTGAACACATTGGCGCGCGGACGATAGCGATACTGCACTCGCCCGGCTTTCAGGGTCACTTCCCGGCAGAAGCTTACACGGCTTTCCTGCTCGTTTAGCTCACCCGCGAAATGGCCGACGAACAGTGTGTCGACACCGAGACCAGCTTCCTCGACGGCGACCTCAACCAACCGATCATAGTTCGTTGTAACAATCGGAAGCCCGGTATGAGGTTTCAACAACTGCTTGACGAGCCGAGTGAAACGCAACGTCCGCGTCCGTGAAAAAACTTCGGCAACAATTTGGCGCTCCCGCATAGCTATTAGTTCTGCCGTGCGAGCAACGATCGCGACTTCCAGTCCTGGTGTCGGAGACACCTCGAGAAGAGCCGCTTCGAGGCCTTTTGCCGCCAGGAGCGGTGAAATCGCGCTCCAGCGATCTACGTCCGCAGCCGCCAAGCCGGTTGCCACCGTTGCATCGAGATGGGTCGCTAACTCGCCCATGCCCGGAAGCCCTTCAGCGCATGACAAACCAGAGCCGACAATCGTCACCAAGCCGTCTGACAGATGCTGTTGAAGCGTAAGCGCGGAATTCCCCGCACCTGTTCATAGACGTGGCAGTGAGGGATTCTGTGTCCACAACGGAGACTGTGGACACATGACATTGGATGGCGCGGGAAGATCAGGGCCGCTTCGAGTGGTTCGGGTTCTTGGCAACGGTAAGCGACGATTTGATCCGGTTGAGAAGGAGCGCTTGGTTGATGCGGCCCTTGAGCCGGGAGTATCGATTGCAGGGCTTGCGCTTTCGCACGGAGTCAACGCCAATCAGTTGCGCAACTGGGTGGCGCTCCGCCGACGCCGGCAAGCGACCGAGACGGAATTGACGGTTATGTCGAACAGCGCGCCGCCGGCCTTCGTTCCGGTGGTTGCGGCAGTGCCGACTGTGCGGCCGCCGGCCCCGTCGGCTCGGCCGACATCGCCACGGCTGCGGTTAAAGGCGTCGCTCCCGAACGGTGTGCGGCTTGAGCTGGAAGATGCGGATGCTGAGGTTTTGTCGGCGATGATCGAAGCGTTGGGGCGTTGCGATGTTCCGGCTGGCTGATGATCTGCGCGTCTATCTTCACCGGGAGCCGATCGACTTTCGTGCGGGGATCAACAGCCTTGCGATCCTGGTGGAGCAGTCAATGGGCCTCAACCCGTTCGAGCGCGCGGTGTTCGCCTTCTGCAATCGTCGCAGAACCCGGATGAAATTGCTGTTCTTCGATCGGTCTGGCTTTGTGCTCATGTTGAAGGCGCTGACGGAAGACAAGTTCCGCTGGCCTTTACGGCAGGAGACGGTGGTGCCGCTCGATGCCGAGCAACTGCACTGGTTGCTCGACGGCATTGATCTCGACGCGATGGTGCGCCATCCGGTGCGGCAATATGAATTTGTCGGCTGAACTTTGCCGTTGACGTAAGGGAACGGCTCAGATTCAAGACTATAATGACTCGAAGCGGCACCCCTGATGTTGCGGAATTGATGGCGCTTTTGGCGGCGAATGCTGCCGAAATCGCCGCGCTGAAGGCCGAGAAGGATATCCTTGCGCAGCGCGTCTTCAAGCTTGAAGAAGAACTGGCGCTGGCGCAGTTGCATCGTTTTGCGCCTCGCAGCGAAAAGCACATGGATCGCATCTTCAACGAGGCCGAGCAGGCTGCCCTTGAGGGGGACGAGGACAGCGAAGACGCCGATGATGCCGTCGCTCTACCGGACACGGGATTGGCGGAGATCGAAAAGCCGGAGGGCAAGAAACCCGGCCGCAGGCCATTGCCGGCGAACCTGCCGCGCCAGCGCGTCGAATATGACCTTGCCGACGACCAGAAGGTCTGTCCGTGCTGCAGCCACCCGATGCATCGCATGGGCGAGCTCGTTACCGAGCAGCTTCACATCGAGGTGAAGGCCACGGTTCTGCAGAATGCGCGAGCCAAATATGCGTGCCGTAACTGTGACCGCACCGGGATCAGCACGCCTGTTATCATCGCGCCGATGCCGAAGCAGCCCCTTCCGGGTAGCATCGCCACGGCCTCAACGCTGGCCTTCGCGCTCGTTCATAAATATGTCGACGGCACGCCGCTCTATCGTTTGGCGCAGGCCTTCGAGCGCGCCGGGGTTCCTGTCAGCCGCGGCGCTTTGGGCCACTGGGTGATCGGTTCGAGCGAAAAACACCTGTCTCGTATCTATGACAGGCTGAAGCTGCGGCTTCGATCGCAGACCGTCATTCATGGCGACGAGACCACAGTCCAGGTGCTGAAGGAAGCGGGCAAGGAAGCGACCAGCACGTCGTATATGTGGGCCTTTCGCAGCGGCGAGGACAGTAAACAGCCGATCGTGCTGTTCGATTATCAGCCCGGCCGCGGACAAGAGCATCCGCAGGCCTTCCTTGGCGACTACCGCGGCATCCTGATGAGTGACGGTTATCAGGCCTGGCGCACGTTGAAAGGCGCCACGCATGTCGGGTGCATGGCCCATGCCAGGCGGAAGTTTGTCGATGCTCTCAAGGCGCGCAAGAAACCCGGCGGGCCGCCGGCGCAGGCCATCAAGTTCTTCGACCAGCTCTACCGGATCGAAAGGCAGGTGCGGGACGAGAGGCCGGATGACGGTGAACCACAGGCCGACTACATGCGCCGCTTTCGCCAGAAACACAGCGTCCCGGTCCTGAACGCACTCAAGGCGTGGCTCGACGCGATCGCTCCAAAGGTCGTGCCCGACACCAAGCTTGGCGATGCCGTCTCCTATACGCGCAATCAATGGGAATATCTGACCCGCTATACCGACGACGGTAGGATGCCGATTGATAACAATTTACTCGAGCGCGACATTAGAATTTTTGCCACCGGCCGAAAATCGTGGTTGTTCAGCGACACCGTCGATGGAGCCAAGGCCAGCGCCGTCACCTATAGCCTGATGTTGACCTGTCGCGCCTGTGGCGTCGAACCATTCGCGTGGTTGCGCCACGTCCTAACCGAACTGCCGCAGCGTCCCGACAACGCCGACATCGATGACCTGCTACCATTCAACTTCAAAAGGCAGCCTGCCTGACCGCCGGCTCAAGCCCACTTATAACGCGCAGCGAAATGCGCGCTTAC
>NZ_WITC01000115.1 GCF_009601505.1 Sinorhizobium terangae
ATGATGACGAGATCGGACTCCCGCTTCAGGAAGCTCGTCGAGCGGAACAGCGCGCCGATCACCGGAACCTGCGACACCCACGGCAATTGTTGAACGTCCTTGGCATTGATCGACTGCAGCAACCCGGCCATGGCGAAGCTCTGGCCGTCGCGCAGCGCCACCGTTGTCTTCGCCGCGCGCGAGATGAAGCCGGGATTGCCGTTGACGTTGATCGAGGTGTCGAGCTCGGAGACTTCCGGCTCGATCTTGAGACTGATGAGCCCACTGTCGAGCACCACCGGCGTGAAAGTGAGCCTGACGCCGAAGGGCCGGTAATCGGTTTCGGTCGCGACCGTGGCGCCGTTGGCAACCGTCGTCTGGATCGGCACCTCGCCGCCGGCGTGGAAGCTCGCGGTCTCGCCGCTCATGGCGATCAGGTTCGGCTGTGCCAGGCGGCGCACCAGCCCCTTCTGCTCCAGCGCGTTGATGACGACGTCGATCTGGCCGCCGGCAATTTCCAGCACCTTGGCGATCAACTGCCCGAAGGGCTGCATGCCCGTCGCCGCGCCCGCGGCATCTTCCAAGGTGCGGACGAGATTGCCGTCTTCATCTACGCTGATGCCTTGGCTGGTCGTGGCCTTGCCGATGCCGTTCCGGCCCTGGCCGGACCAGCCGATGCCGAGGTCGCGGCCGGTCTGGCGCGAGGCCTCGATCACCCGCACTTCCAGCATGACCTGCTGGGAATCGCTGACACGCAACTGGTTCAGCACCGGCTGATCGGAATAGGACTGAGCGATCTCCAGCACGCGCTGTAATTCGACGGCGTCGCGCACGGTGCCGGTGAGGCGAATGCGGTCGTTGGAGTTGAACACCCGAATCCGCGCTGAAGGTGCGGCGGAACGAATGGCGGCGGCGGCTTCGCTGAAATCGCTGGTGACGCGAATGTCTATGACGCCGAGAAGGTTTTTGTCGTCGTCATAGACCGAGATGTTGGTGGCGCCGATCTGCTTGCCGCGGATGAACAGCGACCGGTCGGAGAGCGGTACGACATCGATAAGTTCGGCGCTGCCGATGACCAGATCACCGAAGGACTTGCCAGTCCTGATCGTTACGGTGTTGTTCGGCGCTAACGTCACGTGCTCCACGGTGCCCGTAAGGCTCACGAATTCTTCCTGGGCGTGCGCCGTACCGATGAGATCGGGGCTCGATAAAGTGCAGGCGACTACCACCACACTCAACGCCGGAAGGGTTCCGGCTCGCGCCAACCCCTTGCTCATTCTGCTTAGCATTCCCGCTTTAGTCTCCGCTCGTTCTCCACCGCCCGGCGGCAAAGCCGCACCTCAATTCTTTCCCATCAACCCGACTCGGCCCCTCTTACGCGAGGCGCACGGTCGCCCATTTCGGCTCTACCGACAAGGTTTGGCTGCGCATTTCACCCCCCACCATCTATAACTGTTTTTCATGATGTCGCTGTCTCACGCCTTGCCGATCCGGCCCGCCACGCTCCTAGCCATGAACAGCCCGTCGGCACAATCACCAGACTGGACGAATGCCATAGGGGAACTACTTGCGGTTGACCTCAGTTAATCCAGGTTGCTTAACCGGGCGGGGACTCTGCTTCGTTACCAGGTAATCGCTCACGCCGGCGTCCAAGAGCTTCTTATAGAGACCGAGATCGTTGGAGCGGCCGATGACGATGACCTTGGTTCCGGTGACGCACTCCACCGCCAAGGCTTCCAGCGCCGCCATCAGCCCAACCTCATCATCATTGGTACTGCGAGACAGAGATCTTATCTTTCGGCGCACAAAGTGGCGCGTGACGATATTGACCATCTCTTCAAAGTCAGAACCAGAAAAGCGCGAAACGAGCTTGGAAGGATTACTATGCGGCATTTTGCTGCAAGTGGGTCAATTGACGGCTGCCAAGGATGTTGGCCTCAAAAAGTCGCTGACGCTTAGATCAACAGGTGACCTGAGGTCAGCTCAGGAACCCCTCAACATATGGCTCCTGGTCATCAATCAACTGAGTGGATGCCCCTGTTATATAGGCGTTCCCTTCTACGCTTGGAATGATTGCAGGCATGCCTGCCGCCAGTGTTACGTGCCGCTCGATCCGGCCCTTGAACGTTGATCCTATCAAGCTCTCATGGGTGAAGACATCGCCGATTTCCTGCTCTCCTCGAGCCGCTCTGAGGGCTACACGCGCCGATGTGCCTGTACCGCAGGGTGAGCGATCGATGATCTTCGGAGTGGCGATCACGACAGCACGTGCATCGCCCCCGTTCGTGGGTGCGCCGCACCACATTGTATGATGTGCGCCTCGAATACTGGGGTTATCCGGGTGGACAACGTCAATGACGCCGGGCAGCATTTTCACGAGAACCTGTGCCATTCGCCGCAACTCTTCAGGCGAATAGTCGGCGCAGTCCCTGAAGTTTTTCTGGCTCTCGACAATGGGATAGAAATTGCCACCGTAAGCTATGTCGAAAACGATGGGGCCGAGGTCGGGGTGGTCCAATTCTACGCCTTGGGCAAGAACAAACGAGGGTACGTTGCTGAACCGAACCCCTGTGACCTTATCGCCGATCCTTTCGTATTTTGCCTCTACAACCCCGGCTGGGGTGTCTAGCCGCACAACTCCTGGCGTAATCGGTTCGAGTAACGCCTTTTCGATGATGAATGTCACCAGTCCTATCGTGGCATGACCACACATCGGTATACATCCCGACGTTTCAAGGTAGAGTACGCCTATATCGCAGTCTTCCCGTGTCGAGGGAACCAGCATTGCCCCCGACATCATCTCATGGCCCCTCGGTTCACACATCAGGCCACTGCGGATCCAATCGTACCTTGTGATAAAATCCAGCCGCCTCTCATTCTGTGTCTCGCCCACGAGATCTGGCTGCCCAGAGACAATCAGGCGAACGGGCATGCCGGCCGTATGGCCCTCGATGCAGTCGAACATGTAACGGGTCATACCAATCACTTCCGTTGAGTGTTGAACACAGCGCCCATGAAGGGCAGGTAGCGCTATGTTGCAGAATGTCGGGCAAATGTCGACAGAAAGATAGAGCAGCCGTTCTCACATGAGCCGGTTGACAGAAGTTCTTTGTCGACATTAGATCGACGCTTCTGAGCCTTACCGAGAAGGAAGCGGTGATATGAGCGCAAGCGCCGGCAGCCAGACGCCACGGGCGGTAGTGACGGGTGGAGCAAGTGGCATCGGTGAGGCGACGGCGCGAAAGTTTGCCTCCTCGGGGTGGAAAGTCATTATCGCCGATATCGATGCTGACCGCGGCCGAGAGATAGCTGGCGAGCTAAGCGTTCAGGGCTTCGATGTGCAGTCTGTTTATCTCGATGTTACAAACGAGGCGGCAGTCCAATCATTTTCAGAGCAGGTGTTTTCTCTAGAAGGCGGAGTTGCAGCTCTGATCAATTCGGGCGGCATACTTCAAAACGCCACGCGGTTGACATCGATGCGTATCGAGGATTTCGACAGAATTCTCGATGTTAATCTGCGTGGAAGCGTTTTGACCGGCAAAGCCTTTGGGAAAAAAATGGCTGAGTCAGGCCATGGTGCGATTATCAACATGTGCTCATTGACGACGTTTCATGCGCTGCCGCAACCCGCATATGCGATGAGCAAGGCGGCCCTGAAAACTCTAACGGAAGTGATGGCAGCCGAATTGGGCCCGCAGGGGGTAAGGGTAAATGCCGTGGCCCCGGGATACACCCTTACTCCGGCGATGAAGGACAGGATCGATAAGGGAGAACGCGATCCATCGAAGGTTATCTCCAAGTCGGCTCTCGGAAGGTTTGTCGAGCCGAGCGAAATTGGAGAAGCCATCTTCTTCCTTTGTTCGCCTGCAGCCGCTGCCATCACAGGTGTGACATTGCCAGTGGACTGCGGTTGGCTGGTCTACTCGGTTTACACTAACGCAGCTGCCCAGCCGGCGTAGACGAATAACGTAGCCCCGAACGGGGTACATTGGTGTCGAGAACACGTCAATCAGAGACGCTAGCAGCAATCATCGGGGGAGTGAGCGATGAATGGAGAATGTCTTGTCGCCGGCATCGGAGCGGGTGAGCTTCTGTTTTCCCACGTCGGCCTCAGCTTCATGGGAGGCGTGCATCCCATGACCGGAGTCGTGATCGACACGCACCATCCACTGCATGGACAAAGCGTTTGCGGGAAGATCCTGGCAATCCCCAGCGGGCGGGGTTCCTGCGCAGGAAGCCTGGCCATCTTCGAACTTATCATGAACGGTCATGCTCCGAGCGCGCTCGTCTTGCAGCACAAGGAGACGATCTTGACCTTGGGCGTGCTTATTGCCAAGGAGCTGTTCCGGAAGAGCATTCCGGTCGTCCGTCTGTCCGCGGAGGACTTTGCCTCACTTGCCGAGGCTCGGCATGCGGTCGTCCACGATGGCCAGGTAGATCTCCACGCAGCCGCTCCCGCCATGGCCGATGACGGCGATTCTGTCACCCTCGATCTCGAGGGTTTCGAACTGACCGAGACTGACCAGCGGTTTCTCGACGGTGAATTCGGCGAGGCGGCACGGGTCGCCATGCGCATCATCATTAGAACCGCGCAGATCGAAGGGGCCCACAGCCTTATCGATGTCGATATGGCGCATATCGACGGATGTTTTTACCACGGGTCGGGCGTTCTTCAATTTGCCAGGAGACTGTTCGAACTGGGTGGCCGCGTTCGCATACGCTCGACCATGAATTCGCTTTGCGTCGATCGGCGCCTGTGGCAAGGCCTCGGCGTCGATCCGGGTCTTGGCAGGCCGTCCGACGAGCTGGCCGATATCTATAGGGCCATGGGCGTCGAGCCGACCTATACATGTGCGCCCTATCTACTCGATAGAGCGCCTGCATTCGGCCAGCGGATCGCCTGGGCGGAATCAAATGCCGTGGTGTTTGCGAACGCGGTGCTGGGCGCGCGCACGATGAAATATCCGGACTATCTCGATATTCTTGTGGCCATAACCGGGCGCGCTCCGAATGCCGATTGTTACCTTCCCGAGAAGCGTCTTGCCACGCTCCGGATAATTGTTCCGCGTCCTGATGTGCTCGACGATTCCTTCTGGCCGGCATTGGGATATCACGTGGGCAAGATCGCAACGAACGACATTCCCGTCCTTACCGGACTGGAGGGGCTACCGATCTCCCTCGATGATCTCAAGGCTTTCGGCGCGGCTTTTGCCACGACGTCGGCTGTGGCGATGTTCCACATTGTTGGCGCAACACCGGAGGCAAGGACCGTCGAAGAGGCGACGGGCGGCTCGCCTGGAGTGGGCCGCCACACGATTACGATCGAGGCGTTGATCGAGACGTGGCGCGAGCTCAACAATGCCGGCTCCGCGGATGTCGATCTCGTATCGCTGGGCAACCCGCATTTCTCGCTGACGGAATGCGAACGGCTCGCGGCACTTTGTACTGGCAGGATGAAGTCGGATAAGGTCGACATGATCGTGACCTGCGGAAGGGACGTTTTCGAGAAAGCCAAGAAGGAGGGCTTTATCGACGTGATCTCGAGGTTCGGCGGCCGGTTCCTCAACGATACCTGCTGGTGCCTGATCTCTGAGCCTGTCATTGCCCCCCGCGTCAGATATATCATGACGAATTCCGGCAAATATGCGCATTACGGTCCCGCCGCCGTGGGCAGGGAGTTCCATTTCGGAAGCCTACAACGCTGCGTCGACGCTGCCTGCAGCGGCTTTGCCGAGACCGCGCTTCCCGGATGGCTGACGGCAGGCTCTATTTCGTGATACGCAACAGCACCCGATCGGTGCGTCGACCAGAGCGCGCGTTCCGCCGTTCTGGTCGAAATCCGTCCAGACCTGTTCGTTCAGGCCTCCCTTGGTGGCGTATTCCCGCGACATCCTGTGACCTCCGCTGCGATTTGCGGCCGCACGGCCAGAAAGACCACGTCGGTGCTGTCTGCGACAGCCTGATTGTCTTCGGCAATCGTGACCTGCGGATAGGTGGCCGCGAGATTCGCTGCGATTTCGGCGTTGCGGGGCGCGACAACGATCGGGTTGGTGAATGCCGGGTCGGCAAGCAGACCCGTGATGATCGCCTTGCTGATCGTTCCCGTCCCGAGAAAGCCAATCGGACCGGTGATGACATCGCTCATTCTGCGGCGCTCAATGGCACGAGAGGAGCTTCGGTGGTGTAGTTTTCGCGCATGAAATTGATGAAGTTGTCCTGGAATTGACGGGTATGGGCGTGGGCGAGTTCGTCTGCTCGCTCCACATCGCGGTTGCGGATCGCTTCCAGCATCAGATTGTGCTCGTCGGTGAGGAGATAGCCTTCATGCGTCCTCTCGAGATATTCGAAATGCAGGTGCAGCATGCGCTGGCCTTGTCCCAGAAGCCGTTCATAGAACGAGGCAAGAAAGGGATTTTTTCCTGCATCCGCGATGGCCATGTGGAAGCGCTTGTTGGCTTCGGACATCGAGAGGTGAACGCCGGTCTTGACCGCCGCCTCGAATTCCTTCTGGCGCTTGGCAATGATCTTGAGATCGGCGTCGGTGCGCAGTGTCGCCGCAAGGCGCGTGTTCATGCGCTGAGCGATGTCCAGGGCTTCGACATATTTCGGGAATGTCCCGACTTCAATCGGCGCGACGATAGTGCTGCGGTTGGAAAGGGTGACCACCAGATCTTCGCCCGCCAGGCGGATCAGCGCCTCCCGGACGGGCGAGCGCGACATGTCGAAACGCTCGGCAAGCGTCGTCTCATCGAGAAGCTGGCCGGGCTGCAATCTCAGCCCCAGGATCTCGGCTCGCAGCGTATCGTAGACGCTTTTCCAGCCGGTGCCACGGATGCGCCTAGGTTCCTGTTCTTCCACTTCAAATCCCTCGCTGCCGATGTGCCTTGACCATAGATTCCAATGGACACCGTGTCGACAAGGATTTTTTCATCTTGACTTTGTCGACATTAAGACGACATAACATCGGCAGACGGAGGACGAATGCAGGTGCCGCCGGACGGCGAAAATGCCCTGCCAAAGACCCTCGGATCGAAACAGTCATAATTCTTGTCAATTGGAGCCTCGCGATGAAACTCACCGGCGTCATGCCTGCCTTGGTCACCCCTTTCGACAAAAACAACAAGATCGACTTCAAGTCGTTTGAAAAGCTTCTGGCCCATCTGCGTGAGGCAGGAGTGACCGGTTGGGTGCCGAACGGTTCGACGGGTGAATATTTCAGCCAGACCACCGAGGAGCGCCGCGACGTCCTGCAGTTCGTCAAGGACTTCGCCAAGCCGGGCGAAATCCTGATCGCCGGCACGAATGCGCCGGCCACGCGCGAGGTTATCGAGCAGACCGAGCTCGCCAAGAAGATCGGCTATGACACGGTTCTGCTCGCGCCACCCTTCTACACCCGCCCGACCCAGGAAGAGCTGATCAAGCACTATGAAACCGTGCTTGCCGCGGTCGACGTCAACCTCGTGCTCTACAGCTACCCGGCGAAGGACGGCTCGGACATAAGCTTCGAACTGATGGAGCACTTTGCCGACAATCCGCGTGTCATCGGCATCAAGGAAAGCTCGGGCGTGTTGCAGCGGGCGATCGATATCGCCAGCCGCTACGAGGGCAAGATCCAATTGGTCAGCGGTTCCGACGATATTGCGCTCGACTTCATGTTCTGGGGTGCGGAAAGCTGGATTTGCGGACCGTCGAACTGCATGGCCAAAGCCTGCTGCGATCTCGACCGCACCTACAAGTCAGGTGATATCGCCAAGGCGCGCGAGATGATGAAGACCCTCTATCGTGCGATGAACATCCTCGAATCCGGAAAATTCGTCCAGAAGATCAAGTATGGCTGCGACCTGCAGGGCTTGCCCGTCGGCGAGTGCCGCGCGCCGCTCGGCCCCCTGACCGATGCCGAGAAGGCCGAGTTCAAGGCCGCGATGCAGCCGATCCTCAACTGGTAAGGTTTTGGAGTCGTTGGGGCCCGGGATCCCGGGCCCCCGTATTGTTTCTGGGGTTCAGGGATCGGGGTCATGCGGTTCAAAAAGGTGCTCTCCGTCGTCGAATGCCATGCGGAGGGCGAGAGCGGAAAGGTCATTGTCGGCGGCGTCGGACAGGTGCCGGGCAAGACGATGTTCGACAAGAAACTTCATTTTGAAAATCACATGGACGAGATCCGCAAGATGGTGCTGTTCGAGCCGCGCGGTGCCGTCTGGCACAATGCCAATATCGTACTGCCGTCCAACCATCCAGATGCGGATATGGGCTATGTGATCCTCGAAACCACCGAATATCCCGCCATGTCCGGGTCGAACACGATGTGCGTCGCGACCGTGCTTCTGGAAACGGGGATCCTTCCCATGCAGGAGCCGGTCACCGAGCTGGTACTTGAGGCGCCGGCAGGCCTCATCCGTGTGCGCTGCGAATGCCGAGACGGCAAGGTGACGAGCGTCCGTCTGGTGAACCAGCCTGCCTTTTGCTACCACGTCGACAGCAAGATCGAGGTTGACGGCCTGGGTACGGTCGGGGTCGACATCGTCTATGGCGGCATGACCTATGTGATGGTCGACGCTGCAACACTCGGCTTTTCGATCGATCCGTCCGAAGCGCGGGAACTGTGCGAACTCGGGCAGCGGCTGAAAGCCGCCGCGGTGGAGCAGCTTGCGGTCGAACATCCCGAAAACCCTGCCATTCCGGGCATCACCAACACGGAATTCATGGGCCCGCTGCGCCGCGAGAACGGCCAACTGGTGTCAAAGAATTGCGTCGTCGTTTCTCCCGGCCGCTGTGATCGCTCGCCCTGCGGCACGGGTTCGTCGGCCCGCTTGGCCCTGCTTCATGCCAGAGGTCTGATCGCGCCCGGGGAAACACTGGTGCATGAATCCATCACCGGCAGCCGCTTTTTGTGCACCATCGACGGTTTGGCCAAGGTCGGTCGATACGACGCCGTCATTCCCGCGATATCTGGCCAGGCATGGATCACCGGCTTTCACCAGATGGGCATGGATCCGACCGATCCGTATCCGAATGGCTTCACGGTGGCCGACACCTGGATGGCAACTGTTTGATCCGGCGGACTGCAACATGAGCACTTCATCCACGATCGCAATTGTCGGCGCCGGCGTTATCGGCACCACGCTGGCTTATGACCTGCAGCGCCGCGGGCATTCCGTCCAGTTGATCGAGCGGGATGGTCCGGGCACCGGAGCAAGCTTTGGCAATATGGCAAGCATTGCCGTGACCGAGTTCATGCCCGCTTCCCGACCGGCGATCTGGAAACAGATGCCCAAATGGCTTCTCGACCCGGAAGGCCCGGTGCGTGTCCGGCCGTCCTATATGCCGCGGCTTATCCCCTGGTTCCTGCGTTTTCTGGCAGCAAGCCGTCCCTCGAAGCTTCGCGAACTCGAAGCAGCAGGCGCGGTCCTCTGCCATCGCGTGCATGAGGACCTCGATGCGCTCCTGAAAGAGACCGGTCTGACTCACATGCTGAGCGCCGAAGGCTGCCTCAGCCTCTATGCCGACGAGGCCGAGTTCAAGGCCGATCGCGATCATATCGAGATCCTGGAGCGCTTCGGCTTCCGCCACGAAATCCTCGGCGGCAACGCCATCCGCGACCTTGAGCCGGCACTGACGACGAAGATCGGCAAAGCGGTGCTCTTTCCCGACAACCGGTCGGTTGCAGACCCTTACAGGCTCGTCATCGCTCTCGCCGAACGCTTCCAGGCCCTCGGCGGTACGATCATTCGCGGCGACGTCGGCGGCTTCGACGTTGGCGAGGGCGGGGTGAAGGCTGTCCGCCTGAAGGACGGCCGCGCCATCAATGCCGACAAGACCGTGCTTGCGGCCGGCGTCTTTACCGCCCGCATGGCCGGGGATCTCGGCGAGCCGATCCCGCTCGAAACCGAACGCGGCTATCACACCCAGATCATGGATCCCGGTATTTCCATGCGCCATTCGATCATCTGGCCGGCCAAGGCCTTCATGGTGACACCGACGGCAGGCGGCATCCGCGTCGGCGGCACGGTGGAAATGGCGGGCATCGACGCCGCACCGGACTATCGCCGCGCCAAGATCACCGTCAAGCGCGCGCTCGAAGCTCTGCCCGATTTGAAAGTGCGTCAGACGAGTGAATGGATGGGCCACCGTCCGGCCTTCCCAGACACGGTGCCTGTCATGAGCGCCTCTGCCAGGCATCGCGATCTCTATTATGCGACCGGCCATGGCCATCTCGGGCTCACCTATGCCGCGACCAATGCGCGGCTGATGGGGGACCTGATTTCCGGGGTCACCCCGCCCGTCGATCTTACCCCCTATCGTGTCGACCGGTTCTGAGCCGGGTTGCCAATGGAGTATCTGATGCAGGACAAACTCTATATCGATGGAAAATGGGTTGCCCCCGCAAAGGGCGGCACGGCCGATGTCATCAATCCAGCGACAGAAGAGGTGATCCAGCAAATCGCGCTCGCAACCGAGGAGGATGTCGATCTCGCCGTGAAGGCAGCGCGACGCGCCTTCGACAAGGATGGTTGGCCGAAGCTCACCGGCGCCGAGCGCGCCAAATATCTGCGCGCCATCGCGGCCGGCATTCGCGCCCGGCAGGCCGATATCGCCCGGCTTGAAGTGCTCGACAATGGCAAGCCTTTCCCGGAGGCGGACTGGGACATCGCCGACGCTGCCGGTTGCTTCGATTTCTATGCCGGGCTGGCTGAGGAATTCGACACGAAATCCGTCGAGCCGGTCCTGCTCGGCGATGCCCGCTTCACCTCCAAGGCGGTCAAGGAGCCAATGGGCGTCGTCGGAGCGATTGTCCCCTGGAACTATCCCTTGCTTATGGCATCGTGGAAGGTGGCGCCGGCGCTTGCGGCAGGTTGCACGGTCGTGCTGAAGCCGGCTGAACTCACCTCGCTGACCGCCCTTGAACTGGCCGCCATCGCCGATGATGTTGGATTGCCGGCCGGCGTGCTGAACGTCGTGACAGGGGCGGGTTCGATCGCCGGACAGGCCGTCGTCGACCACCCCCTTGTTGACAAGCTCGCCTTCACCGGCTCCGGCCCCGTCGGCTCGAAGATGATGGCGCAGGCAGCGCGAGACGTAAAGCGCATCAGCCTCGAGCTTGGCGGCAAGTCGCCTTTCGTCGTTTTCGACGATGCCGATATCGAACAGGCCGTCGAGTGGATCATGTTCGGCATCTTCTGGAACCAGGGACAAGTCTGCTCGGCGACCTCCCGCGTTCTGGTGGAGCAGGGCATCTATGAGAGGCTGCTTGCCCGCCTGATCGAGGAAACCAGGAAGATCACCATCGGCAATGGCCTCGATGACGGGATCCTGCTCGGACCGCTCGTTTCTGCGCGACAATATTCGAACGTCGTGCGCGATATAGAGAAAGCAAAGGCAACTGGCGCGACCATTGCTTGCGGCGGCAAGCGCCCTGATGGTTTCGACAAGGGTTATTACCTGGAACCCACTATCCTGACTGACGTGCCGCTCGACAGCGAGGCGTGGGTCGAGGAAATCTTCGGACCGGTGGTTTGCATCCGCCCGTTTGCTACGGAAGAAGAGGCAATCCATCTCGCCAATGACAGCCGCTTCGGGCTTGCCGCAGCCGTAATGTCCAAGGACGATGCGCGCACTGAGCGTGTCGCAGCCGCCTTCCGCGCCGGCATTGTCTGGATCAACTGCTCGCAGCCGACTTTCACCGAAGCGCCGTGGGGCGGCTACAAGCAGTCCGGAATCGGCCGCGAACTTGGCCGCTGGGGCTTTGAAAACTATCTCGAAACCAAGCAGATCACCCGATTTGCCACCGATGATCCCTGGGGTTGGTACATCAAGCCGGAGGCACGCCGGTGAGCAAGGCGCTTTCCGGCCAGACCATCCTGGTGACCGGTGCATCGGGCGAGATTGGCCGCGCTATTGTCAAGGCTTTGGCAGAGGACGGCGCCCGGCCGATCATTCATTACGGCCGCGACCGAGCCGGCGCGGAAAGGCTGAATGCCGAAATCGACGGAAGAGGCATCATCGTGTCTGCCGATCTGTCGGCGGCGGATGGCGCTTCCGCGCTCTGGCAGCGCTCGCTCGAAGCGGCGGGTCGCATCCATGGGCTGGTCAACAATGCCGGAATCTTGAGCCGCATTGCGATCGACGCCGATCTCGATCAATGGCGCTCAGTTTGGCAAAGGGATTTCCAGGTCAATTTCTTTGCCGCCGCCGATCTCGCGAAAGAAGCAATCCGGCATTTCAAGGCGAATGGTGGTGGACGCATCATCAACATGGCGAGCCGGGCGGGCCAGCGCGGCTATGCGGCTGACGCAATGCCCTATGGCGCGACGAAGGCGGCGCTCGTCAATCTGACCAAATCGATCGCCCGCAGCTTCGGCGCCGACGGCGTGACCGCGATTGCGCCCGGATGGGTGCGTACCCGCATGGCTGAGGAGTTCGTTGCCAAGAACGGTAAGCAGGCGGCGGTTGGAGAAATTCCAATCGGCGAAATGGCGGAACCGGAAGCGGTCGCTGAATTGGTAGCCTTCGCCCTTCGCGCCTCGCAGGCATCGCTGAACGGCGCGACACTCGACGTCAATGGTGGCAGCTACATCCGTTAGGGAGAGATCGAATGCAACGTTTCGAAGGCAAAGTCGCGGTGGTCACCGGCGCTGGCGGCGGAATAGGCTCGGCGATTGCCAAGCGCCTCGCCTCTGAAGGCGCGTTGGTTGTTGTAACGGACGGCAATGCAGAGGCTGCCAAGGCGGTGACGGCAGATATCCGCGCCGCTGGCTGGCAGGCCGAAACGATTACGGCAAACATCGCGGAGAAAGGCGAATGCGCTTCGCTGATTTCGGATAGCTTTGCGCTGCATGGTCGCCTCGACGCGCTGGTCAACAATGCGGGCATCAACCGGCGCGGCAACCTGCTGTCGCTCTCCGACGAGGACTGGTCGATCAGCTTTGCCGTCAATCTCGATTCGATGTTTCATTTGTGCCGGGCTGCCCTGCCGCTGATGATCGAAGCCGGTGGCGGCGCTATCGTTAATACCGCCTCGCAATGGGGTCTCTATCCCGCACCCAACCACATCGCCTACAACACGACCAAGGCCGCCGTTGCCGCCTTTACCCAGAATCTCGCGCGCGACTATGCGCCGGTCAAGATCCGCGTGAACGCCGTCTGCCCCGGCGAAATCCACACGCCGATGCTGGAAGCGGGGGTCAAGCGGTCCGGCCGCACGATTGCCGACCTCGACAAGCTGGTTCCCTTCGGACGTATCGGCAAGCCCGAGGAAGTCGCCGCACTCGTCGCCTTCCTCGCCTCGGACGAGGCGCAATTCATCTGCGGCTCGCTGGTCGAGATCACCGGCGCGCAGCCGGTGTCGTGAGGGCCTTGCGCATGTGCAATGGTCGCGGGGGCGACAGCGTCACGGTTTCCTTCGAGGATCTTCGTGCCCTGCTGAAGCGGATATTCCTGAAGGCAGGTACGGCGGAGTCGGTCGCGGATGTTCTGGCCGACAATTGCGCCGCCTGCGAACGGGATGGCTGCCACAGCCATGGCATTTTCCGCATGCCCGGCTATGTGACAAACCTGGAAACCGGATGGGTGGATGGTAGGGCCGTACCGAATGCTCAGGAGGTTGGCCCATCCTTCCTGCGCATCGATGCCCGGAACGGCTTTGCCCAGCCAGCCTTTGAGGCATTCCGGCCGCAGGTCGGCCAGATGATCGAGGCGACCGGCGTTGCGGTTGCTGCGATCAACAACTCGCATCACTTCAGCGCGCTCTGGCCGGAACTGGAGCCCTTCGCCCAGTTAGGCTTTGTTGGGCTTAGCGTTGTCACGGGTGGGTGCGTGGTCGTTCCCCCAGGCGGGCGCAAGCGTGTCCTCGGAACAAATCCCATCGCTTTCGCGACACCGGTCGGCGGTTCCGATCCTCTGATTTTCGACTTTGCCACAAGCAATATGTCCCATGGCGATCTCACCATTGCTGCCGGTTCCGGTCGGAAAGTGCCATATGGAACGGGAGTGGATCGCGACGGCCGGCTGAGCGACGACCCCGTTGCGATCAATGACGGTGGCGGCATCCTGCCATTTGGCGGCCACAAGGGCGCGGCGATCTCGCTGATGGTCGAGGTCCTGGCCTCGGCGCTGACCGGCGGAAAGTTCGCGGCGGAAGTGGATTTCGCCGGCTATCCCGGCGCGAACGCGCCGAAGACCGGCCAGCTCCTGATCTTCATCGATCCCGCGCGCGGGGGCAACCGCGGGTTCAGCAGCCGGGTCTCCGATTTGCTGGAAATGCTGCGCGAGGCCGGACAGGAACGGTTTCCGTCGCAGCAACGGTACCAGCGTCGTGTCGCAGCGTTGAAGGATGGCATCCCAATCCGCACCGCCGAGTTCGAGAATCTGGAAGCTCTAGCAAATGGAGGAAGTTCGGCCGATGGCTGTCGCGGGGACCTTAGTTCCTTGCGCGGCAAGCGCTTTTGTCTAATCCATGTCGGCAAGGGACCGACAGCCGTTTGACGAACCGCCGGTCCAACCCGATGTTCGGCTGCCAGTATTATGGCTTCCAGGCTGACATCATGGTCCTGTCGAAGCAGATCACCTCAACCTATCAGCCGCTCGCGGCGATCGTGGTCTCGGACGTAATAAACGATATTCATACTGCGAACAACGGCAGGATCGGTAGCTACGCACACAGCTTCACCCGGTTTCGACCGCCGTTGCGCTGGAAAATCTGGCTGTCATCGGAGCGGCAATTGGTCGACCATGCGAAGGTCTGGGCGCACGCCTGCAGGCGGGCCTGAATGGCCCGGCATCGCACCGCTGGTCGGCGACGTCCGCACCATCGGGCTAGGGTGGCACTGGTTGCCGACAAGGTGACCAACGCATGTTTGACCCGCGAGGTGCATTGGGCGCCTATGTCTTCCGGCAGGCGCATGAGCATGGGCTGATCATCCGCAGCATCTACGACACCATCTCCTTCTGCCCGCCGTTTATCATCACCGAAGACCAGGTCTTGGCCGTGATCGATGCTTTCGCCTGCACGCTCGACGATGCCGCAAAGTGGCTCGAAACCGGGAGTCTTGCATAGATGAAGCGCAAGACGGCCGTTGGGCCGCCTCCTGTTTCGTGGATTTCAGGGATAGAGGCCCCTGCGCTGGCGGGCGGCAAGGACCCTCTGGCAGGCAATGATGAAAGCGGCGGTTCGAAGCGACACGCCACGATCAGCGGCGAGTGTCCAGATCGCATCGAAGGCGCCGATCATGATCTGCTCGAGCCGGGCGTTGATCTCGTCTTCGGTCCAGAAGAATGATGAGAAATCCTGCACCCATTCGAAATAGGACACAGTCACGCCGCCCGCATTGGCTAGGACATCAGGGACGACGATGATACCGCGGTCGCGCAGGACGTCGTCGGCTCCGGGTGTTGTCGGACCATTTGCGCCTTCAACGACGATGCGCGTCGGAAGCGTTGCCGCGCGACGGGCGTCTATCTGGCCTTCCATCGCCGCCGGGACGACGAAGTCTGTTGGTATCTGCCAGAACTCCTCGCCCGCCGCGGTTTTCTCTGAGGCGTACCCGGCCAGCCGGCCATGTTGTTCAGTATAGGCCAGCGCCTTGGTGATATCGATTCCGGCTTCGTCGATAATGGTGGCGGAATCATCCTGAAGGGCGATGATCTTCGCGCCGGCCGCCCGAAACATTGCGGCAGCCGTGCCGCCGACATTGCCGAAGCCTTGAACTGCGACGCGTGAGCCTTCGATCGGAATTCCGGAGCGGCGTGCAGTCTCGCGCGCGGTGATGAAGACCCCGCGGCCGGTTGCTTCCCGGCGACCGAGCGAACCGCCAAGTGATAGCGGTTTTCCGGTGACCACGTCGGTCGTGGTCCCGCCGACATTCATGGAATAGGTGTCCATCATCCACGCCATTGTTTGTTCATTGGTGCCGACATCGGGCGCGGGAATGTCACGGTTTGGCCCGATGAAGTTGCCGATCTCCGATGTGTAGCGGCGCGTTACGCGTTGTAACTCGTCGAGGGAATGGTGGCGTGGATCGATGCGGACGCCGCCCTTCGCGCCGCCGTACGGCAGATTCAGCGCGGCATTCTTGATTGTCATCCACCCAGCAAGCGCCATCACCTCGTTGAGGTTAACGTCAGGGTGAAAGCGCACCCCGCCCTTGCCGGGGCCCCGCGAAAGTGTGTGTTGGACGCGATAGCCTTCGTAATGTGCGATCGTGCCGTCGTCACGCACGATCGGTACGTCGACGATCATTGTCCGTTTCGGTCGCTTAAGCGTGTCTGACGAGCGCGCGAGATCGCCGAGATGGGGCGTCACGCGGTCGATCTGTTCGAGGAAATTTGCCCAAGGCTGCGTTGCGTCAGCGCTTATGTAAGACAGCCCGGCTCTATCGCGAACCATAACATTCATATCACGTCCTCTGATGGTTGGGGAAAGCAGTGACCTTGGAGCCTGGCCCAAAAGGCGAAATCGCCCGCGACAGTCGTAGACAATCGACCGCCGCCGGCTATTTTGGGTCGCAGCGCGGGAGACGTTATAGGCCAGGCGGCGCGGGCCGGCCGCCAGGCTTTTGGGCGCTCAGGCCTGGCTGGGCTTGTCCCATAGGTTCAGCGACTGGCCGATGCCATTCTTGAGTGCCGTCTGGTAGCACTCATAGCCCCAGCTGATGTCAAAGACAGCCATGCCGCAGGCGATGAAGATTACGCGATCCTTGGACGTTTCGCGTCCGGGCTTCTTGCCGTTGACCACGTCGCCGAGGCCGGTCGAGTCATGCAGCGCCGGCAGCTTTCCGGCATCGATCAGCCGGAAGAAAGGACCGCCGATGACGCCGCTGTAATAGGCTTCCTTGTTGCCGGAGGCGACGGCATCCTCCACATAGGCTTCCTGCAGCGCGGTGTGGTCGTAGACGATCTTGGCGCTGGTGAGGAAGCTTTCCTCGGTGTTGAACGGGCCGGAAACGAGGATGGTGGCGCCTTCCTTGATCCATTCGTCGTTGAAGAAAAGCGGCTTCAAACGCGACGCGGCGACAGTGACGACATCAGCGCCGCGGAAACCTGCCTCGGCATCATCGACGCCCACGGCTTCGACATTATAGGTCTCCTTGACCCAGGCCGCGAACTCGTTGGCCTTGTCGAGGAAGATGTCGAAGCAGACGACCTTTTCGACAGCCTTGAGCTGGGTCATGATCGCCGAGAAGCAAGCCTTGTTGATCGGGCCGCAGCCGATCACCGAGACGACTTTCGAATCAGCATTGGCGAGATGCTTGGCGGCCACGCCCGGCACGCCGCCGGTGCGGGCCGCGCTCAGCAAGTTGGCGGACATCAGCGCGAGCGGCGCGCCGGTGTCCTTGTCGTTGAGCATCATGGTCAGTACCGAACGCGGCAAGCCCTTCGACGCATTGGCATGGTTGGAGCCGTACCACTTGTTGCCGCAGACGTCGAAGCGCCCGCCGAGATAGCCTGGCATGGCGGCAAAACGGCGGTCTGGACCGGCAACCGGCATGTTCGGGAACTTCGTTTCCTTCGGGAAGACGATGTTGAGGCCATGGCTGTTGTGGTTTGCGCCACCCATCAGATAGTCGCCTTCGCCGAGCAGGCTGAACGTTTCTTCGCAGATGGTGACGCAACGCTCGGCATCAAGGACGCCGGCTGCGATCATATCGGGTTCGGACAGGTAGAGAAAATCGATCCGGGGATACATGACTTTGCCTTTCGAATGGATGTTGAAGGGGGTTGATGAGCCGTCGTCCGAGCTCAGAAGCGCAGAAGGGGTTTGATGTCGTAGAGCCGGCAGTCAGGGCTGCGCGCGTTGGCGCGCATCAGGAAGTTCAGTTTTTCGATGCGTTCGCCCGATCGCGGGGCACCGTTCTTCTGGAACGGAACCTGCAGGCCGACGGAAAAGTCCATCACGACATCATCGACCACGCCACCGGAACGGCCCGATGGCACGGCGATCATCCCGTGTTCAGAGGCGAACCGGTAGGCGTCCATCGCCTCGGTGATGGTCCCCACCTGATTGGGTTTCAGGACGAAGCCGTCGACCGCATGTTCCTCATGGGCGCGGCGAAGCAGGGGCAGGCTAGTGACGGTCAAGTCGTCGCCGAGGATGATGGTTCGCGGCAGTTCCTGCACGGCCTTCCGGTAGCCCTCCCAATCGTTCTCGTCGAGAAGATCTTCGATAAAGACGAAGTCGAAGGTTTCAGTGAGCTTGCGCACATAGGCGATCAGCGCGCTGGAGGTGACGCGCTCGCCCTTCAAAAGGTAGGTCTTGGTTGTGGCGTCATACATCTCGCTCGACGCGCAATCGAGCGCGAATGAGATCCTGCCGCGATAGCCGCACTCGTCGATCGCCCTGCGCATCATGGAGAGGACCACCGCCGGATCGTCCGACGGTGCTGCATAGCCGTAGGAGCCGGCGACCTGCGGCTTATGGCCGAGATAGGCGGTGAGGACGGAGCCGAGGTGGTTGAACATCGTCACCGCCATTTCGACGGCTTCGTCGATGCTGTCCGTTCCATGCGGAACGATCAGGAATTCGTTGAAGGACTGCGTGAAATTCTCGTAGCGGCCCCCGTTGATGACGTTGAAGCAGGGTACCGGAACGGTCCTGATGTCGCCTCCGGCGATGTGATTGTAGAGCGGGATGCGGCGGGAAGCGGCGGCCGCCCTGAATGCGGCAATCGACGCTGAATAGATAGTATTGCCGCCGAGATTGCGCTTGTCCGGCGTGCCGTCAAGCGCGATCATCTTCTCGTCGATCGCTCGCTGATCGAACACATCCATGCCGATAAGGGCGGGGCCGATTATGTTGACGGCTTTGTCGACCGCCTTGTGGACGCTCAGGCCCTTGTAGCTCGACGGGTCGCCGTCGCGCAGCACGAAGGCTTCATACATGCCGACAGACGTGCCGGTCGGTGCAGCGCCAAGGCCGATAGCGCCGCTTTCGGTGCGGATTTCCACCTCGACGGCGGGGCGGCACTTGCAGTCGATGATCTGCTGGGCGCGAAGGGATACGATCTTGTCCTGCATCTCATGCACCTCGCTTGAGTTCGGGGACGTACATGATGGTGAGGTCGCAGAGATTGGTGCCGGTGTTGCCGGTGAAGATGGCCGAGGAAACAGCATCGAGCGCTTCGAAGCAGCTGTGGTCCCGCAAGGACTGGTAGAGGTTTATTCCCTTCTCCGCTGCCGCATTGGCGGTGGTCGAGTCCGTTATGCCGCCCGCCACGCGCGTCGTCCCGTCCGTGCCCTCGGTGTCGACCGAAAGCAGGCAGGCGCCCGACGTCTTGGCGGCAGCTATCGCAAAGCTGACCGCCATTTCCTGGCCCGGCCCGCCATGGCCGCGAATGACGTTGTTGTCCTCGATCAGGGTCGTGACCTCACCTGAGCTTAGAAGCACGCAAGGGGCTTTGATCGGATTGCCATAGGTCTGGATCTCACGCGCCATAGAGGCGAGGAAGGCTCCGGCGTCCCGCGCTTCGCATTCGAGGAAGGACGAAACAATCATTGCCGGGATACCCATCTCCGCGCAGATTTCTTTGGCGTAGATGCAGGAGTCCGGGAGCGTGTTGAGCAGGAAATAGGTGTTGTCAGGAAAGGCCTTCGGCGTTTCCGCCTCGGGGCCAGCATTCATCAGATAATCGACCACCGTTTTTGGCAGGCGATCGGCGACGTTGCGGTTTATGATCGTCGCGCGCGCGTCGTCCAGTGTGGTCGCATCGGGACCAATGGGCGTGCTTTTGTATGCAGCATAGGGCACGGAAATGTCGCCGGTCGCCGGGTTGCCGACTGCATCGCTGATGCCGAAGCCGATCAGCTCGGCGCCGACATCCTGGATCCGCTTGGCCAGCATGCCGCCGTTGAGCGCGGAAATGTGCCGCCTGACAGCATTGATCTCGTAAATGCCGGCGCCTGATTTCAAGAGGACGTCGGTCGTGTCGATCTCGTCCTGGAGGCTGATCCCGTCGATCGGGCAGGACATGAGCGCCGAACTCCCGCCGCTGATGACACAGATGAAAAGGTCGTCCGGGCCGGACTGGTCGACGATCTCGATGATCTTTTTCGAGGCGCGATGGCCTTCTTCGTTCGGCAGCGGGTGCCCGCCGATGAAGACCTCGGTCCTGTCAAACCGGTCCGTCTCCTCGAGCACCTTGACGATGGCAATACCCTTGGTCAGCCGTTCGCCGAGTACGTGATCCACGGCCATGGCCATGTGATTGCAGGCTTTACCGGCGCCGAAGAGATAGACGTTGCGCTTCTTCGAAAGATCCCAGGAGCGGGTGCCAATATGCAGCACGCTGCCGTCCATGCGCATGATGTCGCGCATACGTCGATAGCTATCCAGCCGGTCGAGCGTCCTGTCGGCGATCTCCAGCACGATCTGCCGGGAAGATCGATCGCCTCCGGACAGGATTTCATCTCCGTTACGTATCTTTTTCATCTGGACACTCGATTGCTGCATGCGCGGTCCGGCACGAGCAGGGCGCAACATGTCGCCCGCTCGGCAGGCAGCCCCCGCGGTTGAAGTCTGGGTGAAGTTCGCTTGCGGCGACGTCTCAGGCCGCCAACGGAGCTCAACATACGCAAAAGGGCTATTGTCGACAATAGCGCTTTGAGATATTTTTTAACATGCTCTTCTTGTTCCCGATCAGTTCAAGACGATAAACAGGTAGAAACGCAGCCGAAGAGGCCCCATGATGGATCGAACGAAGCTTCCTAAGATTGAAAAAATGCCGGCGGATGTGCGCGCACTGGGCGTTTTGCGGGGCAGGATCATCGACGGTTCGATTCCCGCCGGGTCCCGGTTGACCGAGGTGCAGATTTCAGACGAGATGGGGCTTTCGCGCGCTACCGTGCGCACCGCGCTTCATCAACTGGCCCAAGAGGGCCTGGTCAGTCTGGTGCCCTATACGGGGTGGACGGTGGTCAAGCTGTCGCGTCAGGATGTCTGGGAGCTCTATACGCTACGTGGCGCGGTCGAGCGACTGGCGGCCAGTTTGACGGCTGCCAATGCTGAGCCCGCCCAGATCGCTGACGTCCGGGAAGCCTTCGATGCGCTTGAAACCGCATGCGAGCGCGAAAATCCCGATGAGATTGCTGAGGCGGATTTCGGATTCCACAAGGCGGTGGTGGACGCCTCCGGTCATTCCCGGCTGCGCGCGCAATACGGGCAGATCGAGCACCAGATCAGGGTCTATATCCGCTCGAGCGACGCGCTGATTGCCGATTCCAAGGAAATCCTGGATCAGCACCGGCCGATCCTCGAGGCGATCCTGTCGCGGAACTCCGCCTTGGCCGGCGAACTGTCCGAAGACCATAATCTTCGGGAGGGCCAGAAGCTCACCGTTTCGGTGCCACTCGCCTAAATCGCTTCCTCTCGGTGAGAACGATCCCTCGCCGACCTTCTGGCGGCGAATGACCTTTGCCGTCCACTTTGACTGATGTGCGCTTTTTTAGCCTTGACGATGTCGACACTAAGACGACATAATAGCTGTCGATACGGCGTCGACACGAAGGCAAAAATAAGCACTTGACATTGTCGACATTAGAACGACTAATAATAAAGTCGACATTAGAACGACAAAGATAGATTGGCTCAGCCAACATCGGGAACTGCGCCGCAGGGCGCCAATGGTGGGAATCAGAAGCAGTCACATCGAAATGAGCTTGCAGCCGGGGCTTTGGCCCTGTGGCTCAGATTGGAGGGCGGCTATTCGGATGCGCTGGCACCGGGTCGAGGGTTCGCGTTTGGTTGCACCAGAGACTTTAAGGGCCGGGCGAGAGAGGTGAGGGGCTCCAAAGAGATCGGAACTGTGCTCCCCGGGAAAGACGAAGTGATCTTCAAAACCAACAGAGGATGGAATGCGATGAGAAATGCTTTGAAGCTTGCAATAGCGCTTCTTTCACTTTCGGCGGCTGTGCCGCCCGCTGCGATGGCCGCCCCGGGTGATACGCTCAAGGCAGTCCAGGCGCGCGGTGCTCTCAACTGCACGTCCAGCGATGGCAACTTCGAAGGTTTCGCCGAAGTTGACGCACAGGGCAACTGGCACGGCCTCGACATCGACTATTGCCGCGCCGTCGCAACCGCCATTTTCGGCAATGACGACAAGCTGAAGCTGATCCCGATCAGCTGGGCCCAGCGCTTCCCGTCACTGCAGTCGGGTGAAATCGACCTGGTCATCAAGGCAAGCGGCTGGCTGTTCAGCCGCGATACCGAACTCGGCCTGCAGTTCTCGATGCCCTACTTCATTGGCGTCACGACCTTTATGGCGCATAAAGACCTTTCCGCCAAATCCTTGGCTGATCTTGCTGGCGGGACAGTTTGCGTCGCCGGCGGCACGTCGACCGAGAAGCTCGTCAGCGACTACATCAAGGAAAAGAAATACGAGGTCAAGGTCGTAACCTTCGAGAAGAACACCGAAGCCACCGCCGCCTATTTCGCCAACCGTTGCGATGCCTATGCCGAATGGGGCCCGATCGTTGCGGCAACGCGCGCGACCTCGGCCGATCCGGATAACCACGACATCCTGTCAGACGCGCTGTCGCTCGAAGGCGAGGCGATCGTCATGCGCCAGGGCGACGATAACTGGGTCGACATCGCCAACTGGGTCATTGCCGCGCAGCGCATAGCCGAGGAAAATGGCGTGACCTCGAAGAACATCGACGAGATGAAGGCTAACCCGCCGAACACCGTCGTCGGCAAGCTGCTCGGAGTCACGCCCGGCATCGGCACGCGCCTCGGCCTCAAGGATGACTGGGCATACAATGTCATCAAGAAGCTCGGCAATTCCGAGGAAATGTACAACCGCAACTTCGGAACCGAGTCGCGCTATAAGCTGCCACGCGCCCTGAATTCGATGTGGAACAAGGGTGGCGTCTTCTACGCGCCGGTCCTCGACTAAAGATCGCCGTCCTCCGCCGGGCTTGTTCCGGCGGAGGTTCATTTCATTTTATGCCTCCTCGTGAGGCGAGGTGGACATGGACCCATGACCTTTTCGTTCGGAAACCGCAAACAGCGCGATATCCTCTTGCAGGCTGTCTTCCTCGCCGTCGTCCTGACCTTGCTGCTCATCGCCGTGATGACGACGCGACGAAATCTCGAAATCCAGGGCCTGAGTGTCGGATGGAGTTTTCTGAACTATGCGACGGGCTCTTCCATCGTCTTTTCCTTGATCCACTATGATCTTGATTCAAGCTTTGCCCGCGCGCTGCTGGTCGGCTTCATCAACACGCTGTTTCTTGGGACGATCTCGGTCTCGCTGGCGGTCCTCCTCGGCACGGTTATCGGGACGGCGCGGCTCTCCAGCCACAAGCTGGTCAAGTCCATCGCCGGCGTCTATGTGCAAATCTTCCGCAACATTCCGCTGATCCTCCAGGCCTTCTTCTGGTATGCGATTTTCGTGAATTTCCCCTCGCCACGCCAAGCGATCGCTGTGCCGGGCGGTTTCTTCATGTCCAACCGCGGCATCTTCTTTCCGATGTTCAACATCGAGGCTTGGTATCTTCTGGCCGCGATCGCGATCTTTATCATCGGCTCAATCATTTCCGTTGCCGTTGCGCGCCGCACGGGCCGCGGCTCGTCGCTGGTCGGGATCTTTCTCTCGCTGGCACTCGCCTTCATCGTCGGTTATGCCGGACGCCTCGCCGACACGCCGTTGTTTGATATGCCCCAGCCAAAAGGCCTGCGCTTTCTCGGCGGCGGCACGATGACGCCGGAACTTGGATCCGCCATCGTTGCGATCGCGCTCTTTGGTGCATCTTATGTCGCCGAAATTGTCCGCGCCGGCTTTCTTTCCATCCCAACCGGATTGATCGAAGCCGCCCATGCGCTCGGCCTTGGCAACTGGCACGTCTTCTGGCGCATCCGCTTGCCACTGATGATACGGCGCATCCTGCCGACGATGACCAACCAGATCATCTGGCTGATGAAAGCCACCACGATCGGCATTGCCATCGGGTTTCCGGATTATTTCGGCGTGGTCGCCAATTCGATCAACCATTCCGGCCAGACGATCTCGCTGATTTTCCTACTGATCATCGGCTTCTGGGCGATCAACATGACCATCTCCATCACCATGAACGCGATCAATCGGGCGCTTGCCCTGCCGGGACATAAGAAATGAGAGCGGAAACGATGACGGCCACCACGGACATTCAGGCGCCGGTGTTGAACGGCAGCCTCCTCGACAGCGTAAGGCGCGACTACTTCTCCTCGGTCGGACGCACGATCCTCACCTTGGTTTGCCTGGCGTTGATCCTTTCAGCCCTGTGGTTTCTCGTAAACTGGGGACTGGTCGATGCCGTCTGGTTCGGCACGCCCGAGGACTGCCACAAGGCTGCCGGCGCCTGTTGGGCCGTCATCACCGACCGCTATCGCCTGATCTTCTTCGGCCTTTACCCCTATGAGGAGCAGTGGCGTTCGGCGCTTGCGTGCCTCGCCATCCTTGCGACCGTCATTCTGTCGTGCGTTCCATTCTTCTGGTCCGCGAAACGGCTGCCGGTGCTATGGGCCCTCGGCTACGGCCTGTTCTACTTTCTCATGAAAGGCGGCGTGTTTGGCATGCCCGTCGTGCTCGAAACCCAATGGGGCGGGCTCGCGCTGACAGTCTTCGTCTTCTCGTCCACCGTTGTCATCGGCATGCCGCTCGCCATAGTTCTTGCGCTGTTGCGACGCTCCAGTCTGCCGGTGGTCTCGACGGTCACGGCACTCTGCATAGATGGCATTCGTTCGCTGCCGCTTCTCTCCATTCTGTTCACCGCCGCTATCATCCTGCCTTTGACGCTGCCGGGTTTCCTGGTTGGCGACAAGCTGTACCGCGTCATTATCGGCGCCGCCGTCTTCTTTGCGGTCTACCAGGCGGAAATCATTCGGAGCGGCATCCAGTCTTTGCCCGCAGGGCAAGAGGAAGCGGCAACCGCGCTTGGCCTCAATTACTGGCAGACGATCTCGCGCATCATCCTGCCGCAGGCTTTCCGCTTTGCGCTACCGCCGACGATCAACCAGGTGGTGATCGCGTTCATGGAAACGGCCCTGATCGTCATTCTGGGCTTCTTCGAGATCACGGCGTCCGGCAATGCGGCCTTTTCGACAGGCGGATGGAAGCCGTTCCATATCGAGGTCTATAGCTTTGTCGCTCTGATCTACTTCGTCTTCACTTACTCGCTTTCGATGTATGGCAGTTATCTCGAACGGTCCATGAAATTGGGTTCGCGGTAGCACGAGAAGCGGCAAGCATGTGTCGGGCTTCGGATACGGCATGACAGACATTCCCGCGCTCTTCGGCGCGACGGCAGGATTTTGGGAGTAATGAAAATGACCACAAGCGCTCTGGCGATCGAAGTCGACGGTCTGTGCAAATATTACGGCGCACATCAAGTTCTTCACGGAGTGAACCTAACGGTGAAAGCGGGTGAAAAGATCGTCGTCTGCGGTCCATCTGGTTCGGGCAAGTCGACCCTGATCCGCTGCCTCAACAAGCTCGAGGAACATCAGCAGGGCAGTATCCGCGTGCTCGGCACCGAACTCAATGACGAGATCGACAATATCAACGAGATCCGTCGCGAAGTCGGCATGGTGTTCCAGCATTTCAATCTCTTCCCGCATCTGACGGTGCTGGAAAATTGCATGCTGGCACCGATGCTGGTCCGCAAAATCGATCGCAAGACTGCCGAGGAACAGGCCATGACCTATCTCGAGCGCGTCAAGATCCCGCAGAAAGCGAAGAACTATCCCGGGGAACTGTCTGGCGGCCAACAGCAGCGCGTGGCGATTGCCCGGGCTCTGTGCATGAAGCCGGAAATCATGCTGTTCGATGAACCGACCTCGGCGCTCGATCCGGAAATGATTTCGGAAGTACTCGACGTCATGATCCAACTTGCCCAGGGCGGCATGACCATGGTCTGCGTGACCCACGAAATGGGCTTTGCCCGCAAGGTCGCCGATCGGGTGATCTTCATGGACCAGGGAAAGATCGTCGAAGATGCGCCGCCGGCAGACTTCTTCGACAACCCGCAGCATGCGCGGTCGAAACTCTTCCTCAGCCAGATACTTGGGCACTGAGAGGGCGCGGACGTGCAACCGGTCTCGGAAAAGCCGAATATTCTTCTCGTCATGGCCGATCAGATGACCGCGATTGCCCTGTCCATTTATGGCAATCGGGTATGCAAGACGCCCAATATCGACCGGCTGGCCGGGCAGGGTTCGGTGTTCGACAATGCCTATTGCAACTATCCGCTCTGCGCGCCGTCCCGGTTTGCCTTGATGACCGGCCGCTTGCCGTCGCGGATCGGCGCTTTCGACAACGCCTCCGAATTTCCCGCCGCCGTGCCGACGCTTGCGCACTATCTGCGCGATGCGGGCTACTATACGTGCATATCGGGCAAGATGCATTTTGTCGGGCCCGACCAGCATCATGGCTATGAAGATCGTCTGACAACGGAAATCTATCCGGCCGATTTCAGCTGGGTTCCTCCGAAGACCTATGACGAGCTGGAGGCGGAAGAACTCAAGGCCAAGGGGGAGGTTCCCTTCGGCGTATCCAGCGTCGAAACAATCGCCGATGCCGGGCCGCTCGCGCGCTCGCAGCAGATCGACTATGACGACGAGGTCGCCCGCCGCGCGACCCAGCATATCTATGACTGGCGACGCTACGGAGATGGGCGGCCGCTGTTCATGACGGTGTCCTTCACCCAGCCGCACGACCCTTATGTAACCACGCGCGACTACTGGGATCTCTACACGGACGAAGCGATCGATCCACCACGGACACCCGCGATCCCGCTAGAGGAAATGGATCCGCACAGCCGTTCGCTCTATTTCCACTACAGCCTCGACAAGTTCGAGGTGACTGATGCCATCTACCGCCGCGCGCGGCGCGGCTATTACGGCATGATCAGCTATGTGGATCGCAAGCTCGGCGAACTCAGGCAAACGCTGGAAGATGCCGGCATTGCCGACAATACGGTGATCATCTTCACCTCCGACCACGGTGACATGATCGGTGAGCGCGGCCTGTGGTTCAAGAAGAACCTCTTCGATCCGGCGATCCGCGTGCCGCTGGTGCTCTATGATCCGCGACGGCAGGGCCTGAAGCGCGTCGCCGCGCCGGTTTCGCTCATCGATATCCTGCCGACATTGGTCGACCTCGCCAGCGGTTCGCTGGATGCGCTCGTCACCGATCACGAGGGCGACAGCCTTTTGCCCCTGCTGAGCGAGGACAGGCCGGACCGGACGGTCTACGCCGAGCATCTCGACGGAGGCACCAACGCGCCACGCGTCATGCTCCGACGCGGCCCTCATAAACTCGTCGCCTCCGAAGCCTATCCGATGCAGCTTTATGATCTGGCCGCCGACCCGGGTGAGACGCGCAATCTGGCGGACGAGACTGAATGGCGCGAAACGGTGGAGGCGCTAAAGGCCGGGGTGCGAAAAACTTGGAACCTGGCGGCTCTGAAACAGGATGTGATGCGCAGCCAGCGCGTCCGCCAGTTCGTCAATCGCGCCATGCAGAAAGGTAAGCTGCGGGACTGGGAGCACTATCCCGACCCGATCCGCGAGCACACCAAATTTGTCCGCACAGGCGAACGCTTCCCCGAGGTGGAGAGACGATCCTATCTGCCTTACGGCGATTGAGGACGCACCTCCTGAAGGACACTAGAATAGTATAGTCGGGCCGCGTGCCCGCAAATGAGAGGCCTCCATGAAATTCGACCAAAAGCTTGAAATTCTCCAGGTTCATTGCGAGGGAGAAATCGGCAATGTTCTCGTCGCCGGCGCGCCGGAAATTCCCGGTGCAACCGCGTTGGACAAGATGAACTACATCAACAATGTCGACGACAGCCTCCGCCGTTTCGTGACGTTCGAGCCGCGCGCGAATGTCGCCATGACCGTCAATTTGCTGCTGGAACCCACCCGTCCCGACGCGGATGCCGGCTTCATCGTGCTCCAGGCCGACCGTGCGCATGCAATGTCGGGCTCGAACTGCATCTGCGTCGTGACAGCGCTTCTCGAGAGCGGCCGGGTGGCCATGGTTGAGCCCGAAACGATTGTGCGTCTCGATATGCCGGCAGGACTGGTCACAGCGCGGGCGCACTGCGAAAATGGCCGTTGCCTTTCCGTCAGCATCGACAATGTCCCGGCCTTTGCGGAAGCTCTCGACCAGGAGATCGACACGCCGCGCTGGGGCCGGATCAAGGCCGACATCTGCTTCGGCGGCGTCTATTACGGTCTGGTCGATGTCGAGCAGGTCGGGCTTACCATTGAGCCGAAGAATGCGCGCGCACTGGCCGAGGCCGGCATTGAGTTGAAGGCCCTGCTGGCGGAGCAGGTCAAGGTCCGGCACCCGACCTTGCCGGGTGTCGATGAGATCGCCTATGTGATGTTCCGTTCTCAGGAGCCGGATGGCGCAGTGCGCACCTGCACGACGCTGAAACCCGGCCGCGTCGACCGCTCGCCCTGCGGTACCGGCAGCTCGGCCAATCTTGCAAGCCTTCACGCGCGTGGTCTGATCGTGGTCGGAGAGACTAAGGTCTCTCGCTCGATCATCGGTGGGGAATTCCATGTTCAGGCGCTGGAGGAAACCGAAGTGGGCGGACGCAAGGCGGTCATCCCGCGGATCACCGGCCAGGGCTTCGTCTATGGCAAGCAGGAATTGCGCCTCGTCACCGATGATCCCTTCGTCAAGGGCTTTGCCCTTTCCGACACCTGGGGTCCGCAGGTGCATCTTCTGGACTGATTGGCTCCCAAGGCCTGGGCTCCATGCCTCCGGGCATGGAGCCATTTTTTTGCCCGGCGTCAGCTGGAGGTCTGCGGTTTACGGAGATAAACGATCGTCATTTCGACCGCTCGCCCCGGCAAGGAGGCGGAAGTCTATCTTTTCAGATATGCCAATATGATGCTGACTGTCTGGTCACGCTGTTTGGCGACTTCAACGCTACTCTCCAGTTTTTCATCCAGCACGATCGATAGCGTGTGGATGTTGGAGAAGTAGAAGTAACCCAAAGCCGATATGGACACGTACAGGTGCTTCAGGTCGACATCTGCCCTGAAGATGCCCTTGTCCTGGCCACTGCGGATCACGCGCGACAGCTTGGCGAGAAGGGGGGTGTAGAGGTTCTTGATGCCCAGCGCCTGTTTCAGAAAACGGGCATTCTGAACATTCTCATGGGTCAGCATTCGAACAATGCGGGGATTGTTAGCGAACGTGTCGAAGGTCGACTGAACGAGAGTCCTGACTGCCCCAACCGGGTCATTTTCATCGAGGTCAATCTCATGCTGGGACGCGCGCAGCTTCTCATAGGTGTTCGAAAGGCTGGCGATATACAGCTCTTCCTTGCTGTTGAAGTATCTGTAGATCAGGCTCTTGTTTGTCTGGGATTGCTCGGCGATCGCATCTATCCGCGCGCCGTCGAACCCGCGCTCCGTGAACTCGTCGATCGCCGAGTCGATGATCCACTGCTTCGTCCGTTCAGGGTCGCGGAACCGCTTCTTCTTATCCGGGCCGCTTTTTTCAAGTTCCATTCTCTGGTCCATCAATACGCCCTTGGGCCTTAAACATTGAAGTTTGTCGTAGCAGCCTCTGCTTAGCATTTCCATGCTCACGGCAAACTCTAGCACCGCGGAAACAGACCGTTTTCGCGTTCGAAAAGATATTGCCGGCGCGTTCTAACCTATTGAATTTGCGGCATAATAAAATACTCCGGTTTTTGGTTTTGGCGCGATTGACAGCAAGCCGAAAACGGGTTAGCTCTCTCCTTAATAAACTAAATAGTTCTATAAGAACAAGAGGGGTCTTGAGAATGAGCAACCGGATGTCCAAGTTCCAAACGTCCCGACGCGCGTTTCTTGCCGGCGGTATTGCCGCCCTGGCTATGCCGTCCTTGGTTCGTGCCCAAGGCGTCGAGGCGCTGTCGGCCCGCATGGATTTTGCGCCTTGGGGTGTTCAGGCGGCCATGCATCTCGCCCAGGTGAAAGGGTGGTTCAAAGATGTCGGCCTGGACGTTGATGTGCAGGACGGCCGTGGCTCTGCGAACACCCTGCAGCTTGTGAATGCGGGCCAGGTTGATGTTGGCCAGGTGCAGCTCGGTCTCGTCCCCCAGGCGCGTATGAAGAGTGCGACCGTGCGCTCCTTCGCTGGTTTCGCTCGCGCTACGGATCTCGCGGCAGTCGTCGACCGCGACTCGGACTACAAGACGGTTGCCGATCTGAAGGGCAAGAGCATCGTCTGTTTTGCGGCGAGCCCATGGGCGCCCTTCATCGACTATTGGCTCGCGCAGGGCGGGCTTGACCGCTCTACTGTGGAGCTGCTCCTCGTCGATCCGGCAGCCCTCTGGAGCACCTATACCACGCGCCGGGCGGATGCGATCCTGTCCACCGGCCCCTCGATCATCCCGCCCGCCGAAGCCGTTCGTCCTTCGCGCGGCATCCTCGCCAGCGACGCTGGCGTCAATTTCCCGAGCTACGGCCTCATCGCCAGTGACGAGACCATCGAAAAACGTGGTGATGCTCTGAAGGCCCTCGTGGCCTCCCAGCAGAAGGCGTGGGCCTATCTGCGTGACGGCAATGCGGGCGAGGGCGCTGAGGCCATGATCCAGCAACGGCCAACTATAAAGCTGACGAAGGAAGTTCTGACCAGGCAGATCGAATTGACGATCGAAACCTTCGAGACCCCGGCGACGGCGGGAAAACCGATCGGCTGGCAGGCTGACGCGGATTGGAACGCCGCGCTGGCGTCGATGGAAAAAGCAAATGCGATCCCCTCCGGATTGACGCTTTCCGATATTTTCACCAACGACTTCATTGGGTGAGGTCGAGATGTTGGACCAGGTCAAGGACAGCTATATCAGGGTCTCCGGCGTCGATAAGCGCTACGGCGGCAGTGATGCGTCGCTTGTTCTTCAAGACATCAATCTGGACATCAGGAAGGGCGAGTTCGTCAGCATTCTCGGTCCGAGCGGCTGCGGCAAGAGCACGCTTTTGAAATGCATCGCCGGGCTTGAGGACGTTTCCAACGGAAGCGTCACGACCCGGGGGCTTATGGTCGACGGTCCCCCGGAGGGCCTCGGCATGGTCTTCCAGCGTGACATGCTGCTCGACTGGCGGACGATCCTGGAAAACGTCCTGTTTACCGTCGAGCTCCAAGGCAAGGCCAGTGCGGAGATGCGGGCAAGGGCGAGCGCACAGCTCGCGCGCTTCGGCCTCGGTGGTTACGAGAACCGCCGGCCCTGGGAGCTGTCGGGCGGCATGCGGCAGAGGGCGTCGATCTGCCGGGCACTTCTGACCGATCCCGACATCCTGCTCATGGATGAGCCGTTCGGGGCGCTCGACGCCATGACGCGCGACGATCTCAATGTCGAGGTCGCGCGCATCTCGCACGAGACCCACAAGACGATCGTTTTCATCACCCACAGCATCAGCGAAGCGGTCTTCTTGTCCGATCGTGTCGTGATCCTCGACCGCCACCCCGGAAGGATCGTCGAAATCCTGGATATCGACCTTCCCCGTCCACGGCAGCTGTCCGCCCGCGAGACACCGAAATTCGGACATTACAGCAGCCATATCCGCCAGGTGTTCACGAAGCTCGGGATTTTCAAGAATGCGTAGCAAGCCATCCATTACCACACGCTTTCTGCCCGGCCTGATAACGCTGGTTTCGGCGGTGGTGCTTTGGGAAATCTGCGTCAGGCTTTTCCAGATTTCCCCGATCCTCCTCCCGTCGCCGTCGACGGTCTGGGTCGAGTTCTGGAAAATGCCGTCCTTCTTCCTCTATAACGCCGGGGTCACTCTGGTTGTGACGCTTGCCGGGTTTTTTCTCGCCGCGGTCTTCGGCATCCTGCTGGCAGTCGTCATCGTGTCGTCGAAGACGCTCGAGCGCCCTGTGTTTTCGGCGCTGGTCGCGCTGAACTCGGTCCCCAAGGTTGCTCTGGCGCCGCTCTTCGTTGTGTGGATGGGCATCGGGCCGGAACCCAAGATCGCCATCGCGGTCATGCTCGCCATTTTCGCCATCGTCATCGATACTGTCCTTGGCCTGCGGTCGGTCGATCCGGACATGATCAATCTGGCGCGTGTCGGGCGGGCAAGCGCTTGGCAGATTCTCACGAAAGTCCGGCTCCCCTGCGCCCTTCCGAGCATCTTCGCCGGCTTGAAGGTTGCCATCTCGCTGGCCCTGATCGGTGCGATCATCGGCGAGTTCGTCGGCAGCTCCTCGGGCCTCGGATTTGCGATTTTGACCGCGCAAGGGCAGTTCGACACCCCCGGTCTCTTTGTCAGTTTGGCCCTTCTGATCGCGATGGGATCGCTGCTCTTCAACCTCATGGAAGGCATAGAGCGGCTGTCGATCCCCTGGCACACGTCGGTCCGCTCTCACTAACCACGAAACACGCGACGCATGAATGACCCTACGGGCGAGATCAACTCGGCCGACGGGAGAACTCGACCCAAAAAAGCGCTGATGCGCAGGAGGCATTAAGATGAACAACGCACGCATTGGCGTTGATATTGGCGGGACTTTTACCGACCTAGTCCTGTTCGGCGACGCTGGCGAGACCTTCTTTACGAAGGTGCCTTCCACGCCGGCCAAGCCCGAGGAAGCGGTGTTGACCGGCATCCGCCAGATCACCGAGACCGCCGGCGTTTCGGTTTCCAAGGTAGCGGAAGTGGTGCATGGCACGACCGTCGGCTCGAACACGCTGCTGCAGAAAGTCGGTGCGAAAACCGGCCTGATCACCACCAAGGGCTTTCGCGACGTGCTGGAAATCGGACGTGTCCGGACGCCCACCATGTTCGACCTTAGCTGGGAAAAGGCCGTACCGCTGATCGCCCGCCGTTACCGCATGGAAGTGGACGAGCGGTCGACCGCCGACGGCCGCATCCTCAAGGGGGTGAACGAGCAGGAAGTGATCGAGATCGGCCGCTACTTCGAAGCCGAGGGCGTTGAATCCGTTGCGGTGTGCTTCATCAATTCCTACCGCAATCCCGAGAACGAGACCCGGGTGTTGGAAATCATGCGCGAGCATTTTCCCGACATGTGGGTGACGGCCTCGGTCTCGGTGCTGCCCGAGATCCGTGAATATGAGCGGACCTCGACCACCGCCGTGAACGCCTATGTGCTGCCGTCGCTGCGCGCTTACTTCGAGCGCCTCGAAAACGGCCTTCGCGAGATCGGGGTCTCCGCACCGCTCCTGATCAGCAATTCCAATGGTGGTCTCTCTAGCGCCCGGATGGCCCAGGAAAAGCCCGTTTTCTTCATCTCCTCCGGCCGTTCGGCTGGGGTGGTCGGCGCCGGCCGACTGGGTGAAGCTGCAGGCGAGAAGGATCTCGTCGTGTTCGACATGGGCGGCACGACGGCTTCCGCTTCGCTGATCCACAAGGGCGAACTGTCGCGTGCCAACGAATACGAATTCCGCGCCGGCATCTCAACGCCGAGCCGCTTCATCAAGGCGGGCGGCTACCTGATGCGCGTTCCAACAGTCGACGTGGCGGAGGTCGGCAGCGGCGCCGGCTCCATCGCCCGCATCGATGAAGGCGGCCTGTTGCATGTTGGCCCTCTGTCGGCGGGCGCTGATCCAGGACCGGTCTGCTACGGTATCGGCGGCAATTCGCCGACCGTCACAGACGCCAATGTGGTGCTCGGCTTTCTGCCGGCCGCGCTGGCCGGCGGCAGCATGAAGCTCGACATCGACGGCGCCCGCGCTGCCATCAAGCGCGATCTAGCCGATCCGCTGAAGCTTTCGATCGAAGACGCCGCCTTTGGGATCCGCGAAGTGGTCAACATCAACATGGCCCGTACCATCAAGGCGGTGACGGTTGAGCGTGGCGTCGACCCGCGCGACTTCGCCATCCTTGCCTTCGGCGGTTCCGGCCCCGTGCATGCCTGCGATCTCGCCCGCACGCTCGGCATTTCCCGCGTCATCTTCCCGCGCTCGCCCGGCGTCTTCACCGCGACCGGCATGCTCGCGGCCAAAGTCGAACGCTATTTCCTGCGCAGCCTACACGGCAGGCTCGACCAGTTGCCGGTCGCCGAGGTCAATGCTCTGCTCAAGGACATGCGCGCTGACGCCCATGCTTCGCTGGCGGAAGAAGGCTACACGGACGACCAAATCGAATGCAGCTTCGAAGCGGACCTGCGCTTCAAGGGCCAGGATTTCGAGATTCCGATCGCGCTTCCCGACACGGTGACCGAAAATGACCGCGCAAGCCTGCGTGCATCGTTCCGGGAGGCCTACAAGGCGATCTACGGCTATGCCTCCGACGACAGCGTCGAGATTGTCAACATCAGGCTCAATGCCGGCGGCAACAGCGGAAACCGCCTCGCTTTCACGGCTCACAAGCCTGAGGACGGTCCGGCTGATGTCACCACGCGAAAAGTCTATTTCTCGCGCAAGGACGGTTGGATCGACACTCCGATCCACCAGCGCGCGACGTTCCGCGGCGGGGCCGTCGGGCCGCTGATTATCCAGAGCCCCGATACAACCATCGTCGTTCCGCCCGGCGCCAAGGCAGATCTCGATGCCTTCGGCAACGTCGTTGCCACGCTTGCCTGAGACTCGTTCGGCCTGACCCCATTCAAGGAGCTGTTCCCATGGCCCAGAAAACAAATGACCCCATCACATTCGCCGTCATCAAGAACGCGCTGGACACAATCGTCGATGACATGGCGTTTGCTGTCATGCGCACGGCGCGCTCGCCGATCGTCCGTGACGTGCTCGACTATTCGGTGACGCTCTGCGACAAGCACGGCCGCATCCTGTCGCAGGCGAAAACCGTCGCGCTGCATCTTGGCGCCGTGCCGGATGCCATGGCTGTGATCATGGAAGAATATGCGGACGATCTCGCCGAAGGCGACGTCATCATCTTCAACGATCCCTATGAAGGCGGCATGCATCTGCCTGATATCTTCATGATCCGGCCGATCTTCCATAGCGACAACAGCCTGCGCGGCTTCTCGGTGGTGATCGCCCATCATTGCGATGTCGGCGGCCGTGTACCCGGCTCCAATGCGGCCGATTCCACTGAGATCTATCAGGAAGGCCTGCGCATCGCGCCGATGAAGCTCTACAGCAAGGGCGTGCGCAACGACACGCTGATGCGCATCATCGAAAAGAACGTCCGACTGCCGGAACTTGTCTTCGGCGACCTCGAAGCGCAGTTCGCCACCTGCAATCTCGGCGAACGCGAACTGCTGCGCCTGATCGAGCGCTACGGCGCCGACGAGCTCGACAGCTATTTCGACGACCTGATCGACTATGGCGAGCAACTGACGCGCGCGGCGATCCGCTCTTGGCCGGACGGTGAATACAGCTTCGAGGATTTCATCGACGGCGATGGCTTCTCGACCGATGCCATTCCGATCCGCGTCAAGCTGACGGTCAAGGGCGATCATCTGAACGTCGACTTCGCCGGTTCCTCGCCGCAGGTCAAGGGCGCGATCAATTCGACGCTCTCGTTCGTGAAGTCGGCGACCTATCTCTCGGTGCGTTGCGCGCTTGATGCCGAAGTGCCGAACAATGCCGGCGTCTACCGTTGCATCACCATTACCGCGCCCGAAGGCTCGATCCTCAATCCGCAAATGCCGGCTGCCGTCGCAGCGCGTGCGCTCACCGGCTACCGCGTTGTCGATACCGTACTCGGCGCGCTGTCGCAGATCGCGCCGAAGAAGGTGATGGCGGCGGGTGAGGGCGGCAATACGGTCCTCGCCTTCGGTGGTTGGGACAAGGAGACCCGCGAGCCCTTCGTGCTGGTCGACATGATCAACGGCGCCTGGGGCGGTCGCTGGAACAAGGATGGCGTTGAAGGCGTCACCAATCCCTCGCAGAACATGTCCAACCTGCCCGTCGAGACGCTTGAAGTCCGCTATCCGATGATGATGGACGAATATAGCCTTCGGCCCGATTCCTGCGGCGCTGGCGAATTTCGTGGTGGCCTTGGTCTCATCCGCCAGTATCGCCTGCTGGCGGAGGAAGCCGTACTGCAGATCCGCGCCGATCGCCACGACCATGCACCATATGGTCTTTTCGGCGGCAAGCCGGCAGCCAAATGCGTGAACATTCTCGATCCGGATGGCGAGAACATCATCCTGCCCGCCAAGATCACCCGCACCATTGGCAAGAATGTCGTGGTCCGCCACGAACAGGCAGGCGGTGGCGGCTATGGCGATCCCCTGAAGCGTCCGCTCGAGCTCATTCGCGACGATCTTACCAATGGCAAGATTACGCCCGCCTATGCGGAAACTTATCACGGTGTGGTGTTCGCAAACGATGGCATTTCCATCGACGAAACGAAAACGGCAATGCGCCGACAGGGAGCAGCACGATGAGGGGATATGACCTATCCCGCTTTGCCATCAACCAGATCACCACACCAAAATGGTCGATGCCACAGGCGATCGAAGGCTATGCCCAACAGGGTGTTCACGGAATTGCCGTCTGGAGAAATTTTCTCGACGATTACGGTCTCGAGTCAACCGTCCGCCATCTGCGCGACGCGGACATGTGGGTTGCGTCGCTCTGCACCAGCGCCTGGGTGAACGAGTCTGACCCGACGAGACTTCGTGCAGCGATCGACACCAACAAGCATATCCTCGATCAGGCTGCGGCGATCGGCGCACCCTGCGTGGTCATGGTGGTCGGCGGCCTGCCCGCCGGCGATAAGGACTTGGGTGCCCAGAGGCAGCGAATTCGGGATGCGCTCGTCGAACTCGCACCCTATGCGCGCTCGGTTGGGGTCAAGCTCGGGCTCGAGCCGCTGCACCCGATGTATTGCGGCGACCGCAGCGCGATGAACCTCATCACCGAATGCAATGACATGATCGATGAACTGGGAGATGAGGCAACCAGCCTCGTCGCTGACGTCTATCATTGCTGGTGGGATCCCGCATTCGAGCAGGAATTGCGCCGGGCAGGGCCGAAGCGCATCCAGACCTTCCACTATTGCGATTGGCTCGTTCCGACCCGGAACCTGCGTGATCGCGGCATGGTGGGCGATGGCGTCATCGACCTACCGCGTATCCGCGGTTGGCTCGACGACATCGGCTATGACGGCCCGTTCGAACTCGAGCTGTTCTCCGAACTCGATTGGTGGGAGCGGGATGCGGCGGAGACGGTTCGCATCGCAATCGAGCGTTGCGGGCCTCTAGTCGCGCCGCGCAAATAGCAGGCTCGCGCCTCCAGCAGCGGCTCGATCAATAGGGAGGGTATCGAATAAGATCGTTGCCCTCTTCCGATTTGCTAGCGGTCAAGTTCCACGAGAACCGTGTTGCCCGGTATGGAGCGAGGTCCAAAGTCGGTCTTCGACCTACTACGAGATCGGCAACCAATCTTCCGGTCGTGGCTCCGAGTGTCATACCGACTTGGCCATGCCCGAATGCCATGACCACATTATCGTGATTAGGCGCTTTATCGATGACCGGCATCGTGTCCGGCATGAAGGGGCGAGGGCCCATCCATTGCTTGCCGCCGGAGATGTTGAGCCCGGGAAGAACAGTCTTTGCCTTCTCGGCAATGATATTGGCGCGCTCGAAATTGGGCTTGGGATCTAGCCCTGCGACCTCGATGGTTCCAGCTATTCTCAACCCACTTTCCATGGGCGTGAGGACGAAGCCGCCATTGGCGTAAAGCACGGCGTGATTGACGGTTACATTGGGGTTGGGCAATTGATGATGATAGCCCTGGAGTGCTGCAAGCGGCACCCGCACGCCGATGTCGCGTGCCAGCTTGCCGCTCCACGCGCCAGCCGCCAGCACTATTCGTTTCACGCTGACCTGCTCGCCGCTTTCGAGACGGATCGCCGTAACATGGCCGCGCGTGGCGACGAGCCCGGATACTGAGGCGGTTCTGAGCGTGCCGCCGCGTGACAGGAAGAATTCCGCAAGCTTGTTGCGCACGATTCCGGGATCGGAGAATTGCAGCCATTTCTCGAGCAGCACGCCGCAGGTAATCGGTCCCGAAAGCGCCGGCTCGATCGCCTGCAGGTCCTTCTTGTCGAGGAAGCGGTGGCGGAAACCCTTCTGGGTCCTGAGATCCCAGGTGAAGCTGTCGCTGTCGATGTCGGCCTTCGAATTGAAGGCCATGATGTTTTCCTTGTTCACGAGCTTGTCGGAAAGGCCGGCGGCCTCGAGCAGGGCACGATAGTCCTGTTCGGCCCGCGACAGGAGCGGGGTCATGCCCGCTGCGATCTCCAGCACCTTGCTTCGACGGCCCGACCACAGGAAGCGCAGGAGCCAGGGCATCTGGCCGATCATGTCCTTGGGCCGCACGAACAAAGGGCTTTTCGGATCCGACAGCCATTTGGGAATTTTGGGCAGGATTCCCGGCTTGGAGATCGGCACGACTTCGCCAACGGCCAGCAGGCCGCAATTGCCGTAGCTCGCAGCCTCGGTTTCAAGGCCGCGATCAACCAGCTCGACCCTATAGCCTTCATCCTGCAGCGCAATGGCCGAACATACGCCGACGATGCCGCCGCCGATTACAGTTACGTCAGTCACTGATATGCCTTCCCAATCTGCTCACTTCGCCCGGGTTTTCGCGTCCACCATGACGCCGTTCTTCGCCCAACTGCTGCGTTCGAATTCGTTGAAGACAATCTGCACGTCGTCCTCGGTGCATTTGGCGATCCGCGCGAGCTCGCGCGTGAAGACGTCCGCGATCTCGGCCTTCTGCTCGTAGGTGCGGCCCGCAAGCATGTCGACGCGTACAACAGGCATGAAAAACTCCTCGGTTTGGAAATGTTCTTGAGATGTCGTCACAGATATTGCATATCTAATGTCGACATTCCATAGACAGTATGCAAAAAAGTTGGCTGAGGAAACGTCCACGCGGTCACGGCAGGCTTGAGAGGCACATCGATGATGATTTCTGGTACCACGAAGATCTTTTACATGCTGGCGCACCCGATCGGCCATGTCCGCACGCCGGAGGTGATCAATCCCCTTTTTGCCGAGCGTGGCATCGACGCCGTCATGGTGCCCGTGCATTTCACGCCCGAAGACTTCGCGACCGGCTGGGAGGCGATCAAAAGGACGCGCAATCTCGGCGGTCTCGTCGTCAGCGTCCCGCACAAGGAGCAGGCCTATGCGCTCTCAGACGAGGTCGAGGCCGCGGCCGAGGAACTCGGCGCCGCGAATGTCATCCGGCGCGGCCCGGATGGGCGGATGATTGCCACCAATATGGATGGCCTCGGATTTCTGCATGGCATGCTGAACAACGGGCAGGACGCCAGGGACCGCGATGTGCTGCTGGTAGGCGCCGGCGGCGCCGGCAAGGCGATCGCCTTTGCCCTCGCGCGAAGCGGCTGCAAGTCCATCCGGATCAGCGATGTCGATCCCGGTCGTGCCGCGCTGCTGGCTGCTGATGTGGCAGTCCGCTACCCAAGCCTCTCGGTCACGGCGTCCGATGCTGATCTTGACGGTGCCGACATGCTCGCCAACGCCACGCCGTGCGGCTTGCATCCCGAGACCGATCCACTGCCGGTCGACATTTCCCAATTGCGGCCGGACATTCTCGTCGCGGACATCATCATGAAACCGCGCGAAACACCGCTTCTGAAGGCGGCAATCGCGCGCGGCTGTCAGGTCCGCTATGGCGCAGGCATGCTTGATTCGCAAATTGCGTTGATGGTGTCCTACTTCGGATACTAGCGCCTAGTCCGCCTTTGTCGCGTAGTTGAGCGTTAGCTTGGCGGTCAGATTCCGGTTCAGGAAGTCCATGAAGCGGCCCCTGAACTGGACGGCATGCAGGTGAGCCTCGTGCTCGGCGCGATCGGCATCCCGCTTTTCAATCGCATCGATCATCGCACGGTGAGGGGCGGCCAAGTCGTCCAGCTTCAGGTTCGGATCCAGTGACTGGTACTGAAAGTGGAAGAACAGCAGGCGGCGTCCTTCCTGCAGCAGGCGCCGATAGGAGTCGGCAAAATAGGTGTTGCGAGAAGCGCCGGCGATCGCCATGTGGAATTCGAAGTTTTTTTCGATCATGCCGATGGAATCGCCGGACTTGATCGCATTGCCGGCCTCGCGCTCGTACGCCTTTTCCGCCTCGTGAATTTTGATCAGATCTTCCGGTGAGCGGTGAAGTGCCGCGAAGCGCGTGACGACACGCTGCATCAAATCCAGCGCGTCGAGGAATTCCGGCATTTTGTCGAACTCCATGGGCGCCACGATGATGCTGCGATTGGGGAGGATCTGCACCAAGCCCTCGCCGGAGAGCCGCACCAGCGCCTCCCGGATCGGCGACCGCGAAAGTTTGAACCTTTGGCTGAGGCTGACTTCATCGAGTGAGGTGCCGGGCGCGATGAGCACCCGAAGAATGTCATCGCGGAGCTTCTTGTACACGCGCGCACTGCCGGTTTCTTTCCCGCCGCTGACGCTTTCAACTTTACGCGTTTTTTCCAAAGTCGTTTTCCAAAACTGTTACGTGAGGCAGGGTATCTCACCAGCCTCGTATTCATTGAACGGCGTTATGGTCCCCATAAAGCTCCGCGTACTATATAGCGTGTTGTATGAATCATTGTCGACAGTGGATTGGCATGCGCGCACGGGCATTTGCAGTCAAGATCATCGTTTTTCAGGCAGAGCTACCCCTGAGTGGTTACAGGTATAAATTCTGGCAATCCGTCTCTTGACGGCTTGGTGTTTCCGGGGCCGAGATAGCTAGTCAGGTGGCGCCCTCAACACGATAATTAATCTCGCAGAGCCGGGAAAGCCCGGGGAATGGCCGATCCGGGATACGTTTGATTGTTGTGGCTACGTTTGCTCAGTTCGACCCGCAATGCGTTGAAGATCGAGCGAAGCGATGCGGGCGGATTAACTTACGCAAGATCAACAGCCAACAATGCCTCGGTTGTGCCCTAGTCAGCGACTTCTGTGATCAGGGGCTCATCCAACATTGCGCGATATCGATTTAGACTCTCTTCGAGATGGGCCGCCAATGCATTCTTCGCCGCTCTCGGATCGCCCTGGGTGATGGCCGCGAAAATCGCGGCATGTTCCTTGTTGATCTTTCTCAGGTAGGTCCGGTAGGTCCGCGCCGACTGGCGATGCTTCATCACGAGGTCGAAGCTGATCTCGCTGAACACGGCCTGGAGAAACTGCGGGAAGTGCGGATTGCGGGTTGCCCGGGCGATTGCCAGATGGAACTCGAAATCTGCCCGCGCCTCGACTTCGGCGTCGTCGCTCTCAAGATTGTCGAGATAATCGTATGCTCGAGCAATGTCGGCCAGCGCTTCCGGCGTCCGACGCGAGGCGGCGAGCGCCACAGACTGCATTTCGACGCCAAGGCGGAGTTCGAGGATTTCCATCGCCGAGCGAATGTCCTCGATCCGGCTGATCTCGAAATTGACCGTCTTTGAATCGCGCTCGGTGACATAGACACCGTCGCCTTGACGAGACGTAACCCGGCCTGCGACCCGTAGCGAGGTCAGCGCTTCACGGATGACAGTCCGGCTTACCCCGAAATCCTGGCACAATTGCGCGCTTGATGGGATCTTTTGACCGGGCAAATAGACGCCGGAGTCGATGCGGCTTGAAAGCTCGGCAACGACGATTTCAGCCAGATTGCCGCGCTGAGTAATGACTGACACTGATTTCTCCTACATAATTCATCACATATCATATGTCATGCCGTGTTGCCACTTGCGGTACTAGTTCCGTCAACATTTCCCAAAACACTTGCCGCAAAGAAAATTTGGCATATAAGTGATAACATACATATTAAATCAGGCAACCTAGCTGCGAGGTGAACATGCAGGACCAAACCGTTGTTATTGTCGGGGGAGCATCTGGTCTCGGGTTGACGACGGCCAAGCTTATGGTCGAGCGCGGCGCAGCCAAGATCGGCCTGATCGACCGCAACGAGCAGCTTCTGGCAAGCTCCGCTGAAGCCCTTCGAGCGCAAGGAGCGGAGGTCGCGACATCCGTGGCGGACATTTCGTGCGCAGAGACGGCGCATCGCGGCTTCGACGAGATCGTGAGCAAGCTCGGCCGCGTTCATGCGCTGGTAAACAGCGCGGCCATCTACCCGCGTAGGCCAATCCTCGAAATCACCGACGAGGAGTGGGACCTGGAGAATGCAATCAATGTGAAGGGAACCTATCACATGATGGTGGCCGCGGTTCGCCACATGCGCAGTTTTATGAACTCGCCTGAAGTCACGGGCCGCATCGTCAATGTCACCTCCGTCGATGCGTTCAAGGCGCATCCGCAGAACGCCCATTATGCAGCCACCAAGGCCGCGGTCGTCAGCCTCACCAAGTCCTTCGCGCAGGAATGCGCCGCCGACGGCATCTTGGTGAACTCCGTGGCGCCGGCCGGCTTTGCCACCGACCGCGCCAAGGAGCTCGGCTTCCTGCCCGAGCTTGCCAAGGCAAGCGCGCTCGGCCGCGCGGCCGAACCGGTCGAGATGGCCGAGTGGATTGTCATGATGGCCAGCAGCCGCAATACCTATGCCACCGGCGAGAACGTGGTGATCAGTGGAGGCTACATCTATGTCTGACGCCATCGCGTACAGGACGGCCGTGGTTACGGGAGCGACGAGCGGAATCGGCCGGGCGACCGTGCTCAGGCTCCGGCAGATGGAGCTCGATGTCTACGCGGTAGGCCGCAATGCCCCCGCGCTCGAAGAGCTGGCGTCGTCCTCCGGCGCGAAGATCGTGATAGCGGATGTGCGCGACACCGCGGCCCTGGCCGCCAGCTTGGAAGATATCGAGGTCGACATCCTCGTCAACAATGCCGGCATCCTGTCGACCCGTGCCGCATTCCACGAGATCGATCCCACCGAGATCGACGCGATGATCGACATCAATCTCAAGGCGCCCATGCATCTCACCCGAGCCGTCCTTCCTGGAATGGTCGCCCGCAAGCGGGGGCACCTGATCTTCATCGGCTCGACCGGCGGCCAGGCGGCGTATCCCTCGATGAGCGTCTACGGGGCATCCAAGGCCGGGCTCAGCCTGTTCTGCGACAATCTGCGCTGCGATCTCCTTGGCACGTCGGTCCGGGTGACGGAGGTCGTGCCCGGTCGCGTCCAGACGGGTCTTTACCGCACGGCCATTGCCGGCAACCAGGCGCAAGCCGTTCTCTACGATGGCTACAGGCCCATCCAGCCGGAGCACATCGCCACCGTCATCGCCAACGCCATTGAACTGCCGGTCTTTGTCGACGTCGCCCGGGTGGAAGTCCTGCCGACCGATCAGGCTGCGGGTGGCGGTCAGATGGTCAAGTTCGAACAATGATCGCTGACGCCGCCGACCTCCGGCCGGCTTTGGGATAGCGTTTGTCTTCCGCGTGCCGACGCATCTCAAGAGACCAGGAAACCAGTATGAAACGGAATGGAGGAACGCTCCTCGTCGATAGCCTGAACGGGCTCGGTGCGACGAAGAGTTTCGGTGTGCCGGGCGAAAGCTATCTCGCGGTCCTCGATGCGCTGCACGACACGCGCGGGCGCCTCGACTATGTTCTGTGCCGCAACGAAGGCGGGGCGGCATTCATGGCGGCGGCCTATGGCAAACTGACAGGCCAGCCGGGCATCTGCTTCGTCACGCGCGGACCGGGTGCGACCAATGCCTCGATCGGCGTGCACACCGCCATGCAGGACTCGGTTCCGATGCTGCTGTTCGTAGGTCAGGTCGGACGCGACATGCGGGGCCGCGAAGCCTTTCAGGAAGTCGATTATCGCGCGGCTTTCGGCACCATCGCAAAATGGGCCGTCGAGATCGACGACGCTGACCGGATTCCTGAGATCCTGTCCCGTGCTTGGACCATGGCCGTCACCGGACGCCCCGGACCTGTGGTTATCGCTCTGCCGGAAGACATGCTCACCTCAATGACTGATGCAGAGCCTCTCTCGGGCCCCCTCGACATATCGGAGCCGGCGCCATCAGCCGCCGCCATGGCGCGGCTTCGCGAAACGCTCGGCAGTGCCGAGCGCCCCGTCATTCTCTATGGCGGTTGCAACTGGAAGCCCGGCGCGATGGCGCGCGTGCAGAACTTCGCCGAGGCCTCCGATATTCCCGTGGTCGCCGTGTTTCGTTACCAGGACCGATATGACAACAATTCGCCGACCTTTTGCGGCGAGGCCGGTGTCGGCATGGTCGAATCCGTCAAGACGATCTTGAGGGAAGCCGACGTCATCCTCGCGATCAACAATCGGTTCGGCGAGAATTCAACGGACGGCTACACTCTCTTCGACGTGCCTAGCCCGAGGCAGGCCATCATCCATGTGCACGGTTCCGACCTCGAGATCGGCAAAGTCTACCGTCCTGCCCTCGGCATCCAGGCCGGACCGAACGCCTTTGCCGCGGCATTGGGCGATGTGGCCCCAGTCAAGGGCCCCTGGTCGCAATGGCGCGAGCGTGCTCGCGACTCCTATCTGAAGGGCTTCGAACTCGGCGATCTGCCGTCACCGGTCGACATGGGCAAGGTCACGTCACTGCTCAACGACGTCCTGCCTGACGACGTCATCCTCACGAATGGCGCGGGCAATTTCACCGTCTGGCCGAACAAGTTCTTCAAGTTCGGTCCGAAGGCGCGCCTGCTGGCGCCGCAGTCTGGCGCCATGGGCTATGGTGTCCCCGCGGCGATTGCCGCAAAGGTGGCGCATCCCGATCGCACGGTCGTCTGCTTCGCCGGGGACGGTGATTTTCAGATGAACTGCCAGGAACTCGCGACCGCGCTGCAGGCCGGCGCCCAGCCGATCATCCTGCTCCTCAACAACGGGATCTATGGCACCATTCGTGCGCATCAGGAGCGGCACTATCCGGAGCGCGTCTCCGGCACGACGATGGTCAATCCCGATTTCGTGGTGCTCGCGAAAGCCTATGGCTTCCACGCCGAGCGGGTCGAGACGACGGCCGACTTCGCCGCGGCCTTCGACCGCGCGCGTGCCTCGAAGACCGGTGCTTTGCTCGACCTCGACATTTCGCCAGAAGCACTCACACCGCGGCGCACGCTCAGCCAGATGCGTCAGGCCGCTCTCGCCGTAAAGGAACCCGCATGACATCGCGTCATCAAATCCGCCTCGGCGCCGATATCGGCGGCACCTTCACCGATATCGCGCTCGATGTCGGGGGCACGCTCCATTCGACCAAGGTGCTGACGAACTATACGGCGCCCGAGCAGGCCATCCTCGACGGGATCGAGATCGTCGTCCGGGATGCCGGCATCGCGACCGGCGATATCGACATCATCATCCATGGCACAACGCTCGCGACCAATGCGCTGATCGAGCGGCGCGGCGCGCGGACGGCCTTGGTCACCACGGAAGGTTTCCGGGACGTGCTTGAAATGCGCACCGAGAACCGCTTCGAACAGTACGACCTCAGCCTCGTGCTGCCGAAGCCGCTGATCCCGCGAGAAGACCGTTTCGTCGTCAAGGGTCGCATGGATGCGCAGGGCCGGGAGCTCCAGCCACTTGACGAGGCAACGCTCGAAGCGATCGCCGACACCATCGCCGCCGGCAATTTCGGCGCCATCGCCATCGGCTTCATCCACTCCTACATGAACCCGGCACATGAGCAGCGGGCGCGGGAAATACTGTCGCGCAAGCTCTCCATCCCGATCTCGATCTCGTCGGAAGTGTCGCCGCAGATGCGGGAGTTCGAGCGCTTCAACACGGTCTGCGCTAATGCCTATGTGCGGCCCCAGATGGCGGACTATCTTTCCCGCCTGCAAGTGCGCCTCAAGGAGATGGGCGCGCAATGCCCGGTCTTCATGATCCACTCCGGCGGCGGCCTGATTTCCGTCGAGACCGCGGCGGAGTTCCCGGTGCGGCTGGTCGAGTCAGGCCCGGCGGGTGGCGCGATCTTCGCGGCCGACGTCGCCCGCCGTTTCGACCTGAACCGCGTCGTGTCCTATGACATGGGCGGCACGACAGCAAAAGTCTGCCTGATCGAGGACTTCGAGCCACAGACCGCGCGCACCTTCGAGGTCGCCCGCACCTACCGCTTCTCCAAGGGATCGGGCATGCCGATCTCCATTCCCGTCATCGAGATGATCGAGATCGGCGCCGGCGGCGGTTCAATCGCCTGGGTCGATGCCATGGGACGGATCCAGGCAGGCCCGGAATCGGCGGCCTCCGAACCCGGCCCGGCTTGCTACCAGCGTGGCGGCGAACGCCCCGCCATCACCGATGCCGATCTCGTGCTCGGCAAGCTCGATCCGGACAATTTCGCCGGCGGCAAGATCAGGCTTTCGGTCGACAAGGCCAAGGCGGCGATCTCGCGCGATGTCGGCGAAAGGCTCAGCCTCGGACCGCAGGCGGCAGCCTTCGGCATCGTCGAGGTCGTCGACGAGAACATGGCCAATGCCGCGCGCGTGCACGCCGTCGAGCATGGCAAGAACATTTCCGACAATACGATGATTGCCTTCGGCGGCGCTGCCCCGCTGCATGCAGCGCGGCTGTGCGAAAAGCTCGGCGTCGATCGCTGCCTGATCCCGCAGGGCGCCGGTGTCGGCTCGGCCATCGGCTTCCTCAAGGCGCCGTTCGGCTACGAGGCGCTTGCCTCCAAAATCGTCGGCCTGTCGAAATTCGACGCGGCGTCGATCAACGCGATGCTCGACCAGCTGAAGGCGACCGCCGAGGGCTTCGTGCGCGCCGGCACCGAAGGTGTCATAACCCGCGAAGTAACGGCGTTCATGCGCTATGCCGGCCAAGGTTGGGAAATCCCGGTCCCGATGCCAGACAGTGCATTCGTCAACGACGACAAGGCTTCGATCGAAGAGGCGTTCAAGGAGCGCTACGCGCAGTTCTTCGGCCGTGCGGTCGAAGGTCCGGAAGTGGAATTCGTGACCTGGTCGGTCAAGGCGAACGACATTCGCCCTGAAGGCGAAAAGTTCGCGCTCGACGCCAGCGGCCGTGCCGCCTCCGGTCACCCCACGCGCAATGTCTTCGATCCGGCGTCCGGCAAGGAATTGGAAACAGCGATCGTCCCGCGCGACGCGCTTGATGCCGGCGACCGGATTTCCGGACCTGCAGTCATCGTCGAGCGGGAAACCTCGACCGTCGTCACTTCGCCATTCGATGCCGTCATTCAGGCCGATGGCACCATCCTGCTCGTGCGGAAAGGGCTCTGATCCATGGGCGACATCAATGAAATCCGCATGCAGGTCATGTGGAACCGACTGATCTCGGTCGTTGAGGAACAGGCGTTAACCTTGCTCCGCACCGCCTTCTCCACTTCGGTGCGCGAAGCCGGCGACTTGTCAGCGGGGGTCTACAATGCCAAGGGCGAAATGCTGGCCCAGGCTGTGACTGGCACGCCGGGCCACGTCAACACCATGGCAGAGGCCGTGCTGCATTTCATCGCCGAGATTCCACGCGAAGAAATGTACCCGGGCGATACCTATGTGACCAACGACCCCTGGAAAGGCACCGGTCATCTGCATGACATCACCATGATCTCGCCGTCCTTCAAGGGCGACGAGCTGATCGGCTTCTTTGCCTGCACCGCCCATGTCGTAGATGTAGGCGGGCGCGGCTTCGGCGCCGACGGCAAGTCGGTTTATGAGGAAGGCATCCAGATCCCGATCATGAAATTCGCCGAACGCGGCGTGGTGAACAAGGATCTGTTGAAGATCCTCCGTCTCAACGTGCGCGAACCCGACCAGGTCATCGGCGACTTCTTCTCGCTCGCCGCCTGCAACGACGTCGGCCATCGCCGCCTGATCGAGATGCTGAACGAAGTCGGCTATGACAATCTCGACACGTTGGGCGATTTCATTCTGTCACGCACCCATGCCGCGACCATGGAGCGCATCGCAGGATTGCCGAAGGGGTCGTGGTCGAACGAGATGCTGACCGATGGTTATGACGAGCCGATCAAGCTCGCTGCAAAGGTCACGATCACCAATGACGGCGTCAATGTCGATTTCGCCGGCAGCGCGGCGGTAAGCCGCTGGGGTATCAACGTACCTCTGATCTATACCAAGGCCTATGCCTGCTATGCACTGAAATGCGTCGTCGCGCCTGACATCCCAAACAATGCGGCTTCGCTCGCTGTATTCAATGTGTCCTCGCCCAGCAATATCCTCAATGCCGGGCGCCCGGCGCCGGTCTCCGTGCGCCATGTCATCGGCCACATGGTTCCGGACCTTGTCCTCGGCGCCCTGGCCAAGGCGCTTCCCGGTCAGATCCTTGCGGAAGGCGCGGCGGCGCTCTGGAACGTGCATATGTCCGTGCGTCCGGTCGCCGGTGCACCCGGCCGCCGAGCCGAGGTGCTGATGTTCAATTCGGGCGGCATGGGCGCGCGACCCGATCTTGACGGCCTGTCATCGACCGCGTTCCCCTCGGGCGTCCACACGATGCCGATCGAGGCAACGGAACATACCGGCCCGATCGTTATCTGGCGCAAGGAGCTTCGCCCGGATTCCGGCGGTGACGGCAAGTATCGCGGTGGCCTCGGCCAGGTGATCGAAATCGCCCCCGCCGAGGGCCACGAATTCGATTTCTCGGCCATGTTCGACCGCATCTCCACGCCGGCACGGGGTCGTGCCGGCGGTAGGGATGGCGCACCGGGCTCGGCCACGCTCGACGACGGCACCAAGCTGCGTCCCAAGGGGTGGCAGCACGTGCCCGCAGGCCGAAGGCTGAAGCTCGAACTGCCGGGCGGCGGCGGCTTCGGCGATCCGGCCGAGCGCGCGCCCGAAGCCCGGGCCGAAGATCTGTCCAAGGGATATGTTACGGAGAAGAAGTCGTGACCTGTATTGCTAGCCGACTGTCGGCGGTGAAGCCGTCGGCCTCCATGGCCGTTTCCCAGGCAGCGAAGGAGCTTGCAGCGACCGGCATCGATGTCATCGATCTCGGGCTTGGCGAGCCGGATTTTGCCGCACCCGCCCATATCACCAAGGCTGCGTTCGAGGCCGCCAGCCGGGAGCGTATGCTCTACACGGCGTCGCTGGGAACGCCGGATCTGCGCAAGGCGATTGCGGCCAAGTTCAAGCGCGAAAACGGCCTCGATTATGCGCTCGACCAGATCGCCGTCGCCAATGGCGCCAAGCAGATCATCTTCAACGCGCTGATGGCGAGCGTGGAGGAGGGCGACGAAATTCTCCTTCCCGCACCCTATTTCGTGTCCTATCCCGAAATGGCGAAGTTGTTCGGGGGCGTCCCGGTGACGCCGGAATGCCTGGCTGAGGCGGGCTTCCGGCTGACGCCTGAGGTCCTTGAAGCGTCGATCACCGACAAGACGCGCTGGCTTTTCCTCAACATGCCTAGCAATCCCTCGGGTGCGGTCTATTCCAAGGAACAGCTCCAAGCGCTCGGCGCGGTTCTGGCGAAACACCCGCAGGTCCTGATCCTGTCCGACGAGATCTACGAGCACATCATCTTCGACGGCCGGACATTCGTCTCCTTCGGCGCGGCCTCCCCGGAACTGCTCGAACGCACACTGGTGGTCAACGGCGTTTCAAAAGCTTATGCCATGACCGGATGGCGCGTCGGCTATGCCGCCGGCCCGAAGGACCTCATCAAGGCGATGGCGACTGTCCAGAGCCAGTCCTGCACATCCGTAAGCGCGCCCGCCCAAATCGCTGCCAAAGCTGCGCTCGAAGGGCCGCAGGACGAGGTATCAACGTTCTGCGCCGCCTTCGAACGCCGCCGAAATCTTGTCGTCGAGGGCATATCGAGGATCGATGCGCTCACACTCGATCCCCCGGAAGGTGCGTTCTACGCGTATATAGGTTGTGCTGCGCTGATCGGTGCCGTCACCCCCTCCGGCCAAACACTTGCCGACGACGTCGCGGTGGCCAAGTATCTTCTCGATGAAGGTCATGTGGCGGCGGTGCCGGGCACAGCCTATGGCCTCTCGCCGTTCTTCCGCATTTCCACGGCAACATCGGAAGAGGTTTTGATCGAGGCAGTGACGCGCATCGGCCGCGCCGTTGCCAAGCTCAAGAAGTGATGGACACGACAATGGCCAAGGATTTCAACAGCATTCTAATCACGGGCGCCGCCGGCCGCCTGGGAACCCAGCTCCGCAACGGGTTGGCGCATCTAGCCAACGAGGTCCGCGTCGCCGACCGGGTCGAGATCTCCGATCTGGCGCCGCATGAACAAGATTTCGTCTTCGATCTCGCGGATGCTAAAGCGGTCGAAAATGCCGTAAAAGGCGTCGACGCCATCGTCCATTTCGGTGGGGCGCCGCTCGAAACGGCGTGGAAGACGATTCTCGCGTCCAATATCGAGGGCAGCTACAATATCTACGAGGCGGCGCGTCGCCACGGCGTCAAGCGAGTCGTTTACGCCTCCTCCGTCCATGCCATCGGCTATCACAAGCTAACGGACAATATCGACGAGGCTGCCCCGGTGCGCCCGGACAGCCTTTACGGCGTCTCGAAATGCTTTGTCGAAGCGCTGGCGCAGTTCTATTGGGACAAGTTCGGCCTGGAAAGCGCCTGCCTGCGCATCTTCTCATCCTTCCCGGAACCGCCGGAGCGCCGCATGCTGTGGTCCTGGCTGTCGTTTGATGATTGCGTTCGGCTGGTGGAGGCGGCGCTGACCGCGCCGCATATCGGCTGCACCATCGCCTTCGGCCTATCCGACAACAAGGTCTGCCCGGTCGACAATACCAATTGGGGGAGGCTGGGCTATCATCCCAGGGACAATACCGAATTCGCGCGCCAGAAAGTCGAGGCCGCCGTGCCGCGCCTCGACCCGCACGCCCCCGCAACCCAGCATCTCGGCGGCTGGTTCGTCGACCTGCCGCATCCCGACCACGAGGCGTCCAAATGAAGAATTCCTACGATGTCGTGGTCGTCGGCGGCGCTGTCATCGGCTCGGCCGTCGCCTATTATCTCTCCGCCAATCCGGATTTCGACGGCTCGATTCTCGTGATCGAGAAGGACCCGACCTATGCGAAGGCGTCGACTTCCCTGTCGTCGTCTTCGATCCGGACGCAATTCTCCAATCCGATCAATGTCAGGATCAGCCAGTATGGTTCCGAGGTCATTCGCAACTTCGCCGACATGATGCAGGTGGGCGACGATCGCCCGGATCTGGGTTTTCAATCTGGCGGCTATCTCTTTCTTGCCAACAGGCCGCAGCAAGTGCAGACCCTCCGCGAAAACCATAAGGCGCAAATATCCTGTGGCGCCGACGTTTTGCTTCTCAACCGCGATGAACTCGCCAACGCGTTTCCGCATCTCAATGTCGCCGATATCGAGCTCGCATCCTACGGCCGGTCCGGCGAGGGCTGGTTCAACAATACCGGCCTGATGTACGGCTTCCGCAACAAGGCGCGTTCGCTCGGTGTGGACTATGTTGCCGACGAGGTCGTGGGCATTGGGCGCCAAGGAAGTCGCGTGACCTCCGTTGCCCTGAAGTCGGGTACGACCGTCGGTGCCGGCACGATCGTGAACTGCTCAGGTCCGCGCGCGGCATTGACGGCGCGTATGGCGGGCCTCGATATCCCGGTGGAGCCGCGCAAGCGCACGTTGTTTGTCTTCGATTGCGCCGACACACCGGAAGGCACGGCCAACATCAACGATGGCCGACTGCCGCTGATGATCGACCCGAGCGGTGTGTTCTGCCGTCCCGAGGGCCGCTTTTTCCTGACGGGCTGCCCACCTGTCGAGGACCCAACGTCGGACTGGGACGATTTCGAACCGCGCTATGAAGAATTCGAAGAGATCATCTGGCCGGCACTCGCCGAACGCTCGCCGAAATTCGAAGCGATCAAGGTCGTCAATCAATGGGCAGGTCATTACGATTACAACACCCTCGACCAAAATCTGATCGTCGGCCGCCATCCTGAAGTGCGCAACTTCCTCTTCGCAAATGGCTTTTCGGGCCACGGTTTGCAGCAGGGACCGGCCACCGGCCGAGGTGTGTCCGAACTTATCATTTATAACGAGTATCGAACCCTCGATTTGACGGAAGTCGGGTACGAGAGAGTCCTCAACAATCGACCTTTTATCGAAAGGGCAGTCATATAGGACCTGGTGGCCGTAGCCGTCGACGGCAACGGTGTCTGACATGGTTCGATGAATGTGTGGCAACCGCATGAAGCAGTTCATCTGCTCTTGCACCGATCCGAAGCACTTCTCGCGGCGTTGGCCTCGAGAACTCTTCAATGCGGGCCATAGTTGCCGATGAAATGGCCCGGCAGGCGTTCCGACGCCGAATTGTCCGAACTCATGGCGGCTGCCGAACCGTTGCGGGCGTCAATGAAGTCGACGGAGGTCGTCATCCAATGTGCCCTTCGCTGCTACCGTTCGTAGCTAAGTCTCTTGTGCCGGCGAGTAGCGGGTTAAGAATAAGAGGGATCATTCCGCCAGCAAGCATTGTCTTGGCCTCCTGCTCGGTCTCTACGGCAGCGCGCGCCGTCAATATCTCCTGGGCACCGGACGCGCGCTGTAGAACTAGCCTCACATCGCAGCGCGGATGGATGCGCGTGGCATCAATTTCAATGAGGTCCTGTGCCGAAAGTGAGGGCAACAAGCTTTCGATCGCGATCGGTAGAATGCCCATGCCGATCAGATTGGTGCGATGGATGCGCTCGAAGCTTCTCGCAATGACGGCGCGCACGCTCAGCAATGCGACGCCTTTGGCTGCCCAATCGCGTGATGAACCGGCCCCATATCGCTCTCCGGCCACGATGACGACGGACCGGCCTTCCTGCCGGTAGCGTTGGGCGACCTCCCATAGCGGACCTTCCTCCATTGAAGGCGCATGCACGGTCCTTGAGGCTGGTTCCCCGCCAAGCAGGAGGTTGGCGGCAGTCCGATTGTCGAAGAGACCGCGAACCATGGCCTGCCAGTTCCCTCGTCGGGCCGCATAGACATTGAGATCGTTGGGCTGATCGCCGGCGGCAACGAGATGACGCCCGGCATAGCTCTCGGCGACGATCTGGCCGGCGGGGGAGATGTGATCCGTGGTCATGTCATCGCCAAGCACGAGCAGCGGATGGGCCGAGTAGGTTCCGAGCCGATTGGTGGAGCTGATGCCGGCGAAAGGCGGACGCCGGATATAGGTCGAGCTCTCATCCCAGGGAAACGTTGGAGACGACGGCGCCTCAAGGGCGAGCCATGCCTCGTTCTGCGCCGCATCGTGGAAGGCCCGACCAAAATCCTCATTATCCGAGAAGTCTCGCAGGATCGCGTCGATCTCTTCGTCCGATGGGAGGAGATCGCAAAGATGGACGGCGGAGTCGTCGGAGGCCTTTGCGATTTCAAGGTTCATCGGATGGGAACAGAATTTGCCGATGATCGAGAGGGCGACCACATGCGGCGGTGAGGCGAGAAAGCCGAATTGCAGACTTGGATGAATCCGGCCGGGAAAGTTGCGATTGCCCGAGAGGAGGGCGGCGGCAACCGTGCCGTTGGCGATTGCCTCGGCCATGTCCGGCTGGAGTGGCCCCGAATTGCCGATGCAGGTGGTGCAGCCGTGGCCCACGATACCGAAGCCGATGGCCTCCAAGTCCACCAACAGACCGCTCCGTTTCAGGAAGAGTTCGGCGGATGGCGAGCCCGGCGCCAATGATGTCTTGACCCACCAAGGCGGGCGCAGACCGAGCCGGTTTGCCTTGCGGGCGGCAAGACCGGCGGCGGCCAAGAGGCGCTGGTCGGAGGTGTTGGTGCAGCTCGTGATCGCCGCGATCGCGATTGCGCCGTCCGGAATGCCTTTGGATCCTTCCCCGAGCGGCCTGCCAACTGCCGCCTCCAGGGCAGAGGCGGCCTCTGTGAGCGCCAACTTGTCTTGCGGGCGCTGCGGCCCGGCCATAAGGGCGCACACATTGCCGAGATCGAGTTCGATGACCCTGGTGTAGCGGGGCTCGGCTTCCGGATCAAACCAGAGGCCCATCGCACGCGCGGCACTTTCGACCAGTGAGCAATGTTCGCACGCTCGACCGGTTCCACGCAGGTATTCGATCGTCTGACTGTCGATCGGAAAATAGCCGGTTGATGCTCCATATTCCGGCGCCATGTTGGCGATGACGGCGCGGTCTCCGCCTGAGAGCGTTGCCACACCCGGTCCGAAGAATTCGACGAACTCTCCCGAGACCGCGTGGCGCCGCAGGAGGTGCGTAACGTCTAGCGCCAAGTCCGTTGACAGCACGCCGGGCGAGAGCCGTCCGGTCAGGCGCACACCGACGACATCCGGAAGGCGTATCGTGACGGGGAAACCAAAGAATACGCTTTCCGCCTCCAGCCCGCCCACACCCCAGCCAAGAACGCCGATACCGTTTATCATCGGCGTGTGGCTGTCGGTTCCGATAAGTGTGTCCGGCGTGGCCCAGGTCTCGCCGTTCCGGTCTTCGAGGCGGATGACGGTCGCCAATTGCTCGAGATTGAGCGTGTGCATGATCCCGGTGCCCGGTGGATGCACGGTGACACCCGGAAGAGCGGTCGTCGCCCATTTCATCAGGCGGTAGCGCTCGCTGTTGCGCTCCATCTCGCGCTGCATGTTGAAGGCACGAGACTGGGGCTGTCCATACATGTCGACGCCGATACTGTGATCGACGGAGACGTCGACCGGCAGGACCGGCGTGAGGCTTGCCGGGTCACCGCCGGCTTCCGCGATGGCGTCGCGCATGGCAGCAATGTCGACCAGCGCGGGCACGCAGGTCGTGTCGTGCATGAGGACACGCGAGGGATGGAAGGCGATCTCGGCCTCGCTCGTGCCGCTGACAAGCCAGCCCCGCAAGACTGTGATCATGGACGGCAGGCGGTCTGCGTCTTCCCTGGCAACGTTTTCCAGAAGGATTCGATGGACGAAGGGCAGTCTCGCGAGATCCCCGCCGAAGATTGTGGGGAGATCAAGTGCTTTGACGACTCCGTATGGTGTCGCTAGCTGAAGAAAGCTCATGTCTCCTCCGTTGAATGATTTTTTAATATGCAAAAAGCCAAAATATACGTGGTGTCAATGGAGGTTCTACCATTTTTTGGCTTTTCTAGGGCCCAGATATGCAAATTGTTTCGCTCGATTTGTTCCCTTTGCGGCCGGCATGGATTAACCTGCGGCGACATCGATGTTTCATACGGGGTTGATCGAGATGCGTTCCAGCCAATTGGCACAAACCATTGCGAATGAAATCACCCTGCTCGTCACTTCGGGAGAGTTGTCGGTCGGCGACCACCTGAAGACGCAGCAGCTTGCAGACCGCTTTGGCGTCTCCCGCTCGCCCGTGCGCGAAGCGATGGACATGCTGGCGACGCAAGGTCTCCTCGAGCAGAAGGAAAACAGGGGCTTCTTCGTCAAGGAGATCACCGACAGCATCGCCGAACGCGTTCGCGAGGATGCGGAGCCATTCGAAGTGTCCAACGACTACCAGCGTCTTGCAGAAGACTGGCTCACCGATCGGATACCGGCCGAAGTCACCGAGCAGATGCTGAGGGAACGCTACGATCTGACGAAGTCGCAGGTCAACGATGTCCTGATGCGCGCGTCTCGCGAGGGATGGGCCGAGCGCAAGCAGGGTTACGGCTGGCGCTTCCTGCCGGTCGCCAAGACGCCCGAGGCTTTCGAGCAGATCTACCGCTTCCGTATGCTGATCGAGCCGGCCGCGATGCTGGAACCCGCGTTCCGGCTGGATCGGAAGATCATCGAGGAGCAACGCCGCATTCAGTTGCGCATGCTGGAGACTGATATTGAACGGCTGCCAGCGGAACGGCTTCTCCACAACGGCGCACTCTTCCATGAAGAACTGATCAAGATGTCGAACAATCCGTTTTTCCACCTCTCGCTCGTGCGCGTGAACCGGATGCGGCGTCTGCTCGAATATCGGTCCCGTGTCGACCGCAGCCGCACTGTGCGTCAGTGCCAGGAACATCTCGAAATTCTTGATCTTCTCGAGCGCGGTGAGGTCGTCGAGGCTTCTTACGCAATGCGCCGGCACCTCGGCGGTGCGCTCTCCAAGAAGTCGCCCGTGACCTGGTCCTGGTCGCACCAGGCGCATGAAAAAGAGCTCCTCGAAAAATAGCTATTGCATTTTCAGATTTAAAAAGCCAATAATCCGCCCGTGACGTTGCGCGGCCTGTCGGTCGTTGCCTCATGGGAGATTTGTCAGATGAAAATATTCGTGACGCCGTGTGATGGGATCGGTCCCGAAATCACCGCGGCAACAATGGAGGTCATGAAGGCCACGGACGCGGCTTTCGGTCTGGGCCTCGAATACCACTACGAGGACACCGGCTTCACGAGCCTGGAAAAACATGGTTCCACTCTCCAGGATGAGACGATCGAGCTTGCCCGCACCTTCGACGGGATCATTCTCGGTCCCCAGTCGCACATGGACTATCCGCCCCGTGACAAGGGCGGCGTCAACGTATCGGCCGGCTTCCGCGTCAAGCTCGATCTCTACGCCAATGTCCGCCCGGCACGCTCCCGTCCATTCCTGAACGACGCCAAGAAGATGGACCTCGTCATCATGCGCGAGGCAACGGAAGGCTTTTATCCGGACCGCAACATGTATGCCGGTACGGGCGAATTCATGCCGACGCCGGATGTCGCGCTGTCTGTCCGGAAGATCACGGCTTCGGCTTGTGAGCGTATTGCCCGTCAGGCCTTTCTCCTTGCCATGAAGCGCAACAGGAAGGTGACGGCCGTCCACAAGGCCAACAATTTCATCCTGACGGACGGCCTGTTCCTCAAGCAGGTGCGCAAGATCGCAGCCGAATTCCCCGAGGTCACACTCAACGAATTCATCATCGACGCCATGGCGGCGCATCTGGTGCGCGACCCCTCGCGCTTCGACGTGATCGTCGCCACCAATTTCTATTCCGACATCCTTTCCGACCTCGCCAGCGAGCTCTCGGGCAGCTTGGGTCTTGCCGGCTCGATCAATGCCAATGCCGAAACCGGCCTTGTCTGCGCCCAAGCCCAGCACGGCTCGGCGCCGGACATCCAGAATAAGAATATCGCCAACCCGACATCGCTCATCCTCTCGGCGGCGATGATGCTGAGCTGGCTCGGCGAGCAGCGCGGCTTGCCACAATTCGAGGTCGCCGGCGCGGAAATCGAGCGAGCCGTCGACGAGGTTCTCGCCAATCCCGCGACTCGTACGCGCGATCTCGGCGGCAACACCAACACCGACACGTTTGGCTCGCTCGTGGCCAAGGCTGTCCAGAACCGCGGCGGCGACCGGAAGGCTGTCAACGCCTAAGTGTTTGCACTTTTGGTTTTACAAATCCAAATTGCAAAGTTGGAGGAAGCGAGGGCAAGGAGTGGCCCTCGCGCATTTGCCCGGAGGAGCTTTCGTGCACGGGCGCTATTGGGAGATCAGGATTATGAACATGAAATACATCGCCCGCTCGGCAACATTCGCCGTCACCGCGGCGGTCATGACAGCAATTGTAGCCCCAGCCTCTGCCCAGGAAGTGCCGGCCGGCTATCCGTCAGACTATGCCGACCTCGTCGCCAAAGCCAAGGAGGAGGGTACCGTCTCCATCTATACGTCTACGGACGCGGCCCAGTCGCAGAAACTGCAGGACGGGTTCACCAAGAAATACGGCATCAAGATCGCCTACAACGACCTTGGCACGAACGGCACCTATAATCAGGTGATCTCGGAAGCCGCTGCTGGCCAGACGACCGCCGATATCGTCTGGAGTTCGGCCATGGATCTGCAGATGACGCTGGTCCAGGACGGCTATGCTAGCGAGTATGCATCTCCGGAAGCGGGCAAGTTGCCGAGCTGGGCCAACTACAAGAACACGCTCTATGCCACGACCGTAGAGCCGATCGGCGTGATCTACAACACCAAGGTCCTGTCGGCAGACAAGCTGCCGAAGACCTATGCCGACATGATTACCTTCCTGAAGGACAACAAGTCCATGCTGCAAGGCAAGGTGGCGACTTTTGACCCGGAAAAGAGCGGCTCCGGTTTCCTCCATCACTCAAATGACGCGCGCAACCGCAAGGACTTCTGGGATCTCGCCAAGGCCATGGGCGAGGACGGCGCGAAGATCTATTCGAGTTCGGGCGGCATGAAGGAAACGGTCGTTTCCGGTGAGAACGTCATCGCAATCAATATCATCGGCTCCTATGCGCTCGACTGGGTCAAGGAAAGCCCTAATCTCGGTGTCCACTTCGCGTCTGACTATACGCCCGCCTTTTCCCGCCTGGCGCTGATCACCAAGGATGCTCCGCATTCGAACGCCGCCAAGCTCTTCGTCGATTACATGCTGTCGGCCGAGGGGCAGGCGCTCCTCGCCGAAGGCGGCCTGCCGTCCGTCCGCGAAGACGTCACTGCCGGCCTCAACATCAAGACGCTCAATGAACGCGTCGGCGGCGGTCTAAAACCGATCGCCGTCGATGAAGGCGTGCTTGAATATATGGATCAGATGAAGCGCGTCCAGTTCCTCAACGACTGGAAGGCAGCCCTCGGCCGCTGATGCTTCGCCGTCCGCGGCGCTATCCATGCGCCGCGGCTCCGCTCCTGTTTGCGAGAGGCAAGGAATGTCTACCCACGCTCAAGCACCGGCCGCAGTCGAGCTTTCAAAAGCCGCAGCCGAAAAGAAATATCCGGCGAGAATGCCGCGCCACGGCAACGCCAGCGCTTACAGGCGCATTGTCATCGGCCTGCTCGCAATCGCGGTTCTCGCGCCCGTCGGCCTGATCATATACCAGAGTTTCCTGACCGCCGCCTTCTTCAGCCCACGTGCCAGGTTCGGTCTCGACGCCTATCGCTACGTCTTCTTCGACCAGAATTTCTATAAGGCGCTCGGCACGACGGCGATTTTCTCTTTCGGCATGGTCGCGATTGCCGTGCCGCTCGGTGGCCTGCTCGCCTTCCTGATCACCCGCACCGATATTAAGGCCAAGCGCCTGCTCGAAATCCTCGTGCTGGTGCCGATGTTCATTTCTTCCATCGTGCTCGCCTTCGGCTACACCGTTTCGGTCGGCCCTACCGGTTTCGTCTCGCTTTTCATCCGTGATCTCATCGGCGTCGTTCCCTGGAACATCTATAGCCTGCCCGGCATGATCCTGATCGCCGGCCTGAGCCATGTGCCGCATGTCTATCTCTATGTCTCCTCGGCAATGCGCAATCTTCCCTCCGATCTCGAGGAGGCCGCGCGCACGACCGGTGCCTCCATCTGGCAGGTTTCGCGTGACGTGACGCTACCCATGGTGCTGCCGGCGCTGATCTTCGCCGCCGCACTCAACGTCCTTCTCGGCTTCGAAACCTTCGGCATTCCGCTGGTGCTCGGCGACCCCAACGGCATCATGGTGCTCACCACCTATATCTACAAGCTCACCACCTTGTTCGGCACGCCGACCTATCAGCTGATGGCGGTGGTGGCTGTGATGCTGGTCCTGATCACGCTGCCGCTCGTCTGGATGCAGCGCAAGCTGCTGCGCAATGCCCGCAAATACGCAGCCATGGGCGGCAAGGGCGCGCGCGTCTCCACTCTCAAGCTCGGCAAGAGCGGCCAGATCATTGCGCTGTCAATCATCGGTCTTTGGCTCTTCGTCTCCGTCGCCCTGCCGATCGGCGGCATCACTGTGCGTGCCTTCGTCGATGCCTGGGGTGAGGGCGTGAGCCTCTTCGACCAACTGACCCTCGCAAATTTCAGCCGCATGCTCGAGGTTCCGAGCCTCTATAACGGCATTGTTAACACCGTCATCCTGTCGGTGGTCGGTGGCGCAGTCGCGGTGGCGATCTATCTGGCAGTCGGGCTTGCCGGCCACCGCAATTGGGGCATGTCGAACACGGTTCTCGACTATATCGTGCTTCTGCCACGCGCCCTGCCGGGCCTGGTGGTCGGCCTTGCCTTCTTCTGGGTCTTCCTGTTCGTGCCGTTCCTGACGCCGCTGCGGCCGACCCTGGTCAGCCTGTTCGTGGCCTACTTGGTCGTCGGCCTCTCCTATGGCCTCAGGCTGCTACAGGGCACGCTCATTCAGGTGGCGCCGGAACTCGAAGAGTCCGCCCGTACGACTGGCGCCACGATCGGCCGCACCTGGAAGGACGTGGTGATCCCGATCGTTCGTCCCGGCCTCGCCGGCGCCTGGGCACTCATCATGATTATCTTCCTTCGCGAATATGCGACAGGCGTCTATCTCATGGGCGCCGGCACCGAAGTGATCGGCTCGCTGATGGTCTCGCTGCTGCAGACCGGCGCGATGAACACCATCGCCGCGCTCGCCCTCATCAGCATCGTATTGACGGGCGCAGGCCTCGCACTCGCCCTCCGTTTGGGAGCAAAAATCCATGACTGAACTCGTTGTTAGCAATGTCCAGAAATGGCTCGGCGGCCTGCAGATCCTCAAAGGCGCCTCGTTTACCGCGAAGCGCGGCTCGATCGTCGCGCTGCTCGGGGCGTCGGGCAGCGGCAAGACCACGCTTCTGCGCTGTGTCGCCGGGCTCGAACAGCCGGAAGTCGGTCAGATTGTCATCGGCGGCAAGACCGTTCTCGACGGCGAGAAGAAACTGGCGCTTCCGCCGGAGCAGCGCAATATCGGCCTCGTCTTCCAGTCCTACGCACTCTGGCCGCATCGGACCGTCAAGGAGAATGTCGGTTACGGCCTGAAACTGCGCAATGTGGCGCCGGCCGACATTGAAAAGCGGGTGCAGGCGATCCTCGATCGCATGGGCCTCGGTCATCTGGCCGACCGTTTTCCGTCGCAGCTCTCTGGCGGTCAGCAGCAGCGCGTCGCGATCTGCCGGGCGCTCGTCTACGAGCCACGCGTGCTGCTGCTCGACGAGCCGCTTTCCAACCTCGATGCCAAGCTGCGCGAGGAGGCGCGCTACTGGATCCGCAAGCTCATCCTCGACCTGGAGATCTGCGCGATCCTCGTGACACACGACCAGAGTGAGGCGCTAGCCGCGGCCGACAACATTCTCCTGCTGCAGGACGGGCGCATCGTCCAGCAAGGCGGACCGCAGGAGATCTATTCCAACCCGAACAGCTTCTATTCGGCCGACTTCCTCGGCGCCAACAATATCGTCAAGGCGAAGGTGAAGACGGTCGACGGCAAGAGCGCCGTTATCGGCGGCGACAATTGGAGCCTCGATGGCACCATACGCGAGGCGTCCGGCCTGGCCGCCTCGCAGCATGCGCGGGCGGTCATCCGCGTGGAGCAGATCAGCGTCAGCGACCAGCCGCAATCAGGCGGGCTCGAGATGAATCTCGACGACAGCATCTATCTCGGGGACAGGTGGGAATATCGTCTGCGCCGTGGGGATTTTGTCGCCAAGGCGCACGGGGCCAAGCAACTGCAATCGGGAACCGTCTGGGCGCGCATTCCACCTGAAAGCGTCTGGGTGTTTTCGGCGGGCCAGCAGTAGCAAGGTCTCAAGCGGCGGCCGTCCTTCCTCCCGGGCGGCCGCCACCTCCTAACCAGGATAGCCAAGATGACGTCACGAAAAAGGATCGCGCTTGTCCACGCGACACCGATCGCAATTGATCCGATCAGGAGCGCCTTCGAGGCCGGCTGGCCTGAGGCCGAGCGGGTGAACATCCTCGAAGATAGCCTTTCTCCGGACAGAGCAAGAGACGGCGCTATCACCGACCAAATGTCCGATCGTATCGTGGCGCTGGCCAGGTACGCCCGCATGATCGGCTCCGACGCGGTCCTCTTCACCTGTTCGTCCTTCGGCACGGCCATCGAGCGGGCGGCGAGCACACTGGATATTCCCGTTCTCAAGCCCAACGAAGCAATGTTCGAAGCCGCGATCCGCAAGGGTGGCCGTACGGCCATGCTCTACACCTTCCCGCCGGCGCGGGAGGGGATGGAAGCCGAGTTCCGTGAAGAGGCTTCGCGAGTGAGCCCCTCAGCCGAAATCGAAAGCTTTCTCGTCGACGGAGCCATTGACGCGGTCCGCGCTGGCGACGAGGCGACCCACAACCGTTTGGTAGCCGAGACGGCAGCCACGATTGAGGGCTTCGACGCGATCACGCTGGCGCATTTCTCGACAGCGCGGGCGCTTGAGGCCGTGCAGGCGGCCACACCTATCCCGGTTCTGACCAGCCCGGATGCGGCGGTTGCCAAGCTTCGCCGCCTGCTGACCTAGGCGGAAACCAGGCATCTTCAGACGAGCAGTTCAAACTGGAGGAGACTTGAATGAGCAGTGCAGATCTGACACGCAGGCAAATGTTGCAAGGGACGGCGGTGGCGGCTGCTGCGGTCCTTTCACCGGCCAATGCTTTTGCGCAGGAAATTCCCTTCTCGGCGGGGAGTGCCCATCCGAAGTTCAAGGCGCCGCCGAAGACCTGCGACGCGCATTTCCACATCTACAACAGCAAGTTTCCCGCGGCCGCCAATGCGAGCCTCGTTCCTCCGGACGCGAGAGTGAGCGATTACCGCCGTCTCAAGGAGCGGCTTGGCTTCGAGCGCAGCGTCATCGTTCAGCCCTCCACCTATGGAACGGATAATTCCTGCCTGCTCGAAGCATTGGCCGAGTTCGGCGACGCTGCGAGAGGCATTGCCGTGGTCGACACGTCCGTAACCGACGGTGAACTCAAGCGGCTCGACGCCGCCGGCGTCCGTGGCATTCGCTTCAATCTCGCGAGAGCCGGCGCCACGACCGTGGACATGATCGAGCCGCTTGCGACACGCGTTGCGGATCTCGGCTGGCATATCCAAGTTCATATCAAGGGCGACAGCATCGCAGAACATGCCGGGCTGTTCCAGAACCTTCCGGTCATCACGGTCTTCGACCATCTCGGCCGAATTCCGCAACCAGCCGGCAAAGAGCATCCGGCATTCAAGGTCGTGGCCGACCTGCTCGAAAAGGGCAAGGCTTACACCAAGCTCTCCAGCATCTATCAGGACACGCTGGTCGGGCCGCCAACCTACGAGGACATGGGTGCGCTTGCGAAACCTTATCTCGCTTTGGCACCAGAGCGCGTGCTTTGGGCCACCGATTGGCCGCATCCTTCGCCTGGCAAGTCCGGCAAACCGGACGATGCGCTGCTGATGGACCTTTGCGCCGAGTGGGCGGGGGATGATGCGACCCGAAGCAAGATTTTTGTCGAGAATGCCGCAGGCCTCTACGGCTTTTGAGCGGGGACCGACGAACGGAAAGAGGGTGAAGAATGCTTCTCGGGGTCATTGCCGACGATTTTACCGGGGCGAGCGACATCGCCAATACGATTGCCAAGGGATTGCCAGGGCAGGGCGGCCTTCGCACCGTGCAATATCTTGGCATTCCAAGTGGCGCCGCCGACCCGGCGGTCGAGGCTGGTATCATCGCGCTGAAGAGCCGGTCGATCGACGCGGGTCTGGCGGTCAGGCAATCGCTCGAGGCGCTGAGATGGCTGCTCGATCAAGGCTGCGAGCAGATCGTCTTCAAATATTGCTCGACCTTCGATTCCACGCCGACCGGGAATATCGGTCCGGTCGCAGAGGCGCTTGCCGAAGCGCTCGGGGTGAAGGGTGTCGTCGCCTGCCCGGCATTTCCAGGGGCCGGACGCACCGTCTATCAGGGGCATCTCTTCGTGAAGGACCGGCTTCTCAACGAGTCCGGTCTGCAAAACCACCCGCTCAACCCGATGACCGATGCCGATATCCGCCGCTGGCTGCAGTTGCAGACGGTTTCGGATGTCGGCCATGTCGACATCACCACCGTCCACGATGGAGCCGCGGCGATTGAGGCGGCCTTGCGCAGGAATGGCGAGGCAAACCGTGTCCTCGTCATTGTCGATGCGATCACGGATGACGACCTCGTCGCAATCGGCCGTGCCGCGGCCTTGCATCGCCTCGTCACCGGCGGCTCGGGCATCGCACTGGGCCTTGCCGCAAACTTCATCGAGCGAGGCCTCGCGCATGGCACCGTCGCCGGTACGCTTCCCGTTGATGGACCGGAGGCCATTCTGGCCGGAAGCTGCTCCGGCGCCACCCGCGAACAGGTGGAGATCCACCGCCGCAACCACCCGACGCTCGCAATCGACGTGACCGGTGTGATGGAGGGCAGGGTCGCGACGTCCGACTTAACCTCGTTCCTGCTCGCCAATCAGGGGAGGGCGCCGCTCGCCTATTCCTCCAGCACGCCTGACGAGGTTCAGGCGATCCAAGCGCGCTTCGGCCGAGAGAAGGTGGCGGCGACCCTCGACAGCCTCTTTGCCGAAACCGCCCGGGAACTGGTCAGTGCCGGCGTCAGGCGCCTTGTCGTCGCCGGCGGCGAAACATCCGGTGCCGTGGTCTCGGCGCTCAATCTTGGGGCGCTGGCGATCGGGCCTGAAATCGACCCGGGCGTCCCAGTGCTTCTGTCGGAGGGAAGCGATCCCCTCGCGCTGGCGCTCAAATCCGGGAACTTCGGTGCCCCGGATTTCTTCACGAAGGCTTTGGAGAGGCTTGCGGGACGATGAGTGCTGAAAGCAAGCTACGCGAGGAAATCGTTCGCTTGTCGAAGTCGCTGTTCGACCGGGGATTTTCGATGGGGTCGGCCGGCAATATCAGTGCCGCAGTCGACGACGGCATTCTCATGACGCCGACGAACTCCTGCCTTGGATTTCTGGATCCGGCGCGGCTTTCGAAACTCGACCGCAATGGCAATCACATCTCAGGCGACAAGCCTTCGAAGGAAGTGTTCCTGCACCGGGCCTTGTATGAGACGCGGCCGCAGACGGGTGCCGTGGTACATCTGCACTCCACCTTCGCCACGGCACTCTCCTGCTTGGCCGACATCGATCCCGATGACTGCATTCCGCCGCTGACGCCATACGTGGTCATGCGCGTCGGCGAGGTGAAGCTTCTGCCTTACGTCAAGCCGGGCGATGAGAAGATGGGCGACATGATCCGCGAGCTCGCCGGCCGCTACGCCGCCGTGCTGCTCGCCAATCACGGCCCGGTCGTCACCGGCAGGGACATCGCCTCGGCGGTCTACGCTGCCGAGGAGCTCGAAGAGACGGCGAAGCTCCTCATCCTGCTGAAGGACGCGCCGAAGCGAATGCTATCAGACGAAAACGTTCACGAACTCAAAGCCGTGTTCGGCGCATATTGAAGGAGACATTTGGATGAAGACCGCGGATCTGGTCGATGCCCATGGCGACGATGTTCAATTCTGCAACCTGCCATTTCTGAAGCTCGGGAAGAAGAAATCCTTTTCCGGTCCGATCGCGACAGTGAAATGCTTTGAGGACAACGCGCTCCTGAAATCCGAGGTGCAAAGGCCGGGCGAGGAAAGGGTGATGGTCGTCGACGGCGGTGCGTCGAGCCGCGTTGCGCTCCTCGGCGACCAGATCGCAATGATCCTTCGCGACAACGGCTGGGCCGGTATCATCATCAACGGTTCCGTCCGCGACAGTGCCGAGATCAACGACATGGATGTTGGCGTCTTTTGCCTTTCCGTGACCCCAAAGAAGTCCGTGAAGGACGGAGCCGGCAAGGCTGGCGTCCCTGTCCAGTTCGGCGGGGTGACCTTTGCCCCAGGCGCCTACGCCTATGTCGATGCCGACGGCGTCCTAACGAGCAGCCGCGATCTGGGTTGAAATGGCCATGCGCAGGGCTAGGTGCGAGGCCTCTCTCAAGCAAGACGAATGTAGGAGAATGGCGATGATCGTCACGACCAATCCAACGACCGGCAAGGAACTTGCCCGATACGAGCTCCATGACGATACCTATGTCGATCGAGCGCTTTCAGCTGCCGTGACGGCGCAAAGGGCGTGGCGCAAGCGGCCTGTCGAGGAGCGGGTTCGACTGCTTGGCGCGATGGCCAGAGTGCTGCGTGCCGGCAAGTCGCGCTATGCCGAGATGATCACCCGCGAGATGGGCAAGCCGATCGTCGAGTCCGAGGCGGAGATCGAAAAATGCGCCTATAATTGCGATTTCTATGCCGAGCACGCCGTGCAATACCTCGCCGATGAGCCAGTCGCCTCGAACGCATCGGAGAGCGCGGTCGTCTTCGATCCGCTGGGCGTCGGGCTCGCCATCATGCCGTGGAACTATCCGTTCTGGCAGTTCTTCCGTTTCGCAGCGCCGGCTTTTGCCGCCGGCAACGGCGCCGTCCTGAAGCACGCCAACAACGTGCCGGAATGTGCGCTCGCCATCGAGGAGATCATGCGCGAGGCAGGCTGCCCCGAGGGCCTCTTTGCCACCCTGTTGATCGAGCCGGCCAAGGTTGCCGGCATCATTGCGGACGATAGGATCGCAGCCGTCACCTTGACCGGGTCCACGGGAGTGGGCGCCATCGTCGCGTCGCAGGCCGGCAAGGCTCTGAAAAAGCAGGTGCTGGAACTCGGCGGCTCCGACCCCTTCATCGTGCTCGCCGATGCCGATCTCGAAGAGGCGACGAGCGTCGCGGTCAAGGCACGCTACATCAATGTCGGGCAATCATGCGTCAATGCCAAGCGGTTCATTGTGGAAGAAGCGATCGCCGACCGTTTCGTCGCGCTTTTCTGCGACAAAGTCGCGAAGCTGAAAGTTGGAGATCCCGCGGAGCGCGATACCAATATCGGGCCGATGGCGCGGGAAAACCTGATGACCGGCCTGCATGCGCAGGTCGAAAAAACGTTAGCCGCGGGTGCTGAACTCAAGCTCGGCGGTGCGCCGCTCGACCGGCCCGGATATTTCTATCCTCCGACCGTGCTCGACCATGTACGTCCGGAGATGGCTGCATTCTGTGAGGAGACTTTCGGGCCGCTCGCTGCCATCATCCGCGTCAAGGATGCCGAGGAAGCGGTTCGGCTGGCCAACCAGACCGAATACGGCCTCGGGTCCGCGATCTGGACCGGGGACGTCGAGCGTGCGCGCCGGCTTGCGCGCGACATCGACGCGGGCGCCGTCTTCATCAACGGCATGGTCGCCTCCGACCCCCGCTATCCCTTCGGCGGGATCAAGCGGTCGGGCTACGGCCGCGAACTCGGCGTCTACGGCATCCGCGAGTTCGTCAATATCAAGACCGTCTGGATTGGCCCGGTTAAAGCAGCCCAGCCTGTCGCCAAAGCGCCCGAGTGAGGACCATCACATGACCCAGCCCGCAATCCTCCGCCCCAAGGAGCTCAAGAGCAATGACCGCGGCAACGGCGCGCGCACGACGCCGCTCGTGACGCGGAAATGCGGCTCGACGAGCATGATCAACGGGATTACCGCCTTTGACCCGGGGGCTTCGATCGGCCTCCATAAGCACAATTGCGAAGAGAGCGTGATGATCCTCGACGGTCAGGCGATCGCCGAGATCGACGGCGTCCGCTACCCGCTCGGACCCAACGACACGACCTGGATCCCGGCAAACGTGCCGCATCGCTTCATCAACGCGTCTCAGACCGAGCCGATGCGCATCTTCTGGATCTATGCCTCGATCGATGCGACGCGGACCATGATCGCGACCGGAGAGGAGCGCCCCATCGATGCGGAACATCATCAGCAGGGAGCGCAATCATGATCGTTGAAGTCGCGGAAATTACGATCAAGTCCGGCTGCGAGGCGCAATTCGAAGCGGGCGTCTCCCACGCCGCGCGGCTGTTTTTGAGGGCGAAAGGCTGCCACGGCGTGGCGCTGCATCGCGTGGTGGAGACACCTGCGGTCTATCGCTTGCTCGTCGATTGGGAAACCGTCGAGGATCACATGGTCGGCTTCCGCAACTCCGAGGACTTTCAGGAGTGGCGGCGCCTCGTCAGCCCCTATTTCGATGGCGCGCCAAAGGTGACCCATTCCGAACCCGTGGCTTTGTCCAGCAACGATTAAGGAGAGATGGGCAAGAAAGGCCGTCGACTGTTGTCGCGTTCCTCTCGGATTGCAAGCAGCATGACGTCGGACGGTGTCTGCTGTCTCACTTATGAGGGGTTCAGCGCAATTAGGTCATATCCCTTCGCTCGATAGATCACTGTCGAGACGATCCAACTCGCGATGAATATGCACACGACCGCAAAGCCGAGATTTCCGAGACTATCGTTGAAAGTGGCGATGGCCTGCCACGCCTCACGCTGAAGGTTCAGCTTCTCCGAGACCAGCGCGAGGCCTTCGAGACCGCCCATGAAGATGGCAACGATCACAGAGGCGGCCGTTATCGTCAGATTGTACCAGAGCTTGCGAACCGGGTTGATCAGGGCCCAGCCATAGGCGCCACTCATCAACGCACTGTCCGCGGTATCCATCAGCGACATTCCCGCAGTGAACAATGCGGGGAAGATCAGGGTCGTCGAGAAGGCCGCTCCCTGAGATGCCTGCGCCGCCGAAATGCCGAGCAGGCCGATCTCGGTTGCCGTATCGAAGCCGAGGCCGAAGAGAAAGCCGACCGGATACATGTGCCAGGAGCGCGAAACGATCCTGAAGGTGCGGCGAAAGAAGCGCACCAACAGGCCTCGCCCTGCAAGCAGGGCATCGAGGGCCTCGTCGACAACCCGTTCCCCGCGCCGTGCGCGGGAGAATGCCGCCCAGATGTTCTTCAGGATGATCAGATTTGCAAGACCGAGCGCCAGCAGGAACAGCGCGCCTATGGAAGTTCCGATCACGCCTCCCACATTCCCGAATTCATCAAGCTCACCCTGCATGGCAGTGGCCGTGGCAGCGACGGCGAGGCACGTCAGCACAACCACCGAGGAATGGCCGAGCGAGAAGAACAGACCCGCGGAAAACGGCTGCTTTCCTTCCTGCATAAGCTTGCGGACGACATTGTCGATTGCAGCGATATGATCCGCATCGAAAGCGTGACGAATGCCGAGCATATAGGCGACGAATGCTATGCCGAGCAGGGCAGGCTTGTCGGCGAAAGCCGTCCAGGCCCAGGTCCAGGCCGCGATATTGGCGACGATCAGGAGACCAAAAACGATCGCGATCTTGGATTTTACATCATTGGTTCGGTCATCGAAAATGCGATGCATTTCGTGGTCTCCTGCACAAAACTGCTTGAAAGCACTGGACCCGGCCTTGCTCAGTCACGTGCAGTTCGAGCCCTGCGGATCATGTTGAGGGCTCTGAAGGCGGCGCAGGCGGCGCCATAGCCGTTGTCGATGTTGACCACCGCGAGACCCGGCGCGCAGGATGCAAGCGCCGCATGAAGGGCGGTTTCGCCGCCGTTCGATACGCCATAGCCCGTCGATGTCGGCAGGCAGATGATGACGCCCGGGACCAGTCCGCCGAGAACGCTCGGAAGCGCGCCGTCCATGCCCGCCACGGCGATGATCACCGGGAAGGTATTCAATTCCTCCACCCGCTCGAGCAGTCGCCAGAGACCCGCCACACCGATATCGATGAACTGCTTTGCCGGCGCGCCGAGATAGGCCAGCGTGCGAATGGCTTCCGCGGCCTGTGGCATGTCGGAGCTGCCGGCGGACACGACGGCAATTTGCGCAGAGCCAGTATCGAGGGGTGGCGCCCAGTTCAGGTAGGCGGTCCGTGAAACCGGATCATAGTCGAGCTTCTCCAGATAATTGGGCGCAATCCGGGCAAAAACCTCCGGCTCCAGTCGTGTCAGCAGGCTTCGTCCGTCGCGTTCGAGGACCCGTTCCATGATGACGGCGAGCTGGGCATCGGATTTGCGGGCGCAGAGGATGGCCTCATCGAAGCCGATGCGCTCAGGACGCTGGAAATCCAGCCGGATCTCGTCGCTCATGGCGTCTCTTCCCGCAGAAAGGCGCTTCCGCGCTTATAGGTTTCGAAATGGACGGGACGTTCTCCGAATGCAGACCGGATCTGATCTGTCAGTTGTATACGCTGGCTGTTGGAAAGACGGGCCAAGGCTTCGCTGTCCAGCTCCACCACCACGCCCGCCTGACGGACGCGGCAGCGCACGGTTTCTGGCGACAGTTCGGTCCTGAGATGAGTTTCAACACTGTCAATCGCGCGTAACAGGTGCGGTTCAATCCGCAACGCCGTTTCCACGCGGCTCGAAAGACAGGGTGCCGAGGGCAGTTCGGCAAGATCGGTAAGACCATAGGAGGCCGCCAGCGCGCGCACATCAGCCTTGGCCATCCCCGCCTCGACAAAAGGATGTCGGACACCGTTCGCCTCGGCGGCTTTTAGCCCCGGCCTCCAGTCACCGAGATCATCGGTATTCGTGCCGGAGAAGAGATTTGCCCTCGTCAGCGATGACAAGGTTTCATAGAGATTGGACTTGCAGAAGAAGCAGCGGTTCGCGGGATTTGCGAGATAGCGCTCATCGGCAAATTCTCCGGCATCGACGATGCGAAGCTTCCAGCCATGGCGCTCTGCATAGCTGTTCACGCGTTCGGTGGCGCTCACCGGGACCGCGGCCGATGCGGCGTGGAACATGGTAACGGCCTGTCCCATCCGCCGATGGGCGACATAGGCGAGCGTCATACTGTCGACACCCCCGGAGAGTGCCACGGCTGCAAGCCGGGTGCTGTCGAACACGGCGTTTAGGCGGTTTATGAACGCTTCACTTGCGATCACTGCTTCGCCTCCAATGCCTGCTCTTCAGCGTTTCGGCGCATTTCGATGCGGGCCTTGTGACTGTCATCAACGGATCGGGCATCGTCCATCTCAGCCTTTGCGGTCGCCCCGCCGGGGCGTTCGGCGATCTTGACCCGGACGCCATCTTCCGTTTTCACCGCCTGCCGAGGGAGGACGAGACGCGCCTCCGTTCGGCTGCGCAATCCGAGCGTGGTCGTCTGACGGAAGCATTGAGAGCTTACCGCATCGATGGCCTCCGGGCGCGTCAGCACTTGAATAGCCGCCATCATCCGACCCTTCTTTCCGAAGGTCGGTGTTTGCGTCACGTCAATCACGCCTTCAGTTGCGCGAAGCTGCTCGAGTGCGACAGCCAGTTCCTCAGCGCTCTGATCGTCAATCTCGAATTGGAGGATCCCCACCTGATCCTGCACGACAGCTTTATGGGTAAAGGCAAGCACGCGCACCATGTTGCTCATTCCAGGAAGCCGGCGTGCGCCGAAACCGATACCGGTGCGATCAAGCACCCGCGGCTTGTGCCCGATGCTGGTTGCTGGATTAAGGTATCGCAGGATTGCGGCCCCGGTCGGGGTGATACGCTCGCCGTGCCGGCCATCATCGTGAAAGGCAAAGCCTCGCAGGAGGAGCGTGGTGGCTGGTGCTGGCACGGGCAGCCGGCCGTGGTCGGTATCCACGAAGCCGCGCCCGATGGGAAGCGAACCGACCGACCAGCTCTGCGCATGGACCGCCTCGATCAGCGTTGCCGCCGCAACGATGTCGGCGATGGAGTCCCAATTGCCGACCTCATGAAACGCCACGTTCTCGGCTTTTTTTCCATGAACCGCAGCCTCGGCCTCGGCCAGTTCCTGAAAGATGCCGATGGCAAGGCGCTTTACGTTCTCAGGAAGCCGACTTGCCTCAAGCATGGCGCGGAGCTCGCGCCAATGGGTGTGGTGGTGATCGTGGTCGTCATTTCCGTCTTGATGCGAAAGGTCATGGCTATGGACATGAGGGTGATGGTCGTGATCGTGGCGATGGTGGTGATCTGGATGACGATCTCCGGAGTCGCCGGAAGGTTTTGAGCCTCCTTTTGTCACATCAAATCGGCGCCCGGTCAGCACGCCGTCGTCATGCGCCAGCACTTCGGCGCGGACGCAACTCTCAAGACCGGCAAGACGCAGATTTTCCTGCACCAACCCAGCGAAGTCAGGCCAGGCATCGAGCATGGCGGCCACGAACATGTCGCCCGCGATTCCGCCGACCGCATCCACATGGATATGCATGGCAGCCTCCCTTCATCATTGCTTTCGAGGCCAATCGGTAAAATCGACGCGGAGCGTTTCGCGAGGTTCTTCTGCCCCGAGAGCCGTTTCTATCGCGGCCTTCAGCACGGCCACGGAAACCGGAAATTCCCGCTGCATCTCTTCCGAAATGGCGGCGAGATCGTCGTGCTCCGCCTTCGCCCGCATGAACACGCCTTCGTTCAGGATACGTTTGACCCCGAGAGGAAAGCTGCACATGCCTCCCGACCATTTCAGTTGCAGGGTGGTTCGGTAGCGGCGAATGTCAAAGTGCTTGTGTTGGGACTGAAGGACCCGGTACCCCCAGATGCCGAGATCGCTGACGAGGAGAGCGGCAAAATCGGGTTCGTCTTCTGCCTTGATGTCCACGAGGAGCACATAAGCCGGGCGGCCCTTCTTGCCTAGGCTGGGAAGCAACTGCACGTTCTTGGCACCCAGATCGGTCATCTTCTCGATGACGTGCCCCAGCAGTTCGCCGGGCGCATCATCGATCTGGGCCATGATGAGGATGACGCCGCCTGACATCAGAGCGTCATGGATTCGACGGCGACAAGGGCGGCGGCCTCAGCTTTGGCCTTTGTTCCGGGAATGCCGGCCGAGATCAGGCCGGCTGCCTGCGCCTCGCTCGCGGCGTCCGAGGCGTTCATCCTGCCCATCGCGGCCGCAACAACAGCGGGCACGGTAACATTCATGATGACATTGCCAGCGAGCAGCAATTCGCTGGCAATCGGCGCCAGCGCTGTCAGGAAGGGTGCCCGCTCCCTGCCCATGCCCTGTGCCACCTCGGGTATGACCGCGTTGATGATGCCTTCCATGTGGATCGTTTCGTCGCCGACGGTCACCTCGGCGTCTAGCGCCGGGTCGAAAGCAAGCCACCGCGCCGCCATCTTGCTCGACCGGCGGGCTCCTTTGCTGATCCTGGTGAAATGCACCTTGATCGTTTTGCCCTTGGATTTGGTCAGGAATTCAGAGCCACGCTTTTCGACGAGCAACTGCCGCTCCTCGTCCATGGCGCGTACGATCTCGCCAACAGTCTTTCCGGCTTCGAGATCGTCATAGCTGCGGGCGGCGCGGGCATAGAGCGCCTTGGTGACCATCGGCGTCGATGACATGATCATCGCCTCGGTGACGGGTCCATTGCAGATCTGTGTTGCCTTGCGGGCGACGATATTCATCGCCACCATGGCCGTCTCCGGATCGAAGCTGAAGCCGAGCCGCCGCTCGCGAAGGGAGCGCGCAACGCTCTGTTCGGTCGATCCGTCTTGCAGCAGGCACATCAGGGCGATGACGGCGTCGCCGCAGACATGACCGAGCGGCGGGTTGACTGGCCCGGCGCCAGCACCGCAAATTCCTTCCTCGAAAACGGAAATGATCTCGTCGAGCGCCATGATGCCGATGACCGTCGGCCCGCCAATATCCTTGAGGATCAGGCCCAGGTCGCCAATCAGCTTGGCGGTCTCGATTTCCTTGCCGGTAATGCGGACATGGAGCTTCTCCGGCAGACCTGCCGTTCGCACGGCTGCGCGGCCGGCGACGAAAGCGCTCGTCACCTTGCCATAGGGTCCATATTCCTCCGCCACATCGGCATCCGGGTGAATTATTTCGAGGATCGCGGCAGCGCCAAACAGGGCGGAGAGGAACTTCTGGCTTGGCATGCCGGCACCGGACATGGCATCCATCATCGCCTTGGTGCCGATCGCCGCCCCCCGTTCCGCCATGCCCGGGAAAATGTAGTCTTCCCCAAGAGCGCCATGGCCGACCATGACGCCGCCGCCGACACCTTCCGGTATGTCACGGCCCTGGATCGGCGAGAGTTCGCCCTTTATCATCGCTTCGTAGACGGCTGCAATGGCCGCAAAGCCCGAGATCTTGTTGTTCATCTTGGCGGTTGGCACGGCGGCGAGACCGGAGCGGCTGACGCCGGCAATCATGCGCGCCGACGACCCAAGCTTGCGATTACCCGCCGGAATGCCAACCTGCGCATTTGCGCCGCAGAGATAAAGAAGGGTTGCCGCAATCAGCGCGGCGTTAGCGCCGTCGGCGCCGCCCGCCTTTGCAATCGCGATCGTTTTGGTCAAGAGATCATCGATGGGTTGGTGGACGGCGTCAGCGAATTTCACCTCCGGGCTCACGCCGCGCCGCAGTTCGATCGCGATGATATTGCAGACAGCGACGACCGGAATATTGAGCATGCCGTGCCCGCCGGTGAGCGCCTCCACGCGGTCGCTCGTCAGCCAGCCGGGATTTGCGTTCGCGGCCACTACCGACGCGAGGATTACCTTTTCCCTTTGCGAGGGCGATCGAGCTGCCATGGGTATCCTTCCTACTATTGAACGTCTATCGACCGTCCTTTGCCAACATCCAGAAATGCTGCCCTGGCGCGGGCAGTCTGAATGATGCTCTTGATTATGGGGCCTGCAATTTGCGCTAAGCGGCGTTCATGCGTGGGTCAAACCCCTTCGCGCGAAGGATGCCACGATTCTATTCATCACTGTAGGCAGGTTTATTTCATCGACTCATGACCTGCCTTCATAATGGTGGATCGAACAGGTCACTTTGGGTCGTTGAGATCATTGACCAGCGGATGCTGATGGAGCGGTGTCAGTCCGGATGTCGTGCTTCGATGCTGTAGTCGATGACCGCGCCGTCCAACTGCGATCGCGCTCAATGCAGGCGCCACCCTGGTCTATTCGTCGCGGGTCCTGGCGATTGCAGCAGCGATTGTGCGCCGTATCTCCTCCAGGTTCGGAGCGCCGGTGAACCGCTTGCCGTTGATAAGGATGGTGGGCGTCGCTTCAACATGGAAGTCTTCGATCGCCTGCTCGTTCAATCGGTTCAAATTATCAAGTGCCGTGGCAGGTCGAACGTCTCCCGGTCGCTAACGAGGTGCGCGCGATGTCGCGCAGCGTCTGCTTCACATTAGTCGAGTTCGCGATCTCGTCGTGATGTTCAAAATAGATGTCGGTGACTTGACGTGCCTTCGGTACACTCTACCGTTCCGCAAGCATGCCAAATCGATGTTGTTGCGCGCCAGCGGCCCGAAGAGGATTTTCACCTTTCCGGTGCTGACGAACTCCACGTCGATCTTCGGAGCAACATGGCGTCGATAGTTCAGGCAATGGGGGCAGGTGGGCGACGAATATTCTATCACCGTGACCGGCGCAGATTCCGCCCCGGTCGCACGATCGCCCGCAGGTCGCAGGAGGTCAGCCTCAAGAGATAAACTTGGAAGCAAGACATGCGCCCCATCGAGCGAGACTGCAGCGATCTGCTGGAAAGTCGGAGACCTGGAGGAGATCAACAGAAATCTCTGAAAGAGCTGGCGAGAAGGACACAGCTTTGCGACCCACCGACGCGCCGCGACGCTGTGATCAATGGCCGAGGACCTGTCCGAGGAATGTGCGGGTGCGTTCCGACTGCGGAGCACTGAAGAAGGCCTTCGGTCCGTTTTGCTCAACGACCTGACCATGATCCATGAAGATCACGCGGTCCGCTACGGCCTGGGCAAACCCCATCTCATGCGTCACACAGAGCATGGTCATGCCGTCCTCGGCCAGTGCGATCATCGTGTCGAGCACCTCCTTGATCATCTCCGGATCGAGCGCCGAGGTCGGCTCGTCGAAAAGCATGATCTTCGGTTTCATGCACAGCGAGCGCGCGATCGCAACGCGCTGCTGCTGCCCGCCCGAGAGCTGACCCGGATATTTATGCGCCTGATCTGGTATCTTGACCTTCTCGAGGAAATGCATGGCCAGTTCCCTGGCCTGCTTCTCCGGCACCTTGCGAACCCAGACAGGGGCGAGCATGCAGTTCTCGAGAATGGTGAGGTGCGGGAAGAGGTTGAAGTGCTGGAACACCATGCCGACTTCCCGGCGCACTTCCTCGATCTTCCTGAGGTCGTTGGTGAGTTCGATGCCGTCAACGACGATCTTGCCGGACTGGTGTTCTTCAAGCCTGTTGATACAACGGATCATCGTCGACTTGCCCGAACCGGAGGGACCGCAGATAACGATCCGTTCGCCGCGCCGCACCTTGAGATTGATATCGCGCAGCACGTGGAATTCGCCATACCACTTGTTCATCGCCGTCATCTCGACGGCGAGGTCTTGAAGCAGGAGAAGGTCGTTCTGCGAGGATGCCCGGCTCATCAGTGTCTTGGTCATGCGAATTCCTCCTAGCGATGGTCTGTCTTCAGCCGGCGCTCGAGATAGATCGAGTAGCGCGACATGCCGAAACAGAAGACAAAGAACACGCCGCCGATAAAGATGAAGAGTTCCCAATAAATCCCCTGCCAGTTGGTGTTGGCGCGGATGGCCGCGGCAAGGGCGATCGGATCGAGTAGTCCGATGAACATGACCAGCGTCGTGTCCTTGAAGAGCCCAATAAAGGAATTCACGATGCCGGGGATCGAGATCTTCAGCGCCTGCGGCAGGATCACCAGCCGGTGCGCCTTCCAGTAGTCGAGCCCCAGGGCTTCCGCTGCCTCATACTGGCCGCGTGGCAGGGCTGCCAGACCACCGCGGATGACCTCGGCCATGTAGGCGCTGGCAAAGAGCGTCACCATGATGACCACCCGCAGGATGAGGTCGAAGTTCGTGCCGGGCGGCAGGAAATAGTTGAGCAGCAGTGAGGCGGTGAACAGCAGTGTGATCAAGGGTACGCCGCGAATAAACTCAATGAAGGTGACGCTCAGGAGATGAATGAGCGGCAGGCTGGAACGACGGCCGAGTGCGAGCAAAATCCCCAGCGGCAACGACAAGGCAATGCCCGTCACGCCGATGATGATCGAGAGAAGAAACCCTCCGACCTCGCGCGATGCCACGGGATCGAGTGCGATCGGCAGGATATCGTTTGCGAGGACCGAAGATGGCTGGACGGCATAGATCCACCAAAGAGCCACGCCGAGAATGGCAGTCGCGAAAGCAAGACCTCGGCTGGCGCGCCCCATGAGCCGGAACATCGCGGCGGCGACGACGAGGCCGCAGTAGGCCGCGACGGGAAACCACAGGCTTCCGCCCCAGATCAGCCAATAGGCAAGGCCGGGATAGACGGCGCTGAACCAGAGGGCGCGTGGCGGCACCGAGCGGAACAGGACCGGCGCCAGCGCTGCAAACAATAGCACGAAGGCCAAAGCCGGGCGCCAATACAGATGCGACGGGTAAAAGCCGAAGAGAAGCTGCGGCCAGCGGTCCCGGATGACGCCCCAGCAGGCGCCGGGCGCGCCGTCGAGGACTTGGCGACATTCGGCAAGGGAATTGGCCCGCCAGACGGAGTTGCCCAGCCACGGCGCAATGACCATTGCCAGCCACGCAAGTGAAACCACGGACGCAACGGTCAGGAATGCGCTGAGCCAACCGTTGAAGAGGTTCTTTCTGGCCCATTCAAATGAACCGTTTTGACTTGCGGGTCGCGCCGATGGAGACACCATGTTCTGGCGTACCCAGGAGGCGTTATGCATGTTCATTCCTAGCGCTCCTTCAGCCTGACGCGGCCGTTGTAGACGTTCATTGCGCCTGAGATCGTGAGGCTGATCGCGACATAGATCAGCATCATCAGCAGCATGCCTTCGAGCTCTCGGCCGGTCTGGTTGATGGTGATGCCGCCGAGCGTCGAGCGCAGGTCCATGTAGCCGACGGCGAGCCCCAGCGAGGTGTTCTTGGTGATGTTGAGATATTGCGAGATCAGCGGCGGAACGATGATCCTGAGTGCCTGCGGCAGGATCACCAGACGCATGGTGCGGCCGGAGGAGAGCCCCAGAGCGTACGCGGCTTCGGACTGGCCGCGGGAAATCGCCAGAATGCCGGAGCGAACATTTTCGGCAATGAAGGCGCCGGTATAGACGCTGAGGCCGATCCAGAGCGCAATGAAGGAATTGCGCAACTGCAGACCACCTGTGAAATTCAGGCCTTTCAGGGCGGGATAGTCGAGGTGGAAGCCGATCGCATAAAGCAGCGCCACGACCGGTACGATCAAGACACACAAGCTCTTCCACCAAGTTGCGGGGCGCTCGCCGGTATCGCTCTGGACGTGTTGCGCGTGCTTCACCAATTTCCGATGAGCAAGGAGCGAAAGTATCAGCACAAGCAGGATTGCTGCGTAGTTGAGATCGAAGGATCCAAGGGCACCAGGGGCGTGACCGAGGCTTCGCGAGAAATCGGGCACGGGCAGATAGATGCCGCGGTTGGTGACCGCAATGCTGTCCCAGAGCAGCATAGAGGCAGTCGGGTTTTCGCCGCGAAACGCGTTCGGCGCCGGCATGGCCTCCGACATGACTGCCGCGACGACGATGATCCAGAGGAGCGCCGGGATGTTGCGGAAGGTCTCGACGTAAGCCGTCATCAGCCGGGCAACGATCCAGTTTTCCGAAAGCCTGAGAACACCGGCGAGCACGCCGAGAAATGTGGCCGTCATGCAAGCCATCACCGCAACGATCAGCGTGTTGATAAGACCCACCAGGGCTGCGCGGGCATGGGTGCTTGTACTCGAATAGTCGATGGCATGCGGTGCGATATCGTAGCCAGCCTTGCTCCACAGGAAGCCGAACGAGAAGTCTTTTCCGAGAGCCGCGAGATTGCGGATCGTGTTGTCGACCAGCCAGGCGGCGGAAAGGATGAGGATGCAGAATGCTATGACCTGGACTGTCCGGGCTCTGTAGCGGGCATCGTTAAAGAGCATGTTGAGGTGAAACGGTTCGCGCGGAGCGCCGCTGTTCGTGGCCATGCGTAATCTCCCTGAAGGTTCGCTCGGCGACCTCCGGCACGAAATCGAGTGCGGTAAGGGGCAAACGGGGCGAAAAGGAAAGGGCGCGCGAAAGGGCGCGGGATCGGCCCGCGCCCGACGGTCACCTCAGCGAAGCGGCAGGCCGTACATCAGGCCGCCGTCAGACCAGACCGCATTGAGGCCGCGGGGAAGTGCGATCGGCGTCTTGTCGCCGAGGTTTCTCGCAAACATCTCCCCGTAATTTCCCTCGGCTGCGATTGCGCGCTTTGCCCACTCGGCATCAAGGCCCAGCATCTCGCCAAGCTTGTCTTCCTTACCGAGCAGGCGATTGATGTCCGGATTGTCGGAGCCGGCGGAAAGCTTGTCGACGTTCTCAGCGGTGATGCCGAGTTCTTCGGCGGAAATCAGCGCGTTCAAAGTCCAGCGAGCGACGTCAGCCCACTGATCGTCGCCCTGGCGCACCAGCGGCCCTAGCGGTTCCTTCGAAATCACCTCTGGAAGGATGATGTGATCCTCAGGGTTCTTGAAGCTCGAACGCGTGGAGGCAAGGTCGGAGCCGTCGGAGGTATAGACGTCACAGCCGCCAGCGAGATATTTCTGCTGCACGTCGGCATTGTTTTCGACCGGAACCGGTTCGTACTTCATGTTGTTCTTGCGGAAATACTCCGAGAGATTGAGCTCGGTGGTCGTGCCGGTCTGAATGCAGACCGTGGCGCCATCGAGATCCTTGGCGCTTTTGATGCCAAGCGACTTCGGGACCATGAACGCCTGACCGTCATAGTAATTTACGCCGGCGAAGGTGAATTTGAGGTCGACGTCCCGGGAGAAGGTCCATGTGGTGGTGCGCGAGAGAATGTCGATTTCACCGGAGGCAAGCGCCGTGAAACGCGTTTGTCCCGTCGTTGGGATGAAGTTGACGGCGTTCGGATCCTTCAACACCGCTGCCGCAATCGCCCGGCAGTAGTCGACATCCATGCCGTGCCAGGTGCCGGAAGCGTCGGGCGCCGAAAAACCGGCCTGACCGCCGGTCACGCCGCAGTTGAGTTTGCCGCGCGCCTGTATGTCGGCCATCGTTCCGGCCGAAGCGGTGCCTGCCGTCAGCGTTGCCGCCGCAATCGCCGCAGATACAATTAAAGTTTTCATGTCATTCCCCCGGTTTGTGATCCGCCGCGGTGGCTTTTGCTGCTTTTTCCGCCAACTGGATCGGTTGAGTTCCCAAATAAAAATCATCGGCGGCCGAGGCCGCCGATGCCTACGCTTCGTTCGCGATTTCGATGATTGCTTCGATTTCGACCGGGGCGTTCATCGGAAGTGCTGCGACGCCAACGGCAGAGCGGGCATGCTTGCCATTGTCGCCGAGAACGGCGACCAGCAGGTCTGAGGCGCCGTTGGCAACGAGATGCTGTTCCGTGAAATCCTGAGCGGATGCCACGAAAACCGTGATCTTGACGATCCTTGCAATCCTCTCGAGGCTGCCAAGATTAGCTTCCGCCTGCGCCAGGATGTTCAAGGCGCATTGCCTGGCCGCAAGCGCGCCTGCTACGACATCGAGATCCCGCCCAAGCAGGCCCGCCGCGATCAGTTTGCCATCGGCGAGCGGCAACTGGCCGGAGGTCAAGACGAGGTTTCCACTGGCCATGATCGGAAGATAATTGGCCGCGGACCTGGCCGCTGCAGGCAGCTCGACGTGAAGCTCGGCCAGACGTTGCCGGATTGTCTGTGACATTGATCGCTCCATTCAGATTTCCGCAACGGCAGAGGCGATACGACGGATTGCTTCGTCGACGGTCGCGCGCGGGCAACCGAGATTGACGCGCATGAAGCCATGGCCTTCGATCCCGAATTTCTGTCCCTTGTCGAGCCAGACGCGGGCCTTGGTCAGCATGAACTTGTTGAGCCCTTCCGCGTCCATGCCGAGGCCGCGGCAATCCATCCAGGCGAGATAGAGAGAGTCGGTCGGCAACACCTTGAGACGCGGATCGGCACGGTTGATCGTCTCAGCGAAATGCGCGTGATTGGCCCTGAGATAGTCGAGCATCTCTTCAAGCCACGGCTCACCATGGGCATAGGCAGCCTCGGCGGCAACCATCCCCAGCACGTTCACCAGTTCGAAAACATTGCGCTCGTAGTGGCGGTGCAGTTCTTCCCGAAGCCGCTTGTTCGGGACGAAGACATTGGCGCTCTGCAGGCCAGGCAGATTGAAGGTCTTGCTGGGCGCGGTGCAGGTAATGCTGTTTTGGGCGAACGCTTCGCCGAGAGAGGCGAAGGGGACGTGCTTCTTTTGCGGTTTGAGGATTAAATCCTCATGGATCTCGTCGGAGATGACGAGGACGCCGTTTCGGGCGCAGATTTCCCCCATGGTCTTGAGTTCGTCCTCCGACCAGACATTGCCGGTCGGATTGTGCGGGTGGCTCAGGATAAAGATCTTCGTGTTGGCGCGAATGGCCGCTTCAAAAGTCTTCGCGTTGAACCGGTAACCGTCGCCTGTGAATTCCAGAGGCGCATAGGCGAGGTGTCGGCCGTTCAGCAGGACGTCGTTGTGGAAATGCGCATAGACCGGCGGCTGGATCAGCACCGTGTCGCCCGGCGCCGATAACGCCTGCACCGCAGTCTTCAGCGTCGTGATGATGCCGGAGGTCTGCAGGATCCACTCCTTGGCAACGTCCCAGCCGAAACGCCGCTGCTGCCAGCCGACGACAGCATCGAGGTAGGATGATGTTGCGCCTCCCGGATAACCGAAGACACCATGGTCAACGGCCTCATGAAGCGCATCGATAACGGGCTGCGGCGCCTTGAAGTCCGTGTCGGCAACCCACATCGGCAAGGGATCGGCGGCTGCTTCGTCGCGCGAAAGCAGCTTTTCGGCATAGGCCCACTTCATCGAGTTGCTGTTCTTGCGGTCGATGACCTCGTCGAAGATCGACGATGCCGGGGCGTCGTCCGCTTGCCGATGGTGGGCGATTGCGAGCTTCGTCACTGCGATATCCTTTCGTCCGTCTGGGCTGGCTCCAGCCTGCCTGTTGACGAAATGGATAGCTCCTGTGCATTATGAGCGGAAATGGTTTGTTTTCATCCAGCCATGATCAAGCATCATAATGATCGATAGACAACACTTGGCAATCTTGAGGGAAGTCAGCCGTCGCGGCAGTGTCACTGCGGCCGCCGAGAAACTGAACGTCACGCAATCGGCGCTCAGCCACACGGTCGCCAAGTTCGAAGAGCGGCACGGAATCAAGATCTGGATGAAAACTGGCCGGGGTTTGCGGCTGACCCAGACCGGTGAGTACCTGCTTAGCGTCGCCGAGCGAGTCCTGCCGCAGATGGAGCATGCGGAGCGGGTCTTGACCGACTTCGCGCTCGGACGGCGCGGCGCACTCCGCGTAGGCATGGAGTGCCATCCCTGCCAACGCTGGCTGACGCGCGTTGCCACGCCCTATCTGATCCGATGGCCCGACGTCGACTTCGATGTCCGGACCGCTTTCCGTTTCGACGGCGTCGAAGCGCTCCTGGGCTATGAAATCGACCTGCTCATCACTCCGGATCCAGTCGAAGCGCCGGACCTTATCTTCACGCCTGTCTTCGACTACGAGCTTGTCCTGATGGTACATGAGACGCATCCGCTCGCCAGCCGATCGAGCGTGCAGCCTCACGATCTCATCGACGAGGAACTGATCACCGTGCCGGTGACCCTGGAACGCCTGGACATCTACACGAAGTTCCTCGTTCCGGCACATTGCCGGCCACGTCAGCATCGCACCGCCGAAACCATCGACCTCATGCTGCAACTCGTTTGCGCGGGCAGGGGTGTGACGGTGCTTCCGGACTGGCTCCTCAATGAGGATGCTGCCGGCATGCCGATCCGGGCACTGCGGCTCGGCGAGGCCGGGATTGGGAAAAGTATCAATCTGGGCGTGCGCCGCGGCGAGGAAAAGACTTCCTATATCGATGGCTTCCTGAAGCTTGCAGGCGAGATGGGGCGCTCACCCGCTCCTGATGACATTACTAATGGCCAAGAGCTGCCTTGATGCCCCAGGCAAAGTCAGGTCTCACGGAACTGATGGTCCTTTCCCGCCATGACCTCGGAGGAAATCCGAAGATCGCCATAACCGCGTGAGCGAAGCCGCTCCTCGAACTCATGCATGCCCCCAAGCATGTCACGAGTGTTCCCCTTTCGGGCCGGGTCGCAGCGCGGCGTTTCCAGGCCACCGGCAAGAGGAGCACGGTCGCGTCGAGTTGCCGCTGACGTTCAGCGAAGCTGGCCTCAAGGGCAAAAATCGCCTCGTCGCCGAACCAGAAGGACGGGCTAGAAGACGAGAAAGCTCGTCTGGACTATTCCTATCGTCGCGAGGAGCCCGGCGACAACGCCAAGCGTGGCGCCCGCGACATAGCCGGTTCTACGGCCGAAGCGGCGCATCACCGCCAGGCTGACCGGCAAGGTGGCGCCTGCAGGCTCGGACGCCAGGTGCTGGCCGACGAGGCCGACGAGCGAGACGATGATCGGCGAGTTTGCTTCGCCGAGAGGCTGGGCCGCTGTCAACACCCGGACATTCCTCGAGGCGATTTCATGCTGTTCCGGGACAACTGCCCTGTTGCGAAGCCTCGGATCGACAATCCCCATTCGAGCGTCCTTTCAGGTTCCTGGAAATAGCAGTGTGATCAGGCCGGCATCTGCAACACGTCGGGGTGCTGGAGCAGGGCATCCTTGACCCAGATCTCGGCACCCGCCGGCCCTGTTAGTGCCTCGAACCGCTCCCCTTGAGGCAACCGGCCCCAACTCTGCGGTCCCAGCTGCTCACTTTCAACCGTGAGGCTGCCGGTGAGCACGAGGAACTCGAGACCTCGGGGATTTTCAACTATTACCGTCGAACCCGGCCGCCAGCGCTCGATCGATACGCGTTCCTCGCCGTCGTCGAACAGGACACGCGCGGCGTCGGCTCCCTCGCGCAACGGCGCTGCCTCGCCCTCGCCGGGCTGGCGAACGATCTGCATGTCGTCGCCCTTGCGATACTGCCAGAGGCGCACGAAGATGGTGCAGCCGTCTTTCGCCGCCGGCACATGCGAGGTGCCGGGCGGGTTGCGGAAGTAGCATCCTGCCGGATAGTCGCCATGCTCGTCCTGAAACGTGCCCTCGAGGACGAGAATTTCCTCGCCGCCCGAATGGACATGGCGGGGAAAGGCGCTTCCCGGCGCGTAGCGTACGATCGAGGTCGCACGCGCGACTTCGCCGCCGATGCGGTAAAGCATGCGGCGATCGACGCCTGCGGAGGGACTGGGGACCCAGTCGAGCTTGGCCGAATGGACGATCACGGGTTTTGTCAGGTCTTCATTGATGAGCATTGGTCTGGTCTCATCTCGTCAGCACGATCCGGAACTTCGCGTCACCGGACCTCAGCTTTTGAACAGCGTCCTGGGCTCGCTCCAGCGGCATGGGCTCGATCATCGGCCGCACGCCGGTCAGTACGCTGAAATCCAACGTCTTCTCGTTCTCGAACGGGGAGCCGGTGATCGAGCCGGTCACGCCGCGTTCGGCTCCCACCAGGTAACCCGTCGACACCGGCAGCGGATCCTTACCAACGCCAAGCACGATCAGACGACCTTCCGGTGCAAGTGCGGGCATCAATGTGGCAACGGCCGTCGGATTGCCGGTCGTGGTGAAGATGGCTTTCGTGCCGCCCATCGCATTGATTACGTCGGCAGGATTTTCCCTGTTCGTATCGATATAGCGATGCGCTCCGAGCTTCATCGCGTCCGTGGCGATGTCCTTTCCGCGGCCCACCGCCACCACCCGGAATCCCATCTTGCGGGCGTATTGCAGCGCCATATGACCGAGGCCGCCAATCCCGAGAATGGTAACAGTATCACCTGCCTCGGCGCCCGATTTCTTCAGCGCGTTGAAGGTGGCAATGCCCGCGCAGAGGATGGGCGCGGCCTCGTCGGACGACAGTTCGTCGGGGATGGAGACGAGCCCGGTCGCGCGCGCAATCATCATCTCGGCGTAACCGCCGTCGCAGGAGGATCCTACAATCGGCTGATTGCGGCACAGATTGAACCGGCCGCGGCGGCATTCGCTGCATTCGTTGCAATGGCCGCCGAGACGACCGACGCCGACGCGCTGTCCGATCTTCCAGATCGACGGCGTGTTTGCGCCAACGGCAACGATGCGGCCGACCACCTCGTGACCGGGAACGCGCGGTGGCTTCAGTGTCGGATCGGCCTTGTCGATGTCGCTCGCATCCGCGCCGCAGACGCCGCAGGCTTCGACGGCAATCAGCACCTCGCACCGCTCTGGTTCAGGCGCCTCACGTTCCACCAGCTCGAGAGTGCCGGGTGTTGTCACCTGCATGGCGCGATATGTGGTCTTCATGGTTCTCAATCCCTATGCTCGGGATGCTTGGGACGGAGCAGCGCACGCGGGTCTCTCGGACCTGTTCAGCCTGCTGACGATCTCGTTCGCGGTTCGTGTGGCTGCTTCAACCGCGCCGGCGAGGTAACCGGGTTCGCTCAGGCTGGTCTCGCTGCCAGCCAGCGAGATGTAATCCCGCCATTTGCCATTGACCCATGGCCGTCGGTCGGGGATCGGATGGCCGCCCGCCTGCCTGTCGTCGGCCGTCGCGGTCAACGGGTCGTCCGTCCAGTCCTTGTACAATGTCGCGCGGGGACTGGCGGCCTGCGGGCCGAACATCTGAGCAAGCTGCTGGACCGAAGCCGCGACGATCGCATCTCGTCCGACGGCTGCGCGTTGCTCGGCGGGAACGCCGACGAAGCCGAACAGAGCAGCCCGGCCCGAAGCGGTTGTCGCATCGTGAATCTCTACGAGCGGGCCCACCATACTTTGCGCCGTGCCGGAGAGGCCGGCGTCGCGCCAGAATGGGCGGTCGTAGAGCGCGAAGAACTTTGCACGCGGCGCCATCCAGGTCGGGGTACGTCGCCATCGTTCCGATGTCGTGACGTCGAGAGCGGGCGAAAACAGAACCTTTGCCTCAAGCAGACGCGGCGGCAGTGCGAACAGCACATGCGACGCCCGCTGTTTATGGGACGATCCGCTTGCAGCGACGTACTGCACAACGACCTCTTGGCCCTCGAGCGAGACATGCGTCACCCGCGCACCGAGCTGAACGCTTTGTGCGGGCAGGCTTTCGCCAAGCACCGATATGATCGCACCCGTGCCGCCGACGAGCCGCATGGACTGCGGGTCCTGCATTCCGCGATAGCGCTGAGGGGCTTCGCGGGACATCCGCTGGAAGATCACATCGCCATCGCTGTTCTGCTCGAAGTAGTGAAGCCCGAGAAGATGGACGAGGTCGCCCATGGCCGGCTGCATGCCCGGCCAGAACCACGACGGGCCCAGATCGAAGCCGTCGCCCGATAGTTTACCAGTGGCGTCGACAGACAGAATTCGGCCGCCCAGGCGATCGCGGGCCTCAAGGAGCTTGAAGTCGATACCGGCTTGATAGAGGAGACGGGCTGCGGTCAGGCCGGCAAGCCCACCGCCAACGATCAGAATGCTTGGTGACACGGATGAGCTCATCGTAAAGACTGAGGGCCGGCGATCTGCGAGAGGAAGGGCTCTTTGTACTTCCGATAGACGCCTGCGGCAGCACGGCGGTCTTCGGGAGTAATCTGCAACGTGATTTCCAGATAGGCCATAATCATCCTTTTCCCGTTTGATGCGCCGGATTGCCGGCCGATCATCCCTGACGAGCGCATCCGGGTGATTATCGCAGCGCCCATCAACGCGATTGAATGCCGCTTGAGGGGCGATTTGACAAATGAGAGTTTCTTGGCCGCTGCAAAGAAAATCTTTGCCGATATGGCGCATGTCACCAATTCAATGCGAGTCGAATAGCCTGAGACTAACCCTAAGCTTGGGAGGCGGTCGCTTCCTCGATGAGCCAATCCCGGAACGTGCGAAGCTTGGCAAGCGACGAGTATTCCGCACGGTAAACCACATAGTAGGCCAGCTTCGAAGTCACTTGAACTTCGGGAAAGAGCCGCCGCAGCCGACCCGCAGCCACATCGTCGCGCGCCAGAATGCTGCGCGCCAGCGCCACGCCGCGCCCTTCGATCGCGGCTTGGAGCACCGCCGCCGAATTGTCGATCCTCATGCCTCTTTGTGCTTGGCCCTCGCGCACACCGGCGGAGCGCAGCCACATGTCCCAAGTGACGAAACCAATTGCTGGATCGACGGAAAGGTCGTGGATGAGTGTGGTCCGTGTGAGATCGGCAGGTTCGGCAAGACTGCTCGCATCGGCGAAACTTGGAGAGCAGACCGGGAAGATTTCCTCTTCCATCAGTTTTTCCGAAACAAGGCCCGGCCAGGTTCCGTCGCCATATCGCACGCCGACATCTATACCATGAGCTTTGTAGTCGATGAGCTTCAAACTCGTCTCGAGCCGAATGTCGGTGTCCGGGCATCTCATCTGGAAACGATCGATGCGTGGCAGCAGCCATTTGGCGGCAAAGGCGGGGCTGACGGTAACGTTGAGAATACCCCCAGTCGCGGACTCGCGAAGCCGATTCAGTCCCATGCCCAGACGGTCGAGGCCCACCCGGATGTCCGGTAAGGCGCGCTCTGCGTTTTGGGTCAGGGTGAGCCGGGCTTTGCCGGTCGTGCTGCGATTAAACAGCGGCATGCCCAGCCATTCTTCAAGACCACGCACCATCTGTCCGACCGCAGCAGCGGTAACATTGAGCTCCTCGGCCGCGCCTGAAAAGCTTCCGTGACGCGCGCTCGCTTCGAAGGCTCGCAGCGCATTCAGATAGACCGGTGATTTCCTGTTCAACGTTATTCTCTTGCAGGTCTAGATGTGGCTTATCAGCTCGAAAGCGAGCAACATCTCCACTCTTGTCCCTTGACAGGTCAAGTTCCATCAACAGAGAAGACGTGCCCGGAGTCGACCACCCAGGGGCTCGACCCGGAATATGGCTCATGTATACCTCCACGACCCCACCGCGCTACTTCGGCGACGATCATCGGCTGAAGGAGTTCGATCGCACTCTGAGCCTCGATGTCCATGTGACAATGGCGCCTTCGAGACAAAGAACCTGAAGCTTGGCTTCACCAGAGGCTTCACGCAGTCGCAGGCCGGTCCCCGCAGGGCAAGGAGTTCAGCTTCGAGGACGAGTACCGCTGAGCCGCCTTCACCGCGCGGAAGCTGATCTTCGACTGCGGCGACGAACCCAGGCCCGCGGACAAGTTCGAGCAGCTGTTTGCTGCTCAGACGGGCAGGCGTGCCGAGGGGTAGGCGGAGCATTCTTATCGAAATCGGACAAACGTGTGGAGATCAGAACAGAACGCGAATTCGTTGTCGCATCGACTCAATCGATGCCATATGAATGCAGGTCAATGCTTGAGGGATCCAATTGGCCTATCGCTTCCTGCATACCGCCGACGTTCATCTCGACTCGCCTCTGAAGACGCTCGCTCTGCGCAATCCGGAACTCTCCGAACTGCTCGGTCTGGCAACGAGGCGGGCCTTCATTCGCGTGGTCGATCTTTGCCTGGAAGAGCAGGTGGACGCGCTTGTTCTTGCCGGCGATCTCTACGATGGCGATCAGACCTCGATGAAAACGGCCCGCTTTATCGCCGAGCAGCTTCGGCGTCTTCATGAGGCGGGCGTTCGAACGTTCATCATCCGAGGCAATCACGACGCCCTGTCTAAAATTACGACGGAGCTTGTGATGCCGGAGACGGTGAAGGTATTCGGGGCGAGCGCCGAAGCGGTGGTGATAGACGGCGCCGGCCATTCTCCCATTGCGATTCATGGCCTCAGCTTCGCGAAGCCGCACGCCCCGCAAAGCCTGCTTCGACACTACGCGCTTCCTGTCCCGGACGCGGTCAACATCGGGATTATGCATACCAGTCTCGGCGGATCGGAGAAGCATGACCTCTATGCTCCGTGCAGTGTCGCGGACCTACAGCAGAGCGGCTTCCGCTACTGGGCTCTGGGTCACATCCACAAGCGGTCGGTGATCGAAGACCCCGCCTCGGTCATCGTAATGCCTGGCATGCCTCAGGGGAGGGACATCAATGAAGACGGGCCCAAGTCGGTGTCGCTGGTCACGATCAGGGACGACCGGTCGATCGTGGTCGAGGAGCGGTCGACGGCGGTAGTGCAATTTGAGCGCCTCGCCGTCGACGCGTCGGGGGCGACCGACTGGAAGGGCATGATCGGCGAAGTCTCGTCTGGCCTCCACAAGCTCCGTGCGTCCGTCACCGCGCAACACCTTGTGGCACGCGTCCAGATAACCGGATGCAGCGACCTGGCTTGGCGCTTGCGACGCGATCTCGACCTCGTCCGCACCGAGCTGGAGACCCGCGGGGCGCACATCGGAAGCCTCTGGATCGACAAGGTGCAAACCGTCTGCCTGCCTCCTGGCAGCGTCAACAGTCGGTTGGGAGCGGCAGGCGAGCTGGCTACCATCATGGAAGACGAAGTGACTCGGTCGGAAGGCTATCAGCAGGAGCTCAGAGCCATCGCCGAGGAACTGCGTGCGCAGCTTCCCGCCGAGCTTCGCGAGATGTTCGGTTCCGACGAGGTATCGTTCGAGGAGACTCTCGCCAACATTGCCAGGGACGGATCCGCCGAAGTCTTGGCGCGTCTTCGTCGTGAGAAGGTCGACTGATGCGTATCAACCGACTTGACCTGACGCGTTACGGCAAATTCACCGATGGCGTCATCGATTTCGGTCCTTGTCCCGTTGGCTCGCCCGATCTTCATATTATCTATGGGCCGAACGAAGCCGGAAAGTCGACTACGTCCGACGCCATCCTAGACCTGATCTTCGGCATCGGCACCACGAGCAAATACGGCTTCCTGCATCCATATGCGTCGATGCGGATAGGCGCGAACATCCGCGTCGCCGGACAAGATCGAGAATTCGTCCGAATCAAGCGTCCGCAGAACAGCCTCCTTGACGGCGAGGAGCGGATTCTGTCCGACCCTATGATAAGGGCCGATCTTGGTGGCATCGACCGGAACGCCTTCACGACGATGTTCTCTCTTGACGACGAGACGCTTGAGAGAGGCGGACAAAACATTCTTGCAAGCAAAGGCGACCTCGGGGAGCTGCTTTTCTCCGCAAGCGCAGGGCTGTCTGACCTTAGCCGCCAACTCATCGAGATCCGCGGCGAGACCGACGCCTTCTACAGGTACCGTGCGCGCAGCGGCGGCCTGGGCGACCTGAAGGCGAGGCTACAGGATCTAAAGCAGCAACGCGAGGCAATCGATCTGCAAGCGAGCGACTTCCAGCGGCTTGTCGCCGAGAGGGATCGATTGAGCCGGCTTTACGACAGTGCCATCGCGGAAAGGACGCAAACGCAGAAACGGATCGACGAAATTCGGCGCATCCTGCAGACAACGCCTCACATGGGGCGGCTATCGGGACTTCGGCAGAAGCTTGCCGACCTGGAGGTGGTTCCGGAGCCGCCGGAATCGTGGCGGCAGGAATTGCCTCAGCTAAAGAGCAAGGAGATCGAGCACCGCGTCAAGCTGGAGGACCTTTCCCGTTCGTCGGCCTCTCTGGACGAGGAGGTTGCGGGCCTCCAAGCCGATCCCGTCGCGCTCAAGCTTGCCGCTAGTATGGAGGAATTTTCTGAGCTCAAGGCCAGATATCTCACGGCAGAGAAGGACATACCAAAGCTTTCAGCGCGTGCGGCCGAGCTTTCGATCGAAAGCATCCTCCTTCTTCTAGGGCGACCGGGTGAACCGTCGCCGAGTCGGCTTGTTCTCGACGCTGCGACGGTGGGAACACTGAGAGCGCTGATCGCCTCGAAGTCCGGCGTAGATGCTCGCAAAGCCGGCGCCGCGGACGAACTCGCGAAGGCGGAGCACGCCCTGGCGGAGGAAGGCATCGGGTTTCGGGAGGCCGATGCGCTCCATTCGGCGGAAAGGACGAAGGCCTTCGAACTGCTTGCCGCGACTTTGAAGGCGCAGCCCCGGTCCGAAGATGAGCTCGTGCTTCGGTCGCTTTCACGTCGGCGCGACGCCGCGTCCGGCGCGCTATCAGAAGCTATCAGCCGCCTTCTACCTTGGCGCGGCGCCGTTGGCGAACTCGGTACGATGGTGTGCCCTTCGGCCGCGACACTTGAAAGCTGGAAGAAGCTGTTCAAGAGCAACGAAGAAGCCTTAAGGTCCGCGCGCTCGGAGCTGGAGCGGCTCGAGCCCGAGGCTCGGCGGCTAGAGGCCGAGATAGAAGCGTTGCGTAGTCAGGCCGGCGATATCGATGAGGCTACCGCCACGGCAAGTCGCATGTCCCGTGACAGGGCGTGGGCGGAACATCGTCAGACGATGGACGCCGCGTCGGCGGACTTGTTCGAGGCAGCGATGAGGGCCGACGATCGTGTTCTCTCACAACGCCTGCTGCATTATGCGGAGGTAGGTAAGCTCAACCAGCTTCTGCAGCGCCGCGCAACAGTGCGATCGGACATCCAAACGGTTCTTGAGTCCCATAGGCGGGCCGAGGGCGAGCTCGAGAAACTCAGATCAGAGGTCGCTGAGAAGATGAGCACGATCTCTCCCGACCTTCGACTCGCGGCCGATCCGCAGGAACTGGAAGAATGGCTTTGTAATCGAGATGCAGCTCTCAAGGCGCGGGATGATCTTGCCGCCGTCGAGCAGGATATGGCCGACGTCCGGGATCGCCTAGCTCAAGCGAGACGTTTGCTAACGCAGGCGTTGAATGCTGCCGAAGTGGGCTTCCATCCGGACGCCGATCTAGCAGGACTGGCATCCGCTGCGGACGAAGCGCTGGAAGCGTATAACGAAGCGCTTTCTCGTGCGAGGCAGATGCAGCGTCTCAGGAAGGACGTCGTGGAGCGCCGAAACACGCTCCACTTAGCGGAGCGCGCGACGGAAGAATGGACTCTGGTCTGGAAAGCGACCTGCGAAGTATGCTGGCTTGGCGAGCTGAATGGCCTTCCCAGCGTCGATGCGGTCACGGAGATCCTATCGACGCTCGAAAAGCTTGCATCAGCCATAGAGACCAAGGACACATTGATCGACCGCATTCAAAAGATGGAGAAGGACAAGGCCCAGTTTCAGGCGAGGGTGCTTGAGCTCTGCAGCATGCTCTCGATCCCGTCGGACGGATCACCGAGCGAGCTCGCCCAAGCGGTGGTCGAGAAGGTCCGAGGGGCGGGCCTTAACCAGGAGCGCCTAGAAAAACTGGTGCGCGATCTCGATGCAGTCCGGAAGGAGGAGCACGGCCTGAGGCTGGAGCAGCAGCTTTTGGAAGCACGGGCGCGCAAGATGATCGAGTTCTTCGGAGTAGATACGCTGGACGAGGTCGAGGCTTATTGCGACCTGGCAGGCAGGCGTCGGGAACTGTCGCGATCGATCTTTGAGCTGGAGCAGGAACTTGTCGAAAGCAGCGGTGCGAGCGACATCGCAGGCGTCGAGACACTGGTCGGAGTCGCAGACAAGGTGGACCTTGATGAAGAGCTTGCCCGCCTTACGCCAGTCCTGGAGGATCAGGACCTCAGGTGCAGCGAAGTGTTCAGAGACCGTTCTAAGGCGCAGGACGCCATTGATGCCATCGGGGGCGATTCGATGGTCGCGGAGATCGAGGAACGGCGGCGAACGACGCTTCTGGAAATAGAGGACGGCGCTCGCCGATACATGGAACTGCGCGCGGGGATTGCAGCCGCGGAGCACGGTCTCAGGCTGTACAGGGATCGTCATCGCAGCGGCATGATGGCTCGGGCGTCGGCGGCCTTCAGGACGATAAGCCGCGGAGCCTATCAAGGCGTCGCCGCCCAGCCAGGCAAGGATGGAGACGTTCTGATCGCGGTAACGGCGGCTGGCGGTTCGAAGGCTGCAGACGAGCTTTCCAAGGGCGCTCGCTTTCAGTTGTACTTGGCCCTCCGGGTGGCCGGATATCACGAATTCGTCGGCAACCGGGTGTCGGTGCCGTTTATCGCCGACGATATCATGGAAACGTTCGACGACTTTCGCGCGGAGGAAGCCTTCAAGCTATTTGCGGAGATGGCGCAGCATGGCCAGGTCATTTACCTGACGCATCACCGGCACCTCACAGACATCGCGCGGAAGGTCTGCCCCGGAGTCCGGCTCCACGATCTTGATAAGGTCGGAGCGACCAGGCTCGAGATCGTCGCGGCCGAATAGATGACGCTTGATCAGTATACTAGACGTGCAACTTTCGCGAACGAAAGCGAAAAACAGCCATGGCAAACGACATCCCTTCGACGCTCGCGCTCCTGATCGACGGTGACAACGCCTCGCCGAAGATCATTGCCGGCCTGCTCGCTGAAATCGCCAACTACGGCACTGCCAGCGTCAAGCGTGTCTATGGCGATTGGACCAAACCCAATCTCAATGGGTGGAAGGAATGCCTGATTGAGCATTCTCTCCAGCCGGTCCAGCAGTTCTCCTATACATCCGGCAAGAATGCTACCGATGGTGCAATGATCATCGATGCGATGGACCTGCTCTATACGGGCCGCTTCTCCGGTTTTTGCGTTGTCTCAAGCGACAGCGATTTCGCAAGGCTCGCAGCAAGGATCCGCGAACAGGGCGTTACGGTATACGGGTTTGGCGAGCGGAAGACGCCTCGCCCGTTCATCACGGCCTGCGACAAGTTCGTCTACTTCGACGTGCTGAAAGCGCCGGGAGAAGAAGTCCTGGCAACCGCTGCCGCGCAGGACGAGGCGAAGGCAAAGGCTACGAAAAACGCCAGGGATAATTCGCTGCTCTCCATGCTCCGAAACGCCGTAGTTGCCGTGTCCGATGAGACCGGCTGGGCCAATCTCGGTGCCGTCGGCAGTCACGTGGCAAAACAATCGCCAGATTTCGACTCCCGGAACTATGGGTTTGCTCGGCTGAGCGATCTCGTCGAAGCGACGGCAAAGTTCGAGCTGGACCGATCCGGCAAAGCACAGAAAGGCATTCTCGTCCGCCTTCGTCCAAACTGATCAAAGAAACTCAAAAAGCGCCAGGGCAGGAACGGTTGATGACAAGGCCCGTTGCACTCGCGTTTTCCCCCCACGCGAGCCTGTTGCGGGATGCTCATCGAAGTGCGCCGGCAGGGATAACGGCTCCATCTTTAGTTTAAGACTTCTTCTTCCGGCCCGGCTTGTCCTTCTCGAGGCTCTGCTTCAGCGCCGACATGAGGTCGATCACGTTGCCGGTGTAGGTCGGCTCTTCGCCAGTACCCTTGACCTTCGGGACCTTCTTGGCGGCTTCCGCTTGTCCTCGATGATCTCCAGGGGTTTTTCCTGCACGGGGTCGCAAACCATGTTCGGGTTCCACGGCTTGCTTCGCTCCTCGATTAATGACGCCTTCATCGACAAGCCATGGCCCGGCGTCGTGCAGATGCTGAAGCCCTATCTCAATCCGATCTGGGGCGACCGGCGGCAGAAGATCGTCTTCATCGGCGCCGATCCGATGGACGAGGGGAAGATCCGCGCGGAACTCGATGCCTGCCTCATCGACAGCCGGGTCTTTGCGCCCGAGCTCTGGCGCAACCTTCCCGATCCATTCGCGACCTGGGACCGGCGGGCGGCATAGCGAGGGCCGGAACCTTGGACTTGCGGGTGACGGGCGCCCGCCAGCAGTCGATAGACATGGAAAACTGCACGACGGGCGGTGACTAGGAGCGCTCTGTGCCGCTATTCGGTTGGTCGTCATGACACGACAGTAGCGGTCCACATCAATCCGCCTGCTCCTGTTGCACAACATTGAATATCAGCACCAGCCCTTCCTCTGGATAGAGGCTTTCGAAACGGCTACATGCCTTGCACCACTCGGCGGCAACGGGTGAGAGCCAGCCGGTTAACTGCAGGATATTTGCGTAGTGTTTTCGCAAATCCCAATGCAGCACCGTTTCATGATGGGCCAGGCGGTTGCGAAGGGTGCGGATCGCTCCAAGAGATTTCGTGAAATCCTTGCGCCGCAGGCCCTTGCCATCCTCGCGCTTCGCAATGTCTTTCAGGGTCGTCTGCCACAGGTTCTCGTATTCCTTGCCGAGCATCGCAGTCCAGAAACCGAACGTGAGGGCCGCCACGATACGCGCTGGCGTGTCGTCCTTGCCCTGTTCGGCGAGTTCCTTGCGAGCCTTGGCGATCATGTCGGCCTGTATGGGGTTGGCCTGATGTTCCGGCATGTCGAACCAGGTGTCGCCATGGGCCTTGGTCATCACCTGATGGATGCGGTTACGTAGCGCCACCTCCAGCATATGGAGGGGCGTGTACAGGCTCTCACTCAGCAGGGTATTGAGGGTATAGAGGACGATAGCCTTGTTGCGGTCACCCCCTTCCCATCCCAGATAGGTACCAAACCTGTCGGCTGACAGCGTGTCCTCTATGCCCGGGAAGGGTCTATCGTCGTCTATCGCCATGGTACCTATGGGGTTGATTTCTCCCCCACCCCTGTATATATCTGTGTCTGTAAACCCCGGTACCGTCTCTGCCCTAGGCATGCGGCCGGGGTAATTCATTTCTGGAGTACCCTTGTCATTCCTTGGGCCTCTTCCCCTTGGGTGTCTCTACACGCTTCCTCTCTGCCTGCCGCTTCTTCTTTTCCAGCGCAAAGTCCGGCTCGAGGTCCTTGATCCTCTGGATGAGCCCGTCGAGGTGGTAGGTGTTGGCTCCCCAGTCACCCGCCGCGGTCTTGTGCTGCACCCGCTGAATGAGACCTGCCTGCTCCAGGGCCTTCATGTTGGGCTTGATGCTGGAGGGCTTGATGCCGATGCGATCGGCGAGCTGCTGCTTGGTAGGGAAGGGCGGGCGATCTGGCGACCAGAACAGATCAAGCAGGTGCATCAGAAGACAGAACTGCGTGCTGTTGATGCCGAGCCTATGCTGGGAACGGATGAGGATCGTCGGGATGGCCGCGTAGCCATGGCTTCTCACCTTCTTGCTCCGGATCTTTTCGAAACTGTTGGGAGCCGGGTCTTCAGGCTTCGTCGGAAAGGCGACGACGGTGTTTTCTGCTGTGGTCATTTGGGTCTCGCTAAATTGAAGTTAGCGAGAATGTGAGCGAGAATGCCCGCAGCTTCAATAGGCCCCCGCTAAGCTGGTCGGCTAGAATTCTACCGTACCTGCCTATCCGTGTTTCGCCTTACTGGCGTATAGGGCTGGACGATTAGGCTACTTAGTGGTGACGTTTCGGCCCCCACCTGGGTGGAAATCATCCCCCACCGTGGGGTACCTGCATCGCCTACCCAGACGGCACATTTTAGAGAAAAACGACTGAGTCGCATGGCTTCTAGCAGCATTCAGGGCCATCGCACAGCGGAAAAATGTCATCGAAGGGCGGCGGGAGAGCACGAGAGGCGGGGCGAGGGCGCCTCTCGTCTGATTTGCGGGCGGGCCGACCCCGGGCCGGAAGCAGCTATCCGCCATTACAGAAAAGGGCGAAATGACACTCTTACGCCGGCATGCAAAACCCGGCGCCTTCCCGCGCCGGGTGCTGATTCCTCAAAGGAGTTTCTGCGGCCATCGCCACTGGAGTGGAATCCTCGCCGCTCTCGTCATTTATTGGGGGAGCATAGCGGAGCAGCGAGCCAAGCCTTGCCCGGTCCTCATGCTAGCGTTGATCGGAAACGTCAGCGGCGGGGAGGGTCAGGCGTAGCCGGTCCAGTTGACCGGGCGTCCGTCCCAGAGAAATGCGGTTCGCACCGTGTCGATGCGGACCGATGGAGCGGCCATTGACGCGGCGGCGCATCGGCTCTCCGGCGAAGGCGTCGAGTTTCGGGACAACCTTTCCCGTCATCCACGGCTCATTGCTGGTATCGGCGGCAATCTGGCTGACCTCGCGGACCTCGACCATGTGGCGGGCGATGACTTTCGTCACCTGATAGAAGTCGATATTGGTCTGCTCGTAGCCCCATGAGGCATAGAGAATATGCCCGACTTCGAAACCGTGGGGTTTCTTGCGCTCGTCGCGGCGTTCCTGCTTTCCATTCGGCCCAACGGCGGCGACCTTCGAAATGTTCGTGGATTTTCAAGTCGCGGGCGGCTTCGCCGGCAAAGGTGTGGTGCCAGTCCGGTTTCTGCGCCTTGCCATGAAACGCCATCGCGGCGGGCCGATCCTTGGCGCTCGTGCAGACGCAGACAATGGCGTCGCTCGCCTTGTCGGTGACCTTCACGAAGCCTTTCGGAATGTAGAAATCGCGGGTGAGGGGAGCGAAACGCATCATTCGGCGTCCTCCCATTCCTCGACCCCCGGCGCCGGCGGCATGGCGAGCGCATGAGCCGCCGCAAATGCCGTTCTCGAAGGCGGGCAGGTAGCGATCATAGGCTTGATTGAAATCGAGCGGCTGGCCGTCGAGCCGTGCCAGCCCGCCCGCGAAGCTCTCGAACCATTCTTCAAAAGTGGGTTCGCACATGGTTTCCTTCCTTTCCCTTTGGACCGCGAAGCAGGGCCGCGTCCTGCTTCCGGGGCCGCGTGAGCGGTGGGCTGGAAGGGGAAAATAGCCTTCGCGGGGAACCGCCTGCACAGAACGGAGCGAGAGCGCAGTAGAGGAAGGTGGGCGGAAGGCTGTTTGGGTGAGAGAAGGGCAAAGCCCTCGGCCGCCTCTATGGCAAACGGATTCCGCGCCAGGTGGCGCAACTATTCCGGCGAGATATCGTCGATCGTACAAACGATCGTCACGCGAATGTGCGGAACCCCTTGGGTTCCGTGGAGCCGGCGTAATCACCGCGGCGGAATAGAGCCTGGTCCGAAGGATGTGCCTGTGGAATCAGGAGACATCCATGGGAAAACAAATGAAGAACGATTTACATCGTGGTATGCCTGTTCACGACAATTCGTTTCATGGGGTGATGTGGGAATGACAGCATCGAAAGCGAGCCGGAGCGTTGCGATTGAACGGAAAAAGCGGGATGGGGCGACGCTCGCTGCCCTTGCCGAGGAATTCGGTGTCTCTCAGAGTACGATCAGCCAGCTCTTGTGGCCAAGCAGAAAAAAACCGACGCACGATCAAACAGCGTCTTGAGGCTCCTCTGTGGAGGATAACGACACCATACGAGTAGCCCACTTACGGGGGATCTCTGAAACGAGAGTACAAAGGCAGGAGCAGCGATGCTGAAAACCAATACCCGCCAAGCGAATTGGCGCCGTGCCAATCCAAATAAGTATGATGCTCATCTCGCTGTGCAGCGAGCAGTGAAGGCAGGCGAGCTGGAAAAGCAAACGTGCGAGGTCTGCGGGATCGAAGCGGTCGATGCCCATCACGATCAATACGACGAGCCTTTGAAAGTGCGGTGGTTATGCCGCCGACATCACACCAAGCTTCACCACTACGGCGAGGACATGTTTCCGATCAGGGATGAACTTTAGTGATCTCCAGAGCGAAATTGGCCCCGTCGGCCCGAAGCTGTGGCGGGCCTTCCATTGATAATAGTTGATAAAAGAATTATCTTGGAAGTACCACGACCGTTGGAGAAATTCACATGATCAGTGCTGATCTTGGCAAGCAGCTTGAAAACTACATCCAGAATCTCGTTGATTCGGGCAGGTACGGCTCGAAAAGTGAGGTATTGCGCGAGGGTGTGCGACTGGTTCAAGACCGCGAGACGCGCCTTGCTGCTCTCGATGCTTCCATCATGCGCGGGGTTGCCGATGCTGACGCTGGCCGTACACATGCCTCCGAAGAGGTTTTCAGCGAACTGCGCAAGCGGTACCAAGCCATGCTGCCGGATTCGGCCGAATGAAGGTCCGCTTCACGACTGAAGCAAAGGCGGATTTACAGCAGATCGGTGACTACATTGCGAGGGAAAACCCATCCCGAGCTTTGTCATTCATTGAGGAGCTGGAACAAAAATGCTTGTCCCTCGTAACTTCCCCGGAGGCTTTCCCTTTGGCACCTCGATATGAAGGGTACGGCATTCGCCGCCGAATACATGGGAACTATCTGATTTTCTACCGTGCGGAAGCCGAACAAGTGGTCATTGTCCATGTCCTGCATAGTTCAATGGACTATGCTGCCATACTCTTTGAAGGCTAAGCCGATGCCGGAAGATTTCAGCCGACATGGTTTGTCGGGCCTGCCACCGGAAGACAAGTTGGGCCTCGCGGTTTCGAATACGCCGACTCACTCGCTCATGCTTTTGAACAGCTACATGCGGACCGACATGCTGCAACACATCCATTTGCGCTTAATGGATGCCTGTGACGTAGCAAGCTTTTAGGATTTTCGCGACAGCTTGACGAATCGCGCGCTGGGTGAACGCCTTCCGCTGCGAGGAGCAAAAAAGGGCGTTCCAAAAACCACTGATTGGCCGTCATTTGGAACCGTCCAATTTCAGAGAAAATCCCTTTGAAACAGGGTGACTTCCACGGCAAGCTCAGCCGCCTGATCGCCCGCCTCAAGGCGAAGCGTAGCGACCGGCGCCTTGCGTTCTTATTTCAGCCTCCGACCGAATGCATGCAGATGGACTGGCTGCCGACGATGGTGCACCGTCTGGTCGCCGGCAGGGGTGCACAGCGAGCCAAAGGCGGCGTCAAGATCATCGACTTCTCCGAAGTGCCGTCTGACGTGTTGCCACTGATGGTCAGCCTACTGGCCCAGGTCGTCTTCGCAACAAGCTTGTGGACGGAGTCTGAGATGCGTCATCCGATCGCCATCCTCTGCGACGAGGCGCATCTCTACATTCCCGAACGGACGCAGGCGGACAGCGGAGATGCGGTTGCGGTGGAGATCTTCGAGCGCATAGCCAAGGAGGGAAGTACGGGATCGGGCTAGTGGTCATCAACCAGAGACCCTCAGAGGTCAACCGGACGGTGCTCAGTCAATGCAACAACGTCATCGCCATGCGTCTTACGAACGGTGACGACCAGAGCGTGATCAAGCAATTGCTCCCCGACTTCCCTTAGGAGCTTTGGGACCTGCTGCCGGACCTCGACGTGGGCGAGTCGCTCGTAGTCGGCGACGCCAGCCTGCTGCCTACACGCATCCGGATCTCCGAGCCGTCCAAGAAGCCCGACAGCCACACGGTGGCGTTCTGGGATCGCTGGTGGAGACCGAGCCGACATCCGGTACAGCCAACGCCGTTAGAGCTTGGCGCCGCCAGAGCATCTCGTAACGGTATCGTCGAAGTGCCTAGTAAATTTGTGCCCCTTAGCTCGCGGATATCCACGCAGTTTTTCCTCCTACTGCCGGAACGATGCTTACCCGCCATCCTGAGGAAGCCGGCGCGAGCGCCGGAACAACCATTGCGGTGATCTCGAGCGAGTGCGTGATCGAGAGGCATCGCATCCGCCGTAAGTCAGAGCAAATTGACGGGTATCTTAAGATACTGGACGCCATTGTCCTCCGCTGGAGGCAACTTGCCGGCTCGCATGTTGACTTGGACCGACGGGAGGATGAGCTTGGGCACAGCAAGGGTCGCGTCACGCTCATCCCGAATCCTTACAAAGTCGTCCTCAGAAACATCGTTACAAACGTGGATATTTCCCATTCGTTGAGCCTCGACTGTTGTTTCCCAGGCAAATTGATCCCGCCCAGGCGCCTTGTAGTCGTGGCACATGAACATGCGGGCTTCGCCTGGAAGTTTCGTCAGACGCTTGATCGAGCGGTATAGAGAGCGAGCGTCGCCGCCAGGGAAATCGCAGCGTGCCGTGCCATAGTCGGGCATGAAAAGTGTGTCGCCTAGGAAAACGGCGTCACCGACCACGTATGCAATGCAGGCCGGCGTATGGCCAGGTACGTGCAGGACGGTCGCATCGAGAGAGCCTATCTTGAAGCGGTCACCGTCCTGGAAGAGGCGATCGAATTGGCTGCCATCCCTTTGGAATTCGGTTTCAGCGTTGAAGATCTTACCGAAGACCTCTTGGACCCTGATAATTTCTTGGCCGATGGCGAGCTGCCCACCAAGTTCTGCCTGGAGAAGAGAAGCAGCCGACAGATGATCCGCGTGAGCATGCGTTTCCAGCAGCCATTGAACGTCAATATTTTCGTATTTTACGTAATCAATCAGCGATCGAGCGGATTCGCCCATCGTGCGCCCGGAGGCTGGATCAAAGTCAAGCACACTGTCAATAATCGCGCCTGCGGATGAAAAGCGATCCCACACGACGTGACTAACGGTGAAGGTCGCAGTGTCAAAAAACGACTGCACCACAGGTCGCTTGGGCGGGTCCGCCAGGGCGTCCCGTATAATTTCTGAGGCAAACGCGAGGTGAAGGTCTGTTGCGGCGTCAGACATGTCTTCCTCCGATTGATAAATGCCAAATCGATAGGACGGTAATCATGCAAGCGCCTATGTAGTAGCAATGCGGCGGGTCGTCGGCTATAGCCTGTAGGGTTATTTGCTCCAATCGTCTGATGCTTCTGCTGCATAGCGAAATCCAAAAACACGCGGGCGCTTGCGCCACCGCGCCGGGTCCAGCGTACCAGGACGAAGCGGATCGACTGGAAGCTCTCCGAGCAACTTACAAGCTCCGCCAAGCGGGTGTCGTTCGGACACGCCACCGGTCGAGGCAAAACATGCTCGTCCAAATGTTTTTCAACTCTCGGGGCAAACCCTATTAATTGCGTTGACCAGTTCCTTGTCTGCTTGGCCTGAGGTCAGGACGACAGTGACCGGTCGCCTCGAGCCCACCACATCAAGGGCACGAGTGAACGCGGATACCGACCTGATCACGACATCGTTCGCTAAGCCGCCGCTCAGCTCAATGACAAGAACGAGATCATCCGCTTTGCCCCTGCCGGCGAAACGTCCGCGTCACGGAGCCCGAAAGCGCCGGACTTAATCAGCCCATTGACCGTCCTCCGTGGAAAGTACGCGAACGAATTCCTTTGCTCTTGAAATGTACGTTTGAATAACGTACATGGGTCCAATGTAATCGGGTTTAAGAACGTGGCAGGAGGCGATGATGCGAGCAATCAAGGACGTCACGATTGACATCGACGAGCCGAACAGCGCGCGAATGAACTTCCGAACGAAGGAGCGTGTGAAAAGGACGATTCAACGTGCCGCGGCACTTTCCGGTCTCGACGATTCTGCGTTCACGATCAACGCTGCCTACCAGTCCGCCATTGCCACGATCGCGGCGCATGAAGCGACGCTGTTGCAGACAACAGACTATCAGGCGTTTTTCGACGCCTTGGATAATCCGCCTGCCCCAACTGATCAGTTGAAAGATGCGTTCAACCGCCATGGCGAGACTATAGTTTCGAAATAATGGCGGATGCCGCAGTCTCAAAACCTATAATCGGGCCGCTCGACCCCAGCAGGCATGATCGGGCGGCTTTTTCTTGTGGTGTCATCCAGGTCGACAACTTCTTCAAGAAGACAGCGAGCAAGCTATCGAAAGCAGATAATCTTCGTGTCTACGTCATGACCGAGAGTGATGGCAAAACTGTTATCGGTTTCTACGCCATCAACACCCACTCAATCAGCTACGCGGATTTGCCGGAGCGCTTTGCTCGCAACCGCCCAGGATACGGCGCGATCCCGGCCGCCTACATTTCCATGATCGGCCGCGATCAGCGCTACAGGGGTGGCGGTTACGGCGGCGATCTGCTTGCCGATTGCCTGAAAAAGCTGGCCGGAATTGCCGAGCAGGTCGGGATCGCTGTCGTGCTCCTGGATATTCTCGATTGTGGTGACGAAGAAAAGACCAACCGTCGGGCAGCGCGTTACGCCGGATACGGCTTCCAGCCTTTGCCATCGATGCCGCTGCGCATGTTTCTCCCGACTGCGACGATCAGAAGCTTGATAGGCTAACTCCCGGATCTTCGCGGCAGGCGCGGAGTTCCAAATAATGCAGTTTCGGCACTGAAGCTTGGTGAGTGAGTGGGTCGAGTCCCTTCGCTTGCAGCCGTTTCCGGTTGGCCACGTCAAACTCCGGTGTTGCACACGCCATTGAGGGGCGTTTGTTGCTTTTCGTCACACGATGAATCGCAACATGCAGGCGTCGTGTTGCAGGCTTCACAAAGGATCCTGTTGCTCTTTCACAATCCAAACTGAAGAGCTGTATTTCTCGCGAGGCTTGCTGGGGCCGCCATGACCATCTCGTTTGCGAGATCGATATCGCCGACGAGACTGACGGTCTCGATACCGCGAGTTATAGCGGTGTAGAGCATGGTGCGATCCAGCAGCTTCGACCGAACGACGGGAATGATTACGCCCCGCCCGAGGCCAAGCCGAAGGGGCGACGCAAAATCCGCGCATGCGGTTTCGTCGATCCTGCACGGAGCGAGCCGGAGGCGAGGGGAGGAAGGACGGGGAGACCGTTTTTTCCCTTGTGAGGGAGAGAGGGCAGCGCCCTCTTTCCCTCCTTCAGGAAGGCAAAGCCGGCCGCCTGGCGGCCGCCATTTCAGATACGAAAAGGGCCGCCCTGGCTCGTAGACCAGGACGGCCCCGTGGTGCATGACAAGAAGGGCTAACGACTTGCCACGACCAACTCTCGATTGTCGTTGCCGGTTGGCAATATGCTGATTTCACCGCAAGCTGTAAACGGCTTTCATATGCAATTTGATGCAGTCATGGCCCTATCGGCCCGAAGCTCAGATTTTGGCCAAGTAAAGAACGTTCTGGGAACATTGGGGTGGTGGTTGACGGCCAAGCTGACAAGGAATGACGGTCTGCTCTGGTAAACGGAGTGGCGCTATGAGTATTGGTTTTTCGAGTGGGGATTTGGTCGAGCGCTGGAGCCTGAGCTTTTCTGACATTGCTTTTGTGAACAGCATACCGGAATTGGCGCAGCTAGGGTTTGCGGTCCAACTTAAGTTCTTCGCAGCGCACCGCTTCTTCGTGCGAGATCCAGCAGCGATCCCGGCCGAAGGCATTTTGTATCTGGCCGAGCAGCTGGGCCTCAATGCTGAAGCTGTGAACTATTACGATTTCTCCGGCCGGACGGCGCGCCGACATTGCGCGCATGGGCCGGCAACCCGGCAGTCGTTCACAACAACAGTAGACCCGAACGAGCATTGTGCGATGAATTCCGCCAACTTCCTTGAAAGCGTCGATAATAACTTCCGCCATGCCATGTCCTTCCTCGATCTGCCGGAAGGGCTGGGGAGCGGATCATCCAGTGCAACTCGACCTATGCGGTTCGCTTCGGCGTGCGCCTGCGTGGCCGCATGTACAGGTTCATCGGCTGGCGCTTAGTCCACAGCGAGCATTGCGAACCAGTGAAGGGCGGCATTCGCTATGCCTCGAATGCCTACGCCGAGGAGGTCGAGGCTCTGGCGGCGCTGATGACCTTGAAGTGCTCGCTCGCCGGTGTGCCGTTCGGTGGCTCGAAGGGCGCGCTGAAGATCGATCCGCGCGAGTGGACACCGCAGGAACTGGAGCGCATCACCCGCCGCTTTACCCAGGAACTGAACAAACGTGGCCTGAGGGTCCGGGCGTCAACGTTCCCGCTCCCGATATTGGCACCGGCGAACGCGAGATGGCCTGGATGGTCGACGAGTTCCGTCGCGCCAATCCGACCGGCGTCGTCAATGCGCGGGCCTGCGTGACGGGCAAGCCCTTGTCGAAGGGCGGGATCGCCGGGCGGACGGAAGCTTCGTGCAGGGGGGTGCAGTTCGCCATTCAGAGCTATCTCCGCGATACCCGCACGAAAGGTTTGGATGGCCGGCGCGATCTCAAGAGCGCATCGGTCATCGTCCAGGGCTTCGGCAATGTCGGCTACCATGCCGCGAAGTTCCTGTCGGAAGAGGACGGTGCACGCATCACCATAGTCGCCGAACGCGATGGTTATGTTGCCAGAAGGAGCGGCGCACCGCCAACAGGACTTCGGTGGTGATCGCGTCCGCCTAGTTCTCGAGGTCGACAATCTCCTTGCATCAGCGCTCGACATCGTTGCCGAAGGCTTCCGTACCGCCAACGATGGTTTGGGAATGCTGTTCGAAAAGATCGCAGAAAGGGCCTCCGCGCGGCAACAGCCGCCTGAACCAGACCAACATGATTCTTTCCAGGAAAGCTGACGTTGGCAAAGGAAATAGCGCCGCTATATCGGATAACACAAACGGATAGCCGGCTTTGAAATACCCATGGATTTTTCCCCTTCGGCCTTGGCCATCGGAGAAACAGGCGTTGGGGCGGGCAAGCCGATGGTGGTTCATAAAAGGGTCAAGTCCGTATGCCACTATCACCAGCGACACTGAAGGCGCTCGCGGTTAATGTGATGGCAACTCATCGCTGACTCCGTGTCCGGTGGCAAAGCATGCGCCGCCTTCATACTCCCCGGGGCTATGGGGCTTATCAAGGAGAGAACAGACCACCATGGCTTACATTCCCGGCACTGAAAACGACGACACGCTGAACGGCTCCGATGGCCGCGATCAGATCCTCGGCTTTGGCGGCAACGACCGTCTCTTCGGCTTCGGCGGCGACGACGTCATCCAGGGAGGCGCCGGCGATGATCGGCTCGAGGGTGGCGAAGGAAACGACGGCCTGTGGGGCGATGCCGGACGAGATGAGCTTTATGGCGGAGCCGGGGACGATACGCTTCATGCGGGTATCGGCGGCGACCATCTGGACGGCGGCGCCGGTATCGACACGGTAAGTTATGCCGACGCCCCGGGCCGCGCATGGGCCGATCTCAATCTGGGGCGTGGTGGTGGCGACGAGCCGTACTACCCCCCCAGGACTTTCGATACCTATTCGGGCATCGAAAACATCGACGGGTCAGCTTTTGACGACTCGTTCATCGGAAGCGAAGAGGCCAACGTCCTGCGCGGCGGCGGCGGCAACGATTTCCTCAGTGGTGAAGGCGGCAATGACACGCTCGACGGCGGCACCGGGCGCGACAGGCTCGAGGGCCACGATGGCGACGATTTTCTCGACGGCGGCGCGGGCGGCGACAAGATGTGGGGCGGCACCGGCAACGATACCTACTTCATCGACAGCACAGACGACCGGGTTGACGAAGCCGATTATGGTGGGACCGCTCCGGACGGCATCGACACAGTGAGGTCGAGCTATTCCATTTCACTGTCGAATGAGACGATCTTCAAGGGCGACATCGAGAGCCTGACGTTGATCGGCAGCGGCAATCTGAACGGCAGCGGCAATGATCTTGCTAACGTCGTAACCGGCAACACCGGGGCCAACAGGCTCGATGGCCGCGCCGGCGACGACACGCTTGCCGGTGGCTTCGGCAATGACACGCTCGTTGGAGGGGATGGCAACGACAGCTTCCTGTTCAACACGGCCCTCAACGCTGCCAGCAATGTCGACAAGATCAACGACTTCTTGGTTTCCGACGATACGATCTGGCTGGACAACGCCGTGTTCACCGAGCTCGCCACGCCCGGTGCGCTCGACGACGACGCCTTCTACATCGGGACGGCAGCGCACGACACCAACGATCGCGTCATCTATGATCCAACCACCGGCAGTCTTACCTACGATGCAAACGGCGACGCTGCAGGCGGGTTCACCGGGTTCGCTGTGCTCGATGCAGGGCTTGCGCTGACCAATTCCGATTTCCTGGTCGTGTAGCAGATCACGAACGCATCCCGGCTCCGTTGCAAACGGCTGCCGGGATGGCGCGCTCTCAATCTGCCTGCATGTAGTCCGCCACGCTGTAGCAATGGCTCGCGTGGTGGGCGTTCCGCCCCCGGTTCATGTGCGTCAGGTTCAACGTCCGGGTGGCGCGCAACTCGCGGCGGCTCGCGAGGGATCTGCGGATTGAGACAGAGCCGCGCACATTGATGCCGAAAATGTCCGCACCCCGCTCGCCGACCGGTGATAGCACCGCCTTCGAAAAGCAATCCGGCCATCCAACGTTGACGGCAGCGACATGTCTTCAAAGACTGTCCGCACATGCAGATGATGTGATGGGGGACATTCAATTGGCTCAAACCCAGTTTTGGATATTGACGCTCGCATGGGCAGCCTTCGCGATTCTGCTCACTTGGGGCGTATATACTGCATTTCGCCTTCACTTCGGCCAGCTACCATTGGACTATGGCGCTTTGATCGGCTTGGGCTCCGTCTATCTTGCTCACCGGGTTCGAACCCTAGCGCGAAGAGTGGGATGGGCGAAAAAGCCTACTCAACTCAAATCATAACGTTTGCCTGGTTGAATCGGCAGTCGGTACCAAGGGGAGGGAGTAAGCACAGCGGCATCGTAATAAAAAAGTGTCGATCTTTTCCGAACGGTCGGAAATGGGAAACACAATGCTGCGCGCCGGGCACCCATTCAATAGAAGGCTTGCCACCGTGGTCTTGCCGATCCCGAGCGAACCATTGAGCAGGATGAACATACGCGTAGTTTAGTCGACAAAATTTCATTCGCAGGGGCATCGAGAAAATCGCCAGCCCTGAAGGAATATGCTTCTCAAAGCACTTGAATCCATTGTAACCATGGCGCTAATAGTTCGGCAGGCGCATTTGATCGTGAGTCGCCTGGCTCCCGCGCCGAAGGCTCAAAGAATCAAGTCTGGAACATACCCTTGAGCAGCGATGCCATAAAGGGCGCAACGAAGCTTGAGAATTCGTTTGCGCATGTAACGGCAGCCGGTTGGGGCCGAGGGCTCAACATACTGGTGCGCGTCACCTGCATGAATTTGCGGCATCCATGGCAGGTCTCCCTGGCCATCGGCTCAACCATCGTTGCAGCAACGCTGCAGCTGGTCATCCCTCGACTGCTCGGCAGCGCGGTAGATCAATCTCAAACCGCCATGGGCGGCGGTGCTGCAGGCGCTGTCGCGGGACAAGCCCTCTGGATCTCGGCTCTGCTTCTACTTGCCGTTAGCGTGCTGCGCGGCCTCTTCACGATGATGCAGAATTATTTCGCCGAGGCGGTCGGACATCACGTCGCATACGAGCTGCGCCTCGCATGCTACGAAAAAATCCAGCGCCTCAGCTTCTCCTTCCACGACCAGATGCATTCGGGCGACCTGATCACCATCGGCATGCTCGACCTCGAGGGCGTGCGGATGTACTTCTCGACAGCGCTGGTGCGTGCCGTGCTGCTCACTATGCTGATCGGCATCGGCGCCTATATGCTGGTTTCGACTGATGTCATGCTCGGCCTTCTGGCGCTGAGCTTCGTGCCTTTCGTCGGCTGGCGCTCGTCAGTCACCCAGCTCCGGCTGCGCGCCACTTGGCTGGAGCTGCAGGAGCGGCTTTCGGTGCTCTCACGTGTGATGGAGGAAAATCTCGGCGGCATCCGCGTCGTGCGCGCCTTTGCCAGCCAGGCTTACGAGATGCTAAAGTTCGACCGCGCCTCCAAGAACGCGCTGGAGCTCGCGCACGAGCGCGTGGGCATCCGGGTGCGCAACACCTCGGCCATGACCTTCTCCTTCTTCGTCGCCATGGGGCTGGTGCTGCTCGTGGGCGGAGCCAAGGTCGGCGCCGGCGAGATGAGTGTCGGCCAGCTGACCACCTTTTTGACGTTCATGACCATCCTGCAGATGCCGGTCCGCCAGATCGGCCTGATGGTCAACGCGTTCGCGCGCGCCTCCACCTGCGGCTCGCGTCTCTTCGGCCTGCTCGATCTCGACATCGCAATCAAGGACGCGCCGGACGCCCAGCCTCTGACGATCACGGATGGCACGCTCCGCTTTGAGAACGTCTCTTTCGCCTACCCGGCAGCCGGGAGCCGGCCGATCCTGAACGATGTGAGCTTCGAGGCACGCAAGGGCGAAACCATCGGCATCGTCGGCCCACCCGGCTCGGGCAAATCGACCGTCGCGCATCTCATCCCGCGCTTCTACGATGTCACGTGCGGGCGAATCACCCTCGATGGCCAGGACATCCGCAAGGCCACGCTCACGTCCCTGCGCAGTCACGTGGCGGTGGTGCAGCAGGATGCTTTCCTGTTCACCACCACGATCGAGAACAACATCGCCTATGGCGACCCCTGGGCCAAGGAGCAGCGGATCGAGCGGGCAAGCGAGTCGGCACAGCTCCATAATTACGTGCTCGGCCTGCCCACCGGCTACAAGACCGTGGTTGGCGAGCGCGGCGTGTCGCTTTCTGGCGGCCAGCGCCAGCGGCTTGCCATCGCGCGCACCATAATGCTCGGGCCCTCGGTGATCGTCTTCGACGATTCCACCGCCGCGATCGACGCCGCCACCGAGCAGCGCATCCGCTCGGCCATACGGCGCTTCGCACAGGATCGCGTCACGATCGTGATCGCCCATCGGCTGAGCTCGCTGATGCATGCGGACCAGATTCTGTTCGTGGAGAACGGCGAGATCGTCGAACGGGGCACGCATGACGAACTGCTCGCCAGGGACGGCCGTTACAAGGCGCTTTATGATCTTCAGGTTCGCCCGGGCGACAAGATGCTAAAGGACGCGGGCTGATGGTCCAGGGGCAGGCAGGCGAGATCGAGGCGGAACGCAACGACGTGCGCGACGATGGGCGCCGTCCGCCCCGCGCCGTCGTCGGCTCGCACCGCATCGAAGAGGAGATGTTCGGCCGCGCTTTCGACAAGAACATCCTCAAGCGTATCTGGGCGTTCATTCGGCCTTACCGTCAGAAGGTGGTGGCCTCGGTCGCCGCGGTGCTGATCTTCACTGGCACCCAGCTGGCGATCCCGCTGATTATCCGCTACGCGATCGACCACGGCATGCGCCCGGGCCACGTGGACAGCTCGGCGTTAGCGTGGGCGGCCGCGGCGTTTGCGGCGGCGATCCTCGTCAACTATGTGGCGAGCTATACCCAGGAGACCGTGGTCGGCCAGATAGCCGAGGACGTGCTCTCCGACATACGCCGCGCCATGTTCGGCCACCTGCAGAAGGTTTCCCTGTCCTTCATGGACAAGACCGAAGTGGGCCGGCTGATGTCGCGCCTCCAGGGCGACGTCAATTCCATGCAGGAATTCCTCGAGACCTGCGTGCTTTCGATCGGCGACATCGCGCTGCTCCTCGGCATCGTCTTCGTCATGCTCTGGCTCGATTTCCGTCTGGGTCTCCTGACGCTTGCGGTGCTTCCGGTGCTCTTCATAGTGCGCATCTTTTGGCTGCCGCGCGCCCGCGACGCCTTCATGGCCGCCCACGAAACCAATTCGGTTGCCAATGGCGCGCTGGCCGAGGCCATCCACGGCGTGCGAGCGGTCCAGTCCATGGACCGCCAGCGGGTCAACTTCGCGCTTTACGACGACAAGGCGCACGCGAACCTGAAGACGCATCTGACAGCTGCCAAATACGCTCAGGTGATGGTGCCGATCGTCGACAGCCTGACGGGCGTCGCCATGGCCGTCGTCATCGTCGTCGGCGGCTCAATGGTCATGAACGCGCGGATCGACGTCGGCGTGATGGTCGCCTTCCTGTTCTATATCCAGCGCTTCTTCGACCCGATCCGCTCGCTGACCTTGCAGTATTCGGTCATGCAGCGCGCCATGGCTTCGGGCAAGCGGCTCACCGACGTCCTTGACGTCAAGATCGATGTCGAGGACAAGCTGGATGCCATAGCGCTGTCGCCCGACATGGACGGCTCGGTCGAATTCAGGAACGTCACCTTCGGCTACAATCCAAAGCATCCGGTGCTAAAGAACGTCACTTTCCGGGTCAATCCCGGCGAGACAATTGCGCTCGTCGGCCCGACGGGTTCGGGCAAGTCGTCCGCCATGGCGCTCGTTCACCGCTTTTATGACGTGCAGGAAGGCCAGGTGCTGGTCGGCGGCCACGACGTGCGGGACTTGACCCAGGAATCGCTCGGCCGCCAGGTCGCCATGGTGTTGCAGGAGCCTTTCCTCTTCACCGGAACAGTCTTCGAGAACATCCGCTACCACAAGACCGAAGCCTCACGCGAAGAAGTGACCGAAGCCGCCAAGGCTGTCGGCGCCCATGACTTCATCATGAGGCTGCCCGGCGGCTATGAAGCCCAACTCGACGAGCGCGGGAGCAACCTTTCTCTCGGCCAGCGGCAGCTGATCAGCTTCGCTCGCGCCCTTGTCGCCGACGCCAAGATCCTCGTCCTCGATGAGGCTACCGCCAACATCGACAGCTACACCGAGATGCTGATCCAGAAGGCGCTGATCAGGCTGCTCGAAGGGCGCACCGGCCTCGTCATCGCCCATCGGCTGGCCACGATCCGCGGAGCGGATCGCATCGTCGTGCTTCAGTCGGGGCAGATGATCGAAACTGGAAACCATAGCCAGCTGATGGACGCGGGGGGACTTTACTCCAAGCTCTACAACCTCAACTATGCCTCTTTCGACGATATTATCGAGGAGGAACTCGAAGCTTCGGCGCGGGGCGGCTCGTCGCAAACCTGAAACCTGCCCCGCCGCCCAATCCTCGGTACGTTTCCGAGTCGATGTGGATCGCCACTCCTTCATCGTAATAGACTTTAGCAAGATGACGACCTAGGTGTGATAGGCATACATCATGCAGCGTGATGATTCGTATTCGGGCATCTCGACGACACTGGCCCCTCTTCAGAACCGGGCGTTTCGCGCGATTTGGTCGCTACGCAAATTTCAAGCCTTGGCTGGCTGGTGCAGACGACCGCCATCAGCTGGCTCATGGCGACGATTTCAGCCTCCGATCTGATGGTCGCACTGGTGCAATCTTCTTCCACGCGACCGGCATTTTTTCTCTCTATCCTCGCTGGAGCCATTGCCGACAGCTTTAGTCGACGAGGTGTGATGCTCGCCGGCCACTGCTTGATTGCTTTAGCTTCCGCGACGCTGGCGACTACGGTGGCCATGGGCTTTCTCAACCAATGGCTCATACTTCCGATTGGGATTTTTGGCGGGCTGCGGATTTGCCCTCAACGATCCAGCCTGGCATGCGTCGGTCGGTGACATCTTGGAGAAACGAGACATTCCGGCGGCCGTCACGTTGATGTCAGTCGGTTACAACATCATTCGAAGCATAGGCCCGGCTTTTGGGGGGCTCATCCTCGCTTTTCTCGGGCCACTTGCTGCTCCCTCTGATCGTGCGAGATCATGAATCGACCGGCGCGATCACCGAGAAGTGGTTGCTCCGGAAAGCCTGTGCGGACCTGCTGCCTGAGAGCCTGGTCTGGCGGAAAATGGCGCGGTTCGATAAAGGATCGGGGACAGTGACTTTGCAAACGCTCACCGGCAAGACCGTTCAAATCGACCGTGTGCAGGAAGGCGCACTTTACGAGAAGTTTCTGCGCGAACGCTTCGTCGATTCCGACCTTGTTCTCGCTAATGCCGGACGCTGGAACGCCGACCGCGTCGCAGGATAGTAACTTATAGCCGGTCCATTGCCGACCTTGCTGGCGCGATGCCCTGGAACCTTTCGTTTCGGGTATCGGCAGGCGGCTCGCTGTTTTGTCTGGTTGTCTACACCCCCGCAGCCTGCGTATTTTTCCGCGCTATACCCCCCGGGAATAATCAACATTAGCCACCAACAAAGTTGATCTGGAAATATATTCGGTTAGTCAAGTTTCAGTTGCATGTATTCTTTGTCAATCAAGCTAGCATTTCCTAACTGACAAATAATAACCGACAGACACGTTAACCACTCAGTTCCAAAGAGTGCAGTTTCGGCACTGTAGCTGGGTGAGTGAGTGAAAGAATGGCTCTAGAAAACAGGTGCTTGGTTGATGTCATCGCCAAGCAGCCCGTTGCGCCTCCAACAACGGGCTGTTTGTTGCTTTCTGAACGGTCACAACCCATCACAACGGTTTGATCCATCGGGAAAATCGAGAGTGGTTGACCGACGAAAAAGCAACACGTCCCAAATGACCGTCCAGTTCCATAATGTATATTATGCCACGATGTAATGTAGCCGCAAAGTTAAAGTGTCCTGATCCTGCAAAGTAAGAATGTCACTCTCCCCGGGTTTTCGATGACCTGGGAGATTGCGGATGGGATTGATTGCGATGAGCGAGCGCGATCTGCAGCGGATAGAAGTTTTGTCGAAGGTGATCGCCGGGCGCATGACGCTTGTGTCGGCGGCACATGTGCTTGATCTGAGTACCCGCCAGGTACGTCGTCTGATGGATCGGATTGAGACGAGCGGTGCGGCGTCGATCCGGCACAAGGCGATCGGCCGGCCATCGAACAACCGGATCAGCGACGGTGTTCGGGATTATGCAGTGGCACTCGTTCGCGAGCGCTATACGGATTTCGGGCCGACGCTGGCGGCCGAGAAGCTCGCCGAGCGCGATGGATTGCGTGTCTCGCGCGAGACGTTGCGCCAATGGATGTCGGAGGCCGGCCTGTGGCTGTCGCGCGAGCAGCGGCGGACTTTTCATCAGCCGCGATTGCGGCGCGAGGCCTATGGCGAGCTGGTGCAGATCGATGGATCCGAGCATCGCTGGTTCGAGGATCGCGGTGACCCATGTTCATTGCTGGTGTTCATCGACGATGCGACCGGCAAGCTGATGCAGTTGCGGTTCGTACGCTCGGAAAGCGCCTTCAGCTATTTCGAGGCGCTGGAGCTCTATCTGAAGGCGCATGGTGCGCCGGTCGCCTTTTATTCCGACAAGCATTCGGTGTTCCGGGTGGCGAAGAAGGACGCCAAGGGCGGCCAGGGCATGACCCAGTTCGGGCGTGCGCTTTGTGAGCTAAACATCGAGATTCTTTGCGCAAACTCGAGCCAAGCCAAGGGCCGAGTCGAGCGGATGAACCGGACGCTCCAGGATCGGTTGATCAAGGATCTGCGCCTGGAGGGTATCTGCGGCATGGACGACGGCAACGCTTTCCTGCCAAGGTTCATGGAGCGCTATAACCGGCAGTTTGCCATTACCCCTGCCCGGGCCGATGATCTGCATCGGCCGCTGAACCTTGCCCCGGATCGGCTGCGCGACGTCCTGTGCAAACGTGAGCAGCGTTATGTCGGTGCCCAGTTGACGTTTTCGTTCGAGCGCCAGCGGATCATGCTGGAAGAGAACGAGGTGACGCGTGGGTTGGTGGGCCGTTATGTCGAGACCTATGCCTTCGCCGATGGCCGGCTGGACGTGCGCTGGAAGGGGCATTCCCTGCCCTACAGGACGTTCGACAAGGACCAGCGGGTGACGCATGCGGCGATCACCGAGAACAAGCGGCTTTCCGATGTGCTGGCCTATATCAAGGAGCGTCAGGATCAGCGACTAACGCCGAAGGTCAAGACCAACAGCGAGAAGATCGGCTACACGCCGCGGGGCGGCAAGCCGGGTCGGAAGGCGGATTTTATGAACGACCCCACCGTCATTGCCCGACGGCGACAAGCGCTCTCTGACCTCGATGCGGCGGAATGATCGGCTGCTCCAACTGTCAAAGCTAAAGCCGGATGGTGCGTCTCACCCGCCCCCTCCCTTCCCTTGCAACCCGGCCCAGCCGGTCCGGTCGGGGGCTTGCCTCAGTGCAGGTGGACATGTCGAGTGTCGCATTTCTAACTGGCTGAAGACGCGCCCAAAGTGACATTTCTACTTTGCGCAACAGCGGACATTTCAACCTCGCCGCCACAGTTGATGTAGCGGCAGTTTAGAGATGCGACATATGAGCCAGTTAGAGATGCGACAGTCGTCGCCTCTTGGGATGCTGGTCAAACGTCAACGTTTGGAAGGAAGACTGGCGAGGTGAAGCGTGGTTGAGACCATGAGCGTTCGGAGTCGTCATGTCTTGTTTGATCACCATGTCGCAGAAGGAATTGCATCGTCTTGAACTGATCCAGCGGATTCGCGGGCGCAGCCTGACCGTCGTCGAGGCGGCCGCGTTGCTTCGTCTTAGCCGCAGTCAGGTCCACCGGCTGTTGCAGGCCTATGACCAGGCCGGCGCCGACGGTCTCGTCTCGAAGAAGCGCGGCCGTCCGAGCAACCGGCGTTACAGCGAGGACTTCCGCAACCTGGTGCTCGACCTGGTGCGTGAGCATTACCTGGATTTTGGACCGACGTTGGCCGCCGAGAAGCTGCTCGAACGCCACCGGATTGCCGTCAGCAAGGAGACGCTGCGTCAGTGGATGATGGAAGCCGGCATCTGGGTGTCGCGACGCGAGCGCAAGAAGCGGGTTTTCCAGCCGCGCGGCCGGCGCGATTGTTTCGGCGAACTCGTTCAGATCGACGGCTCGCTTCATTGGTGGTTCGAGAACCGCGGACCCAAATGCGCCCTGCTCGTCTATATCGACGATGCCACCGGCAAGCTCTTGCATCTGCGCTTCGCCGGATCGGAGAACACCTTCGACTATCTGCACGCGACGAAGGCCTATCTGCAGCAATGGGGCAAGCCGATCGCCTTCTACAGCGACAAGCATGGCATCTTCCGCACCACCCATGCTTCCAAGAAGGACAGAACCAGTGGCCTGACGCAGTTCGGCCGGGCCCTTTATGAGCTCAACATCGACATCATCTGCGCCAATACCCCGCAGGCCAAGGGGCGCGTCGAGCGCGCCAACCAGACGCTGCAGGATCGGCTGGTCAAGGAACTGCGGCTGCGCGGCATCGACTCGATCGCGGCGGCCAATGCCTATGCGCCGGAGTTCATGGCCGACTTCAATCGCCGCTTTGGCAAGGCGCCGCGCAATCCGAAGGACATGCATCGGCCGTTTGCCGCGCATGAGAACCTCGATGGCGCCATGTGCCGCAAGGAGGTCCGCAAGCTGTCGCAGTCGCTGACGCTGCGCTATGACAAGGTGATGTTCATCCTCGATCCGACCGACCTCGCCACGGCGCTCGCCGGCAAGAAGCTCATTGTCTGCGACTATCCCGACGGCCGCCTCGAGATCACCCATGAGGGGACGTCCCTGCCCTACAGAGCCTTCGACACCTTACGGTCGGTGCACCGCTCCGAGGTGGTCGAGAACAAGCGCCTTGATGACATGCTGGCCGTGGTCGCCGAGATGCAGGCCGGACGAGAGCAACAGCGCAGCAAGGGCGGGCCGCGCCGCACCGGCCAGACGGACCACATGTTCGGCATACGCGACGGCAGCCAAAGCAATGGCTACCAAAAGCGCGGCACCAAGCCTGGCCGGAGGACGGATTTTACCAAGGATCCGGTGGTCATCGCCAAGCGCCAGCAAGCCCTTGCGCAGCTGAAGGCGGCGGAGTGATCGGGGTGTCAAAGCTAAAGTTTATCTTGCCGCTGGAGCCATCCGCCGCCGACCGGGCTGCGCAACCCTGACCAGCTCCACCCGGCCGGCGGCTATCGTCTGCGTACTTTGTAAATATAGCAACTTGCAAACGAAGTAATAAGGAGTAGGATGACGTCGCGTTTCTAATTTGACTACTTTGTCTCATCTTTAAATAGCTGTGACATT
>NZ_WITC01000116.1 GCF_009601505.1 Sinorhizobium terangae
GGGCTCATCAGTCTCAAGATCGAGCCGGAAGTCTCCGAGCTCGACACCTCGATCAACGTCAACGGCAATCCCGGCTTCATCTCGCGCGCGGCGAAGACAACGGTGGCGCTGCGCGACGGCCAGAGCTTCGCCATGGCCGGGTTGCTGCAGTCGATCAATGCCAAGGACGTTCAACAATTGCCGTGGGTGTCGCAGGTTCCGGTGATCGGCGCGCTGTTCCGCTCGACGAGCTTCCTGAAGCGGGAGTCCGATCTCGTCATCATTGTCACGCCGCACATCGTGCGGCCCTCCGCACCCGGCGAGGATCTCTACACTCCCCTCGACCAGACGCGCTCCTCGAACGATGCCGAGCTCTTTGCCCTCGGCCTGCTGGAGGTCGACAAGGACATGCTCAGGCGCTTCCGCAATGGCGAAGGCGTCAAGGGACCATACGGCCACCGTCTCGATCTTGACGTTGGAGGTGTCAATGCCGTTTCCAAGAAGTAGTCACACAGCCCTATTAGTGGCTGCCGCCGCGCTCCTTTCCGGCTGCGCCGACTACATGAATCACAGGGATTCGGTCACCTTTGGGCTCGGCAACGCGGTGGAAGCGAACAAGGGTATTCACATTCAGAATCCGTTCCCGAGGGCGGCGCAGAATACGCAAATACCCGGAGACGGCAAGGTGATACACCGGGCGATACGTACCTATCAAGGCGAAGGCCAGGCCGCCGCTCCGACCCCCTCGGCCGTGATCTTGCCGACGGCCACGGCTCCAGGAACGAACGGCCCATCCGGCAATGGCACGGAAAACTGACGGATCGCGCATGCCGGAGACGTGTTGGGTGAGGCCGGGCAAAAGTGCGATTTCACGGGAACTCCGAAATACCGGAGTCGAAATGCGGAGGCGCTATTGGGCTTCGGCCCGGCTTGCGTCGGAGGAAGCGGATGACCAGCTTGGCAAATGTGGAAATCGAACCCGGCAAAGCGAGAGGCGTTCGGACGGCAAAGGCGCGGACAAGCAAGGCGCCGTTCATTGCGGTGGCCCTGGTTTTCCTCCCGTTGAACGCCGGCACGCTCCTCTACACGGCCAAGAACGCAGCCGATGTCCGTGAGAGCCGCGAGGCGCTTGCTGCGGTCAAACGGTCCATTGACGGCCTGAAACTGCAGATCGACAAGCGCGACCGCAACATGGGCAGGGCCGACGACGCCGCGATCATTCGCCAGCAGGTCGAGAAATTGGGGAAAGACCTATCCCTCATCAGTGAGCGGATGCGTCCCGGCTCCCTTGCATCCGGCGGCTCCGTCATCTTGAGCGCACCCGGCAAGGAAGTCATGCAGCGCCTCGAGTCCTCGCCGAACGCGTCCTCCGGAGCGATGTTTTCGGCACCGGATGAGGGCCGGTCGGCGATCGATGCCGCGAGTCCTTCGGTCGCCGATCCGCCGCGCTATGAGCGATCCATTTCGCCGGAGGGCAAGCTGATCCTGCGGAAGGTGCAATAGCAACCCTCCGCGTTTAACCTCCTATTACGTTCCGCAGCGCCGCTCTTCCACATACAGCGACGTTCAGCCAGCCGCTTGTACACGATCGGCAACAGGTCGCGGTAATTCTTCGGCCGCTTCTGCCCAACTGCGCGACTGCCGCAGCACAACATGCCGCGCGTTGTGTTCAAAGTGGGAGCGAAAAATGAAGGGGTCCGGCCGCATACACACCAAGTGGTTCTTGCGGCGGATCGCGAAACGATACTCCCGAATTTGGAGGAAGGATCTGGTGAAATTCTGGCAGCAGATTTTTGCGTATGTCGTTGTAGGTGAGGTGGAAAAATCGATGGTCCCGATCACGCGCGTTTGTCAGCGAGTGGGTTGCCAACAGGCCTTAAGTCGGCCTGAGGAGCGGCGACAGCTACAGAGGCAATCCGGAACCTGATCAAGAAGATAGTTGTCACGCCTGGTCCGAGCCATGGCCAAGTGGACGCGGTGATGTACGGTAATTTAGTTACGAGTCTTAAACTGGACGGGCGGCCAACCCGTTGAAAATGCATACGAATAAGTCATCGCAGATCGGCGTAGAATGTCGGAATCGTTGGTTGCGGGGCGCAACCAACGATGCTGCAATTGGTCGAATGCGACTGCCGAAGTTGGAGGCTCGTTTCCTCGGGTTTGATCCTAGTGGGAGGCGAATTGCAGATTCTGCGGCTCTTTCATGATTGCCTTAGTTCACGCGCTTTCCATCTCCGCCAAACAGATGAACCTTGGTGAGATCAGGTCCAATTGGTATCGTCTGTCCCGGGCGAAGCTCAACCCGATCCCTGAGCAGCAGGGTCACGTCCTCATCTCCGAGCTTGACCAGAACATGCGTTTCAGAACCCGTCGGTTCCACAACGACGACGGTCGCTGGTACTCCCTCTGCCCGGATGGAGAGATGCTCAGGCCGAATGCCATAGGTTTTCGCTACCACTCCATCGTGACCTGCTGGAAGAGGCAGTGCTGCGCCGCGCATGACGAACTTGCCATTTAAAATCTCTCCCTCGAAAAGGTTCATCGAAGGCGAGCCGATGAAGGTTGCCACGAAGGTGTTCGCCGGCCGATCGAACAGTTCGAGCGGCTTGCCGATCTGCTCGACCCGGCCATTCCGCATGACGACGATCTTGTCGGCCATGGTCATGGCTTCGATCTGGTCGTGAGTGACATAGACGGTCGTGGTTTTCAGCCGCTGGTGCAATTCCTTGATTTCCGCGCGCATGGTGACGCGCAGCTTGGCATCGAGATTCGATAGTGGCTCGTCGAAGAGAAACACCTGCGGATGACGCACGATGGCTCTGCCCATTGCAACCCGTTGACGTTGACCGCCGGAGAGTTGGGCAGCCGGTCGAGCAACGGCCCAAGGGCGAGAATGTCCGCGGCCTCCCCCACCCGCTTGCGGATCGTCTCCTTGTCCTGCCCCTTAAGCTTGAGCGCAAATCCCATGTTTTCGGCGACCGTCATGTGCGGATAGAGCGCATAGCTCTGGAACACCATGGCGATGTCACGTTCCTTCGGCGCTTCGTCGTTGACGATGCGGCCGCCGATGCGGACTTCTCCGGCACTGATGTCCTCGAGCCCTGCGAGCATGCGCAGCAGGGTCGACTTGCCACAACCAGACGGGCCGACGAGGGTAACGAATTCACCATCTTCGATATCCACCGATACGCCGTGGATGACGGGCACGTTGCCATACTGCTTGCGGACCTGTTCGATCGATACGGATGCCATGATTTTCTCCCGTCCATTCTTTCAAAGCTTGAGCTGCCACAGGCGCGCGGCGACGACATTGCCCTCGGAAGCGACCAGACGCGCCGAACGTACAGTCGCGAGACCCCGCAGCCGCTTCGTTCCCGTCCAGCGGCCGTTGTCCGCGAAGACCTCGATGGAACCGATATCCAGGAAGATGCGAAGCGTCGAAGGACGGGCGCCGGCGGCGATGTAACGCGGCGACAATCTACCGTCGCGGACGTCGTAGACGATGCTGAGGCCGTGCTGGTCCACCTTCAGACCAAGGTCGGCATCGGGATAGTCGAATTCGAGATCCAAGGCCGCGCCAGACGCTGCGAGATCGATGACGATCTCGACGGCGCCATTGCCGAGCTCGACTGTTTCGCCGGAAAGTAGCCTTGCGTCGTCGATCAGCCGGTGCCGTAGGTTCTCGACGGCGTCGACCGGCGGCGTCAAAAGCCCGCCGTCGTTGAGGAGAACGTACCGTGGCAGCGTCATTGCCGACGGAAAATCCGCCTTCTTCGAGACGTCGGTCCAATTTGCGAGCCAGGCGATGCCGACCGGACCCGAGTGGTCTACAAAGGCCTGGAAGGCATAGGCATCGGTGCCGAAATCGAGTTCCTGTTCGAACTCCTTGACGAAGCTCGAGCCATCGAAACGGCCGACAGTTGCAAGCGTGATATTGCGCCGGCCAGTTGCCGGATCGCGGCTTGTCAGGAGACCGAAAATCAGCGCCCAGCGGGTTTGCTGATCCACCGCCGCAGGGTTGAGGGGCACGATGCAAGGGCATTCGGCCGCTGTGATGCCGAAACGATCCTCGCGGTGGAGAATGCCGAGGAAGATCCATCCGCCCGTCGCCGCCGGATCGGCGATCTCGTAAAGCAGGATGACGCCACCAGCATTGTCGCGGCTCCCGACGAGCATTTTCCAGCGGCCGTCAGGGCCCTTGAAGACATAGGGATCGCGAAAATCGGAGGTCAGATCGAGGCCGGTTGGTCGCTCCGGCAGAATGACCTCAGGAGGGCCGGTTGTGATCTGATCGTGGCTGACGTTCGTCAACTGGATTTGTTCCTCAGGTGTGCGGTCCCTGACCTGTTCGGTGAAAAACACCCGGATGCCGGGCTCGCCTCCGTCGAGCGGAATTGCCGAGCCGGAAAAGGCGCCGCCGCGGCCGTCGGCCCGCGCCGAAAGCTCTGCCGAGGGAAACAGGAAGACCGGTAGATGCTTCCAGTGGAGATAGTCATCGGAGACGGCATGGCCCCAATGCATGGTGTTCCAACGGAGACTATGCGGATAGTGCTGGTAGAAGAGGTGCACCTTGTGACCAAAGCGGCCAAAGCCGTTCGGATCGTTCATCCAGCCGAAGGGCGGGCGGAAATGGTAGCTGTCCGGAACCGCAGGCGCCGCGTTGGCGTGACCGCTGTAAAGCACTGTGATCCCCTTCTCCAGGACGTTGGCTGGCGAGAAGGCATAGATGACTGATACAGCAGTGGTGGTCGAGTCGCAGGTGAATGAGGTTTCGCCAGCCTTTTCGACCACAAGCGATACGAATTCGAATTCTTCAGTGTTTCGCGCTGCAAGGTGGCGGATTTCGCGCTCGCCCTGGGCCACGCGTATCTCGGCCGGTGCTTCAGGATGAGTGGCTTTCAGCCATGCGTGCACCACGGCATCGGCAGGAAGGAGGGCGGTCAGTGTCTCGAAGCCGCCATCGAAAAGCGATGCAGGATTTGCATGCGTTGTCATCGATCAACCTTTCACGGCGGAGCCTACGAAGGAACTCACGAACCAGCGTTGGAAAACGAGGTAGAGGACAAGGATCGGAATCATCATCAAGACCGAGGCGGCCATGGCGCGATCCCAGTAGATGCTGTCCTGCCCGAAGAAGGTCGCGATCGCGACAGCTATCGGCCGGGCATAGTCGGTCTGCGTCACGAGAGTGGGCCAGAGATATTGGTTCCAGGTTTCTATACCCATGAGGATCGAGACAGTCGCAAGCGCCGGCAGGCTTAAAGGCAGGAAGATCGAGCGGTAGATGCGGAAGACCGAAGCGCCGTCCATTTCCGCCGCTTCGAAGAGCTCCTTCGGAAGCTGGGCGAAGAACTGGTAGAACAGGAAAATGTAAAGTGGGCTTGCGATCCAGGGCACGATCTGAACCGCAAAGGTGTCGGTCATGCCGGCACGCGACACCATGATGACGAGCGGCATAATGATGCTCTCCTGCGGGATCACGTAGAGCGCGATGACGAGCGAGAGGATCAGTGCTCGACCGCGCAGCGAACCCCAGGCGAGCACGAAACCGGCCATGGAATTGGCGATCAGCCCGGCACCGACGGTGCAGGCCAGAATGACCAGCGAATTGAGGAGATAACGGCCAAAGGCGAGTTCGCCCGAGAGGTTGCCGACCTCCGCGAAGTTCGCAAGCGTCGGGCTCGAGACCCAGAAGGCGCGGAAGCTGCCCATGTCCGCCAGGATCTGGAAGCGATCGTCCTTGAGGCTCGCGACGACGAGCATGAAGAGCGGTGAGACGATCACCAGGGCGATGACGAGGATGCAGGCCGTCTGGATCAGGCGCAGCGAACCGATCGCGGAGCGCTCGCGCGTCACCTCCGACGGCAAAGTGGAAATAGCGAGATCAGACATCGAAACGCCTCAGGAGTTGGCGCTGCAGGAGCGCAATGACGAGAACGATCAGGAAGAGGATGACCGAGACGGCGGACGCATAGCCTAGCTTCTGTTCCTCGAAGCCCGCGCGCACCATGTAGTGCACCACGGTTTCCGTGCTGCTCTTCGGTCCTCCCTGGGTCAGGATCGCGACTTGCGTATACAGCTTGAAGGCCTGGATGGTGGTGATGACAAGCACGAATATATGCGTCGGCCTGAGGCCCGGCATGGTCACGTGCCAGAAGCGCTGGAAGGAATTGGCGCCGTCGATTTTGCCTGCGTCATAAAGTTCATCGGGAATGCCCTGGAGGCCGGCTAGATAGACGATCATCTGGAAGCCATAGGCCTGCCATGCCGACAAGAGCACGATCGAGAACATCGCCCATTCCGGATCACCAAGCCAGTCGATCGGTTGGATATGTCCGCCCGAAAGAAAGCCGAGGATCTGGTTGAACGGCCCCGTCGGATATTGGAACAAGGTGCCCCAGACGACGCAGACGACGACGATCGAGGTGATCGCGGGCAGGAAGAAGAGGCCACGGAAGAAATTGCGGAGCGGTAGCTTCTGGTGCAGCAGTAGTGCGGTGGCAAATGCCAGGCCGCATTGAACGGGCAGGATCCAGAACGTGAAACGCGACACGTTCCAGAGCGAGGTCCAGAACAGATCATCCTTGAAGATACGGAGGAAATTGTTGAATCCGATGAAGCGGACCGGCGTCGGACGCGGCACCAGGGGTTGATTTGTCATTGCGGTCCAGAACGACAGAAGGAAGGGCACGATCAGGAAGACCGTCAACAGCACAAGCGCAGGCGCCAGCATGCCGATTTCCTGAAACATCCGGCCCCGGTCCCTGCGCCGGACAGGGCGTGCTGGCACCACCGATTGCTGCAAAGTCATGGTCTCCTCCTCATTGAGCTGCGGACCAGCCGCTGCCCGCGCGGACAGGTGCCGCGCGGCCGCTCTTTGGCTATTGCTGTTCGTTGAAGGGCGGGTAGCCGTCGTTGTCTTCGATGTCCTGGTCGATTTTCTCGCTTGCAGCGGTCAGTGCCGCCTTAACGTCTCCGCCATTGAAAATCTCATCGACGGCTCCCATGAAGGCAGAGGTGATCGTCGGATAGGCCGGATGCGGCGGCCGTGCGACCGCGGTCTTGGAGGCCTGTTCGAAGGCAACGGCCATCGGCCCGCCGGCGGCGTACAAGGGTGAATCCGCGGCGAAGCTCCTGAGCCCCGGATAGGCGGAGTCCTCCTTGGCGTAGTCGCGGAACTGCTTGTCCTTCAGCATGAAGCTCACGAATTTGCCCGCAATGTCGGGGTGTTCGGACGCGGTGGTGATGCCCCAGATCCAGGTGCCGTTCGGGCTGGCGCCTTTCGGTCCGAACTTCGGCAGCGGCATGACGACGATGTCGTCCTTCATCGAGGCAGCGGCTTCCGCGTAAAACCAGTGCCCGCCGAACGCCAGTGCAGCCGGGTGGCCTTCGGCGAAAAACTGGTTGGTGCCCGAGGACTGCGGCACGACCCAGCCGTTCCTGACCCATTTCTGCATCATCGTCAACGCATCGACACAAGGCTCGCTGTCGAGTGCTCCGACGGATTTCCAGGTCTTCCGATCGATCAGGTCGCAGCCGGCCGACTGCAAAATCGGGCTATAGGCATAGGTGATCCATTCAGTCTTGATGCCATAACCGCGGAACGTGTCGATCGGCCATTTGACGCCCTCGAGCTTCGACAGTTTCTCGAGGTAGCCTTCGAATTCCTCGCGCGTCCAGGCGTCGTCCACCGATTTCGGGATGCGGGCGCCGATCGCCTCCAGATATTTCCTGTTGCCGTAGAGAACGACCGAGGAGTCGGTGAGACCGACGGCATAAAGGTCTTTGTCGACCGGATAGGTACCCTGGGCGATGTTGGACTCGGTCATATCGTCGAGGACGTCCTGGTCGATCAAAGGCTTGATCGGCTGCAAGTAGCCCGACCAGACGTAATTTGCCAGGAACGGCGCATCGAGCTCCATAATGTCAGGCATCTGCTTGGACAACACGGCGGCGCTGAACTTCTCGTTATAGGCATCGTGCGGCGCGTAGATTAATTCAATGTCGACGTCCGGATTGGCCTCTTCAAAGCGCTTTGCCACCGCACCATAAGTCGCCACCGTGTCGGGATCGCCTTGATGCATGACTTTGACGACGGTTTTGGCCTCGGCGGGACTCATGACAAGTCCCAGCGCAGCAGATACCGCAAGCCCCAAAAGTAAACGTTTACCCATCTGTTTTACTCCTCCTCGAGCGGGGTTCATTTCCAAGCCGGATCTAGATGGACGATCGCTCCACCAATTGGAACGGTAGCTTTCGCACCTCGCCGGGCGTCACATCGCCGGTAAGCAGGATGTCGGCGGCCATGCGCCCCATTGCGCGATGTGGTAGCGCCATGGTGGTTAGTGGCGGATCAAGGCGCGAAGCGATTTCGACCTGGTTGTCGAAGCTCGCGACGGCGACATCGTCTGGGATGTGCGCACCAGCCCGGCGCAGTGCCGCATATACTTCCATGGCCACCCGGTCGTTTCCGCACAAGATGGCGTCGGGACGATCAGGGCGGCCCATCAGTTCGGCAACGTGCGAAAGAACCAGGCTCGGCGCTCTGTCGCTGTAGATCCCGCGGCGGACGGCTGGCAAGACCCTTGCACTGGCACTGTCGAGTCCAGCTTCGGTCAGCGCCTGGCGAAAGCCCGCTTCACGCAGATCGCCGGCAAGCAGGCCGGGCAGATTGATGAAGGCGATATTGCGCCGGCCAGCATCGACCAGATAGCTGGTGATCTCGTGCGCGGCGCCTGTCTCGTCCGGCACGAGCGACGTCACCCGGTCGTTTGCCTCGCGGCAATTGATCATCACGCCAACGGTATCGGCAAACTCCTCCGGCAAGGCGACGAACTTGTGGTACATGGCAGCATAGGCAATCGCCCGCGGACGGAACCGCCGCACTTCCTCGATGACGGAGGCCACGTCGCGATGCCCGCTCAGAGCCATCGCGAACACGGCCATCTCCGAGGCACGCGCAGCGCCATCGAGGCCGCGGATAATCTCGGTCGCAAATGGCGAGGTGATCAATTCATCCGCGACGACGCCGATCAGCGGCATCCAGCCTTGACGCATGCTACGAGCGGCGAGATTGGTGACATAGCCGAGCTCTTCGGCAATCTCCTTGATGCGCTGCCGGGTCTGCTCCGACATACGCGCCGAGCCGCCATGCAGTGCTCCTGACACTGTCTTTACCGAAACGCCGGCACGTTCGGCAATGTCGTTGAGGGAAGCAGTCACGGCCCAATAATCATCCCGCTGACGGGAGTCAAGTGTCGGCTTTCGCAACCGCATAACCGTTAACGTGGGTTGTCGGGTGCGCTGGCCGAAAACGCACTGTGAGCATCAATATTTGCCTAGGCAATCGGAACGCCTGCGTTTCTAAGCCTCCCAAACGCTCAATATGCCTGTCTTCAGCAACACGTCTTCCGCAGTTCGATCCTTAAAGGTTGCACTTCTGCAATGGCTTGTAGCAGTTAGAGCCAGCATTTGGACGGCAAGCGCTACAATTATTCATATTCGGTATTCGCCCGCCGCTTCGCCATAACCACTCCCTTGTACACATCGGTCAGGGCGGGCTTGAGGGTGGGCTCCTATGTAAATCCTATTTGGTAAGTTTCATGTCGAAGCGGCTGGCGCGATACAGGCCGACCCATGCCAATCTGCAAGGTGCTTTCATGAATATAGAGAGCCGCGGCGTTATCCGGCGCTAAAAATTCCCTGACGTGCCTGCCGCCGATGCGCGGTTCCTGCTAATCCACTCGTTGAAGGGACGAATATTACGATCGGCGTTCGCCACAGCTGGTGCCACGAAAAGCATCACAAACGAACTGGCGCCGAAGCTGCAAGCGGACTTTGGGGATCGAACTCCTCCTGCTCGTGCACGAGGCCCGTCTGCTCAATAATCGAGGCAAGCTCTGCGATTGCGCTCTCCGTCACATCGCCGCCGATGCGATTTGCGCCTTGCGCTCTCGAACCGGCCTGCCGAAGAAGATCCGCATTCATCATGTGTGGGTGCAAGCTTACTCCGACAGATGCAAGATGTTGCTCGATATAGCGGAAGATGCGGACACCGCCCGCGTCCATATCTCCCCAATGGTAGGTCGGTGCGTCAGCCTGTCTGGCCAGCCTCGCAATTGTCTCCAACACGGGCCGCGACGGGAAGCCGCCCGAGTAGATTACCAGTCCGCCGTCGCCCTGCCCAATCTCGCGGACATAGCGCACAAAGGAGGCGAAATTCTCAATTGTTAGAAGGTAAGCCGGCCTTTCATGCAAGTTGACGCGTCCCGCGCATTCGGCGGGCACCCCGACAAAAGGCATTTCCGGGAAAGGCCGGTCGTCCAGCGCGATGGAGCCATAGATGAGTACGGGCTGAGGAAGGCGGTTAACACCGGCGCTGGCGAGAAATTCTTCAGCATCCAGCGCTGCTTGTGCCTCCCCCACCAAGTAGAGGCGCGAGATCGCCGACGCCACCGAGCTAAGGTTACGTTCAAGCGCCTTGCTATCGCCTGACACCAGCCTTGAGAAAGTGCGAAAATCCACTTCGTTTCCTGGTGGTTCGGCAAGGCGCTCGCATATCGCCCCGGCCAGCCGAAGTACTTGACCGAACGTTCTGCCCTCCCCCGGCGCGATGCCTATATACGAGGACTTACGGCTCCAGGCAGAAGCGGCTTCATCGATCAGCCGCGCCGCGCCTTTTGGCAAGTCGTCCCGCTCGCGAAGCGTTGCGAGGGATTCCGCCGCCAATTCGGGTGCCGGTCGCCGTGCGGTACGCCGATAAAGCACCTCGGGATTCCGCAGCTTCACGCTCTTTATCACGCGTTCCCACTTCGGACCGGTCCAGAGGACGTCGATTCCGCCCTCCTGCTCGAGGCAGGCAAGCTCTTCTTCGAATGCATCGCTCGCATTGACGGTCAACCCCTCCTGGTCGACCGCCGCTGTCCAACGGCTTGCATCCGGATTCTTCTCGTATCGGTCGAGCAGGTAGTCGATCAGGGATGAAATATCCGAAAAGCTACGACGACTCATTCTGCGGCTTGAGACTCCATGCTTAGGCGCGCCGCCAATTCCTCATCAGTCGCATGTTGCGGATTAGCTGCGCGCATCTCCCGACGAACCCGGTCTTTTATCCTGATGGATTCCGCCGCCGAGACGTCACCGCTACGGAAGACATCGATGATGTAATTCAGATTTTCATATACGACGGCACGTTTCTCGGTCGGCGCGGCAATCACCACCTGAAGCCCGATTTCGCGGTAGAAATCCAGCAACGTTCGCTGGTTCGGGCCATCCATCTTGCTGAACGCCTCGTCAAAGACGGCAAGTCCCATGCCGATACCGGCGTGATCTTCCGAATGGCGCGTGCCATGATAAGCGCCGGCAAGCGCCGCGCCTATCACCACATAGAATGGCACCTGCCGTTCGGCCCCGCTTGCCACGCCGCGACGCCGGTCAAAGCTCGTGGTGCGATTGGCGGCCGCATTGTGGATTTTCAGATCGTAGGTGAAATAATTCTGGTACTCTTGGAAGATTGTGAAGTCGAAGGTGTCATCCGCAAGCAATTGCTCCACCTGCCGGATGGCTCTGGCATGCCGCTCATCCCGAGGCTGGGCTCGCCCGAACAGAGCGTCGAGTACGCTATCGTCGGTTTCGCTATCGCGCACGAGACGATGAAGATCCTCGAATTCCTGCTTGATCGAGGTTTTGAGACTGTAGGTTTCTCCATGAAGCGGGCGGGACCGGAGCGCTTTTGCGAGCCTGTCCATCTCCGCTTCCATTTGCCCGAACCGGCTGTTCAACTCATGAATGAACGTGGTCTTGAATAGCAGCGTGACGCGGCCCGCTGCTTCCTCGGCTTGCTCCCGGTAACGGATGAGTTCGTTGCCTTCGAGCGTGGCAATGCCTTCCATGACCCAGGACTTAACGGTGCCGGTGATCGAGGCTTGAGCATAGCCTTCCAACGGATCCGGAAAATCTATCGCATAGCGGCCCAGCGCGGCCCTGATATCGTGCTCCAGTTCTCGATGTTCCTCCCGCGCATCGCTGGCGCGCTTGTCCATATCGGTTGCAATTTTAGCAGGCGAGCGCGGCTTGAGCGCGGAATAACGCTTTCGTATCGATTGGAAGTGCGATACCGAATACACCTCCGTCTTGAACTGGCGGCGGCGGTTCGCCAAGGCGCGCCAAGCGCCGGGCAGCGTCTCACCTGCCCCCAGCTTTTGCTTGATGTGTTCGATCTCTGTCTTCAGCGACGCACATTCGGTGAGAAGGCCATCCCGGTCTTCATTGAGACTCTTGATCACTCGCGTCGCGCGCTGTTCCGCTTCCATAAGTTGCGGATCGATCTGCGCGGCGATCCTTTCGAGACGCTGGCGGGCTTCGGCGCGTCGCTCGGCAAGGTCACTGTAAGTGGATGTGATGGTTTCCAGCCTGTCCTTATCCTCGACCGGCTCAGCGCACTGTTCAAGCCGGCGCAAGACGTCTTCAAAAAAGCGTTCCTTCTCACGATGGACTTGCAATAGGCTGGTGCGCTCGTTGATCTGCTTTTGCAGCGTCTCGATCATGAGTGGCGCGGCGGCACGGCCGATCTTCAGCCCCTGGACGCGGCGCATCTCCGTGACGAGTCCGTCATGATAGGCCCCATCAGCCATGACAGCCCGGCCTCCGGAAAGAAGCTCGTCCTGGCTCTTAGCGAGATGAACGTTTCCAATCCTGAAGACCACGAACGCCATCGCCAGCGGATCGTCGCTGCGGATCACCGAAGCCAGTGTTCCGGGTTCGGACGTGGTCGAGCGAGATTGTAGTTTACGGGTATTGGCGACCCGGCAGCCAGGATAGTCACCCCTGCCGCGCCTTAGAATCTCGGTCGCGCGATAAGCATGGTCGGGATCGACGATCACCGTCTCCCGGTCGCGACCAAGCAGCGCCTCGACCGCATCGCGCCAATGTTCATCGACCACTTCGGCAACCTCGCAGAGCGTTCGTGGCCGCATTCCCTCGCGACGAAGAGCCTCCATGAACCTCACGGTCGCAGAATCAAGAAGAACCTTCCCTCGCCGCGCGGCTTCGAGCTGCTCGCTGTCTCGTTTTATTTCGCTGTCGATTACCCTTTTTTGGTAGATCGCATCATCGCGCTGGTGCGTGACTTTTTCCATGCGCGAGCGGGCTGCTTCCGCCACAGCAGCAAGCATTGCTTCCATACCAGCGGGATCGCGGGGCCATTGGGGCGGCGTCACGCCCCGGCTGGCTTCCTCGACCCGTTCCAGCGCGCGGATCAGCTCGCCAGGATTGATGATCGCGAGCCGGTCACGCAACGTGAGCAGTTGCACGGCTCTGGCGGCGGAAAGATGCCTTTGGCTAAGCCTCTCTATGACAGCCGCACTCTCGCGTTCCAGGTCCTTGATCTGCCTCTCGACCTCGTTTCTCCGGGCCTGCGCCCCGCTCGCCGCCAGTTGCCGTCGTATCGCTTCCTGCGTCTGTTCTTCGCGTTCTATTTCTTCCTTGACGCGGTCGAGTTCGGCTTCTGCCATGCGCAACTCGTCCAGCTTCAGCCGCTTATCCCGGATGTTCCCGAGAAGAGTGCCCAGCGCTTCCACAAGCAATGCAGTCTTCTCAACGGCGCGGCAGTCCGCTTCCTCGTTCACAAGCTTTATGAATTCCTCGATCTGAAGACTGATCGCCCGCAGCGCCTCCAGGCGTTCCTCAAGATTGCCGATCGTCTTTTTGATTTCCTGATAGCGCTGGATCGAGTCCCGCAGTTCCGCTATGTCGATCGGGCTTGGTTCCAGAAGATGTTTCTTGACGAACTGCTCGACCGACGACATGTCCGTAAAGGAAAGCGCTGCAACGAAAGTGCGGATGAACCGTTCGGGATCACCGCGCAATTTATTCGTAAAGAGCACTCGCATATATTCGCGGATAAACGTCCTCACGTCGTCCGGCGCGTGAAGGCGGCCATCGCACGAATTGCACGCCTGCTCCAGCCGCCGCTTCACCGCACGCCACTCCGCCGGTCGCGATGCCCCATCCTTCTCGTCGATCAGCATTCCGGTGTCGAGCCGGACGCCATCGGCGACAAAACGCCCCACCACTTCCGCCGACTGCCCACGCAACGCCTCGATCGCGAGCCCCAGCGTGACTGGCCGACGTTTGCCATCGGTGTCCTCGAAGACCAGCGCGATGTAGCTCAGCGCATCGGGCCGAAGGAACGTATCGTCGTTGAGCTGCCCAAGGCAGTATCCGGCAAGGGTACGCTCCGACCGCTGACCGCTCTCGCCCGCCGACCGGTTAAACCGATAGAACTTTGACGAACCGCCAGCCATGACCGCCTGGATCAGGTCGATGATCGTCGACTTTCCCGCCGCGTTCTTCCCGAGAATCGCCGCATCGCCGGCCAGATCGAGATCGGCGCGCGCCATAAGATGCCAGTTGACGAGGACAATTCGTCTGAGCTCGATCATGATGCGGCCTCCACGGTCGCCTGCTCCTTCTCCTCCTGATCAATCACGGCGGCGCTTGAAAGAAGCGCTTCAAGCGATGCGACGAAATCATCTCCCGCGACTGTGGCGACAAGCGCGCGGATATCGAGATCCATGTCCTGTACTTCCGCGTCGAGTGTACCCAACCGCACCAGCGCGCGCTTTTCCAGCATTTCGAGCACCTCACGGAAGGCTCCCGGGGTCAGACTTGCGCGGCGGGTGCCGGCGACGATTTCCTGATAGGCCGCATAAGCCTCGTTCAGGGTCGTCCGCACTGTGCCTTTGTCCTCAATATCCCCCAGTTGTAGCGCTTCCTCCCAAAGGCGGCGCATGACGAGCAGCACCACCGTTTCGTCGGTGCGCATCCGTGGCAGCGATATCCGCTCCGGATCCGGCAATATCCCTGCCCATCCTTCGGTTTCGCGGTGGACCAGGTGATATCCCGCCACCTCGAAATACGCTTCGACCAGCGCCTTCAGTTTCGGACGATGCAGCGTCTCGAGAAGCGTGGCGGACCCGCGGTCTTCGGCATGAATGAACTGACCGCGCATCAGATGTGCAATGAGTTGCGTGACCCGCTGGAGGTCGCGAGAATTGGTCTCTTCCAGCGTGGCGAACTCAAGAAGCATGGCCCATCTCCGATGCAATGCTGCCGTCGAGGCGTTTCACGATAAATCCGGGACAGTCCACCCAATCATTGGAGACGTCTTGCGCGTCATCCCGAACGAACTCGAAGCGGCCCCGCAACTCCATCGCTAGCGTGGAGTTGTCATCCATGCCGAGGCCGCCGGCCACCAACAGCCGCAACGCTTCGAATGCGAGGAAATCGTCCACAGTCTCGATAGTCAGGGATGCTCCGGAGGCCTCACCATACGGCGGCACGCGCCGTTCCAGAAACTGGCTCACCTTGGCGGGTGAGGTGATAAGGCGGTCAAGGTATGCCCTTTCCAGCAGGCGGCGTAGCTCCATGATCGGATCGGGGGGCGGTATCGAAAGATCGGCTCCCGACACGACAGAGCGCGCCCCGCGTGGCTTCGCCAGCAGATCAGACGCGAGAACAGGAATGCGAGGCTCGACTGCCCCGCGGATCGTCACTTCCGTGATACGGCTCGCCATCACGTCGTCCAGGCCCCGGATGAGATGCTCGCTGCGCTGAAGAAAACTCGTACGCCGCCCGGCATACCGGACCACATTACGCAGCCTTGTCTCAAGCCTCGAGCGGTGCCGCTGAATAGCCTCGAAAGCTTCCTCGATGCGCTCGAAGACGCGACGGATGCTTGAGATGTCCTCGTAGACGAGATCACGCGCCGCCGCGGCGGTCGGCGCCAGTTTTGCTTCAAGATAGGCGTGCGCAATGGCCACCGTATCGATGCTGGAGTCCTCAAGTCTGTCCAGAGCGGTGAGGATCAAACGGCGATGGCGATAAGGGTGAGCGGTGGTCGTAATTGCGGTGTAGTCGCGTAGAAGCATCTGCTCTACGAAATCTTCGAAATAGTGCCGTAGGCGGTCGGCGAGCGTTTCGGAGGAAAGAACCTGACGGTCTATGTCCCTTAGCGCCGAAAGCACACTGCGAAGATACCGCCCGAAGGCTGCGGCGTCACGCGCCGCCTTGTTTAAGCCCAGCGCGTTCTCCGCCGGCTTTTCCTCGACGGCGCGTATGGCGTTACGAACCTCGATCACGAGTCCGCCCAGTTGCTCTGCCACGCCTTCCTTGAGCGAGCACAGGAACTCGGCCAGCCGCATCGCGCCTGATGGCATCTCCACGGTCGTCTTCAGCCCGTAATTGGCCTCATCCAGCCATCCGGTCTGAAGCATCCTGTTGTAGATGTGCCGGCTGCGGCTGATGGCAATCCCGGTCGCCTCTTCGTTCACACCCTCGACCCTGCGCCGCCGCACTCGTCTACCCGTTCGCACGACGAGACGATCCAGATCGACCGCGACCTCCTCCTCGGTCCACAGACCAGGCTCGCGGCTAAGGCAATCGTAGATTACACTCACGACCTCCGCCTGGGTGGGAAAAAGCAGATCGGACCGGTAAAGACCATTATAGACCGCGAGGATCGCCCGTTCGTAGAGCACACGATTACCACCGGAGAATAATGTGAAGATCTCCGGTTCAAGCTGGCCGAATAGCCGTGAGGACGGCATATCCGCCGACAATGTGAAAACGGTCCCCGTCAAGAATCACCCCTTCCCCAGGGGAGCTTGACCAAAAAATCGGAGGCGTCAAGGACGCCTTTCCACAGGGCAATAGTCTCTGGAAAATCACGCCTTAGCCGCCGGGCATGTGTACTATACACTCCCATACGTCCTCCTCGGCATGATCCGGCCGGGTGACCATGCTGGCCGAGACAAGCGGCCGGGCCATGACGAGGTCGATCAGTCTCCGGCAGTCTGCTTCCGCGCGTCGACGCCCGATCACGGAGCACTCGGAAGCTGCGACCGTGGCCTACGCGGTCGGCTACGAGAGCGTTTCGCAGTTCAGCCGCGAGTACAAACGGCTCTTTGGCGCACCGCCCCGACAGAACGCCGGAAAACTGCAGAACATCATTGATCCAGGGCCATAGGTCCGCCTACAGCACATGCACGAACCCGCTCGCACTGGAGGGTAGGTGAAAAGCTGCCGAACTACCTCCGCACGTGCTTTGCCGCTTCGTCATGCAACGCGCGTTGGGCTTCAATTTCGCCCAGATGTTCCAGCACCCACGTCGCGAGTTGCATGACCGGTGCGGCAAGAGAACTGCCCAGATCGATCAGGCCATACTCGACCTGAGGCGGTACGGTCGGATGGACCTTGCGCGCTACCATCCCGTCCGCTTCCAGAGCCTTCAGCGTGCGGGTGACCATTTGCTGGGAAATTCCGCCTATCAGCCGCTTCAACTCGTTGAAGCGCCGCGGCTGGTCGGCGAGCATCGTGATCGTGAGGATCGTCCATTCGTCGCCGATGTGACCTAGGATCGCGTCGACCTTCCGACAATCGGGGTTGGTGCCAGGGTTATTTGGAGGAGCAGGCATAGGCATGTGACTAGGCCTCGAAAATATGCGTTCTTGCGGCATATCTGGTCAGCAAAACATACCACCTTCAGGAGTACGTTATGACTGACAAGAAGACGATCGCCATATTCGGCGCTGGTACTGGGCTTGGCGCGCCTCGCTCGCTACGCGGTTCGGGCGCGAAGGATATCGGGTTGCGCTCGTCGCGCGCCGCTCCGCTCCGCTCGAAGAGCGTGTCGCCGAACTCGCAAGCGCCGGCGTCGAGGGCGCCGCGTTCCCAGCCGATCTCACCGATCTGGACGGTATTCCCGCGCTCGTTCGCTCAATCGAGGAGCGCCAAGGTTCAATAGACGTCGCAGTCTATCAGCCCGTCGGAAATGTAGGGTTCGTCCCCGCAGCCGACCTCGATGCGACGAAGTTCCAGCCGATGGCCAACATTTTCGCGTTCTCGCCGATCGAGGTTTCGCACGCGGTGCTTCCCGGCATGCTGGAGCGCGGCGATGGTGCCATCGTGATCGTCGGCGGCCTCACAGCGACAGTGCTCATGCCAGGGCTGAGCGGCGTTGGTCCGGCGATGGCTGTGGCTCGCAACTACATCTTCACGCTGAATGCCGAGGTGGAACCGAAGGGCGTCTACGCGGGCACCATCAACATCGGGGCCTTCATCGATCGCTCGGCCGGTCTTCGCGCCATGACCTCAGCTGGCGCCGAGCCGGACGCGCCGGACGTCGCGGTCGTCCCGCCAACCAGCTCTGTCTTTTCGCAAAGCAGCACCGACAGACCATCGAGCGCACCTTTGAGTGCTGCCGTCATCCCTCCCGCCCCCGTGCCGATTACGAGCAAATCGACGTCCTCTGGCGCCTCAAGTTCCCGCTCGCTCATTGGTCCCCCGCGGCCTTGCGCAGGATTGCCAATGTCGCCTCCCGCGCCATGGCAGCGCGGCCTTGCGCGTCGATCCTGCGTGCCCAACCCTGATGCGGCACCTCCACACTGATCGTGGCATCGGCAGGGATCGTCCTGGCAAGCCCCACAAGATCGATACCACCCATCCCCGGAAACAATCGCTCGCCTCTCGCAATGCGTATGAGTTCTGCCGGATCGGGATCGAATGGCACCTGTCCGTCACAGAACTGCACGTAGTTGATTCGCGACGGCTCCAGAGCGGCCACGTCGACCAAGCTTGTGCCGGCACGGTCGGAATGCAGTGCGTCGATAAGAATTCCGACATTCTGCCGATCAGCCATGTTCATGACATGAACGGCGGTGGCGAGGTCACGTGCTGCGGTCCAAGGCATGAATTCAAGATCTGCGGTCAGGCCCCGCGCTGCCGCCATATCCGCGAAACGAGCAAGGGATGCCGCCTGTCGCGCAAGGTCGGAATCATCTCCCGCGACCAGGACATGTCGGGCTCCCAACTCGGGCGCAGCGGTCGCAGAAGCAATCGAACAATGTCCAGTCGATCTGTTCGCCCAGCCGGACGATTTCGACATCCGCGACCTCAACTCCGGTATCGTTCAACGCCGTGGTTACTTCGCGCAGGACCGCGTCATCGGTCATAAGCGGAAAAGGGCCTTCCCCGCCCGCCGGCAGGATGCGGAAACCGATCTTCTGATAACCCGTTGTGGCCGCGATGTGCACAGCTTCAGCCGGCCCTACTTCTGCAACGGTCAGGAAGGCGAGTGAAAGAGGATGTGTCATACCAATCACCGAAGGGGAGAAAAGCCGAGCGGCATGGCGATGTCCGAGGTCATCTCAGGATGTAGCAGGTCTGGCCCACCCTTTGGCGGCCACCTCCCTTCCGCAACCGACTTTGCCCTGGCCTCGGATCGAGCGGCAAGGCTTGCATAAGGCCAGATCTGGGTCCAGCGCAACGAGCCGTCCAAGGAGTACATCGCCACCGCCATCGGGGAATATTCCTCGCGCGGAGGAACGGCCTCCCTCCATGCCGCAAGGAGCGGTTCCAACGCGCCCAGCTTCGGGCGATAAGTTCGAACCTCGTAGATCGGGCCTAGGTCGCCCGATAGGCAGTGCGGGCGAAAATCGGCGCCGCGATAGCTGTCCATCGACAGCTTTACAAGATGCTCGGCGCAGCCGAAGGGATTGTCGCTGCGCAGCGCACGCTCCCGCTCCTCCAGCATCTCGGCCGCTTCGTCAAAGGAACGCAGCAGATAAACCCGGTTCAGTGCGCCAACATCAGTGCCCCATGCGCCGCACAGGCGACCGCGTCCATCGGCTGCCCATTTCTCGATTCCCGGTGCGGCCTTGCCCGCACCGAACACCACGGTTTCAAGCGTCGCAAGTTCATAATAGATCATCGCTAAGTCTCCTCAATGCTAGTGACTGGTAGACCGGCCAGATGGCGGCCAACTACAAATCCAAACGTCATCCCCGGTCCGAGCGTAATTCCGCCGGACGGGTATCGACCGTTCATCACCGAGCTCATATCGTTGCCCACAGCGAACAGACCGGGGATGGGCTTGTCCTCACCATCCAAGACACGCGCGAGTGCATCAGTTTTCAGCCCCGCGAATGTCCCTAGGCTGCCGGGAACGATCCGCACGGCATGAAACGGCGCCCGCTCCAGTGGACCGAGCGAGGCATTTGGTCGGTTGTGCGCGTCACCCTGAACGCGATTGTATGGACTGCTGCCCCGTCCGAATAACGGGTCTTCGCCCCGGCGCGCTGCCTCATTAAACTCGTGGACGGTGGCGGCCAATGCCGTGGGATTGATCCCGCACAGCGCGGCAAGTTCCGCGAGACTACGAGCTGAGAGGACATAGCCGCTGCGTTGCGACGGGCGCAAAGGAAAGGGAAACGGCTTGACCGCTCCGATGCCCCAGCGGCGGCGGGCGCGGTCGTCGGCAATCAGCCAACAATAGGGGGCCGCCTTCGTTGGCGTGGCACGCAGCAGGGCTGAGATGAAATCGTAATAGCTGTCCGCCTCGTTCACATAGCGGCGCCCATCCGGAGTGACCGCGATAAAGCCCGGCTTTGCCCGGTCCACCAGATGCGGGAAATTTGTCACCTCGCCGTCCGAACGCGGGGCAAGTGAAACAGGAGCCATCGCCGTGGCTGAGGCAAGATCATCTCGCAGGCGAGCACCGACCGCTTCGGCCATCCGCAGCCCCTCGCCCGTATTCGTGCGCGGCGCGGCGGAATGATGATCGAGCCCCTGTGGTCCGGCATGAGGAACCAACGCGGCAAGCCGCGCGGGATCGTGGGGAAATCCTCCTGTCGCGAGCACGACCCCGCGCGCGGCCCTGATCGCAAACGACGTCCCCTTCACGTGCAGCACCGCGCCCGCGACCCGCCCATGCTCCTGGATCAGCCGTGTTGCCGGGGCCTCGGCAAGAAGCGTAACCCCTTTGTCCAGGGCCGAGCGCAGCAGTCGGGCGACCAGCGCATTGCCGTTGACCAGATGCATGTCGCGCCCGTATCGCAGCCGATGCCACGCAAAGCGAGCCAAGCGCCGGGCAACGATGAGGCTTGAGGTCAGGCTCCGCGAGGCGTTGAAGAAATGCGACATTTCTGCTCCGCCCTGAACAGCCATTCCCCAGATGGTAGCCTCACGCAAAGGTGGGCGCAGACGCTCTATCAGGCTGCCCAGACTGCGACCATCAAACGGCGCGGCAGAAACGGATCGACCTCCTATCGATGAACCGGGCGTATCATGAAAATCCGGGATCCGGTTTCCGTCGATCCATTCCATTTCAGCATGGTTCGCGAGGAAGGAAACCATACGGGGACCGTTAGCAAGAAAGCTATCGATGCGCGCATCACCTGCGCCATTCCCGATCTCGCTTCGGAGATAGGTCAAAGGATCCTCTATGTCCTCTTTGATGCCTGCATTCACAGCCAGCGGGTTGCGCGGGATCCAAAGCCATCCTCCTGAAATAGCCGACGTGCCACCGAACCAGGAAGATTTCTCGGCAACGACGACTTTTAGACCATGATGCGCGGAAACGACCGCTGCAGTCAGGCCAGCGGCGCCCGAGCCCAGCACAAGCACGTCGCAGTTCATCGAGCTATCACCTGATAGTGCCATTGGGCTCATCCTGCCGCCCTTATTGCTGAACAGCAGATGGCCGCTCGATGAAGCGGCATTTCGGTCCAAGGAACCCTTCTTTCCCTGTCCAACCGCTCGCTCACTCTTTCGCTGCAACATGGTTTTGGCGACGCCTTCGCTATGCGGGGGGCATATGGCCTGAGACTGCCACTCAAAACCAGAAAATGGAAGCAATTATTATTATTGAAAGACTTTCCATTTTGTGAAATGCATTTGTTTTCGAGGTTTGGTGAGGGAGAAAGCAGTGCACGAACTGAACGCTGAGGCCGGAATATGCCCCGCGTATTGCTCGTTGGCGGATCGGGCTTCATAGGGCGGCGTGCTGCTCAGGCACTGCTGTCGCTCGATGTGACACCACGGATATTCGATCTTCCCGATTGTTTGCAGCAAATGCCGGTTCTACCGGGCTGTGAAACAATTGAAGGTGACGTGACCGATCAGCGATCATTGGCGCTGGCGTCTGAATGCGTGGACGGCATGATCCATCTTGCCGGCATGATGACGCTTGCGTGCGAACGCGATCCAAGACGGGCGATCGAACTCAACGTAAAAGGAAGCCTTAACGTCTTCGAGGCTGCTCGGGCTGCCGGTGCATCCGTTGCTTATCTCAGCTCTGCCGGCGTGTTTGGTCCATCGGATGCAGTCCACCCCCAGCCGCTGACGCTGTATGGCGTGACGAAGCTGGCAATGGAAGGGATCGCACGGGTATACGCGGCCGATTATGGGATCGCGAGCGTGGGCTTGCGGCCCTATGTGGTCTATGGCCCTGGAGAAAGCAGCGGCATTGCGGCCGGCCCGTCAATGGCGATTGCGGCCGCGCTGCGCCAGGAAGCGGCAACGATCCGCTTCTCTGGCCGCGTTGGGTTCGTCTATGTCGACGACGTTGCACGATTGCTGGCGGCAGCGATGACGCGGCCAATCCAGGGCGCAACCGTGCTGACAATGGCTGGGGATACCCGCGAGATGGTGGATTTCACGGCTGCACTCGCTGCCCGCACGGGATGGACAAACATCAACGTCGAGGGCCCGCCGCTTCGAATCCCGTCCGATCTGAAGTCAGATCCAGTGCCGACGTGGTTGGGCAAGCATCCGCCCACTTCTATCGAGGACGGCATTGAGGCATCGATCACCGCCCTGCGCGACCGGAAATGAACCCTGAGATTTGAGAGCCTGCTGAAACAGGGCACGGCGCTGAATAACGATCTGTCTAAAGAAGGAAACGATGAGATCGACGACAATAATGATGATGAGCAGCTTGGCATTGGCCGCCATGACGATCTCGCCCGCTCAGGCACAAGATCCGATCCGGATTGGCTTTGTCATGGCCAAGCAGGGTGCACAGGCTGAACACGGAAAGCACCATTATGAAGGGAAGACGATAGCGCTGAAGAAATTCAACAACACGGTGCGCGATCAGCCGGTTGAGGTGATCTGGCTCGATGAGCCGACGCCGCAGGATGCCCAGGAGAACATGCAAACGCTTATCGACGAACAGAAAGTGGTTGCCGTTGTGGGAGGGGAACAGCGCCACGGCCCTGGCACGACGCTCAAGGCGCTGATGTCGGCGATCGAAGTCTCGCTTGGTGACAAGGATATCACGGGCCTTCCCTCGTACGAGATCAACCGCCTGGGGATCTCGATGGTGCCGGAAGTTCGCAGGTTGTTCCTCGGTCTCACCGTGCTTGAGAACCTGCAACTGGCACAGCGCGAAGGCGGGGGCAGCATCGAGGAAATATATGAACTCTTCCCGAAGCTGAACATCCTGCGCAACCAAAAGGTACAGGGGTTGTCGGGCGGTGAGCGGCAAATGGTGGGCGTTGCCCGCGCACTGATGGTGCCCTCGAAGGTTATCCTGCTGGACGAGCCTTTCGAAGGTCTCGCCCCGCAATCGTCCAGGATATTCGCTCCGCAGTTCCCAAACTCCGCGCGCGCAAGTCTCATCATCGTAGAGCATCATGCCCAAAGCGTGCTGCCGATCTCCGACCGCGCCTATGCCATGGTCAATGGACAAGTCGCCTATCAGGGCACCGCCTATGACCTAGCGATGGATGCTGCCACTCAGACCCGAATTCTGGGCGTCGCAGGTGAACATTAATTCGTAAGGAAACAGAGAAATGAGCGAAAATCTCAGGATTGACGGCGCTAGTCGCATTTACCCGATCATCGGTGACCCGATCTCCCAGGTCAAATCTCCCGCCGGCATGACTGCCGCTTTTGCCGCCCGGGGCGTCAATGCGGTCGTCGTGCCCATTCACACCTCGGTCGATGACGTGGACGATTTCATCCGCACCGCCGGACGCACAGAGAATGTGGATGGGATTATCGTCACCATTCCTCACAAGTTCGTGGCTTTGACCCATTGCTCTACCGCTACCGAGCGCGCGCGAATTACTGACTCCATCAACGTACTGAGCCGCAATCCGGACGGCACTTGGCACGGCGAGATCTTCGACGGGCTGGGGATGTTGGGCGGAATTCGCTCACAGGGTGGCGAGCCGAGTGGAAAAAAGACGCTGTTGGTTGGCGCGGGCGGCGCCGGCATCGCCATTGCCCAGGCTCTGCTGGAGGCGGGGGTACGCGAACTTGCTATACATGATGTTGATATCAACCGCCGTGACCACGTCATAACAAGAATGCGGGAGTTTTATCGCGAGCGAGTACACGTGGGGTCCGACGATCCAGCCGGGTTCGAACTCGTGGTTAACGCGACCCCGATGGGGATGCGCCCTGAACACCCTTTCCCCGTTCAGATCGAGCGATTGTCGCCAGACACATTTGTCGCCTGCGTCATCACTGCTCCCGCTGTTTCGCCATGGCTGGCCGCCGCCCGCGAAAAAGGCTGCCGCGGGAGCGGCGGCGTCGATATGTACACAGCCGAGCAGGAGTTAATGCTGCAATTCTTCCTCAATTCGATTCCAACTGCATGAGAGAGGGCTGTCCTCGACGCGATCGCCAGAGCGGGCGTGACGGGCCAAACAATCGCGGTTGACCTTTTATGCCTATCTCGGCCATGTGCAGGTAAGCAACTTCGGAACGGAGACATGAGTAGCATTCTAGAGAAGTCGCTCGCCATCATCGAGTTGCTCGCCGACCATCCTGTCGGGATGGCAGTGTCGATGATAGCGGCTCGCACCGACCAGCCGATTAGCGGAGTTCACCGCACGCTTCAGGAGCTTGCGCGCTTAGGTTATGTGCGTCAGATCCAGGCACAGGGACATTATGTCCTAACGATTCGTATGCCGGCGATGGGGCTTGGTTTTCTGAGCCGTGCCGGCATCACAGATGTGGCTCAACCCATCCTCGATGCATTGGCTGTACGATCAAAAGAGCTGATCCGCCTTTCGGTGGTGGACGGTGACAAGCTCATCTGGGTGGCGGTGGCCCAAGGCGCAATGCATGGGCTCCGGTACGATCCGGGGCAAGAACAGGGAGTAGTCGTGCACCTTGCGAGTACCTCAGCTGGGAAGGCTTGGTTATCGACCATGAGCGACGAGGACGCACTGGCACGGATCTCTGCGCAAGGTCTCGTGCGCGATGCGGAGGGCACAGGCCAGAATGCGCCGCGAAGCCTCACCGAGTTGCTCCGACAGCTCGCCGAGGCCCGCAAGCAAGGTTACGCAGTCGCAGTAGATAGCTATTTGGCTGGAATGGCTGCAATGGCTGTCCCGGTACGCTATCGCCGCACCGGACCTGTGTTGGGCTGCCTTTCCATTGCAGGCCCTGCGGTCAGGCTGACTGCTCAGCAGATGGCTGAACTTGCCCCCGATCTACGCGATGCAGCGAGCGAACTGGGTGAGGCCGCCGCCGGTTCGAAGTATTTTGACGCCAATGTCCAGTCTTTCCAAGTTGGGGAATCAGTTGGAGGATGACCGCCGCCGCCAGTTCGGCGAAGTCTTGGGCTGCAAAACCCAACCGACTTCCCGACAAGTCCGGTCATTGCCGGTATGATTCTGGGCCTTCTTCGCCAAGCAGCAGTTTTCGACGTGCCATAAGTCGAGGATCTGTGCCGAGGAGAAGCCGCGAGGTTGATTATCCAAAGGAAAACACTTGCGCTCCGGCTCGCTGCAGTCGTCAAGAACAGCCGATTTCCTATCGCAATTGGTTGCGGGGGCTCGCAACCAACGGTTCCTGCGATTGGTGGAGACGCCTGTGCCCAGGCTGGCGGCTTAAGCCGTCGGCGCATCAAGCGGTCGCTCAGCGCTCATTTCCTCAACGAGACTTGCGGCATTGCCGCCCGGCGACTTGGCCCGAGCCGACGTAACGCCTGCATGACGCGTGTCGGCGCCTTGGTTACGGAGCATTCGGAAGCGGCGACCGTGGCCTACGCGGTCGGCTACGAGAGCGTTTCGCAGTTCAGCCGCGAATATAAGCGGCTCTTCGGCGCGCCACCCCGGCAGGACGCCGCGAAACTGCAGAACATCGTTGATCCAGGACCATAGGTCTCCCTAGATCACCTGCACGACCCGCTCGGGCAGGATGCGCGGGCGAAAGCTGCCGAGCTACCTGCGCAGCTGTCTCGCCTCTTCCTCGTGTAACGCGCGATGGGCTTCGATCTCATCCAGATGATCCAGCACCCACCTCGCAAGTAGCATGATCGGCGCGGCAAGAGAAATGCCCAGATCGGTCAGGCCATACTCGACCTGAGGCGGTATGGTCGGATAGACCTTACGCGTGACCATCCCATCCGCTTCCAGAGCCTTCAGCGTGCGGGTGAGCATCTGCTGGGAAATCCCACCTATCATTCGTTTCAACTCGTTGAAGCGCCGCGGCTGGTCGGCGAGCATCCCGATCGTGAGAATGGTCCACTTATCGCCGATACGACCTAGGATCGCGTTGACTTTCCGACAATCGGGGTTGGTGCCAGGAAGATTTGGAGGGGCAGGCATATGCATGTGACTAGGCCTCGAAAATATGCGTTCTTGCGGCATCTGCGGTCAGTATTACATATTTGGTCAGCAAAACATACCACCTTCAGGAGTACGTTATGACTGACAAGAAGACGATCGCGATTTTCGGCGCGGGTACTGGGCTCGGTGCCTCCCTCGCCACGCGATTCGGACGCGAAGGCTACAAGGTTGCGCTCGTCGCCCGGCGCGCCGCTCCGCTCGAAGAGCGCGTCGCCGAACTCAAAAGCGCCCGCATCGAGGCCGCCGCCTTCCCGGCCGATCTCACCAATCTGGACGGAATTCCCGCGCTCGTTCGCTCAATCGAGGAGCGGTTCGGGTCTATCGACACAGCTGTTTTCTGCCCGGTTCCTTCGGAGCTCGGCTTCGTCCCGGCGGTGGAGTTGAACGCATCGAGACTCCAGCCGATGGCGAACATCTTCACCTTCTCGCCGATCGAGGTATCGCACGCGGTCCTGCCCGGCATGCTGGCGCGCGGCGACGGCGCCGTCGTTATCGTCGGTGGGCTCACGGCCGTGGTCACGATCCCCGGAATGAGCGGTGTCGGACCAATGATGGCCGCCACGCGCAACTATGTCCTCACGCTCAACGCGGAGGTGGCGCAAAAGGGCGTCTATGCCGGCACGATGAACATCGGAGCGTTCATCGACCGTTCGGCTGGCATACGCGCCGCGACGGCAGGCGGCAAGGAGCTCGACCCGAGGCTGCCGGTGATCGATCCGGATGAGATCGCTGCGGAGATTTGGTCGCTTGTCACCAAGCGCGACCGGGTCGAGGCGATCCTTCCGCAGATGCCAGCGAGCTGACAACAGCAGCGCTGAGAGAAGAGCAACGGGACAGATAAATGTTCACAACACTCGAGCTTTGGGTTTGGCCAGCCAACGACTTGTAAACAAGGAAGCTCCAAATGAAACTTAAGTGGATCTATTGGACCGCCACCGCTCTCCTCGCCCTCATGTATCTCGCGGGCGGTGCCTACTATCTCTCCGACATGGCTGGGGTGCAGCGCGTCTTCCCGACGCTCGGATACCCGCCCTATCTCGTGCCGATCCTGGCCGTTTTGAAGCCGCTCGCTGCCGTCATGATCCTCTGGCGGTTCAGTGTCACCTTGTCCGACCTCGCTTATGCAGGAATGTTCTTTCACTTGCTTCTGGCGGTATCTGCGCACGTCAATGCAGGCGACTACGGGTTTGGACCTGCACTGGTTGCGTTGGTGGCCTTGCTCGTCTCCTTCGCGACGCAGAACGCCGCGCGGCGCAAGCAATCGCCTTATGGAATGTTCCCCAAGGCAGCCGAAGCGAGCAAATGATGGAGGTGGGCGGCGCGGACTATTCAGACTGCGCCGCTCATAAAGGCGCAGCCGCGCTGAGATCGCCTGCGGCGAGGACAGGATGATCGATCCGGCGATAGGAAATCGTGCCTGCGCTGCGATCCGGATCGCTGGAGGAGCTGTGGGGCGTACGCGCAAGGCGCCAATCGTCAGCAGTTAACTGAAGTACCGGCTCACGGGTTTGGGCCCTTGATGCCAGATAATCCATCTCGCGTGTCCGGCTTTTCGCTACCCCGAGGCATTACCCCCGGGCACAATCATCCAAGGAGAGACTAATGGGATCGAAGGGATTTACCGCAGATGATGTGCCGGATCAGGCGGGCAAGTGTTTTGTCGTCACCGGCGCGAACAGCGGCATTGGCTTGGAGACGGCGCGCGTATTGGCGAAGCGCGGCGCCCGCGTGCTACTTGCCTGCCGCGACAGCGCAAAGGCCGAGGCCGCCATGGCAAGCATTCGGGCGGAAGCGCCCCAGGCCGATCTCGCGTTCCTGCCGCTCGATCAGGCGGATATCGAAAGCATACGCGCCGCCGCGGCACTCGCCGCGAAGGAGCCGCGCATCGACGCGCTGATCAACAATGCGGGCGTGACGGTTCCGACGCGGCAGACCACCCGGCAGGGGTTCGAGCTCCAGTTCGGCGTCAATCATCTCGGCAGCTTCGCGCTGACCGCCCTGATGCTGCCCAAGCTCCGCGAAACCCCGGAATCGCGGATCGTCATCACCAGCAGCGGGCAACACAAGGGCGCGAAGATCGATTGGGACGATCTCAATGCCGAGAAGAGCTTTAGCGGGATCCCACGCTATGGGGTCAGCAAACTTGCAAACCTGCTTTTCCTTTTCGAATTGAACCGGCGGTTGCAAGCGGCTGAGGTGCCGATCACCGTTACCGCGTGCCATCCTGGCCTGGCGGGAACTAATTTCGGCAGGGCGAGCATGGCTGGCAGGATCGTGTTGGGGCTGGGCGGTGTCTTTCTCAATACGCCCGCCATGGGCGCCTGGAGCACGTTGCAGGCGGCTACTGGAAATGTGAAGCCCGGTGGATATTACGGCCCCACCGCATTTTTCGAACTGCGCGGCCCCTCCCACGAGTGTGTCCCGTCAAACGAAGCGCGCGATCCTCAACTCGCCCGCCGCCTATGGGACACCTCCGTCGCAATGACCGGCATCGACCCGGGCCTGGCGCCCGCGGATACCGCCACGCCGTAGCACATACCCGGGTCTCCGGCTGATTCCGCTTTTGCTGAGCCGTCGCTCAACGCCGTGCGACATTTTCAGGTGCCTCGGCTGAGCGATGAGGATCTTGATAGGGCCGGCGCAGACGACGCGCAGCTTGGCGACCTGTTCTCGGCAGCGCCTGAAGAATTGCGTGATCTCCTCCGCAACGCCTTCAACCTTTCACTCGCGGCGCAACTGCTTGCCGATGGCGCCAGCCCGGACAGCATCCGCACAGTCTCGACTCAATCTGATCTGGTTGACGCGAGCGTAAGGCCACAAAACGTCCATCCCTTAAAGAGCCAAATCAAGCATGTGCCATGGGCGGCGGTCTTGATGAGATTCGAACCCGTGGGGTTCGCGTTTCAGCAGGCGCCGACGCACCAAGCTGTGAATATTTTGACCATGAACCATGACGCTATGGCGCGACGCCGACGCGATACTTCTCAGCCATCTTCCAGAACCAGTCTTGATCGAGATTGGTTTCGTGAGCGTCTTCGACAATCGCGCGTTCGGCTCTATCAAAGAGCCCATGGCATATTTCATCGTCGTCATGGCGCGAGTAGTAGGCGATCCCGTCTGCTTCGATCGGATTTTTCCAGAGGGCTGTCGACCATGCTTGTGGCACATCATAGGGCAGTCCGCCATGTGTCACTTCGGCCGTTGCGCCGAGACGTGCCAAGCCCGGCCCAGCCAAACGGATGAGTTTCAATGTACGAGTAACAGTCAGGCGAACGTAGGCTTTTCGCCTCATGAAATCGATATCAATCAAAGTTCTTCCGGGCGTTCGCAAAAAGGTCTCCGCGAACGCGCCAGCCGTGTTCCCCGCCGTATAGAGGACACCGAAGGATCCGTCCGGCGAATTGAAGCGGCCAAGCTTGGACTTGTCAAAAAAAATGGGATCGTAGGCCGCCGTATAGAAGCGGTGGAGGGTCGCGCCGCTCGGGATTTCGAGCAATAACGGTTCTCGAGAGTCGAGATCGGTCGGAGGGAGCGGCGCGGTCACGCTCCCTGGTCGCCATATCGCATTGCTGCCTCAACAACCAGTGCCACATCGCCGCTCTTCAATAACTCTATCGGCCGACGTTGATTCAATCGAGCGTCAGGATTGATGAGGAAATTGAGAACCGTCCACGGATTTGTCGTATGCAAGGCATCACGCACCGCCTTCAAGCCGGGTACAACCGTTCCGTCGCGTTTGAATTGTACGGTAGGATAGCTACGACGATTGCTTGGGCCGGGGACTGCAATCAGCGAGCCTTCCTGCACCCTCTTGTCGACGGCTTGCCGAGAGACGCCACGCATTAAGGTGCGAACCTGCTCAAGATCATATGCCCCGCCCGCTTCTCGCAAATCTTGCTGGGCTATCCGAATGCCTTCAAGAACTGCTCGGGCGCGCGCGTCAGGTTCAAATGCGCTCTTATCTACGACGGGTTCTGCCCTATTGCGCGCCGTCTCGCGCTCACCGGCGGTGACCTCAGCTACTCGTGTAAATCGACCACCAAAGGTCTCTTCTATCTTTTTGACTGAGTCAGGTCTTGTGGAGACGATCGCAATCTCGGCGCCTGCGGGCAGTTCGTATCCGGCAAGGGCCTTAGCGGCACCACGTTTGATCGTGAACATCGTCATGATTTTTTTCGATTTCCTGCGTCGCGCTCTCGCTGCGCGCGCTGGTGGTTTGGACAGGGCTTTCTGTGCCATACTGCACACCTCCGATATCCTGAATATAAGCAGCTAGGCAACATTGTCAACGATAGCAACGTCGCCAACTAACGGAACCCGACACTGCGCGGATCACCTAGAATTATCCCGGCGTGGCCAGTATGATTCGCGCCGGCACGCAGGTGGGGAGAAAGGTCTGCACGACGTGCAACGGTGCCGGGGTGCTCACTTCGAGCGCGCGACGAAAACAGTCGAATTGAAGCCCTGCGCCATGTCATCTTTCCATTCGCCAGCAACCTCATTATTCCCGGTGTGCCAAACTCGTCCGTGCACTATGACCTGGACACTCCGCATCAAGCAGGTTCGCCGTAATCGCGGTGCGGCATTACCCATGGCTACTTTCGTCGTCGACGACCAGAACAGTGGTGTGCGGATTCGTCAGCGCGGTGGATGGCGAGAGTGACCGGGGTGCGGGACTTCGGCGTCTTGCGGATGAAATTGAACCGTGCCACGTGATAGCTCGGATCAAAGCCATAGAAACTCCGCCGCATCCGCCGCAACTCCTCCTCGCGGTAGGCGGCAAGCGGTTTGGCCGCTTCATCGCGGGCACGGCGCTGACGCTTGGCGGCAATCTGTCCCGCAAGATCCGGCGACGCTTTGAGTTCGACGGCGACACGGCGCAGCTCCCGGTCGGCAGCGTCGACATCGCCTGGCAGGCGCCGGACCGCTAGTCCGAGCTCGAGCGCCTCGTTGATCCCCATCGGCAGGCGCGCCTGCGTCACGCGGCGGGCGCGATCCTCGCCGATCCGGGCGGGCAGGAGATAGGTCCAGTATTCCGAACCGTAGAGATTGCCCATGTCCTTGTAGTGTGGGTTAAGGATGACACCGTCGCGCATCCAGACCTCATCGGCGGCGAGCGACAGGAAGACGCCACCGGCGCCGGCATTGCCCAGCACGGCTGCGATGACCAGCCGGTCGTTCGTCTCGATGATCTCGCGCACAAGGTCGTTCATTGCATTGATGTTGCGCCAGGATTCGTCGGCGGCGCTGTCGGCGCTTTCGATGATGCTGAGATGAATGCCGTTCGACCAGCAATCAGCGTCGCCGCGCAGCACGAGAACAGGAAGCGGGCGCGCCTTGGCAGTAATGATCGCCTGGCGGAAGATTTCACAATCCTCAACCGACATCGCACCGTTGTAGAAGCGGAAATCAACGAACCCGACACCGTCCTCTTCGAGATAGCGGCAGGACTCGGGACCGGCCATGATCGGCAGCGCGTCCGCCTCCGCTCCAAGCAGACGCAGCACCGGCAGTTTCAGACTTCGCGGTTCCGCCCGGCGGAGATGGCCGATCCAAAGGGCGCCCTCGCGGAATGCGATGGCCACTGCCTGCCGTGACCGGCCGACCAGCGTGCCCGGCGGTCCCGAGAGCCCTTCCGCCGCTTCGGCATCGAACACCAGAAAGGGTTGTCCGCTGATTGTCAGCGACGCTCCGGGTTCGCCGTCGGATGCATGAATGACGCGAAGCGCTTCATCCGCCGAGTGGTGCGCGGGATCAAGAGCCCGATTCGACTTCCGGCAGGCAGGGCGCTCGCGGCCCCTGCCCCAGTTCGCGGGCATGACAGGACCCTCCCCGCGCTCCATCCGTCCAACCGCGTCGAAAACGCAGCCCATTGCCGCCTCGGTAACTTCGTGACGGTAGAGGCTTGATTTCCGGGCGGTCCGCATAGGAAATTCCCGCCACGCCCAGACCGGACCGGCATCCATCTCCTTCCGCGCGTCGATGAGTGTCACGCCCCAGGTCGCTTCGCCCTCGAGGATCGCCCAGTCGAGCGCATTAGGGCCGCGATCGCCGCGAATGCCGGGATGAACGATCAGACAAAGCGTCCGGCACCAGACATCGGCGGGGATCGGTCGCTTCAGGAAGGGCGCGATGACGAGGTCAGGCGAAAAGAGCGCGATCGCCTCGCGGGTGAGGTCGTCATGGACATCGAGTTCTACCGATACTTCATGGCCCGCCTGCCTCAGATCGACATGCAGCCGCTGGGTGAGCGAATTGAAGCTATGGCAGAGAAGCAGGATTCGCATCGACCTCTCTCAGCAGATTCGGGGCAGTTGCTCGCCCGACAGCCAATCGACGATGCGGCCGCCTCCGAACGAGGTCGTCATCTGCACGAAGCAATTTTCGTCGGCAACGGCATGGCCGATGAGCATCGCCTCCACTCCTAACGGATGGGCGCGCATTGCCGCGAGCACGGCGTCCGCGCCAGCGGGCGCAACCACTGTGATCAGCTTGCCCTCATTGGCGACATTGAGCGGTTCGAGACCGAGAAATTCGCAGGCGGCGGCAACCTCTGGCTTCAGCGGGATCGCCTCCTCGTCGATATGGAAGCCGACCGTCGACTGGCTGGCGATCTCGTTGAGCGTTGCCGCGATGCCGCCGCGTGTCGGGTCGCGCATCAACCGGATGTGCTTACCGCCGGCCTCGACCATCGCCGCAACCAGACCATGCAGCGCGGCGCTGTCGGAGGCGATCGCCGTATCGAACTCAAGGTTCCCACGTTTCGACATCACGGCCACGCCGTGGTCGCCGATCGAGCCGGAGATGATGACCGCATCACCTGGGCGGGCGGCGTCCGCACGGAGGTCGAGTCCGATCGGCACCCTTCCAACGCCGGCGGTCGAGATGAAGACGCCGTCGGCCTTGCCGCGCTCGACGACCTTGGTGTCACCCGTGATGATCGGCACGCCGGCTTCCCGTGAGGCAGCACCCATACTGTCTGCGATGCGTTCGAGATCGGCGAGCGGGAAGCCTTCCTCGATGATGAAACTGGCCGAGAGATAGAGCGGCACCGCGCCCGCCATGGCGATGTCGTTGATCGTGCCATTAACGGCGAGCGTTCCGATATTGCCACCCGGAAAGAACAGCGGCGAAACGACATAACCGTCCGTCGTCATCACCATGCGCCCGGCCGGCGCCGGGAAGGCCGACTGATCGTTGCCGGCTCGCAGCCAGTCGTTATCGAACGCCCTATGGAAGATTGCCTCGATCAGATGGCCCATGGCTCGGCCGCCGGCGCCATGTGAGAGATCGACGCGGCCGTTGGCGATGTCGAGCTTCCGCTTGTAGTCATTCATCCCCATCAGGTTCATGCGACGGCCCTCGTGGCGTCCTCGCACCTCCCCTTTTGGCGGAAGCGCCCATAGGTCCAGTGGGCGGCGCAGGCGCCTTCAGATGAAACCATGCAGGATCCCATCGGTGTGTCCGGAGTGCAGACGGTTCCAATGAGCTTGCAATCGGCCGGCTTCTTGACGCCGCGCAGGATGGCGCCGCACTCGCAAGCGGGATTGTCCTTGACCGAGGGCGTAACCATGGCGAAACGCTTCTCCGCATCATAGGCGGCATATTGTGGCTTGAGACGGAGCGCGCCATAGGGCACCTCTCCAAGTCCCCGCCATTCGAAACTCTCCCGGAGTTCGAAGAAATTTGCCACTTCCGCTTGAGCCTTCTCATTGCCGAGCGCGGTAACGGCGCGGATATATTGGTTCTCGACCTCATGCCTGCTGCCATTGACCTGGTGGACGAGCATCAGGATTGCCTGGATGACATCGAGCGGCTCGAATCCCGCTACCACGACTGGCTTCTGAAACTCATCGGCGAAGAACTCGTAGGGTTCGGTTCCAATGACGGTCGAGACATGGGCAGGACCGATGAAGCCGTCGATCTTGATCGTGCCGAGCTTGCGGACTTCGGGGCTCTCAAGGATGTTCTGGATCGCTGCGGGCGTGAGCACGTGATTGCAGAAGATCGAGAAATTGCCGAGCCCCTTGGCGACCGCCGCTTTGAGCGCCAGCGCGGTCGGCGGCGTCGTGGTCTCGAAGCCAATGGCGAAGAACACCACTTCGCGCGCGCGTTCAGCTTCCGCGATTTTGAGCGCATCGAGCGTCGAATAGACCATGCGGATATCGGAGCCGGCTGCCTTGGCCTTGAGCAGGCTCGATCCGTTCGAGCCGGGCACGCGCATCAGGTCGCCATAGGTGCACAGTGTGATCTCCGGCCGCATGGCAAGCGCGATCGCCGCGTCGATCCGGCCGACTGGCAAGACGCAGACAGGACAGCCCGGGCCGTGGATCATCCGAACACTTGGCGGTAATAGGTCCTCGAGGCCATGGCGGGAGATCGCATGTGTATGGCCTCCGCAGAATTCCATCAAATGATAGGAGCGGTCCGGATCGGCGATCCTCGCGATCTGCCGCGCGATATCCTTGGCGAGTCTTCGGTCGCGGTATTCGTCGATATACTTCATGCCGAATCTCCCATGGCAGCTTCGTGGATCAGGGCGAGTGTCCTTTCCGCCTCTTCCGGATCGATTTTCGCCAGCGCGTAACCAACATGAAGCACGACAAAATCGCCGACTTTCACATCGTCGACGAGCGCGGTCGAAACGATCTTCGAGACACCATCGAGCGTCACCTTCGCCATGTCATCTGGCAGCAGTTCCCTGACTTGGACCGGAATCGCTAAACACATGTCCGAACTCCTCGACCGATGCATGGTTGTTCATGATGACCTGGCGCGAAAAGGCTGCCTGGCCGAGCGCGATGCCGCCGTCATTGGCTGGCGCCAGCTCAGGCAGATACGGGTGGAAGCCGCGCTCCCGGAGTGACTGCATGAGCCCGGCCGCGAGGACGCGGTTCATCATGCAGCCACCACCGAGCACGATCTGCCTAGTAGCGAGACTGCTGGCCTTATCTGCGGCCCAGTCCGTGAGGCCCGCAATCAACGTGCCGTGGAAAAGGTCGGCTGCGGCTGAGGCACTGAGGTGGTGTCGCGCTAGATGCCGGATGAGCGGGCGGAAATCGAGCTTCCCGTCGCAGATCACGAAACCACCCTCCAGCCCGACCGAATTGCGAACCAGTGCCTCGAATTCCATCGCCGCCTGTCCCTCGTGGCTCTGGATGAGGCGGACGCCGGCAATGGCCGCTGCGGCATCGAAAAGCCGCCCCAGACTGCTGGTGCCCGGCAGTTGCATGCCACGCTCGAGCATCACTGTGAGCTGGGCAACACCGCGATGGCCCGGCCAGAGCCGTGGTGCGAGATCGATACATCCAGCCGCGTGGAGAGCCGCGACACCCATGCGCCATGGCTCCCGCGCCACTCGGTCGCCGCCCGGCAGGGGCAGGGACGTGAGCGAGCCCGCGCGGCGCCAGTGATGGCCGTCGACAACCAGCATCTCGCCGCCCCAGCTCGTACCATCGGCGCCAAAGCCGTGACCGTCGAGCGCGAGCCCTACAACCGTCCCGGACAGGTGGTGTTCCGCCGCCACCGCCGCGACGTGGGCGAGATGGTGCTGGACCGGCACGATAGGCAGGCCGAGGCTCTCCGCCATCCGAACCGAGCGGAAGTCCGGATGCAGGTCGCAGGCGGCGAATTCGGGCCTTACGTCAAGGATCGAACAGAGATGGTTGATCGTCTCGCGCTGAAAGCGGATCACCTCGCGATTATCGAGACCCCCTACATGCTGGGACAGAAACGCCTCACGGCCGCGCGTGACGCAGATCGTGTTCTTGAAGTCAGCGCCGGTGGCGATCACGGAAGGGCCGTCGGCGCCGAAATCGATAGGCTCGGGCACAAAGCCGCGCGCGCGGCGGATGAAAGAAGGCGCACCACAGATCACCTGCATGACGGAGTCGTCGGCGCGAATGGCGATGTCGCGGTCATGCGTGACGATTAGATCGGCAATCGCGGTGAGACGGCGTTCTGCGTCGGCATTGTCTGCGACGAGCGGCTCTCCTGTGGGATTGGCGCTGGTCGCGACCAATGCGGGAGAACAGTGCAGGCGCTCGGCCAGCGCGTCGAACAGCAGGTGGTGCAGCGGAGCAGAAGCCAGCATCATCCCTATCCGTGCGAGCCCCGGTGCAATGAGTTTGGAGAGTCCACACGCGCGGGGCTCCACGAGGACAATCGGGCTGGCGGCAGAAGCCAGCAACGCCTCTTCCGCGTCGGTCAACCGCGCAAGTTCTCGTGCCGCGTCGACGTTGCGGACCATGACGGCGAACGGCTTTTGATCACGCGCCTTTCGCAGCCGGAGGAGATCGATGGCCGCATCGTTGCGGGCGTCGCAGAGGAGATGAAAGCCGCCGATCCCTTTCAGCGCAACGATGCCGCCTGCCGCGATCTTCTGTTCGGCCTCTCCGATCGGATGACTGAGCCTCGGCCCGCAATCCGGGCAGGCGACTGGTTCGGCATGGAAGCGGCGGTTGTCGGGATCGGTATAGTCAGCGGCGCAGGCCGCGCACATTTGGAATGAAGCCATGGAGGTCTGCGCCCGGTCATAGGGCAGCGCGCGGGTAATCGTGAAGCGTGGGCCGCAATGGGTGCAGTTGATGAAAGGATAGCCGAAGAACCGACTCGACGGATCGGTCAGTTCCTTCAGGCATTCGTTGCAGGTCGCGGCGTCCGCACCGATCCGGGTCTCACCCCGGCCACCCAGGCTTTCGCGGATTTCGAAGCCTTCGCCGCCGGAGGGATCGACTTCGAGCACGTCGATCGAGTCGATGCGGGCGAGCGGCGGGGCCCCGTTCCGGATTGTGTCGGGGAAGCGATCCACATTTGGGCCCTCGATCTCGATCAGCACGCCGGCGCCATCGTTCAAAACGAAGCCTGAAAATCCCATGTTTCGGGCGAGTCTGTAGGCGAAGGGCCGGAATCCGACGCCTTGGACGGCGCCGCGAACGCGGAGCCTGAGCCGCCGGACAGGATTTTCTACCGATCGCGCGAGCGCGCCGCCCATGGACTACGCCACCTTGGTCCGCGAGGCGCGGCGAGCGAAAGAAGTCTCGAGCCAGGCATAGAAGGCCTCCATGCCTTCGCCGCTCCGGGAAGAGACGGTGAGCGTCTGTAGCCTTGGATTGACTCGCAGCGCATTGGCAATGCAGAGCCCGAGATTGAAATCGAGATGCGGGAGCAGGTCGGCCTTGTTGAGCATCATCAGGTCGGCGGCGGCGAACATATCAGGATATTTGAGCGGTTTGTCCTCGCCTTCGGTGACCGATAGGACCACCACCTTGTGCGCCTCGCCAAGATCGAAGGCGGCGGGGCAGACGAGGTTGCCCACATTCTCGATGAAGAGCGCCGAACCGGGTTCGGGAGCCAAATCCTCCACGGCATGCCCGACCATGTGAGCATCGAGATGGCAGCCCTTGCCGGTATTGATCTGGATCGCGCGGGCGCCGGTCTCACGAATGCGCAGGGCGTCGTTCGTGGTCTGCTGGTCGCCCTCGACGACGCTGATCGTAAGACGATCCTTGAGATCGTTGATGGTGCGCACGAGCAGGCTGGTCTTGCCCGAGCCGGGGCTGGAGACGAAGTTCAGCGCGTAGATGCCATTGCGCTCGAAGTATCGCCGATTCTCGGCGGCATAGGCGTCGTTCTTGGACAGGACGTCGCGCTCGACCTGGATAATCCGCTCCTGGCTCATGCCTGGAACATGGACTCCGGCAATGCCGCGGCCATAGTGGACACTGCCGTCCTCCGCGTGATGATGCGCATGATCATGATCATGCGCATGGGCGTGGTCCCCGCCCTCGTGCTTCTGGCCATCGATGGCCGACGTTCCGCAGCCGCATACCGTACACATCAGATCACCTCCATGTCCCGGATCTTCAATTCGTCGCCCGCCGTCATCTGAACCCGGTGCCGCCCGCAATCGGGACAGGGCCCGAAGCGGTCGGCGAGCGCCACCGTCTTTTCGCAGTTCATGCACCAGCCCTCACCGGGGACCCGGTTGATTTCGAGCGTGGCCCCTTGCGCAATCGTGCCGTGCCGCACCGCCTCGTAGCAGAAGAGCAGCGCGTCAGGGTCGGCATGGCTCAGCGAACCGACATCGAGCCGAACGGACTTGATGCGGGTGGCGCCATGCTGGCGGGCCGTCTCGCAGGCGATATCGATCACGCTCTCCATCAGCGACATTTCATGCATGGGTGGCCTCGCGAATGTTGACTTCGAAGGCGACGCAGGGGTCGAGGAGCAGGGCAAGAAGGGAGACGGATCGCGCTGCCGTCCCACCCGTCCCGATCCTCAACGACAGCAGCCGATCGACGAAAGGCCCTGCTGGATGAAAATTCCACTCTGTCGGCGCGAGGATGCGGTAGGCGGCGAGCCGCCCGTCCCCGCCGATCTCGGCGTAATGATAGAGCCGGCCGCGCGCGCATTCCACCGCACCATAGCCGCCCGCATCCGGCGTCGGTCCGCCAGCAGCAAGCGACGGCCAGTCTTCTTCGCCAGATGACGCAAGGCGTGCGAGCTGCGCCAGGCAATCTTGTATATCGCTGATGCGTGCGAGCAGACGCCGCCCCAGATGCGGCTCGTGGGGTGAAGTGGCCGCAACGCGGCGGGCAAAGGAGCCCGTCTCCACGACCCGGCCGGGAAGACGCGGCATGCTGGCGAAATCCGGTTCATCGCAGAGACGGGCGATGACCTCAGCATCGTCTTCTGCGGTCAGAGGATCCGGGCTGCGCTGCGCGAAGGCGGCAGCATCGTCAAGCTCCCGCAGCATTACACAGAGGACCGAACCGGCCACCGGTTCATTGCCATTGTGGGGAGTGCCTAGGGCGTGGGCGGCAGCGGAAAGCCGCGTTGCTTCGGCCGCCAGGCTGTCTTTCGCAATCTGTCCACTCCGCGCCTGCGAGACAATCGCCTGCGAGGCGGCGAGCGCTTCGCGCAACTGCCGACCGGCGATGACCGCCATCTTCTCGGGGAGAGGCGTGGGCCAGCGCAGGACCAGTGCGCGAAGGGTTTCGAAGGTCCGCTCGGCCAGCAGGCCGGCCATGCCGGCGGTGCGCGCGTCGGCACCCATCACCAGGCCCGCCGCGTTGAGGACCGCGATTCTGGAGGCCAGAGACTGCGCGAAACTGCAAAGAGAAAAGACCTGTCCCGCTAGTGCGGGCGCCTCCCCCGGCCGGCGGCCGACGAAGACGCGCGCGAGTCCGCGCGGCCGATTCGCCTTAACGGCGACCGAACAGGCGAGCGCACGCGACACCGTCACGTCGATCCCCATCGTGCCTGCACCGAGGAGATAGGTCATTGCGTTATCGCTTCCTCGTTCTTGCGGAGATGGCCGCGCAATAGGTCGCGGCGGTCCAGGGTAGCCGCAGGCGCCGGGGGCGGTTCGAAGGCGGACGGATCGAAGAAGGCCCGAACGGCCTCCTCCGCGGTATTTAGCGCCGCTTCGATGGTGGCAATTTCGAAAACAGGCGAAGACAGTGAGCCGAAATCGACCCGTCCGATCGTGTCGCGCTCGCTGGCGTTGCCCGCGGGCAAACCGATCCGGACCGCCGTGCCCATCGCGACGCGCGCCGCAGGCGGCGCGTGCGGAAGATCGAGCGCCACGAGGTTCATGAACCAGGGCGTTGTAACAATCCCGAAGGCGCGGCCGCCATAGGCACGGAAGCCAGTGGCGGCGACGCCCAGCGCAGGGTTGCAGATCGGCACATCGATCATGGCGGTGGCGTGAATATTCCTGTAATGCTCCTCGAGCCGCTGCCCGAGCGCCAAGGCAGGGTCAGTCCCGGCGCGTTCAGCGTCCATGGCCGAGCCTCATGAACTTTGATCGAAGCGTGTCGCAATTCGGGCAGCGCCAATCCTCCGGAAGGTCGGCAAAGGAGATGCCGGACTCGATTTGCCAGACCGGGCGACGAGCCGACCTTCAGCGTCGGTAAAACGGATACGCCAGACGCCGGCCATGACGGCTTCCTGCATCTGTGCGGTGGTTCTGTTCGAAAGTGCGGCGACACCCGCGACTTCGCCCTCGCCGAGGGTCTGGGTTATCAGTTCCTTGTCGTCGTCCGGATAATCTGTGATGTCGAACAGCCGGCTTGGCTCAGCTGCTTTCTGGACAGCGATGGCATCGGCGAGCTCCGGCAGGAGCATCGCCGTCCGCGGACATCGGCGGATCATCTCTTCAGCGCTGCTTGTGGCAAGAAAATTGAGCCTGCGCGCGCGCAGTGACGGCTCCGCGCCGATCGGCATGACCGTCATTGCCGCATCCCCCTTTTCGGGGCGGCCCAGAGACTGGCCTTCATCGCACGATCTCCTTGCCGGCACGGGTGATCTCGACCCTGGGGCCCGACGGACGGCCCTATGCCCGGCGCATCGGGCGCGAGCCACGCGCCGATCTTGTCGACATATTCCGACCAGTTGCGGGTCTTTCCGAGCACGCCGACGAGCTGATCCCGGTGCGTCACGACAAGGCTCGGCATGACCACGACGTTGAAGCGCGTCTTGAGCGTTTCGTCCGCAGTGCGGCGTACCACCGCGCCGCTCAGGTGGCCGCGAAAGAACTGCAGAAGTTCAGGAAGAACCATGGCCACGTCATCAGTCTCTGGCCGCTGCACTGGATCGCCGGTGAAGAACAGCACGGCATTTTCAGGCTCGCCCACTGTCGGAGCGAGAAAGGCATCGATGTTCGTCTCATCGACGAGAGGCAGGCGTGACCGCTCGTTCAACGCGCGGACCAAGGCAGATGGCATTGTCTCCTCCACAAATCCATTCGTTCAGAAATGATTGCCTGCAAGCAGCGTGCCAAACTGAGCTTGGATTCCATTGATCTGAAAGGATATTCGCCCAAGGCTCAGTCCCGAGAGCCTCTCGATGGAAAGTCAATTTCGAACGTGGAAGTTTTCTTTTTAGTTGTCGCGCAGATGCGACGGCAGTTCCGCTTCCCGGGAGATCAGATCAGCGAAGAGAGACTCGAATGCTCTACCGTCAACCGCCTCGGCCAAACCGGCAAGCGCGTCGTCGATCGCGCGCGCCTCGAGGGCGTCGAGCACGCGGATGGCTGATCCGAGATGTGTCAACAGCCACGTGCCGACGGGCTGCGGGCCTACCAGCATCAGGGAGATCGAGGAGATTGCGCCGTGGCGATCGCATTGGGCGACGAACTCGTTGCCGGCGACGACCCGCATGGGAATACCTATGCACATGATGCGCTTCCTCCATCACTGGGATCAAATAAATGCGGGAGCCGCCGGGTGAGAGCTTTCCGAGCGGCTCCCGACGGGCCTAAGCCCTGGGAGATGGTTCAGCCGGCCAGTAGAGCCGCGCCGGCAAGAGCGACGACCCAGCCGGCGATCCGCATTGCGGCCTGTCCGGCCTTGCCGAACCTGAGTGAGGCCAGACAGATGCCGATAGCGTTCAGAGCGATCGTGGCTACCAGGAAGCCGGCCACATATCCGCCCGCATGCGCAATTGCAGGAAGCTCGGTTCCATGAGCGTGGCCATGGAAGAGCGCACAGATACCGACCACCGTCGCCGCCACGGGTATCGGAATCTTCACTTCGAAGGCGACCAGAAGTCCAAGCACGGCTACCGTCAGCGCAATCCCGGCCTCCACCATTGGAAACGGAAGCCCGTGGATGCCCATGATAGCGCCGACCGCCATTACCGCCACGAAGGCGGAGGGTACGATCCATCGCGCTTTGCCACCGAGTGTCGATGCCCAGAAGCCGACGGCGACCATGGCCAGGATATGGTCCAGACCGCTGAATGGATGGCCGAGACCGGAGAGTGCGCCATCGGCATGCAGCCCGACATGGGCATGCGCGAAGCCTGGTAGAGCCAAAGCGGCAAGTGTCGCGGCGATCCTGCGGTATTTCATGGATGTTTTCCTCAGAGGTTCAGTGCGAGCGGTTCGGTACGGCGCTCGTAATTGTCAAAGTCGATATCGTTTTCCAGGAGCGGCAGTGCCACCGCCCCCTGCGGCCGTACGGTCACCGGGACGCCCCAGTCACGCAATATTCGGACGGCGGTCTCGACTGCCGCAGGTATGACAGCCTTGACCGGAGCCGTAAGAGGGCCACCCCAATCCTCAAGGTCGAGCGGTTGGCAGCCGATCAGCGACAGTCGCCGTGGATAGTGGCCCATGAAGTCGGCGGCGCTCAACACATCCTGGAAACCGGTCTGGTGCAGGCTCATCTTCTTCGCGCCAGTGAATTTTGGCACTTCGTGGTCTTCCACCACCTTCATCGTGCCCGGCTCGAGGCCATAGTCGATGGCGTCGAAGACGATCAGCCGGTCATGCTCGGTAACGAACTGCACGAGATAGAGCCCCTGCGTGCCACCGTCGAGAATAGTCACGTTGTCAGGGACTTCGTAGGCTTTGTGGAAATGCTCCACGGCACGTATGCCAAAACCCTCGTCGGCCCACAGGATGTTGCCGATGCCGAGCACGAGAATGCGGGGGAGCGGCGCGGATTTCACAGGATGGGGAACCACCATCTAGTCCTCCCGATCCTTAATTAGTCGCGCGCCGGAGATCATGGACGAGATGATGGTCTGCCCGGTCATGATGTCTTCGTGGACCGCCACGTAGATGTGGACGATCACGAAGACCAGGATCACCCACATGCCGAGGTGGTGAAAGGTGCGGATGTCCTGGCTGTTCGGCCAGACGGAGACTATCCAGCCGAAAAGCCCATAGTCCCATCTGTCACTGCCCGCGCCTTCGCTATAAAGCGCGAAACCCGTGATCACCATGAAGAAGAGAGGCAGCGTGAACATAGAGAACATGGTGAATTGGGCTAACGGATTGTGGCCAACATATTTCTTCGGCTGTTGGGCGAGGAACGTGTAGCACCGCACCTCGTGCAGCCATTGCTTCCAGAAGCAGCCGCTCCAGAACGGCACATAGAAGATCTGTCGGGCATGCACATTGCCGACCAGAGCCCAGTAGACCCTGAGGAGCAGGAACACGGCGAGGATCTGTCCCGCCGCGAAGTGGATAAAGCGGATGTACCCCATCAGGAAATTGGCGTTGGCTTCGCCGGGCACCGAGGGCAGCGGCGAGCCGATGAAATAGCCGGTGACCGCGAGTGTCAGGATCGAGAACGCGTTGACCCAGTGCCAGATGCGCACCGGAGCGTCATAGACATAGACGCTTTGACGCTCGACGGCCTTTTCGCAATCGGGGTTGGCGGCGATGGATTCATGGATGCTCATGCCCGAACCCCCTCACCGGACCTCAACCTTGGCCATTTCCTGCCCCTGCGGGCTCATGACATGCGTCGAGCAGGCCAGGCACGGATCGAACGAATGGATGGTGCGCAGGATTTCGAGCGGCTGGGCCGGATCGGACATAGGTGTGTCCATCAATGAAGCCTCAAAGGCGCCGATATTGCCCTGAGGGTCGCGCGGGCTACCGTTCCAACTTGTCGGCACCACGCACTGGTAGTTGTCGATCTTGCCGTCCTTGATCTTGATCCAGTGGGCAAGCGCGCCGCGCGGCGCCTCGGTGAAGCCGACGCCTTTGACCTCCTTGGGCCAGGTCTCCGGTTTCCACTTGTCGCCATTGGCGGTCGAAGAATCGCCCGCTTTGATGTTGGCGATCAGCTTGTTGTGGAAGTAGCGCATCTGATGACCGGCCCAGCTCGATTCCAGTGCGCGGGCGGCGGTGCGGCCCAGCGTCGAAAAGAGCGCAGACATCGGCAATCCGAGATCCGTGAGCACCTTGTCGACCGGGTCCTTGAACTGCGCCTTGTTTTGGGCGTAGCCGACGACCCAGCGGGCGAGCGGTCCCACCTCCATGGCATGGCCACGCCAGCGCGGCGCCTTGATCCATGAATATTTCGCGGCTTCGTCGAGCTGTTCGATATGGGTCTTGGTCCCCCTGGCATTGGGACCAAGTTCGTAATGCGGCTCCGTGACGCCCTCCCAGGGATGGAGCCCTTTGGTCTCGTCAGGATATTTGTACCAGGAGTGGGTCACGAATTCTTGGATCTGTTCAGGGTCCGCATGGTCGACTGGGTGGATTTCGGCGAGGTCGCCGTTGATTATCGCGCCACGCGGCAGCTTAAGGCTGGCGTCGGAGTAGTCGTTGGGATGTTCCGGCACGTCGCCGTATGCCAGGACGTTTTTGCCCGATAGGCCACCGCCATAGAGCCAGTCCTTGTAGAAGGAACCGATGACCATGATGTCGGGAACATACACCTTGTCATTGAACTCTATGATCTGATCGATGATCGAGGTCACCATATTCAACCGTTCCATGTTGATCGCGCCGACGGCGCCCGCGCCATCGATGTTGATCGGACAGGGCACACCGCCGACGAGCCAGTTCGGATGGGGATTCTTGCCGCCGAAGATCGTGTGGATCTTGACGATCTCCTTCTGGAAATCGAGCGCCTCCAGATAATGCGCCACCGCCATTAGGTTGGCTTCAGGCGGCAGCTTGTAGGACGCATTGCCCCAATAGCCATTCTTGAACGGACCGAGTTGACCAGACCCGACGAACTTCTTGAGCCGGGTCTGGATGTCCTTGAAATAGCCGGGCGAGGACAGCGGCCAGTCGGAGACGGATTGTGCCAGAGCTGAAGTCGCCTTGGGATCCGCACAAAGCGCCGAGATCACATCCACCCAGTCGAGCGCATGCAAATGATAGAAATGCACGATGTGGTCATGCACCTGAAGCGCCAGCTGCATGAGGTTACGGATGGAGTTTGCATTGTCCGGAATGGTGATACCGAGCGCGTTCTCGACCACGCGCACCGAGGTCAAAGCATGTGTACCGGTACAGACGCCGCAGATGCGCTCGGTAAAGGCCCAAGCGTCGCGCGGATCGCGGTTCTTGAGGATCACCTCGATGCCGCGCCACATAGTCCCCGTCGAGACGGCATTGCGAATAATGTTGTTCTCGTCGACATTGACTTCAATCCGCATATGGCCCTCGATGCGGGTGACGGGATCGACGATGATGCGCGTACCGGAATTGTCCAGCGTAAAGCCGTTCGGTGTCTTGATTGTCATGTTGGTGCCTCCCCCGAATATTAGGCTTCGGCTTTTTCACGCTTGGTGGTGACGCGCTTGACGGCAGTCACGGCGGCATGCGCGGCGATTGCGCCGCCGACGACCCCGGCCGCGGCCAGACCAACTTTGTCGGCGTTCGCCTCGACGCCGAACCGCTGAAGGTTGGTGAGGCGGTCATAGAAGCTGCCATCATCCCAGAAGGCCTCTTCCGAGCAGCCGATGCAGCCGTGGCCGGATTGGATCGGGAAGGACACTCCACCGTTCCAGCGCACGGTTGAGCAGGCATTGTAGGTGGTCGGGCCCTTACAGCCCATTTTGTAGAGACAGTAACCTTTGCGAGCACCGTCGTCGTCCCATTCCTCGACGAATTGGCCGGCATCGAAATGAGAGCGCCGGTAGCATTTGTCGTGGATGCGCTGCGAATAGAACATCTTCGGACGCCCCTGGCGGTCAAGCTCGGGCAGTTTGCCGAAGGTGGTGATGTAGGTCACGACGCCGGTCATCACCTCGGCTATCGGCGGACAGCCGGGAACCTTGATGATCGGTTTGTCGAGGATGACCTCATCGATCGGCGTCGCCTGCGTCGGATTGGGTTTGGCGGCCTGCACGCAGCCCCAGGAGGCGCAGGTGCCCCAGGCGATAATGGCAAAGGCGTCCTCGGCCATCCACTTGAGCTTCTCGACGAAGGGCCGCCCACCGTCGATGCAGAACATACCGTCCTCGTTGAGCGGCGGATTGCCCTCGACGGCGAGAATGTATTTGCCCTTGTATACCTCCTTCGTCTCCTCGAGGATCGCCTCCGCCTGATGGCCGGCTGCCGCCATGATCGTGTCGTCATAGTCGAGCGAGATCATCGACAGGACCACGTCTTTGACCAACGGATGAGCCGAGCGGATGAAGCTCTCCGAACAGCAGGTGCATTCGAGCCCGTGCATCCAGATGACGGGAACGCGCTCCTTGGTCTCCAGCGCCTCAGCCATCGCTATGGCCACCTTTGGCCCGAAGCCGAGGCTCGCGGCCGTAAGGCTGCAGAACTTTGTGAAACTGCGCCGGGTGATCCCCTGTCGGCGGATGACGTCATAAAAGGTTTCGGCAGCTGCCATGTTGCTCCTCCAGCAATCCCATTCCCCACACAATCGCTCGGATGGACATCGCGCTCTGTCAGAAATGCTCCCCGCAAGAAGCAGGGCAGTTTGCGTGGCGGCGATCAATTTTCGTTCTATGTCTCTGACTCTATTTTTGTATTGTGGCGCTGCCGCGTGCCGGACGGTCACTGCAGAACATAGGACCAAAAGAGCTTCTCGCCCTGCAAACTGTTTTACCGCGTCATAGGACAGCCGACAGCGATAGAAGAGGATCGCCTTCAGTTGTCATTTGCAGCAGCAGGACCATGAGCTCTTTGATCTCTAGCGTGCGAGACGTGCATTTATTGCTCAACTCAGCTGTCTGAAAAGTCTTTGTAGTTCAGTTTCGACAACGAGGTCCGCTGCCTCCAGTGGTGAAACCCACCTTCTGGTCCGCTGTCCTTTCTCTCGAAAATCATCAACCTCGCCCTTGAACTTCATCAGGAACACAGAAACTACATGGGGCGGTCTCTTGTGATGCTTGATGTAAGTATAGGAGCCAATCGGCTTCTTTCCGATCTTTCCAGTGACGCCGGCCTCTTCCAAAGCCTCACGTGCGGCGCATTTGTGCGGTCGTTCGTTTCGCTTTAGGTATCCTTTAGGAATAACCCACCTGCCTGTGTCGCGACTGGTAAGAAGCAACACTTCGGGTTCGTTTCCCTCTTTGTCCCGATGGCAGATCGTCCCACACTGCGACATCTGTCGATCCTCCACGAGATCGGGCGCTTTGCTGATAAGCTCGGAGAGATAATCGGTAGTTGACACTAGTCTCACCTCTTAAGCGGCATTGTCTCCATTTCAACATTCGCGATTCCGGTCATCGGAATGCCGGTCGATCATTCCCGCCGCCCCAGAACGACTTCAAAAGTCATGCCAAATCGGCTCCGGTCCCTTATAGGCGTGACTTGCCGAGACTTATCAGTCGTTTAGCCGTGAGAAGAACTGGAAACTGGGGAACGAGGGTGTGTCGCGGGTTCGACAAAAGCAACAAAGGTCGACTTTAGTTGTCAATTTCCGGCCTTCACTGGCGCTGCAGGTGCTGCTCTCCCGCTTGCGGCATGGGAGTTGATGCTTCAGGCCTCGGAGGGGCCAACTTCCTCAAGAGAAGCAAGTTCGTTGATGCTGTACCGCCCACTCAAGCAGCATTGGAGCCGCCGCCGCTGAGGGTTGGCAAAATCGTCGGTGAACTAGCCGGCGTAACTCTCGGCCGAGTGCAATGTCCCTGAGTGAAAGCGGTGAGCTCGCGTGAAACCAGTTCATCTCCCGACATCCACAAGGCAGGGAAGCCCGAAACTAAGCTCGATCGCTATCCGACAATCCTGTCGGCTTTGCCGATTTGACGACACGAGCCGTTTTCAACCAGTTTGGTTGCATATTTAGATAAGTATCAGAAAAGAAATATGGAAGCCATTCTTCATGACCGTCGGCCGAGTTGGCATGAACTTTGAAATCGTCTGTTGAGAGGGGGGCGGGGCTCTTTGCCAGGAGCAGACCCGGCCAAACTCGATCTCGGTCGGTAATGGCTCCTGGATTTGCGCGACCAAGAAGCATTCGCAACAAGCACCGGACTTTTGGAGGAGACTTGGATGTCATGGCACGGACGAGCAAGCGTGGCATTGGCCGCTCCCACTGCTGAACTCTTCGCGCAGCATGGGCCCAGGAGCGCCAATCTGGGTGTCGATGCTCGCAGAGAGGCCGCAGCCTCGCGGCCATATGCAAGCCGACGTAGGCACATCGGGATCCGTTGCGACGTGTCTGACCGCGCCTCGTGCCAGGAAGCCGCAGACGCCGTACTTGCGGCGTTTGGCACGGCAAACGTCCTCATCACTAATGCCGGCATTATCCGGCCGGTGAAGACCTTCGAAATTACCGAAAGGAACTGGCACAGGATTGTCGACGTTAACATGACTGGCATACGCTCCCTCCGCCAGGCGTTTATCCCCAATGGCGGTGGATCGGTCGCCTGCATGTCGTCGGCCTTCGCCCAGCGCGGTCGCGGCCTCTTCGGAGGGCCACACTATTCCAAGCGAAGACCGGTGTTCTGGGGTTTGCGAAAGTCATGGCACGTGAGTTTGGGCCTGTCGGCAACCGCGTCGATTCCGTCACGCCCGGTCTCACTTAGACCGATATCACCGATAGCAAGCTCAAGCACGAGATGCCTTTGCGCTCGGCTGGCTCGGCGACGGGCGCGACATCGCCATCGAAGGAGGAAACGAACTGATCCCGCAGTCAGTCGTATCGCCGCCAATGCTCATCAAAAGTCTGGCTGCGCACGGGCCTGCCAGGGTCGCCAGACAACTCAATCAAGCAAGTAAGCTCAACCATGAACAGAAAAACGTCGGGCTATGTTTATGTCCTGTTGGCCGTGATACTTTTCGCTGGCCGGGATGGTTTTTCCAAGCTACTTGGTGAGAAGTATCCACCGATCATGGTGACTATGATGCGCCTTTGGGCGTTTGCGGTGTTTGTGACGGTTCTTGCAGCATTCTCTCCAGTAGGCCTGCGAGGCGCGTTACTCACGCAACGACCAATTCTGCAGGCACTCCGAGGTGTTCTCTTGGGGAGCCAGATCGTTGTAGTCATCTTCGCCTTCACGAGGGCTGGGTTGGCAATGAGCCAAGCGGTACTTGGAGCGACACCTCTGATCGTCACCATTCTGTCGGTGCCAATACTCGGCGAAAAAGTCGGTCGGCGTCATGGCATTCCCGTGGTTATTGGCTTGCTTGGCGTTCTGGTGCTTCTAAACCCTGGTAACGCTCATTTCGATATGCGCCTGCTGTTTCCCATAGCTGCTAGCCTCATATACGCCATGTATTCCATCGCCACCCGTGCGGTCAGCCAGGACGACCCCGTCGTGACAAGCGTCTTGTATGCAGGGGTCCCAGGAGCCATGGCCATAACGTTTGTCGGGCCGTTCTATTGGACACCTGTACATACCGCCGACTGGCCCGCAATAACCGCGCTGTGTGTTTGCGGGGCGCTTAGCCAATATTTTCTCATCAAGGCTTATGGACTGCTCAGTGCAGTTGAGGTTCAACCTCTCACATACCTCCACCTCGTTTTGAGCGGTGCTGTTGCGACCGCCTTTTTTGGTGAGACTGTGACGTGGAACATGTTAGCCGGCGCGGTGATCGTGGTCGGAGCCGGTCTGTTTAGTGTTTGGAGGGAACACTGGCTGGAAGTGCGACGAACGAAGTCGATTTAAAACAATGCCAAATTGTGCGCCTTCAATTATTCGGTCTGGACCAAGTACCTCACTTGCCAGGAACTGTGGGGCACGGGTCTGGTAAGTCGGCATCCAAGGCCGAAAACTTGCGCGCTAGATCGTACGCGTCTTGACACAGATCCAAAATCACGGCCTCCGCATCCGGTAGACCTTGCAGATGCTCTATCATCGGCTGTCATGTCGCATGTTCGACACGTGTAGGACCGGACAACGCTAGCCGCCAGCCGCAGGTCCCCTTGCGTCAAGCGGCGGTAATGGTGCTCCGATACAGAGTTATGTATCATCCCATCGAAATGATCATTTTGCTATATCGAGCGGGAAGCTGCGCGAACCGAGCCCGCCTTGGCCGGGAGGTGTCCAATGGGCCGGCTTCGCACTGCGCTCGAGCCGTTACGCAGGCATTCGCCGAGAGTGGGATACAAGTACCATGGCCCTGCGCGACGATTGTCGGAATTCGAAACCCTCATGGAGGCTCGCGGCGCCGATACCCATCACGACTGAGCTGGCAATGGAGTGGGCGACGTTGATTGGCCGACAGCCAAGCTGGTCTATCCGACTGGCCGATTCGCGCTGCTTTGCGTAGCGCCGCGTCACTTCGCCGGTCTGACGGAAATGCCACTGCGCGACGCCGTGCGGCGCGGCGGGCAGAGCCCCACATCTATAGCGATGCCGAGATTTGAGGCGCCTCTCGCGGCGGCATAGTCGCTGTCGCCGGCCGGGTGCCGCTCTACATCGAACGACGACAAACTACGGATCATAGCGCATGTTGAACCCATACGTTCGGTTCAACGTATATGCCGTAATCGTGCTCAAGCGACACAAGCATTGGCACTAGTGCACCATCAATTTCCACTATGCCAGAACGTTCAAACGTTACTCCTGTCCAACTGGACCATTCGGCAATTGTCCCGGCAATGGTCATGGAATAAGGCGCTATCTTTAAAATTCTCCCACCGGCGGTTATGTGAGTTCGCAACCAGGAATCCGCCACCGAACCGTCAGCACGCTGCAGTCTGATGTATTCATCCATTGGTAGCCGCGGGTCTCGTTGCTTTTGATTTGGACGAACCGGCACAGACAATTCGTCGAAGCCAATTTTCCTGGCACAGGTCTTCAATGCGCCCAACATTGCCAGTGCATTGCCGATACCTCGGGCTCTGGGCGTTAAAGTGATTTCGAGTGCACTCATTGTGGTTGGTTTGCGCCCAATAAGCTTATCCTCATGCGCCCAACGGATAACCTGGTCCCAACCGCCATCAGGCAACTCGGTACGCCCATCAACATTGAACGAAAACGGCACGCCGAAAGCTCGAGCAACGACCTCCTCATCCATAAGTCCTACAAACGCATAGTCCAGGTAGTTAAAAAATACAGCCTTCCCGAAATACAGCCTTGCAGTTTGATCCTGGCGCATGAAGTTCGGCCAAAGATCGTCGAAATCCGGGGAAAAAACTGAGGGAATCAGATCGGGCCGTTCCCGCAATGAGAATATTTTTAAGCTCATTGTTCTATCTCGCGTAATCCTGTCTCACTTGCATCATTTATATCAGTTGGCCCAGTCAGCAGCCTTACTCTCTGAACTCAAAGTCGCTAACCCAGGCAGAAAGATCGGTGTCGAAAAACGGCCGCTCTTAGGTGGGGCGAGCGACCGGTTTCAAGTCGGAATTCGCACCTCTTTAGGAACCATTATCCCGATCATATCCGAGATCACTCAATGGGATTTTGCATTCGGGTAGCTGAGCGTCGAAGACATGTTTGGTTGTCTTGGCAGGGAACTTCCTTCCGCTGCGAGCCATCGCAAAAATGATCTCGGGAGTAACTACCTCTCCCGGACGCCAAGCTTCTACACGAACATTGTGGTAGTCTAGTAAGAGCGCCGGCAATAATCTCAATTGAAGCCGTTTGGCGACAGCCAGTCTATGATGGCCATCCATTACAAAAAGCTCTTCCCCATGGACAGCAATTGGAGTTTTCCAGAATTTGGCTTGGAGTATCGCTTCTTCAAGCTCAAGAACGTGTCGGCAATCAACCTCTTCGGTCGGAGTCAAATTGTTGGGCTGCAACAGATAGTAGCGCATGGGCGTATAACATCCGATAGCAAAATGCCTGATATCTAGCAGGATCGCGACTTCATTAGCGAAGGCGTGCGTGACGCGTGATCTTCATGCACTAAACCAGCATTCTAGTAACCCACTGGCAACTATGCTTACAGTGCGAGTTGGAACAACAAGGTCCGATGGAGTTGTGACCTTCGTTCCTCCGTGTCGGAGTGCCGATTGATCACGCAGGTTCAAGGACATACAAAATAACTTCTTCATTCCTGCATGCCTTTTCAACGCTCCGGCGGTGAACCTATAGCTGACTGCAGATCAGTTTCTGGTGAGGAAAGCGACCTTTTCCAAGGCCATTAGACCTCGTTCGAACAAACGCTCAATGCCTCGTTCGCCGGCATTGATGGCTTCCACAATCAGGCGTGCACTAAGGCAAAGCCGCAACGCGGCAACCTGGACGCCCTCAAGCTCGCCGCAAGGAACCGGTTGTCCAACTTCGCAATGGACTGCCAATATTTTACTACCAGGCATCGTGGCTTTCGTAGTCAAGTCCCGGCACAAATGATCGTAAATTCTCTTGGTTTGCGGGGCAGATAGCGGATTTCGCGTCGCACGTCGATCTACTTGGAAGAGTAAGAAAGGAAGAATCGTCGGTATCTGGTCCCAAGAATTGTGGGTGATTGGCAGTTGGCGTTGTAAGTTGGGTTGTTCAAGCAGCTGAAAATTAGGCGCATTGTTCAGCCAGGAGGTAATCTCCTTATGAAAGTCAAACACAACGCTTTGGATATCTTCCTCTGAAACACTACGGAAAGCATGCAACTCGGCGAGTGCAGCTTCCCATCGCAAAAGTAAACCAAAGTTACTTGTTTCAGGCAGTGACTGAGCGCCTGTCCAGTTCCGTGGCCAGTCTGCCCGGCAACACGTTTCTCCGGGCATAGGACGTAGGGGTCGTTTCTTCAAGCGGCATGCCAGTGACTCAGGAACCAAGAGCATTGCCGAAAAGGCTGGACCTCCCAAAAACTTGGATCCAGTAACTATCACCAAGCAGCCGATGGTAAGGTAAGTTTGCAGCGTTTTCGGTGCCAATCGAAACTGAGATGCATCGACAAGAATTTCAACACTATCAGGCCAGCGACGCCTGAGATCCAGTGCCTTGCTCGGAGTTGGAGCCAGTACTCCGGTTTTCGAAACGTCAGTCAACACAATCAAAATACGACTGTATCGTGTTATCGCAGCCGATACTATCGCCTCGAGTTCATCATCGACGGCCGCAATAGGTCGGAGCCTGGAACCCTCCATGCGAACTGCTATCGATCTAACATCAATTGGATCTGCTGAATTCACCGTTATTCCACCACTCTCGCGGTGCGACGAATGCATGCCGCCAGCCAGAGCATGACCGACCCCACTCCCCGTCTCTTCCGGTTGGACCATAATTGCCAACGTCTTTGCTACGGAGCTTCCTGTGACCAATTTGGAGGCGAGCATGTGAGCGTCGGTGCCAGAAGGAGAAACGATGACCTCCATCCCTCGAATGTGTTCCAAACCGCATAAGCGAACGAATTCGTTGCGAACTCTGTCGATCTCTTCCAGATAGATTTCTTCCGGTGCCAGTCCATGAAAGGTCTGCAGTATCCTTTGGCGCAGTCTTTCCGCAGCTGAAAATCCGATGTCAGAAATCGTAGATGCGGTTGCGGAACCAAATGAGAATATTTCCCTGTCGGGAATCGGTTTACGACCGTACTTGTTTGTCATTTGGCTAGCATCAAGTTCGATCCGCTCGTCACCCCCCAAGGTTAGCAACTTAGCGGTCGAAGGAAGATGAGCATTCAGGTGGGGTAGCCGCTGTGTCATTTGACATCCAGATTGCTGTTCGGGTGGGTAGTCGGCAAATTGTTTAAGGCTGCTGACAGGTGGTGCGCCAAGACCCGCCGGTTTCCCGGATCAGCCATCATCGTCACGTGATCACCTGGAACGGGCACAGCCTTAATAAACTGCGCGTCCAAAATTCGATCCCATCCGCGCATTGGTGAATCTGCATGCGGCGTTGCCGGAAGTCGCGGCCTTGGGCTGGGAGAGTGCTCCAGAGCATAAAATTGGTACACGCTGACCGGCAGCGATGGCATCTGATACGAGTGTACAGCTTGGTGAAATTGCGCGTACATGATGGCGTCACGGTAGAGGTCTGGTCCGCCGACGACGGCACCGATTTGTTGCGCTTTCTCAAGCAACTGCTTAACTGAACTCTGCCCGGCCGATTGGCGCAGCATCTCGAACCCCTCGTCACTCAGCGACTCGAGAGGTTCAAAGATCATTTGCAAAGCGATTTCTGTATCCGTCATCCCGGGGGATGCAGCCGGTAGTGGCACATCGATAAGGGCAATAAACGAAACAGTTTCTTCGAGATGGAGCAGGCGCTCGGCGATTGCATAAGCCAGTACAGCTCCAGAGGAATACCCCGCAAGTCGGTATGGTCCCCGTGGCTGCACTTTCCTTATTGCCTGCGTTACCTTTGTTGCAATCTCTTCAAGGCTTGCTCGACGAGTTCCTTCAAATGGTGGCCAAGGCAAAGCGTAGACAGGGCAATCTATGTCCATCTCTTTAACCAGGGGGAACGCATATGAGCAGTCGCCATATCCTGTCGGAACAAAGAAGAGAGGCGCTAGAGACCCTATCGTGCGAACCGGCAGCACACCGGGTGTATGATGGGATGGATCCAACTTGATCTTCGGAGCGAGATCTTTGAGGATCGGGTCGTTAAAAATGTCGCTGGCGCTGATCTTCATCCCAAGGCCTAACGCTTGGGCAAGCATGCGCACCGCCAATAATGAATGGCCGCCGAGCTCGAAGAAGTGGTCGTGGCGGCCGACCCGCTCGACCCCGAGCAGCTCTTGCCAGATCGCCGCCAGTGCCGTCTCGACCGCGCCTTGCGGCGCTTCATAGGCGGTGCGGGCATAGGCATCGTCGTCGGGAACCGGCAGTGCCTTGCGGTCGAGCTTGC
>NZ_WITC01000117.1 GCF_009601505.1 Sinorhizobium terangae
CAGCAAGGTCCCTTCGCCGGGACGATGGATGGGTTAGGCCGCTATGCGACGAGCAGCACCCGGTGACTGCGCCTCTAAAAGATTGGCCAACCGGTCCTCAGCAGACCCCATAGAGCAGCGGCAAAGCTCCGACTGCGGACAGAAGCAAGCACTCGGCGAGGGATTAAGCGCACACGCCCACGCGCCGGGCAATGGCATCGAGAACTCGATCGCGATCAATGCTCACCTTGGCGTGCCAAACACATCAATGGCAATGGCCTGTGACGAATGAACCTTGTGCGCCTGAATTCTGTTAGTTCGGTCACGATGCCAGGGGAATGCAAGCCAAGTCGCCGATCGCCCCGTGACTGGCTGGAAACAGGTTCTCCCGGAGGGCCGAGAAATCCAACTTCATGTCACGGACGACGGGCGATGGAGGCATCAATCAAGCCTCCAATTCGCGCTGGGGCAAGCGGCAGGGCGTCGACCGCGCACGCGTCCGTGGTTTTTTTCGCAGACAGACCAGCGGTGCGCCGGTCTGCATCGACGGAGCAGGGGCTAGGCGACATTCGGCTTGTCCACGAGCTTCTCGACCAACCGCCTGAGTTCAGACGGAGTAGTTTGGCCAGCCACCACTTCGTAATAGCCGATCCCGGCGCGTCGCAACGCCTCTTTCTTGACCGCGTCGCGCGCAGCCGCGGCGCCTTGATGATGCGCTCCACCCTGATATTCGATGACGTGCCGAGGCTGACAGCTGCCGTCCACCAGCAGTAGATCGACTCGCTTCGCGTTGATGCAACGATAAGCGTCCGCATCCTTGCTGCGAAGGATCTCGCCTAACGAAACCTGCGCCATGACCTGCCAAGAGGGATTGCATCCAATCACGATGCGGTCGAGTTCCCTTAAAACGCGCGCTTCGCTCTTGTTCAGGAGCGGCTGAATCGTGAAGTTCGAGCCCATAACAATTCGCAACTGATCCGCAGCATCAATTGGTTTCGGCGGCTCCGGAACAGGCGTCGGAAGCCAAGGTCCAGGGACAATGCTTGCTCTTGTGCCTGTTTTCTCCCAGCGTGATCGGTTCTTTGTGCGCCACCCCTGCCTTCGCATCGTGGATAGGAGCTCCTCAACGGCCATGCCGAAGATGAAGCCAACACACAGAGCGGCGATTAGAAGCTCTGGCTTCTCGATATCGCCCAGGGTCATGCCGCCGGAAGCAGCTAGCGCGACCGCTGCGATAACTAGTCCAGGTGCCGCGAAAAGCACCGACCTCTGGCGATAGTGCATGCCCCCTCTCCGCGATTTCGCGCGAAGATAGTAAAGCGCGTGGGAACATCGGCGAAAAGCTACACAAAAGAGTTAGACAGTACGGCACGCTCGGCGCTTACGTGACGACATTTTCAGAGCGGCGGCCGAGAAATCTGAGATGGCTTGAATGTGGCACCGGCCCGGAATCTTCATCCATCGCTTTCAGGCGCAGACTGTGGCCAGTCGAAATCTCTACTCAAGAGCGCGTCCCTGGCCTGCAGTCCATCCGGGTCAGAACGAATCCTCGACAGCCACTGTTCGAACGCCTACCCACTCTGGCACTTGCTGGTCATGCCGCAGGCGCAGACGCCTCCATTCAAGGGCGGCAAAAATGTCTTCGGTGGTGGCACCGGTGCCGACTGGGAGCGCCGCCGCGATTTCTCGCTCGAACCGGGGCTGAAGCGCCTGGTCAGGGAGCCAGGCTTGCTCCCACCAGGCGATAATACTCTCCCGCGCCGCTGCCAGAGCTGACGCCGAGGGCAGCCGATCACGCTTGAGGTGCTGATTGACCCGCGGTGAGGCTGGAAGCAGATTCCAGAGATCGCCACAAGGCCAGACCGACCAAGGCAGGCAGTGATCAATGTCCAGCATTCCTGGACCGAGCTTTACTCCAGTCCACACGCAAGTGACCGGTCGTCCTTGCTCGAGCATGCGCTTAGCCGTCGATCGTGCGAGAAGAGTGTCTCGGGCCGGGTCGAGCCAAGCGAGGGCAGCTTCGACTTCGCCATGCGATACGAGACGACCCATCCGTTCGCCGTAAGCGCGCACAAGGCGCGCCCACTCGTCAACCAGCACCGGCTCGACCCATGGGCCGAGTCGCTGGAGCGTCCGCCAGATATGGCCTGGAACCGTAAGGCTCCCATAGGCTGCGAGCATCTCGCGATCCAGCGTCAGGTCGCCCCTGATGCGCGGTGCGGTGGAGGGGGCCGCCCGAAAAACCCTGACCTCTGAGTTCGGGAACCGGGTGTAGTTGGCCGGCATGTCCGCAATGGTGCGTTGGGCTTCTGCCAATGCGCGCGCCACAGCGGCGGCTCGGTCGCCGATGAAACGCGCCCCGATACGCAGATCCTGGCCTACGACCTTGTAGGCTAACAACTCACGGAAGCCCGCCTTGGCGAAGCCCAAGCCGTCCGGGCCCGAGTTGCCGGGCATCTGCGGCAACCCGGCGCTGACGAGCGGCAGGTACGTGCGGATCCAATTCAGGGCGACCATTCCGAGGGGTATATCGACTACATCCTCGTCGGCGTGCTGAATGGCGAGCGCGGGCGTCGCGTCGGCGACTCGCGCCACCGCCCGGAGAAGGCCGAGCTTATAGGTGGAAGACTTCTCGTCATTAAGGATGACACCTCGCAGCAGTGGGAGAGCGCCGGCTCCGTCATCTGGCAGGCGCAGACATATTCCAGTCCATCGCACCTCGTTGCGGCCGAGCTGGTCCTCGCTGGTAACGGCTCGCAAGACAGCAAGGCCGTGAGTGCGGGCGAGCGCCTCCACCTCGCCAAGCGGTGTCGGCCACATCGGTCGGTCTGGCTCGGACGGACCCTCGCGCAGGCTGATAAGGACGATGCCGCCGGGTTTGAGCAGGGTCGCAAGCTTTCGAAAAGCGCGCGCCCGTGCAGGGGGTGGCACATGCATCCATACGGCGCTGAGCAGGATCAGGTCGAATGCCAGGCCGAGGCGATGCACAACGGCCAGATCCGGCAGGCGGTCATCGAGCCACCGAATCCGCGGGTGAGCGTTGCGTCGCTGCGCCTCGATGCGCATGCCGGTCGCCGGCTCGGCCGCGACCACTTCGTAGCCGAGAGAGGCAAGCCATGCCGCATCTCGGCCGGACCCTCCGCCTACATCCAGGGCGATCAGATTGGAATCACGGCGAATGTATTCGAGCAATGCAGAGTGAACTGTTTCGGCCGACACGCTCTCGTATTGGGCCGCGAAGGCGCCGGCGTGAGCGTCATATGCACCGACAGTGTCGCTTATATCTTTCTGCATCGATCGACATCAGCTCCGCTTCCACCATCGACATGTTCCCCACCATCGGATCTCACAGACATTATTGAGGCTTGGCCGCCACGAAGATCAGATTGCCGCACCAAAGCCTCTCAATGTCAGCTACCCTTTTCAAACGCAATGCTAGATGCCCCCATACTACCTTAACGGGTCCGGATTTGTCTCCTTATGTACGAGAGCTCTCGGGGGGCATCGTCGAACCGGGTCAATCTCTGCAAGCATGCCAATATAAGGAGCCGACGGTTTGAATCCCTTCACTCGTTGAAAAAGCTCAAGCAGCCCAGTAGGGCACATATCTTGCGTTCCGTTTTCCCTGGTCGGGATCGGCAGGTGCAATGCGGCCGAGCTTGATTGACTCGCCGATGACGGCGGACACAGCCTGATACTCTTCCGGTGCCAATGAGAACCGCTCTCTGAGCGTGGCGTTGCTCATGTAATCATGGGTGAGCCAGCGCAGGACGCAATGAAAGAAGCATGCTCGCAACTTCTCAGCCTTCGACATCTGGCCAAAGGGTTTCGGTGCGAACAGCACGACCCGCATCGAATTCTCAGATGAAATGAAGTCAGGAGCGGGCAGGTGCTGCGCTTCAATTTCGATCAGTGTTTTGTCAAGGCCACCCCCGCGCTCCTCGCAAAGCCCGAACGAACGCATCGTCGCAGCGAGCTTCTCGTTTCTCGAGCGGCGTTCATCGAGAATGCGGTCGGTGCTGATCAGGGAATTGCCGGGATTGGTGACTTCGATGCGGTTCTCATAAATCTCGACAACGGGGCCGACGCCAGTCGCCATGAAATCCTGATGTATGAGAGCGTTGGCGATGACTTCACGGACGGCCGTTTCCGGGAAATGCGGCACCATTCGCCGTACGCCATCAATGTATTTTTCCTCTTTAGGTAGTCGCTCCATCAGAAACCGCATCATTCCGGTAAAGCCAACGGCGTATCCCTTCTTGCCTTCCTGTTCGAAGTCGGAACGTGATTTGTCACGGCCCGAGTATTTGACGATGCGAACAGTCTTGCCAGCAATGGATGGGAAAGCCGTGACATCACGGGCCAACATGATTGCGCCGAGATTGGTGATGTCGAAACGTCCTTCCAGATTATCGAGAAGGAAGCCAGCATCGACCATCTTTCGAATGATTTCCTGAGGATTTTTCGGTTTGGGTTCAGCCGTCAGATCGTAGATGGGATCCGGGTCAAGCATAACGAGCACATCGTCCGCGGTGACGTTCGATGACGCAACTGCGGTTTCGAAACGCCGGCGACCGGTCGCTATCCAGAGAGCACGCTCGTGCTCGGCAAACTCAGCGAGCTTTTTCTTGTTTTCGCCGATCCGGACAAATTCCGTCCCGGCGAATTTTACAGGCCGCTCATAAGACGGTTCAATTGCAACGACGGAATAGGCTAAGCCATCGCAGACAAAGTCCAGAACCTCAATGAACACTCGCGGCTCGACCATTCGGGCCAGCCAGTTGGTGAAATCCTCATTGCCCTGTTTCTGTTGCTGCAGACGAAGCTCGGTACCAACTCGCCTCTTTGTGCGATCCTCCACTCCGAAGACGAGAAAAGCGCGATCTCTACCGGCGAGCATGGCCGAATTCGCAAGCGCCGAAACATATTCCCCGATCTCGCGTGGATCCTTGTTGTCGACCTTGAATTCCAACCATGTGCTTTCGGTGGGTTCTTCCAGCAGGCGGTTTAGAAGTGCGCAGGGGTCGTGGATCGGCATGATATGTCCCCGTTTTATCCCCCTTATATCAGATTCGAGTGTTTCAGACCCCTTACCCCGAGCGGAAGCCACAGAAATTTTCCATAAAAAACAATGCGATGCCGCTGAACATTCCGTGCGGATTTTTATCCGCGTTTTGAATGCTTGGTTAGCGGCTGTCGTTTCGCCGGAGCGCAAGTTCAGTCGCTAGTTTTTATCCTGGTTTTGTCAGAATCCGAAGCTTCTCTCTAACAGACAATAATGAAAACAATAGGATAGAGGCTTAGGTCGACGAGGCGTTATATCATTGCCGTGGACTGACGTGGTTCCTTTACTCGGCCCCTGGCGTCGAGCTCATCATTAAGCCGCGGCCTCCCACACCTGGTTCAGGATCTTGGCTGCAAGCGCGGCTTTGTCCTGGGGCAGAAAGCGGCCATAGTGACTGGCAATCATTTCGGGCGTGTCCTGGATGGCATAGCTCGCCTGCTCGTAGGAACCCGTCTGCTTAAGGATATGGGTGGCGAGCACGTCGCGGACGTTATGTGGCCCATGCGGCAGCAGCCCCTTGATCGCCCCGCGGCCGGTATAAGGGTTGTAGATGCCATAGCGCTGGATCGTCAGGCGCCAGGCTTCGTAGAAAGTCGTCGAGTTATAAGCGGCGTCCTTGCTGTTGGCCTTCACCGTCTTGACGAAAAGAGTGCCGGGATCATCAGCGCCAGCCAGGAGCACGCCGCAATGCCGCTCGATGTAGGCGTTGAGGTATTTGTAGAGATCGAGAAGGTCCGGCAGGATCAACCGGAAGGGTTTTGAGCCGAGGAAGGAGGAATTGGCATTCTTGAAGGCGTTCGCCGGGACCAGCACCTCCCAACCGCGGTCGCGATCGCTCCAGCGAAGTTCGCCGCGCTTCATGTCCTTGAGGCGGCGCTCCGGTGTCGGGAAATGCCCGCGCGGGCAGACGAGCAATTGCCGGAGGTTCTTTTGACGAAGGCCAAGGTGCAGGCCCAGGCGCAACATCAGGAACGACCGGACAGCCTCGGCGGCGGCCCGAGGATAGCGATCCTCGTCCGGCATGCGCTTAAGGATCTCATCTGTGATCTTGCGATATTCGGCGAGCGGGCTGTCGGCCTCGAGCACGCACATGATCGGCTCGAACGGATCCCGATGGACCCGCATCACCCGCTGAATCTCCTTCGAACGATGCGAAGCGTGTTTGAAGCAGGTTTCGCAGGCAGCGTGCCAATCTCGCGCCGCTGCTGCGATTTCCGCCGCGGAGATCAATCCGGGGACTGGCCTTACATTGCGGACGAGTTCGGGATGTTGCCAAGCCAGCCCGTTTCGGCACGCACCAGGTTGAGGAGAACGCTCAACATGTCCTCTTCCCATGTGGTGTAGAAGCCGCGCCGGCGCTCACGCCACTGCAGGTACCAGTCCCAGACACCCGGAAAGACCAGCAGACCGAAAGTCAACTGACCGAGCGGCACGCCAAAGCCCTTGACCGGGCCCTTCGGAGACGCAGCCAAGGCACCGAACATCAGGCCGAGATGCTCGATCTTCTGCGCGGCCGTTTCCTCTCCCCAGACGCCGTTTCGCTGGAACCCGAGTGCCGTCAGCGTCGCCGTCTTGAAGCGGATGAGGTTGGCCATTTCCGTGGCGAGCCGGGGAGGGGCGTCGACCACACCGGAGAGAAGGTCGGGATCCTCGATTAGCGCGTGATCGCCATGCTCCCAATCCAAGTTATCTCCCGACGCTCGTGATGAAGGAGTTCCGCCGTAGGAAATCGCCGGGAAGCGTATGGCGTATCGCTGCCTGGTCGCCATTGACTGGAAACGGCGATAGTCGGTGGACCCGGAAATGACCACCCGGCGAACCCATTCCAGGATTTCCTCGCGCTTGGCAAACGGCAGGCTGTTGAAGTTGTCCGGTAGATGCCAAGCGAGCCGGCGCCGCTCCGCAGCACCGATATCGCTTCCAACCTCGTGGCCCGACGCCGATCGCGCCTGGTGCGGCAGCTTGGCTTTGAAGTAGCCGTCGGGCAGTCTGTACCGCCACTCGATACGAGAGAGGATCTCGAAGCTCACGATCGACCGCGGCACCTTGGTGCCTTTCGTCCAACTTAGGAGCGTCTTGTGATCGAAGGCATCTTCTTCGCGCACAATGGCGCGATGCAAATGCCAGTAGCTGTCGCCGTGCCGGCGCATGTGATAGCTCAGCGCCTGTTGAAACCCTTCGGGCTCCTCGGTCCAGTCGAACAGCGGCGCCGGAAATTCCTCGATCGGCCTTGGCTGAACGCCCGGTTTCGTTCTTGCCTGCTCTCGTTCGACGGTGGCCGTGGCTGCCGAGGAACTCGGCTGAGTCGCCATTACTTTGGCCGAACCGCCAGCAGGCTTCATTTTTCTTCTGGGCTGCTCGACTGCCGGGCGGTCATCTTCCTCCGGTCGCTCCTTGTCCAACCACCGGATGATGGCTTCAAGGCCAGAGCGAAGGTTCTTTTTCAGCTCCGCCGTCACCTCATCTTCGACTCCGCAGGCCTCCGTGACCGCCTGCCAATGCGCCCGGTCCGCATGGGCGGCGTCTTTCGGTTGATGATCAGGCTGATGAGATAAGGCCCGATGTTCCCTAGCGCCCGCAGTGTGACGACCGGGGCGAAGCGGATATCGCAGAATTCGGAGATCTTGCGCTGGAAATGAGGGGATGAAGTAGACTGGTTTCTCATGGCGATAAGCAGTTCACGTGATCCTTGGCGGGTTGGTGCCGGGCGTGGCCTGCTAAGGCGATGATGTTAACGAATGCTGAATCTTCATGGCAGACGATGCACTGTGGCGCCCAATGGGTGCCTGGCGTACAACTCTGTCGAGTAGGCTCGGGAACATGCTATATCGGCATCATGGGATTCGGGGTTTTCATTCATCGCTCAGATTCGATCTACGACGACAGCCCGGCGGAACGGTACCAGTTTCCGAGCCAGTATTTGGGACGTGTCGAAGCCTGCATTGGCGATTGGATCGTCTACTACGAGCCGCGGAAGGTTGCGGCGACGCGCGGCTATTTCGCCATTGCCAAGGTGGGTGAGGTCATTCCGGATCGCAAAGCGTCAGGCATGTATCTCGCACTGATTGAGCCCGGGACCTATCTCGATTTCATTAACCCGGTTCCCTTCAGCAATGCCGAAGCGGTGATTGAACGCGGGGTGCTGAACGACGACGGCCGCATCTCCGGACGGGCGCAGTCCGCCGTAAGGCCGATCTCTCCGGGTGATTTCAATCGCATTCTCTCGCTGGGATTCGATGAACGGGAGCCGGAGTTGCCGCGAGTCGGTGAGCCGGAAATCGTCGATCCGGCGCCTGGCCCTGCGGACCAGCATCAGTCCCCCTTTATTATTCTTGAGCAGGAGCGTGATCGCGTCGCCCAGCTCACGTCTCGAATTGTCCGAAATCGCCTTTTCCGCCGCCTTGTCCTCAAAGCCTACGACAAGCGATGCGCGATCACCGGACTGAAGCTGATTAATGGCGGCGGTCGTGCCGAAGTCGATGCTGCGCATATCCGCCCGGTGGAAGCCAACGGTCCTGATATCCTGAGCAATGGCATCGCGCTTTCCGGAACCGCCCACTGGATGTTCGATCGGGGCCTAATCAGCCTTTCCGACGAGCTGGACATTCTCGTTTCGCGGCAGGTGAACGACCCGGACAGCATCCAGTCGCTCATCAACAAAACGGGACGCGCGATCGTTCCGCAGCGACTTTTCGAAAGACCTCATCCACACTTCCTGCGATGGCACCGCGATAACTGCTTTAAGCAGTGAGCGCGGCGGTAATTCCAAAACGCAGCATAGGGTCCGCGGTTCGATTCCCTTCACATCAGGATTTTTGTCAATGGTTTATTCAGGTGGCATTGAGTTCTCCTTGGTAGACGGATCCACGGTCTGAGCCCACAGCAATTACCGGCCCGTCCTCGGGCCTGTACAACCTCACATCCGGTCGCCGCTTTCAGGGGCTGCACCATTCTCCCGCTTTCGACGGGCACAGGCTCAGGAGAGCGGGACCAATCTCAAGGTCGGCGGTTAAAGCCAAAAGGAATCCCGGGCCGTTCACCTGGATCCGTCAGGGCTGATCGGGCCCTGAGGATTAGAATCTGCGTTCCGTAGCAGTTATTGTGCTTCAGGCATTTTTCATGGCCGCTCCTTCGATTACGACGCCGGAGCTCACGTACTTCCAGATTGCAACCAGCAACTTGCGAGCCAGAGCGACGATCATCGGCTTTTTGAGACGACCGCGGTTGCGCGCAATGCGTTCTTTGAACCATGACGTCAGCGCGGAGTTCGGTTGATGCCGCAGCCAAAGCCAGGCGAGCTCGATCATCGTCGCTCGCAGACGCGGATTACCCGCCTTCGAGACACCCTGCTCACGGTTGACGTTACCGCTTTGCCAAGGAGAAGGAGCAAGTCCTGCATAGGCCGCGACTTGCCGCCGGTTGTCGAAGTGTCGGAACAGACCCTCCGAGTAGAGTATCGTCGCGAATTCGGGACCGATTCCCCTAATTCTTAGAAGCGCGGCCGCTCTTGTCGGTGTGTCGGCTGTTTTGCAGGACAGCAACGCATCTCGTTCGCCTTCCACAGCCTTGATTTGTGTGAGCAACAATTCGAGGCGATCGAGTTCTCGGCAGATTTCGGCTTTGAGGTGCTTCGACAGCATCCTGCCGTCTGCAGTTCGAAGCTCCTCCAGGCGCTGGCGGCGATCACGACGCAAAGGCTCGTACTCTCGAACGCCTTGAGTGAAGAGCAGCCCCCTTATGCGATTGACGTGGAAAATACGCTCAGCAATCAGGGTCTTCCGCTCTCGCCCGAGCCGACGGATGTCTTCCTCTCGGCGGTAAGAAGTTTGACCATCGAGCAGGCACGCGGCTCACCACGTTTCCAAGCCACTAGAGCGCGTATCAATGTTTCGCCGTCGATGCGATCCGTCTTCGCGCGGCGATGCCGGCGCGGCATGGCAATGGATGCTGCCTCTACAATATGGCTCTCGATCCAGGCTTCCTTGCTGAGCACTCGCCCCAACCAGAAGCCATCGAGCCCAGCCTCTTGGATCACCACCAGCGGATAAAGCCTATCCCTACGCCGCTGCGCTTTCTGGCGAAGGGCGGCAAAACATGAGAACAAGCCGGCGATGTCGCCTCCGGTGACTGTATGGCGAGACATCTTTTCGCTTCCCGGCGAGAGAGCCGTTACGAGCCATGTCGATTTGCTCAATTCCAACGAAACGAAAATTGCTCCAAGATCGACGGGGGTAGCGGTCTGTGCTTGAGTTCGATCTGCTGTCATCGGCATGATTGGCCTCCAGAGAGTTTTCTAGCGACCTCACTCTGCCATGGTGCAGGCCGCTATCCACTCCTGATGGGATCTCAAGGCGAAGGATCTGAAATGGCGCCTTACGGCCACTTTCCCGATGATCCGATGTCCAACGAGTATCGACGTATTGATGTGAATGGTCGTCCTACGATTGGCACCACTGGAGAAGATAGGCACAACGGCATCGGAAGACGGGCGGTCGGCGGGTAGCGAAGGCGCATCCGTCGATGACGCTTCTGAATTACCGCCCCCAATAAGGTGCGCGCCAGCCGGCTTTAAGCGCCTGCGCTTCGTCGCAGAACCACCGTTCTCCTTCCTTGACGTCAATCTTGGTCTTCTTGTACCAAGGCGACCAAGGCGTATGGTATATCAGCCCGTTTTCAGAAATGTTACCCTTAATCGGGCATCCGTCAGGGGCCTCCTGCAGCCCGAGTTGCCATCGTTGGGCGCGGTAGTTCCATGGAGCCGTTTCGCCGTCGGTGATCCAAACTCCGATTCTATTTTGGTGGGCCCGATTTTCGACATCGATATAGTCATTGGAATATTTGCGAAACGCCCAAGCATGACCGCTCGCAACCATCGTTGCGTTGATGTCTTCGCCGCCGACCTTGCAGACCGCGATTGTCCTGCCGTAGCCATCTTGACCACGGTCATCGCAGTCGACGGTTTGACCAAAGACAAGCTCTTCGAGAGCTGAGATGGCGGCCTTCCCGCAATCCCATGATTTTCCGTTCGGCTTGCTGCATTTTTGACCGGCCTCTGGCGCGTCGATCCCATGCAGTCGATAAACAATGCCATTCAGCTCTATCGTGTCGCCGTCAATTACTCGCGCCGGAGATGTCGCCCAAGCGTGGTCTCCAACGGCCCCTGTGAGGCAAAAAAGTACTCCCACCACGATTTCAAATCGGTGTTGAAGGAATCTAAGAATAAGCAACAAAAATTCCCTTGGCTCTACTGAATTCTCGGTACAGGCCTCATACAAGGGTGAGTACCATTTGTTTGGAAACTGCGCTCGCGCACAATTTTTTTAGCCAGCGTGCAGTCTCACCCAGTTTCGGTGAACCCAGCCAGATTTGCACGGTCCGGTATAAGGTTGTGTCGAAATCCACCCTGTTGAGACATTACACTCTTGCCGCTGCTTTGAGTAGACGATACCCAGCCACTTGCCCTTCTCGTTGCAGAGATACACTCGTTCGCCGTTATAGAGGCGATCGAGTTCAGCATAGTTGGCACCCGGACCGCTTCTGACTGCGAGAAAGCCGTCGCCTGCTGGGTCGAGTCCCTCGATCACACCGTTTGCGCCGCACGCGTCGAAGTCGGGATCGGCTTCGATCACAATAGGAATTTCGGGCTTCCGGCCGGGTCCTTGGTTCAGAGAGGCCGCCTTCTCGACGGCCCTTTCTCGAGCTGCCTCCCGTTCCACATCCAAAGCGCTGGTTTGAACCTCTTCCTGGCCTGGCGGCGGGGTTGGAACCCTATACCCCGCGATCGGATTGCGCGCTCCCGCATTCGAAGCCTGGTCTGGACGTGCGGACTCTATCGCGGCAAAGAGGCGGCATTGGTTCGTGAAGGCCCTATGATCAAAGCCGGCGCAGCCCCGCCTATCGGTACACAGCTTTCGGCAGTCATCAAGGGACTTCTTAAGTTCTGCGGACGTCAACCCGTCCAATGACGTTCCGGAATAGGGGAGAAGTTCGCCAATAGTAGCCTGTTGGGCAAGGAGCGAATGGACTGGGACAGAAAACAACAGGATGCAACAAAGAACCGCTGTGGCGACAGTTGCCGCTATGCGTACCTTGAAGTGTCCAGACAGGCGCATGCTCCCTCCAATCCCAAAACCAAACACTTTCATGGGGCCTCACCAGCGGGAGGCGCAGTGCATAGATCAGCAACCATTGAGAGCCTTGATCTGGGAAATGAGCGTCTTCCCAAACGTGTAGACGGTAGTTACGTCTGCCCTGCCACGGCAGCGCCTGCCCTGATCCGTAACGTACTCGTAGCTGACCCGAACTTCGTCGCGACTTCGGAGAGCCGTGCCGGTCAGGGTCAGCGGCTGTGACATCGCTCCGAAGAAGGACCGAATCGATACTACGTTGAACGGCCCTCTGCCGCGTTTCTCTGGAACAACATGAGCCGAAGCGCTTTCACCATCTGCCGCGGCAAGCGCGGAGTAGAAGGCGGTGACGGTTCTCATCGGATCGTAAGACGCTGCCAGCTCTTGAGCTCCGACTGCGGTCTTCTCGACCGCTCCTGCCTGATCTACCTCTCGTTCAACATCTAATGTGCTGGTTTGAGCCCCTTCTTGATTCGGTGGCATGGTTGGGGCCCGATAACCCGCGATGGTGTTGCGCGTACCCGCATTCGAGGCCGGGTCGGGACGTGCGGACCCTATAGCGGCGAAGAGGCGGCATTGGTTCGTGGAGGTCTGATGATCAAATCCGACGCAACCCTGCCTGTCGACACACAGCTTGCGGCAATCATCGAGGGACATCGGAGCTGCCGCCGTCGTCAAGCCGCCGAGCGACGTTCCGGGATAGCTGAGGAGTTCAATGTCGGTCGTGGCTTCTTGGGCAAGGAGCACTCTGACCGGGATGGAAGACAAAAGGGTGCAACAAAGGAGTGCTGTGGCGACCTTTGCCGTTGTGCGTACCTTCCCAGACTGGCGCATTCTCTCTCCTTTATTGTTCGCGCTCCGCGTCCGACATCACGGCCGTGGTTGAATCTTCGCACCGCTTTCCATCCCGCCTCTCGGGAACCGGTTGTCGGCGTGATCAAACAACCGACACTCGCGCTGCCTTCTCGAAAAGCTGAAGGCTATGCACTGTTCTCGATCCCAGCACATGCTCTCACATTGATCCCGTGAATTCACGACGCGTGAATTGCCGATTTGGCTGCCGCTGATGACGTAGTCGCGATAGTATTCCATGACGACCGATGCGTTCCTGTAGCCGGGATGGGCCGTTCCGGCCAACACGCCCGTCGTCGCCCTCGGCTCGAGCCTGAGCTCGGCGGTCCCGCTCTTCAGGAAGCACTTCTGGTTCCATTCGTTGAACGTAAAGGCCCGGCATTCCTCGTTGCCGCGGCAGTAATCCTCGCACTCGGTCAGGGACGTGGCGGCCGCCTGGTCCAGATCAAACCCGAACAGGTCATAGTTCGCGTAGTGATCGAAGGTACGGGGCGGTCGCGCGGCTGGCGTCGGCTCCCTGTATCCGGTTATTGGGTAACGCGTTCCCGCGGTTGATGCCGTATCCTCGCGGGCCGAAGCTATGCCTCCAAAGAGCCGGCATTGGTTCGTCGAAGAAGAATGGTCGAAGCCCACGCAACCTGACCTGTCGGTGCATAGCTTTCGGCATTTGTCGGGCGTCATCAGGACTTCCGCGGTCACCAGTCCGTTCAAAAAAGTTCCGGGATAATCGAGGAGTTCTCCGGCGTTCCCTGCTTCCTGGGCGGAGAGCGTTTGGGCCGATACGACCGTTATCACCGCGGCGACCACGGTGCGCACTATATTCGTCCAATCCAAGAAGACTACTTTGAACATGCTTTTACTTTCACAAGACTCGACGGTTACGTTGGCAAGAGATCGACGATGGTTGATGTCGGCTGATTTTCCGGTGCGCCTCAATCTCCGTGGCCTATTGCGGGTCGAAACGCAGGTTGGCGTTCTCTCCGGTGGTGCTCCAGCTTTCGATATTGCAGTCCCTTCCTCGTTTGGGCGCGGCCCCGCGAAGGAAGAACGGAACCAACGACAACGGGTCGAACACCCCCTGCACCTCGTATTGGATGATGCCGCAGCGACTGCTGGTCAGCCGCGCGTTGCCAAAGAGGCTGCCGTCCGCGAGGGTACCCTTGAACAGGGTCGACCCGGGTCGGATGCCGACCTTCAGGAGCTGGTTCTTGGGGACGTCGTAGACGATCTCGATCTCGCTGCTGCCGTCCTCCTTGGGTTTCTGATGCAGGACCATGACGCTACCGTTGTGGAGCCATGCAGATTGGCTCGGCTGGGGCAGGAGAGGCGGCGGCAGATTCACAGGAGCGTGGTACCCGGAGACCGCTTGCCGCGTCGACGCGAACGAACCGCGCGACAGCCGCGCCGACGTGACGCTCGTGAACATCCGGCAGGTATTGGTGGCCGAGGCATGGTCGAAGCCGGCGCAACCCGAACGTTCGTAGCAAAGCCTTCTGCATCGCTCGAGCGGGTTGGGCAGTTCCGCCGATAAATCTCCGCTCAGGACCGTCTCAGGATACTCCAACAACTGCTGGGCAGATGCGGTACCGGACATTGGGAGCGAGGCTGCCACAAAAAGCAGCCACGTCAGCACGCGAAGCATAGCGCGGAAAGCGGCCCCGCATCGCGGCCGGGTATCAGCTGACTTGCGTGAAGCGGCGCTGTCTCCTGTCATCTGCGGTCCCCCTTACGTTGGATGCGGCTGATTCATACCCCCATCGGCTTCCTACTCGGCTTTGGCTGACGAAGAACTTGGGTACAGGCTGTTCTTGAGGCGCGTAATCCTTCCGTAGGATTCCTTGATGCGGGCGAGGATGGTCGGATTGGCCCGCGCTTCCTTCAGGAGGAGGTCGGAAATACGGTCCGGAATTGTCGGATCGGGATGCTTGTCGTTGGCGAACACGAGCACGTCGTTGCCCGCGAGAACGGCCTGCCTGACCGTGTCTTCGAAGCTTCGGGTGTTGATGATCGCTCCCATTTGCAAATCGTCGCTGATGATCACGCCCTTGAACCTCAGCTTCTTGCGCAAAAGTCCGACAAGGGTCGCGGGAGACATGGAAGCCGGTGTACCCTCGGCACCCGGAATGTTCCTGTTGATGACGTGGGATGACATGATCATTTGGGCGTCGCCGCTGGCGATCAGTTCGCGATACGGGGACAGTTCCAGGTCGCTCCACGACTGGGTGACGTCGACGATGCCCTTGTGTGTGTCCCCGGCGCTCGATCCGTGTCCGGGAAAATGTTTCAGGGCAGTCAGCATTCCGTTGCGGCGGTGGCCTTCGACGAATGCTCTGGCATAGGCGGAAACCATCTGCTCGTCCGACGAATAGCTGCGTCCGAGTCGGCCGATGATGGGGTTTTCGGGATTGGTATTTAGGTCGACGACTGGACCGAGGTTGAGGTTGAAGCCCCACGATGCGAGTCCGGCCGCCATCTTCCCGTACTCCACCTCGGCTGCGTCCGGTTCCATGTTTTGGGCGACCGAAGCCGCACTGGGACTCTCCCGGAAGCCGACCGCCTTGGTCAAACGTTCGATCCTGCCACCCTCCTGGTCGACGGCCACCAGCAGGGGAGCGAGAGACGCGCTTTGGAGGCGCTCGGTCAGCTCTTTGACTGCCTTATGGGTCCTGATGTTACGGCCGAGATACAGGACGCCGGTTATCCGCCCCTGCGCGGCTTGGTCGAGGACGATCTTGTAGCCCTCATCATCGGGTTTGTTGCCGACGAAACCGACCAGCACCATCTGTCCGATCATCTGCCGAAGAATAATCTCGCCGCCGTCCTGTTTGGTTTTCGCCTCCTCGGCGTACGACCTTCCGCTTGCGAGCAGCGTGATCGCGGAGACGATCGCGATGATCAGCCGTGATATCCATTTCACCATGATCCCCACCTCAATCCCTGGCCGCGACGGGCCGGACGAATTGAGGCATCACCGTCCGGGTGATCTTGCGGGCGGACACCATGCCCTTGTTGCTGCGCACTGGATAGAGACTAAAACCCTGCTTCAGGAAACAACGGTCCGGGCGGGTGAAGGTGACCCAGGTGAAGCCGCTGCAAATGCCGGATGCTTCGCAGTTCTGCTTGCACTGGTTGTATGACTCCGCGAAAGACTCTCCGAGATCGTTCCCTGGAAGATCGCTGAGGAGGAACAGCTCCCAATTCGCGGTCAATGCCAACGTGGCCTGAGACGGCTTCGCACGGAAATACATCCCCGAGGATACTCCCGCCACCGCCTGAACGTACTCATATCCGGTCTTCAGGAAGCATCGGCTTTGTTCGCTGTTGAACGTAAAGGCACGGCACGAATTGTCTATTTCGCACCTGCTGGCGCACATGGACACGTCGTACATTTCGAGGCCTTTCGGGACGAGGTCGCCTCCGTATAGGTCGACGCCCGTGAATTGGGCGAAATGCCAGGTCTCCAACTCTTCAGGGGGTGGCAGGTTCGACGGGTCGCGGTAGCCCGCGATCCTGGCGCGTGTACCAGCCGACGAGGCGAAGTCGGACTGGCCGGACGACACGGCCGCGAAAAGCCTGCACATGTTGCTGGTGGACGAGTGGTCGAAGCCCACGCACCCCGAACGCTCTTCGCATATCCTGCGGCAATCGCCTCCGCTGCGGTTGAACTCCGCGCTGACGAACCCTTTGAGCATCGTCTGCGGATACTCGAGGATGGCCGGGTCCGCCTGCTGCGCAGCGGCAGGAACGACAGTGCCTATCAGCGAAAGAATGGCAGCGAATGCAAGCTTACAAAATCTCATACTGAAAATGTCTCCTGCCCATGCCTCCACGGGCCTGATCACCGCATGTTGTTTCTATGGGTTGAGCGATCCCTCGCAGTAGGTACTGCCCAGGAAACTGTCCAACGAGTTCGCATGCGCCGACCCCGTGTTGCTTGCCTCGCGGCAGAGGGACGTCAGCAATGTCACGGCCTTCTCGTTGCCTTCCAGGGCAAGCTCGAAATACGACCTGGCCGCCTTGTTCGCGTCGATGGATGCGACCCGGTCGGACGCGAAGGTGCGCGGGTCGTACCACTGGGCGATTTCCAGCTTTGCTTCCGCGTTGCCCCGCTGCATGGAGAGCTGGATCGCCTGATTGCCGATATCCCGGTTTCCCTGGGCGAACGCGTCGTGGCTGAGGGCCAGTAATTCGTCCCCGTCGTTGTCGGATTGCTTCAGCTTTTCGAAACGTGCCGCAAGCGGCGGGTTGGTCGGCTCGTCGTATCCCGATATCAGAGCGCGCGTCTCGGCGAGCGATCCCGCTATCTTTCTGGCCGAGCCGACACTGGCGAAGATGCGGCACATGCCCTTCTCGGAGTAATCGAAGCCTGCGCATCCCGCGCGATCAATGCATATCCTTCGGCATTCCTCGACGGATTTAGGTACCTCCGCGCTGATCATCCCGGTGATCACCGTGTCGGGATAGTTGAACAACGGGTTTCCTGCCGAGCCGTCCTGCGCATAGGCGGAGGGAGCCACGAGGGCCAAGACCATCCACCCCGCGGACGTCAACCGGCACCCGAAGTTAAGAACCGTTAGTTTGAATTTGCGCATTTGTTTGTACTCTCCGGACGGATTGCGAAACCAGGAACCCCTCGGGCCCTCGGTCATGGATCGAGGCTCCCCTGGCAATAGGTGCTGTCAAAGAAATCACGGTAGTTCTCGCCGCCGTTCCGGCTGTCCTGACAGATCGACGTCAGCAGGTTGCGTGCTTCGCCGTTGCCGCCGATGGCCAGTTCGAAATAGGCGCGCGCGGCCCGGTTCGCGTCGATCGCCTGGGCGCGGGACGCATTGAAGGTCCTCGGATCGTACCACTGGGCTTGCCTGATTTTCGCGGCCGCATTTCCTCGTTGGACGGCCAGATCGATCGCCTGCTGCCCGATGCCGCTGTCATTCGCCTGGAACGCCTCTTCGCTCAGAGCCAGCAACTCGTCTCCGTCGTTGTCGGACTGTTTGAGGCGTGCGAATTTCGCCGACAGCGACTCTGGCGGAGGAGTGGCAGGTTCCTGCTCAGTGGTAGTGGGCTGGGGTTGAGGCGGGGGCGTCGGGGTAGACTTTGGCCAGTACGAATAGCCAAGTCCTCCGCCGCCGACCAGCAGCAACAGCAGGAGAAATACCCACGAAAAGCCCCGCTTGGGAGGCTTGACGGGCGCATCCTCCTCTTTGACTGGCTCCAGTATCGGAACAGGCGGAGGCTCGAACAGAGGAGGGGGGGCAGGCAGGGGTAGCGGTTCCGGAGGGTCTGCGGGCTTCGGTGGCAATTCCGGAGGAACCTTGAACCCCTCAAGTGTCCCTGAATATCCCTTTGGATTCTGCATGATCTCGGGCCAGAACGCCTGACCATAGACTTCAGCGCCGTCTAACTGCAAACGGACATACAGGCTATACGGAATTCGGTCGCAGATATTCGGACCGGCACGTACGACGGTTTGATCTGGGGACCGCGAGACGACTTCCGCCTCCATCGCGGCGGGACCCGCTTGCCATCCGTCGGCCCCTAAATAAGGGGTGTCCGTGGATTTTCGCGAGACGACAAGCTGGACTGGGCCGTCACCAATGGAGACATTGTGGAACGTTATGAGCGCGTGACCGAAATAGCGCTCTTCATCCTCGACTACCTCGACGCGGACCTCTTTCATCGGGCAGCCTTCCCGAGTTTGACCGACGACGAAGAGGGATCGGTCAGTCCGGCGATGATCACCCTCAGCCGCTCGTTCTGCTCTACGTTGACCGTGAAACCCTCTCCCGACATCACGTTGTCGATCACCAGTTGATGGAAGGCGTACATCCATTCAGAAAGGGCGAGATAAGCGAAGTTGCGCCTTTCATGCGGTAGCTGATCGCAGTTCGCCTGCGATGCCCGATTGGCGAAAACCGCGAAGGTACCTTCGTCGGTGCCGTCCGGTGCCTTTGGACGCTTCTCTTCCGGCACCGAGTCGAATCCAAGGGTACTCGCGAAGCGGTTGATGTGGCTTGTCGCGAAGAATCCGGCCTTCTCGAGCAGGATGTCGGGACGCTCGATCGCGTTCCCCGTGAGTTTCCCCAGATCGATGGCGATGCGGCTCTCAAGGTCGCAGCGACGTGCGCCGGCGACCAGTTCGGAGACCATCTCGCCCGCCGTCTCCGCATCCAGCCCCATGGTTTGCAGAGCCTCGTCGTTCCGGGTCAGGGCAAAAAGGTTCTCCGTCCAGTGTCCGACGGCCGCCCTCGCAAGATAGGTCTCCTTTTGCATCGCCTTTGGCGTGGCGGAGACCACCGTTTCAGGGCCATTCGCCGCCGCAGCTGTCGCGGGTTTTTTCGCGCGCCCCGGCAACGGAGGCCCGCCCTTTGTCGGCAAAGGGGGCGCTGACGGCCGCTTGCCCTTCGGTTCGGCAACGGCTCCCCGGTTGTCGTCCGAAGATGACAGGCCCCTCAGACGGCTTCCGTATGCGATGTGCAGGTGTTCGGCTATTCCGTTCTGGGATATCTGCAACATCCGGATCGCGCTGCCGAACTGGTTCCGGTTCCAGGAATCCGACAGGCCCGAAAGTATTTTCCCCGAAACTTCCTCGCGCTCCTCGAGACGCTTGTTGATGTCGCTGTCCACGAAATAGGGCGATACGACGCGCCTGATCTCTTGGGCGATGACGGCGATGCGTTCCCGAATCTGATTGTACTTGATGTCGGCCCTGCAAATCGTGGCGAGGTTCTGGGCGAGATAGGTGACGCCGCCGTCGTTGAGCTTGAGCGCTTCGTCGAAGGCACGGGCGGGGTCGAGGAAATGATTTTGGACTTCCTCAACCTCGAGGTAGGCCTCTCGCAGGATCGCGACCTTATCGACTTTTTCCGGCAGTATCTCCACTTCCTGGTTGCCGTCGTACCTGATCATGAACTCGGCTTTGAAATTGGGATTGCGCAGCCAGAACGTGTTCCTGAAGGGGGTCCCCGGTGTCCACTCGAACGGCCACCTGTGCGCCTTGCCGAAATAGGTCGTCAGGGAAGCGCCCATGCGCGCCTTGAACCGGTCGGACGGATTTTGGCCTTCCTCGCCTGCCTTCTCGGTGAAGTGCTGGTCCATCATCGTCAGGATGAGGAAAAGCGCGGTCTCGGCCCGGGCGCGGTCGGCGGGAGTGGCCCCGTGCGTCGTCTGTATCCATCTGTCGATCATGTCGGGAAGTTCGACGACTTCCTGGTTCGACGGTTTGATACAGAGCAGGATGCTGGAAATCTCCTGCTCCGCGACGTAGCGATCGAACAGGAAGGCGACCTTTCCCCGACGGAACAAGTCCTGGAGCGCGTCCAGCTTGTCCTCGAAAAAGGTTTCGAAATCGACCTTTTGCCTGCTTCTCGCACCCGGGAAATCGAGGAGATCGGTGTGTTCGAAGAACGGCCACGGCCGCTCGGCGATGGTTATCCTGAGTTCGGCCGCGAGCGCCGTGACCACCGACCTTGCAAGCATGACCGGGGGACCGTTCATCGAACGGATCGAAAGGTCCTCCTTCTGCTTATGGGTTCCAAGACCGCTCAGCGTCGCCACGTCGATGATGCTTTTTTCCCGAGGGATCAGCGCGTCGATCTGGCAATAGGCGTCCGTCGGAAACCCCAACCTCTCGAGCGCCGACACAAGCTCCACGTAGACGGACGTGAATTGGGGAATGCCGCCCCAGAGGACCGAAAGGAGTTCGGCGCGGTCGCGGACGGAAAGGCGCGGAGCGAGTTCCGACGCCGTTTGCCAGTATGCGGAAAGGGTTTCGATGTAGGAAAGCCCGGAGAACTGCTTCTCGAAGTAGTCCTGCAGGTCCCACAGGTCTTCCTCGATCATCCCGCGGGCCGCTTGCGCTCCGGCGCGCGACCGCGCCGCCTCCAGCACCGACAGAACGGTTTCCGGTTTCAGCGGGGCCCTTTTCTTCGGTTCCCCGTCGAGGAAGAAGCTGTTGCCGAGGATTTTGGCGATGTCGGTCTCGCTCAGCATGCGAAGCACGACCGGCGATCCCGCGGGGCTGGGTTCCTGTCGGACCGAAAACCGCGTGACCAGGCCCGTCGACTCCCGGTCACCGCCCGGGTTGATCTCGCGGATGAAGTCCACGTCGCGGCCAAGGTCGCCGAAGCGTGCCATGAGCGGGTTGTCCTTGTCCCTCGCGAGTACGGAGACGAGGTAGGACTTCCCTGCCTGGCTGGGTCCGAACACGCCGACGCACATCGGGCGGTCGATGGCGGCGTGTACCTTTTTCGCTGCGATGATCGACTTCCTGATCTGCTGCTCGGCAATCTTGCGGCTCGCGCCCACACGTTCGGCATTCGCGACATCGGAAACCCAAGCAAGGCTCTCCTGAGCCAGTTCGAGGGCGTTGCCACAGATTTTCTTCAGCTCAGTTTGCATGATGATCGTCCGAACTCATTGTATCGACAGTATCCCCGTGTCGAGCCAGTATCCGTCGCCCGTGTCTATCGCCAAGGTGTCGAGTTTCAGCTCCATCAGCCGATTGACCGGTGCGCCCGACGCATCTTCGGCGTCCTCGATCACGAACTCCTCCCGAGTGAGTTCGCTGGACAAAAGGATCGCCTCGTTGGTTTCCTCCTCGTCCGCGTTCTGGGCGTTCCTCGCGATCGTCACCTTGATCGGCTTCGGAATGTGGCGGGTCGTCCGGGACTGGGCGACCGTGAGCTTGTAAAGCGGCGTCGCTACCCAGCGCTCCAGAGGCAACTGCCGGAAACCGATACGTACGGGATTGTGATAGTCGAACGTGGTTTCCTCGGCCTCGCCGATGCTGTCGAGATCGATATCGCGGAACAGCAGTTTCTCGTCCGTCAACGTGGTTCCGCTCTCGAGGCGGCCGATGTAGCGCGCCGTGGAACGCATCCTCAGGTACTGGGAATAGAGCGTGAAGTTGGTGATCGAGGACTCGGAGAGAGCGCAGAGCATCGCACCGACGACCGCCGTCGTCTTCGGATCGTCGATATGGGTGTTGCTGACGCCGCGGAACGGATACCAGGTTCCGACCCTGTAATCCCTGATGGGGATCACCGCATCGGTCCTCACCGCCATCTTGTTCGTGAACAGGCTGACCATCTGCGGGAGCCGCATCGGCCGTCCCGTCAGCAACACGACATCTGCGTCCAAATGGTTGATGGCTTCCCCGATGTTGTCGAACACGCTGTCGAACGTCGCCAGAACGCATTCCTCCACGGCAACCGGGTCGATCAGGATGTCACAGTCGGCGATGCGGAATTCTTCCGCTCCGAGGGCGTACGCCTTGCCCTTGAGGTATTCGAGTATTCTCTCGTCGACGGGGATTTCGGCTTCCTCGTCATCGTCGCGCATGTCGAAAAACTCGGAGGCCTTCCGTATCGTGGTATGGCGCTCGTTCGGTGACATTGCCTCGCATTCGGAGAGAATGCCGATGGCGATGGGCTGCAAGACCTCGAGCACGAACTGCCGCCTGAGATGCTTTTCCTGCTCCGACATTGTCGGGTTGTCGCCTGCGAAACGGTCCTTTAGGAAGTTGCGTGCGCTTCCGAGGCCCGCCGCAGCGAGTTGCTCCTCGAAACGGGGGATGATGAGACTCTCTATGATCGTCTTCAGCAGATCGTCGCCGGCGATGCGGAACCCCTCGCGGAAGTTCTGATCCGGATAGAGGGCCACGTTGTCCGTCTGGTAGTAAGTCGTCACCATCAGGTCGGTGGTGCCGCCGCCGACATCGACGCTGGCGATCCGCAGGCTGCGCTCTTCCTGTTTCGCTTTCGCCTTGTTCGGCGGAAGGGACGCGGGTCTCTCCCTGTCCTTCCCGAGAATGTCGAACAGCGAGCGTATCGAACCCAGCTTCTGAACGGCCTCGCCGTAGAGGTAGACGAGATGGACCGAACTCGCCTCGTCCCACGAACAGTGAACCTCGGGCCGCTTGCTGTTGATCCCGTTTTGCGTGTCGCTCCAGCCCGCCAACGACCATACGAGTTTGACCGCCGCCTCCGCCCGTGACTTGAGGATGCGCTGTTCCTGTACGGGAGTCGCCGACGGGATCGTCATGATGATCCGTCGAAGCCGCCTTGGCACGTCCTTGAGGCGGCGTTGCCGCCTGACGCCCGGATTGTTCATCATCGACATCGCCTGGGCGATTATTTCGCTGAGCATGAACGTGAAGAAGGATGACTTCGAGAAGGAGAACCGGCTGGCCGTCTGGAGTTCCTGCTCCATGACCTTCAGCTTGTACTTCTGCCGGTCGCTCTCGAGCTGCTCCAGCACATCGCCCCGGTCATTGACGAACCTATAGATTGTGCGCTCGACGAGTGGCTGCACCGTGCCGTCCTCGTCCGGCGTGGCGGAGCGGAACTTCCAGGGCTGGAGGACCGGATCGGAACTCCAGAGATACCTCTTGGGAGAAGACATGCCGGTCGCCGCTTCGGTGCCCTCTGATTCACCGCGCAACCTCGACGCTTCCGGGCCGATGCGTAAAAGGCTCGGCCAGAAGAACGCCCTCGACCTGCCGGATCGCCGTGCCTTGTCTTCGGTGCCGAATTCGGCGGCGACAAGCTCGCACTGGCTCTCGAAAGGTTCGCGATAGACCAGTTCCGGTTTAGAAAGGTCCCGCAGCTCCATCACCAGCGAATTGTTCAGATCGACGTTCATGTCATCGGGGAAGGACTGGATGAGCAGGCCGCAGGAGCGGGAGTTCCCGATATCGAGCACGAGATCGACGTCGATCGGCTGGACCGCCTTCGTCTCGCTCACCGTATCGATCAGCGTCACCCTTCCGAGCTTGATGACGCTCGCGATCAACTGCACGAAGGTGATGTAGCGGGCGAGGTGTTCGAACTTGTAGGGGAAGTCGTCCGCCCTGAGTTCCCGGCCTCTCTTCTCCGCCTTCTTGTAGCTGTAGAAGATATCCCGAAGCCAGTCGTCGACCCACTGCTGGATGTCCACGTCTCCCCTGTCGGGTACGTTGATCTTGTGGGACAGGAAGGAAATGATATCCGCCAACCGGCTCATGTACCGGAACGACTCCGTTCGCGAAGCGTCTTCCGGCGACGGGGCAAGGTAGGGCCTGTTCGGCTTTTTCGGGGCGAGCGACGTGTCGAACGCGAAGATGATACGGTGGGTCGCCTCCTCGTCCTGGTAGGCCTTGCGGGTTTCGGTCACCCGCGCGCGAACCCAGTCGGTCGGCCCCTGCGCGTATATCTCGTTGCCGTAATCGTCCCGTCCAGGCTCGAGCTTGAAGAACGGCATCGGCACCCAGCGATTCAGGAAGGTATTCAACGCCAGGGACTTGTTGACCTCGTAGTTCGCGACATCGTCGGCGTGCGACGAGTATGGGAAGGGTGCGGTGGGGTCGTCGTCCATCCAATTCGTCAGCAAACGGACGAGCGTCTTCCCGTCCGCGTCGACTTGACCGGGCGATTTCCGCTCCACGAACGAGCGCGACAGGCGCGGGGACTGGTCGAAATCGAACCCGAACTCGACAAACTGGATGCCGCTGTCGGGAACCAGCGTCAGACCTTCGCTGAAATCCGCAAGGTTGGTCAGCATGTCATCACCATGGGGCAGGTTGTGTCGTACGTGGTCGTCACGGGACAGTGAACTCCATTACTTTGGCGTCGTTTACGAACTGGACGCTCCCAGATTGGACAATCGGCTCTTTCCCCTTCTGTTGCACAACCACCTTGAACGGCGTTGCTCCGGGGGCCTGTCCGCCGTTAACTCCGTAATACTTGACCTCAATGCCGTATCGCCCTGGCATCAATGACCTTTCACCAAAGCGAACGTGTTCTATGGGCTGTTGGCTGTACGTTTGATAGTTCTTGTCGATCTCCAGTTCCCCGCCGCAGGCCTTCTTGTTGCCGTGAAAAATCCTCTCTCCGTTCGGACAAACGACGATTAGGTCGAGATCGTTTGTGTTGTTCCAGACAAGACTTACCGTTGTTTCGTTCGGATTGAGATCGACCCCTTCCACACGGGTCCGTTCTCTCACCTGGTCTACCGGATCGGGCGGCGGCGCTGGAATGCAGCTGGCGACCTTGACCCTTACCTGCTCCGTCAGAGCGCCGAGTTCGGCCGTCAGAGCGTCGCTCTGTCTTCTACCCGCCTCCATCTGCGGGTTTGGAAGCTGCCTGCAAAACGCGCCGTCTCCCCAGCCGTAGACGTAGCGATCGGTGAAAGGCACCCGTATTCCGCAAGCGGGGAGCAGGAACCATCCGATGACAAACGGGAGGACAAGCGCGAGCGTCCAGAGTGCCGACGACAGGATACCGAGCCAGTTCCTCGTGGCCGGTTTTGACGGGACAACGGGGGGAGTGACGGGTTCGCCCTGACCGATGTTGACCTGTGCCGTTTCAGGCAGCACCTTTACCGGCCTTCTAATGGCGTCGCCGCGCCCGCCTGAGAGGTCCGAAGTCTGTGCTTCGTAACCCCAGGCTGTCAGGACGATGGCGGCCTTGCCGGAAGGCACGTCTCCCAAAAGCCAGACGTCGTCATGGCCGGGGTATCGTACCGCATTGCGCAGCGCCGAGGCCGTGTTCTGGGCAGCCTGGTCGTTCCGCGACTCGTAACGTTCCGCGGCGCTCGTAATCACCGAGACGTCCGCCTGGAGGCGTTTCTTGTAGTAGTCCGCAAGCTCTTCGGGAATGGTTGACAGCCGCGTGATGGGGTCGTCGCTGTCGATGTACCAGTCAACACCTGTCTTGTCGTTCCGTTCCACGGGTTCGGCAAGCCGGAGCGCCACGCGTCCCTTGAACTCTCTCTCGAGTATCCCCTCCATTCGAGGCAGGGATCGATCGGCGGCAGAGCCAACCGGACGCATGTTCAGAAGGGAGGTCATAGTGATGAACTGGCTCATTGCGCACCACCCTGCTGACCTGCCGCCGGATTTGGCGTCGTCGACACCGCCTCTCGGGGCGGCAGCCCGACAAGCGTCGGGTCGATCGCGCATGCGTTCTTGCCGATCTCCGATTTCAGGAGGGTGATGTTCTGAGCGAGATTTTCGTTTTCCGTCGCCAATTGGGAGAGGACGCCCTGGTCCGCGGGGCTCTCCTTCTCATAGATCAGATTGCCCGGCCACGCCGTGTAGACGAGGATGGCCCCGAAGAGTGCGACAAGCGCGGCGGGGACCCACCATCGGACAGGTCGTTGCACGCCGGCGACCGTGACGGCCGGCGGCGGAGTCATCGCCGGAGCTTGTCGCCGGATTGGCTGGTTGGTCCGCTTGACGTGTGAGGGGTCCTTTGCTTCGATGCTACCCAAGCTCGCCCACTGCTTTCCAGGCAGGCGCGCCATCATGTCGGTCTTCAGGAAGCGGCTGATCGTTCCGTCGATGTGCCTCGCGTACGCGGCCTCGGAAACCGTGGCCGCAGACGGCAACGCGCCCCAGTTGGTGAGTACCGCATGCTCTCCGACGGCCATGACGAATTTGTCGTCGTAGACGTTCAGCATGGCGGCGACCGTTTCCCCGATTTCCGGGTCGCGCAGCGCCGGCTTGAGCGCCTCCAGCCGCTGGATCAGGTCTTCTTCGACACGGGACAGTTTTGCCCGGTCTATCGCACCCAGTTCCTTCGGGTCATCGTCGTAGCTTCCGAACCAGGCGACGTTCAGTAGGTCGCCTCCGTCATCCCTCTTGACATTCGGTTCCGCGAACACCCGAGACGCGCCGTCGCCACAGAGCGCGTCGATTCGGGAAAACGTGTTCGCGCAGGAGTTCCAAAGCGGACTGCCTTTCAGGGACAGGACCTCTGAGGCTTTGACTTTCGTCGAGCGTACAAAATGAAAGTTGCCCGGCTTTGCCATAAAGCCCCCATGCCCAAACCAGTGTCCCCATGGGTATTTGCAACCGATGATCGATTGGTGTCAAGCTGATGGAACGGCGGTAAAAATCGTTTGTCTGAGTGCCTACGATACGAGTGAGGGGCAGTGGCCGAGTTCGAGAAGGGCTTCGCCTCAACGCCTAATCGCGGCGGGGCTTAGCAAGCCGTTGCTCCGTATCAATATGCCGACCGGAGTTCTTCCAGTCGCCGACTGTTTTATCGGACAAAGGTCGGGGATTGGCGTTGTGGCGCACATCGGCCACACACTGTCTTCGACCAACCTCTCGGCGCGGCCGCCGGCTTGCGAGAAGCCGCTCGAGACTCGAGAAACTGCCCGTGTAGCCGCGCTGTTTGATGTAGTGGAACGGATGCGGCCCCCAGGGATTGCCATCTTTCCAGCACACGGCGAGAAACAACTTGAAATATAAGGATGATGTTGCTTCGACGCCGACCTTCGTCGGTCGGGCGGTGTCTCGAAAGTCAGCCACTTCGCGATGCTGCGCCGGCCGTAGCCCAGTGCGACGCGCGATCTCCGAATAGGACAGACCTTCCCTGCGCAAAGGGGGCACAGTGGCCTCTTCTAGCTAGAGAGTGCCCATCTCAGCTACATAGGTGCCTGGCCCCTAGCTCGATTCTGCTCGTCACAGACGTAGCTCCCAAAGAATGCGATTGACTTCACGCGTGACACGCAATCCAATGAGCCCGTAAGTTGCGGGGGTGACGTACCCGTCGTCGAACAAGGGCGATGGTGAGCGAGATGAGGCATTCCATGATTGCGCACGGAACGCAAGGCGGCGTTCTCTGAACCCCTCAGCAGTTGAGGTCCGCAATCTTGCCTTGGTATGCAGGTTCGCGGGATTTGAAGCGCATGACGTCGCGTATCGCACAGCTTCATACGGCGCTTGTTGCCGGTCTCGTCGTATGCCTGGCCGCCCCGGCCAGCTATGCAGCGACAATATTGCCGCGTAGCGCCGAACAACTGACAGCCTATCAGGCGAAGTCCCACCTTGCCGGCGACCAAGTTCAGATCCTCGTCTCGCGCTGGTTCGGACAGATCAGGGAGAGCGACGTCGATGGTTCAATTGCCGCGATCGAGTTCCTGCGCGGCGCGCCATCCACTTTCTTAAAGCTTGCCATTCAAAAACTGCGCGACAGCGACGTCCTCGACAGGGTGTTTGCGGCGGCAAACGACGGGCAGAAGGACCGACTGCGAAACTCGCCGGCAATCAACGACAATCGGCTTCGCGATCTTCTGTGGCGCGATCACCTTGCGATGTTGCGGGCTGCGCTTGCCGAAAAAAGTGATGCGGGCAACACAACCGCTCTGTTCCTCATCGCCAACGTCAACGCGATGCAGCTGTTGCCGGGCCCTATCGCAGAGGAATATCTGAACGCCTTGCAGGACGACGCGCTCAACGATCAGCTGCGTGATGAGATTGCAGCCATGCTTCGCGGGCGCTGGGCCGAGCTTCGACCTCAGAAGGAAACACTCGCAGCTTGGTTGAAAGCTGGTGCTGCCGGCTCCGCGGCTGCCGATGCACGCCGTCGCCTGGCACTGTCGGTTTTCGCCAGACTCGGCGAACCGCTTTCCGACGCTGAAATCGATGATGTCGCAGCGGACAATCCTGCCGACTTTCTTGCAGTAGTCGCCGCTAGGCGGACGGTAGCGCAGGCCCATGTGTCGCAGCTTGTAGACATCTTGCGCAATGTCAGCGACCCTGGGCTTTGGACGGCGGCAAATGCCGCTTTGCGGGCGTCCGATCCGGCAGCCCTTTCGGCCTTCTATTCTGGGCTCGATCAACAGGCTGCGGCGATGTGGAGTCCGGCCATCCTCGATCGTCTCATTCGCTCCGCAGATCCGCAAGAGGCCACGGTCTTCAACAACTGGACTGCCGCCGGGACGGCGATCGACTGTGACGGTGTTCGCTGGCGACTGTCGCTCCTGCAGCGCCAGGCGAGCGCGCGCGATCTTCGATTTGGGCAGGCCTGGGACCTCCTGACAAAGGCAGCGGTCTGCGAAAACGATCTGTCCGGCGAGATCGACGATGCCCTGACGTCAATCGGGGGCGACGAGTTGCCCAGCCTGCTTGTCGACGCCCTCGACAGCGATGGGCCAGGTCAGCTGGCAAACATGACCTCGGTCCTGCCACAGGTCTCACGGTCGATGGCGGGGCTTCTCAACGACCGCCTCGCCAACCGCGATCTTGCCGCGGCAGAATGGCTCATGGATATCGGCATCATCCCCACCGACCAAGGTCTGCGGCAACGAAACTACTGGAGTTCGCCAGCATCTGGAGAAAGGCTTGATGTCATCGACCTCAGGGCGCTGCAGGTAATGAGTGCTCCCCCTCCCGAGGCGCTTTTGACCGCCAAGACCCTGGCCGGATCGGATGGAGCAGGCGTGGCGATCCGAAGCGCCGCGCTGATGGCGCTCGCTGCCCATGCCCCGGCAAAGGAGAAAGCGGAGGCGTTTCTGTCGGCCGTTGAGAGCGGCAATGCGGCAATCGCGCGACCGGCGATTATACTGCTTGCCCAGACCTATGACGAAGCAAAGCCGGGAGCCGGGCTGTCGCTGCCCGAGGTAGACGTCATGGGCACGATGCGGACCTGGCCGGATGTCTCGGCCGATGCCACGGTCCTGCTTAAGACGCTGGTTCGCTACGATGCCAACTTTGCGCGCGATTATGCTGATTCGCTCGACGGCGGAGCCTATGCTCTGGAGCCGGGCAACAAGTGCTTGACGTTGGCAGAGTCGCCGACGATCGATGCGCGGCTTCTCGCTCCCGTGCTGAATATTGCGGTCGGCAATGCCGACGTCGCTAGTCAGAACCTCGCCCTCGCCTGTGTTGCGACACTCAGTCGGCCCGGCGCTGCGACGGCGCTTCTTTCCGAGGCATGGCGCAATATCGCCGCAACGGATCCGACGATCGCGCTCAAGGCGCTCAAATCGCTTTGGGAGGTTGAAGGCTTTCGCGAAGTCGCAAGCAGGGAGCTGGAGATCAAGATCGGCCAGATCGCTGGCCGCCTGGCACAAAGCGCGCCGCTGTCGACAGAGGCCATGAGCGCTCTGAGCTATTGGAAGCATGAGCTTGCGGCCATCGACCCGGCAGAGGCGCAGACGATCTCGACGGAGCTAAACAAACGCCGCCTGTTCGCCTTTCTGGCGCTGGTGCCGTCGGCAATCGTCGTCCATCTCCTCCTTTGGGGTTTGCTGTTGACCGCCTACCCGCGATTCGCCTGGATCCAGGCCGTCGTCTTCTGGAACCCAATCATGCGCCGGATTCTCGGACTCGGTTATATCGATCTCGTCCTGCTCCATCTTGGCTTTGCCCGTCGCCGGATTTATGCACCTTTCAAAAGCTCGCTGCTCGGCGATATCCTCTCTGAAAATCCGAACCAGCTCGACCGGATCTCCTATTTCACCGACAGCAGGGTATGGCATCGGCCCCGGGTCGATGCCCGGCACACCGGCGCCGCTAACTCCATCAGTGCCGATCAACCGATCCTGCAGGCGCTTTCGCGTCACAGGGGGCGTGTGCTCCTTCTCGGAAAATCCGGCCTCGGCAAATCGAGCTTCCTGCGCTTCTCGCTTGCGGCGCGAGCAAGGCAGGACAGGGATGTCATCGCCTACCTGCGCGCCGATCAATGTCGCAACGGCGTCGAAGCCCAACTCGAGGAGCGACTGAACGGTCTTGCGAGGGGCAACGACCTTCTGAGCGCGATGATTTATGCCGGCCGGATCTTCATCTATATCGACGGTTACAACGAAGTCGACCTTGCCACGCAGGATGCGATCACCGGCTTTCTGGCGCGCTACCCCTTTGCGAATGTCCTTGTCGCCAGCCAGATCCCATTGAGGGGCTTCAGCACGATCGAAACCTTTGAGATGATCCCGCTGACTGGCGAGACGATCCGCGACTTCCTCGTGTCGCGCGAGCCCGTCCTTGCCGAAAGCGTACCGGTCCGCGGCGAACTCTTCGACAAGGTGGCGGTGAGCTTTCTTGCCGACGTCAACGCCCGTCCCCGTGACGACGCCGAGAAGAAGGCCTTTGACGATATCTTGTCGAACCCGATGGATTTGACATCCATCGCTATCCTGCTCGGCGATGGCCGCACACCCGATCTCTTCGCGCTTGAAGCCCAACAGCTCGAAGGCGTCGTGCAAAAGCTTGCCGCAACAGATCAAAAATTCCGCACGGCGGCACTCTCCAACGCGCTTCTGGAGCAGCGGCTGCAGGATCAGGAGAACCTCCAAAAGCTGCCGTTCCAGCCGGAAGTGGCCGCCCTTGTGACGAGCAAGCTGGCGATCGTTCGAACCGATGCCGACGACGCCGGAGCGGTCGCCGCCCAGGAGATCCGATTCCGCCACGATCGCATCCGCGATTACTTCACGCATTTTGCCTTCCTGGGGTTTACAGCCGAAAAGCAGGCCGAGTTCGCGGAAGATGCCCGCTTTGCCGGCGTGTTTCCCTACCTCGCCCGCGCGCTCCCGCAAAGCGAGGCCGAGGCGCTGCGAGAAAGGTTGATCACGCGCGCCGCCGATCTCGAGGATCACAGGGTCAGCGACAGTTTCGTCCGGGAATATAGCTGGCGACAGAAAATATCGGCCCAGGATCCGGCTTGGCTCCCCGACTATGATGTGCCGGAGGTTCGCGAATCCGACAACCGGCTGTTCGAGCTGACCCGCCGCCGCCAGGAGATTGATGAAGAGGTCAACGCAAATCGCGATCTCATTTCAAGATCGCGGGCCATGACGAGGATCCTCGCTGCCGCCGATCCCAATTTCCTCAGAGACGCTGCCGTTGTGATCTTCCAGGAAATGGGCGGCGACCTAGAATTGGGGGACGAAGGCGCCTCCAAGGCACTGCTTCGAAGCCCCGACGGCATCTCATTCCGGGTCGTGGGGCTAAGCCAACCACAGGCGATCAAGAGCTTTCACGTCGAGGTGCTGGTGGCGCGGTTCACCGGGTCGAACACGATCCCATTCATCGTGACGAACGCACGGGCCCTTGAGGATCCGCTGACAAGGGGCGAGGACCTCGATCCTCGCGATCGGCAGGCGCTCTTGTCCGTCGGCGCTTATGTGATCTCGGCCCGTGCGCTTTATGACGCGTTCCTGCAGGCGCATGGACAAACGTCTCATGATCAGTTCTGGCATTTCGTTTTCCCGACACAAAAACAGACGGGGACCAGCGCATGAGATGGGGGGCTGTCGGTCTTTTCATCGCTAACTCAGCCGGCATGGCTTTGGGCGAGGACTTCAAGAACAGCTATGTCAGATTCAGCCTTCCGACAGGCTGGACGTGCCGCGCCGAGGGGACGGAATTTGTCTGCGATCCGCCGCATCTAAATGGTCAGCCGGTTCCTGCGATCATGATCATGACCGCGAAAATCTCCGGTCCCGACGACAATTTGACGGCCTATATCGAGCATTTGAAAGCAGCCGCCAGGGCCGTCGGCCCCGACGCCATGATGCAGGCGCCCACCCTGAGGACGATAAACGGCGTCGCCTGGGTGGACTGCACCATCGAGGGATCGGAGATCAAAAACTACAGGACACGGTATCTGGCTGTCTCAAAGAACGGTGTCGCGATCCTCTATACACTCTCGGCGCACAAGGATTATTTCGACAAACTCATCGGATCAGCGATTCTCGCGGTCAACACGCTGCAAGTGCTTGATGACTGGAAGAAGTAAGGCTTGTCGCGACCGCCCTATGCCGCTCAATCGAGGTCTCTTCTGTGACGGCACCTGGAGTACTCCTGACTGAGGGGACGGTGGCTTGCCGGCGCCGACCAATGTCGTGAAACTCCGCAATGCGCTTGCGCCCGCCGACAAGGATGGCTTCGAACAGCGGAGCTCTCACTATCCCGGCGTCGGTGCGGAGGGCGGATGGTGGGACCGCATCGCCGGGGCCGGCATGGGAGGGGCTCGATGAGAACATCATGAGCGCGTACAACTGGCTTGCGCGAAACTACGGGAGCGGAGCGAAGATCTGGCTCTTCGGCTTCAGCCGGGGCGTACACCGCGCGCAGTCTCGGTGGAAGACGAGCTTCACACCATCAAGTAGCGGCTATCTCTTCGCCTTCGCCAATGATGCCTGGCAGACCTACGACAACAACCGCGGAAGCGTGAAGTCGACCATCGCACGATAGAACCTCCCCGTGCGCGGTACGGCAGGCGTCGAATCCTCTTTTATAGTGTTGCCCGTCTTGCCAGACGGGCAAAGGTAGCTGTGGCGCTTTAAAGCAAAGCGCTGCCTGTTTCCTTAAATCAAATCGCCTCCGATCTGACGCGTCGAAACACGTCCCGGAATTTTTTAGCTCTCCAACGGGTTTATGTTTCCCGCGGACCTATGGTCCTCCACACGTCGAGCGGCGATACGGTTGGCAAAGTAGCGTCCGGCAAGACCGAGACCGAGAATGGCCAGTGATCCGCCGAAGCCGGGCAACGTGCTGGCGGCGACGCCGGACAGGCCCTGCATGATCGTCTGCAACACGCTGCCATCTTTAAAGAAAGATGGCAGGACGTCGAAAACCGTCCGCAGCGCATCCGGTTGGGCTGTTGCGATGTCCCGCGCTGCCTCCACGGCCCGTGCGATAGCGGGGTTATTCGAGACCGTCTCCACGGGAAGGGACTTCAGGACGGCAATGGCGTTCGCCACGTCGGGCGAAAGCGACAGTCCGTTCAGTTGTGCGATGAACGTTCGCGCGGACGCTGCGATCCGCGTAAGGTCAGCGTCGGCAGTCGTTTGGCCAAGCCGTTGAACTTCATCGAGCAACGGCAACAGCCCATCAGGGATGCGGCCACCGGCCGGTGTTGCCACGCCGCCGGATGCATTGACGACCGCACTGTTGCCGATGCCGAACGCGCCGAGACCCGCTGCAATCCAACTCAACACGCGGCTCCGGCCGGCATCGAGCACAATGCGGGAGCCGCCGGCCGCGAGCTCGCGCTCCCCGGCGGTTACCCGCTCTTCGTCGAGCACGCGGCGCCGCGCGGTCGCGAGGGCAGCGTCGGTCACCTCGTCGACGACGCCTGTGGTCGGTAAACCGTTGTCATTCTGGAATGCGAGCAACGCGCCGGCCGTAAGCGAGCCGAAGTTCCCGTCGATTTCGCCGAGCTTATAGCCAAGCTCGACGAGACGCCTCTGAAGAGCCTTCACGCGGATCGGGTCGACATCGCCTTGCTTCAAGGGACTGGGCACGCGAACCTCCTCAATTTCGATGGATGCGGTGTCGTCAAGATTGCGAAGATCGAACGCGTAAAGATCGTTCTTTCGCATGATCGATCGGAGCAGGGAGCCATAGTTTGGGTCCGTCGCATAGAGACCCGTCAGCGCATCTGCGAAGCGATCGGGATCGTGCGCCAATTTCCGGACTTTTGCATAGACGGCTGCCGAGCCGAGAAGCTCGCCGTGTTTAACAAAGGCGTCGTCGAGGCTTGCAAAAACCCGAAAGTCGGCCTGGACTCTCGTCACTCTGCCGTTGATCGATTCCCTGGTCCAAGCCTTGACCGAAGGCTGGCCTTTCAGGGCCTTGATGCCAAACGGGTTGTTCGAGCCTGGCGGCATCGAAGCACCATAGCCGCTTTCGAGCGCCCACTGCGCCAAAGTCACAGACGCGGGAATTCCCCACCGGCGCTGCGTCGTCTGCGCGGCTCGTATGACGTCGATGTTGAAACGCTCGGGCACTTCGACGGAGATCGGCGCATCTTCCTCGGCGTCGAAGGTCTCGTCTTCGTCCTCCGCTACGTCCTCGCTGAGTCCGGACCCTGTCTCCAAAGCCCATTTGGGAGGGTTGTTCCAACCTTCCTCTGCGGCTTCCACCAGCCACCGCGGTGCGTTTGCCGATTTCCCCTTGCTTCCCCATACAATCCGGCTGTGGTCGCTGGGCGTCCTTCCAAATCCCACATGCAGCGTCTCCGGCCCCATGTAATCGATTCCGGCGCCGATGCCGGTGGCGCCGTTCGCGGCGGCCGCAATGACGAAACGCTTGACGTAGACATCGGCGTTGTCGTCGCTGAATTGCCTCGTCACTCCCTTCGCGACCAAGTGAAGATCCGCCGCCCTGCCGCCGTTGTGCCGCGTCGAACCAGTTGACAGTCCCTTTGTTCCCGGCTGCCCGCCAGAGGTTACGAAGATCGTGTCGATTCCCGCTGCATTGCCTGCCTGAAGTAGAACGGCTTCAAGCTCTTTGCTGATCGGACGGTCTCGAATTTTTCCAATTAAGCCTGACTGATCGATCCTTGTCATTTTCGCGCCCCTCGACAGGAAGAAATAACTGAGAATGAACCGGCTTTATTAAGTAATAACGCCCTCGGGCGTATTCTAACATTCATTCTATATCGCGGTGAGAACTTACCTATATTATCGTGAGGGTCCCCGTTATAGCAGAACATGTCTCACCGGTTCGCAACGTTTGTTTGCCTCACGCACGTCTTTGACGTCACGCCCAATCGGTTCTGCAGGCAATCCAGGTCCTCGAGGTTTTGTGCCTCGCAGGTCATCGGCGCAACGTCTGTTGTCTCGAGCAACTTATCGACAATGTCGCGGGCATTCGCTGACAGTGACCAGTTCATTGGCACCGCGAGTGAGCAGAGATCGAGCGTATAGATGTCGGTCGGCGCCGTCTGGCCGGGAGCGGTTGGCGCCTGCCTGATCAGCAACGTCTCCAGCCGTTCGCCGTGCGCATTTCGGCTTGAATAGAGCCCCTGTATCGGCCCTAGCATGTCCGGAGCGAAGTTCGCGAACGACGTCGAGCCGGGGCATCCGTCCTTGGTTGTGGTGTCGCGGCAGGCGATCGGCTTCGAGGGGCCACTCTGCGGCCCCCGGCCCGGCCTGCCGAGAGGCGGGTTCTTGCCGCTGTTGGTGATGAGGAGGAAGATCGGCTCAAGTTTGTCGCTCGCGGGCACGATGTTGCCCGACAGGAGCGACTGCGCCAGGTCTCGTAGGATCTCCACGCCGGCCGCGTCGAAATAGCCGCCATCGACCAGATGCAGCCGTGAGACGTCGGCTGGCATGTTACCCGGCGCACTAATTGTCCCGGCCGGACTGACATAGGGAAAGCGAGCGCCGTTGAGGATCGCCGTCGACAGGCGCACATCGGCATTGGCGACTGTGTGGAAATCCCAGGCGTCGATCCTGCTTTCGAAGTTCAGGCTGCTGGTCAGGATCGGCCGTCCATCCTCCTGCAGCGCGCCGCCAATGAGCCAGATCGGCGTCCAGCTTTGGCGGTCGGACCAAAGGGACAGGAAATCACTCTCCAGGAAATCTGCAGAACTGCAGCCGGTCCTTTGGCATGTCTGCGCCCAACCGACTTCCCAGCCGCGCTCCAACGACCAGGCCCGGTCGGGGAGGAAGGAAATCGGGATGAAGCGCTGCAGCAGATCCGGGAAGGCGCCGCCCGCCAATGCCGGGCTCAGATAGTCCTGGCCGACGAAGTCGGAGACAGCGCTTGATAGGTCCTTGTTCGAGCCGCCGGCGACCAGGTCGGGACGGGTCTTGATGGTTGAAAGAAACCCGGCAACGCCAAGGCTGCCTCCCGAGATCGAACTGATGGCGAAGACGTGCTTGGAGAACCGGCCGGCTGTTTCCTCTTCGAGTTTGGAAAGAACCGTGCCTGTCCAGTATCCGGCGCGGGATGCACCACCGGCGCTGGCAACGAAGATAATCGGAATGGGGTTGCTGCCGACGTCGCCGATGCCCGCCCGCCAGGACTCATACGCCCGCGCAAGCGTCAGGCGGTCGCCGATGGCGGCCTGTTGCTGCGCCGGGTCGCTCGCAGCAAAGCGAATGCCGTGATTGTCCACCACAAGGCTGACGAGAGCAGCGATGATGATAAGCGTCTCGACAACACGAATATGATAGGCGTCTCCGAGCAGCATCAGCCAGATCAGAACTGGGATGATCAGCGCCGCCGCTATGAGTACCACGGCGACTGGGCCGATTTTGACAGGAATCGTGACGGGATCGATCGAAACGATCACCATGCCGACAAGCGCGGCGATCAGTCCGCCATAGAGGACGAGCGAGCGTAGCGACGGCCACCGTGTTGGCCTGCCAGACGGCTGCCGTGCCTGTGTTCGCTTGCTGATCAACCTGTGCGCCCGAGCGGCGAGAAAATTCACCGTCTGCAATCGGAACCAAAGGAACACCAGTAGTCCAAGACCGAGTAAAGCGAGCACCCAGGTAAGCCATGACGATGACGACTGGACGGTCTGCAAACTCATGAACAGCAGCGCGAACGGAACGATGCTCAACAGGCGGGGCGTCAAGAGCAGGTACCAATTGTTCTGCCAGTTCTGGCGCTCGTCGAATTTCTCCTGGACGATCACTCGCGCCCAGAACCAGGCCTGCAGGCCAAGAAGGAAGACCGACGCACACAGCCAGAAGATCTGCCATGTGAGGGATGGCGTGTGATCCGATTTCACGTCCGTCACGGTGAGGACGAGGTCTTGGCCCTGCGAGGTAAAGGCAAGGATCGAGCCGGTTCCGGCAACAATCGCGAAGATCAGGAAAAAGCCGCGTGTCTTGAAGAGAACGCTTGCCGAACGTTGCCAAAAGTTGGCCTTAGATTCTGTCGATCCTGCCATACGCGGTCCCCTCGCAAATGGTTTGAATGCCGCGGTCGCGCGGGCTCAAGACCAGGGGAGGAGAGGTCGGAGCCCGACGGGATGCGCCGTTCGCCCTGCAGCGCCGCGCGCCCTATCGAACGCGCAAAGCTCGCTGCAGCGCTTTAAACATCGTGAATCTATGACTGCCCGGCCGGCGCCGGAGTCGCTGCTTCTCCAAAGAATATGTAGGCTAAGCCCACAATAAGTGCCACAAAAAGAGGGATAAGATTGATCCACTTTAGTGTATAGTTATATCTGATATATTCTATTATGCCGAGAGATGCCGAATCCTCGAACTTCGTTTTTAAATCTGCAGCTACATACTTGCTTTCTACCCAGTCCAAGGGTCGCTTTCGCCAAACTCCGCGCTGAAGAATGCTGACCTTTTGCCTGTGGACGGTGAAGTATTTATCATAAAAGGTCGATAAAGCAGATGCGGCAAGAGATATGATGCATATCGTCACAGTCGATATGGCAATTGCCCACCCCGGCCTCAGCGCGTGTGCGAAGAAGGATGAATTTCCGATAAGCATCACTGAGCCGAACACAGCGAAGTTAGCCTTGGTAATGTCCAGGACTGTCCGCTCTGTGTCGAAAGATTTGTTGCTCTCATATGTGTACAACTGAACCATTATTCCGACGTCCGTCGGGTCAGCCGTCGCGTACTCGGTGTGGGCAAGTTTTTCTATGGCGCCTCGGATGTCTTCTTTTGAATTCGGCATCGAAAATAATCCCCCTCGGCCAGGCCGGCGCCGAGTGGTCGCGATAAAATAGAGTATTTAAGCACCTACTATATCATGGTTGCATTTATAAGCAAGTAGCAATATTCTCTGCGCTCTACCAGTGAGAGCGCCACGAGATCGTTTGATGAGATGGATGAGGTCGGCGGGTTCACGTCATGCACGCCATCGTCGCGTAGGTTTCCAGTTAGGGATAGGGTATCCGGGGAGGGATAAATGCATCTGATCGTCTTTTGTGACGGTACCTGGAATACACCTGACCAAATGGACGGTGGCTTGCCAGCGCCGACCAATGTGGTGAAACTCCGCAATGCGCTTATGCCCATCGACAAGGATGGGCGGGAGCAGAGGATTTACTACCACCCCGGCGTCGGCACGGACGGCAGTTGGTGGAATCGCATCGCCGGGGGCGGCATGGGCGATGGGCTCGATAAGAACATTATCAGTGCCTACAACTGGCTAACGCGCAACTATGAAAGCGGAGCGAAGATCTGGCTATTCGGGTTCAGCCGCGGTGCGTACACCGTTCGAAGTCTCGGCGGAATGATTTCACGTTGCGGCCTATTGCGTACCCCTGGCATACGGGAGGAGGTGATTTGGTCAGCTATTGACGATCTCTTTGCAATCTATCGCACTCCGGAACAGAAAGCCAAGGCGGTGGTCGCTACGGGCACGCTGCCTTTCCACGAGCGAGAGAGTGGCCAGGCCTGCAAACATTCCATTCCGATACACTTCATTGGCGTATGGGATACTGTCGGCGCGCTCGGTGTGCCGGATGACCTGGCGCTCCTCAATTTGATTGACGACCCGGCCAAGCATCAGTTTCACGATACGGACCTGAGCCCTATCGTCGCGAACGCCCGGCATGCCGTCGCAATAGACGAAATGCGGCAGAGTTTCACGCCAACAATGTGGACCAACGTGGATGAAAACCCGGCCGTGCGACAGGTCTGGTTTCCGGGGGTCCATTGCGATGTCGGCGGCGGGTACGGTCGTTGCGGCCTGTCCGACCAGGCGCTCAAATGGATGATCGACGAGGCGGCACGTCTGGGGCTGAATTTCCGGGAGAGCCTTGATAGCCACCTCGCCGCTGATCCGCTGGGCCAGTTGCATGATTCTGTGACCGGTGTGTTCAAGTCGCTGAAGACGCGGCCACGCGAAGTCCCTCTCTTCTCGGAAGAGAACGCCCTGCTTCACAAATCAGCGCTGGATCGCCACAAGAACCCACCGCTGGCGCAAGGGGATTATTGGACGACGAAATGCCCGCTTGAAGGGCAAGCCGCAACCGTCGATGTTTTCGCCCGCGATCGCTGGAACTTTACCGGCCTCTATCTCGAGGCGGGAGTCCGTTATCAGTTCTCAGCGGCCGGTGAATGGATGGACAGTGGGATTAGCTGCGGGCCGCAAGGAACTCGCGACGGCAAGTTCCACCTCGGTGAAGTCGTGCAGATGGCCTCCTCAATTTGGGGAGAAGGCGAGGCGCTTTACAGCAAGCTGAGTGGCAATCACCAAATTGATTTCTGGTATACGCGGCGGGAAGAGGGCGCCGACTGGTTTGCGCTGATTGGCTTCGTCGCGAACGGTGTCTTGCCGACAGCCGATCCACAGACGAAAGCGAACTTTGCATCTCATGAGGTCTTCGTGATCGGTGAGAAAGCGAGCTTTAGGCCATCGAAGAGCGGCTATCTTTACGCTTTTGCCAACGATGCCTGGCAAGCCTACGACAACAATCGCGGAAGCGTGAAGCTGACGGTGGCGCGGTGACGCGGTGGCAGTTGGAGAGCACTTCATGGATGGCAATCCATTTCACTCGGGCGTTAATGATGCAACACGGATGCCTGTGCCGGTGTGAAGGCCAGCCTGCGTATGTCTCACCGGTGAACTGACCAAGACGCACATCTGGTTCTGGGGTACGTGATTGGGGAGTCGATGATCATGCGAGTTTTTGTCGGGGCTAGCATCGTGGCTATCGCAAGCGCGGCGAATGCCGGGCCGATAGAGGATGCGCAATCAACGCTAACGGGCGGCGACGTGCGCGAATGGCTCTCCGCGGGAATTACCAGCTGGATGTCGTCCGATCCAGCGTGCGCCTCCGGCGAGGTATATTCCTTTAAGTCGGACGGCACTGTCACCATTCGGACCTGCATCGATTCGATGTGGCAGAAGCGGTCGGAAGAATGGTCTCTGAAGCAGCAGAACCCGCTCGATATTGAGATTACGATCGGTCCTGACAGCTACTTGCTTCTGTTCGCCATGGCAGGTCAACAGCAGCAGATGATCCTGAGGAAGCTTGCAGATTCGAAAGTGGATCCGACGGTAGACCGAGAGTTCTACCTATCGGAAGACTGACGATGGATGATCGCCAAAAATGGTATTGGGATCTTGGGTTCAAGATAGTCGGGCCGCTGCTTACGGTGGCCGGGATATTGGTCGGGGTGTGGCAGTTCAATATTGGCGAGGAGCGCAAAGCCATTTACGAGCATGCATCCGCTCTCTGGCTCAAGCGACTGGATACCTACAGTGACGTCGCAAAACTCGCCGGCTCGATTGCGGCTGCGCCCGGCGGGCAGCCGGCGCAGTCCGATATCAATGCGTTCTTAGCGGCCTATTGGGGCGACATGATCTTGGTTGAGGACACCGAAGTCGAACGAACCATGATCGCATTTCGCACTGAAATCGAGGATTTCAAGCGGGGGCGCAGCAACACCGATCGTCTTAAGCAACGCGCCGACCACCTGATGAAATCGCTGAGGCAATCGCTCGAAGCCCGCGAGCCACAGCCATGAGGCTTCGAGTCTCTCACACGCTCCGCTTTGTGTCCTTGGTAATGGCCATACTTAACCCTGCGCCAACCCAAGCCGATGAGGAGCAATTTGCGCTCTATTTCGTGGCCATCGGCTCATCCCACTACGCTGAACCAGACACGCCGTTCACCAACGGCTTTCCGCGTATATACGGTGCGAACAAGAGCGCGCGCTTTGTGGCAAAAAGGCTTCTGTCCGGTGGTGCTCGATATGGCGTCCAACTTACCTCGGCGGCTGGGAGGTTCATCTCCGTCCGTGACATTCACGGCGCCATCGACGATGTTCTCGCCAGGATGGCGCTGGACGCACCTGCTAATCCGCTTTTCGTCTTCTATTTCGCAGGCCACGGGATTTCGGAAGGCGTGGCATGGAGTCAGTTCCTGGTCCCGGGCGATTTTCTCTATGATGGCAATCTGGCGGACAAAGAAATCGAACGCCTCGCCCATTCGGCACTCACCGCCGGTAATCTAGCGGAGCGGCTGAACACGGTGGAGGGTCGCTACCTGGCGATATTGGATGCCTGCTATGAAGGGCAAGAGGCTAATTTTGACCGGCCAGTGCTGACAGGGTCGGCTATCGAGAGTCTCAAGCAAGTGGCTTCAGTCTTGCGCTTCATGAACGAGTTTCACCAGGAAAGCCCAGTGTTATTTTCGACTACTCCCGGGTCTGTCGCACGCACGGTTGCAGATCCCACCGGAAGCAGCCCGGACCACATCGCTCCACTTGCGCGCCGCATCACCCTTCTCCTTGACGCCACAGCGGAAGGCAGCAGATCACTAAGCCTTTCGCAATTTATTGCTGCCATGAGAGCAACAGATCTGGATCCGGCAACGAAGCCGGTCATCACTCTCGCCACGCCGGCTGGCGATTGGGATCGGTCCTTCCTCGTGTTTTCGTCGCCAAAGGGCTTGATTGATGAACGTGTGGGAACGGCAGAGCAAGGCGTCCTGTGCTGTCAGACGCGCCCACTCGCTCGTCCGCGCGAGCGGACGGTAGCGGGCAGCGTCGTGGTTGAAGCGGAGCGAGGGGAGTACATCACGGAGGGCAAGACGATCCGCTTCACAGGTGAACTCACGATGGCAGTGCCAGAGCCAGGCACGGTCGAGCTGACATTCCGATATCAGGGTGAGGATTGGGAGCTAATCTTCGATGCGCCAGACCAAGACCGGCTTGCTGAAGTTTTGTATGACGGGGCTGGGCGTTATCCCTTTTCGGGTCCGGGCCAACCTGGGGTGTCGATTTCCGTTGGATCTCGAGGCTGCAACGAAGTCCATGGAAGCTTTCAAATTGAGCGGCTTGAAGAGACGGATGGCCAGATCAGCGCTTTCACCGCCGCCTTTGAACAGTATTGCGACGACAATACAAGTCCGATTAAGGGAAAGGTTCGGATCCCAGGAGGCTGACCGTGACGCTACTGGACGCCGGTGAGATCGCAAATCTACAGTTGCGGAAGCGCGACAACCGGAATCGCTATCATGTGCAGCGCCTCGTTGAATGTTCTCGTTATGTGCTAAAAGGATCGCATAATGTATCGACCGGAACCGGATGCGGGGGTCCAGCAGTGGACGTGTGAAAATTCGAAAATCGGAGAGTGAAGCAACCGTGCATCCAGTTAGGCGGTGGCGACGTGCGCGCTTCGCAAAAGCCGGACATTGGTTCCGCTAAATCCCGGACAGCCGTTTCACTAAAGTCCGGACAGTTTGACGAGGTTGGTCCTCGGCGGCCTGGTTACCATCAGGGCTGATTGATTTCGCCGTTTTCTGCAGCCGTCAAGAGGGGAGCGCTTTTTTGCTTTCGCATGCTCTCGCCGCGGAGGGAGGGTGATGCGGTCAGCATTGTGCACGATACGATCGAGTATGGCGTCGGCGACCGTGCTGTCGGCAATAAGGTCGTGCCAGCTCGCCATGGGGACCTGGGCTGTGAGCAGCGTGGATTTTCTCTGATAACGCTCCTCGACGATTTCGAAGAGGTGGAAGCGCTGCTGATCGGAGAGCGCATGTGTTCCAAAGTCATCGAGGATGAGGAGCTGGACGCGGGTGAGCTTGTCGATGAGGCGAGGGAAAGAGCCATCGCGGCGGGCAAGCGCGAGATCCTGGAACATGCGCGGCACGCGCACGTAGAGCACGGAGTGACCGGGCCTGGCCGCTTGCCTGCCGAAGGCACATGCCAGCCATGACTTTCCGGTGCCAGTGTGGCCGGTGATGATCAGGCCCTCATGGGCGGTGAGCCACTGCCCCTGGGCTAGCGCCATGGTGTTGCGCCGGTCGAGACCGCGGGCGGCGGCGAAGTCGATATCTTCGATACAGGCCTGGCAAAGCGTACCTTGGCGGAGGGCGAGCCGGTTACGGATGCGCTTGTCGGCACATTGTCGATTGCGACGCCAGATCCCGACCCGAAGGGGGTGCATCCTGGGCCATCTTGAAGATCGGATCGGAGCGCAGCCGGTTGGCATCATTGCCGTCCTCATAACCGGCGGCAATCATCTTCATGCGGAAGCCGATCATATCGGCCAGGCTGTGGACGACCTGGTCCGGGCAACGCGGATCATCGATGCAGCGTGCCAGACGCTCCGCCACCCGCACCGATTCTCCACCTCGGCCAGAGCCAGAACGCCACTGTTGGACGACAGCATGCCGCCGTCGAAACGGTCGACGACGGACTTGCCTTCGACAGATGACAAACCGCTCAGCGCAGCGTAGGACCGTTCATGGCGGGTGTGGTCTCCGGAAATGATTAGGATCGGCATAAGCAAAAAACAAAATCCTACGTCTTTCAACGGCTTGCACTAAATCCGCCAAGCCCATGAATTATCCGGGCTTAGCTAGTCGAGGACCTCTGGCTCGCCAATGCACAATGCCGCAAGTATACAACTTACCCAGCCTTTAACAACCAATAAGCTTTGGTCGGAGTAGTCCTTGTCAGCGTCTAGGGTGACGGCTGGAGCTGGAGCGGTCATTACAATGGCCAACGCCGTGGCAGCAAGTATCGTTCGTGGCCAGTGAGAGCGCAATTTCAGGAGCCTTGAGCGCGCCACAGCGTCTTTTTCTGAGGTAGGCATTTTTCGTTTTCCTTTTTTTGCATCACGGATTTCAAGAGGACCTGGTGTTATGTGCCATTGGGAGAGCCGGCGAAGCAGCCGATGTTCATGTGGTCGAGTCATAAGTTCTCCTGAATGTTTGTTTTACGAGAAACCCTTATGGCAGCCCTGGCTGACAGCCTGAAAGCGGTCTGCGGGATGGCGATCCTGTCTGATCGCAGCGAGATCCAATAGAGCTGGGGCGTCCCACGGGGTTCGCAGCCTGTATTGCTCTCGGATGAGATGTCATTGAACTCCTTGCACGCGACGGGCCATTCGGAACACGTATCATGGCTATGGATATGCAATTGGCATGCCACCAAAAGGATTGTGAGCAGCGACCCCAAATCGGAGGAGTCGACCCTGGCCGGCTTGATCCTAACCCTTAGGATGTCTGGATCTGAACACAGATTGTCGTCAATCGGACGCGGACAAAATGCTGTGACCGGCTTTGGCACCGGCTGACGCCAGAGTTCTCGGTTGAGAATTGCGCGTCTGAGAGCGGGATTGAGCAACAGGCGATCGCCGGGGCCGGTCGCGTTGCGCAGCCGTGTGTTGCTGTTAGCGTGGCTGCATAGGGCCGCAGGTGTGATCCGAGCGCCAAATGCTGGCGCCGTTCGCTGCATCCGGCGACCCATCTAGAGCAGATCCTGTTTAATCTGGGTCATATCCTGCTGCCTTGAAGTAGTTGGCGCATTCTGCGGCCGTGAAGCGGGGCATCAAGGCGCCCACCGCATCCCACAAAGCGTCGATCTTTCGCTCTGCCCGAGCCCGCAACATGGCTCTCAATTTCGAGAATGCGTTCTCAATGGGATTGAAGTCAGGACTGTAGGGCGGCAGGAACATGAGTTTGGCGCCTGCGCGCTCGATGGCATCGCGCACACCGGCTGTTTTGTGTGCAGGCAGATTATCCATCACCACGACGTCCCCGGTCTGAAGGGTTGGCAGCAACACCTGCTCGACATATGCCAGGAAGACATTGCCGTTCATTGCTCCGTCGTAGACGAAAGGGGCGGTCATGCCCGTGAGGCGCAGCGCACCGGTGAACGTCGTTGTTTTCCAATGGCCGTGCGGCACGCCTGCTCGACAACGCTCGCCTCGAATTGCGCGTCCGCGTAGGCGCGCCATTTTTGTCGACAGTCCGGTCTCGTCTATAAAGATCAGCTTTTCTGCATCGAGATCGAGCTGGCCATCAAACCAGGCTCGCCGGCGCTTCAGGACATCGAGTCGAACCTGCTCCAATGCATGTGCGGACTTTTTTAAACGTCCACCCGCGGCGTCGCAGCCAAGCACCGAGCGCGCTCCGGCTCATGCCGACCCGCCGCTCAACGCACAGACGCTCGACCATTTCGTCGAGCGTCACGTGCTTTCGATCGTCGATCATATCGACAACGAACGCCTCGTGTGCATCCAAGCTCGAGGACCTTCGCCAACCTTGCGGCCCTGATGTCGGTTCACCATCGCTGGCCCTTGCGATCCAGCGTATTGCCGTCGAAATCCCAACCCCAAACCGGGCGGCAGCCTGCCGCGCGGACATGCCTGCCGCAGACGCTTTCAATACGCGTACGGACGGCCGACGAAAACACCCGCATGTCGACAACCTCCATGAAATTGATGTCGGTCGGGGTATGGTCAATTTGACAAACGTCGAGCGGGTGCGGCGCATGGATATAGCCGGGTCGCGGCTTGAGCCGCAGCAAGTGCTTCGGATTGGCGGAGCGCTTCTTCGCAATCTCTTCAGCCGAAAAGAACGCCGGTATGCGCCGGGCAACCGTGACATAGGACGGAAGGGCAAGACCGGCTTCCTCACAGCGGGCGCGGATCTCGGCAACGACGGGGGCGAGTGGGGGCGCCTCGAGCTTCAGCCAGTGCTCGCGCAGTGTCGTGCTGATGATTTCCTCGACCTTCTCCGGCAGCCGCTTGCGCCGACTGACGGTGGTGCGAGGCAGCAGGGCTGTTACCGTCCGCTCCGTGCGATAGCGGGCGAGGAGATAGTAGATTTCGCGATGACTTTCCGCGATTTGAGAAGCGCCTTAAGGACCTTGTCGTCGAAATAAGGTCTCGGCATCACCACGCCGAGAAGCTGATCCTTGATCGAGACATCTCGGTCCGACTGCAGCTCGATGGTTAGAGTACGATCGTCAGTCTCTAGCTGTTCCCCATTATACATCGAGCATAAAGCCATTATTTCCGAGTGGCGGATATTCAGGCGTTTTCGATGAACGACTTCCTGCGTGGGTTTGGTGTTTCCAAAAAAATAGTCCCGGTCGCTTCCGAAAAAAATGTCGATCAAGAGGTCGATCGGATTGTCGTTCTCCGAGAGTTCGTAGCCCGCAGGGTCAAACTCGCTAAGGTAATCGGGAAGGCGCCCTGAAAAGAACGCACCAGAATCGAAAGGGAAGACCCGCTTCATGGTAAGGAGGCAGGTGGACTTCAGTACAAGCACGAACGGCAGTTGCCACTGTTTCGGGCGCGCATGGTAGCGACGATATGCTGGTCGTCCATGGAAGAAATAAGCCAGGTTTTCGCCGCAAAACGTGTCGCACTCGGTGACGGCTACCTTCTCCTCGGTCAACATCCGGATGAGATTTTTCGATTCCGAGCTGTGAACGATCGGGAGTGCGGTGCGAAAGTTGGTGCCCTGCTCTCGGAGGAACTCCAACAGAGTGTATTCTTTCAGCCCGTCCATTCACCGTTCCCTCTGCGCCGCGGCGATACTGAAGCGATTCTGTGGAATGCACCACAGCATTACGTCAAAGGCTACTGTACTTCTAGAGGATTGGCAGCGGGCGAGGGCAATCACACGTGCCAAATTGTCGACAGCTATGGGCAGTCTCGCGGCCAATTGAGTCGTCCGCGCAATCGCATTAACTGATCTGTAGCCTCCAAATTCTATACATTTGCCGGAATGGAGAAAAGCATGTTTGATCAGACGCTTGAGTACTTTTCCGGTTATCCCATGATCTTGGCTCCTAACGGTCCAGAACGACTTCGTCGCGCGAAGCTGGATGGGCGCCCGCTCGATCTTTACTTAGATCGTCGAGGCAATCGGGTCCAGGTAAGGCACCTGACGAGAGACTTTCACCTCTATATACTAGTTTCGCGGACTTCAGCTGTGTTCGACGGCCGTGCAGTTTGGGATCCCGTTACTAGGACCGTTCAGACTCAGATTAAGTTCGAAACCCGCCCTGAATGCACTGTGGTTCCGGCCCTCCTCGTACTAGACGGGAGTTCGCCGTATGACTTGCCCCATGGGTTAGACGTCGCAAATCTCGTTAACGTGCTTCCGGCTGCTTCAGCGGCAGGAGGGGATTTAACGGGACTTCGATTTATACACGGCGATGGCAGTGAGGTCGGGCTTAGGCTATCGCCAGATCTCTTTCACTTCATCAAGTTTAGAGCTAGCGATGCCAATTTGACGGACTTCAAGGTCGAATACATCGGAATTGCGTGCGGGCCGAACGGTGATGTCAGTGTGTTCGATCGGGCAAGGGCCCACGAACGGGTGAATGAGATCCAAGGCGATTTGCAACAGCACTATCGCAATCGGGATCTCTTCATCCTTGCCTACGACCCGGGATATGTCTTGAGGGGGCTCACCACCATGTCATCGTCAGCGGTTGTGGAGAGCATAGTCAAAGGCGGGATCGTGAGCGCGTATGAGGCTATGGAGGCCTCACTCATTAGCTATTTCCAACCGACCTACAACATAGAGTTCAAGAACTTCCCCAAGTCACGCCCAGGTTGGCTGCAGGGGGATCTTTATTCACTGAACGGCGTGTCGCTGCGCGTAAGTCGGATAGCCGCGACACTTGTTTCCGACAGTTCATTTAACATCCCAGGTGCGAGATGGACTTTTGGCCGGCTTTGGTCTGAGGCAAAGGCAGCGCAAGCGGTTCACTTTGTCGACCTGCCCAATCTGATGTCAACAGAAGGTAATTGGCTCTGAAGAGCAGTGGTTTGATCGCTGCGTCTGTAGTAAAGACCTCGTACGATTTGTGCTGTGTTTGTTTCCGATTTGGGGAATTTAGGATCGCATAATGTATCGAATGGAACGCCAATTCATCGGACACGCCGATGGGCGGTACGGTGAAGGGAACGACGATGGCCGCAACGGCACTACGCCGACAGGCGCGCCTCGGCAAAATGGTCGGCGGCTTCTTCCAGCACCTCTTCTGCCCACTGGTTGAGGCTCTTTCCCGAAAGCTCAGCAGCAAGAGCTGCTCGGCGATGGACTTCGGGAGCGACACGAAACATCATCTTCCCAGAATAGGGTCGCTGAGGCTCTTTGCCGATTTTCCTGCAGGTCTCGAGGTAGTTATCGACTGCCTCATGGAAGGCTTTCTTGAGTTCAGCGACCTGTCACCGTGAAAGCCGATTACATCGGAGATACCTGCAATCTTGCCGAAAAACACTTCGTCCTCAGCGTCGAATTCTATGCGAGCGTGATACCCGTTGTAGGTCATGGTGTTCATGGCGTTACTCCAATCTGCATCAGGAACTCGCGAGCATCGCGCACCTGATAACGCTTTGCTTCCTTGTCCGGATGAGGTCGATGGAAGCTCGCAATGATGCCGTCTTTCTCAAACTTAACGCGGGAAGCGTTCCCCTCAATGACGTCCGCTCCGGCAGCCACAAGCAGGCTCTCTATAGCGGCCGATTCAATGGTTCCCGAGACCGGGTCCTTGAATACGGCCGCGAGGGTCTTTCTCTGCTTGCTGTTCATGCTAGCAAATATAGAGACGCTTGCTGATTATGCAAGCACAAACTCAACAGCATCTTGAATTCATCCCAAAGATCGAATGAGTGGCCGTGGTGGGGCAATAATCACGGGTCGGCAGTTCGTATCCCTTCAACTGCGCCAATTGTGAAACGGATCGCGCAAGCAGCGCGACCGCCGCACTTTTTAGGCGGCGGATTTCACGACTGCCCTTGTCATCCACCCGCGCCCGCTGGAGCCCTCTATCTTTGTCGCCCTTGTGATGAAGGGCGATGACCTGCCAGTTGCGAGAATTGAAAACCGCGCTGCCGGAACTGCCAGGCTCAGTGGGCGCGGTTTATTGCACATGACGAACAGCACTATCGACCGGCGTGCCGTTTCGGACACAGCAAGTGTCCCCCCAACTTCAATGCCAACCCACTGATGAAGGATGCTTCGTCAATAGAGCTTGGAAGAGGAGCGAACTGGCGACATAGGGGCGTGGGCTGAGGGTACCCGTCGCCTCCAACGCCTCAGCCCCAATCGCCGTCAAAACGTTGGCGTTGAGAACCGAGATGACCGGCCGCCCGCCCGCCAGGTCTTCGAGCGACAGGAGGTCGGGTGAGCCGTCGGGGGAAACCAGCGTCGGGCGGGTCACCCAGGAGCGGTAAAGACGGCCGAGAGTGAAGCGGATGTCCTGGCTGCCGGGGGCGGGACTTGGGAATGTCGCGGGAGCCTCGCGGCCGCCGGCGGCGATCACGCCAATGGCGGCGGTGATCGCGCCAGCAGAGGCCCCGGAGAGCGCCTTAAGGCGAACGTCGTAATCGGGCAAGTCGGGGGCACCTTCCGCCTTCGCCTTTTCCCATGCGTCGAGTGCCTGGATCAGAAAGTCGAAGACGCCGGCCGAATAGGCTCCCGCCGAAATCGCGCCCGACATCGCAATGCCGATTTCGAAGGTCGGTTTAGAGCCGTCGGCCATCACTGTTCCCTCAGTTGAGCGCCGCCGCATTCATCCCTGCGGGCGGCCCTGACGTGTTCGCGCGCGGCTCCCGCCGGCTGTCTACAATGTCTTCAGGTATGCGATGAGCGCCGCCTTCTCATCCGGCTTCAGCGCCGGGCCTATGACGCCTGGGCCGGGAGTATCGCTGAATTCGTGACCGGCATTGCTGTTGCCCGGCTTCGAGGTGTCGAACTTGAAGCCACCCTTCAATTCTTCCGTTCGGTAGCCAAGCTTTTCCGGGTCGTATTCGCGATTGCCGAGCCAGAACGTCTTCGGCCGTTCGCTTACCGGGGAAAGCAGGGCATCGATGGTCGGCACCGAGCCGTTGTGCAGGAAGGGCGGCGTCGCCCAGATGCCGTCGAGCGGCCGGGCCTTGTAGGCGAGCGGCGCCTGGATGTCGTTCTGGCGATTGCCGTTCATGATCTCCCGTCGCTCGGCCGGCACCGGCGGCGTCTGGCTGTCGTACCAGCGAGCGGACGTCTTGGCGACGACCTCGCCGAGCGCGCCGCCGAAGGAGTCGGTGTCGATGCCGAGCTCGGGGGGAAGCTTGACTTTGCGCTCCGCCATGCCTTTGGCCTGGGCCGGATCAGTGCCGATTTTCTCGACCTTGATGATGGGCACGCGAAGATAGCGCTCGCCGGCCGAATTCTCATCCGTCCAGTGCTTCTGGTCCCAAAAGCCCGCACTGCCGACCGGTGGCAAATGGCAGCTCTGGCACCGGTCTGCGTAGAGCGCGGCGCCCTTGGTTGTGAGCTCCGTATTGATCGGACCGAACAGGTCGGAAGGCCAGCGCGGGGGACGCAGGCCGGTAAAGCCGGTCTCCGCAGTCGGTTGCTTGCCGGCCAACTGCTGCTCGATCTCGAAAATGGTATCGACCTTCACCGTCGAGGCAAAGAGCGGCTGCTCCGACTTGGTGAGGTTGATGAAGGCACGGACCCCCAACGCTTCGCCGGCATTGCGCACCATCGGCTGCATGATCGAGGCATTATACTGGACCCAGTCGAACCAGGACGTGTCCCAGATATGCGGGAAGGCGACCGGCGCGGACTGGGCGGCGTAGTTCTCCGGCCGCTCGAGATCGAGCGAGAAGACCTGGTTGCCGATCCGGTTGAGTGCATCCAACCGGCCGAACCCCTCTTCGATGCTCTTTTCAGCTACCTTCTTGTCGAGATCGACTTCGATCCTGCCACCCGCCAGCACCTTGTCGAGCTGCTTCTTGAGCGCGGCCTTGGCAGCTTCGTCCGCCTGCGGCCCGAGCACTGCCGTGGCGAAGCGGTCGAAGCGGAAAGGCGCGTAGCGAGTGAAGAACAAGGCCAGTCCCGACGCCTTGCGGAATTTCCCGAGATCGGTTAGTGCCGGCCCGCCATCGATGATCACGGCGGTGCCCTTGTAGGTGAAGCGGCCGGTGTGGCATGCGGCACAGGTCAGCCCGACGGTGGTGAGCGGCTTGCCGGTTGCCGGGTTGAGCCACGGCTGGGCGGTTTTGGGATCGACCAGGTCGCCGCCATGCGCGAAGCCGATTGGAAGGCCGGAAGAATCCGTCGTGATGAAACCGAAGCGGTCGAGATAATCGCTGGACAGGAAGGGCGGCCCGGCCGTCAGCGTGAAGGTGGGCTGCTCCAACGCCGCCAGCCATTCGTAAGGCATCGAGAAGGTCACCGTGCCCTGATCGGCATGGTGCATCCACTCGCGTTGTGCCGGTGACCAGTTCTGTTCGAGCCAGGTGACCTTGTCCACCTTCGGATAGTTGGGAAGATCGACGCTGAACATCCGGACCACATAATAGAGACCGGCTGCGACCAGCACGGCGAGCCCAAGCAGGACAGGCCAAAATCGCGACTTGCGTTTCATGCGTCTTTACCCCCAAACCTTGAAAAACGTCCGTTCCAGCGCGACGGTGCTCTAATTATTTTGAGGCGATGGCACGGCGGCCCGCGCCGCTCGCGCGCCCGGATAGACGATCGCGCGGGCGTGACCGAGCGATGCGTAATCATCGGGACTGGTCGCCAGAGGAATGCGAATACATCCCGGGCTCCGGTTCGGATTCATCTCCAGCCGACTAACGGCCGCCTGGTCGTCGATGACCTCGTTCAAGCGGATTTCGAACATGTCCACCCAGGGGAACCAGTATTCGTTCCACGGCTGGGACGGGTCGAACAGCTCGTGATTGCCGATCGGCGGGGGCGGTGCGTCACGCAGCTGCGCCTGCAGGATGTAGCGGACGTCACTGTGCTTGACCCGATGAATGAAATCCTTGCGCAGGAAGTCGGGAGCCCGGTCGTCGTCAGACACAGCGTCCATGGACGGATGGCCGTTAGCCTTGAATTCGGGGCGCGGCAGACCGCGATCGGGGCCGCGGTCGGCGTTGATCAGGCGGAAGCGGACGTAGCGGCTGACACCAGTTTTGTCGATGAATTCGAAACAGACCCAGGTGTGATATCGCGAATCCGTGAACGAGCCGCGGATCCGATATGCCTCTCGCAATTGATCATCGAGCATCAGGCCGGACTCGACGAGCTTTGCCCTTTCTGCGTCCGGCGTGTGGACGAAGGTCGAGAAGTCGCGGATGCTGCGCACGAAAAGCTGTCGGCCGGCATTCATCAGAATGTCATAGAAGCCGTCGCCATCGGTGCTGGCGCCCGGCTCGAAAAACTTGATCGAGGCGGCGACCCCATCGCGGGCGCGGTCGTCGGCACGACCGCCAGGGGAGGAATGGCGCAGGATGATCGGGAAGAGGCGGCCAGGCACGAAGACGTCGGTTTCAGGAAAGCCGGCCGGCGTGATGCAGCGCGCCTCGCCTTTTGCCACGACGCCGTAGGTGTGCGTCGCACGCCCGTGCTGGAGACTGGCGGCCATGAAATTGAACGTCGCCTGCAGCTTGGCAAGCACTGCCTTGAAGTCGTCATTTATGCCGGCGGTCAGTTCCTCGGGTGAAAGGCGCATGTTGAAGCTCCAGTGTTCGTTGTCGGTCGGCTCGCGGCGAATGACCTGGTTGGTCTCGTGCCGGAGGCCGGAGCTGCTGAGATAGACCCGCCGGCGGACCTCGTTGATCTCGCCAAGCGGCCGGTGTTCAGGCAACGCGTGCCACGGTGTGAAGGAGAGGTTTTCCCCGAAGGCGAGTTGCGCCGCCGAGGTGAAGGTCTGCGGTGGTATGGTGATGCGGGCGACCGCCTCGACCGGTGTCGTCCATTCGACGGTCGGGTTGTCGATGGTGGTTGCACTTGTGTCGTTGTTGAGCTGGACGCAGAAGTCGAAGACCGCCGGTCGCGTCGCCCGGGTGAGGTGGTCGGTCATCGCTTCGCGCAGATAGCCGGAACCGCGGGCCTCGGGGGGAATGGGCGAAACGAGGTTGTCCTTGGAGGGAACCACGGAATAGCGACAGGCCCGTTCGTTGCCCAGTCCGTAAGCATAGGGCACCTGGCTCCAGTAGCGTGCAGCAAGCGGGCTGTCCTGCACCTGCTGGCGAAAGCCGAGAAGCACGGGCAGGTCTTCGGGCCGGTTTTCCTTCAGCCATGCGATGAAGGCGAGCGGCGGTTCACCGCGAGGCGCCGACTGCGCGAAATCAGCCATGAACCGGACATAGTCGCTGGTGTTTCTGATGAAGAACACCGGTTTGTCCGCCAGCACGAAGTCGTGGGTTGCTTCGTCTTCCTCGCCTTCCAGAATCTTTCGGCCGGCGACCCCGGTCAGCTTGATCGCCATGCCGTGAATATCAGGCTTGGTGTCGTCGAGCTGCGCGCCGTTGGAAAAGCGGATATAGGCCGTGTAGGTTTTCGGCTCGGCGAACAGTCCGACCTTAAGGCGCTCAGGAAGGTTCGCTAGCACCTCAAAGGTCGCAACGACGCAGCCATGCTGCTTGTAATGCTGGCCACGCAAACCGGGGCCGGTGCTGCGCATCAGCAGCCGCTGCAACTCGTCGATTTCGGTGATCCCGGCATCGGCGTCGGGCGAGGCTGGTTCGGTCATTGCGCCAGTGCTCCAAGCTATGAGTGGGGTGAATGCGGGCCCCCGCTAGCGGGTTTTCAGATATTCGATGAGGTCCTTGAGGGCATCGGCATATTGCTGGCCACTCCAGTCGAGGCGACGGAGCTTGCCATCGACCACGAGGTTGCGGTCGTGGCCCGTGGCGGCATGACCGTCCTTTTGCGTGTCGTAGACGGTCAGCGTCGGCGAGGTGTCGGCAACGAGCCCGGCAACGGCCGGATCCCAGACATATCCGACCTTCGCAGTGTCGTATTGGATCGCGCCGCGCAAGAATTGCGCCGGGCGGCTCGTCGGCACCAGGAGGTGGTATAACGTCGGAACGGAACCATTGTGCAGGTAAGGCGCGCGTGCCCACACCCCGTCGAGCACCTCGGCGACATAGCCCTGGACCGCCGGCGTCGTGCGGGCGGTGATCACGTCCTCGCCCGCCATCCGGCAGGGACGGACTTCCTCGCCCGTCGGGGTGCGATAGAGGAAATCCTGGTTGTGGCAGCTTGCCTGGAAGCCGGCGGCGAAAAGCTGGAACGCCGCGTCATTGAGGACGGCCGCGCGGTTCATGTCCGTGCCTATATCGCGGAACTGGTAGATTGTGTCGTTGTGCGGCTTGTGGCACACGGCGCAATTGTCTTTAAACAGCGCTTCGCCGCGCAAGGCGCTCGGCATGTCGACATCGAACGGGTAGGGGGCCGGCGGCAGGCCGTCGAGGAAATTGGCGACAACGCCGGTATTGACGAGGTCGATCTTGGAAGGGTCGCCGACGATCGGGAGCTGCGCAGCGATGTTGCGCCAGAACGCCATCTTCACGCTGCCGTCCCACTGGGCTAGCGAGCGTTCCTGTTGGTTCCACACGCTCGGAATGTCGGTAATGGTGGCAAATGGTGGGATTTCTGGATGCGAACTACTCTTGAATGCCGTGGCATCGAAGTTCCGGTTGAGGCCCCCCGCTGCGTTCGGCTGGCATTCGCCGGGGGGCATTGCCTTGGCGACCAACAACTGGAAAATGAGATCGCCGCTGCCATCCTGCTGTCCGGTGCTGAAGCCGGAAAAGCCAGGTCCATTCCAGTTGCCGTAGCTGGTCTGTTTTTGAAGCTCGATCCCGGCTTCGCGCTGAACGGTACCACAGGCGAACGTCGCCAAAATGCCGGGAAGGTTCTTTTTTAAAGCGGCTCGTTGAGCGACTTCGACATTCGGCGTGAAATTCAGGAATCCGGATTTGCCGAAATAAGCCGGAGGATAGAAATACCCGTTCGGTTTGGCATCGATGATAGCTGCGATGCGCTCGGCCGACGCTTTGATCTTTTCAGGCGTGGAGAAGTAGGCTGCCACCGTTCGCGAGTAGGCATCCCGCCACTTGCGCACGTCCATCTTCGTGTTCGGCGCACCGTCGACGAGCGCCGGTCCATCCGGCGTCTGTACCTGTCCAATGTGGCAGGCGCCGCAGGCAAGCGTCACGACATCGAGCCCGGGCTTGGCGAAATCGATCTCTCCCAACGGATTGCCGCTAGCATCGAGGGGGCGGCCCGCGGTAGAAGCGATGCCGAGGCCGAGCGGCAGCGGCCGCGATTTGTCATCCGGATCAACAAAGAAGCCGAAACGCCCGAAATTCTCATCATTTCGGCCCCAAATTTCTGGCGCGAGATCGGGTAACACGCGCTGGAGCAAATAAGGTACGCCGGTAAAGCCATTGCCCGCATTCGCGAACCACGACGAGCCGACCGGATTCTGGTTTCGGAAGGCGGTCCGTTCGCCATCGCACCCAGCGCGAATCTCTGTCCAACTGATTGTCGTATCCGCACTCAGGTCATCTCGCGCCGAACAGGCGGGGTTTGCTGCAGCTAGCCCGTGGCTCGCGAAAATCCAGAGTGACGCACCGTAGCCCAGCGCCAAAAAGTGCAGAGCAAAAGGGAGACGTTCACGACGGTGAGACGGCATTCTAACCTCGGTCATTGCTTGCAAGGAGCTGATGGACGGGTAGGGCAGATTTTAGGAGAAGCTGGCATGGAATGGCGCGCCCAGATGGAAATCCCCGCGCGCCGTTATACACGCATAAGTATTGGCATGGGCTGGGAGGATTGCAATCCTCAAACGACAGATTTTGTCCATCCTTTACTTTGTTGCCATGGCTTGGTTAGTCTAAATGATATTATTATACTACTAATTCGACTTTCGATTTGGATCTAGTCTGGGTTCATTGCCGCCGAGTTGAAGTGTCATGGGGATTGACATTGCGGCCGCAAGACCTCCTTTCTGTCCCCCGAGGTATCGCGCACCGTTCCGATGACTGTCATGCGGTTGCGCCTCACTTTACATTCATCCCTTGGAAGCCCATTCACACGCTCAACGGTATAGACGGGTTTCGGCCGATGAGACGTTCCCGAGGAGCTGCTACCAAGATGGCGTTATGATCAGCCAATGGAATGGCTAGCAGGTGATCTTCCGAGCCTTGAAGGCGCGGCAGTGATCAGGGTGTTCGACATGAGAGTCGCCTCAAAGCCGCAATGTAATGCGGCACCAGGCGTTGAGGCAGGTGGCAGTTACAGTTCGACGAGGGGAAGATGACAGACTTTGGAGTGGTGGGAGCAGGGCATATGGGCAGCGGCATAGCGTGCGCGTTTGCCTTAGCTGGGTTCGATGTCACCTTGATGGATATCGACGTGGATGCGCTTGCGCATGCCGTTGATCGCGTTGCAGTGCAGATCGATGAAATGATCGCGCGCGGAGATGCCGAACCTGCCGATAAGACGGCCGCCATTGCTAGGGTCGCCACCACCGCGAACCTGACAGATCTCGGTGCTAACGATCTGATAGTGGAGACTGCAACCGAGATTGAAGCCGTCAAACATCGGATTTTCGCCGAGCTGACGCCTCACCTGAAACCGCAGACAATTCTCACCTCAAAAACGTCTTCGTTTTCGGTCACCCGCATGGTGTCGCTTGGCAGATAAACGTGAGAATGCGGCTGTTTCAGTTGGGCTTGGCATTTAAAGCTGAGAATCCGAGCGGCAGGATTCTCAAATTAACTGCAATTGCGAAGACGTCATCGATCGGCATGTATGGACCATGATCTCGTCGATGGCTACTCCGGCCAGCAGAGCTGGTCGCAGATGCAGTGGCAGGATCGGACTTGCCGGTGTCGGCAGGCTCCCCCGTTCGACGACATCATCGAGATCTGGAATGATTGCGCCGAGCACCCTCAATCGCCGCGGTTCGTACCCTCGGAGAAGGGGCCTCGGCACGCGTCGCATCAGGAGCAGGCGCGATCTCGGCCGGCGATGTCCAGGCTCGGGCGCCGCGCTCGGCTTCATTGTCGAGGAGCCGTTCTCCTAGACCGCGTCGAGCCTGAGCTGCCCAAGCAAGCCGACGGTGCCTCCTCAGCCGCCGTCGTGACCATGACTTGGGATTTTCAACGGTTTGCCGATGTCCGGACAGGCTCCGGACGTGTTTTCGTCGAACCTCATCGGCAGATGCCGAGAGAAGAAGGTCAGGCGTCGATGTGCCGGCTCGGGCCGAAAGCGCGTTGAACTCGGCGAGGATCGCGTTGCCCATCTCGGTGGTGCCGACCTGGCTGCAGCCTTCCGCCATGATGTCGCCGGTGCGGATGCCCTTGTCGAGCACGTTGGCGATCGCCTTTTCGAGGTTGTCGGCTTCCTTCACGAGGTTGAAGGAATAGCGCAGGCACATGGCGAAGGAGGCGATCATGGCGATCGGGTTGGCAATGCCCTTGCCGGCAATGTCCGGTGCCGAGCCGTGCACGGGCTCGTAGAGCGCCTTGCGCTTGCCGGTCTTCGGATCCGGCGCGCCGAGCGAGGCGGA
>NZ_WITC01000118.1 GCF_009601505.1 Sinorhizobium terangae
CCGTTCGACAAGATCTGCTACATCGGCTGCGGCGTCACCACCGGCATTGGCGCGGTGATCAACACCGCCAAGGTGGAAATGGGGTCGACGGCGATCGTCTTCGGTCTCGGCGGCATCGGTCTCAACGTCATCCAGGGGCTCAGGCTTGCCGGCGCCGACATGATCATCGGCGTCGATTTGAACAACGACAAGAAGCCCTGGGGCGAGAAGTTCGGCATGACCCACTTCGTCAATCCGAAGGAGGTCGGCGACGACATCGTGCCTTATCTCGTCAACATGACGAAACGCGGCGCCGACCAGATCGGCGGCGCCGACTACACCTTCGACTGCACCGGCAATGTCAAGGTGATGCGCCAGGCGCTCGAGGCCTCGCATCGCGGCTGGGGCAAGTCGGTGATCATCGGGGTGGCCGGCGCCGGCCAGGAGATTGCCACCCGGCCGTTCCAGCTCGTCACCGGCCGCACCTGGATGGGCACCGCCTTCGGCGGCGCGCGCGGGCGTACCGACGTGCCGAAGATCGTCGACTGGTACATGGAGGGCAAGATCGCCATCGATCCGATGATCACCCACACGCTGCCGCTCGACGACATCAACAAGGGCTTCGAACTGATGCATTCCGGCGAAAGCATCAGGAGCGTCGTGATCTACTGAGCTGCCGACCTCAATCAACAAAGCACCGGAATCGATTGAATTCCGGTGCTTTTTGACTGCTACAGCGCCGCGCGTCTATCAGACGCGCAAAGGACGCTGTAGCACCTTGAATCGCTGCATGTTTTTATCCTTAAATCGGATCCGATTTAAGGAAACATGCAGTAGGAAATGTGTACAAGATGATCTTCGTCGATGCCGACGCCTGCCCCGTAAAGGCGGAAATTCTGAAGGTAGCGGAACGTCACGGCTTCGAGGTGACGTTCGTCGCCAATTCCGGCCTGCGCCCGTCGCGAGACCCGATGGTGCACAACGTCATCGTGTCGGCAGGCTTCGACGCAGCTGACAATTGGATCGCCGAACGTGCAGGAGAAGGCGACATCGTGATTACGGCGGATGTCCCGCTCGCCGCACGCTGCGTCGCGGCTGGTGCCCTCGTTACCGGGCCATCCGGCCGACTCTTCGACAAGAGCAACATCGGCATGGCTACGGCCATGCGCGACCTCGGCGCGCACCTGAGGGAAACCGGCGAAAGCAAGGGCTACAATGCAGCCTTCACGGCAAGGGATCGCTCAGCTTTCCTGGAGGCGCTTGACCGACTCTGCCGCCAAGCCAAAAGATGAGCGCGGAAGGACGCTGGGCCGCGTGATGAAACGGACGACAAGGCTGCGACATTGGCCATTCTATGCGGCGCTCGGCTGCGCCCTGCTGAGCCTGCCGATCTCCCTGGTCCTTGCTCCACGCTTTGCCCTGGAGATCACCGCCATCACGTTCTTCTGTGTTTATCTCATCAAGGCGGCCATGCGGCTCAGGCGGCTGACCGGAAATTATCTCGAACATCATGCGCATGGTACCGACGAACCTGAAGCGGTCATTTTTCTGGTTACGCTTGCCGCGGCTGCCGTCTCGCTGCTGTCGCTCTTCCTGGCTCTCAGTCGGCAGGATCCGGGCTATGGACTCGAACTGCCCCTCGCCTTTGCCTCCGTCGGACTCGGCTGGGCGACGATCCACACCATGGCGGCAATGCATTACGCGCACGTCTATTGGGTACCCGATGAGACGCGTGATCCGATCGGGCCGGCACGCGGACTGATGTTTCCGGAAACGGACACGCCCGGCGGTCATGACTTTCTCTATTTCGCCTTCGTCATCGGCATGACCGCGCAAACATCGGATGTGGCAATCACCACAACGACGATGCGCCGGATCAATCTGGCGCATGCCGTCGTTTCGTTCTTCTTCAACACGGTGCTGGTCGCCGCGGCCGTCAATGCGGCTGTCCAGCTGGCCGGCTGACGCCTCATCCATTTCAAGGAGAGCCTCATGAAAGTAATCTCGCAAAACACGGCCTTTGGCGGCATGCAGGGCGTCTTTTCCCATGACTCGGCCGCCTGCAAGGGTGAGATGACCTTTGCCGTCTATGTACCGCCGCAGGCGATCAGCGAGCCGCGCCCTGTTCTATGGTACCTGTCCGGCCTCACCTGCACCCACGCAAACGTGACGGAAAAGGGAGAATATCGCCGCATGGCCTCGGAGCTCGGCATCATCATCGTCTGCCCGGATACAAGCCCGCGCGGCAGCGATGTGCCGGACGAACTGACTAACTGGCAAATGGGCAAGGGCGCCGGGTTCTATCTCGACGCAACGGAGACGCCCTGGGCCGAGCATTACCAGATGTACACATACATCACGGAGGAGCTACCCGCCTTCGCCAGCCAGCATTTCCGCATGGACATGAGCCGCCAGGGTATTTTCGGCCATTCGATGGGCGGGCACGGGGCGATGACGATCGCTCTTAGAAACCCGGAGCGGTTCAAGAGCTGCTCGGCGTTTGCGCCGATCGTGGAGCCCTCGACGGCCGACTGGTCGGTCGGTGCCTTCGAGAAATACCTTGGCCCCGACAAGACCGCCTGGCGCCATTACGATGCCTGTGCATTGGTCAAGGACGGGGCACGCTTCCCGGAGTTCCTGATCGACCAGGGCAAGGCGGACGGGTTTCTTGAGAACGGCTTGCGCCCCTGGCTTTTCGAGGAAGCGGTAAAGGGGACCGGAATAGGGCTGACGCTGCGGATGCACGAGCGTTACGACCATTCCTACTACTTCATATCGACCTTCATGGACGATCATCTGAAGTGGCATGCCGAGCGGCTCGGCTGAGAAACGGTCGTACGGGATCCGAGCCGAGCATCACGACATGGATTGGAAGCGTGGTTGGCCAGCCGCTTCGACCAAGCGGACGCTTGACTGCGCAAGCCCGTGGTGACCTTCCATGTCGATGACGAGATGCCAGTGGGCGGTCTCGGGGATCATCATGCGCAACGGCGATTTTCGCGCGACGCCGCCAAGGAACTGGTGCTTCAACGTTTCCCTGTAGCGGGTGAAGTTGTCGGCGGTCATCAGCCGGACGTTGGCGACGGCCGACAGCGTCACTTCGATCGTCGTGCCGGCCCTTTGTTCCTTGAGGTCGTAATGGGTATAGTTCAATGCTCTTTTTGTCATCGCCGCCTGGACCGGAAACTTACATAAGACACTTCTCACAATGCTAGCGAGCGCCGCTTAACGAATGGTTTTGCACCAAAAGCGCAACGCCCTTGTCTCGTCACTACGATCTTCATTTCAGCCCCAACGGAAATCGGCTTCATGTTCCATATCCTGCTCGTCGGCGCCGGTGGTGCGCTGGGCTCCATGCTACGTTATCTCGTCGGCCTCTGGACGCTCCATCGGTTCGGTCCCGCCTTTCCCTGGGGCACCTTGAGCGTGAACGTCAGCGGTTCGTTCCTGATCGGTTTCCTGGCGGAGCTGATCATGCACAAGATGGGGGCGTCTCCGGAAATGCGTGTGTTCCTGATCACCGGCGTGCTTGGCGGCTACACCACATTCTCCGCCTTCTCGCTGGACGCAATAACGCTGCTGGAACACGGCCAGCCGGCGCTCGGCATCGCGTATATTCTGGCAAGCGTCGTTCTTTCCATTCTTGCGGTCTTCGCCGGACTGGCCCTGATGCGCGCAATGGTCTAAAGCCAGCAATTCAAAGTGCTGCAGCGTCCTTTGCGCGCCTGATAGGACGCGCGGCGCTGTAGAAGAACAGGATTTTTGCAGATGGCAGGCATAGAACACAGACTGGTGGACGGCGACGAGGCGGGAATGCGCCTCGACCGCTGGTTCAAGGTGCATTTTCCCGGGCTCGGCTTCGGACCGCTGCAGAAGCTGCTGCGCTCCGGCCAGATCCGCGTGGATGGTGCCCGCGCAAAATCCGATACGCGTGTGCAGCCGGGCCAGACGATCCGCATTCCGCCTCTCGGCGTCGATGCCAAGGACACCAAGACGGGCCCGATCGGCGGTCGGGACCTGCGCCATTCGCCTGACGGCGAACTGCTGTCGCGCATGGTGCTCCACGAAGACGCAAAGGTGATCGTGCTCAACAAGCCCGCCGGCCTTGCCGTGCAGGGCGGCTCCGGCGTCAGCCGCCATATCGACAAGATGCTTGAGGCGTGGACGAACCAGAAGGGTGAAAAACCACGACTGGTGCATCGTCTCGACCGCGACACATCGGGCGTCCTCGTCGTCGCCCGCACGCGCGGCGCCGCCCAGCAGCTGACCGCCGCCTTCCGCGAGCGCGATACCAAGAAGACCTATTGGGCCCTGGTCAAAGGCGTGCCGCGCAAGCGCGAGGACCGTATTTCCACGTGGCTCGTCAAGGAGCAGACGCCGGATGGCGATCGCATGCGGATCGCCAAACACGGCGACGACGGCGCGGACCACGCGATTTCCTACTACCGCATCGTCGAGCAGGCCGGGCAGAATCTGGCCTGGCTCGAAATGGAGCCCTATACCGGCCGCACGCACCAACTGCGCGTCCACGCCGCCCACATCGGACATCCGATCATCGGGGATCCGAAATACTTCGAGGCCGATATTAACTGGACCTTCCCCGGCGGCATCCAGAATCGGCTGCATCTGCACGCCCGGCACATCGACATTCCGCATCCGAACGGCGGACGACTGAAGGTCACGGCCCCCCTGCCCCCCCATATGGTGCAGAGCTGGAACCTGCTCGGCTTCGACGAAAATGCCGCCGACGAGGAAGATAGATGAAGCTCGTCCTATTCGATTGCGACGGGACGCTGGTAGACAGCGTCGCGTTGATCCATGAAGTGATGGGCCGCACTTTCGAAGCCTTTGACCATCCCCGCCCGACGACCGAAGCGACCAAGGCAATCATCGGCCTGACGCTCGACATCGCGATCGCCCGCCTGTTGGGCCGCGAGCATGTCGATGAGCGTGCAGTCACAATGACGGCACATTACAAGGAGATCTTCGCTTCAGTGCGGGCTGAAGCAGGGTTTCAGGAGCAACTGTTTCCCGGCATTGCCGAGATGTTGCAGACGCTTGCCGCACGCGATGAACTGCTGATCGGCGCTGTCACTGGAAAATCGCGCCGGGGCCTCACACATATTTCAGCCACACATGGCCTCGACAAGATCTTCTTCGTTTCCCGGACGGCCGACGACTGCCCCTCCAAACCGCACCCGGCGATGGTCATGGAATGCTGTGCGGAGGCAGGCGTTGACGCGAAGGACACGCTCGTGATCGGCGACGCCATCTACGATATGCAGATGGCGAAGGCGGCCGGTGCCGATGCGCTCGGGGTCGCCTGGGGTTACGCAAGCGTGCCGGCTCTGATCGAAGCCGGCGCCGACCACATTGCCCGCACACCGGAAGACATAATCGAATGGATGGAGCGCAATCATGCCTGATATACGCGATGAGTTGAGCGGCGCGTTGAGTCATGAAGATCCGGTACGGCGTGCACAAATCCAGATGCAAAAGCCGCTGGCAAAGCGTTTCTACAAGGAAGTGAGCATCGGTACTGCGGAAGATGGCGGTCAGACCGTGCTTCTTGACGGCCGTAGGCTGCGCACGCCAGCGAAACATCCGCTTGCGGTTCCGACCCGCAAGCTTGCGGAACTGTTGGCGGCCGAGTGGGATGCTCAGTCCGACGTAATCGACCCGGCGGCAATGCCGATTACGCGCATCGTCAATACCGCGATCGACGGTGTGGCGCTCGATCACCGCGCTGTGTTCGACGATATCCTGCGTTTCGTCGGAAGTGACCTCCTCTGCTATCGTGCCGACAGTCCCGATGGGCTGGTTGCACGGCAGAACGCGCTCTGGAACCCGATCCTCGACTGGGCTGCGCAGTCGCTCGGCGCCCGTTTTATTCTGATCGAAGGCGTGATCCACCAGGAACAGCCTCAAGAGGCGATCTCGGCCTATGCCGAGGGCCTGCGCGCCTTCGCGACGCCCCTCGGACTAACGTGCCTGCATACGTTGACGACACTCACCGGATCGGCGCTGCTTGCGCTCGCCTTCGCCATGGGCCGTCTGACGGCAGAGGAAGCCTGGGCTGCCGCTCACGTCGACGAGGACTGGCAGATCGAGCATTGGGGAACCGATGAGGAAGCCTTCCGTCGCCGCGAAAACCGGTGGCAGGAAATGCAGGCTGCGGCAACGGCGCTCGACGCCCTGAAATAGCGTCGAGCATTGCCGCTGCGGCAGTCAATTCCCGCTGCGTTAGAACCGGATGCGCTCACGTGCGTTCGCGCCAACGCTCTATATGTTTGTTTTTGCCGCATTTATGCGACGTCAGGTGATTCCACCTGACTGCAAACTGCCCTAGGCGAAGAGCTTGAGACCGGCAATGCCGGCGACGATCAGGCCGATGCAGCCGAGGCGAATGAGCGTCGCCGGCTCGGCAAAAAGGACGATCCCGAGCACGACGGTGCCGACAGTGCCGATGCCGGTCCATACGGCATAGGCCGTGCCAAGAGGCAGCGAGCGCACAGCAATACCGAGAAGCACGACGCTGAGGATCATCGATCCGACCGTCAGCACGGTCGGCGTGAACCGCGTAAATCCGTCCGTATATTTGAGACCGATCGCCCAGCCGATTTCGAGGAGGCCGGCGAGCAGAAGGGTGATCCAGGCCATTTCCAACTCCTGTTCTGGAGCGAGGCCGTCCCCGCGGATGTTCGGGACAAATCGATCCCGTGCAGCCGTCTGCAATGCGCTGCCTATGCCACGAGAGCGTACTGGCAGCAAGGCGCTTCCCGGAAAGCCTGCCTTGCGGCGGAGTCAAATCTCTCCTTAAGAGTTTCGCTCGCGCCGAAGTTTCGCCCACCATTCGAGCCGCTTGCGAAGCTCGCGTTCGAAGCCGCGCTCAGGCGGGTCATAAAACGTCTTGCGGCCCATCTTCTCCGGAAAATAGTCCTGCCCCGAAAAGGCGTCCGGCTCGTCGTGGTCGTAACGATATCCCTCGCCGTAACCCTCGCCCTTCATGAGCTTTGTCGGAGCGTTCAGAATATGTTTCGGCGGCAGTAGCGAGCCGTTTTCCTTCGCTGCACGCATCGCCGACTTGTAGGCGGTGTAGACAGCATTCGACTTCGGTGCCGTCGCGACATAGATACAGGCTTCGGCCAGCGCCAACTCGCCTTCCGGCGAGCCGAGATAGTCATAGGCATTCTTGGCAGCGTTGCAGATCACCAGTGCCTGAGGATCTGCAAGCCCGATGTCTTCGACGGCCATGCGCACCAGCCGCCTGCCGATATAAAGCGGGTCCTCGCCGGCATCGAACATGCGGCAGAGATAATAGAGCGCGGCATCCGGATCCGAGCCGCGAACGGACTTGTGGAGCGCCGAGATCAGATTGTAGTGCCCATCCTGCCCCTTGTCGTAGACCGGGGCGCGGCGCTGGACGATGTCTTGCAGAGCTGTGGCATCGAAGATTTCATCCCGACGCGCCGCACGCCAGACTTCTTCGGCAAGCGTCAGCACGGCACGCCCATCGCCGTCCGCCATCCGCAGCAGACTGGCGCGGGCGTCCTCGTCGAGCGGCAGGGGCTTACCCTCCGCCTGCTCGGCGCGTTTCAAAAGCTCCTCCAGGCTCGCCTCGTCATGCGGCTTGAAGGTCAAGACACGCGCGCGTGACAGGAGTGCGGCGTTGAGCTCGAAAGACGGGTTTTCCGTCGTCGCGCCGACAAGGATCACCGTTCCGTCTTCCATGACCGGCAGGAAGCTATCCTGCTGGGCGCGGTTGAAGCGATGGATCTCGTCGACGAACAGCAGCGTCTGGCGGCCCGACATCCGCCTGGCACGCGCAGAATCGAACACCTTCTTGAGGTCCGCGACGCCGGAGAAGATCGCCGAGATCTGCTCGAAGGCGAGGCCGGCCTCTCCGGAGAGCAGACGCGCTACGGTCGTCTTGCCCGTCCCCGGCGGCCCCCAGAAGATCATCGATCCCAGCGAACCGGACGCTATCATGCGGGTAAGAGCACCATCTTCGCCAGTCAGGTGCTCCTGCCCCGTGATTTCTGCAAGCGTGCGTGGCCGCAGCCTGTCGGCGAGTGGCCTCGCAGACGCCATTTCCGGTGGTTCGATGGGTGAAAACAGATCGCTCATTTGAAAAATTGTCTGATAACCTGGCCGTCGCGCTCGATCTCGACTCGCCACAGGGATGCGTCCTCGGCCGTGACGCTCTCGAGCGTCTTCGACGTGTCGATCTCCGTGCCGTTGACCGACCGGACAATGTCCTTCGGCTGGAGGCCGATCCGGGCTGCCGGCGAGCCGCGATTGATCTCGGTCACGACGACACCTCGCAGCGAAGTCGGCATCCGCAATTCTTCCGCCAGCCGCGGGGAGAGATTTGCAACGACCGCACCGGCGAAGGGATTGCGCCCTTCGATCAGCCGCTCGTCGCGCGGCGAAGTCTCCGGTGCCCGCTCGAGCTTGAGGACGACATCGCGCGTCTTCCCGTTTTCGGAGATCGTCACACGCGCCTCGTGACCGATACCGACGGTCGTGAGGCGATAGCCGAGCGCGTCCGGGTGTTCGACGGCGATGCCGTTGACCGCGGTAACCACCTGCCCCGGCTTGAGGCCGGCGGCAGCGGCCGGACCGTCGGCAGCGACGGCCGTCACCAATGCGCCACGTGCCCGGTCAAGACCGAGCGCATCGGCCACTTCCGACGTGACCGGTTCAAAGGTGGCTCCGATAAAGGGACGGATGAACGAGCCGCCGCCGCTCTCTGCAGAGGCGACAAAGACCTTGACCAGATTGGCTGGAATCGCGAAGCCGACGCCGTTAGAGCCGCCGCCCCTCGAAAAGATCGCCGTGTTGATCCCGATCAGCTGCCCCTTCATGTCGATCAGGCCGCCGCCGGAATTGCCGGGATTGATGGCCGCGTCCGTCTGGATGAAGAAGCCGAAGTCGCCGGAGTTAATCTGGTTGCGGGCGAGCGCCGATACGATACCGCTCGTCACGGTTTGGCCGACGCCAAAGGGATTGCCCATAGCCAGCACCAGATCGCCCACCTCGACGGCGTCGGAATCGCCGATCGGAATGATGTCGAACGGCCCGTCCGACTGGATCTTCAGGACAGCAAGGTCCACGCGGTCATCCTTGAGCATGATCTTGCAGGGGAGCTCGCGCCCGTCGGCAAGCGCGACCTTGATGTCGTCGGCCCCCTCGATAACGTGGTTGTTCGTGACCACGACGCCGTTCCGGCCGACGATCACGCCAGAGCCGAGCGACGACTGCTTTTCGGTCCTGTTCGGCATGCGTTGTCCGAAGAACTCCTCGAAGAAGGGATCTCCGGAAAAAATCGATCGCCGCTCGACGACCCGCTCTGCATAAACGTTGACCACGGCATTCGCCGTCTGCTTGACCAATGGTGCGAAGGAGAGCTGCATCTCGGCGCGGGATTCGGGCACGGTCTTGCCGTCCTGCGCTACCGCGGGGACGGACATTGCAACGGCTAGGACAAATGTCACCAGTGCTCGACGGCCAAAGATCATATATCAGTTCTCCTTATCGTTGCCGCTACGATCAGATAGGATTTCGCAGGAAAAAAGGCAAACGGCTGAACAGCTGACGCTCACGGACGACACACGAAAACGTGGTTTCCCGCATCTTTTCCAGTGATTGAATCTTTGCTCATCTGATCGCTCGTAACCGCCAATCTATAACGGGGAAACTCCATGCCCGCCTACCGCCCGCCGCGCATCGCTACGTCCGAGATCACGCCCGAACGCTTTTTCCTCAATCGAAGAACATTTCTGGCGACGGCGGCGGGCGGCCTGATATTGGGTGGGGCGACGGCGGCTCGTGCGACCGCCCTCAAGGCATCGCCGGGCCCTTATAAGCTTGATGACGCCATGACGCCCGAGAAAGACGTGACGAGTTACAACAACTACTACGAATTCGGGACGGGCAAAGGCGATCCCTCCGCCAGTTCTGGAAGCTTCAAGCCTTCACCCTGGACCGTAAAAGTCGATGGCCTCGTCACCAAGCCGAAGGAATTCGGACTTGAGGAACTTCTGGCCTTCCCGCTCGAAGAGCGGATCTATCGCATGCGTTGCGTCGAAGCCTGGTCCATGGTGATCCCGTGGATCGGCCTTCCGCTGGCGGGCCTTCTCGACAAGGTCGAACCACTCGGCAGCGCCAAATATGTCGCCTTCGAGACCGTGGTGAGGCCGGAGGAAATGCCCGGCCAGGCCGGCTATTTCCAGCCTCTCGAATGGCCTTATCGCGAAGGCCTGAGGCTGGACGAGGCGCGGCACCCGCTGACGATCCTTTCGGTCGGCCTCTACGGAAAAACGCTGCCGAACCAGAATGGCGCGCCGATCCGGTTGGTTGTGCCCTGGAAATACGGGTTCAAGGGGATCAAATCGATCGTGCGAATCTCGCTGACCGAGACGCCGCCGCCTTGCACCTGGAACCTCGCTGCTCCGAACGAATACGGCTTCTATGCCAATGTGAACCCGGCTGTCGATCACCCGCGCTGGAGCCAGGCGACGGAGAACCGCATCGGCGAAGGCGGCTTTTTCGGTGCCAACCGACGCGACACGCTTCCCTTCAACGGTTATGGAGACGAGGTCGCCAGTCTCTATGCAGGCATGGATCTGACGGCGAATTTCTAACGATGGCATCCCTCCCCACCTTGCCGAAACGCTTTCATGGCCCTTCTGTCTGGGTTCTCTATGCGCTTGGTCTCTGCCCGGCAATATCGGCCTTCTATCTTGGCGCCACCGGTAAACTGCCGGGCAACGCAGTCAAGGAGTTCGAGCACCTGCTTGGCCTTTGGGCGCTGCGCTTCCTCGTCGCGACGCTGACGATCACGCCGATCCGCGATCTTATCGGGATAAACTGGCTGAGATACCGACGCGCGGTCGGCCTGCTCGCCTTCTACTACGTGCTGATGCACTTCCTGGCCTACATGGTGCTCGATCAGACGCTGCGCATCCAGCCGATCATCGCCGATATCGCCCGCCGGCCGTTCATAACCATCGGCATGGCCGCGTTCGCAATGCTGATTCCCCTCGCGATCACATCGAACAATTGGTCGATCCGCCGGCTCGGGCAGCGGTGGAACAAACTTCATCGGCTCGTCTATGTGATCGCGGCTGCCGGCGCTCTTCATTTCGCCATGGCGGTGAAGGTCGTGGGGCCGGAGCAGATGTTTTACCTCGGCCTCGTCGCCCTGCTTGTTGGCTGGCGGGCTGTCCGGACGCGCTTCCTTCGCTGGAGGCGCCAGCAGGTCGTTTCAGGTCGTCCCGCAACAGAAAAAGCGGCCGGGTGACGATCACCCGGCCGCTTCGATTCTTCTGTCGCTAGTTTTGGCGATCAGGCCGCTTCGGCTGCTTCAGCTTCGGCTGCAACGCGAGCGCGGTCCTTCGCACCCTTGGCATCGACATCGCGGTCAACGAACTCGATGACAGCGAGCGCGGCGTTGTCGCCGTGACGGAAGCCTGCCTTCATGATGCGCAGGTAGCCGCCATTGCGGGTGGCATAACGCGATGCGATCGTGTCGAACAGCTTCGAGACGACGGCAACGTCGCGGATCTGCGAGATCGCCTGACGGCGGGCATGCAGGTCGCCGCGCTTGCCGAGCGTGACGAGCTTTTCGACGATCGGACGGATTTCCTTTGCCTTCGGCAGGGTCGTCACGATCTGCTCGTGTTCGATCAGCGAAGCTGCCATGTTGGCAAACATCGCCTTGCGGTGGCTGGCGGTTCTATTCAGCTTGCGGCCGGCTTTACCGTGGCGCATGGCTAGTCTCCTTTACTTGCAGGCATCCGCCTGCAGTCTATTGGTTAGTATTGGTCTTCGTAACGCTTGGCGAGATCTTCGATGTTCTCCGGCGGCCAGGACGGCACTTCCATGCCGAGGTGCAGGCCCATGGAAGCGAGAACTTCCTTGATCTCGTTGAGCGACTTGCGACCAAAATTCGGCGTGCGGAGCATTTCTGCTTCCGTCTTCTGAATGAGGTCGCCGATATAGACGATGTTGTCGTTCTTCAGGCAGTTGGCCGAACGGACGGAAAGCTCCAGTTCGTCGACCTTCTTGAGAAGCGCCGGGTTGAAGGCGAGTTCGGTAACTGCCTCTTCCTCTGCTTCCTTGTGCGGCTCTTCGAAGTTGACGAAGACCGACAGCTGATCCTGAAGAATGCGCGCCGCAAATGCGATCGCATCTTCGCCGGTAACCGAGCCATCGGTTTCGATGGACATCGTCAGCTTGTCATAGTCGAGAACCTGGCCTTCACGGGTGTTTTCCACCTTGTAAGAGACCTTCTTGACCGGAGAGTACAGGCTGTCGACCGGAATGAGGCCAATCGGCGCGTCTTCCGAGCGGTTACGGTCAGCCGGCACATAGCCCTTGCCATTGTTGACGGTGAACTCCATGCGGATCTCGGCGCCCTCGTCGAGCGTGCAGATCACATGGTTCGGGTTGAGGATCTCGATGTCGCCAACCGTCTGGATGTCACCGGCCGTTACAACGCCGGGGCCCTGCTTGCGCACGACCATGCGCTTTGCGTCGTCGCCATCCATCTTGATGGCGATTTCCTTGATGTTGAGCACGATGTCGGTCACGTCTTCCCGGACGCCCGGGATAGAGGAGAACTCGTGCAGCACGCCGTCGATCTGCACCGCGGTGACGGCAGCACCGCGCAGCGACGACAGAAGCACGCGGCGAAGCGCGTTGCCAAGCGTCAGACCAAAGCCGCGCTCAAGCGGTTCCGCGACCAGCGTTGCCTTGGTGCGGCCGGAGGAGGCGAACTCCACCTTGTTCGGCTTGATCAATTCCTGCCAATTTTTCTGGATCATGTTTTCTGCCTTCCGTTCGTTGCCACCATCCAATCGTGACAACCGAGCCCCGAAGACCGGGAGAGCGCCTGGACGCCCTCACCGGGATGTTGAATGCAAATGATCAGACGCGGCGCTTCTTGCGCGGGCGGCAGCCGTTGTGCGGGATCGGGGTCACATCGCGGATCGAGGTGATCATGAAGCCCGCAGCCTGCAGAGCGCGAAGCGCAGATTCACGACCCGAACCCGGACCGCAAACTTCCACTTCCAGCGACTTCATGCCGTGTTCCTGAGCCTTCTTGGCGCAGTCTTCAGCGGCGATCTGAGCGGCAAACGGGGTCGACTTACGCGAACCCTTGAAACCCTTTGCACCGGCGGACGACCAGGCGATTGCGTTGCCCTGCGCGTCGGTGATGGTGATCATCGTGTTGTTGAACGACGAATTGACGTGTGCGACGCCAGACGTGATGTTCTTGCGCTCGCGGCGGCGAACGCGGGTGGCTTCCTTGGCCATTGGATCCCTTTCTTAGATCTCTGCACCGCCGTAATTCCAGCGGCTCCACCGGGAAAAGGATTGTTCGTCCCCTGCCCTGCATCTTCACTTCTTGCCGAGCCAGCACGCCGGCCCGACGGATATTCGCTGAACCGATCCCGGTCCCGCGATGGTCAGGCGACACCGCCTTCCCAAACTGCAAAAGGAGGCCGGCGCACGACGCCAGCCTCCCGATTTCCCCTTTCGGGAAATTACTTCTTCTTGCCGGCGATCGCCTTGGCCGGACCCTTGCGGGTGCGGGCATTGGTGTGCGTGCGCTGACCGCGCACCGGCAGGCCGCGACGATGGCGAAGACCACGGTAGCAGCCGAGGTCCATCAGGCGCTTGATGTTCATCGCCGTTTCGCGACGCAGATCACCTTCGACCTGGTAATCGCGGTCGATCGTCTCGCGGATCTGAAGAACTTCAGCGTCCGTAAGCTGGTGTACGCGACGGTCGGACGGGATGCCGACCTTCTCGATGATTTCCTGCGCGAATTTCGGGCCGATCCCGTGAATGTAGGTCAGCGCGATGACGACGCGCTTTGCCGTCGGGATGTTGACGCCAGCGATACGTGCCACGTCTATTCTCCTTGCGTTCCAGTTGCCATCCGGCAATAGGTGCTTCGTTACGCGACCTCGAAGAGCCGCACGTTAATTGAGGTTCGAGACACGTCAAAAACGACCGTACCCGGACTTCGTTGCTTTGAAGACCGCGCCGATCGCTTCTCATGTCGCGAGTTGACGCTGTCTTTGGAGGAATCGGCCGGAAAAGTCAACTCCCCCGGCGGTTCCATTTTGGCAAAGACAAATGCCTAAGCCAGAATCTTCTCGATTTCAGCGGTGACCGTATTCACGTCCGCCATGCCGTCCACAGTCTTCAATTGACCGGTACCGGCATAGTATTCCGACAACGGCGCCGTCTTCTCGCGATATTCCGTCAAGCGACGCTTGAAGGCTTCCGGATTGTCGTCGGAGCGAACGGTGCCGCCGGCCGCGACGGTTTCCGCTACGCGATTCTCCATCCGCCGTACAAGAGCTGCCTCGTCGACTTTCAGCTCGATGACGGCATCGAGCTTCAAGCCCTTGCTTTCGAGCATCCGGTCGAGCGCCTTGGCTTGCGGGACGGTGCGCGGATAACCGTCGAGGATAAACCCCTTGGCGCAGTCCGGCGCGTCGATGCGGTCAGAGACGATTTCATTGACGATCTCGTCGGAAACGAGCTGGCCGGCGTCCATGACGGCCTTTGCCCGCTTGCCCACTTCGGTCGCCTGAGCCACGGCCGCGCGCAGCATGTCGCCTGTGGAAAGCTGCGGAATGCCGTATCTCTCCGTCAGAAGCTTGGCCTGTGTACCCTTGCCAGCGCCCGGCGGGCCTAAAAAAATCAGTCTCATCGTCCCCTCTTTCCTCCGCGCAGCTTCGACTTCTTGATCAGCCCCTCATACTGCTGAGCAATGAGGTGACCCTGGATCTGTGCTACCGTATCAAGGGTGACGCTGACAACAATCAAAAGCGACGTACCACCAAGGTAGAACGGCACGCCGGTCTGCGAGATGAGGATTTCAGGCAGGATGCATACGAAGATCAGGTAGATCGCGCCGATCACGGTGATGCGCGTCAACACGAAGTCGATGTATTCGGCCGTCCGTTCGCCCGGGCGAATGCCCGGGATAAAGCCACCGTGCTTCTTCAGATTGTCCGCGGTGTCTTTCGGATTGAACACGATCGCGGTGTAGAAGAAGGCGAAGAAAGCAATCATGCCGCCGTAGAACAGCATATAGAGCGGCTGGCCATGACCGAGCGCGCTGACGATCGCCGTTGCCCAGCCCGGCAGCGTCGCAGTGTTGGCGAAGCCAGCCAGAGTCGCCGGCAAGAGCAGCAGCGACGACGCGAAAATCGCCGGAATGACGCCCGAGGTGTTGAGCTTCAGCGGCAGGTGCGACGTATCGCCCTGGAACATCCGGTTGCCAACCTGGCGCTTCGGATACTGGATCAGCAGTCTGCGCTGTGCACGCTCGACAAAAACGATCAGCGCGATCACTGCCACGACCATGATGATGATGGCGAGAATGAGCGGCGTCGAGAGCGCCCCGGTGCGGCCGAGTTCGAGCGTTCCGGCGAGCGCGGTCGGCAGGTGCGCGACGATGCCCGCGAAAATGATCAGCGAAATGCCGTTACCGATGCCGCGCGAGGTGATCTGCTCGCCCAGCCACATCAGGAACATCGTGCCGCCGAGAAGAGAAATTACCGTCGAAATGCGGAAGAACCAGCCCGGATCGATGACCAGGCCGTTGCCGCTCTCCAGCCCGATGGAAATGCCGTAGGCCTGCATTGCGCCGAGGAGCACCGTGCCATAGCGGGTATACTGGTTGATGATCTTGCGGCCCTGCTCGCCTTCTTTCTTCAACTGTTCGAGCGCCGGCACGACCGAGGTCATGAGCTGCACGATAATCGAAGCGGAAATATAGGGCATGATGCCGAGCGCGAAGATCGCCATGCGCTCAACCGCGCCGCCCGAGAACATGTTGAAGAGGCCAAGAATGCCCCCGCTCTGGCCCTGGAAGGCCTGCGCAAACGCATCCGGATTGAGGCCGGGCAGCGGGATATAGGTGCCGAGGCGATAAACCAGAAGCGCGCCAAGGGTGAACCAAAGACGCTTTTTCAGATCCTCCGCCTTGGCGAAAGTTGAAAAATTCAGGTTCGAGGCAAGCTGTTCCGCTGCAGAAGCCATGCGATTCTCCGCGTACCAAATTTCGGAATCAGCGGGAAAACCCGGTCAGTTCCGGAAAGAGAAGTCTTCGTTCTTGAAAACCGGACGCGAGGCGATTGTCGCTGCAATCGGATGCCTCACCGTGGTTTCCGTTATGTCCGATGCAGCGAGCGATTCGCCGCCTCGAACGTGAGGCTCACATATGGGAGCAAAACCGCCCAGAGTGAAGCACCCCGGGCGGTTCATCAGTCACATTATTCTGCGGCTGCTGCAAGCAGCTTGACCGAACCGCCGGCCTTTTCGATCTTCTCGATCGCCGACTTGGACGCGCCGGCAACTTCGAGCGAAACCTTCGCCTTCAGTTCGCCGTCAGCGAGAACGCGAACACCGTCCTTCTCGCGGCGGATAATGCCGGCAGCCTTGAGAGCAGCGGCATCGACGGTCTTCGACGCGTCGAGCTTCTTGGCATCGACGGCAGCCTGGATGCGGCCGAGCGACACGACAACGAACTCCGAAGCGAAGATGTTGTTGAAGCCGCGCTTCGGCAGGCGACGGTAGATGGGCATCTGACCGCCTTCGAAGCCATTGATGGCAACGCCCGAACGAGCCTTCTGACCCTTTACACCGCGGCCGGCGGTCTTGCCGGAGCCGGAACCGATACCACGGCCAAGACGCTTGCGGTTCTTGGTCGAGCCTTCGTTGTCCTTGATTTCATTCAGTTTCATTTCTGGATCCCCCTCACTTCTCGTCGACGACGCGAACGAGGTGCTGGACGGCCCGGATCATGCCGCGAACGGCCGGAGTGTCTTCCAGCGTGCGAACCCGGTGCATCTTGTTGAGGCCCAGGCCGATGAGCGTCTGACGCTGCACGGCCGGACGGCGAATGGGGCTACCGATCTGCTCGACGGTAACCGTCTTCTTGGCAACTTCTTTCTTAGCCATCAGTCAGCTCCCTTATTCTTCGGAAGCAACGCCGGCGGAAACGCGGCGGGCCTGGAGCGTGGCGTACTTCATGCCGCGCTGTGCCGCGATGTCCTTCGGGTGCATCTGGTTCTTGAGCGCGTCGAACGTCGCGCGAACCATGTTGTAAGGGTTCGACGAGCCGGTCGACTTGGCGACGACGTCGTGAACGCCGAGCGTTTCAAAGACGGCGCGCATCGGACCACCAGCGATGATACCGGTACCGGCCTTGGCCGAACGCAGCAGCACCTTGCCGGCGCCGTGACGGCCATGGACGTCGTGATGCAATGTGCGGCCACCACGCAGCGGGACGAAGATCAGGTCGCGCTTGGCGGCTTCCGTTGCCTTGCGGATGGCTTCCGGCACTTCGCGCGCCTTGCCATGACCGAAGCCAACGCGGCCCTTCTGGTCGCCGACGACGACGAGCGCTGCGAAACCGAAACGACGACCGCCCTTCACCACCTTGGCGACGCGGTTGATCGCGACGAGCTTATCGACAAATTCGCTGTCGCGCTCTTCGCGGCTCTGGCGATCTTCGCGAGAGCCTCTTTTTTCTTGTGCCATTGTCCTCTTCCTTTTTCTTTTCCGGGTGCAATCGGCAGATTGACGAAGGCCGCTTCACTTCCTTCGAAATCGAAGCGGCCGGGGTATTACGAAGCCGGATGCCGCCCGAGCGTTGCGGCTCGGGCGGTGAACCTTAGAAGTTCAGGCCGCCTTCGCGAGCTGCCTCGGCCAGCGCCTTGATGCGGCCGTGGTAGATGAAGGCGCCACGATCAAAGACAACGTCCTTGACGCCCGCCTTGGAAGCGCGCTCTGCGAGGAGCTTGCCGACAGCCGTAGCGGCCGCCGTATCAGCACCGGTCTTCAGCGAAGACCGCAGATCTGTGTCGAGGGTCGATGCGGAAGCAAGCGTCTTGCCGGCAACGTCATCGATGATCTGCGCATAGATGTTCTTCGACGAGCGATGAACCGACAGGCGCGGGCGGCCATTGGCGACCGCCTTGATTTGACGGCGCACGCGGCTGGCGCGACGCACAAGAGTATCTTTCCTGCTAGCCATTTCGCGTGATCCTTACTTCTTCTTGCCTTCTTTGCGGACAATCCGCTCTTCGGCATACTTGACGCCCTTGCCCTTGTAGGGCTCGGGGCCGCGGTATTCGCGGATTTCCGCGGCAACCTGGCCGACCTGCTGCTTGTTGATGCCGGTGACGACGATTTCCGTCGGCTTTGGCACAGCGATCGTGATGCCTTCCGGAGTCTGATAGACCACGTCGTGGCTGAAGCCGAGCGCCAGCTGCAGGTTCTTGCCCTGCATCGATGCGCGGTAACCGACGCCGTTGATCTCGAGCTTGCGCTCGTAGCCGTCCTTCACGCCCTTGAAGATGTTCTCGATCATCGTGCGGGACATGCCCCACTTCGAACGAGCATCCTTGCTCTCATTGAGCGGCTGAACGACAACCGTGTTGTTTTCGAGCTTCACCGATACTTCGTCGTTTGCGACGAAGAACAGCTCGCCCTTCGGACCCTTCGCCGTTACCTTCTGGCCATCAACGCTAGCCGTGACGCCTGCCGGAACTTGAACGGGTTTCTTACCGATACGAGACATTTTTTTACCTGTCTGTTCGCTATGGAGATCCTGCCCGGCCTTAGAAGACCGAGCAAAGAACCTCGCCACCAACATTCTGTTCGCGTGCCTGATGATCGGCCATCACGCCCTTCGGGGTCGAAAGGATGGTGATGCCGAGGCCGTTCGCGACCTGCGGAATGGACTTGACCGAGACATAGACCCGGCGGCCCGGCTTGGAGACGCGTGCGATCTCGCGGATCACGGACGAGCCTTCGTAGTATTTCAGTTCGATGTTCAGCTCGGACTTGCCGTTGCCGAATTCGACTTCGGAGTATCCACGGATGTAGCCTTCGGCCTGAAGCACATCCAGAACGCGTGCGCGGAGCTTGGAGGCCGGCGTCGAAACGCTGGACTTGCGGCGCGCAGCGCCGTTGCGGATACGGGTGAGCATATCGCCCAAGGGATCAGTCATTGCCATGTGCCCGTCTCCTTACCAGCTCGACTTGACCACGCCCGGCACCTTGCCGAGGTTGCCCAGTTCGCGAAGCGCAATACGCGACATACGAAGTTTGCGATAGTAGGCACGCGGGCGGCCGGTCACTTCGCAACGATTGCGGATGCGGGTCTTGGAGCCATCACGCGGCAGTTCTGCCAGCTTGAGGGTTGCCTTGAACCGCTCTTCGATCGGCAGAGACTGGTTCATGATGATTGCCTTCAATGCAGCGCGCTTGGACGCTTGCCCGGCAACCAGTTTGCGGCGGCGCTTGTTCTTTTCAACTGCGCTCGTTTTCGCCATAACAGTTATCCTTCTTTACGCTTGTCGTTACGGATTACTGACGGAACGGGAAGTTGAACTCTGTGAGCAGAGCGCGAGCTTCGTCGTCGTTAGTTGCCGTCGTGCAAACGATGATGTCCATGCCCCACATCTGATCAACCTTGTCGTAGTTGATCTCAGGGAACACAATGTGCTCCTTGATGCCCATGGCGAAGTTGCCACGACCATCGAAAGACTTCGGATTGAGGCCACGGAAGTCGCGAACACGCGGAAGGGCGATGTTCACGAGACGATCCAGGAACTCGTACATCCGAACGCCGCGCAGGGTAACCTTGGCACCAATCGGCATGCCCTCGCGGACCTTGAAGCCAGCGATGGAGTTGCGAGCGCGGGTGATCACCGGCTTCTGGCCAGCAATCGCAGCGAGGTCGGCAGCTGCAACGGTCGGCTTCTTGGAGTCGCCGGTTGCTTCGCCAACACCCATGTTGATGACGATCTTGTCGAGGCGCGGGATCTGCATTTCGTTGGCGTAGGAGAACTTCTCCTGCATCGCCTTGCGGATGCGCTCTACGTATTCCTTCTTGAGCCGCGGCTCATAAGCGGTCTTAGCCATCGATCACTACTCCCGAACGCTTGGCCACGCGGACCTTCTTGTCACCTTCGATCTTGAAGCCGACGCGGGTCGGCTTGCCGTCCTTGGGATCGGCGACCGCGATGTTCGAAAGATGGATCGGGGCTTCCTTGTTGATGATGCCCGCTTCCTGGCTCTGGGTCTGGCGCTGGTGACGCTTCACCATGTTGACGCCACGCACGACAGCCCGGTCTTCCTTCGGCATGACCTGAATTACTTCGCCGGTACGGCCCTTGTCCTTACCGGTGAGAACGACAACCTTGTCGCCTTTGCGAATCTTTTGCATCTCTCAACGCTCCCTTAGAGTACTTCCGGAGCCAGCGAGATGATCTTCATGTGGTTCTTGGCGCGGAGTTCGCGCGGAACCGGTCCGAAGATACGGGTGCCGATCGGCTCTTTCTTGTTATCGATAAGAACGGCTGCGTTGGTGTCGAAACGGATGACGCTGCCATCCGGACGGCGGATGTCCTTCGCCGTGCGAACGACAACAGCCTTCATGACGTCACCCTTCTTCACGCGGCCGCGCGGAATGGCTTCCTTGATCGAAACGACAATGATGTCGCCGATCGACGCATACTTGCGCTTGGAGCCGCCCAGCACCTTGATGCACATGACACGACGTGCGCCGGAATTATCCGCCACGTCGAGGTTTGTTTGCATCTGAATCATGTCAGGTCGCCTTCTTGTTGTTACCAGGCCGGTTGGGTCGAAACCCCCTCGCCCGGCTTATTGTGCTCATCTCAAAGCAAAAGAACGCCCGGACTCGAGCGTTCCTCAGCTTTAATTGCGTGCTTCATACAGATATTTGCCCGAGACGCAAGGGTCTCGCGGCCAAAACCTGCAGAAATCAAGCCTGGGCGGAAACCACCGTCCAGCGCTTGTCCTTCGAGATCGGCGCGCATTCCTCGATGGAAACGACGTCACCGACCTTGTACTGGTTGTTCTCGTCGTGAGCCTTGTACTTCTTGGAACGACGAACGGTCTTCTGGAGGATCGGGTGCGCAAAGCGGCGCTCGACCCTGACGACGACGGTCTTGTCGTTCTTGTCGCTGACGACGGTGCCCTGCAGAATGCGTTTCGGCATATTTACTGGTCCTTAGGCCTTGGCTTCTGCCGCCTTCTGGCGGGCAATTGTTTTAATGCGTGCGATGTCCTTGCGGACTTCGTTGATACGCGAAGACTTCTCGAGCTGGCCGGTCGCCTTCTGAAAGCGCAGGTTGAACTGCTCCTTCTTCAGCTTGGCAAGCTCTTCGTTGAGTTGATCGGCGCTCAGAGCGCGAACATCTGCGGCTTTCATGAGCTTCACTCCTTACTCTGCGATACGCTGCACGAAGCGCGTCTTGACAGAGAGCTTGGCAGCGCCAAGACGAAGTGCCTCACGGGCGAGTTCTTCGCTGACACCATCGATCTCGAACATCATACGGCCGGGCTTGACCTTGCATGCCCAGTATTCGACCGAACCCTTACCCTTACCCATGCGGACTTCGGTCGGCTTGGCGGTGACCGGAACGTCCGGGAACACGCGGATCCAAACGCGGCCGGCGCGCTTCATGTGGCGGGTGATCGCGCGGCGAGCCGCTTCGATCTCACGGGCATTGACGCGGTTCGGCTCCTGAGCCTTCAGGCCGAATTCGCCGAAGGCGAGATCAGAACCGCCCTTGGCAACGCCCTTGATGCGGCCCTTGAACTGCTTGCGATACTTCGTACGCTTTGGCTGCAACATTTTTTTACTTCTCCGATATTGGCTGCCAAACGCGAATGTTACGCGTTTTCACGACGGCGGTCTCTGCTGCCAGAGCCCTGGGAGTCACTCTCGGTCGCGCGACGCTCGGAAGCCATCGGATCGTGCTCGAGGATTTCACCCTTGAAGATCCAGACCTTGATGCCGCAGATACCGAAAGCGGTTTCAGCTTCGGCCGTGCCGTAGTCGATGTCGGCGCGCAGCGTGTGCAGCGGAACGCGGCCTTCACGATACCATTCGGTACGGGCGATTTCGGCACCGCCGAGGCGGCCGGCGCAGGTGATCTTGATGCCTTCGGCGCCAAGACGCATGGCCGACTGAACAGCGCGCTTCATCGCACGGCGGAACGCCACGCGGCGCTCGAGCTGCTGGGCGATCGACTGGGCAACGAGGGTCGCGTCAACTTCCGGCTTGCGCACTTCGACGATGTTGAGGTGCGTTTCGGAGTTGGTCATCTCGGAAAGCTTCCTACGCAGCTTTTCGATGTCGGCGCCCTTCTTGCCGATGATCAGGCCCGGACGTGCAGAGTGGATCGTCACACGGCACTTCTTGTGCGGGCGCTCGATCACGACCTTGGCAATGCCGGCTGCCTTCAGTTCTTCCATCAGGTATGCGCGGATCTTCAGGTCTTCGTGAAGAAGCTGGCCGTATTCAGCGTTGTCAGCGAACCAACGGCTGTCCCAGGTCCGGTTGATGCCGAGACGGAAACCGATCGGATTAATCTTCTGGCCCATTATGCGGCCTCCCCTTTGGCTTCCACTTCACGAACGACGATCGTCAAGTGCGAGAACGGCTTTTCGACGCGCGATGCACGGCCGCGACCACGAGCGTGGAAGCGCTTCATCACGATCGACTTGCCAACGTAAGCTTCTGCGACGATGAGCGAATCAACGTCGAGATCGTGGTTGTTCTCAGCGTTGGCGATCGCAGATTCAAGCGTCTTCTTGACCGTATCTGCGATGCGCTTGCGCGAGAATTCGAGTTCGGCCAGAGCGCGGTCGACCTTCTTGCCGCGGATCATCGCGGCAACGAGGTTGAGCTTCTGGGGGCTGACGCGGATCGTGCGCGCAATGGCCTGCGCCTCATTATCCTTCAGCCGGCGTTCGGCTTTTGCCTTGCCCATCGTTACTTCCTCTTCGCCTTCTTGTCCGCGCCATGACCATAGTAGGTCCGGGTCGGAGCGAATTCACCGAACTTGTGACCGACCATTTCTTCGGACACGGAGACGGGAACATGCTTGTTGCCGTTGTAGACGCCGAAGGTCAGACCAACGAACTGCGGAAGGATCGTGGAGCGACGGCTCCACATCTTGATCACTTCGTTACGACCGCCGTCGCGAACCTTCTCAGCCTTCTTGAGAAGATAGCCGTCAACAAACGGACCTTTCCAAACTGAACGAGCCACTTGAGACTTCCTCTCTTACTTCTTGCGCTGGTGACGCGAGCGCATGATGAACTTGTCGGTCGACTTGTTGGAGCGCGTGCGCTTGCCCTTCGTCGGCTTGCCCCACGGGGTAACCGGGTGACGGCCACCGGAAGTGCGGCCTTCACCACCGCCGTGCGGGTGGTCAACCGGGTTCATGACGACGCCGCGAACGTGCGGACGCTTACCGCGCCAACGCGAACGACCAGCCTTACCATCATTGATGTTGCCGTGATCGGGGTTCGATACAGCACCGATCGATGCAAGGCAAGAGCCGTGCACGAGGCGCTGTTCGCCCGAGTTCAGGCGAAGGATCGCCATGCCCTGGTCGCGGCCGACGAGCTGCGCATAGGTGCCGGCGGAGCGAGCGATCTGGCCACCCTTGCCCGGCTTCATCTCCACATTGTGGATGATCGAGCCGACCGGGATGAACTGCAGCGGCATCGCATTGCCCGGCTTGACGTCAACGGCCTTGTCCGAGGCGATGACCTTGTCGCCGGCAGCCAGACGCTGCGGCGCCAGGATGTAGGCCTGTTCGCCGTCGGCATAGTTGACGAGCGCGATGAAGGCGGTGCGGTTCGGGTCGTATTCCAGACGCTCGACCGTGCCTTCAACGTCGAACTTGCGACGCTTGAAGTCGACCAGACGGTAAGACCGCTTGTGACCGCCGCCCTGGAAGCGGACGGTGATGCGGCCCAGGTTGTTGCGACCGCCCTTGGAGGACAGGCCCTCGGTCAACGCCTTGACCGGCTTGCCCTTGTAGAGGCCAGCCCGGTCTACGATGACCAGCTGACGCTGGCTCGGGGTCGTCGGATTGAAACTTTTCAATGCCATTTTCTTGTTCCCTTTTGGGTTTTTACCCTAATGGGCCTATCCGTTAGAGACCGGTGGAGACGTCGATGGACTGACCTTCGGCGAGCGTAACGATCGCCTTCTTCACGTCCTTCTGCTTCCCGGCAAAACCGCGGAAACGCTTCAGCTTACCCTTGCGGAGGAGCGTGTTCACGGCCGTGACCTTGACGCCGAACAGGGCTTCGACAGCAGCCTTGATCTCAGGCTTCGAAGCGCCCTTGGCGACGTTGAAGACGACCTGGTTCTGTTCGGAAACCAGCGTCGACTTTTCGGTGATCGAGGGAGACACGATCACGTCATAGTGGCGAAGATCCGTCATTTGAACCGCTCCTCCAGAGCTTCTACGGCAGCCTTGGAAAGCACAAGCTTGCCGCGGCGCAGAATGTCGTAAACGTTGATGCCCTGGACCGGCAGAACGTCCACATTCGGGATGTTCTGGGCTGCGAGCTTGAAGTTGTTCTCGATTTCGGCACCGCCGATGATCAGAGCATTGGTGAGGCCGAGCGACGCGAATACGCCGGCGAGAGCCTTCGTCTTTGCTTCCTTGGCAACGAGGTCGTCGACGACGATGATCTCTTCTGCCTTCAGCTTGGCCGAGAGCGCATGGCGCAGGCCGAGCGCACGGACCTTCTTCGGAAGGTCATGAGCGTGGCTGCGGACAACCGGGCCATGGGCCTTGCCACCGCCGCGGAACTGCGGAGCACGAGCGGAGTGGTGGCGGGCGCGGCCCGTACCCTTCTGCTTGTACATCTTGGCGCCGGTGCGGGCGACTTCAGCGCGGCCCTTGGCCTTGTGCGTGCCCTGCTGCTTCTTGGCGAGCTGCCAGCGAACGACGCGGGCGATGATGTCTTCACGGGGTTCGAGGCCGAAAATGGCGTCAGAAAGGGAAACCTTTCCCGCGTCCTTGCCCTCGAGGGTTTTGACGGTGAGATCCATTATTCGGCTCCCTTACTTCGATGCTTCGGCGCGCACGCCGGCCGGGCGCGGAGCGCCTTCCGGGGTGCCGGACTTGACTGCGTCGCGAACGACGATCCAGGCACCCTTGGAGCCGGGGACTGCGCCCTTGACCAGGATCAGGCCACGGTCTTCGTCCGTCGATACGACTTCCAGGTTCTGGGTGGTAACGCGGGTCTGGCCCATGTGGCCGGCCATGCGCTTGCCCTTCCAAACACGGCCCGGATCCTGGTTGGAACCGGTAGAACCATGCGAGCGGTGCGATACGGAAACGCCGTGCGTGGCACGCAGACCGCCGAAGTTGTGGCGCTTGATGGCGCCAGCGAAGCCCTTACCGATCGTCGTACCAGTGACGTCGACGAGCTGGCCTGCGACGAAGTGGCTGGCCGTCAGCTCGGAGCCGATGTCGATCATGTTGTCCGCGGAAACGCGGAACTCGACGAGCTTCGCCTTCGGCTCGACGTTTGCAGCGGCAAAATGGCCGCGCATGGCCTTCGGCGTATTCTTGACCTTGGAACGGCCAGCGCCCAGCTGAACTGCGGTATAGCCGTTCTTTTCTTCCGTGCGGTGGGCCACTACCTGGCAGTTCTCCAGCCGCAATACTGTTACCGGGATATGCTCGCCGGCTTCGTTGTAGACGCGGGTCATTCCCACCTTCTGTGCAATCACACCTGAACGCATCGGTTCACGCCTCTTGTTTAGGGTTCCCGTCCGGTGCCTCTTGCACCTTCCGGTTTCCTGTTCCTGGAAGCCGTTGGAAAACTCCACGTACCTTCCTTGTTATTTCGGCTTGCGCCGGACCTTAGAGCTTGATCTCGACGTCGACGCCGGCGGCCAGATCGAGCTTCATCAGCGCATCAACCGTCTGAGGGGTCGGATCAACGATATCGAGAAGACGCTTGTGCGTGCGCATCTCAAACTGTTCGCGGCTCTTCTTGTCGACGTGCGGCGACCGGTTGACCGTGAATTTTTCAATCCGGGTCGGAAGCGGCACGGGCCCGCGCACACTGGCACCGGTGCGCTTGGCCGTCGACACGATTTCGCGCGTGGAGGCATCGAGGATCCGGTGATCAAACGCCTTAAGGCGGATGCGGATATTCTGGCCGTTCATTCGACTTGTCCTTGCTCGTGTTTCCGGTATGCCTCTTCAAAGGCACACACTTAAACTTCTGAATTCGTTACGCTCTGCCGCTTTTTTCAAAAATCGCAGGGACATGGGAGACCATGTCCCTGCCGAAACGGCAAAGCCGTTTTCTTATTACTTGATGATCGATGCGACGATGCCGGCGCCGACGGTGCGGCCGCCTTCGCGGATTGCGAAGCGCAGCTTTTCTTCCATCGCGATCGGCACGATCAGCTCGACGTCAACCGTCACGTTGTCGCCCGGCATCACCATTTCCGTGCCTTCCGGCAGCGTCACGATGCCGGTCACGTCCGTCGTGCGGAAGTAGAACTGCGGACGATAGTTGGTGAAGAACGGCGTATGACGGCCACCTTCTTCCTTCGTCAGGATGTAGGCTTCCGCCTTGAACTTCGTGTGCGGCGTCACCGAACCCGGCTTGCACAGGATCTGGCCGCGTTCGACGCCGTTGCGGTCGACACCGCGCAAGAGCGCACCGATGTTGTCGCCGGCCTGGCCCTGGTCGAGCAGCTTGCGGAACATTTCGACGCCCGTGCAGGTCGTCTTCGTCGTCGGACGGATGCCGACGATCTCGACTTCCTCACCGACCTTGATGATGCCGCGCTCGACGCGACCGGTCACAACCGTACCGCGGCCCGAGATCGAGAACACGTCTTCGATCGGCATCAGGAACGGCAAGTCGATCGGGCGCTCCGGCGTCGGGATGTAGGCGTCAACCGCTGCCATCAGCTCGCGGATCGCGTCTTCGCCGATCTTCTTGTCGCTGTCTTCAAGCGCGGCGAGCGCCGAACCCTTGATGATCGGAATGTCGTCGCCCGGGAATTCGTAGGACGACAGCAGTTCGCGCACTTCGAGCTCGACGAGCTCGAGCAGCTCGGCGTCGTCAACCTGGTCGACCTTGTTCAGGAACACGACGATCGCCGGAACGCCGACCTGGCGGGCGAGCAGGATGTGCTCGCGGGTCTGCGGCATCGGGCCGTCGGCCGCCGAAACAACCAGGATCGCGCCGTCCATCTGCGCCGCGCCGGTGATCATGTTCTTGACGTAGTCGGCGTGGCCGGGGCAGTCGACGTGCGCATAGTGACGGTTCGGCGTCTCGTATTCGACGTGCGCCGTCGAAATGGTGATACCACGGGCCTTTTCTTCCGGCGCAGCGTCGATCTGGTCATACGCCTTGAACTCGCCGAAGTACTTCGTGATCGCTGCCGTCAGCGACGTCTTGCCATGGTCAACGTGGCCAATCGTGCCAATGTTAACGTGCGGCTTGTTGCGCTCAAATTTGCTCTTTGCCAT
>NZ_WITC01000119.1 GCF_009601505.1 Sinorhizobium terangae
TGACAAGCGTCTTGTCGCCTATGTGGTCTGTGGACCCGAGGCCGGGTCGAACAACGAAGATGGCGGAAGCGGGCTGGCCGGCGCGTTGCGCGCGCATGTGAGCGGGCGACTGCCGGACTATATGGTGCCGTCGGCCTTCGTGCGGTTGGCAGCACTGCCGTTGACGCCGAACGGCAAGCTCGATCGCAAGGCTCTGCCGGCGCCGGAGGACGACGCCTATGCGCGCCGCAGCTACGAGGCGCCGCAGGGCGCGGTCGAGACGGCGCTGGCAGAGATCTGGGCGGAGCTTCTCGGCATCGAGCGCATCGGGCGCAACGACAACTTCTTCGAGCTCGGCGGCCACTCGCTCCTGGCGGTGCAGTTGCTAAGTCGAACGCTGGCTGTTGGGCTGAAGTTTAGCGCTGCCGATCTCTTCCAAGCCCCTTTTTTGAGGGACCTCGCATCAAAGATCCACTTTAGGCGACAGCCCAGCGTTCCGGAAGTGATTTCCGTGCAGGCAACCGGGTCACAACCACCGCTCTTCTTTGTTCCCTCAGGACTGGGGGATTGTTCCTATGTCCTCAGTTTGGTGAAGGAAATGGACGTAGACTGTCCCGTTTATGCACTGCCATGGCCACCTTTCAAAGAAGTTTGTCCACCAACTCTTGAAGGAATAGCCGCGGAGGTGGTCCTGGCAATTAGAGAGATCCAGCCACGGGGCCCATACCGCCTTGCTGGATACTCATCAGGTGCAATCTTGGCTTATGCAATTGCCCAGCGCTTACTAAGTCTCGATGAAGCTGTCTCATTCATGGCGTTCATCGATGTCACGTTACCTCCAAATTTGTCAAAGCTGTCACCCAGCCAAATGGTACGGGAAGTGGTGCTGGAATCACTTGATTTCCTGGATGATGAGAGCTTTGAAGTGTTGGAACGTTTTGCTGGACGAAGTTCGATTACACAGCTGCTTGAAAAGGCACAGCAAATCGGGGCGATACCTCTGGATCGTGATCTCCAAAATGTTGGTTTGATGTATCAGAAAAGCGCGCGATTTCATATGGCGTTGCAATCGTATCAGGTTGCCTCCTTGCCAATCGAAATACATCAGTTTTATGCCATGGAGCCTTTCATCAGTCGGCGGATGCAACCTGATAAACAGTTAGATCGGGAGACCAAGCGGGGTTGGGATCTGGTTTTGAATGCGAGGGCCATTCATGCCGTACCGGTTCCAGGCAACCACGCTACGATGGTTAGCAATCCAAAAAACCGCCGAGTTCTGGCTCGAGCCATTTCAACGGCCTTAATCGGGACTTCTAAATAGGTCCCAAGGAACTCTCCGAATGTTCTCGCCTCGACGGTTCGTCTCGAGCCCCCGAAAAATACCCCACAAATCGGGAATTCGCGGTGGAGAATCTAATCCAAGTGCAACAATGACGAGTGGAGGGTAGGGCATTACCCGCAATCGCGCAAATGCGCCAAGAAGACTTCGGCGGGCGTGCGATAGCCAAGGCACTTCCTGGGCAGGGAATTTAGTTGATGGGCAAGGGCGACCAACTGCTGCTGGCTGACGATGGATAGGTCGGTATCGCCGGGCATGAAGCAGCGGATGCGCTTGCTGGCGTTTTCGACGGCGCGCCTTTCTGCCACGGTGAGTTTGGATCACAAAACCAGATCCTGGCAACGATCCCGTCTTCCAAAGCCCTTAACCCGCGAAACTCGGTACCACGCTCGAAGGTGAAGCTCTGCCGAGCAAAGGCGGGTAGCGGTGAGAAGGCATCGACGACATTGTCGAGCCATTCTTGATCACCACCGTGTAGCGGCTCTTGCGCTCGAGGACCAGCGCTATCTTGCTAGCCACCTCCTGGGTCTTCATCGCCTGAGCGGCGCTAGCTCTCCACGAGCCATGAGTCCGCTACCGCAGGCGCGAGCCCGGCTATTCGTAGCGGAGCTAGGCGCGTCGAGGCCACCACAAGGCCGAGATGCTCGCATTCGATTGGAACTCTGCTTCTGCCGAGCGGTTCTCTTGTGGAAGACGCGAGCAACGAACGATGACTGAGAAAGTTGCTATTCCGCCCAAGAAGGGCGATTCCAAGGCGCGGCCCGTCCGCGTTCCCGACCCTCAGGTATCGGCGCCAAAGTCCGATGAACGCAAAAATCCGCCTCGGGACACAAGAGAGCGCCGGCGCCCAACCCGAATGGCCACACGTCCCTTCGCCCCGATGCACGACACGCTGCCGTGCGCCTACAGCAGATCCTGTTCAATCCGGGTCATATCCTGCAGCTCTGAAGTAGTTGGCGCATTCTCCAGGACTGAACCGGGGTAGCAAGGCGCCGACTGCGTCCCAAAGGGCATCAATCTTTCGCTCCGCTCTTGCCCAACATGGCTTTCAATTTCGAGAATGCGTTTTCGATGGGATTAAAGTCAGGGCTATAAGGCGGCTGGAACATGAGTTTGGCGCCGGCGCGCTCGATGGCTTCTCGCACCCCGGCTGCCTTGTGGGCGGGGAGGTTGTCCATAACGACGACGTCGCCGGTCTGAAGGGTCGGCGAGAGCACTTGCTCGACGTAGGCCAGGAAGACATTACCGTTCATCGCTCCGTCGTAGACGAAGGGTGCGGTCATGCCTGTGAGGCGGAGCGCGCCGGTGAATGTCGTTGTTTTCCAATGGCCGTGCGGCACACCTGCTCGGCAACGCTCGCCTCGAATTGCACGTCCGCGAAAGCGTGCCATTTTGGTCGACAGGCCGGTCTCATCTATAAAAATCAGCCTCTCGGGATCGAGATCAAGCTGACCATCGAACCAGGCGCGTCGCCGCTTCAGGATATCCGGCCGATCCTGCTCCAATGGTAAGCGCTATTTTCCCCGCACGTTGACGCCCACGATTCGACGGATCGCCTCCGAATTGGAAGGCATCTGGTCTGATCAGGCAGTGGCGGTTTTCGCGAAGTTGAAGGGCAGAAGATCATTGATGTCGGCGTCCTCGGTGCGCTGAGGCAGTTCGGTGAGGGCGTAGCGCAACCACGCTAACGGCTCGACGCCACAGGCGCGGCAGGTCAGCATCAGGCTATAGATGACGGCGCTGGCCCTGGCTCCGTCGACAGTATCGCTGAACAGCCAACTCTTTCTGCCCGTTGCAAAAATTCTGATGTCACGCTCCAGAAGATTATTGTCGATCGGCATCCTGCCATCTTCGATGTAGCGCGTCAGATAATCCCATTGGTTCAGAGTGTAGGACACGGCGTCGCCGAGCTTGCTGTCCGGCAAGACCTTCGGCTCGATTTCGTCGAGCCATTCCTTGAGGGCGTTCAGGACAGGGATGCTGTGTTGCTGGCGCAAGCGGCGAATGCAGTGATCTCGCGTTTCGCCGTCATCGGGGATTTCGTTCCGCGCCTGCCTTTCAACGCGGTAGAGCTGTTCGAAGAAGCGGAGCGCCTGCTCCGGCGGTCCGCCGCCTTTCTTCCTGGCCTTGAAGGCCTCGACAAAGCGCCGTCTGGAATGGGCCATGCATCCAAGATGGGTTGCGTCCTCCAGTGTACGCCAGGCGGAATAGCCATCACTCATCACTATCCCGCGGTAATCGCCGAGGAAGGCCTGCGGGTGTATTTGGCCGCGGCCCGGCTGATAATCGAGCAGCACGATCGGCTCGTCACTATGCTCGCCGCTCCGGTAGGCCCACATATATGATGTATCGGTGGCCTCTCGATCCTTTTCCTTCAGCACCTGAACAGTCGTCTCGTCGCCGTGGATGAGGGGCTGCGATCTGAGCCGCAGCTTCAGGGCGTCATAGATGCGGGAGAGATGCTTTTCGCTCGAGCCGATCACCCAGTGGCCCAGAGCGCCACGGCTGACGGGAACGCCGGCGCGCTCGAAGACCTGTGCCAGGCGGTAAAGCGGAGTGCCGTCGACGTATTTGTGAACGAGCGCGAAGGCCAGCGTCGAAGCCGTGGCGATGCTGCCCGGCAAGGGTTGTGCGGGCATCGGCGCGGTCACGACCGGCGTGTTGATGCCGGTCCGGTCGCAATGGCGGCAAGCATATTTGAACCGCACATTCTGCAGGACCTTCGCCTTCACCTCGATATGAAGTTGCTCGGTAACGGTCTCGCCCATGCGATGCATCTGGTGACGGCAGCAAGGACAAGCCTTCTGGGCGTCGGCAAGGTCATACTCGACACGCTCGCGCGGCAGGTTTTCCGGCAAGGCCTTGCGGCCGCGCTTCTTTCCCGTCGCGCTTTCGACGGGTGGCAACCCTGTGTCCGGCAGGTCGACGACATCGCCATCTTCGTTGTCGGCATCGTCCTCATCCGCGGCCTGTTCAGCTTCATTGAAGAGGCGGTCAATGTGCTTTTCGCTCTTCGGCGCAAAACGATGCAGCCGTGCAAGCGCCAGCTCTTCCTCGAGTTTGACGACGCGTTCTGTGAGCTGACGGTTCTCCGCCTGCAGCGCAGCAATGCGCGCCATCAACTCTTCAACAGTCGGTTCGCCGGGTCGATTCATCAGATTCTTGAATCGAAAGCATGCCGCCGCGTCAACCGCTCAATTCGAGAGCCCTCAACCGGCAACCTGATATTGCCGCACCGGATGGCGGACCATCGCATCGATATCGATGCCGTCGAGGATCCAGTGCAATTGCTCGGTCGTAAGCGTGACCACCGCTGCCTCGCGGCGCGGCCACCGGAACTTGTCCTCGGTCAGCCGCTTCAGGACCAGCACAAAGCCCGACCGATCGAAGAACAGGAGCTTCATCCGGTCGCGACGGCGATTGCAGAACGCAAAAACCGCCGGAGCAAACGGATCGAGCGCCATCGCCTCCTGAACCAGCACCGCAAGGCTGTTGATGCCGGCCCGGAAGTCGATCGGCTCGCGGTGCAGGTAGACTTTCAGGTCAGCGCCCAGTCTGAACATGACCCAGTGCTCCGATGACCGCCGTCAATGCATCCACATCACCGCATTCCAGCGTCAACTTCACGCCGTTCGGCAGTGCCGCGCTCACCTTGGCTGGAGAGGAAAAAGGCGCAGCCCTTTTCGATGCCGACCCACGCACTCCATCGCAAGTCCCCGGCACATCCACCGCAGCCATGCTGCTCTGTCGCAGCAAGGCCCGATCGGAAGTGCTTTCAATCTGAACCGGGATAAACGCCGGTGATGAGGACGGCGGGAGGGACTGCGTCTCCGTCCGTTTCTTTATCCACTTCCGAAGAAGGTTCGCATTGACCCCATGTTCGAGCGCAAGCCTCGATACCGACACGCCAGGCTCAAGGCAGGCCGAGACAAGACGGTCCTTCGATGCGGGTTCGTATCGGCGTCGCCCGTTCCGACCAACAAGCCTTACCTGCAGTTTCTGATCATCGTCTTCCATCACAAGGTGTCCACCTATTTTGGTGGACACCTCATGCATCAGAGCACTCAACAGCAAAAGGTGCGGGGAAATTCGCGCTTACCTCCAATGCATGTGCGGACTTTTTTTAAACGTCCAGCCACGGCGTCGTAGCCAAGCACCGAGCGCGCTCCGGCTGATACGCATCTGCTGCTCAACGAACAGACGCTCGACCATCTCATCGAGCGTCACGTCCTTGCGATCATCGATCATTTCGATAATGAACGCCTCGTGTGCATCCAAGCTCGAGGATCTTCGCCAACCTTGTGGCCGTGCTGTCTGCTCGCCATCTCTGGCTCGCGCAATCCAGCGGATTGCTGTCGAAACTCCAATCCCGAACCGGGCTGCAGCCTGACGCGCGGAAACGCCTTTCGCCGACAATTTCAATACCCGCAATCGAAGATCATCGCTCAGTGCTCGTGCCATCATCCACCTCTCCAAAGTGGATGTTGAATCAGCTTCGGCCCCCATCGTCACCTCACAATCGATTCATCGATCGCAGGATCTGCTCTAGGTCAGCGAAAGCTGTCGAGACTGTTGCATGCAGCTCCGGATTCCGGACCGATTCTTGCATAACAGCACGCGCATCCGGCGCTAACGTTGCGCTGGTCGCCCTTGGCCGCGGATTGGGTCATGGGACCGAGCGTATGGCCGGGGTACTAGGAAGAGTGGGAAGGCCCGAAGCCGAGAAGGACTTTGTACACCCGCAAACAGTATTGTATTCCGTTTGAGAACTTATTGCTCCGTCGGGGCTGATCGACACGACGATATCGCCCTTGCAGGGCGTCGGTCGGGCGACTAACGGGCTAGCGTAAACATTCAAATAGTGTCGAAGGCGCGAAGTCAGCGCGCCATTGTTGTAAATGCGTTTGAGCGCCCTTTCGTCTGGATTGAACAGGTTGGTGCATAGACGAGTACAAGGTAAACTTTGCAACTTTTCGATAGTCTCAAAGTCAGGATGAATACGCCCGCCTGCCGAGATGATAGCGATCGAATCGTCTATGCCATCAAAGAAATCATCCAACGTTTCTGGCGAGTTGTCATAGCGTGAACCATGATGTGGAAGCTTGACGACGTTCGATGCGATCGTCGCATTCACTTTCGCTCGGTACTTTCTATGCCACTCCCAATTCTCATCAACCGAGTCGCCGCCAAGGACGATGCGGCGCCCAGCGTAGTGCATCTCAATGGCGACGCTAATCTCGTTGTTGTTGACAGTGGCGATTTCGTTCGGATCCAGGACCATTTGGGCGATCTGCCCCCGCATCCTTTTTGGCGGAGATATACCGTAAAACTCCACCGGACCAAAACCGGATACTCCTAAGCGATCGAAGTCTCCAGACACTTCGATCCAATTGTCGGGCAAAAAATTCTCACTCGCGTGCTTGAGGATTTGGACGAGTTCCAAGTGGCGGTTCGCAATGTCCTCATCATCAGCCAGGTTGGCTAGAGCGAGAACTTTTTTTGCGTACTTCTTTAGACGCTCCTGATCTGTCAGCACGGATGCCAGCGGAAAGGTCATAAAAGAAGCTATTTTACCCTGATAGTAATCCAAAACGTCGCTTATTCCGGCATAATGGTCTTTATCTGGGTGCGTGATACAGACGAACTCTAAGTCAGCGGCGCCGAGAGATTTGAGCTTGTCGAGAGCAGGAGATTTGCGGGTCCGTGTACGATTACAATCAATGACACCGAATCTTCGATGCGTACCATCGTTGTACTCCACGATCGTACAGTCGCCGTTCTCGACATTCAGAAAATGGAGAAGAAGCATTAAAGGCTGTCGGCCCACTCAGTCATTGCAGTGAAGCGCGACTTGAAATCTTCTGACAACAGTGTCTTCTTTGCACGTCGCTCAACTTTCAGGGAAGAGTACCGCGAACTGGTGTCGATGCTTATCGAAATCGGCATGCCTTCAAAACGTATCTCTGGCGGACACAGCTCCACGGGGACCTGGAGCTCAACGATTTCGCCACCGGGAGCAGCGGTCACCAGGACGAAGTGTTCTCCGATATCCCTTACCGTCGCGTCTATTGCTTCAAGCTTACCCGTGTCCTCACGCTTCTCCGGAGCTACTTGCTTCGGAGGAGCTACATAATCCTGGTGAAGCGCGGGGGCGTCGTACGGGAGGGCACTGATCGACGTGTTTGTGGCGCTGCCTGCGAAAGGAGAAAACCGAGCGTCAGACAAGGGATTGGCGTCCGGGGCTTGCAAATGCCGGCCCGGATTGAAGCCACCCCAATCTTCTACTCTTGTAGCGCTATCCAGCATCTTGTCTCAGCCCCGGGACGAATATTTTGCAACAGAAAGCAGCTTTCGCGCGTACGGATCTTTCGCTCTAATCCATCTAAGCAGATTAGTGCCCCTAAAGTTTATGTTATGTTGGAAAATGTCAATATCTGCAGCGAACTCATGTGCGTCGGTCGCTTCTTTGACCCGCTCTACTTTTTTCTGCAAAAACTGACCAATGTCGTTCTCTCCGCCCGGGCCGGTCTGCAGTCGAAACTGGATGTCATGTTCCAGTTTGCCGGTCAAGATCAGCGCAACGTCTGATACTTCAAAACCACTCGACGCGTCGGGCGGCACGGCAAGATCCTTGTACCTCGCTGTGACCTTATCTCGATGGTGATCGAAATCTTTGGCCCTGCCACCTGTCATAAGCAAGCGAATGCCGACGCGGTTCAGGTTCTTGACACCGAACTTTGAAATCAACTCCTCCAACGAGGCGTTGCAAACTTCAAGGTATTCGCTGGATAGGAATTTCTCGAACTCCACTCCCTCTTCAATCTCGATACTCCCACTTACGGCGTTTGTATCCACTGCAAAATTCGCACCCGCTCGACTGCGGTTGGCGGCAACGTTTTTGGCCGCATTGATTTGAAATGCATTGTTGGTTGGCCCAACTACGTCCCAGTAGTCATTAGCGGTATCTAGAATCGTTTCGATGATTGTACCCGGCCTATCCGCCAGTTCGTATCGATGATCAAAATCGACTCTAAAGATAAATCGATAGAGCAAACTGTCCATGGAAACATCCTACGGGCGAAAACACGTAGCAATGTTGCATTGCGATGTGAAGATTTCAATCACCTTTTTCTGACCCGGCGATGTGGCGATTGGCGCGAGCTTCGTGCAACAGCGCGCGGGATGCATTGCTGATAGCCGCCTGGGAATCCTTGACCCGCGGGTCGCACACGTCGTCTCGTGTTGGCGGTCGAACGTCGTATTGCGCGGGGGTGCTCGAGCTGAGCGGCGTTCACGGATATTCGACAGAGTGGCGGCATCAAAAACGTGGTCGACCGATACAGGGCGGAGTGGCTATTATCGACCCGGAATTCGTTGAGGAGGAAATCCGGTCCGGCCGCCTCATGTTTCCTTTTGCGGATATGGCTCCGGTGATCAGCAGCTACCAGTCATTTATCCCCAATCGAAGTCCCCACCATCCCGCCGGTTCCCGGCTTCGGGACTGGCTGAGGAGAAATGCTGATATTGCGCCAAGTTCCGGCGGGTTCGGGGAGGCGCACAGGCGTCGATGGCTCCGGTCTCCCGCACCGCAAGTCGATGGCGCCGAACGCGGGGCCGCAGATCATCGCGCGGCACAATCACTTGGGGTGATCGTCTTTCTTCTTTCGTTGGCGGGCGTTCCTCCGAAAGGATCTAAGCTGCACGCTCCAAGCCCAAGCCAGGCGGCTCGCCTGTAGATCTCCCCAAGAGGCGCGCCTTCCGTGCCGAAATCGCGACCGGCAGCCGAGAGAGCTGCCAAACTCACTTTTCTCCTGAATTCGGCGAATCGAGAACGTCGCTGCGACGTCGCCAATCGCGTAGTGCGCGTCCTCAGAGCTTTGTGGAGAGAACGGTCGTGGCCTGCGTGCCGACCGTGGATCCTACAATTTCAAGCCGTCGCCGGGCTTGCGGGTGCAGCGGCGGCGGCGCTTTCAATCCAGATTGCAGGACCGAAAGCTTGCGCCCCAGGGAGGAAACATAAGGTCGCGTGTTATCCGAAAATTCCAGCGACGCGACTTTTTGCCAGACTGCATCTTCTGGCGCGAGCAATCCGCGCCGGTCTCGACGAGCCGAACTCGTTCGCGGCTTCCTCCGGCATGTTTTTCTATTAGGCGGACATACGCCCTATCTGTCGTGCGATGACCGAATCCCAATCGACGGGCGTCGCTTCGTGTTCATCGAGGTCGCCAATCTTGATCGGACCGAATTGAAAGCCGCGGGCGAACTTGATCGGATCGTCCAGCAGCCGTCGCAGGGTTGATTCCATCTCTTTCGTCTGTTTCTTGAAGGCGTTGTTGTCCTTGATGCCCTGGTAGATTGAATAGCCCATCCAGGCAGCGGTGGAGACCAGATTGGCCATACCGAAGGCCAGCGTCCAACCGCGCGCGAGGGCCAGGGTACCGGCGGATCCCAGCAGACCGATCGTTCCACCAGTCGCCACCCGGTTGATCAGGTTGCCGATTTGAATTCCCATGTTGATGATGGCTTCCCCGGCAATAATGGTGTCGGCAGCAAGGCCTACCGAAATCAGGCTGATATTGACCGGGTCGCCCCTCTTCACGTCGGCGATCAGCCAAAGCGCCTCAAGCGGCAGCCAGGCGGAAAAAATAAGGGCATTGGCGACGTTGACGCCGGTCTTGAGCAGTTCCGCGGAGTCCTGCCGCGCGACCTTCGCCCATTTGCTGAATTTGCTGTCCTTCGTCGACTCTTTGAGCCCATCGCCGACCGCCTGCAGGATGTTCACGCCCGTCGAGGCGGCATAGAGGATGAGGGCAGAGAGACCGACGTTGTCCCCCGGCGCGAGATTGAATCCGGCATAGACCGTGCGAGCGCCGTACATGATGGCGTTGACCGAGCGGACGATGGTGTTCTTGTACTCCGTCAGTGACGTGCCGCTTGGCGCTTCCGTCACCCGTTCGTTCACCACCTTCTTGAGCAATTCATCCGTTATCGTCTGGATCTGGCCACCTGGGCGGCCGAGCGACCAAATATAATAGATGATGCTCATCACATTGCCTTTGAAGAGCCCCGCTGCGTCGACATTGTCGCCGAAGAAGGAACGGCCCATGGAGCTGATAGTATCGCCGAACAGATCTTCGAGATCGGTGTTAGCGCTGGAGAAGGCCGTGGGATCTCCGATGACGAGATCGGGGGCACGTTCCTTGGCGAGGTCGGTTATCTTGCCCGCCATCTCCTCGACGGTCTTCATGTCGTAACGCCCAAGCACCGAGATACTCCAGCCGTCTTTCTTGGTTCCGAACAGCTTTTCGGCAATCTGTGAGGAGTTGAGGTTCGGGTGGTCGCCGCGGATCAGGGAATGTGTTCCGCCGCTCGCGATGCCGCGCCCGGCCAAACCCGCGGCAATAGCAATCATCGCGCCGATTTCCTGCGGCGTATAAGTGTTGATGCTCGTCCTGCGATGGAACTTACCGTCCGCTCCGCGGTACACGAGATCTTGATTGAGCGTCTTCGGCTGCACCCGCGAGACCAGCGCCCCCGCATCCAGAAGCGCCGTCACCGCCTGTGCGACCGCCTCCCGGTAGTCGCCAGCGCCCATAGCCGAGCCTTGCGGCGCCTTCAGGCGGAAAGTCAGCCGCTCTAGGTGGCCCGGCAGGTCCCTTGCCGAAATTTCGCCCCTGGCGAATTTGTCCCACAGGGACTCCAGGATGGTCAGCACTTCACTGGAAAAGGTCTGTCGAGCAAACGCTCTGTCGTTTTCCCCGCCGAATAGGTTTCCTGCCATGATGGAGGTGGCGTCGGAAAACAGGCTCGCTACCCCACCCGGCTCCAGTGCCGGACCGAAGACGATCGCTTGGGGGTCGGTTCGCTTGATGAAGCCGGTGAGAGTCTCGCCGGCGTTATTGAGGGCGTCGACGTCGTGATCCTTGCGCACGGAAGCATCCCAAGACGCGAGCTTGAAATCCGTCGCCTGGCGGGAGGCTTCGCCGCGCATGCCGGACGTCACGCCTGACTGGCCGAGATACTCACCGGCGAGCTTGGTGCTCATCACCATTAGAGCGGAGAGTTCGTTCGTGCTCATTGCCGTGTCGCGCGCCGCGTTCGACGCGAGCGCCGCCCCGTTGAAGAGTATCTTCGCGCCGTCGCGGAGCGCATTGGCCTCCTCGCCGGAAATGCCGTTGCGCTGCAGGTAGCGATCGATGGCGCCGTCGAGGCCCCGCACGTCGCCGCCGTCCAGTTCTACGAAATCACCCCACAGTTCGCGGAAGAGAGAAGTAAGTTCGGCTCTGAACGTCTCCTTGCCCGCGCCGGAATAGTTGCTCGCGATAAGGTCGATTGACTCGCCGGCGATCGTTTCGAGACTCGGAATGGGCTTGTCGTCCCGCGTCAGGTGCTTTTCCGTAAGCAGGCGTCGCATGGAGGCGACGTCATAAATGCCCGACTGGAACAGCGTGGCTAGGTTCGAGACTTCCGGGGTCGCCCGTCCACTCACCGTGCGGTCGCTGCCGTTGGCGACATCCGCCATCTGCTTCATCAAATCGGAATCGAACAGTCCCGAGCCGAAGACTTCACTGCAGATGAGGCCGTCTGCAATTGGCGGCGTGACCGTTCCGACCCCCTTGGCGCCGGTGAGACCATCCAGGGCGTCGGCGAGTTCCGGCAGGCGCGGCAATACCTCCTTGTTGTAGAACTCCTTGTAAGCGGCCTCGATCTTATCCGAATTGGCGGTCACCGTGGCTTCTGGCAGCACCGACATGTAGAAGGCAAGGGCGTTGTTATACTCCTGCAGGATGGTCTGGATGTCCTTGCCCGACCTCAGGCCATCTTTGAGAATGCCGCCATTGACGAGTTCGCTCTCAAAACTCCTGGTCAGTGTTTCGCGCAGGTCCTTGACTTCCTCGTCGCGCGTGATGGTGTTGTCGATGATCTTGGCCGGATCCGTCTCCGTTTCAGGAGCCACGCGGTTGCCGGTTGTGAGGATGTGCTTGAAGCCTTCGAACACCTTTTTTGTAAGCAAGGACTGCACTTCCGGATCGCCCTCAAGAATGGCAATGGCGTTGTTCAGGTCTTTCCAGATCTCATCCTGATTGAGCGGCTTTTCGCCGAAACGTTTGGGGAGATCGTCGTAGTGATCGTAATCCTCGCGTGCTTCAAGCAGATCGAGCAGCGTAATCAACTTCTGCTCCGCGGTGTACTTGTCGGGGTTCAGTGCAACGTCGATACTTTGGAAGTCGCGGTTGTCATCCTTGTAACCCTCGAAAATCCCCCTGTAGATTTCTTTCCGCAGGCTGGAATTGTTTAGCCGGTCCATCTCATCCCGGATCGGCGATGAAGTGTTCTGGTTGTTAACGCCTTCGACCATTTTCCATTCCCTCTTTATTGTCAGGCTCCAACAGCGGCGATCACGTCGCAGGTGATTTCCTCACTGATGTCGTCGGGCGAGAGCACCGGCATACGGCAACCGTGACGGATCAGGAGCGCCTGCGACAAAAGCCGGATGTCGCTCTCTACGATAGCAACGGGGTCGCGATGCTCGGCATTCGCTGCGGAAAGCTTTTGATCGGCGTCCTTCACCAACCGGCGCAGGTTCTCGCAGGCCTCGGCCTCCGCTTCCCCCGAGCTTTCTTTGAAGGCGCGCACGCTGCGCTTCCATTCCGGGCCGAGCGTGATGACGGGGAGTAGCCCTCTTTGGTCCAGAAGGCCGAATGCGATCTGACGGCCGAGCGCCTGTCGCGCGCGCTCCGCCATATCCTCCGGCGCCTGCGTTTGTTGGGAGGTGAGCAGGGCCTCGAGAAGACCGCGTGGCTGAGACACGGTGACGCCGGAATCGAGCAGGCGGCGCATGACGGCGACGAGCAGCATGGGCGGTACCTGCGCCCGCACATCGCTTGCGAGCTTGCCCAGCCTCGGCTCGAGACTCGCGAGCCATTGCGCCGCGTCTTCAACGCTGAAGATCGATCCGATGTGGCGGCGGACGATACGCGCAATATCGTTGGCAATCTGCTCCGCCGGTCGGCTCGGCGGGCACTGGACGAGACCTGCCGGCACGTTCTCGACCTGGATGTGCATGAGATCATCGCCCATACGGGGATCGGCATTGAATGTCGGTACCGTAATAGCCACGCCGACGGCCTTGGCCAAGACGCCGATACGGCCGTCGAGCAGCGTCGCCAGGCCTTCGGCCGCCAAGCGTGCCATGGTTGCCGCCGAGACTGTTGCGATAATGGGGTCGCCGTACTTTGTCCTGTCGAGGGAAACGGCCGCAGGTTCTTCCGATCCTCGAGCCGGGCTGCCGGACTGTCTCCGGCGCCACAGTGTGAATGCGAGGAATGCGAGCACGCCGGAGATCGGCCAGAGGACCGCATCCGGGAAGCCGGGCGCGAAACTCATCAGCGCGGTCATGGCGGCTGCGACGCCCAATGCACGGGGCTCTCGCACCAGCTGACGGCCGATGTCCGTTCCGAGGCTGGTGCTGCTATCGTCGTTTACCCGCGTGACGACCGTGCCGGCTGCGATGGCCATCAACATCGACGGGATCTGCGACACCAGCCCGTCGCCGACCGAAAGCAGCGAATAGAGGTGGGCGGATTCCGAGAAGCTCAAGCCCCGCTGGAAAATGCCGATGGCGAGACCGCCGAGCAGGTTGACAGCAACAATAGCGAGGCCGGCGATGGCGTCGCCCTTGACGAAGCGCATGGCACCATCCATGGCACCGAAGAACTGGCTCTCCCGCTCGAGTTGGGCTCGGCGCTTTTGCGCCTTCTCCGCTGTGATGTGGCCGTTGCGTAGGTCGCTGTCAATGGCGAGTTGTTTCCCGGGCATGGCATCGAGCGTAAAGCGGGCTCCCACCTCGGCAATGCGTTCGGCACCCTTCGTGACGACGATGAACTGCACGAGGGCGATGATCAGGAAGACGACCAGTCCGACGAGGACGTTGCCGGCCACGACGAAGGATCCGAAGGTGTGGATGATTTCGCCGGCGTCGCCTTCCGCCAGCACCAACCGGGTAGTCGAAATGGTCAGCGACAGCCGGAAGACCGTACCGATCAGGATCACGGCGGGGAATGTGGAGATGTCGAGAATGTTGCGCAGGTAGATCGTCGTTATGAGGACGATGAACGCAAAGGCGAGATTGAAGGCAATCATCGCATCGACGAGTACTGTCGGTAGCGGCACCACCATCATGGCGAGGACCAGCGCGAAGAAGACGGCGAATAATATATCCGTTCTGCGCCACACGCCGGAAAGGACCGACGATCCGGCAATCATCGCTCGGTTTCCAGTGAATCGACATTGGCGAGGTTCAGTTTCAGGCGCGGCTCCGGTTGCTCGAAATTGACGGTATCCCTCTTGCCCCCATGAGCGACTACGAGTAGTCCCGGCCGGATTTCCTCGATGCGCCATTCCCCCGAGATCGCGTCGCCTTCCCGGTAACGACGTCCATCTCGCCCGACAATGAACTTGACCGGCGAATAGCCCGCCGCCGCGACGAAGCCCTCGAGTCCGGAGGCAAGTCTGGTCCGATCGACCAAGGGAACGGGACTGCGCCCGCCAATGGAGGACAGGATTGATGCAAGCCGTCTTTGACTTGCGAGATCGAGGGGGGAAGCGTTTTCTCCGACCAGAATTTCCGTCCCGTCCGGGGTGACCTCCGCCGGCACGTTGAGCCCTGCGAGCCGCATTGCCTCGCCGAGTTCGGCGGCGATGGAGGTGGCCGTTGGGCGCGGCTCCACCGAGGCTCGGCGGGAGGGCCTTTCCGAAGGGGCTGGAGCCCCTTCGAAAATGAGGCTGGTGACGAGAAGCAGGGCCGCCAGTGCCAAAAGCCCGGCGGCGGCGTTACGCCGGCGCGAAGAACGCGCAAGTGATGTCGAATTTTGGGGGAGGCCCTCGATAACGCATTCGACATCCGCAATGTGAATCACCGCGCCATTTGCGAGGATCGCGCGTTTGCCCTGGCGCAGGTCGCGTGTGCCGAGTTTGATGCCCGCGCCGATTGCCTCGACGGCGGCGCCCGCCTGGTCGCCATCACCCCAGAACTCAAGACGGAACGCCGGCTCAGCCTTCAGGCCAACGACGACGAGATCGCAGTCCGCACCGCCGCCGACGAAGTGTGTGCCCTTGCCGGGCACAAGTACGCAGGTGCGGCCGCCACGCGTAACCCGCAACGAAGGCTCGCCGGCGATTGCCCGAGCACCGGCTCGCTGTGCCGGCGAACCCTTTGCAGTCGGCGAAGCGTCGATTGAAGGCAAAGCAGGTCCTGCACGCATGCATCACTCCAATCGTTTCTGCTGATGGCGCACTCCTCAACTTGGCAGGGCGTTGTGAAGTGAAGAGCGCAATGCGGAGGAGGGCGAAGCCGCAGCGGCTTCGCCCTAGGCCATATCAAGCCGGACCGATCTTCTTCGTGGCGTTGGCGACGCCATTGATTTTGGTGATTTCGGTCGCGACCTGTAGGCTCTGTGCGGTTGCTTCGTTCTGCGCAGCCTTGAAGCTGGAAATTGCAGAACTGATTCCCGCATCCAAGGTAGATGTAGGACTGGTACTAGCCATTTCTTGTCTCCTTGTTGAACGCTACTCAGATTACTCAAATCGAAGAGACAATCAATTTGTTATTTTGAATATTTTCCGGAGATAAGCCGGCCATTTATGCAATAAATATCTAGCATCTGTTTTATGGATACAGTTATGAACGTAGAATCACGACGTTTAACATATTTAGGATCTCCAGGGTCGACTCTCTGGGTTAGTTTTTACTTTTGGATACCCAAGAAAGATCTATCTGAGTCCGCAAGTCAGTGCTAAGAGCTTCCGGACGGAATACGAAGCGGAGGTACCGTCGTGATAGGCCGCATGTTTCTTGTCGCTACAGCCGTTTGGCTCACACTCGCATCAACTGCGAGCGCCGATGCTCGAAGTGTCCACCTCAGCGTTATTTCCCAACCTCTGGCTCAGGTTGTCGAAACCCTGTCTTCCATAACGGGTATTCCGGTGACAGCCGTCGGAACGCTGAGCGGGACAGTCGAGAACTGGAGCGTCTCTGGCAGCGGGGTGGAGGCGTTCATGGCGCTTGGCGAAGCGGCGAACCTATTCGTTGCTTTCGACGGGAGCCGGATGGTTCTTTCTCCCAAAGGCGAGACGAACACCGTGGTACTGGAGCAGCAGGCAAGAAACTGGAGTGTGGCACGCAATGCAATTCGGGCACTGTTTCCCATTTACCCCGAAGCGGCGATTCAGCACGACCCCATGAGCGACGTCTTAATTGTCCGCGGTCCGCCGATCTTCGTCTCCGCCGTCGAGAAGGTGGTTAACCTGTCCACCGAAAAAAAGATTCAAATCTACAAAGGTGGTGTGCGCGAAATCGTAACCGTGCACCGTACCTCAGCGACGAACTGATGCCCAAGGCGTGGCCAACGATCGACGCCGTCGCCATCCGCCAACTCCTTTGGCTGAGGAATGCCCGTGAGGCGAAGCTCGGGCGGCGGCTGAAGGAATTCGAAGAGCGGTTGCAGCGCATTGCACAGGAGAAAGCCTCTGCGGAAGGCCGGCTAGACGACATTTGCCGTAGGGAGGAGCAGTCGTCACCGATGCGTCAGATGGCCCCAGGTAAGCTCGTCACGGGCCGCGACCTGCTCGTTGCGTCCGGCCGGACTGGATTGATCGGTCGAGAGCGCTCCCTGGCTCAGGCGCGCATTCAAGACCTCAACGCGGAATGCGCGAGGCTTTCTCTGCTGCTGACGGAACTTAGAGACGAGTTGTCACTTGCGCGGCGCAAGGCGGCCCGGATGGATGCTCTCGTTTCACTGAATCCCTGAGAGACGGCTCCCCTGCTAGCCTTGCTTGCGCGCCGGTCAGTTTCGCATGTCCGCGCCGATTTGCCGACGAGCCGATTTCATAATCGGATCGCCCTGGGTCTCCTTGTGTTCGCGCCGCGCTTCGGTCTTGGTCATGCGGTGTTCCCGTCGGAAGAGTGCGCGTGAGATGTGCAGGTCGAAAAGCGCCGCGATGATCATGATCGCGGCCGAGATGACGGCGATCGTGCCGACAAGGTGAACCGCAACGCCCAAGGCGCAGGCCTCGCCGCACAGTGGCGACCACAAGATCCCATTGAGGAAGTAGAGAAGCGTGCCGGCGCCGGCGAGCGAAAGAAGAGCCAGTTTCGCGAGTCCCTTGAGGAACTCCGTGAGGCTGTCGAGGGATACGACCTTTTTCAGACCTTCCATTGGATTGAGACGGCCGAAATCGAAGCCCATGTGTTTCATCGACGCGGGAAGGCCCTGCGCATCGATTATCGACGCCGCAATGACGACTGCCAATCCGAGGAGAAGGGGAGGCCAAATGATTCTGAGCAGTGCGTAACCCATGTCCGTCAGGACCGTCGCCGGTGCCGGCACCTCTGCAGGCTTGCCGACGAGTTGCAGCACCGTTTCGAAAAGATGAACGAGATCACCGATGATCCCGCCGAGCCCCCAGGCAAGATAGGTTGCGATCGCCAGCACCGACAGCGCAACCGGAAGCTCCCGCGAACGCGGGACCTGGCCATCCCGCCTGAGCCTGTCGAGCTTTACCCGGCTCGCAGGAAGGGACTTTTCCTCGGTGTCGTCATTTTTCGCCATCGCCGACTTCCAGCGACGCCTTCACCGCGGTGAAGGATTCCGTCCATAGCGTCCCGAAATAGCTGGTGACGAAGCTCGCGTAGATGACGAGCACCACGAGGACGGCGAGGTTCTTGAAGGTCAAGCTGCTGTCATTCAGCGGGACCTGCTTGGCCGAGCGGCCGACGAAGGCCAGCGACAGCTCGACCACGCACATGACAATGACGAAGGGAGCGGCGAGCACCGCACCGACCCGAAACAGCCGGGCGAAACTTTCGAGTATAACCATCAGCCAATCATCGGTGGCCACCGGGCTCAAGGAGAAGAGCGGCCAGAGCCCGAAGGAATTGTAGAAGATCGCCACCAGATCGATGACGCCGCCCGCTGAGACGAACACGGCAAGCGCTATAGACATCAAGAGCGATCCGAGCGGAGACCCTTCCAGCGCATTCACTGGGTCAAAAAGGTTGGCGGAATTCGCGCCGCGATAGACGTCGGTCATGTCTCCTGCCGATTGTGCCGCCCAGAAGGGGATGCCGAGGCCCATGCCCAGCAGTCCGCCGAAGACCATCTCCTTCAGCGACAGGCCCGCGAGGTCGAAATAGGAAGTCTTTCCCAGGGCAAGCACGGAATAGGCGTAGGAGACCGACGGGGCCGAAAGCCCGATCGCGAGTCCGAAACGCAGGATGCCGACGATGCTGAAGAGCGAAAACAGCGGAAAGATGAGCGTGATCCCGAGGGCGCGCGCGGCGCCGAGCAAAGCGGCGGCCGGCACTGCCGTTTCCTCATTGACCAGGGACGTAGCCTCCAGTGCCATCGGCGCTACCGGACCATCGTCGGAAAATCGTTCAGGATGTGAATGGAATGCTCGATCAGCGGCGTCGCCAGCGCCCGTCCGAAGACGAGCAGCAGAAAGGAGATCGAGAAGATCTTCACGATCTGCGAGATCGTCTGCTCCTGGATCTGCGTCGCCGCCTGAAAGATGGCGATCACCAGCCCCAGGACGGCGGCGAATGCGAGGATCGGTCCCGCCAGCGCGAAGGTGGCGACGATGGACGTGCTGATCTCGGTGGCGATCTGTTCCTCAGCCATGGTCATCCCGCATAGGAAAGCACAAGTCCTTCGAGAAGCCGTCGCCAGCCATCGACAGCGACGAAGAGCAGCAGCTTGAGGGGAGTCGAAACCACCGGCGGCGACATCATCTGCATGCCTAGCGCAACGAGGATCGCCGAAACCGCGAAATCGATCATCAGAAAAGGCAGATAGATCAGGAAACCGATCTGGAAGGCCCGCGTCAATTCGGAAACCAGGAAGCTCGGGGTGAGAATCGCGATGTCGTCCGGAGTTGCGGCCCTTGCCTGTGTGCCTGACCAGACTTGCTGCGACGATTGGACGAAGAAGCCGCGGACCTCCTCGTCGGAAAATTTCAGCATGAAGGCCTTCAGCGGCGCCGAGAGCTCGGCAATCCTCGCCGCCATTCCGCCGATCGTGCCGAAGTCGTGGCCGCTGGCGGCGAGGATGCGCCACGACTCCTGGAGCACCGGGTTCATGACGAATGCGGAAAGCACGATGGCGACGGCGAAGACCAGGAGGTTCGGCGGCGTCTGTTGGATGCCGATGGCATTGCGCACGATCAGCAGCACGACGGAAATCTTGGTGAAGGAGGTCGCCACCACCGCGATAACGGGGAGCGCCGAGATCGCCGCCATGGCGGCCAAGCTCTGGGCGAGGGGAAAACTGTTTTCCATCAGTCGGTGAGCGCGGTGATGCGGACGGCCGCGAAGCCCTCCAGCGCGACGATTTCGCCGCGGCCGATGATCCGTCCCTGGGCCACGATGTCGACCGCTTCCGACAGGGCGCGGTCGAGCGTGAAGACATGGCCTTCTCCGATTGCTTCAAGCTCGCCAAGCGGAAGCTCGATGCGTCCGGCTTCGAAGACGAGCTTGATCGGGATTTCGGAGATGGCTGCGGGTTGCGGGGGCCCTTGCAGGTCCTGATCCACGTCTTCGTTCGTCATGAGATGCCTCATTGGATTCCTAGGGCGGGTCAGCAAAGGCTCCTCGAGCGTGAAGCCCGACTCCGTGCGGGTGCAGCGGGCGAGATAGCGCTCGCCCGTGACCGCGACGGCAGTTGCTGGCGATGCCGGGGGGATGACGATCGCGTCGCCGGCGGAGAGACTCCTGATTTCGTCCGCCGTAAGAAGGGCAAAGCCGCGCCGAAACGCGACGCTCGTCGTGAGGCCGCGAAGGCTGCGCCGGGGCAAGCGACCCGCCCAGCGAACAAGTCCGGCAAGCGTCTCCGGATCGAATTCGCCGCAGATCGCGCAGGCGAAACCGTCCCAGCTCACATCGAAAGCGAAATTCAGCGCCGTGCGATCGCAGGTCGGCTCGCCGACTTCGGTTAGTGCAATCTGCCCCCTGGCCCCGTTTTCGATCGCGCCGAGCGCGTCGGCAACCAGGCACTCGAACAAGTTGGCCCTGGTCGCCGGCGTCAGTTGGTCCCACCGGGCCAGCGGTTCGAACCGCTCCACGAACAATCTCAGTGTGGTTTCAGACAACCATAACTCGGCAGCGCGGCTCGCGATCTCTAGCCGGATGGCCACTGGTTCGCCGATCCTGCCGATGGCGATCTCCGGGACCAAGGGGCGAACCGCTAAGGTGCGGTCTCCCAGTGGTATTTGCCATGACTTCCGAGCACCGATGCGGGTGGTATCGGTGTGAACGCAGGTTGCGACCTGGATTGAGCGAACTGCCGATACGATCATCGGGCGAGCTCGCGAAGCGCTGTGACCGTCTCTTCGAACGGGCGACAGCCTTTGGCGCCATACAGAAACTTGTTGATCATTCCCCGTTTGCGCACCGCCTCGTCGGCGGCCGGATCCTGCCCCTCCCGATATTCGCCGACGCGGATGAGGAGTTCGACCTCCTTGTAGAGGGCGAGCAATGACCGCAGGTGATTTGCCGCCTGGTTATGGCTCTCGTCGACGACTGCATGCATCGTCCGGCTCCTGCTCGCGAGCACGTCGACGGCAGGGAAATGCCCGCTCTGCGCGATCCGGTCCGTTAGGACTACGTGTCCGTCGAGGAGCGCGCGGGTCTCCTCGGCGATCGGGTCATCCTGCTCGGCTCCTTCGACCAGCACCGAATAGAAAGCCGTCATCGTTCCGGTGGCGCTGTTGCCGGCCCGTTCGAAGACCTGGGGCAGCGCGGCAAAGACCGAAGGCGGAAAGCCGCGGCGCACCGGCGGTTCGCCCGCCGCAAGTCCCACCTCGCGCAGCGCCCGCGCCATCCTCGTGACGCTATCGACGATGAGGAGCACACGCTTGCCCCGGTCGCGGAAATGTTCAGCGACAGCGGTTGCCGTCAGCACGGCCTTGTATCGTTCGAGCGCCGGCCGGTCGGACGTTGCGACGACGAGCACTGCGTTCGACGGCTTCCCCGCCGGCATGACGCGATCGACGAATTCGCCGACCTCGCGTCCGCGCTCTCCCACCAGCGCACAGACGATGATATCGGCATCGCTGTTGTTGATGATGTCGCCGATCAGCGTCGACTTGCCGACGCCGGGCGAGCCGAAAATGCCGATCCGCTGGCCTTCCCCGCAGGTCAATAGACCATCGACGGCGGGAATACCGACCGGAAAACGGCGATCAATCGGGCGACGCGACAGGATGTCGGGCGGGGGCGCATGGAGCGATTGCGAAAAGCGTGCCGTACCGCCCGTGCCGACTTCGGCCTTGCGAAGGACGTTGCCGTGCGCATCGATGATCGCGCCGATCAGGAAATCGCCCGTCACGATAAAAGGCTGGTGACCGGATGGAACCACTTCGGTGCGCACCGATACGCCGCGCGTATCCCCGTGCAGGGAGAGAAGGGCGCTTTCCCCTTCGATCCCGACGACATCAGCGAAGCCCAGTCGCCCGCGGCCGGGTTCACGCAACTCGCAAAGCTCGCCGATCCTCACGGCAGGAAGTTGTGCGCGCACCAAGAGCCCCGAAACCCCGATGACACGGCCGCTCGCCCGGCGCGTCTCGGCCCGGGCCATGTCACTTCCGAGCCTGAGCAGCGCGTCAACCATGGCCGGCCGCCTCCATGAGCGCCGCGATCTGTTCCCGAGCGCCGATATGTGCCCGGCTCATCGAGGTCTCCATGACGATTTCGCCGGCCGAAAGAAACTGGTCGGCGACGACGTCGATACGCCGGTCGAGCCCTTCAATCGCTTTGCGGACAGCCGCCGCTTCGCCAGCGGCAACGTGCAAGGTCACCCGCTGGCTCTCGGCCACTTCCCCAATCGCCTGCGTAACAAGGCGACCGACCCGCTCGTCAGCATCGAGGCTACCGACTATTCTTTCGACGGCTCTGAGCACGATCGGCGTGACAAGTCCCTCGATATCGAAGAGCGCCTTTTCCGCCTTGGCCGCAGCAGCGGCAAAGCTTTCCGTCGCCTTGCGCAGCCCTTCAGCATAGCCTTGGCGGTAACCATCCTCGCGCGCAGTCTCGCGCACCTCCGAGGCCTTCGCAGTTTCAATGGCTACGACTTCACGCGCGGCTGCAACAAGCGCCGCCGCTTCGCTTATCACACCGAATTCATGAGCGGGAATGACGCGGCTGCGACGCCTACGCTCATGCATCGGCGTGCTCCCTATCCGCTGCCATTGCGGAGGCCACGGCCGCGCCGATAGCACAAGCGGCCGGCCGGACAAGGGTCAGTGACGCGGCATTGAGGTCGCCCCAGGCCAGCTGCCACGCATCCGCCAATCGCAGGCTCCTGAGCCACAGGGCGAGAATGCGACAGCCGTCGGCGAGGACGAGCCGGCGGCTTTCGTCCTGCGCCGGATTGAGCGGGACAACGGAGGAGGGGGAAAGCCCGGCATGGGCCAGAGCGAAGCGAACCGCCTGCAATCCGAAGGCAGCGGAAAGTGCTTCGAGGACGGTTCGCGAAAAAGCCGTCCCGAATGCATTCAAATGATAGGTGAGGCCAGCGCGCAACGCCGCCTCATTCCTGGCATCCGGCGACAGTAGCAGGAATTGACGCAGGTCACCGGTGCAGTCGGCAGGATCGCCGGCCAAGTCCGCAATCCGCTCGAAGAGCCGCGCTTGCATCCGCGGTAAGGCCGCCATGCGCCGGCAGAGCGCTGCGTCAGGCCCGTCCGCTCCAAAAACGAAGTCCTCAGCCCTTGCGGAGAGCAGAACCGATCGACGAAGGCGCGCATCGTCGAGTGCCCTTGCTCCGTCCTGCCGAATTGTCGACCTCATCGGCTTTCCTTCCGCCGCGGCACGATCAGAAGCAGACCCGCCGCGGCAGCCAGGACGATCCCAGAAAGGATCGAGAGGTTGCGATAGCTAAACAGCGATCCGAAGCTGGCGAAATTGTCGGCGGCAGCAGGCTGGGTGGTTGCGGATGTCAATGCCTGGCGGGCAGCCGATGCCGTCAAACCGACTTCTGACCACGGGCTACTGATGACGGATACGTCTTCAGAGGCCAGGCCACGAATGCTGTTTAGCAGAATGGAACGGCTTTTCAGCTCGATACCCGCCAGATCTGCGCCCGGTCGATACTGCAGCAGCGCCGAAGCGCGCGCCTTCTCCCTGATCAGGCCGCGGCCATTGTCTTCCGGCAAAACCACGTGCACGCGAGCCGCTGCGACGCCATCGAGCGCCGATAAGGTATCGGCAAGCTGCTGTTCGACCGCGAAGGCCAGCCGTGCTTTCTGTTCGAAAGGAGTTACCACGAAGCCGTCGCCGGGAAAAAGATCTGCTACGGTGCTGCGCGGCTGGCGCGGCAGACCGGCCTCCGCAAGCAGTTCTATGGCCTTGGTGCGATCGCGGCTGTCTACAGATATGGAAAAGGCCGAATCCTCATCGGGCAGGACGTTCGCATGGATTCCTGCCCGCTCCAGCAAGACCTGTGCGTCGCGGGCGTCACGTTGATCCAGCGCCGTCAGCACGTCTTCGCTGCAGGAGCAAAGCGGAACACAGAGAAGGAGCGCGGCAAAGAGCTTGCCGGCGCGCGACAATGACGTCGTGTGACCATGCGGGAAGACAGCCATGGCGCCTTACTGCCCTTGGGACAGTCGCTTGGAAGACGACATAACGGATTGGGTGAGCGATGACAGGAGCATGATACCTGTGGCGAATTGCTGCGATGTCTCAAATCGATCTATCGCCTGGGTCAGGTCATGAGCCCCCGTCGCCGCCTGCTCGACCTGTTCGGAAGCCTTGGCGAACCGCACCGGTGATGGTTGGGGGCCATGATCGCTGGCCAGCTTGAACAAAGAGACAAGTCGATCAAGAAGGGCTGGCGCTTTCTCGCTTGCGGGAGGCAGGGAGATGGGCAGGTTCTCCGGGTCCGCCTGCGGCGATATCTTCCTCAAACCGGTAGAGGTCATCTCCTGGACATCAGAAGCGGGCGCGAGAGAAGTATGTTCGCTGCTAATCCGCTGTGCAACGACGTCGGTTGTTCGAAGCGTTGCCCCCGTCGATAAAGCCTGGACGGCCGCCAAAAACCCGCGCTCGGAGAAGCCTTCTGGGCTCATCGACAAATCCTCTATTGGCTACTGGGCCGAATGCGTCGGCTGTTGAGGAAGCTTCAGCCCTCGTCGCCTTCGTCGATGGCTTCCTTGGCAAAGTTGAATAGGGAATTGTTCAGCATCAGTGTGTTGGACACCATGCTGGGCAGGAATGCGTCTATCGCCGCCGACAACAGCTGCTCGTCGCTATTGGGATCAACCTTCCTTGGGGGGGTTGCCCCTCGGTCGGCCGCTCCGCTCACGGCAGCGCCTCTGTCGACGACATGTGAGCTTACATTTGGATTGCTATCCACGGCGTCAATCGGCGTCGAGCTCACGGAGCAGTTTTTGAAGTTGAAGTTCTTCCCTCCAGGGGACGCGGTAATCTCGGCGCCGTATTGAACGCTGCCGACGTTTATGTCGCCAAAGTGGCCCTTCGACTTGAGCCAATCCAGGATACTCTTGATGTCCACCGTCCCGTTATTGGTCTTGGAAGTGCAAAGCAGTGAGATGACCTTGTGGCCATTATAGCCTTCGAACACGTTCCAAGTCGCTCCGCCTACATTGACATTGCGGTAGATCGGAATCGACGCCCCGGAAGCGTCATAATGATATGAGATGGGCTTAACGTTGCCGCTGCCGTCTGGATTTCCGGTGTAGTTTGTCCAGAGCATTATCTCATTCTGCTGTGAGCCGTCCCAGATGTCGTAGGCGGTGTTCCACGCGCCGCCAACAGGAACATCCTGATTGAAGCTCGACGTCAGAGTATTGATTGAACTGAGTGGTTTCCCGACATTGAAAGCCTGATGGGGGTAGCTCTTGATGCCATCAGTATTAGGCTGGTTCGACCACACGCTCCACTGGTTGTCTGCATGAACCGAAATCGTCTGAGGCCCAGCGGCCTTACCCCCATATATGTCGTTGTTCCAAGAATAGCCACCGTGTGAAAAGTCTCCGTATGGAGCGCTCGAGCTCCAAATCGGAGCGTTTGTCGATACAGGCGCGGCAGTCGATGACCTGGTTTCATTCACAGCTTGCCTGAATAGTTTATCATCCGGTCTGCCGACGTACCCCGGCTTGAAGGCTAGCGATCCGGTACCATCTATCCGATTGGAATCCATAAGGCTCCCTTTCTGTTAGGAGAACAAAGATCTCGCGCCTGTGCGATGACACTGACGTTGATACTCTCTTTTTTCTCGACACTAGGGAAATTCAGTTTTGGCATATCACTATGCAACTGACAGATAGCGGAGCGATCGTGTGACGTGCGGCGGTCGGGCAGGGGGCCTTGAGCGGAGGAGGTTCCTGAGTCTCGATTTTCAGAACGCGGACCCTGCATGACCGAACTGAACGTCGAGCCATCTTTTCCATCGCAATATCCGATTCAGCACGGGACCAGTGGTTGCCTTAGTCCGCTGGGCGCATTCGCCCGCCCGTCGACTCCTGTCACAATCCGTCTCCCATGCAACGAGGAAGCGCGGATTACACAGTTTGGAACGCGGTGCCGCTGCAGCCTGAACGACTTCCGCGCGTCAGAGCGGAGCTCCTTGGGCTGCGCCGACGAGACGTAACTCGCCACAATCAGCATGCGGATCGTCAGTTTTGCGCAATTGTGCGCGCTCTAGCATCGAACATATCCCCTGCAACTGACGAAACCCTGACCGTCAGTTCGTCATCGGCAAAAATCGCCACCGCGATGGGGTGCGGTATGCATTTTCGCCAAGCTTGACGATGTTATAGGCGGCGAATCGTCAGCGTTGAGACTGGCGTTTTCGAGCAGGTCGAAGGTGCGGTCGAAGCCGATGCTTGACCGGTAGAAGGGCGAAAGGTCGAGATCTGTCTCATAGCTACATCCTCCACAGAGCAACATAGATACGAGGGAGCGCGAAGAAGCTCGGCGCTCCCTGCTTCGACCCCATTTGGCGGTCGGCCAAAATGACGTGTATCAAATCGAGTGGCGTCTAGAGGGGAGGCGGTTGCCCCGGGCCTCGTCCATGAGGGGCCCGGACGAGGGTTGTTAATCTGAGCATTCAAACCGCATGCACGCGATTAGCTCTATGAATTCATGCCGGTAGCACTCTACAGTGGCGAGTGCTAAAAAATTCGTGCCGCCCTCTTGAAACTCGAAAGCTTAGAAACCAGATCGATTTGCGCGCGATGCCGAAAGGATCGGGCGCCTCGCGTTGGATTCGCTTCGGATGCGGCGCGGAGGACCTCTTCAAAAATCTGTTTGTCTATGAGGAGAGTTATATGACATTCCGTCCCTTGCATGACCGTATCCTGGTTCGCCGCATCAAGGCCGAGGAAAAAACGGTCGGCGGCATCATCATCCCAGACACGGCGCAGGAAAAACCACAGGAGGGCGAGGTCGTTGCCGCCGGCGCTGGCGCGCGCGACGACAGCGGGCAGCTGCGAGCCCTCGATGTGAAAATCGGTGATCGCATTCTCTTTGGCAAATGGTCGGGCACTGAGATCAAGCTCAATGGCGAGGATCTCCTGATCATGAAGGAATCTGACGTTCTGGGCGTGATCGAGATCGAGGCCGCAGCGAGAACGGCAGCCTAGTGCCTACCGGACCCACGCCAGACAAGAAATAGAAGGAGTAGAGAAATGGCTGCCAAGGAAGTGAGGTTCCATTCCGACGCCCGCGAGAAGATGCTGCGCGGCGTCGATATCCTTGCGAATGCCGTCAAGGTCACGCTTGGCCCGAAGGGACGCAACGTGGTGCTCGACAAATCATTCGGCGCTCCCAGGATCACCAAGGACGGCGTCACGGTTGCCAAGGAGATCGAACTCGAGGACAAGTTCGAGAACATGGGCGCCCAGATGGTGCGGGAAGTGGCGTCGAAAACCAGCGACATCGCCGGCGATGGCACAACCACGGCAACGGTTCTCGCCCAGGCGATCGTCAAGGAAGGTGCGAAGGCCGTAGCATCGGGCATGAACCCGATGGACCTGAAGCGCGGAATCGAAAAGGCTGTCGACGCCATCGTTGAGGAATTGAAGACAAACGCGCGTAGAGTCACGAAAAACGACGAGATTGCGCAGGTGGGGACGATCTCGGCGAATGGCGACAGCGAGATTGGTCGGTTCCTCGCCGACGCGGTCGAGAAGGTCGGCAATGAAGGCGTCATCACCGTTGAGGAAGCCAAGACCGCGGTGACCGAGCTGGAAGTCGTCGAAGGCATGCAGTTCGACCGCGGCTATCTCTCGCCGTATTTCATCACCAACCAGGACAAGATGCGGGTTGAGCTCGAAGAACCCTACATTCTCATCCATGACAAGAAGCTCTCGAACCTGCAGGCGCTTCTTCCGGTTCTCGAAGCCGCTGTTCAATCCGGAAAACCCCTCCTCATTATCGCCGAGGATGTTGAAGGAGAAGCGCTCGCGACGCTCGTCGTCAACAAGTTGCGCGGCGGCCTGAAGGTGGCTGCAGTGAAAGCTCCTGGTTTTGGCGATCGCCGCAAGGCCATGTTGGAGGACATAGCGATCCTCACAGGCGGAACCGCTATCTCCGAAGATCTTGGCATCAAGCTCGAGAATGTGACGCTCGAAATGCTTGGCCGCGCCAAGAAAATTGTCGTCGAGAAGGAAACCACGACGATCGTGGACGGCGCAGGCTCGAAGGCGGAGATCCAGAGCCGCGTCGCCCAGATCAAGGCGCAGATCGAGGAAACCACTTCGGACTACGACCGCGAGAAGCTGCAGGAGCGGCTGGCCAAGCTTGCCGGCGGCGTTGCCGTCATCCGCGTCGGCGGCTCGACCGAGGTTGAGGTGAAGGAACGCAAGGACCGCGTCGATGATGCAATGCATGCCACACGGGCGGCGGTCGAGGAGGGAGTTTTGCCTGGCGGTGGTGTGGCTTTGCTGAGAGCCGTCAAGGCGCTGGATGGCGTTCAGACCGAGAACGCTGATCAGAAACACGGCATTGAGATCGTCCGACGTGCAATTGAGGCGCCGGTACGCCAGATTGCCGAAAATGCAGGTGCTGAAGGCTCGATCATTGTCGGCAAGCTTCGCGAAAAAACCGAATTTGGTTACGGCTGGAACGCCCAGACCAACGAATTCGGTGATCTTTACGATCAGGGCGTGATCGATCCGGTGAAGGTCGTTCGCACCGCCTTGCAGGACGCTGCCTCGGTCGCCGGCCTCCTGATTACCACCGAGGCAATGGTCGCCGAGAAGCCGAAGAAGGAGGCGCCGGTTCCGCCGATGCCGCCTGGAGGCATGGACTTCTGACGAAAGCGATGGGTCCGCGCCCGAGGGGCGCGGACCCCTGGTGGAGCTGTGAACTGATGCCTCGGCCCTCGATGGGCAGGGCGTTCGAATATGGTTGGAGCAGGTTGGCAGGAGCCCTGGACGAGGCTCCGATGAGGCTGGACCCGAGGCCCGCCTATCCGCTCCGAAGGAGGATCTGAAGAATCGGGGCAAAAATGATCACGCGTTCGTCGAAATATGTTGGCGTATTCGCCGCACTCGTCCTCGTGCTGGACCCTGCGCCGTTCCCGGCGGCGCAGCCGCAGCCCGCCATTTCGGCAAGCACTCAACAACGGTCGCTCGCCGATGTCCTGGAGGAGGTTACGCCGGCGGTTGTCAATATTGCGGTGAGGTCACGCGCTCCCGCCGAAACCAATCCTCTCTACAACGATCCCTTCTTCCGCCGCTATTTCAACCTGCCGGAGCAGCAGCAGCAGCGGCTAAGCGCCGGTTCTGGCGTCATCGTCGACGCGGATAAAGGTTATATCCTCACCAATCACCACGTTGTCGCGGACGCCGGGGAAATTGCGGTAACCCTGAAGGACCGCCGCCGCTTCACCGCCGAGCTGGTCGGCAGCGATGAGGCAACCGATATAGCGTTGCTGAAGATCGACGCGGACAAGCTGAGGGCGCTTCCGTTTGGCGATTCCAATGCCCTTCGGGTCGGCGACCCGGTCGTCGCGATCGGCAATCCGTTTGGGCTTGGTCAGACCGTCACCTCCGGCATCGTCAGCGCCCTTGGCCGTGGCGGGATCAATGTCGAGGACTATGAGGACTTCATCCAGACGGATGCCTCGATCAATCCCGGCAACTCGGGAGGCGCGCTGGTCACTGCGGACGGCCTGCTGGTCGGCATCAACACCGCGATCATAGCGCCAGCCGGCGGCAATGTTGGCATTGGCTTTGCGGTTCCGATCGCGATGGCGTCGGCAGCGATGGAGCAACTGATCAAGCATGGCGAAGTGCGGCGCGGCCGGATCGGCATCTCCGTTCAGGATCTGACGCCGGACCTGGCCGAAGCGCTCCACATAGAGGAGAGCTCCGGCGCCGTGGTCGGAAGCGTTGAGCAGAATTCGCCGGCGGCGCATGCCGGGCTTCAAGCCGGCGATGTCATCACCGCCGTCAACAATCGCAAAATCACCGGCTCGGCAGATCTCCGCAATCGTATCGGCCTGGCTCAGATCGGATCGCAGGTCGAGATCGAATATCTCCATGATCGGGCTCGCAAAAAGGTGACATTGCGCATTGAGCCGGCCGAGGCAAAAGCTGGGGCCGAGGCGATACCCGCTTCCCTGCAGGGCGCGCAGTTCCAGGATGCGGCGGGTAACGTGGTTGTCTCCAGCATTGAGGATGGAAGCGCAGCAGAGCGATCGGGTTTGCGCGCGGGCGACGTGATCGTTGCCGTCAATCGCCAGCCGATCGCGACCGTCGCGGAGCTCGCCGCGGCGTTAAAGGACGCCGGCGGCACGATTGCGCTCGATCTGTTTCGCGGCGGCTCAAAACTGTTTCTGGTGATCGGTTAGGTCGCCGCGCGCATGGATATCGAACGTCGAAGGGAGAATGAGATGAGGACAATTGCTCGATGGATCACTGCAGCAGCATTGGCCCTTGGAGCGACATTTGCATGCACACCGGCTGTTGCTCAAGACCAGCGACAGGAAGTCGCCAAGCTTACCGGCTTCTGGCTCACGACACCGCATCCGGAACTGGCGATCCGCCCGGGAGAAACCGAAACAATTCCGCTGACGCTGCGCAATGCCAATCTGCCGCCGCAGCGGGCGTCACTTGAAGTTACAGGCATTCCCGATGGTTGGAAATGGTCGCTGAAGGGCGGCAACCGCGAGGTCTCGGCTGTCATGGTGGCGCCAGATGCGACACAGGAAGTTAACCTCGAACTGACGCCGCCCGAGGGCGCTAGCGGCGAGCGCGTTCCGATTAACGTGAAAGCGCGATACGCAAACCAGACCGCCGATCTTCCCCTTGTGGTGAAACTATCGGAGGCGGCGGAGGGTGGCTTGGAGCTGAAATCCGAGCTGCCGGCGCTGCGAGGTACGGCCAGCTCCACATTCAGTTTCAAGATAGAAGCCACCAATGACGGCGCGGAAGAGAACCTCTTCAGTCTCGCCGCCAATGTGCCCGATGGATTTCAGTCACGCTTCAAGCGCGGCTATGGCTCGGAAGAGATTACCGGCTTGCCGATCGAGGCCGGGGCGAGCGAGAACGTGACATTGGAAGTAACACCGCCGAGGTCAGCACCGGCTGGCCGCTACCCGGTCGTGGTCGAAGTGGCGGGCGGTGGAGCGAGCGCTACGACCGAGCTCAGTATTGAAGTAACCGGTCAGCCCGACGTTACATTGACTGGGCCGCGGGAACGCCTCTCCGGACAGGCAGAGGCTGGCAAGGAAGCGAGCTTCCCGTTCACACTCGCCAACAATGGCAGTGCGCCTGCGACCGACATCGAACTGTCGGCTAGTCCCCCATCAGGCTGGAAAGTCGAATTCGAGCCCGACCGCGTCGATCTGATCGCGCCCGATGCTACGAGGCAGGTGAACGTCAGGATTACCCCTTCTGAAAAGGCAATAGCGGGCGACTACATGGTCTCGGTGCGTGCGAGCGGCGGGCCCGTGTCGGAGTCGGCTCAGTTCCGCGTCACTGTAAACACATCGACGATCTGGGGCATGGCTGGACTTGGCGTCATCGCAACCGCGGTGCTCGTCCTCGGCCTGGCGGTGATGAGGTATGGACGGCGATGAGCACGATGGTCATAGAGGCAAAAGGACTGATGAAGCGCTACGGCTCCACCGTGGCTGTTGCCGGAATCGATTTGTCGGTTCGTGCCGGAGAAGTCGTCGGCTTGCTCGGACCGAACGGCGCCGGCAAGACGACCACGATCCTGATGCTGCTGGGTTTGACCGAGCCGACCGAGGGGAGCGTGCATATTCTCGGTAAGGACCCGCTGCGCCAGCCGCTCGAGGTAAAGCGAGAGGTCGGCTATCTGCCTGACGCCGTCGGATTCTACGACAGCATGTCAGGACGAGAAAACCTCGCCTATACCGCTCGCCTTGCCGGCATGTCTGCCGATCTTGCCCGGGAAAGCATTGCCGCGGCGCTCGACAAGGTGCGGTTGGCGCAGGTGGCAGACCGCCATGTCGGCACCTACTCCCGTGGCATGCGTCAGCGACTCGGCCTTGCCGAACTTCTGATGCGCAAGTGCTCCGTCGCCATCCTGGACGAACCGACCTCCGGCCTCGATCCACAGTCCACCCAGGAATTGCTCGACCTGATCCGGGCGCTGAGCCGCGACGGCATGACGATCCTGCTATCGTCGCACATGCTCAACGTGGTGCAAACGGTCTGCGATCGCATCGCGTTGTTTAGCAACGGCCGGATCGGTTTTCTCGGCACCATCCAAGAGCTCGCCGATAAGATCGGTGGAGGCGCATTCATCATCGATGTCGAGGCCGATGGCGTCGACCTTTCCGAACTAGGCACGTCGGCCGAGGGCGTGAAGTCGATCGTGGCTGGCCGCCGGGGTCATTGGCTGGTCGAAGCCGAACGCGATGTCCGCCCGGAGCTCGCCCGCCTCGTCGTGGATGCTGGCGGTTCCCTGAAGAATTTGGACCTGCGCCGCGCTCGGCTCGACCAAGCCTATAATCGGTTTTTCCGGGAGGTTGTCCATGACGCGTGAAGGCTCACCCTTCAAAGGCACGGCAACGATCGCGTTCAAGGAAGCGGCCGATCATATGACCAGCGCGCGGATGCATCTGATCATGCTGCTCGTGCTGCTCACCGCAATCGGCGCCGTCTATGGCGCGATCGGGCGCATCACCGAAACCACTGCCGAGGATCCTTTCCTGTTCCTGAAGCTGTTGACGGAGGCTCGCGAACCGCTTCCATCCTTCGCCGCCCTGCTTGGCTTTCTGTTGCCGTTGATGGCGATTGCGTTGGGTTTCGACGCGGTCAACGGCGAATACGCCCGGCGAACGATGAGCCGGCTCCTGGCGCAGCCGATCTACCGCGATGCGGTGCTGTTCGGAAAATTCCTCGGTGGCTTGCTTGTCATTGCGATCGCGCTGCTGACGCTCTGGCTGCTCATGACGGGCCTCGGCATCCTGTTCCTCGGTCTGCCTCCGTCGGCCGCCGACATCGTGCGGGGTGTCGCCTATCTGGCCGCGACGCTCGCCTATGCCGGTGTCTGGCTGGCGCTGGCGATCGCATTCTCGACCTTGATCCGCTCGCCGGCGACCTCGGCGTTGGCCGCCTTGTCGGTCTGGCTGGTGCTCGCGGTGTTCTGGGACATGATCGCGCCGCTGCTTGCAAGCGTGCTGGCCCCTATTGATCCGCTCGATCCGATGACTGTGGTCACGCAGTTCGAAACACAGCAGGCCGTCAGCAGGTTCTCGCCTCAGACGCTTTACGGCGAAATCACCGGGATGCTGTTGAACCCCGCGGCGCGATCGGTGGGCCCCTTGTTCTTCGATCAGGTCCAAGGCGCGATCGCCGGCGCACCGCTACCGACCCTGCAAAGCCTCCTGGTCGTATGGCCGCAGTTCGCGGGACTGGTCGCTGCGATGATCCTGCTGTTCACCCTGACCTATGTCGTCTTCCAGCGTCAGGAGGTCAGGGCATAACGGTTGCCAGGCGCTTCGTCACCCGCAAAGTTGATTACCCATGAATGGAGGAGAACGATGGAGCATGATCGCTTTCGACATCCGGTATCAATCTTCGTGGGACTCGGATTTCCGGCCGAGATCCACGGCGTCAGCGAGGCCTACACCTGGCTGAATGAGTGGCCGCCGTCAAAGCGGAATCCAACCCACGCCATCGCGCTCAATGCCTGCAAAGCGGCACTTGCGGGCGAGATTGATGCCGAGACCGCTCGCACGGCGCTTGTTGCCTGCGCGCGACGGGCAAATCTCCTCGCGCCTGACACCGGCACGATCGTGGGCGCGAATAGACCGACGCAGTCGACACTGTATCGCAGGCCGGTGGCTGCAAAGGGGTCGTTTGCGAGAGGGGGCGAAATAGTACCTTATGCGATCGGGAGGGGTACCTTAAGCGACCGTGACAACTTCACACGATAGGGATTTTGGCGGGTTTCGCCAAGCGGCCATCGAAAGAACGCGCAGGCATGGCTCGATTGAGCCCATTGCAGCCGTTCGGTTCGTCGGCGAGCGCGCCTGCCAGAGTGATCGTTCATTCCTCGCCTTGAAGGGATCGAACCATCGATACCGCAATTCGCATGCACCATTTTCGGCGCCGACACGTGCGGTTGGAGGACATGGTTCACCAGCCGCCGCCTATGCTAGTTACTCCAAGCCGAATCATAGCTCCATGCCTCATACGTTTCGATCCGGCACCTGTCGGCGGACTTCACTTCAAGCGAGGTCAGGTCTGTGACCTTATAGGTACGGCGCGTGCCGCAGACCGCGCCCCCATTGGCGAAGACCTCGACGACGCCGCGGTCGAAGAACAACGTCAACCATTCGAGCGTCAGCGGCGCTGAGCGGTACTTGATGTCACCATTGTCCTCCGCCACGGCCAGCTCAAGTCGGCGGGCGCTGTGAGCCAACCTAAAGCTCTCTCCGTCGCTGCCGCGCGCGATGATCTGAACTCCATCCAGATCGCCTGCCAAAGACAACTCGACGGGGCACCCCGGTTCGCATGCGAATTGGCAAGGTGCAGTCTGTCGAAGAGTGCGGGCGCGCAGGCGCTGGCAGCCCTTCTCCGGCATCATTGTCAAATTCCGTTCGGCGTCGAGGCCGAGCACGCGCGGGAGCGACAGCTCCCCGCTATAGGGCGAACCTCCCGGCTTGCGGAATTCCCAATTGAAGAGCCAGGCAAAAGCGATCTGGCGGTCCTTTGCCAGGAAGCTCTGCATTGCGTAAAAATCGGTGCCGAAATCCAGTTCCTGCAAAGCCGGGGTCGCGGGCATGAAGCGGTCGCCCTCGAATGTGCCGACCTGCGCGTAAAGCAGGTTATGACGGCCGGTTTCCGGCTCAGTGTATCCTACAAAGCCCATCACCAGCACATGATAACCATCGAGCTCGAAGAAATCCGGGCACTCCACGCAGCGCGCGCCGTGCCGGCGAAAATGCTCGGGAGCGCGATAGAGGACGGACAAGAATTTCCAGTCCTCGCCGTCCTCGGACCCATAGAGCAGGACGCCTGGATCACCATCGATCGCCGCGCCGAGCACCATCCGATATGTGCCGCAGGCCGCATCATACCAGACCTTGGGGTCACGGAAGTCGTGGGCGATACCGTCGGGACCATTGACAAGCACCAGTTTGTTGGCATCCGGACGCAGGAGATCGGTCGATGGCAGCACTCGCTTCTGCACCTCCTTGTAGTCCTTGAACAGGTCATAGGCCGGCAGCCGCTCCGTGTAGTAGAAGCTGAGCTTGCCCTCGGGGCCGACGAAGGCACTTCCCGAGAAGGCGCCGCCGGTGGCGCCCAGCGACCAAAGATTCTGTTCCGGATGCAGGAAGACCGGCAGATGGATCCAACGGTAGAGGTCGTCGCTGACGGCATGGCCCCAGTGCATGGGTCCCCATTCAGATTCAACGGGGTGGAACTGGTAAAACAGGTGATAGCGGCCGTCGACGAAACACAACCCGTTCGGATCGTTCATCCAGGCCTGAAACGGCGAGAATCTGAGCTGCGGGCGATTTGCGTCGCTCTCGTACCACTCCGGCCAGGATGTCCTCGGTCGAGCGATGACGCGGCCATCGCGCAACTCTAGGAAAGTCACGCCCTTCTCAGCGACGTCATCCGGATTGAAGCTGTATAGCAGTGGAATTTCAATGGCGCCATCGTCCCATTCTAGCGTGAGCGGGCCGGCCGCATAATGGGTATAGGAATAGAATTGAAAATAGGGCGGCAGCTGTGCGATCCGGTAAACGACCCCATTGCCGGCACGCAGAACGAAGGCATCGGCGTCTTCTTCCGGAGCTGATTTTCCAGGCTTTTGCCGAGCCCAGATCTCGAACCGCACGCCGTGCTCAGCATCCAAATGCACCCTGTTCTTCATTCGATGATCTCGTTGATGACTTTTCCGAATAGTCACTGAATTTCGAGAGTCTGCGCTCGGTCTATATTGAAACTCTGCCCCTTTTCCCAGGAACTGGAGTACTCCTAAAGGCGTTCATTGTTTTGTCCATCTCAACCTGTTCGTCATTTCCTGAATCCAGGACTGTATTCCGTACCGACCCCCTCTGCACAAGTACCGTCGTTACTTCGAGCGCCTTCAAGTTGTTAGTTGAAAGCAATGCGCCCACTTGCGTTGAAAAACAGGCACTGTTTGGTGCATCATTGATTTGCGATATTTCGGTTGTCGCCACGATGTGATTATTGGCTATGTAATTGCCGCTACCGGAAACCACATTAATTATCACCGGCTTTACGGCGAGAGGCCTGATATATTGAGTATCTATTGTCTCTGAAATGTGGTTCGCAATTATCGAATTGTTGCTGCCGTCAATTTTCATAAGGCCGAACAGATCATCCAAGCCGTTATCGTACTTCTGCATGGGCGCCCATGGCTCGCGATCTCGCAAAAAGTGATTTGAGGAAACCAAATTTTCGCAACAGTTGGCAGCAAAAACCAACATTCCGGGATAAAACGAATGGAATCTATTTCCGGTGACCGAGGAACGCATCACGCCGGAAAAATAGACACTGCTAGCACCTCGAGGGAATACGTTGTTTGAGGATACTAGAATGCCCCCATACTTTTCAGCATAAATGGAATGTCCCCTATATCCGGCTCCGACAAAATTATTTGCTATTCTTGAGGCCTGCCCCATACCTTTCAATTCGATACAGTTTCCGCACTCAGCAATGAAATTGTTGTCTATCGCCAGCGCATCTGCATCATGAACAATAACTCCATGCTCCAGATAGATAAGACCCATCCCCGTTATTCGGCATGAGTCATTGGCGCTGCCTACATAGATTCCCGTTTTGCCGTTCTTATATGTATTTTCTGCATCATTTTGCCCCGAACCATCGTCAATGAAATGTAGGCCATCAATGCAAAAGTCAGCAAACTCCACAGAGCTTATACGAGGATTTCCGGTACGCTTAACATAAAACGCGGCTCCAGCAGTCTCACCGTCGGCGGCCTCTGGAGAGATGTCCACAAGTATACGACTACCGCCCGGCCACACCTCGTGCCACCGTGCCAGCTCGTTTGCGGCTGTGTTGAAACGGATGCTCGAAGACGTAAAACCGTGTCCAGAGCCCACAATTTTCAGATAGCTCACGTCTATAACGACTTGAGTGGCAAGACGGTAATCGCCTGGCGGTATATAGATAACTGCTCCAGGTTTTCCGCCATCATTTAGATCGGAAACAGGTTGCCTGCTTTTGATGTCTGCAATGATGCTATTGATGACCGCTCCAATATCCTCACGGGGATTACCTACGGGATACTTCGTTACGTCGTAACAGTTCTCGCTAACCATTGTTAATGTCTTCTCGGACATTTCTTACTCCAGAGCGGTAGTAGACTGATGTTCTTGATTGGCTTGTTGCTTGCAAGCCGACTGGGGAATGCGTTCAACCAGCTCTCTGTTTTGGTTTGTAGTAAGCTCGTAGCTGGAGATCCGAAGGAGTCGCATGTGATTGGTGGCAGTAGAGGCGCTAGTCATTCTTGTTTTTTCCTGGCTATACCATCACCAGATGCTGGTGCGGGTGTCCGGTTCAAAGAAGTGAAGTTCTTCGGCATCGACAGCGACGCGCGCGATGTCACCTGCGCGTACGGTGCTCTTCGGAGAAAAACGGGCTACAGCAGCTTTTTCGTCGCCGATGTCGGCGACGGCGTCCGGGTCGCCGGCATCGACCCAAGGTGCGTCGATATTCAGATGCACCATGGATTCAGAACCTAGCGCCTCAACAAGAGTGACTGGGGCTGAGATCTCGGCCGAAGAAGGCCGAACGGCGGCGTCGTTCATGTGCTCGGGCCGGACACCGACAATGACCTGACGGTTAGACGCACCGTTGAGCGAGGGGCGATATTCGAAGACCCGCTCAGGGATTTCGAAAGTGTTGCTGCCCAGGGTCAGGGTCCTTCCGTTCAGAACGGCCTCGTACAAGTTCATCGAGGGCGATCCGATAAAGGCGGCGACAAAGACATTGTCAGGGCGATTGTACAGGTTTTGCGGTGTGTCGACTTGCTGAAGCACGCCGCCTTTCATGACAGCTACGCGGTCACCCATCGTCATCGCCTCGACCTGGTCGTGTGTCACGTAAATCGTAGTGACATTCAGTTTTCTTTGGAGGCTGGCGATCTCGGCGCGCATCTGCACGCGCAGCTTGGCATCGAGGTTCGACAACGGTTCATCCATCAGGAAGGCCGCTGGTTTGCGGACGATCGCTCGTCCCATGGCGACACGCTGACGCTGGCCTCCTGAAAGGAGTGCCGGCCTGCGGTCGAGCAAAGTCGTCAATTCGAGGGTGCGTGCGGCTTCGTCTACGCGGCTGGCAATTTCGGTCTTCGGCAGCCCCGCCATCTGCAGGGGAAAGGCGATATTTTCACGCACTGTCTTGTGGGGATAAAGCGCGTAGGACTGGAACACCATGGCGATGTCGCGATCCTTGGGATCGACATCGTTAACTAACCTGCCACCGATCCTGAGTTCACCGCTAGTAATGCTCTCCAGGCCAGCGATCATCCTGAGCGCCGTCGACTTTCCACATCCCGACGGACCGACGAAAACCATGAACTCGCCATCCCTGATGTCGAAGCTCAGATCGTGCAGAGCGTGAAAACTGTTTCCGTAGACCTTGTTGATATTGCGCAGTTCTATGGCGGACATGCTTCTGCCTCCCTCATCCCTTTACAGCGCCGAATGTCAGGCCGCCGACGATCTGCTTTTGAAGTGCGAGCGTTACGACGATCACGGGAAGCGAATAGAGCACCGCGGCTGCGGTCATCGCTCCCCAGGCAAGCCCGTAGACTGAGTTGTATTCGGCGATGACAATCGGTGCCGTTTTCGTAGCCTCCGATGTCAGCAGCAACGCGTAGAGGAATTCGTTCCAACTCGTGATGAAGGTGAAGAGCGCAGTCACTGCGATCCCACCAATCATGACCGGAAGGATAATCTTCCGGAATGCCTGGAAACGTGTGCAGCCATCTATGCGTGCTGCTTCTTCGAGTTCCTTCGGCACGCCTTCGAAGAAGGCGGACATGAGCAACAGCGCCAGCGGGACGGCAGCCGAGGTGTGGGCAAGAACCAGGCCCGGGATCGTATCGAGCAGGCCCAGAGACTTCAGAAGCTGGAACAGTGGCACACCCAGAGACACCGACGGCACCATACGCGTGACCAGCGCAAACAGCAGGAACAGGGTGGTGATCCTGCGCCGGTACTGCGTTGCGACGTAGGCCGCGGGGACTGCCGCCGCCAGCGAAAACACGGTTGTCAGCACCGCCACCGCGAGCGAGCTTGCGAACGCCTTCGGCAGCGCCGACGATTGCAGCACTTCGCGAAAGTTTTCGAGCGAGACCACTGCAGGCAGGAAGCTCGGCGGAATCTGCTGGACATCCGCCGCCGGCTTGATCGAGGTCATGAGCAGATAGACATATGGCAGCGCATAGGACAGAACGAGCGCGAGGGCCGCCGCGTTGACCAGGATGCCATTGATATTGAAGCGGCGTGCCCTACGCATGAGCCGGCCTCCATATCTTCCAATATGCCGCGGCGGCGAGAAGCATCATGACGATCAGGAACAGGGTCCCGGATGCCGATGCCTCGCCAAGATCGCCGAACCGAACCATGCGCTGATAGATGTTCATCGAGAACACTTCCGATGCGTGGTTGGGACCGCCTTGCGTCTGTATCCAGATGAGGTCGAAGGTCTTGGCCGCATCTACAGCGCGGACGATGACAATGACGGCGATAACCGGACGCATCAGCGGCAAGGTGACGTGCCAAAATCGCTTGACCGCATTCGCGCCATCAATCCGGGCAGCTTCGAGCAAGTCTTTCGGAATGTTCATCAATCCGGCGTAGGACACGAGCGCGACAAAGGAGGTCGTCAACCAGATATCGGCGAAGGAAACGGAATAGATGACGATGTCCTCGTCGGAGAGCCAGGCGATCGCATCGGGGTCTCTGATGATACCCAGTTGGACGAGCCCATAATTGAGAATGCCAATGTTGCCGACCAGCAGGAAGCGCCACAGGAGGCCGGCGACGATCGGCGGCACCATCAGCGGCAGCGTGAAAACCGTGCGATGCCAGCGCGATCGGCCAGGAAGTGCCGAAAACAAGAGAGCGGCGCAGAAGCCGAAGGTAAACTCGAAGAATAGCGCAAAGACCGAATATTGAATCGTTCTGAATGCGCTTTCGGCGACGCGCTTGGAGGTTAGCGCGTCGATATAGTTCTTGAGCCCGACCCAATCCCTGATGTGGGGGGTGATGGTGTCGACTTTGAAAAAGGAATCGAACATCAGGAGCCCTACCGGGTATGCGACCAGCAGGCCCAGAACGGCAAGCGCTGGCGCGAGCATGCAGAGCACAAATCGGTCTTCACCCGACATGGCTGTCTCCGAAAGCTGATGATATGCGGAGGATTTTCTCCTCCGCTGGAGTTGAGAACAGCGGGTTAGTTTAGGATGTCCTCGATCGTTTCTTTGGCATCCGTCAGGACCTTGCCGACATCCGCTTCGCAGGTCAGGGCCTGCTGCACGGCGGGAAGGACAGCTTCATCGACGATTTCCTGGTATTTCTCGTCCATCGGCCGCCCTTGGGTCGCAGGCGCGCTCAACGTCTCAAGCAGCGGCGTGAAATGCTCATAACCTGGTTTGCCGGAATAGCTGCGATAGGCGGAATTCGTCGCCGCAAGGCCAAGCGGCGCTTCGATACCCAATGCATTGTTGGCGATCGCAAAGGCTACAAATTTCTTCGCCGCGTCCTTGTGCTGGGAGGTCGAGGGGACAACGTTGTACCAAGGGCCGGGAATAGCCGCGATCCCGGCGTCACTGGCCAGCATCGGCGCGACGCCGACCTTGCCGCTGACCTTTGAATCCGCTGGCGTCATCTTGTAGGCATGCGCCCAGAACTTCATCATGGCCGTCCTGCCTTGATAGAACAGGTTCTGCGCCTCGCCCCAACCGATCTCATTCACATTCTCCGGCACCGAATGATCGACGCAGTGCGGGGCGATGTAGAATTCGAGCGCCTTCTTATGGGCTTCGTTATCGATGATAACTTTGCCATCCCTGTCGAGGATCACACCGGGCGAGCCCGCCTGAAGCACATGCGCCATCCACTCTTCGGAAAAGGTGCCGATGGTGTCGGTGCCCCAGAAGTCCGTTTTGCCGTCGCCGTCCGTGTCGCGGGTGAAGAACTTTGCCATGTCGCGCCATTGTTGCCAGGTCTTCGGCGGAGCAAGGGGATAGCCATACTTTTCCTGGAACGCCTTCTGCTCCTCCGGTTTGCTAAAGAGGTCCTTGCGATAAAAAACGATCTCCGCATTCGCCCAGGTGGGCATTCCGATCATTTTGCCTCCAACCTGTGCGTCGGCAAGCAGAGCCGGTGGCAGATCCTTGCGAACCGCGTCGGTGAAGAGCGGTGCGAGATCCTCGACATGGCCCGCGAATTTGGCGTTCCAGACAACATCGATCGTAACAACATCGAACGCCGATGACCCGGAGGCGATTTCGGCCGAGAACTTGTCAAATACGCCCTGGTAGGGAACGACCGTGAACTTCACCTCAATGCCGGTCTCAGCGGTGAACTTCTCGGCCACGGCCTTCTGGAGCATCTCGCCGCCGCCTTCGACCAGGATATTGATGGTTTCGGCATTCGCCGGCGCCACCATGAAGATGAGCGCGAGCGCGCTGGCTGAAAGCAAATTCTTCATGAGATCCTCCTGTCTTTAAAGCGAGGCTCTCACTCCAGCCTCCCATGAAGGCAACCATAATCTTGGTATGACGACGTTGTCAACGTGCATTGTCGACGTTGTCATTAAAATTGTCGACGTTGTCATTTCCTTGGTGTACAAGTGCTTTCAGAGGGAAAGGATTACGATATGGTCAGCATCGTCAGTGTCGCTAAAGCGGCAGGGGTATCGAACAAGACCGTGTCCCGGGTAATCAACGGCGAACCGCATGTGACCGAGGACACGCGAGAAAGAGTGGAAAAGGCCATTCGGGATCTCGGCTACATTCCCAACATGGCCGCGCGCCAAATACGCTCAAGCCGCTCCAACACGTTCGGGATCATCACCGACTATGTTTCCACGACTCCCTATTCGGTCGATATCGTGCGCGGAATCCAGGATTGGGCCAATAGGCATGGGAAAAGTATCCTGATGGCAAACACCGGAGGGTTACCCGAACGGGAGGCGGAAATCTGGAAAATGTTCCAGTCCCACCGTATCGACGGGGTGCTCTACGTGACGATGTACCACCGCGTCGTGGATCCCGAGGCCGGCGATGTGAGCATACCGACGGTAATGATCAACTGCCGGCCTCACACGAGCGAGCTCTTGCCATCCATCGAGCCTGACGACTTCCAGGGCGCCCGGGACCTCACCCGATATTTGCTTGAACGGGGACATCGAAGGATCGGCTATATCAGGCTCAACCCGATTCTGCTTGGCGCTGAACTGCGTCTCGATGCCTTCCGCCGCACTGTGAAGGAATTCGGCCTCGCGGAGAGCGACCTCTCCATTCGTCTTGGAATGGAAGGACCGGTCGGAGCAGAAGAGAATTATGTGTTTGCGGCAGCGACCGAAATGTTGCAGCAAAAGGATCGCCCAACTGCGATCATGAGCGGCAATGATGAAATGGCGATTCAGATCTATATTGCAGCTTTGACGTCGGGACTAAGAATCCCGCAGGACGTCAGCATTGTTGGCTTTGACGATTTCAGAACCGTATCATTGGCGCTCAAGCCCGAACTGACCACCGCGGCATTGCCGTACTATGATCTCGGTTTCCAAGGTGCCGAGTGGTTGAACAGCGTCATTTCTGAAGAAATGGTGCGCGCGAGTCGTCGTGTCATCTCGTGCAAACTTGTCGAGCGTGCATCTGTGTGTGCTCTGTAGAACCGCCGGAGTGATGCCGCCCGCTCTCTATTCGACAACTAGCTCAGCTAGCCACCTGAATGCGGGAACGCTTGGGCATGGAGGCCTGCCAGAACTCAGATAATGCAGTTAAACGGTTTCGAGCCAGGACCTCCTGATCGATCATCGAAGGCTAGGCCGGAATCTCTTCAACATCAGCCAGCAGCAGCTGATCGCTCTCGTCCATCATCTGAACGCGCTGCCGCGCAAGTGCCTGGGCTACCGCACGCCGGCCGAAGTCTTCATGGCGCATTTGCGCGAAAGTAGCTGATGCCCTACCCTTCACACGGCATTGTTGCACTTGGATTACATTCTCCAGAACGAGAGCAAGCCAGAGTTCTTCGCCGGATACGCATGTTTGGCGCCAGGGATGAAGGCACTTACACCAGCGCGGCCAGGATCAGCGCCGCATAGGTGAGCTGGTGCATCAATTGATCGGCGCCGTGCATGGCCCAGTAGGCCCGGGTCGTCGCATCGGCGCCGCTATGCCGCGACAGCAGTGCCTTGCCGTAGTCTATGAGATAGTGAGCCAGGAACTCCGCGAGCACGAGAATGGCGACACGCGTCATGCCGGCGCTGGCGAGCATCAGCGCCGGCACGGTTCCGAGCGCGTGCCCGCCCGCATGCACATAGCCGCCGATCATGCGGAAATTGCCCTTGCCGCGCAGGATCCAGGCTGGCTGCAGCACATAGTCAACGACAAAGTGCTTGAGTTGCAGGCAAGCGAGCATCGCCACCGTTGTAATCGCCATTTCCATCGCTTCCTCCCGCGGATCGAACTTTTGGCTGGTCAATCGTATGTACGCCAACGGGCCTGGCCTTGCCGCGGACCGTCGCAAGCCCGAGCGGTCTCGTCATCGGTTCTGCCCCGAGCTCGCGCATGGTCGCGTCGCTCAGCACGATTTCGACGCCGCGCTCCTTGGCCACGTTCACCAGTCGGCTCGCGAGATTGACCGCGTCGCCGATGGCCGTGTAGCTCAGCCGCTCGGCGGAACCGATATTGCCGATCAGGGCCGTGCCACTATTGATGCCGATGCGCACGCGGACCGCGTTCTCGCCTGCCGCGATCGGCGGGTCGTCATGCATTGCCGTCCGGATCGCGACAGCCGCGCGGCAGGCGCGGGCAGCATGATCCGGCTGCTTGCCCGGCGCGTTCCAGATCGCCATAACGGCATCCCCGATGAACTTGTCAACCGTGCCGCCCTCCGCATGGACAGCGGCGACCGCAATAGTCAGGAAGCGCGTCAGATGTGGCTCGACGCCGGGTCCGAGCCTCTCTGTCAGTTCCGTGAAACCGGGCAGGTCGGCGAACATGACCGTCACTTCGCAGAGCGCGCCGCCGGGCTTCGGCTCGATGCCGCCTTCGACGAGCGGTCGCACCACGTCGAGCGGCATATAGCGGGCGAAGGCTGAAAGCCCGACCGCCATCCGCTTCAATGCCTGGGAGAAATCGTTGAGCTCGGCGAGGAAGGTCGGGTGATGGCGGACGCTTTCCAGCGAAAAGCGCTCGACCGCACGCAATTGCGCTGCCAGCCGGGCGAGCGGGCGGGCGAAGAGAAAATTTGCAAAGCCGACCGCAGTCGCTGCGGCAAGGGCGGCCATAGCGAGCACGACTAAGGCTACGCGCCGGATATTCTTGTCAATGCCGCCTGCGAAGGTCGAGCGTGGCGTGGCGGCAACAAGGCGCCAATTCTCGAACGGCAGGCGCGACGACGACACGAAGACGGGCCCGAGCGAGGCGTTTGGCACTACCACGCGGAAGGCATCGACCTTATTGGCCGCGACAGCCTCGGCCGCGGCTGACGCCACCGCATCGGCAGCCGGAAAGTCGGAAAAATGCGCCGCCATCACGCCGTCGGAGGGTTGCGATGTCGCAAGGACACGCCCGCTGCTGTCAAGAACGAATGCCTTGCCGAGCGCCGGTAGTTCAAGCGCCTTTAACGCCTCGGAGAGACGCCGGAGGCTCACCGCCACCATCACGACGCCGATAAACTTCCCGAAGCTCACGACACGCTTCGACAGCACCATGGCGGGCTCGAAACCGTTCGGCAGCACATTGGTGACTGTCCAGACAGGCTCTCCGTTTTCCTTGCCCAATCGATACCAGGGGGCGCCGAGTACCACATAGGCGCTCTCCGCCTTGTTGCGCTCCTCGAAAAAGATGTCGCCCGGGATCGGTCGGTAGAGATCGCGCCGCAACGGACGGAGTTCGCCGGCTCTCGCGGCGCCGATTTCGACCATCTCGATCCGGCCGTCGGCGGTCGCATGCGATCCGAAAAAACGCCCATCCGGAAAGCCGAAGCCGATCCAGTCGATTGATGGCTGCTCGCGCAGCAACGAGAGGAACAGGAACTCGCGCTTGACCTCATCATCGGCGTTGATCGCACCCTGGAAGAAGATGGAGCGGACAATTTCGGCCGTGCTCGACACGAGCGACAACGTCCGGGACAGGTCGTTCCTGACGGACCCCGCCGTCTGGGCATCGAGACTCGCGACGATCTCCTCAATGCTCTCGCCGGCTGCGCGCTGCCAGATGAGATGGATAAGCGCGGCGGTGGAGAGCACCGATAGCATGACGAGAACGACGACGACGTGGGCGAGCTTCGGGCGATACATCGCTAGGCCTCATGGTGACCGGTAATCAGCCGCGCGGCGCGATCGTTGCGGGCATAGGCGACCGCCCAGTCGAGAAACACCACGAGGCGGTTGCGGAAGCCGACGAGGAACCAGAGGTGGGCGAAGTTCCAGACGAGCCATGCGGGATAGCCGGAGAGCCTGGTCTTGCCGAAATCCGCGACCGCTGCCTTGCGGCCGATGGTCGCGAGATTGCCGTAGTCACGGTAGCGGAAGGGCGCCGATTGCCGTCCCGCCATATCGCCGAGAATGGCGTAGGCTGCATAACGCCCCATCTGCTTGGCTGCCGGCGCTACGCCCGGTACAGGACGTCCGGCCGCATCGGTTACCGAGGCCGTGTCACCGATGACGAATATTTCGTCGTGTGCTGGTGGATTGAGGCGCTCGTCGACGATGACCCGTCCGGCGCGGTCGGCCGCCGCACCGATCCACTTGGCGGCGCGCGAAGCCATAACGCCCGCGGCCCAGAGAACGCAGGCGGAGCCGATTTCAGTTCCGTCGGCCAGCCGTACGCCGCTGTCGTCACAGCCGGCGACGGCATTGCCGAGCACCACCTCGACGCCAAGCTTTTCGAGTTGTCTCTGGGCCTTTCTCGAAAGGCAGGACGGCATCGCCGGCAGTATCCGCTCACCCGCCTCGACGAGCACGACCCGGGCGGAGGATGAATCGATGCGCCGGAAATCGTGAACGATCGTCCTTCGGGAGAGCTCGGCGATTGCGCCGCCGAGCTCGACTCCGGTCGGCCCACCGCCGACGACGACGAAGGTCAACAGCTTCTGACGCAAACGGGGATCATCGGTCACCTCCGCCCGTTCGAAGGCGGAGAGGATGCGAGCGCGGATCGCCGTCGCATCCGTGATTGTCTTCAGGCCGGGGGCGTGGTCCGCCCAGGTGTCGTTACCGAAATAAGTATGGCGGGCGCCGGTCGCGACGATCAGATAGTCATACGGGATGCGCTGGCCGCCGGTCACGACACATCGCGCGGCGGTATCGACCGCCTCGACCTTGTCCATCAGGACCGTGGCATTCGACTGCCGCGAAAGAATGCGGCGGATCGGCATGGCAATCTGCGCCGGCGAGAGCCCCGCGGTCGCTACTTGGTAGAGCAGAGGCTGGAACAGGTGATAGTTTCGCCGGTCGATGACGGTGACTTCGACCGGCGCGCTGCGAAGCGCCATCGCCGCGTTCAGACCGCCGAAGCCAGCACCGAGAATGACCACGCGCGGCCGGCGCTTCTCCTGGTCCTTGCCGGTCGCCCCCGGCAGGGAACCGCTTTGAGCAGGCGTTACCGACATCACTCAGCCTCCGGCACGGATGCGTCGGGCGACCACATGATCGACCGAAAACACGCCGGCGCCCCGCGAGAGGATGAGCAAGAGCAGGCTCGTCCACATCAGATGCTCGACCCAATGATCCGGGTAGACGAAGATCTGAATGGTGGCGACGACGCCGAGCAGCATCAGTGAGGCGAGCCGCGCGAGCAGTCCCAATCCGAGCATCGCCGCGCCACTGAGTTCCACTACCGTCGCCATAAGGGCGGCCAGCCCGGGATCGAGCAGCGGCAAGCGATATTCGAAGGCGAACAGCTGGAGCGTGACCGGCCACGAGGCAAGCTTCGTCTGGGCGGATTGCCAAAAAACCTCCGCGACGGCAACGCGGGACCCCAGTTGCACAATCGATAACGGCAGGGCCGCCGACCACTCCACGACCGCTTCGTGGAGCCTGTATATCGTTCTGGAAAAACTCATCGGTGTTGCGCGCATTGTAGTCATGACACTCTCTCCTGCTGGTTGGAAGACTCCTTCGCGCGATGGATGCCTGTGACGAGCTCGCTGACGAAAAGGCCTGTCACCGCTCGTGCGATATCGAACTCAGGCGAGTGGCGGCAGGCGCGGGCAACCGCAGCCTCGAGTCCCCTGCCCCGCCTCAACACGTACCAAAACGCAAACTCCGCGGCGTCGAGGCGCAGGAAGCGAACGGTGTCGCCATGTCTCCAGAGCGCGATGCGCTCCGGTTCGCGGTTGAGATTCGCGAGCCTGTCGGGATCGCCCGCCTGCTGATGCGCCGCCCATATGCTGAGGGCGGGCCAGCGGCAAAGAACAAGTCGCAGCGAAGGCTGCAAGAAGAGCGCGAAAGACCCACTCGAAAGCCCCTCATAGAGCTCGATCAGTGTACTTGGCCGCTCCAACGGCGCGTCGAGCGCTTCGGCGATCTTCCACTCGAGACGCGCGACCTCAGAGACGAAGGGCATATCGGCGGTTCCCTCGAAGTTCGCGAGAAATGGCGCAAATCCTGCGCCGTACCGGGAAAGGCGCGGCTCTTGTGGCGGGTTGCTCCGAATGAAGCGGCCGGCGGCATAACTGAAGTAGCGTTCATCGAGCAGCCGCACCGTCACGGGGAAGACGGCCTTCAAGGTCGTCGTGAGCGAGACCAGTGTATTGTTGCGGTAGATGTTGAGCCGCCTTGCGGGATCGAAACGGCCCCGTGCCAGGAGTGGCAGGATATCTGCCGGCCCGGTCGTCAGAACCGCACGCGCGACGACACTTTGCAGGGTTTCAATGGAAGACATGGCGGTCCCTCCTGCAATTATTCGATGCGCACGTGCCGCAAGCGGCTTTGACTGCCGCTGTTGCGGCGAGCGCCGGGAAAAGGATGCCAGTTGCGCCGTCGCGGCCGGGCAACCCTATGGTCTCGAAACGGCCGTCCGGTACAGTGACCGGCGGCTCCTCAAGGCGTTCGTCGAAGGCGATCCGGCGGGCGAGCATGTCGGCCCACATCGCTTCGCCCAATAAGACCTCGAGCGGCGGCACATCCGTGTCCCATTCGATGAGTGTCGGTCGCGGGCCGATCCTGCGGAGCGCGTGGGCATAGAGCGACCAGACTGCCGGCGGCACACGCGACCCATGGTCGTCGATGAGAATGACGTCGCCGTCGATTTCGTTGACCGCGTGGCCGGCAAGGTGGATCTCACCGATCGCGTCGGCAGGCAGAGCGTCGATGAAGGCCAATGCATCGAAATCGAGGTTGCTTGCGGAGACATGGACGTTATTGACGTCCAGCAGCAAGCCGCAACCGGTCCGGTTGACGAGCTCGATCAGGAATTCGGCCTCGGTCATGCTCGATTCAGCGAAGGCGAGATAGGCGGAGAGGTTTTCGATGAACACCTGGCGCTTGAGCGTGTCCTGCAGCCGATCAACGTTTGCGGAAACGATGGCAAGTGCCTCGTCGTCGTAACGGAGCGGAAGGAGGTCGTTGAGGTAGGCGCCGTCGGCGACACTCCAGGCAAGGTGTTCGGAGACGATCGCTGGCTGGAAGCGTTGGCAGACGACACGCAGCCGCTCCAGATGCGCTCGGTCGAGACCCGAGGCGCTGCCGAGCGACAGCCCGACGCCGTGCACCGAAAGCGGATAGACTTCGCGCAGCTTCTCAAGCGCATCCACGGCTGCTGATTGGCCCATGTAGTTTTCGGCATGGACTTCCAGCCAACCTGCAGCGGGCCTGCGGGAAAGCATCTCGGCAATGTGTATGGAACGGAGGCCGATGCCCGCAGCGCACGGCATCGGGTGGGTTGGAAACGTCTTGGGCATCGGTCTACTCCCTTTTTGCTTGCTGTCGCGGGCCGTCAGGCCTTCGGGGCGTCGCTGCCGCCGGCGATCTTTCCGCAGGTGCCGGCAGGCACATAGATCCAGGCATCGGCCTGGTCGTCCATCGTCGAGGTCCCCGCGCAGGAATGGGTTGCCGTCTGGCAGTCGTTCTGCCCCGCCTTGACGATGCCGTAGCACTTCTCGAACGAGTAGTCGGGCTGGGCGGCCGGTCCTGCCGAGGCCGTGGAAGCCGAGACGGAGGCGATCGCCGCAAGCGCGGAACTGATGAGCGTACGCGTGTAGATCATTGAACATCTCCTGGATCTGACGTTGTTCAGACCGCACATCGGCCTGATGCTGAGAAGCTTCGCAGACCGCTCGAGCTGTTTGAAATGCTGTTCAGGCATGGTTTCGATAGGCCGAACTATCCGTCGGCGATGGACGCACCCGAGACGAAAAAAAGCCCCCCGGTTGGGGGGCAAGACTGCCATCGGGAGGGAGATGGCAAAGAGAGCTTGCGCGCACTCCGTGGCGACGCGCTGGGATTGGTTCGGGCGTCGAACGCCCTAGATCACGATGATTTTGGGTCGAATCGACCCAAAATCATAAACGTGATCGATTCTAGAGCGGATGCGGGCGGAAATCGCTTCAGACCGCTCTAGAGATAACGCGTACTGATATCGACGCTCGAGCGCTTCCCTATTGCATCGTAGTTCGCCATCAGCCAGTCCTCCGCGCATTGTCGGCCGCGATCACGGAGGTCTACGAGGGCTCCCCACTCGGCATTAAGCTTGCTCGATACGCTGAGGTTTCTCATCGTCTCATCGTCGGAAATGCCGTGCACGAAGATGCGCTTGAGCCCGAGGGAATTACCCGCGTTGGAATCGATCAACTGCGTTACAAAGGCGATTGCACGCATCTCCCTGAGCAGCGACGAATTGAAGCTGATTTCGTTGATCCTGTTCAGGATTTCGGCGGCGGTCCGCGGCAACTCCGTTCGCTCCAGCGGATTGATATGCACCACCAGCACATCAGGAGTATCGCAGCCGTAGATCAGCGGGAAAATGGCGGGGTTTCCCATGTAGCCTCCGTCCCAATAGGCTTCTCCGTCGATCTCGACGGCTTGAAACAGGAACGGCAGACAAGCCGAAGCCATCACGGCGTCGATCGTGATCTCGTCATTGGAAAACACCTTGACCTTGCCGGAGCGCACGTTTGTCGCGCAGATGTTGAGCTTCACCGGACAACGGGACATGCGGATCGCGTCAAGGTCGATCGATTGCTCGAGGACCTGGCGCAACGGATTATAGTTCAGCGGATTGAACTGATAGGGCGAGAGCAGCCGCGTCACCATATCGAAAATGACAAAGGCCGGCGAAAACTCCAATGACTTCGATCCGGTTACGCGGTCCAGCAAGCTCGGCTGCAGCGGGCTGAAGGCTGCCGCGTGGCTGATGCGGCGCCAGAAATTGGCGAGCGCCTTCTGCGCGCCGCTGCGCCCGCCTTCCGCAAGCCCATAGGCCAAGACGGCGGCGTTCATCGCGCCGGCACTGGTGGCGACAATGCCTTCGAAGGAGAGGTGCGGCTCGTCTAGCAGCCGGTCGAGCACACCCCAGGTAAAGGCGCCGTGCGCACCGCCGCCCTGAAGCGCCAGGTTTATCGTTCGTGCCGTACGCACATCGGCCATGATAGGTCTTTCCTGATCGGCGGGCGCCGGCAGGTCCACTTTCGTGTGCTCGTTCATGGCTCTGCTCCTCTTCGCTGCGACAATCAATGGGCCGTCCATCCACCGTCGACGGGGATCGCCGTGCCGGTGATGGAGGCGGCAGCGTTGCTACACAGGAAGACGCTGAGCGCCCCCATCTCTTCGACCGTAGCAAACCGCTTGGTCGGCTGGTTCTTCAGGAACACATCGCGGATCACCGCATCGCGCGCGATGCCGTGCGATTTTGCCTGATCGTCGATCTGCTGTTCGACGAGCGGCGTCCAGACATAGCCCGGGCAGATCGCATTGGCCGTGATGCCGAATTCCGCGCCTTCGAGGGCCACCACCTTGGTGAGCCCGACGAGACCATGCTTGGCGGCCACGTAAGCCGACTTGTAGGGCGAGGCGACGAGACCATGAGCCGAGGCGACATTGATGACGCGTCCGTAACCGCGAGCGCGCATCGGCCCGTAGGTCGCCTGAACGAGGTGAAACGCAGCAGAAAGATTGATCCCAAGGATCGCGTCCCATTTCGCCGTCGGGAACTCGGAGATCGGGGCAACATGCTGTATGCCGGCATTGTTGACGACGATGTCGACCTGCCCGAAGCGGGCGCCGGCGCGCTCGACCATCATCCGGATCGCCTCCGGACTCGACATGTCGGCGCTATCATAGGCGACGTCGACGTCGTTTTCCTGCGCCATCTCGGCCCGTTGCCGTTCGATTTCGGCCGGATCGCCAAAGCCGTTGAGCATCACCGCCGCGCCCGCTTTGGCAAGCGCCTGGGCGACGCCGAGACCAATGCCGCTGGTGGAACCGGTGACGATGGCGCTGCGCCCCTCGAGCGCCCTGCGCCCGAAGATCGCCTCGATTTCAGCGTCGGTACTTTTGAACATGTCCGCGTCTCCTCATGTTTGGGCCGAAGGGCCTCTTCCGGAGCGAGAATGGCGCTGTATTCATTTCAACTGAAATGCCACTGTGCTATGAATTCGATAGGTGAATTGCATTGGTGAAAGCGGCATCTGCATTGGAGAGTCGCCGCCTGGACATGAAAACCTTGCGGGGGCGGGTATGGACATTCACCACGTTCGGTATTTCTTGGCCGTTTGCGAGACGCGAAATTTCACGCGTGCCGCCGAAAAATGCAACGTGACCCAGCCGGCATTGAGCCGTGCCGTCCAGCAACTCGAAGATGAAGTCGGCGGGCTCCTGTTTCGGCGGGAACGGAACCTGACCCACATCACGGATCTCGGAAACCTGCTGAGACCGCGGTTCCAGTCGATTCTCGACGAGCTCTCGGGCGTCAGGCAGGAAGCGTCACGCTTTCTCTGTCTGGAAGATGCGCATGTGAAGGTCGGCATCATGTGCACGATCGGACCGCGTCGGTTTACCGGCCTCCTGACCGACTTCAACATGCGCCACCGCGGCGTTCAGCTTCAGCTCGTCGAAGGTGTGCCGTCCAAGCTTTCAGAACTGCTTGGGGAAGGAGAGATAGATGTGGCCATCATGGCGAGCAGCGAGCGGTTCCCCGAACGCTTCGACGTGACCGCGCTGTTTCGTGAAAGGTTCATGCTCGCCTTTCCTCCGGGTCACCGTCTCTGTCAATACGATGCGATTCCCATTACCGCCATCGATGGCGAGATCTATCTCAGGCGCGTGAACTGCGAATACTGGGATTATCTCACGGAGTTGTGCGAGTCCTCTGGCGTGAGGACCCAGATCTCCTACTCCAGCGAGCGGGAGGACTGGATACAAAACATGGTGGCCGGCGGGCTCGGCATCTGCTTCATTCCCGAATACAGTGCCGTCATTCCAGGCTTGCAGGTGCGGCCCGTGGTCGAGCCGGAGGTCACGCGGGAGGTTTGCCTCGTGACTGTCGCAGGCCGGCGGTTCTCGCCGGCCGTCGCCACCTTCGTCGGGGCAGTCAAATCCTATGGCTGGGCGGCACCGCATTCCGGCATTGACATGCGCCGATCAGCCGCCGACGCCTCAGCCCTCCCGCAATAGCTCTGAGCTATGGAATTCAAAAGCAGGCGGCATTTCTTTGTCGGCCGAATGTCCCGCAATCTCCTTGTGCCGCCGGAATATCTCCGGCCGGACCGACCAAGGAGAACCGGACATGATTCAGAAATCCATCGCAGGCCGTCTGTCGTTGGCCGCCGTTGCGGCGCTCGGACTCTTCGCAAGCACACTCGCGGCGCCATTGGCCATGGCCGGGGAATGCCCCAAGGACCAGATCGCAGCAAATGCCATGGCGCCCGGCGCCACGACGCCTGAAGGCGTGACCGACGAAGTCCTCGCGTCCATCGATCTTTCCTCGAAGGGAAGCGCGTGGGAAGGGAATGCGCTGCGGCTGCGCAAGCTGGTCGTCCAGCCGGGCGGCATCGTGCCGTGGCATTCGCACGACGCGCGTCCCGCCAACATTCTGGTCGTGGAAGGCACGATCACGGAATATCGCAGCAGTTGCAAAGTCCCGATCGAACACAAGGCGGGTGAAGTCACTGCCGAATTCGGCGATCTTGCCCATTGGTGGAAGAACAACGGCGCGAAGCCGGCCGTGCTCTATTCGGCAGATATCCTGCCGCCGATGGCCAGCGACGCCGACACCATGTGATCTCACGGCACGCCGAATATCAACCCAACCCGGACGTTTCCCGCCATCGGGCCGGAAACGTCCCCGCTTCAGGAGGACAGGCGATGGCGAATCCCGACCGCGCCACGGTGCCGGTATCCGTCTCCGTTCTGGCAAATCCGATAGCCGACCGCTGGCACTTCGGCATCATTGCGCTCATAGCATTCCTGACGCTCGTCGATCTCTTCGCCACCCAGGCAATCCTGCCGTCCCTGCAGGCGCAGTTCGACGTCAGCCGCGCGACGATGGGCTTCGCAGTCAATGCCAGCACCTTCGGCATGGCGGCCGCCAGCCTTGCCGTCGGTATTTTTGGGCGCAACCTGGACCGGCGGAACGGCATCTGGATCAGTCTCGCACTGCTTGCCGTACCGACTGTGTTGCTCTCAACAACCCGAGACATCGCGATCTTCGCTGGCCTGCGTGTGGCGCAGGGCCTGTGCATGGCGACCGCCTTCACCCTCACCATGGCCTACCTTGCGGAGCATTCTCCGGCTGAGCGGGCAACGGGCGCGCTTGCGGCCTACGTCACCGGCAATGTCGCCAGCAACCTCTTCGGCCGCATTCTCTCGGCTGCGGTTGCCGATCTCGGCGGACTGTCGATCAACTTCCAAACCTTCGCGCTTCTCAACCTGGCGGGCGCGGCCCTCGTCTGGACCACATTGAAGAGAACGGCGCACATGATGCCGGACCGGCGAATGCGGAGCAACGGGAGCTGGCGCTTGGTGCTCGGCAATCGGCGGCTGCAAAGCGTGCTCGCCATCGGTTTCCTGATCCTCTTCGTGTTCATAGGGACTTACACCTATGTCAACTTCCAGCTCGTCGAGCTCGGGCTTTCGCCGATGCAACTCGGCCTCGTCTATTTCGTTTTCCTGCCATCGCTGTTCACGACGCCGCTCGGCGGATTGATTTCGCGTCGCTTGGGTGACGGAGCCGGCATTGTGCTCACGCTCTTCCTCGCCGTTCTCGGGCTCATCGCCCTGTTCAGCAACAGCCTCGCCGTGGTCCTTGTAGGCCTTGCCATGGTCGCCGTCGGCACGTTTCTCGCGCAGGCGCTTGCAACCAGTCAGGTCGGCCGCATCGCCGAGAGTGAGAAGGCAACAGCAAGCGGCACCTATCTCGCTTCCTATTACACGGGCGGGCTCTTCGGGAGCCTGGTGGTCGGGCAGATCTACGATCGGTTCGGATGGAGCATTTCAGTCCTGACGCTCGTCGCAACGCTTGTGCTCGCCATGCTTTTTGCCGTCCCGTTGCGGGCCATGTGGTCCAGTTATCGAAACAGACAAGAGACGGCATTACCAAATCGCAGCAGACAGCCGCATTCTTGAAGGAGCCCGTTGGGGGCCAGAGAGAGGAGCTTTACAATGATGCAGATCAGCAATGCAGTAGGGTTGGCCGCCCTGATCGCCACCACGATCACGGCATCGGCTCAAGTTTCGACGACAGAGGCCGCAGACAGGGACGGCATAGTCACGGTCAAGAGCCGCTATTCGGTCAGCGAGACGGTGAACCGCATCAGGCGCAGCGTCGAGGAAAAAGGGATCACCCTCTTCGGCGTCATCGACCAGGCCAAGCTCGGCAACGCCGCAGGCAACGAGGTGCGTCCGTCGCGCCTGGTGATGTTCGGCAATCCGGCGCTTGGCACGACCTTTATTACCGCCAATCCGCTCGCCGGACTTGACTGGCCAGTTCGGGTCCTCGTGTATCAGGCGAAGGACGGATCCGTCTACGCCGCCTACACCGATTTTGACTGGATCGCAAAACGCCATCGAATTTCGAGTCGGGGCCGCGAGTTCGCCATGGCGTCGCAGGTGGTCGAAGCTGTCACAGCAATCGTTAAGGAATAGATGCGGCCAGAGCGCTCGTCCTCGTCTCCTTCTCCAGGAGCCGGCGAGCGCTTCTGCACGTCTCCATCGACGGGCGTGAAGGCACTCGATGAGAGGGCCTCGGCCATTGGGAGCTCGCCTTGAACATGGGGTAATCGCGGGCGGTTCACCCCGTAACCCTTCTCTCGGCAATAGCTGGCATGGGTGGTTGCCCCCGGTAAGATGGAAATACGGGCTCACGATTGGAACCGGGCCCAACATCAAATGGAGGCAACCATGGACCAATATATTGGGCTTGATGTTTCGTTGAAAGATACTGCGATCTCAATCCGGCAGGATGGGAAACGGGTCTGGCGAGGGAAATGTCCTTCTGATCCAAAGGCTCTGGCTCAGATGATTTCCAAGCATGCCCCGCAAGCAAAACGAGTTGTATTCGAGACCGGCCCATTATCGACGTGGTTCTATCATGCGCTGACAGCCGAAGGGCTTCCCGCGATTTGTATAGAAGCTCGGCACGCGCAAAAGGTGCTGAATGAGACGCTCAACAAGACTGACGCCAATGATGCGGATGGCTTGGCGCAGTTGGCCGAAGCCGGCTTTTACAAGGCAGTTCGAGTAAAGGCTTTCGATAGCATGCTAACACGCACACTGGTGGCGGCGCGCAATCAGCTTTTGAGCATCTCCAAGCAGCTCAGCAACCAGATACGCGGCCTGATGAAGACGTTCGGTCTCATCGTGCCCAAGGGGGCGGGCCGGGTATTTGATGCCAATGTGAGGGGACTGCTGGATGGAAATGCTGGACTGGAGCTAGTTGTATTGCCCCTGCTCGAGGCGTGGCGCGACATACGCAGGCATGCCGCCAATCTTGATCATCAGGTGCTCGGAGCGGCGAGGGAGAGCCAGGCTACAAAGCTTCTGATGACGATTCCGGGTGTTGGCGCTGTCACGGCCGTCTCCTACATTGCAGCGATCGAGGATCCTGTAAACTTCCGGACGTCGCGCTCTGTCGGCGCCTGGCTCGGGCTGACGACGCGGCGCTATCAGTCGGGCGAGATCGACTATGATGGCCATATCTCGCGACGAGGTGACGGTCAGCTGCGGGGATTACTTTACGAGGCGGCGACCGTCCTCCTCACGAGAACCAGTCGCCGCGCCGAATGCAGTCTCAAAACATGGGGGCTGAAGCTGCGTGAGCGCTTGGGCTTCAGGCGTGCAGCGGTTGCCGTTGCGCGAAAGCTTGCCGTCATCATGCACAGCATGCTTAAAACCGGCGAAGTGTTCAACGCATTGGCTGGCGATCCCGCATAAGCGAAAAAGCTGGCCTCCTTGCCTCAGTGGCTCAGGAGACACTGGGAGTCCCTGCTGTGGACGTGGGTCGGGTCATTCCGTCGTATCCGTCGTAGCTCGATCGAGACTGCGCCTTGAACATAGGAAGACCCACCCTGCGAAAACCCATCATGCGGCGACCGCGTGTCGACCGCGGAGACAACCCTGCTCCCGGCAGTGGACGAGTTTGCAAAAAAAAGGATGCAAGCTCCCCACAATCAAGAAAAGATGTCGCGCTGCATGCTCCGCAACACGGCAACAAAGTAGGGTGTTCGAAATTCGCTTGACCCCGAGCATGCGATTAGACAACG
>NZ_WITC01000012.1 GCF_009601505.1 Sinorhizobium terangae
CTAGAGCGGGATGCATTTAGGCGGAATCGGAAAGGGGATTCCTTTTTCTGCGCAAATCAGATTCACCATTCAGGCCGGTGAAGGAGGCCGGCCTTTATGGCGAGACCTTTTTCGAATGATCTTCGGGAACGCGTTGTCGATGCGGTGACGGGCGAGGGCCTATCGTGCCGGGCAGCGGCCAAGCGCTTCGGCATCGGCATCAGCACCGCGATCGATTGGGTGCGGCGGTTTCGCGAGACGGGCAGCGCCGCACCCGGCCAGATGGGTGGGCACAAGCCCCGCAAGCTTTCCGGTCCGCACCGGGCTTGGCTGCTTTGCCGCTGCCGCGAGCGCGACTTCACGCTGCACGGACTTGTCGCCGAGTTGAGCGAGCGCGGCCTGAAGGTGGATTATCGCGCCGTCTGGACCTTCGTGCACGAAGAGGGGTTGAGTTATAAAAAAAGACGCTGGTCGCCAGCGAACGGGAGCGGCCCGACGTCGCCCGCCACCGGGCACGATGGCTGAAGCACTGCCCCGGAATTGATCCCGCCCGCCTCGTTTTCATCGATGAGACCTGGACGAAGACGAACATGGCGCCGCTGCGGGGCTGGGCGCCTCGCGGCGAACGACTGGTGGGCTACGCCCCCTTCGGCCATTGGAACACCATGACCTTTGTCGCCGCACTCAGGGCCGACCGCGTCAGCGCTCCCTTTATCCTCGATGGCCCGATCAATGGCGAACGCTTCCGCATCTATGTCCAGCAAGTTCTGGTGCCGGAACTCAAAGCCGGCGACATCGTCATCCTGGACAATCTCGGCTCCCATAAGGGTCAGGAGATCCGCGCCGCCATCCGTAAGGCCGGCGCCCGCCTGTTCTTTCTGCCGAAATATTCCCCCGATCTCAATCCGATCGAAAAGCTCTTCGCCAAAATCAAGCACTGGTTGCGTGAGGCACAGGCCAGATCACGCGATGCAATCCATGACGAACTGCGCCACATTCTCCAAGCCGTCACCCCACAGGAATGCGCAGCCTACTTCAAAGAGGCGGGATATGAACGGGCTTAAATACATACCGCTCTAG
>NZ_WITC01000120.1 GCF_009601505.1 Sinorhizobium terangae
GCGGCCCGACTGCCGAACATTACATGTTCGGATAGACCGGGCCTTCGCCCCCTTGTGGCGGCACCCAGTTGATGTTCTGGTTCGGGTCCTTGATGTCGCAGGTCTTGCAGTGCACGCAGTTCTGGGCGTTGATGACGAAGGTCGGCTTGCCGTCCTTCTCCACCCACTCGTAGACGGCGGCCGGACAATAGCGCGTCGACGGGCCAGCAAAGACGTCGTATTCCGACCGCTTCTGCAGGTCGGGGTCCTTCACCTGCAGGTGGATCGGCTGGTCTTCCTCATGGTTGGTGTTCGACAGGAACACCGAGGACAGGCGATCGAAGGTCAAGACGCCGTCTGGCTTCGGATAGTCGATCTTCTGGTGCTGTTCGGCCGGTTCCAGCGAGGCCGCGTCGGTCTTGCCGTGCCGCAGCGTGCCGAAGAAGGAGAAGCCGAACAACTGGTTCGTCCACATGTCGAGGCCGCCGAGGGCGACGCCGACCGCGGTGCCGAACTTCGACCACAGCGGCTTGACGTTTCTCACCCGCTTCAGGTCCTGGCCGATGGCGCTGTCTCGCCAGCCGTGTTCGATCTCAATCGGCTCGTCATTGGCGCGGCCGCTGGCGATCGCCTCGGCGAGCTTCTCCGCCGCCAGAATGCCCGACAGCACCGCATTGTGGCTGCCTTTGATGCGCGGCACGTTGACGAAGCCGGCCGAACAGCCGATCAGCGCACCGCCGGGGAAGGACAGCTTCGGCACCGACTGGTAGCCACCCTCGGTGATGGCGCGCGCGCCATAGGAGAGGCGCTTGCCGCCCTCGAAGGTGCCACGGATTGCCGGATGCGTCTTGAAGCGCTGGAATTCCTCGAACGGATGGAGATAGGGGTTCTTGTAATTGAGGTGGACGACGAAGCCGACGGCGACGAGATTGTCCTCGAGGTGATAAAGGAAGGAGCCGCCGCCGGTCCTCATGTCAAGCGGCCAGCCGAAGGAATGCTGCACCAGGCCGGGCTTATGGTTTTCCGGCTTCACTTCCCAGAGTTCCTTCAGGCCGATGCCGAACTTCGGCACGTCGCGGCCCTCACCAAGCTTGAACTTGGCGATCAGCTGCTTGGCGAGCGAGCCGCGCACGCCCTCGCCGATCAGAGTGTATTTGCCAAGGAGCGCCATGCCGCGGGCGAAGTTCGGTCCCGGCTCGCCGGAGCGCTCGATGCCCATGTCGCCGGTGGCAACGCCGATCACGGCGCCCTCGTCGTTGTAGAGCACTTCCGTTGCGGCGAAACCCGGATAGATCTCGACGCCCAGGGCTTCTGCATGGGTGGCGAGCCAGCGACAGACGTTTCCGAGCGAGACGATGTAATTGCCATGATTGTTCATCAGGGGCGGCATCAGGAAATTCGGCAGGCGGATCGAGCCGGCGGGACCCAGGAACAGGAAATGATCGTCGGTGACTTCCGTCTTGAACGGATGGTCCGGCTCGTCTCGCCAGCCGGGCAACAGCCGGTCGATGCCGATCGGATCGACGACGGCACCGGAGAGGATATGCGCGCCGACTTCGGCGCCCTTCTCGAGCACCACCACCGAAAGTTCCGGATTGACCTGTCTCAGCCGGATTGCCGCCGCGAGCCCTGCCGGTCCGGCGCCGACGATCACCACGTCGAATTCCATGCTCTCGCGTTCCGGCAGTTCCTGTCGTTCGGTCATTCTCATGCTCTCCAGTGTCGTCGGTCTTCCGCCGGTTCTGTTCCCAAGCCAAATCATCCCCGTCATGGCAAATGCGGTCGGGCTTGTCGAGCCGGGATGCGACAGACAATCTCCGCATTTGCGCATAACTTCATGAGTTTACCACACGTGCCTTATATTACTTAGACGTAAACGTAAACATTGGCGTCATCTTCGGCAGCTGAGACGGCTTGCTTTTGCCGCAACCGCGTGCGAGGAGGCCCGCCCTTCCCTTCCAACGCAACGCCGGAAAAACCGCGCACATTTTCCTCGGCCTGCTCAAGACACGGAGAAAGTCATGGCATCCGCCCTCGGTCTCGATTTCGGCACAACCAATTCCGTGCTGGCATTGTCACAGGGTGCATCGACTCGCTCCGTCGTCGTCGAAAGCTCTACCGGCAAATCCGACACGACGCGGACGGCACTTTCGTTTCTGAAGAAAGCAGACCGCGGGCCGTTACAGATCGAAGCGGGACAGGCGGCGATCCGGGAATTCATCGACAATCCCGGCGAATGCCGCTTCCTCCAGTCGATCAAGACCTTCGCAGCGAGCGCGGTGTTCCAGGGCACGCTGGTCTTCGCCAAGCGGCATGATTTCGAGGACCTCATGTATGCGTTCCTCGCGCGGCTGAGGGACTATGCCGGCAGCGAATGGAGCAACGAGCTGAAACGCATCGTCGTCGGGCGTCCGGTGCAGTTTGCGGGCGCAAACCCGGACGAGACGCTGGCACTCGAGCGTTACAATCGCGCCTTGGCACGCTTTGACTTTCCGGAAGTCCACTATGTCTACGAACCGGTCGCGGCCGCCTTCTATTTTGCACGAACGCTCGACAGGGACGCGACGGTGCTCGTCGCCGATTTCGGCGGTGGCACGACCGACTATTCAATCATCCGCTTCGAGAGCGAGGGCGGCCGGCTGACGGCGACGCCGGTCGGGCATTCCGGCGTCGGCATCGCCGGCGACCATTTCGATTTCCGCATCATCGACAATATCGTCTCGCCGCTCATCGGAAAGGGGAGTCTGTTCAAGAGCTTCGACAAGCTGCTTGAAGTGCCATCGAGCTACTACGCCAATTTCGGCCGCTGGAACCAGCTGTCGATCTTCAAGACGTTGAAGGACTTTTCCGAGCTGAAGAAACTTGTCCGGGCGAGCCTTGAGCCGGAAAAACTCGAAGCCTTCGTGGATCTGATCGAGCACGACGAAGGTTACCCGCTCTACCAGGCGGTTTCGGCCACCAAGATGCGACTGTCGCAGGAGGAAGAAACCGAGTTCTTTTTTGCGCCGCTCGGCGAGCGGGCTCGCCGGACGGTTCGACGCGTCGACTTCGAGACCTGGATCGCGCCTGACCTTGCGCGCATCGAACAGGCGCTCGATGAGGTACTTGAAAAGACCGAGACGGCGCCGGCAGCGATCGACAAGGTATTCCTTACGGGCGGCACGTCCTTCGTGCCGGCGGTAAGGCGAGTCTTCGACAACCGTTTCGACCGGTCAAAGATCGAAAGCGGCGGAGAACTCCTGTCGATCGCACATGGGCTAGCATTGATCGGCGAGCGGCAGGACATCGCGACCTGGACGGCTGAGCCGCTTGATGTCGCTGGACCGCTCACGCCGATCTGCTAAGTTCGCCTCATGATCCCGGCCAACCACCTTTCCCCGGCAGAGCTTGCCGCCCTTCTCGCCTTCCATGCGGATGCGGGCGTCGAATGGTTGTTGGAAGACGAAGCCGTCGACCGGTTCGCAGAGTTCGAGGCGATGAAGGCGAAGCGCGCTGAGGCGCGCAGCGCCCCGCAAAGCGCTCCGACGGGCACCGGCCAAAGGCAAGGTGCGGGAGCGCAGCAATCGGCACCCGCGCAGTCCCGCAGCGCCGCTCCCGCAGCACCGGCGGCCTCCCCTCCGTCGGTCGCGATTCCCGACGAGCAGGCCATTAAGGAGGCGCAATTCGCCGCGGAAACAGCGCGCTCGTTGCCGGAGCTCAGAACGGCAATGGAATCCTTCAACCATTGCAACCTGAAAAACAGCGCCCGCAATCTCGTCTTCGCCGAGGGCGATCCCGCATCCGGGATCATGATCATTGGACCGATGCCCTATGCGGACGACGATCGCGATGGTCAGCCATTCTCCGGCAGGCTGGGCGAGATGCTCGAGCGTATGCTTTTGGGAATCGGCCTCGCCCGGCAGGATGTGCTGCTGACCAATGTCGTACCTTGGCGTCCGCCGGGAAATCGCGTGCCTTCGGGCCGCGAAGCGGATATCTGCCGCCCCTTCATCGAGCGACAGATCGCACTCGCCGAGCCGAAGCAATTGCTGCTTCTCGGAAACTTCACGGCGCGCTTCTTCTTCGGCGGTGCCGATACGATCCATCAATTGCGCGGGGAATGGCGCGAGCTTTCCGCAGGCGGCCACCGTGTTCCGGCACTGGCAACCCTGCATCCCCAGGATCTCGTGACCGCTCCGGTCAACAAGCGGTTTGCCTGGCAGGATCTGCTCGTCTTCAAGGCGAAGATCAACGCCTAACAAGTTCCGCGCCCATTCGTGAATAAATGGTGAAAAAAGCCATGCGAATTGCGCATGCCAGCGCCGCGTTTTAATGCGTTGCAAAATCGATGCTGCATCGCAATATGGGCATGTGGGAGGAATGGAAAAGGAAATGAACCATGACTGCCCGCTTTCGTCCGATTCACAGCAGCTTTGAGACGCTCCGCCATGCCGGCGCCGCGCTGCGGACACCATTCAACAACTTCGGCACGGCAGCCAACGAGCAGATGACCGCGATCGGCCTTACCCGGACCACGCGCCGCCCGGCCCAGATCTACGCCGAATTCATCCAACGCTGACGATCGCGCGGAGCATTCAGCTCCGCAACACGCGTTCTGGGATCGCAGAGAAGGAAAAGGGTCATGTCAAAGCCGCTTCGCAGCATTTGGCTTCTGCTCGACACGATCTCCGACATCGGCACAGCCGTACGTGCCTCGCGCGAATACAGCCGCTTAAGTACAATCAAGGACTCGCGGCGCGCTCACCGTGTTGCCGTCAGCCCGCTGCTACCGAACTAATCCTTCTCCTGCTTCTTTTCGCCATCGACTGTCGCAATCGACAGCGTCAAAAGATTGCGATAAAGCCACACTCATTCCGATCCGCGGAGTGAGCTGGCGAACGTCCGATCGACCGCTCCTTCCCGGTGCCCCGGGCGTTTCTCCGCAACGGCTGAAGACGACGCCAGCAATGTCTACAGCGCCGCGCGTCTAATCAGACGCGCAAAGGACGCTGTAGCACTTTGAATTGCTGCATGTTTTTATCCTTAAATCGGGGACGATTTAAGGAAACATGCAGTAGGAGCGCCGATGCTGGCCAGTCTCGCTTCCGTTTTCAGCCTGATGCTCTCCACCTTACTGATGATGGTGGCTTTCGGGCTGCAAAGCTACGTCATTCCGGTGCGCTCCGTGGCTGAAAGCTGGTCCACGCTCACGGTCTCGATCTTCGCCACCGGATACACGCTCGGCTTCACGCTCTCCTGCATTGTCACACCGAGATTCGTGCTGCGCGTCGGGCATGTCCGCGTCTTTACGGCGTTGATCACTCTGCTCTCCATTGCCATCCTGATGTGCGGGCTCATCGTCGACTGGCGCGCCTGGATCGCCTTCCGGGCGATTTCAGGCTTTGCCATTTCAGGAAGCTATCTCGTCATCGAGAGTTGGCTCAACGAGCGTGTGACGAACGAAAACCGTGGTCTGCTCTTTTCGCTCTACCTCATCACAACCATGGTCGGGACCATCGGTGGCCAATATCTGGTACCGCTCGGCGATCCGACCAACACCTCGCTGTTCATTCTTTGCGGGGTTCTGTTTTCGCTAGCGCTGCTGCCGACGGCGCTTTCCTCCTCGCCCATGCCGGCGCCGCCGGCGCAGGCGAAGTTCGACATTCCGGGCCTGTTTCGCCGCTCGCCGGTGGCCGTCGTCGGCGGCGTTCTCGCAGGCGCGCTTTCCGGCGCCTGGCTCAATCTCGGCGGCGTCTTCACGCAGAGGATCGGGCTTTCGACTGCCGAGGGCGCCACGCTGCTTGCGTCGCTGCTCACGGGCAGCGCACTCTCGCAGATACCGATCGGCCGCGCTTCGGACCGAATGGACCGGCGCATCGTCATGGTCGGCTGCGGGATCGTCGGCGTCATCTCCTGCCTCGTCATGTCGGTGTCGATCGGCAACAGCCCGACGGTGCTTTATCTCGTCGCCGCCTGCATCGGCAGCGTGCTCTTTCCGATCTATGCACTCAATGTCGCGCACGCCAACGATCTCGCCCGCCCGAACGAATACGTGGAAATCTCTTCGGGCCTGATGATCACGTATGGCATCGGTACCATTGCCGGACCGCTGATGGTGGGTCCGGTGATGGACCGCTTCGGTCCCGCGGCACTGTTCGTCGTTCTCGCCGTCTACTTCGCGCTTTACGGTGGTTATGCCGCCTGGCGCATTCTCAGGCGCGACCAGCACGTGGGGCTCGTCGCCAAGACCGACTTCCAGGCGACCACGGTCCTGCCGACGCCCGGTCCGGACGTGACGAGCCCGATCGCCCAGCAGGCGGATGCGGATGCGCTCATCAGCGACGACACTGTTCCCATTTGGGAGAGGCAGCCGGAATAGGGCTGGCGAGCAATCATCAGCCTTGCGGCGTCACGTGCTTGCGAGCGCCCCTGCGCTCCAAACCCAGTTGATGCTCGCGAAAGATGATGAAGATGCCGGCCGAGACAACGATTGCGGTGCCCGCCAACATGGTTCCCGTCGGCATGTCACCGAAGAGAAGATAGCCGACGGCAATACCCAGTACGATCGACGTGTACTCGAACGGCGCGATCGTCGACATGTCGGCGTGACGGTAGCTTTCCGTCAGCAGGATCTGTGCGACGCCTCCGCAGAAGCCGGCGACCATCAGCAGCAGAAAGGACGTCCACGACATTGCCGGCCAACCGAAGGGCAGTGTCGCAAGTGAAAACACCGACGCCGAGAGGGAGAAGTAAAGCACGATCGTGTGCGTTCGCTCGAACTTGACGAGCTTGCGCACCAGCACCATCGCCATCGCCCCAAGCGCCGCCGAAGCCAGTACCGCCGCTGCACCAAGCGCCTCGGACGAGCCGAACTCTCCATTCTTGAACAGCGTCAGCCGGGGCCAGGTGATGATCAGCACGCCCGTGAGCCCGATAACGACCGCTGACCACCGGTAGAGCCGCACAGTCTCGCGGAGAAAAACGGCGGCAAAGATGACGGCAAGCAGCGGCATCGCGTAGCCGATCGCGATCGCCTCCGGCAGCGGCAGGTGGACGAGCCCATAGAAGCCGCAGCTCATCGAAAGGATGCCGACAAAGCCGCGCGCCAGATGTCCTATCAGGTTCTTGGTCCTGAACGCATCACGCACCTGGCCGCGAAGCGCCAGGAAAGCCAGGATCGGCACCATCGCAAAGGCGGAACGGTAGAAGGTAATTTGGCCGGTGGCGATGTCGTCACCGGCAGCCTTGATGCAAGTGGACATGCAAACGAAGATGACGACGGAAAGTACCTTGAACAGGATTCCCTTCATCGGGCTTTGGATGTCCGCATCCATCAAACGCACTTTTCAAATGCCGCCGGCCAATGCAGGAGAATTTCGGCCGAGGAAGACGCGGCAGAAAAGCCGCAGGAAGGTCGCGCTCACTCTAGCGATGCGGGGGCGGAATATGGATCAAATTTCTTGATGGCAAGCATTTTTTCGTGATGCGTCCGCCATCGCGGCTCGGGCTCTGCGAGATTTTTTAGCAAGCGCGAAAAAGTCCTTGCCGATTTAGTTCTTGTTAGTGACGCTTCTATAAACCACTGATCGATAAGGGAACGGGAAGAATACCGGAAGCCACGTCTTGTCCGCCGGAGTGCGGTCGCCGGCATCACAATGATGTGGCAAAGTTTCGCTTTTCGCCCCTTGGGCTTTTCACCATCACAGGCGCCCTTTACAAATCGAATGTACAACGAAGGCGCGAGCGAGACTGACCATGCGGACAAATACGGGCCAGACCATTCATCTGGAAGACTACCGGCCGACCGACTTCGTTCTAGAGAGAGTGGATCTGACCTTCGAGCTCGACCCGAAGGAAACAAAGGTCGAAGCGCGCCTCATTTTCCACCGGCGCGAGGGGGTAAGCCCGGCGGCGCCGCTGGTCCTCGACGGCGACGAATTGCGCATGACCGGCCTGTTGCTCGATCAGGTGGAAATACCGCCAACGCATTTTGACGCCACGGACGATACGTTGACGATCCGCGGGCTGCCGGAGACGGCCCCCTTCGAGATCACGATAACCACCCTGCTCTCGCCCGAGACCAACACCAAGCTGATGGGTCTCTACCGCACCAACAACGTCTACTGCACCCAATGCGAGGCGGAGGGGTTCCGCCGCATCACGTACTTTCCCGACCGACCCGATGTGCTCGCCGTCTACACGGTCAACATCATCGCCGACAAGGCGACGACACCGCTGCTGCTCTCTAACGGCAATCATCTCGGTGGCGCCGACATGGGCGACGGCCGTCATTTTGCGGCGTGGTTCGATCCGCACCCGAAGCCGAGCTATCTTTTCGCGCTGGTCGCTGGCGACCTCGGCGTCGTGGAAGACACGTTTACGACGGCCTCCGGCCGCACGGTCGCCCTCAGGATCTATGTCGAGCATGGCAAGGAGGCCGGTGCCTCCTATGCAATGGACGCACTGAAGCGCTCGATGAAGTGGGACGAGGAGGTTTTCGGCCGCGAATATGACCTCGACATCTTCATGATCGTCGCGGTCTCCGACTTCAACATGGGCGCCATGGAGAACAAGGGGCTCAACGTCTTCAACGACAAGTACGTGCTCGCGGACCCGGAAACAGCGACGGACGCGGACTACGCCAATATCGAAGCGATCATCGCGCACGAATATTTTCACAACTGGACCGGCAACCGCATCACCTGCCGCGACTGGTTTCAGCTCTGCCTCAAGGAAGGCCTGACCGTCTTCCGCGACCATGAATTTTCAGCGGACATGCGTTCACGCGCCGTCAAGCGCATCGCCGAGGTACGTCACCTGAAGTCGGAGCAGTTTCCGGAGGATGCCGGCCCCCTCGCCCATCCGGTACGCCCGACGAAATATCGTGAAATCAACAACTTCTACACGACCACTGTCTACGAAAAGGGCTCCGAGGTGACGCGGATGATCGCCACCATCCTCGGCCGCGACCTCTTCAAGAAGGGCATGGATCTCTATTTCGACCGTCACGACGGTCAGGCGGTGACGATCGAAGATTTCGTTGCCTGTTTCGAGGACGCCAGCGGGCGCAACCTCAAGCAATTTTCGCTCTGGTATCACCAGGCGGGAACGCCGCTCGTCACCGCATCGGGATCCTACGATGCCGACAAGCAGACTTTTTCGCTTTCGCTTGAGCAGACGGTGCCCCCGACGCCGGGCCAGAGCACCAAGGAGCCCATGCATATTCCGCTGCGGCTCGGACTCTTGCTTGAGGACGGCAGCGAAGCGAAAGCCGCGTCGGTTTCGGGCGCCGACATCACGGAAGATGTCATCCATCTCACCAAACGCAAGCAGACGGTTTTATTCTCCGGCATTCCGTCGCGCCCGGTGCCGTCCTTGAACCGCGGATTCTCGGCGCCGATCAACCTCCACATCGAGCAGAGCCCCGGGGACCGCGCACTGATCGCGCGCCACGAGATCGATCTCTTTGCCCGCTGGCAGGCACTGAACGCCATTGCGCTCGACAATCTGGTTGCCGCCACCACGCAGGCGCGCAACGGCCAACCGGTTGTCTGCGACAACGCCCTCGTCGCCGGCCTGATTGCCGCGGCGGCGGATGACCGGCTGGAGCCGGCGTTCCGCTCGCAGGCCCTGACGCTGCCGAGTGAATCCGACATCGCCCGGGAAATCGGCAGCGACAATGACCCGGATGCCATTCACACCGGCCGTCAACAGATCCTGGCCGGTGTCGCCGCAGCCGGACGGGATACCTTCAACCGGCTGATGGACGACATGGCAGCCCCAGGCCCATTCAGCCCGGATGCCACCAGCGCCGGACGTCGAGCGTTGCGCAACAGCGCCCTTTCCTTCCTCGTCTATGGTGACAAGGGGCCGGAAAGGGCGGCCGAGGCATTCCGTGCCGCCAACAACATGACCGATCTCAGCATCGCGCTGACGTTGCTGGCACATCGTTTCCCGGATGCGAAAGAGACGGCCGAGGCCCTCGCTCATTTCAAACAACGTTTTGCGGACAACGCCCTCGTCATCGACAAATGGTTTGCGATCCAGGCGACGGTTCCCGGCCCCAGGACCCTCGATCGCGTCAAGACGCTGATGTCCGATCCGCTCTTCAACGGCAACAATCCAAACCGTGTCCGCTCGCTGGTCGGAACGTTCGCCTTCTCCAACCCGACCGGGTTCAATCGGGCCGATGGCGAAGGCTATCGCTTCCTTGCCCGACAGATTCTCGACATTGATCCGCGCAATCCGCAGCTCGCGGCGCGCATTCTGACGTCGATGCGCTCCTGGCGTTCGCTGGAGAAAGTCCGATCGGATCATGCCCGCAACGCGCTTGCGGAGATCGCCGGCGCGGCCAACCTGTCCGCAGATGTCAGCGATATCGTCGACCGCATGCTGGAGGCCTGACGGCTCTCGTGCACAGCGATCACGGCAGCATTGGCTCGAATCGGGCTACTGCATGATTCCTTAAATCGAAATCGATTTAAGGAATCAGCAGCTCAAAGGGCTGCAGCGACCTGTGCGCGTCCGATTGGACGGGCGGCGCCGTAATGCCGCCATGAACGATTCCAATGAACTAAAGCTCATCTGACAGAAAGAGCCGAAGCCGCAACGGTAATCCGGCCTGTGATTTTCCAACGATGAGAATTGGTTAAGAAATCTTTACCATTCCCTCTGGACAAGGCGAATCGCCCTGTGATTCATTGAGTCAGATTCGGGCGAGCGGCGCGCCGAATCACTGAGGCAACCATTCCCCAGCCAAACGCTGGGACGGCTCAATGTCTCAGATCTAGAGGATCAGGCGTCTTCGGCACATTCATTGGGAATGCCGGGCGCTTTCGAGGATGACAAGATTGGGAAAGATGGCGGACGCGCGACGGGGAAGCGCAGCCGACGGGCGGTTGCGACTCAAGTTTCCGGGCCTTTCCAGCCTGGAGCGGGAGTTCATCGAGCAGGCAAAGCTGTTTGCCGAGCCCGCATCGCAGCGGCTCGCAAGCGCCGAGCCTATTCTCAAGCGATCCATTCCCGTCCTGATCATCGCTTTCCTGGTCATCGTGGCTATTTCCCGCATGTCAGGCATCATGGGCGAACACGCCCGGATGGAGGGCAGTTCCCGGCAGGCCGTCGGCCTCGCGGCGGCCGCGGCTGCCGCCGCCTTCCACGCCGATGGCGCGACACTTTTTGCCGACGGCCGGCGATGGGACGCCGAACAGCGGCTCGGCGAATATCTTCCTGCGGACACGCTCGACGGCGGCATGTTCCTGCTGACGGTTCGCAAGGACGGACGGATATTCGCAAGCACGCCCGAAGGGGTGCATTTCATCGGACGCACGCTGGCATCGATCGCTCCGGACCTCGCCTCGTTGCAGTATTACGGCGAGGGATCGAGCGTGATGGAGACGTCAATCGGCGATGTCGCCCACCTCGTTGCCTTGACGCAGCTTCCGGAAGCCGCTGGCGTCATTCTGGCGGCAATACCGATCGCCGAACTCGAAACGGCGTGGCGCGACGAAGTTTCGCTCAATGTCACCCTGTTTGCAGGCATCTCGGCGATCCTGCTCGTCGTGCTCTATGCCTATTACATTCAGGCAAAGCGCGCGCGCGATGCCGATGCGGTGTTCGCCGAATCGAACCTGCGCGTTGAAACCGCGCTCTCGCGCGGTCGCTGCGGCCTGTGGGATTTCGACCTCGCCAACCGGCGCCTTTTCTGGTCGCGGTCGATGTACGAGATGCTGGGCATGCCAGGCGACAGCAGCGTGCTGTCCTTCGGCGACGCTGCGCGGCTGATGCATCCGGAAGATCGTGGCATCTACAGCGTGGCGCGGGCGATCGCGCGGGATAACGCGCGCCAGATCGACCAAGTGTTTCGCATGCGCCATGCCGACGGCCATTACGTGTGGCTGCGCGCGCGTGCCCAGGTCATCCGCACCGTCTCGGGGCGCACCCACCTGATCGGCATCGCCATGGACGTCACCGAGCAACACCGCCTTGCCCAGCGCTATGCGGAAGCGGATCAGCGTCTGGCCGACGCCATCGAGTGCACGTCGGAGGCTTTCGTGCTCTGGGACAAGCACGACCGCCTCGTCATGTGCAACACCCATTATCAAGAGGCCTATCAATTGCCGGATCACGTGCTCGTGCCCGGCACCGAGCGAACAGTCGTCTATGCCGCCGCGGCACGGCCGGTCGTCGAGCGGCGGGTGGCCGATCCGGATCGCAGCAATCACTCGCAGACAAGCGAGGTGCAGCTTGCCGACGAGCGGTGGCTTCAGATCAATGAACGCCGCACGCGCGATGGCGGTCTGGTTTCTGTCGGCACCGACATCACGCTGCTCAAGCGCCACCAGGTGCGCCTGCGCGAATCCGAACGCCGGCTTATGGCAACGATCGGCGACCTTTCGGCATCACGCATCACGCTGGAACAGCAGAAGGCCGAGCTTTCTGTCGCCAACGCCAACTATCAGGCGGAGAAGGAGCGTGCGGAAGCCGCGAACCGGGCCAAGTCCGAATTTCTGGCGAACATGTCGCATGAATTGCGCACGCCGCTGAACGCCATTCTCGGCTTTTCGGAGATCCTTCAAAACCAGATGTTCGGTCCGCTCGGATCCGAGAAATATCACGAGTATTCGCGCGACATCTTCGAAAGCGGCAAACACCTGCTCAACGTCATCAACGACATCCTCGACATGTCAAAGATCGAGGCAGGCCACATGCGCATCACGCGCGAGACGATCGATCTCGCTCCACTGATCGAAGAGACGCTTCGCTTCACCACCATTCCAGCCGAGCAGAAGAACATCCGCGTCGTTCAGCAAATTTCCTCAGGCCTGACCATGGTCGCCGACCGCCGTGCGATGAAACAGGTGCTGCTGAACCTGCTTTCGAACGCCGTTAAATTCACCAATGAAGGGGGCCGGATCTCGCTAAGGGCCCGCAAGGTCACCGGGGCAGTCACGCTGACCATCGCCGATTCCGGCATCGGTATTCCGAAGGATGCATTGCAGAAGATTGGCCAGCCGTTCGAGCAGGTGCAGAGCCAGTACGCCAAGAGCAAGGGCGGTTCAGGCCTCGGGCTTGCGATTTCCCGCTCGCTGACGCGCCTTCACGGTGGAACGATGAAGATCCACTCCGCCGAAAACGTCGGCACGATCATATCCGTGCGCATTCCCGACCGCGTCGGCGTCTGAAACAACGCGACGACGCATTGCCGTTCACTGAACGACGACGGATTGGAAAATCCCACGGACCGCTTTCGAGAGGCTTCGGATATCCGCCTCGAGGTGCTTCAGGTCCGGATAGTCCCCTGCCCCGCAAACGAGATCGACCAGGCCAGCGGGGGCATCCTTCGGGTCGAAATCCCCGTCGATGCAGAGGCGCACGATCTGCGAGACTTCGGTGAAAAGCGTCAACGCGTCGACGGCTACATCCAGATCGTTCGCATCCATCATGGCCGCGCCGAGGCTCTTCAACGCTTCAAGCGTGTGCGTGCCCGCCGGCGGCGGCGTCACGCCTTTTGCCGGCGCAATCAGGGCGAGGTATTGCGCGATGAACTCGATATCGACAAGGCCGCCGGGAATGAGTTTGAAATCCCAGATGTCGTTCGGCGGCTTCTCCTTGTCGATCAGGTCGCGCATCTCCTCCACGTCCTTGCGGACCTTCCCGATGTCACGCTTTTGAGAAAGGACCTCGCCGAAAATCGCTTCCGCCTCGCTGATCAGGCTTTCATCGCCGCAGATACAGCGTGCGCGCGTCAGCGCCAGGTGTTCCCAGGTCCAGGCCTCTCCACGCTGGTATTTGGCGAAGGCCGTGATGCGGGTCGCCACGGGCCCCTTGTTCCCCGACGGCCGCAGCCTCATGTCGACATCGTAAAGAATGCCCTCGGCGGTCGGTGCGGAAAGCGCCGCGATCAGCCGCTGCGTCAGCCGGGTGAAATAGCGCACGTGATCGAGCGGCTTGGCGCCGTCGGACTGCCCCGCGTCGCCGTCATAGTCGTAGAGCAGGATGAGATCGACGTCGGAGCCGGCCGTCAACTCGTGGCTGCCGAGCTTGCCCATGCCGACGACGGCGACCCTGCCCCCGGGAAAGCGTCCATGCGCCGCGCGGACTTCCTCCATCACCGCGTCGAGCGCCGCGGCGATGATGAGGTCGGCTAGATCGGTGAAAGCGCGCCCTGCCTGGATGCCGGAAATGGCACCGGTCAATAGCCTTATGCCAATCAGGAAACGCTGTTCGGCGGCGATGATGCGCAGGCGGTCCAGCACCTCCTCGTAGTGACGGCCGCCAGCAACGAAATTTGCGATCCTCGGTGCGAGATATTCCCGTGTCGGCAGCTCCGCGAGCAGCCCCGGATCCAGCATGCCGTCGAAGACATGAGGTCTTGCGGCGATGATGTCCGCCAGCCGAGGGGCAGACGACATGATGTTGACGATCAGCGACAGGAGCCTCGGATTGTTGCCGAGCAGCGAAAAGAGCTGGATACCTGCCGGCAGACCGGAAATGAAATGGTCGAACCGCAGCAGTGCCTCGTCAGCCCGCCTGCTTTCGCCGAATACACGCAGGAGCTCCGGCGTCAGCTCGGTCAGCCGCTCGCGCGCTTCCACCGACTGCGTTGCCCGATAGCGCCCGTAGTGCCACGTGCGAATCGTCCTCGCTATGTCGGACGGGCGCTGGAAGCCGAGCCTTTTGAGGGTCTCCAGCGTGTCCGGGTCGTCCTGTTGTCCGGTGAAGACCAGATTTCCGGTCTCGGTCGAAAGCTTTGCCTCCTGCTCGAACAACTGCGCATAACGTCGCTCAACCGTCCGCAACACGCGCGACAGCTCCGTTGAGAAGGAAGCGGTATCCTCGAAGCCGAGCATGTAGGCAATCCGCTTGAGATCTGCCTCCGTTTCCGGCAGGACGTGCGTCTGTTCATCGCGCACCATCTGGATCCGGTGCTCGACGTTGCGCAGGAACCAATAGGCATCGACGAGCTCATCGGCGGTCGACTGATCGATCCATCCGGCCTTCACCAGTGCTTGCAGCATCGGCTCCGTTGCGCGCAACCGAAGCTCGGGCATGCGGCCGCCGGCGATCAATTGCTGCGTCTGGACGAAAAACTCGATCTCGCGGATGCCGCCGCGACCGAGCTTGATGTTGTGGCCCTTGACGGCGATTTCGCCATGTCCCTTGTGCGCGTGGATCTGTCGCTTGATCGAATGAATGTCGGCAATGGCCGCATAGTCGAGGTATTTGCGGAAAACGAACGGTGTCAGCTCCCGCAGGAAACGCTCGCCGGCCTCCAGGTCGCCGGCAACCGGTCGCGCCTTGATGAAGGCGGCACGCTCCCAGTTCTGCCCCCTGCTCTCGTAGTAGAGCATCGCCGCTTCGATCGAGATCGCGAGCGGCGTCGAGCCCGGATCGGGGCGCAGGCGCAGATCCGTGCGGAAGACATAACCGTCGCCCGTCCGTTCCTGCAGGATGCGAATCAAGCGCCTCAGCAGACGCGCGAAGATTTCCGAAGCGTCGTCCCGGTCGACAATGATGCCGGACTGCGGATCATAGAAGATGACGAGGTCAATGTCGGAGGAATAGTTGAGTTCGCAAGCACCGAGCTTCCCCATCCCCAGAACGACAACCCCTGAGCCGACGCTCGGCTCCGACGCGTCTTTTAGTTTGAGCTTGCCGCTTTCATGGGCGCCAAGGAGCAGGTGATCGATCGCGGCGGCGACGGCGGCAGACGCGAAATCGCTTAGCCAGCGCGTGGTTTCCCGACCGTCGAAAAGCCGCGACAGATCCGCCAGTGCGACGGCGAAGGCCATTTCGCGCTTTGCCCTGCGCAGCCTGGACATGATTTCCCCATCCGGCAGGGCAGCGGTCGTCGGCTCGGGTTGCCCGGCTGACCGGGCTGCCTCGATCCGGCGCTTCAGGAATTCGGACAGAGGCGTGGCGAGCAGATCTTCGAGAATCGCCGGATGGCTGCCAGTCGTGTCCCTTAAAAACGGCGAGAGCGCGAGCGCCGAGACGACGAAGTCCTTGAGCGGCCCATTGGACGCCAGCAAATCGGCGATGCGATCGTGTCCTTTGGCGACATCCTTCAAAACGGACAAGGCGGCCTTTGCATCCGCCTGGCTTGTCGGACGGATCGGAACCACTTCGATATCGGCCAGACGCCGCTCGTCCGTTTCCAGCATCAACACCTCCTCCCGATCTCATGACCGGTCTATCAGGTTGTACGAGCCGGGAAAACCATGCGCACCGTCAATCCTTTGCCATCCTCGGTGTTCGGCTCGGTCGCACTGAGCGTGAGCGAGCCTCGATGCATCTCCATCACTGCCTCGACAAGCGAGAGACCAAGACCGGTCCCGGGCTTCGAGCGGCTTTCATCCAGACGGACAAAGCGCTTCAGCACTTCGCGATACATGTCTTCGGGGATGCCGGGGCCGTGATCGGCGACCGTCAGCACCGCCTCATTGCCGCTCTTCGTCATCGCCACCCGGATCAGAGGATTTGCTGCTCCCTCGGCATATTTGATCGCATTGTCCATCAGGTTTCCCAGCGCCTGTCCGATCAACTCGCGATTGCCCGAGATCACGACGCCCGGCAGGATATCCGCTTCCAGCTTCAAGGCATTGTCTTCAGCCGCCGGTTCGTAAAGCTCGACCCAATCGGCGACGATCTGGGAGAGGTCGACATCGCTCATTTCGGCGACGGCGGAACCCGCCTCGACCCGGGAGATCATCAGCAACGCGTTGAACGTACGGATCAACTGGTCCGACTCGGCGATGATTTCCTCAAGCGCGCCACTTTGGCCACTGTCCCCCTTGCTGGAGAGTGCAGCTTCGGCCTTGTTGCGCAAGCGCGTCAGCGGAGTCTTGAGATCGTGCGCAATGTTATCGGAGACCTGTCTCAGCCCTTCGTTGAGCTTCTCAATCCGCCCGAGCATCGCGTTGAGCGATTCCGACAGCCGGTCGAACTCGTCGCCCGAACCGCTCGTCGGCAGACGCTGCGAGAGATCGCCCGCCATGATCTTCGTGCTGGCCTCGGACATTCGGTCGATACGCTTCAGCGCGTTGCGGCCAATGCCGAACCAGATGACGAGGGCACCGAGCCCCATCACGCCAAGGGCGACGACCAAGGCCTGTCGCACGAGCACGCGAAACTTCTCCGGCTCCTGAAGGTCGTGACCGACGAGAATCCTGAGACCGTTGTCAAGCAGCAGAACCTGGGCAAGCGCCACGTGGCTCTCCCCGCGGCTTTCGTCGGCGAACCGCCGGTAACGAAACGGCTCCGACTTCCAGCCTTCGTCGTCGAGCAGGCCCGGCTGCAGACCAGCCACGTTGCCGGCGAGGATTTCTCCGCTCGGGCCGGCGATCACATAAAGATTTGCGCCCGGCTGGCGTGCACGCCGTTCGAGCGAGCGAAGCAGGCCATTCATGCCGGCGCGCTCATAGACGGCTTCGATCTGACCCACTTCGGCGGCGATGGCATCGCGCGTCTGCTGCTCCAGCAGGCGCTCGGACATACCTGTCACGTAGAAGACGAGGAAGACCGCGCAGAGGGAAAAGAGAACAAGGTAGAGTGCGGAGAGCCGGACTGCCGTCGTTCTGAACAGAACCCTGAGTTTGCTCATGTCTCAGTCCGGTCGTCCTTGATCATGTAGCCGGCGCCACGCACCGTCCTCAGGAGCGGCATGTCGAAGTCCTTTTCGATCTTCGAGCGCAGACGCGAGACGTGCACGTCAATGACATTGGTTTGCGGATCGAAATGGTAATCCCACACGTTTTCAAGCAGCATCGTCCTCGTCACGACCTGGCCCGCATTCTTCATGAGGTATTCGAGCAGCCGGAATTCGCGTGGCTGCAACGGGATCTCCTTGCCCTGCCGTCGAACCGAGTGAGCGAGCCGGTCCAGTTCGAGGTCGCCGACGCGGTAGACCATATCCTGTTCGGGCGCGCCCTTGCGGCGACCGAGTACCTCCACCCGAGCGAGAAGCTCGTTGAAAGCGTAAGGCTTCGGAAGATAATCGTCGCCGCCGGCGCGCAAGCCCGTGACGCGGTCGTCCACCTGGCCGAGCGCCGAAAGGATGAGAACGGGCGTGTGGATGTCGCGCCGTCTCAATTCGGTGATCAGCGACAGACCGTCGCGGCGTGGCAGCATACGATCGACGACCAGCACGTCATAGGCGTTCTCGCTCGCCATGAACAGCCCGCTTTCGCCATCGCTGGCGTGGTCGGAAACAATTCCGGCCTCGCGAAATGCCTTCGCCAGATACGCGGCTGCCTCAAGGTCGTCTTCAACAATCAGAATCTTCATGCGCGTGACCATAGTCCCGGATCCCTATCTATCTCAACCGGTTTCGGTTCCGACACCTCCAGCGCCGCCCGTCTCACGAGACGCGCAATGGTCGCTGTAGCGCTTTGAATTGCTGCATGATTTTCGATCCACGCAATCATGCAACAGCGCCATGGCAACCGTCGCTTCGGCCGGACGGAGAAACGCCGCGAAATCACTCGGATGTCGCGGCGCCCTTGGATCATGGTGATTTTCGGATTGTGCCGATCCATTCACCGTGATCGGTCAGAATGGATTGGGGCGGGCGACCCGCTCCAATCCTTCGATAGTCGCGACATCAACCCTGATCGATCGGGAGCGCGACAAAGCGGCTACCTTCGCCGGATTCGATCTGGAAGAGCGCCTTGGTCCGCCCCTCCTTCTTGGCGTTGTTCATCACCTTGAGGATGTCGTCCGCCGACTTCACATCCTGATTGTTGACCGTGACGATCTTCTCGCCTTCCTTGAGACCACGGTCGCCGGCATCCGAGTCCGGATCGACGGAGGCGATTGTCACGCCAGTCCCGTCCTCGGAAGGTGTCACCGTCAAACCGAGACCGGCAAGCGCTTCATCGCTGGCTGGCGGTTGCTGCTCGGACCGCTCGTCCTTCGGCTGCGCGGAGTCGCTCGTGTCGCTTGGCAGGTTGCCGATTTCGAGCTTGACGCTCTGCGACTTGCCCTCGCGCCAAAGCGTCACGTCGGCAGAAGAGCCCGGACGCAGCGCCGCCACCTTGCGGGCCAGATCGCGCGGATCCTTGATCGGCTCACCGTTCAGTGCCGTCACCACATCGCCCTTCTTGATCCCGGCCTTTTCTCCCGGAGAACCGGCCTGCGGTTCTACGACCAGAGCGCCGCTTGCCTCGGAGAGGCCGAGTGAATCGGCGATATCCTTGGTTACCGGCTGGATCTGAACGCCAAGCCAGCCGCGTGAGACGGTGCCGTCCTTCATGAGATCGTTGACGACGTCCTTGGCAACGGATGCAGGGATCGCGAAGGCGATGCCGACATTACCGCCCGAGGGGGCCAGGATAGCGGTGTTGATGCCGACAACCTCACCCGAAAGGTTGAAGGTCGGACCACCGGAGTTGCCGCGGTTCACGGCAGCGTCGACCTGCAGGTAATCGTCATAGGGGCCAGAGCCGATGTCGCGGCCGCGAGCCGAGACGATACCGGCCGTCACGGTTCCGCCGAGGCCAAACGGGTTGCCCACCGCAACGACCCAATCGCCGACGCGCACCTTGCTGTCGTCCGCGAAGCTCACGTAGGTGAACTTCCGCTTGTCGTCGACCTTGAGTACTGCAAGGTCAGTACGGCTGTCCTTGCCGACCAGCTTGGCATCCAGCTCCGTTCCGTCGTTCAGGATGACCGTGAAGGCGGAGCCATCGGCAACGACGTGGTTGTTGGTCACCAGGTAACCGTCTTCGCTGATGAAGAAACCGGAACCCTGGCCGCGGGGGCGAAGGCGACCCTCGTCGCGCGGACCACGGCGATCAGACCGACGCTCGGCACGATCGTCGCCGCGCGGGCCGCCGAATTCGCGGAAGAAGCGCTTCAGCGGATGATCATCGGGCAGATCTTCGAGGCCGCGGCCGCCGAAGTCGAAGCTGAAGTTGCTGGATTCATCTTCGGAAGTGTTCACGCGCGACTGCACGCGAACGGAAACGACGGCCGGCGAAACCGCGTCGACGACATTCGCGAAGCTCGGGACCGAGGGAGCCTCTGCCTTCACCGCCTCGGCGAAGGACTGCGAAATCTGAGCCGGCAGGCCGCTGGTCAGCATGACCGCCGCGAGACCGGCGACGGTGGAGGTTTTCAGAACCGTCTTCAGGGATGGACGTGTGATCTTGGACATTCGCTTTTGCCTTCTCTCTTCCTTGAAGCCATCGCCAATCGGCATGCGGCTTCAAAACCTTGACCACGAGCACTCCCGAAGCGGTATTTGGCGTTCGGGGAACTGCTCGCCTGGCTGTGATTGGAGGAACAGCCGATGATGAAAGGTGTAACGGATGGGACCTTACTGAGTTCTGTCCGACAGATGAATATTTGGTAATGTTCGCACGGAAGCGGGAGAGAGACTGCTCAGCGCCGTGCAGTAAGGCGCGATATCTCGTTTCGACTAGGCGAAATCCGCCTCAGCATCCTGAATTATCCTTCGGTATCAAAACCCCGTTTTCGAGGTCCGGGGCATCTGGGGAAAGAAGCCCTAGGACCTCAAAAGCTTGTCCAGCTCTTCCCTTTCCTTGTCGGAAAGCGGCGTGCCGGGCATACCGGCGCTGCGTCGGCGCGCAGCCACGACGAGGGCAACGCCACCGCAAAGAAGCAGGATGACGGGCATGCCCCAGAGGATGACAGTCTTTGCCTCGAAGCGCGGCTTCAACAGGACGAACTCACCGTAGCGGGAGACGACATAGGCAATCACCGCTTCGTCCGTGTCGCCATTCGTCAACCGTTCGCGCACCAGCACCCGCAAATCCTTGGCAAGTTCGGCATTGGAGTCGTCGATCGACTGGTTCTGGCAGACCATGCAGCGAAGCTTGGCCGAGATCGCCCGTGCGCGCGCTTCGAGTGCCGGATCGGCAAGCACCTCGTCCGGATTGACCGCCAAAGCGGGCAGCACAGAAGCGAGGCAAAGGAAAAGCGCAAGCAGCAGGCGGATCATTCGGCTGCCCCCAAGGCGAGCCGTGCGGCCCTTCTTGCGCGCGTCGGCGCGCCAACCCGCAGGCGGCGGTCACTGAGCGAGACAACGCCGCCCGCCATCATGACCAGCGCCCCGCCCCAGATGCAAAGGATCAGCGGCTTCCACCAGACACGCACGACAATTCCGCCGTCGGTCATCTGATCGCCGAGGGATACATAGAGCTGGCTGAGGCCGAAGGTCCGAATTCCGGCTTCCGTGGTCGGCATCCGGCGCGCCGTATAAAGCCGCTTCGACGACGAGATTTCCGTGACCGCCACGCCGCCCCGGCTGACGGTGAAATGCCCGGTTTCCTCGGTATAGTTCGGCCCGCGCCCTGGGCGCATGCCGTCGAAGCGCAGGGTATAGCCACCGGCGTCCACCGTCATGCCCGGCTTCATCTCGACAACCGTCTCGGTCTCGAAGCCGGTGACGGCGACGATGCCGATCAATGTGACGCCGAGTCCCGCATGGGCGAGCGCCGTCCCGAAGGCAGAGCGCGGCAGGCCCGAGAGCCGCTTCCAGGCAACGCTGCCGGCCGCTTTGCCGATACCGGAGCGCAGAATGAGATCGGTCAGCGCGCCCACGATCAGATAGACGCCGAGCGCAATGCCGAGGAGGGCAATTACCGGGCCGCCATTCATTGCGTAGTAATAGGCCGCAGCGACAAGGAGGCCGACCGCGGCTGCGACGAACAAACGCTGGGCAGCGCCGGTGAGGTCGCCGCGCTTCCAGGCAAGCAGCGGACCGAAGGGAACTGCGCAAAGCAGCGGCAGCATCAACAGACCAAAGGTCATGTTGAAGAACGGTGCGCCAACCGAAATCTTTTCCCCCGTCAGGGCCTCGAGCACCAGGGGATAGAGCGTGCCGGTGAGCACGGTCGCCGCCGCCGTCGTGAGAATGAGGTTGTTGAGAACGAGGGCTCCCTCGCGCGAGATCGGCGCGAAAAGCCCGCCGGACTTGAGACGCGAGGCCCGGAGCGCGAAGAGTGAAAACGCGCCACCGATGAAGACAACGAGAATGGCGAGAATGAAGATGCCGCGCGTCGGATCGGTGGCGAAAGCGTGCACCGACGTGAGCACGCCCGAACGGACGAGGAAGGTGCCGAGCAGCGACAGCGAGAAGGTCATGATCGCCAGCAGCACGGTCCAGATCTTCAGCGCCTCGCGCTTTTCCATCACCAGTGCCGAGTGCAGCAGCGCCGTGCCTGCAAGCCACGGCATGAAGGAGGCGTTTTCAACCGGGTCCCAGAACCACCAGCCGCCCCAGCCGAGTTCGTAATAGGCCCAGTAGGAGCCCATGGCGATGCCCGCCGTCAGGAAGATCCAGGCGGCAAGCGTCCATGGACGCACCCAACGCGCCCAGGCCGCGTCGATGCGGCCTTCGATCAGCGCCGCGATTGCAAAGGAAAAGCAGACGGAAAAACCAACATAGCCGAGATAGAGCAGCGGCGGGTGGATGGCGAGGCCGACATCCTGAAGCACCGGGTTCAGGTCCTTGCCCTCGCCCGGTGCCGGGATGAGGCGAGCAAAGGGATTGGACGTCAGCAGGATGAAGAGCGCAAAGGCGGCCGCGATCCAAGCCTGTACGGCGAGCACGGTTGCCTTCAGCGTTTCCGGGAGGTTGCGGCCGAACAACGCCACGAGAGCGGAAAAGAAGACGAGGATCAGCAGCCACAGCAGCATCGACCCCTCGTGGTTCCCCCACACACCGGAAATCTTGTAGATCAAGGGCTTGAGCGAATGCGAATTCTCCCAGACGTTGCGCACGGAGAAGTCGGAGGTCACGTAGGCAAAGGTCAGCACCGCAAAGGAGAAGGCAACGAGCAAGGCGCAGACAAGTGCAGCGCTCGAGGCGAGTTCCATCAGCGCGCGGTCACCGAGCCGCGCTCCGGCGATCGGCAAGATCGCCTGGACGAGCGCGGTCGCGAGTGCCAGCACCAGGGCATAATGTCCGAGCTCGATGATCATTGAATGTTTTCCTTGCCGCCGAGCGCAACACCTTGGGCCTTCAGGCGGTCTGCAACGTCTTTCGGCATATAGGTTTCATCGTGCTTGGCAAGCACCGTATCCGCGACAAACACCGGGCTGCCTGCAACAAATGCACCCTCGGCCACCACACCCTGTCCCTCGCGGAAGAGGTCGGGCAGGATGCCGGTATAGGTCACCGGTACCGTTCCCAGCGTATCGGTCACGTTGAAGGTCACGGTCTTGCCCTCGCCACGCTTGAGCGAGCCGCTTTCGACGAGGCCGCCGAGGCGAATGCGCGTTCCCGGCGCAAGGCCTGCCTTGGCGAGATCACCCGGAACATAGAAGTAGGCGACCGCCTGGCTGAAGGCGAACATCACCAGCAAGACGGCGGCCATCAAGAAGCCAACGCCACCGCCGATGATCGCCAACCGTTTCTGCTTGCGTGTCATTTTTCTTCTCCGCCCGCCTCGATCCCGAGTTCGCGGCCGAGAGCCAGCAACTGCTTTCCCTGATCCCCGGTGGCCGGGAACGCCTTCAGCCCTTGCTGTAGAGCGTCGCGCGCCTCGTCTCTTTGATCAAGCACAACGTAGGAACGGATCAGGCGCATCCATCCTTCAAAGTTCGCGGGGTTTTCCTTCAGCTTGCTCGACAGGCTGTCGACCATGCCGCGGACCATGGCCTGGCGATCGCCAGCGTCCATCTGCGCGGCAGCCGCCATATCCTCGGATGTCGGGTTTGCGGGCATCGTATTGCCGGCGGGCGCTTGACCAGCGGAGAGCTCCGCGATGTGCTGGTTCACCAATGGCACCCAGGGCGCGTCGGCAGGAGAATTGCCGGCAAGCCTGCGGAACGCGGCGAGCGCATCCTGCTGCTTACCCTCCTGCTTGAGACCAAGAGCCAGATAGAATTCCGAGCGCGGGTCGTTGGGGTCGAGGGCAAGCGACTTCTTCAAGGCTTCCTGCGCATCGGCCGTCACAAGGCCGCCGGACTGCACGATCAAGGCCTCCGCATAACCCCCGAGTCTGGCGGGTGTCGGTCCGAGCAGGCGAATCGCCTGGTCGTAAGCGGCAATGGCGTCCTCTACCCGTCCGCTGCGCATGTAGATCGGTGCCAGCAGATCCCAGCCCTGGCCATCGCCCGGATTTGCCGCAAGATGGTTCTCGGCCCGCGCGATCAAAATGTTGATGTCGTCGCCCGGATTGGCAAGTCTGGCCGCAAGCGGTTGCGCCGGCACGCCGGGACTGCCGGTGACGAGATAGACAAAAAGCCCCACGGCGGGAAGACTGACAAGAACGAAGAGCTGCGCGATGCGATTCGAGCGCAGAGATTTCAAACCGCTCTGCTCGATGGGCGCGTCCGCGGCGCTTGCCGCAAGCAGCCGGCGCGCGATCTCGGCGCTCGCGAGTTCCGCGTCCTCGCCGCTGATCAGGCCGGACTTCTGATCCCGCTTCACTTCCTCGAGCTGGTCGCGATAAACTTCGATGTCATGGCTGTGTGGAGACGAAAGCGGCGCCGTTGCCCGCATCAGCGGGAGAACGAGCACGACAGCAACTGCCGCCGTCAAAATAGCGACGAGGATCCAAAACAACATGGAGGGGAAATACTATGAGCCCCGTGCCATTCCAACTCGAAAACAGGCAATGACGGAGATTTGAGGCGTTTCGCCGCAAGGTCGCCCGCGTGTTTCGCCGGCTTGACGGCCGAAGGCGCGTCACCGAAGTGACGCGGCGAGCTTATGTGAGTGGCGTCCAGCTTCCATCGGGATTGCGGCACGCCGCTCCGCGTGCCGTCGTCTGCTGTCCCTTCACGGTCACCGTGTGGCTGTATTGCCGGCAATTCTGCGAGCCGACCTGATAGGGTGCCGCGGCGACGACGGAACCGCTGACGCCGCGCCCCTCCCATACGACCGGCTGCCCGCCTGGTGCGGCCTCCAGCGCCCGGTACTCCGCCTCCAGTGCCCTCTGCCGATCGGACTTGCCGAGATCGATGCCCTCGATGCGCGCAATGACACCACCCTGCAGCGCGGATATATAGGCCGTCGACGACGCCCCTCGCGTTGCGGTCGCAGAAAGACCGGAGACGGCCCCACGCTGGCCGTTCGATGCCGTGCCGCAACCCGCCAGTGCGACGGCAGACGCGATGACCGCGATCCTACCGCTGGCGACAAAGGCTCGTGTCATTACTGCGTGGTTCCTCATGATCCCCCGACAACTCAACTCTACCGCGAACAACCGTATCCGCCTTCCCGCGCATCCGGTGGCGGACAGGTGGCACCCTGTCGATTTCTTTTGGCACTCCCCAACGCATCAGGCAACCACACCCACTTGGGGATCGGCATTTTCGGCCCGTGTGTGGCCGCTAAACCGCAGCAGGCAGAACGAGTTGGGCCCGCAATCCTCCCTCATCGCGCCGCGAAAGCTCGATCGTGCCTTGGTATTCTCCGACAATCTCGCTCACGATCGAAAGTCCAAGCCCGGTGCCGGGCTTGCTCTCATCGAGCCTTTTGCCACGCTTCATTGCCAAGGCGATCTGGTCGGGGTCGAGCCCCGGGCCGTCGTCATCGACATCGAGTACGATCCAGTGCCGGCCGTGGTCCTTGCCGTGCACGTCTTCCGGGGCGGGCCGGACAGTTAACGAGACATGGTCGCGTGCATGCCGCGCGGCGTTTTCGAGCAGATTGCCGACCGTCTCCTCGACGTCCTGCTGCTCCATCGCCAATATCAAACCAGGTGGATTGATCGACAGGCTGAACTGCCTTTCGGGATTGAGGCGGCGCATCACCCGGACAAGCCGTTCGAGCGCGGGCTGGGCCTCGGTTCTGGCGAGGATCGAGCCCCGCTGCGCGGCGATCCGCGCGCGGCTGAGATAGATTTGCACCTGGGTCTGCATGGCATCGGCCTGCGTCTTCACCAATTCCCCGTGCGGTACTTCCAGTACACGCGCTTCGTTAAGCAGAACGGCGATTGGCGTCTTCAGGGAATGGGCAAGGTTGCCGACCTGCATGCGCGCCCGCTCGATGATGCGGCGATTGCTGTCGATGAGCGCGTTCACCTCGTTGGCAAGCGGCTGGATCTCACGCGGGAAAGCACCGTCCAGGCGCTCGCTCTCGCCCGCGCGGATCTTTTCGAGCGAGCGGCGCACCTGGTCAAGCGGCCTGAGACCGAACAGAATGGTCAATGCATTGACGCCAAGGCCGCCGAGACCGAAGATCGACAGCGCGATGGTGAGATTGCGGGTGAAGCGATCGATATCCGCCTCCAGCACATCGCGATTGCCCGCGACGCGGAAGCGGGCGGCATGGCCCTGAATATCGAGGACGACCTCGGTTTCGGCCACCTCGACCTCGTTTCCGAACGGATCCATGGTCGTGTAGAAGCGCTCGTAGCGAATATCGAAGGGAACCTCGTCGACACTGGCGATCGGCAGTTTTGCGGAGCCGAGCGACGTCGACAGCAGCGGCGGCGTATCAAATTCGCCGATCGGTTCGACGATCCAGTACCATCCGGTTTGGGGCTGGGAGAAGCGGAGGTCGCCGAGTTGCGGGCTTCCGGTCAGAATGGCCTTCTCGTTGACGGAGATCGAATTGATAACGTTGTAAAGCTGTGCGCGCAGCAGATCCTGAAAGCCGCGCTCAGACCCCTGCCTGTACAGCGCGGAGATAACCACTCCGATCACAACGAGGGCGACGACGGCCCAAACGGTCGAAACCGCCAGTACGCGGGCCGTGAGTGATCTAATTGCCATTGCCGGGCGCTTGCATGCGATATCCGAGGCCGCGGACCGTTTCGATCAGGTCGTTGCCGATCTTCTTGCGCAACCGGCCGACGAACACTTCGATCGTGTTGGAGTCCCGGTCGAAATCCTGATCATACATGTGTTCCACCAGTTCCGTACGCGAAACCACCTGCCCCATATGGTGCATCAGGTAGGAGAGCAGCCGGAACTCATGTGACGTGAGCTTCAGCGGCACGCCGCGAACGGTCGCTTTGGAGCCCTTGGTATCGAGCCTCACCGGACCACAAACGATCTCAGAACTCGCATGGCCTGCGGCCCGGCGGATCAATGCGCGGATACGGGCAAGAACCTCCTCCACATGGAAGGGCTTGGCGACATAATCATCAGCGCCGGCGTCGATACCGGCCACCTTGTCGCTCCAGCGGTCGCGCGCGGTCAGAATCAGGACCGGCATGGTCTTGCCGTCGCCGCGCCACTTTTCGAGAACGGTAATGCCGTCCATCTCCGGCAGGCCGATGTCGAGGATTACCGCGTCATAGGGTTCCGCGTCGCCAAGATAGTGGCCCTCCTCGCCGTCGAAGGCCTGATCGACGACGTAGCCGGCTTCTTTCAACGCGTCCGCCAACTGCCTGTTCAGGTTGGCGTCGTCCTCGACTATAAGTATGCGCATCTGCGTTCATTTCCCTTGCTCGTAGGTTGCCCGCAAGCAGCCTACATCGGCACCTTCACCGTCACCTTCTTCGGCCGCCCACCGTTGCCCGGGATGAGCACCGTGATCACGCACTGGCCGTCGGATGTCGGCTGGGCGGAGAGCAACTCTCCACCCGTCTCGGCAACCACTTGCGCGGCGGCAGCGCTGCAATCGCCAGCCGCGCGGACAACAGCCGAAGGCACGTTGATGGCAGGCAGCGACATGCCCGCTAGGCCTGCGGCAAGCGCGGCTATGATCACTGGTGAAGACATGAACGCACTTTCGACTTGGGAAGCATCATGGCGAAAATCATTAACTGATACAGGCTGAATGGCAAATGAATGTCGGATGCCGCACCTGCTCCGGCGTCACGGGAGAACGACCGTAGATTGCAGCGATTCCCCCGCTTGCAAAAGTTCGCACGACGTCAACGGCGTCGCACGCCACGGACAGTGGTTCATTAGATCTTCGCGGGAGAATGCTCACGAACATCCGCCACAAGAACCGCGATCGCCCCTTCTGGAGGTCGGACCACCCACCCGGGGCTTTAATCCTTCCTGAATTCGCGATTCTTCCGAGCGGCTTGCGGCCGTTTTCTCAAGACTTGAGTCCGATCCTTCAGAGGTGAAGCGGCGATCTCCGAACGCGAATCCATGTCCTTGTTCAAGCATTTGAAAATGCGAACGTTTCCACCTGCGCCGCTGCCGGCTCCGAGAGCAGCGATTTCACCCGGCAACGAGTTCACGAACAAATTTGTGGATCAATCGAACATTAATCGATTTAAAGAATTTTCAATCGTTTAAATGATTTAAGCCACTGATTTACAAAGTATTTACGATGTGGAATGGTCCTCGCATCCTTCAACCATCATGAACCCGGGAGAAACGGATGCAGACGCTCGCGAACAAACAGCCCGCACTACCGCAATCCAGGATTCCGCAATCCCTTCTCGATCGCTTCGAGAACGAGTGGCGCGAGATGCGCACGGCTGGCGAGGCTGCACAGAAGCCCGTTCCGCCTGCAGAATGATGTTCCGGCACCGCTGAAAGAACGCGGTTCTACAGCGGTGCCACCCCACCAAAACGGCGTCGCAACTCTTGCTGATCGTCGATGACGCAGCCTTTGCGGCCTTTTTACCATTCCACAATTCCATGCTACTCTTCGGCCATGCTGACCGAAGAGCTCGAAAGGCTGGCGCTCAGCCTGCCCGGAACGCAAGAGAATGCCCATTTCGGAACGCGGGATTTTCGCGTGGGCAAGCGGATTTTCATGTCCTTGCCGGAGGCAGGTCGCGCGGTCTTCAAATTCACCCCCGATCAACAGCGCATGTTGCTGGAAATGGAGCCCGGGTTTTGCGCCGCCGTGCCCGGCGGCTGGGGAGAGCGCGGCTGGACCTCGCTCTATTTCGCCGACGCCGACGAGGCGCTTGTCCGGCAGTCGATGGAAACCGCATGGCGCAACGTCGCGCCGAAAAGCCTCGTGAAGAAGAACGGCGGCGCTTGATCCTGGCCTCACCTTTCGGGCCGCTCCACTACGGTCGCTAAAGCACCTGGCGTTCAATCGGACTCACGCGGTCTTTGCTTTTATGTCCTTGTCCAAAACCGATGCACACTTTTGGGCGACATGCATTAGCGGGCCGTTTCCAGTCCAACTTCCAGCGGCCAGGTAACCAGGTAGTCCTCATAATCCTCGACATCGATACCGTCCTCGGCGACCGTGCGCCCGCGCACGGATATGCCGGCCGCATGGACGGTTTCCGGGTCGCCGGAGACGAGAGGATGCCACCAGTAGAGGTCCCTCCCCTCGCCGATCAGCCTGTAAGCGCAGGTCGGCGGCAGCCATGAGATCTCATGAACCACCTTCGGCGTCAGTTGGATGCAATCAGGTACAGTCGCCTGCCTGTTGTCGTAATCCTTGCAGCGACAGCTTTCACCATCGAGCAGAGTACAGCGGATCGACGTCCAGGCGATCTCGCCCGTATCCCAGTCCTCGAGCTTGTTCAGGCAGCAAAGCCCACAGCCGTCGCAAAGGCTTTCCCACTCGGCATTGCTCATTTCTTCAAGGCTTTTGGTTTTCCAGAAAGGCATTTCGCCCATCATGTCACACTTTCGTCCGTTCCATGCCAACATGGAACATTCGCAGAAAATTGCCGGTTTTTTAAGGCCGGCAGCACGATATGCAAGTAGATTGGAAACTCGCCTCGTGCAAATATCATTATGGGCAAGCGAACCTTCGAGACGAGAACGCCGTGCAGGAACCGAAGAAAGAGGACAACCGGCCGAAGAGGCGACACATCTTTCTCAGAATCGATTCCTGGATCGACTCGACGGTGTGGAATGCCGGATTCCGGCTGGGCGAATGGTGGGAAGACACGACGATCTTCTTCCGGCGCTTTCGCGTACGCGGCTGGAAGAGGGCGGTTTTCGAACTGCTTGGCGAAGCGGCGACGTGGGGGACTGCGGGCTCGGTGCTGATGCTGGCTCTGGCCTTGCCGGCATTCGAGGAAACCAAGGGCAATTGGCGCGCCCAGAGCGACTTTGCGGTGACCTTCCTCGACCGTTACGGCAATGAGATCGGACACCGCGGCATCATCCATGAAGACTCGGCCCCAATCGACGAATTGCCGGACCATCTCATCAAGGCAGTGCTCGCCACCGAGGACCGGCGTTTCTTCGATCACTGGGGCATCGATTTTCTCGGCCTGGCACGCGCCATGACCGAGAATGCCCGGGCGGGCGGCGTGGTCCAGGGCGGGTCGACTCTCACCCAACAGCTTGCCAAAAACCTGTTCCTGTCGAACGAACGCACGATCGAGCGCAAGATCAAGGAGGCCTTCCTCGCCGTCTGGCTGGAATGCAACCTGTCAAAGAAGGAAATCCTGCGCCTCTACCTTGATCGCGCCTATATGGGCGGCGGCACTTTTGGGGCGGCTGCGGCTTCGCAATTCTATTTCGGCAAGGCCATCACCGACATCAATCTCGCCGAATCCGCCATGCTCGCCGGCCTTTTCAAGGCCCCGGCGCGCTATGCGCCGCACGTGAACCTGCCGGCCGCACGCGGCCGCGCCAACGAGGTTCTCACCAACATGGTTCAGGGCGGCCTGATGACTGAGGGCCAGGTGATTGCCGCCCGCCTCAATCCCGCGACCGTGGTCGACCGCGCCCAAGTCAAGGCGCCCGACTTCTTCCTCGACTGGGCCTTTGACGAAGTCCAGCGTGTCGCCGCCCCCTTCGCGCAGCACTCGCTGATCGTGCGCACGACGATCGACATGGGCCTGCAACAAGCGGCCGAGGAGTCGGTCGAGTCAAGCCTCCGGCAGTATGGCGAAAGTTATGAGGTGAAGCAGGGCGCTCTGGTCATGGTGGAAAATGGCGGTGCCGTACGTGCTATGGTCGGCGGGCGCGACTATGGCGAAAGCCAGTTCAATCGGGCAACAAGGGCGCTGAGGCAGCCGGGCTCCTCTTTCAAGGTCTATACCTACGCCGCGGCGATGGAAAAGGGCATGACCCCGGAGACGGTGGTCGTCGATGCGCCGATCACCTGGCGCGGCTGGTCGCCGCAGAATTACGCCCGCAAGTATGCCGGTCGGGTTACCTTGATGAACGCGCTGGCGAGATCGATCAATACCGTCCCTGTCCGTCTCGCCAAGGACAAGCTCGGCACCGAGATCATTGCCGCCACCGCAAAGAAGATGGGCGTCGAAACGCCCATCCGCACCGACAAAACCATGCCGCTCGGCACCTCCGAAGTGACCGTGCTCGACCAGGCGACGGCCTACGCCGTCTTTCCTGCGGGCGGCCTGCAGGCGCGGCGACATGGCATCAGCCAGATCCTCAACTACGACGGCGACATCCTTTACGATTTCGGCCGCGATGCGCCTCCGCCGCAACGGGTTCTAAGCGAGCAGGCGGTCTCGTCGATGAACCGCATTCTGACGCAGATTCCGGTGATTGGCACCGCGCGGCGCGCGGCCCTCGACAACGGCATCATCACCGGCGGCAAGACGGGCACTACGCAGGCCTATCGCGATGCCTGGTTTATCGGCTTCACCGGCGACTATACGACGGCTGTCTGGTTCGGCAATGACGACTATACATCGACGAACGAGATGACCGGTGGTTCGTTGCCGGCCATGACCTTCAAACGGCTGATGGATTATGCAGAGCAGGGCATCGAGCATCGCGCGATCCCCGGCATAGACAACCCGCTTCCCGGCGCCACCAAGAAGCCGGAGGCAGTGGCGGATGCAAAGCCCGATGAAAGTGCCCTTCCGCCGCTCGTTCGCCCGCGCTCTCTCTCTGCCGAGGTGACCAGGCTGCTGAAAGCGATCGGCGCAACGTTCGAAAAAGCCTCTCCGCTCAAAGCACCCGAAAAGAACTCCGGCAGGGTCGCAGTGCTTGAGACGCCGACGACGAACTCCCCGGACCGCGTTACGACGAATGCCACAAACAATTGACTTTGTAGCCAAAAATCCGTTCCCTGACGAACGTAGCGATCACGCCGCGTGGCTTTCGCAAATTGCCAGGCAAACGAGATACGATAGAGCCGCTCCTTGTTTCGCATCCCCCTCCTCGTCGCTCTCGCTCTGATCGTCGCCTTTGGCGGCGGGATCACTTCGGCCGTCTGGGCGCTGAAGGCGACCGTCGGTTTCGGCTCAATCGCGATCGGCCCCTGGGTCGCGTTCCCCGAGGCACAGACGGCGGCGGCGGACCCCTACGCCAAGGCGCATCGCGCCCGCGCCGGCGAGTTGCTCTTTGGAGGCGCGGAAGGGCTGATTTTCACCGCGGCGACCGACGACAGCGGCGCCCGCCTTTCGGCTGCCTGCTCCTACGATATTTCGGGCATAACGCCGCCGGCCCGTTTCTGGACCCTCTATGCGACGACATCCGACGGCATGACCTTGCGGGCCGGACCGGACCTGCCGTCGGCGGTGAACTCCTGGACGGTGCTGCGCGCCGAAGACAGCAGTTTCGTCGTCCACGCCTCGCCTTTCGCTCAGCCGGAAAACTGGCTCGCCATCCGCCACGGCGGCAGCTTCAAGCTTGTCCTGACCCTGCTCGATACCCCGACTGCCGGCTCCTCGGGGTTGATCGATCTTGCGATGCCGAAAATCGTCAAGACGGGATGCGGAAATGCGTAGCACGCTGTTCGCCATTCTCGTCGGCCTGTTTGGCGCGGCCCTGCTGCATATCATTATCGTGCTTGCCCTGCCGCAATTCACCGGCCGGGACGCCTATACGCGCGTGCTCGGCCTCCTCGAGATGGACAGCTTCTTCCCGTTGACGGCCGAGCCGGGGGCAACCGGGCTCGACAACAGCGACCCCTATCTGCGAACCGCCGTCTGCAGCTTTTCGATCGCCGAGGCGCCGGCGCGCTTCATCGCCCGCGGCGCGGTGCCGTTCTGGTCGCTTTCCGTCTTCGACAGCAACTCGAACGAGGTGTTCAGCATGAACGACCACACGGCCGTCAACGGCAGTCTCGACCTGGTCGTCGCCACGCCTATCCAACTGGTCGAATTGCGCAAATCGCCCCCCGAAACGCTGGCTCAGTCCATCATGATCGAGATGAAGGACGATGAGGGCTATGCGGTTCTGCGGGCTCTTGCCCCGCTCGACAGCTTCGAGGAACAGGTTCGCAATTTCCTGACGGAGTCGAGTTGCGAGCCCTTCCGGCGTTGACGCGATACGGCCGGCATTGTCGGTGCCTCGTTATCGCAGGCAAAACCCGAGTCCGACATCGACCGGGCATTCCGGATGGCATTATGCTCGAAGGTCGGTGGAGGCGCCCGGCATCCCGGGCTTTGAAGTGACGACTTAAGTCGCGCGGCCGCACCCGCGTGGGCGGCAGTGCCGCACGCTACAAATTAAACTACTGCTTCTTGATCCGCCGTCCGGCTGGTGCGTTGGGCTGTGGCCCTCGGCCATCGAGACGCTCGTAGCGGATACCTGTAAACAACAGCACAGTGGCACTGCCCGATTTCACGGGCCGCCTTCGCGGCTTTTGAACCCTCCGGTCCTGCATTCTGATTACGTCTGCCATGCTCGTCTCCAGATTTCCATGAGACGGATGAACTACCGTACCGATTTCACCCTGCCCGCCCTCGGGCTGACGCATTTTCCAAAGACCACATTCCCTGGACAGACGCGCCGTTCTCATTTGCTCCTTCTTCCGGTGACCCGGACGTTGTTTCGGTTCACATCAGATGCCGGACCGATGATAGCCGGTCCATCCTGATTGAGCCATAGCCTAGTTAACACTATCTTAATCTCATCGTGCTTCCCCCATTTTGGTGCGCTATCCCGGTGTCTTGAGTTGGAGCGCTCAGCGTCTCGCAAGCAGCCCGAAAAGGAACGCAACACCCGCGACCGTCAACAGGCTCGATATCGGTTCGTCGCGAACGCGTTCACGGACGCGCTCCGTCATCAACTCCGCCTCCCCCTGCACGACGGCCCTTGCCCCGGTGCTGATGGCTGAAACCGTCTCCGTTAGCCGAGCAATCTCCGTTCTGAGGTCAGCAATCTGCGCTTCCACTTCCGCCTGCGCGCTCGCAGTGCGTGCTTCAGCATCCGCTTCCGCCGCGACGGCTGCCAGTTTCTTCTCCGCCATTTCGTCGCTCCCTTATCTTCGCGCGATGTCAACGCACCCAGGCAGGATTGGTTCCCGCGAGGCGACGCAAATAGACCGACGAAAAAGGGCGGGCGGCAATTGCCGCCCGCCCTCTCGGTACCATCTGTAGCCGTTCTCACTACCTGCGTTTCGCACCCTGATCTTCCAGCGGCCCGCCGGCGAAAGATCGCACGGCGCGTCAGTCGTTCTCACACGAGGCGTTGTCGAAACCACACACCGGAACCATGCGCATTTCATCGTCGCGCCGCCATTCACGCCGGTCCCGATCCTCTGCCCAGTCGGGACCACGGCGCCAGCGGTCACGGTCACGATAGAAGTCGCGGCCCCGGTAGTTGCGATCCCAGTAACGATCGAACTGGAAGACGACCGTGGGAATGCCAAGCGGGCGGTAATATTCCGGCTCCAGATAAACCCTCCGGCTGCGGTAGGCAGCTTGCACATAGCGGCCGGCAACCCAACCGCGGCCACCATAGAAGGAAACATCACACCAGGGCAGGTCCGCCAGGCAGCCGTGGATTTCCACCGGTTCGCCGGCCGGGATGACGGTCACGGCCGGATAGCGTGTGCTCGGCCCCGATCGCATGTTGACATTGGCGGTGGAAAAACCTTCCGCAGCATCGGCTACCGCCGGGACGAGCAGAAGCGCACAAACAATGGCTGCCCGAAAAAACGCATCTTTCACAGATCTATCTCCATAGAGGGCCTACCTCCGGCCCCTTCGGCTGGCACCAGCGCTTCGCCGATTTGCGGATCACATAGAAGTGCATGTGGAGTTTTTATGGCTGAAAGCAGCCCGGGCGCCCGACTTCTGTGGATCAAGGAAAATTCCGCTTCGCCACGACAGTGCCGCAAGCCTGAATAAAGCCCCAACGTCCATAGTTAATGCTACGCTAACGTTTTAGATCTATTTTTGATGACGTGTGCCGTTCCGGGCCATCGCCGATGGCGGTCGTGTTTTGCGTGCAAGGATAAATTGTGACGAACCGGTTTCGTGAGTTGGAAAGGCCGCAAACGGGCCGACTGAAGGACGTCGTGCTGATGGCGACCGTCACCGGCTTCGAGAGCCTTCGCGTCCCGCGCAAGTCGGATATGAAGCAGTTTGCCGAGCTGTTTGAACCGCTTTTCCTCGGATCAAGCGACGAAGCCCGCCGGCAGGCGGCCGCCGCGCTTTCGCAATGTGCACAGGTGCCCGAACCCGTCGCCCTGCTGATCGGCAGCATGCCGATTTCCATCGCCGCCACCTTTCTGACCCGATCGAAAGCAGTTTCCGATCGCGTGCTGGTTTCCATCATCCGTCGGCAGGGACCGGCCCATGCCAGCGCGATCGCGCACCGGGAAAACCTTTCGCCCTCGGTCGTCGATGCGTTAGTCGAACACCACCAGTCCGTGTATCCCGGCGGGCAATCCGGCGTGAATCAGCCGGAGCCGAACGCCGTACGTCCATCGCCGTCAGCCGGGGGCAGCGCTTCCTCCGATCGCATCGCCCGCGAAGACAAGCTGCGCGAGGAAATCAAGGCATTGGTGCGGGCGGAGCCGCGAGAAGGCACGTCGCGAATTCGGCCGATCGACGAGTTGCACCAGGCGTTGCTCATGCGGTTTGCCCGCAGTGGCGAAGCGGTTCTCTTCGCTACGGCTCTCGCCGACGCATTGCGATCGAGTCGAGCGCTTGCGGAGCGGATCCTGCTCGACATTTCAGGCCGGCAACTCGCCGCAACCCTTTCTGCACTTGAGTTCCCAGCCGGCGAGACTAGACCTCTGCTCGAGGCGCTTTATCCGCACCTTTCCGAGAGGCTCGGCGGCGGCACTCGCGCCACCGCCCTGGTTGAGTCCGTTGCGAAGAAAGCGAGCGTCGAACGGGTAGAGGCCTGGCTGCGTGCGGATGGCCAGGGTGCCGCCGAGCCAGCCCGCTACGAAGCCCATTTCGCCGACAATCGTGGCGCCGACCCTCGCCAGCAAGAGGCCCGTCCAGCCGTCGCTCATCAGGGCACGACCCAGCCCATGCGAGGGTTCGGGCGGCGCTAACCCTGACATCGCCCGCGCCTTGCTTATCGCCGGCGATCGACGTCGTCGTCCACGACCTCGAACAGACCGTCGCAATCGTCCAGTTCGATTTCGACAATCCAGCAATCAGGATCGAAGCGAATCTCGGAGGAAAGCGCGCTGTCGACGTGATGCGCTTCCGTATTCTGCAATCGTATCTCGAACTTGCGGCCCGTATCGGCCTCATCTTCGAAGAAGTTCTGCGGCGCGGGCGCGTAGAGGGTCTCGATCCCCAACCGCGAGCGCTGGCGAATGAAGATCGCGCCGGCCTCTTGCGCACCCTTGCGCAGCACGGCGGCATAGCCACCGACGGCAAAGACGCGGCGCAGCAAGGAGGACACGAAGATATCGGATTTCAGGCGCATCGGAGGCTGATACACGTGAGACCACCGGCATGCAATTGCAGCAATTCAAACCAAGCGATCTTGGCGCGTTCGATTGGACGCGCGGTGCTGTAGTGGGAAACGTCAAGCCGCTGCGGTCACGAACTCAAATTGCCGGCGCGGCTCAAAGCGCACCGATTTCCTTCAGCTTCTTGAGAACCTTCGCATTGGGTTCACCGGTCTGCGGCAGGCGGTAATGCTTTTCAAAATGCCGGATGGCGGCGCGCGTCTGATCGCCCGCGACGCCATCGACCACGATGTCGGCATAGGCAAGATTGCTGAGCCCCTTCTGGATGCTCACCACCATTTCGCTCGATACAGGAATGTCGGCCCGAGGGAGCAATGTCTTGTCCTCTTCGGCAGTGCGGATCGCCGCGGCGATCGGATCGACTTCTGCCGGTGCGGCCTTCGGGTCTGAATAGGGACGATCGCCAGGGGTTGCTACGGCACGTCCGGTATCGCCCGCCGCACGCAACGCCTGCAACAACTCGTCGCTGGCCTCGCCGCTTTGCATACGGCCGGCCTGTTTTTCGAAGCGCAGGATCGCGGCTGAGGTTTTCGGGCCGCTACGCCCATCCGGGGCTCCGTCGTAAAGTCCCAGCCGCGCCAGCTCTTTCTGTACGTCCGCAACAAGCGGCGAGGCAGACGAGGCGGTTTTCGCCTGTTCATCCGGCTCGTCTTGTGCAGCGGCCGCGTCGCCGATGGTCTCGGATCTTTCGGCGCCTTCCCGTTCGATGACGAAGGTCGTTACGTTACGACGCTCGACCGGCTCACCCTTGGCAGCCGCCAGGCGCTCGGCTACTTCGGGTCCGACCAACGGAACACGGGTGCGCAAAAGCGGCGACGGGTGGGCCCCGTGCTGATACCACATGGCATTGGCAGCGACGAAACTGAAGACGACGACGAAGGCTGCCGATCCGCCGGCGCCGACGGGGTGGCGCGCCATCATTCTGCCGGCAAATGCAAGACCGCGAGCGGCGACGGCCAGGCCGCGCAGTGCGACGCCTGGTCGATTTCGTGCCGCTCTCTTCCGCTCAGGCTGTTTGCGCTTGCGCGGAGCCATGTCCCCGGTCCTCGTTCAATCCCTCGTCCTGGAAGCCAACCCCCCGTATACGTGCCGCTCCTCCCTCACCGCGCTCCTTGAGGCGCGGAGGGAACTCCACGGTAACGGGAATGCTCGTTTGTTCGCCGTTCGCAATGCCGGATCCGTCGCGCGGGATTGAAACGACGATTACCGTCCCCTCGCCCTCGGAACTACGGATCGAAACCTTGCCCCCGTGCAGTGTGACCAACCCCTTCACCAGCGACAAACCGAGTCCGGTCCCTTCGTAGCGGCGCGTATAGTCATTCTGAATCTGGACAAAAGGTTGGCCGAGCATCTGCAGCTTGTCTTCGGCAATGCCGATCCCCGTGTCGCTCACCGTGAGCTTCAATAGGGCGCCGTCGGTTTCGGCATCGATGGTGACCAGCCCGCCCTGATTGGTAAACTTGATCGCGTTGCCGACAAGATTGATCAATATTTGCTGAAACGCGCGCTGATCGGCATTGATTTCACCGACCGCGCGCGTGACGCGGCTCACCAGCCTTACGCCCTTCTCGCGCGCCTGATGGGAAAGCATGGCCTCGCAAGCGGCAACGGCATCGGCCACACGGAAGGGCTCCGGAACAAGCTCGTAACGGCCGGCCTCGATCTTGCTCATATCAAGCATCGTGTTGACGACAGACAGGAGGTGAGCGCCGGATTTGTGGATCAGCGAGACGTATTCGCGCTGTCTGTCGTTCTCCAGCTTCCCGAAATATTCACCGGCCAGCACATCAGAAAAGCCCAGGATGGCGTTGAGCGGCGTACGCAGTTCATGGCTGACGGCCGCGAGAAAACGCGTCTTCGCGTCGTTCGCCGATTCGGCATGGGCTGCCTTGGCGGTTGCTTCCGCCCGCAGTCGGGCTTCCTCGGAGACGTCGCGGGATTGCACGACGATGGCAGTCAGCCGATCCTCGGCATCCCGGATCGGGGTCATCTCGCAACGCATGTGCACGAACTGCGCCCCTTCGGCCGGTGCCGACAGCCGCTCGAGGCGGATATCGACCGCCGATCTCTCGCCATTCTGGCGCAGCGCATCGATAGCCGTGAGGAACGTGATCCGATCCGAGACGTGGATCTGCTCGATGAACCCGCGGCCGCATGGATCGCGCATCAGAGTGAGATGTTCGGCGGCATCGCGACCATGCACGGACAGGACATTGCCGCGCAGGTCATGCACCGTAACCAGACCGGCGAAGAGATCGTAGGCTGCAGAAAGATCGGGAAGCGCAGTTGCAGGCCCGCGCTCGCCATATGCCTGACGCTGATCATCCCAACCAATGGCAGCGGCGGAGGCCAGGAGCGATGCCGAAGCCCACAGCGCCGTCCCGACCGGCAGGGCGGCGGAGACCGGCAACACAGCCATGAGCGCCAGTGGTACGACCGGCAGAGCCGTCAGAGAGACGGCCGCGACGGCGCGCAGACGCTTGAGGTCACGATGTGGCAGCCACGCGGCGGCAGCTTCATCCACGCGGGATGCCCATCTGCCAGCCATGTCACGCAATACATTCACGCTTTGCCCTGCCACCTTTGTTGTTCTTTCGAGCCGATCCGGAACGCCTTTTTTCGCTTTCGCAGGGCGGTTGGCCGGGCTGTCTCGTGATGGTCCGAATCTCGCACTCCCGACTTAATGAAAGAATAAACGGGCCGCCTCGGAGCGGGCGCAAAACCGGCGAAAAATCCTGTTTTGGGGCAATTCCGGCGAGCTTCGTTGCTTTTGGTTAACGGGGCGTAAGCGCCGGATTTCCGTGGATTTTCCGGTTCTTGTTAAGAATTTGGGCAGCCGCTTTGAGGCCTGTCGCCCGCGCCATATGCGGTCGCTGGCTGGAGCCTTGCCATGAACCTTAACGGCTATCGCTAAAATTCGAGATAAATGCCACCTCGGATACCAAGATCGCGCATTTCATTAAAATTCGAGACAAATTCCACTGGTTTTGGAAAAGCGACCTTGTGATTCCCGCTCTAATGTCGGCCACAACGCATGGAAGAGCCGGACGCGTGATCGGTTCCGGACATGGAGCGAATGCAAGCGGGCGGGTATATCAGGCGATAACACTCGTCCGGGACTGTCGAGAAGGGCAAAATCGGTTAAAAGACCGGGACCTGCGACAGCCGAACAAAGGATGGGCAGAAGATGTGGTTTCTCGTCAAGGCAGCATTCTGGTTTTCTCTGGTCCTGGTACTCCTGCCGTTCCTGGATCCATCGAGCACGGAGAAGCTTCAGCACGGACCGAAGGTTGAGATCGGCGATACCTTTTCGGCGGCCAGCGAGGCTTTCCGGTATGTTAGCGCCATCTGCGTGCAAAAGCCCGACGTCTGCGAGAAAGGTGCCGAGACCTTCGTCGCGCTTGGCCATCGAGCCCGTGAAGGCGCGCGCATCGCATATGAGTTTCTCGACACACAGTTCGCCGAGACCGATGTTCCCGATGCCAAGATCATGACGGGCACGGTGGCGCCCACGGGCTCTTCGCATGAAGAAGCGATCGATAGCGCGCCGATCTTCAAGCGCACACCGGTTCCCGAGAAGCGTCTCGACCCAAAGGCCGCCGTGGCGCAATGACGATCGGACTACAGACGCCTGCAGTCAGCACAATTCAACTGCCTGATTAGCCGTTCCGTTTCGGCCGCCGCGAGGATGCCCATCCTGCGCGGTGTCTTTTTTTGACGAGATGGAACGAGAGTGCGACGATGTGCGGGACGAAATGGTATTGGCTGTTCTCATTGCCGCCCGCATCTCCTATATGAAAGGGTGAAATCCCGATGACGCCGGCATGGGCGGGATCGAGACAGGCGCAGTTCAGGAAGCGGCGCCGAGAATTGGACGGACTATGACTTCACTTGACCAGATCATCGACGATTTTTCCTTCCTCGACGAGTGGGAGGACCGCTACCGTTACGTGATCGAGCTGGGCAAGGGCTTACCGGAGATGCCGGAGGCCCTGCGGACGAGCGAGAACAAGGTTCAGGGTTGTGCAAGCCAGGTATGGCTCGTGACGCACACGAGCGGTGATCCGGAGAACCCCGTCCTCACCTTCGAAGGCGAATCCGACGCCCATATCGTCCGGGGTCTCGTGGCAATCGTTCTCGCCCTCTATTCCGGCAAGCACGCTTCCGAAATCGCACAGCTCGACGCCCTCGACGTCTTCGGCAAGATCGGCCTCATCGAGCATCTGTCGTCGCAGCGCGCCAATGGCCTGCGCTCCATGGTCCGGCGGATCAAGAACGAGGCGGAGGTCCGGCTGGCTGCCTGACGCCGCGCGGTCGGAGACTTTGTCGCAAAAACAAGCAAGGCCGGACCCTTGCTCGGCCCGACCCTTCTTTCCAAGACGAAACGCTGGGCGCACGCTTGCGCGCGCTCAGCCTAGCCGGGCCAAGCGGCGAACGGGATTACTTGCCGCGACGCTTGCGACGCTGTCCGAGGCCCATCTCCTTGGCGAGGCGCGAGCGGGCTTCCGCATAGGCGGGCGCCACCATGGGATAGTCGGCAGGCAGATCCCACTTCTCGCGATACTCTTCAGGCGAAAGATTGTGATGGGTCATCAGGTGGCGCTTCAGCGACTTGAACGTGCCGCCGCATTCAAGGCAGGTGATCTGATCATCCTGAACCGACTTGCGCACCGAAACCGCGGGTTTCGGCTTCTCGACCGGAACCACCACCGGTGCAGGAGCCGTCGTGTTGTTAAGCGCCGAGTGAACATCGGCTATGAGTGTCGGAAGCTCGGCAACCGGAACCACGTGGTTGCTTACATAGGCGGCAACGATTTCCGCCGTCAACTCAACCAGGAGTTCATGGCTCGCGCCGGGCGTGGTTTCTATCATTTCTTTCTCCTATCGGAATCCAGCAACAAATCTGAAACAGCGTTTCAGAGGGAGGAATTCGCGAAAATGCCGCCGAACAGCGCCCGCTGCCTTGGAATTGACCGATAACTGCGCGGCAGGGACCAAGGTTCTGCCGCAACATCAAGGCTCGAATTGGGATAGCGAAACCCGCCACCAAGGCATCAGGACAATCGACACCTCAAAGCAACGGATAATATTCACAACTCAAGCTGGAATTTCAGTTCAAAGTATTTTCCACGACGACACTTTGCATTTACTGCATTAACACTGATCGCCGAAAAGTCCAAACATAAATTTATGGAAAAGCAGCAACTTTATTCCAAATTGCTAAAATTGTCCCCGCGCGCGGAATTGTTCGGAAATACAGAGACAGAAACGGCGTCAATCAAAGCCGACGTGGCTCTTCCTTTTGTGGAAGCTGATCTATGACCGACAGTTTCGTCAGTTTGTAACCCGCCTGGTGCGCGCCCTTGGCCAAGAGATGGGCAGAGATCGGCGCGGTCAGAACGAAGAAAACAAAGCCGGCAAGCGCCCGCACAAGAATTGCACCATCAAGGGAATGCAACCCCGCTGCCAGGAGCAAGAGGCCGGACCCGATGGTTCCCGCTTTCGAAGCGGCATGCATGCGGGTGTAGAGATCAGGAAACCGAACGATCCCCAAAGCCGCCAGCAACGAGAAGGCGGCGCCGACAACGACGATCAACGCGACGCCAAGCTCGACTGCGGCATTGACTTGCGCTTCCATCACCGTGCTCCTCTGCGTTTGCGGCGCGCCGACTGGACTGTCTTGCCGCGCTTCGCGGGTATCTTCTTGGCCGAAACGGCCTCCGCGGCTTGTTCGGGCGCCAGTCCGCGCGCCAGGATGAAACGGGCGAAAGCCACGGTCGCAAGAAAGCCGACCAGGCCCAAAGCGATGGCGATGTCTATGTAAAGGCTGAAGCCGGTCTTTATGGCGATCACGGCGATGAAACCGATCGCGATCGCCACCAGCATGTCGAGCCCAAGGACGCGGTCCGGCAAGGTGGGCCCGCGGACAATACGCAACACCGTGAGCAACAGGGCGGCGGAGAGGAGCGCCAGCGCGAAGCCTATCGCTGCGGATAGCACGGTCTGAGCCATCACGATCCAAAGGCCTCCCGGATTCGGCGCTCGAAGCCGCGCGCGATGTCCTGTCGAAGCGCGCCGGGATCGGCGCAATCAAGCGCATGGACATAGAGGGTCTTACGATCGTCAGAGACGTCGACCGACAGGGTTCCCGGCGTCAAAGTGATCAGATTGGCGAGCAGGGTGATCTCGAAGTCGCTCTTGAGCGTCAGCGGATAGGAGAAGATGCCGGGCTTCAGCGCCATCCTCGGCCGCATGACGAGAATGGCGACCTTGGTCGCGGAAACGGCAAGTTCCTTGAAGAAGAGCAGCATGAGAAGCAACATGCGCAGAGGCCGGATCGGATAGGTCACCGGCCGCAGCTCACGCCGGATGAGCGCCAGCGACAGTGCGCCGACCAGGAAGCCAAGCACGAGATTTGCGAGCGTGAAGCTCGAACTGATGGCGCCCCAGATAAAGGTGAAGATCACGTTGATCGCAAGAAACTTCATTCCAGTGAACTTCATTGCAGGCCTCCCGCAGGAAAGACCGAGTTCAGATAGGCCGACGGCTCGGCAAGCCCCGCGGCCGCGCTCCGTATCGTCGCCAGCAGCGGCTCCGGGTAAAGGCCGATCCCGAGCGTAAGGAGGGCAAGGACCGCAAGCGGCGCCAACACGGCCGATGGCAGCCGCACCGTCTCGACGGCCGCGCCAGCCTCGTCACGCCAGTAGGCAAGCAGGAACAGGCGGCCGGTCGCAATCACCGTGCAGAAGCCGGCCAGAAGGAGCGTCGCCGCAAGCCACCAGGCGCCGATGTCGAGCGACGCCTTCACGAGCATAACCTTTGGCCAGAAGCCGGAAAAGGGCGGCAGCCCGGAAACGGCGAAGCACAGCATCAGGGTCAGCGCGGCGAATCCAACGTTCTTGCGGTAGAGACCCGAGACTGTCGCGATGGAAGAGTCACCGCCGAGCCGCGCGGCGATTCCGGCAGTAAAATAGAGGCCGGTCATCACCACCATCGAATGGAGCGCATAGAAGATCGCGCCACCGATGCCGCCGGGACCGCCGACGGCGATCCCCGCCAGCATCGACCCGATCCCTGAAACGACGAGATAGCCGAGGATGCGGCGGAAGTCGGTCTGCGCCAGCGCGCCGAGCACGCCGACGACCATCGTCAAGGCTCCCGCCAATGCGATGACGAAGCTCAGCTCCTCTCTTTCAACCGGGAAAAGCATGACCATCACGCGGATCAGCGCGTAGATACCGACCTTGGTGAGCAGGCCGGCAAAAAGAGCCGATACGACGACGCGCGGGGTGTGATAGGAGGCCGGCAGCCAGAAATTCACGGGGAATGCCGCTGCCTTCATTCCGAAGGCGAGCACATAGACGGCGGTCAGCGTCATCAACGGCGCGCTCCCCCGCAGGCCTTCTGCCTTGCGGGCAATGTCGGCCATGTTCAGTGTCCCGAACACGGCGTAGAGATAGCCCGTCGCGACCAGGAACAGCGTCGTTGCCACGAGATTGAGGAAGCCGTACTTCACCGTGCCGTCGATCTGCTCGGGCTCGGAACCGAGAACCAGGAGCCCGAACGAGGAAATGAGCAGAACTTCGAACCAGACGTAGAGGTTGAATATGTCCCCGGTCAGGAAGGCGCCGGAGACGCCCGCCATCAGCAGCATCAGGAACGGATAGAAGCCGTAGCGCCTGCCGCCGTCGTTGATATCGGCGAGCGAATAGATACCGCCCGCGAGCGCAACGATTGCCGCGACCAGTGCGAAGAGCGCACCCGTCAGATCGACAGTGAAGGCAATGCCGAAGGGCGGCAACCATCGGCCCATGACCATGGTCACCGGCCCCTTGGCTGCCACATGTCCAAGCAGCAAGGCGTCGATCAGGACAAGTCCCGCAAGCCCTGCAACCGCGATGATCGGATGAAGGCCGATCACGCGGCGCAACATGACCAGAAGCGCGCCGATCGCGAAGCACCAGGCGACCGGCAGTATCACCAGCCAATCGGCGAACGCCGTCGGGCCGAGAACGAGCGCGGCGGAAAGATCGACGGGGGATGAGGTCGTAACAGCCATGGGTCGATCAATATCCAAGCGGCGGCATTGGTTCCTTCACCGGCTCGGCCGCACGCATCTCGTCCGTGTTGTCGGTCGACAGGTCCTCATAGGCGCGCCAGGCGAGAACCAGGAGGAAGGCGAAGAAGGAAAAGGAGATGACAATCGCGGTCAGGATCAGCGCCTGCGGCAACGCATTGGCGGCAGGGCCATCCAGCGCGTCGGCGCCGCCGGCAATGACCGGCGGCACATCGCGTGTGAGCCGCCCCCCGGTAAAGATCAACAGGTTGACGGCATTGCCGAGAACCGCCACGCCAAGGAGCACGCGGATGATGAACTTCGACAGCATCAGGTAGACCGCGACAGCGAAGAAGATGCCGACAAGCAATGCAAACCAGGCCTCCATTACTCGCCTCCCCTTTCCTCAAGCGAAAGCGCGACCGAACTGATCGATCCGACAACGACGAGATAAACGCCGGTATCGAAGAGCATTACGGTCGAGAGCGGGATCTCGATGCCGAAGAGCGACGGATAGATCCACAGGCCGGTCAAGAAGGGCACATGTGCGACGAGCGAAATTAGACCCGCGACCGTCGCCGCAAAGAGCCCCGCGCCGGCGATCGCCATAGGATGGAAGTAAATTGCATGCCTGACAGTCTCGACGCCGTGGGCGATGCCGTAGATCGCCAAGGCGGAGACGGCGATCAATCCGCCGATGAACCCGCCGCCCGGTTCGTTATGGCCCCGCAACAGGACGAAGATCGAGAACAGCGTCATCAGGCTTGTCAGGAACGGCGCGACGGTCTTGAAAATCACCGATTTCATGCGCGTTCCTCCACATCCTGTCGATCATCGGCGCCGCGCTTGAGCGACCCCGCCCTCAGCCGCACGAGCGAGAGGATGGCTAGACCGGTGATCATCACCACGGCGATTTCGCCAAGCGTGTCCGTACCGCGGAAATCGACGATGATGACGTTGACGACATTGGCTCCGTGCGCGATCGACTTCGAATAGAGATTGTAGAAATCCGTCAACGTCGCGTCGAACGGCCTGCCCGTGGCCTTGAGCAGGAAGAGGCCGAAACCGAGCCCGCAAGCGAGCGCGATCATCGAATCGGGAACCTTCTGGCGTAGCGGCCGCCGATCCGAAGGGGAAAGTCGCAGCCGGGTCATGACCAGCGCCAGCACCACCACCGACAGCGTCTCGATCATGAACTGCGTGAAGGAGAGGTCCGGCGCACCGTAGAGCAAGAAGATAACCGCGACGGCAAAGCCCTGGATGCCGAGCGAGACGATCGCAGTCAGACGATCGGCCGCCAGCACGACGGCGAAAAGGCCAGCGACCGCAATGGCCATGATCGCAAGTTCATGCACCGGAACATCCGCAGCGAAGAACGGCGCGCGCGGCAGTTCTCCAAAATGTACCGGAGTTGCAAGAAGAACGGCCGCGATCAACACGAACACGACGGTCATATAGACATCGAGCTTGCCGCTCTGCAGGCGGCGCGTGACGGCCACGGCGAGCCGCAAGAGCCCGCGGATGAATTGGTCGAAACCCCGATCCGGGCCCCAGCCGATATCGGCAAGGATAACCGTCATGGCTGCGCGGAGACGGTCGAGGTTGAGATAGAAGACGACGCCCAGCAGCAGGGTGACAGCGGAAAGAAGCAGCGGCGCGCCGATATGCGGTGCCAGCGAAGTCGTCACCGTTCGCGGTTCGCCGGCAATGGCGGAGGACATCGGCGAAGAAATCAGGCGATGGGCATAGGCGGACATCAGAGCGATCGAGAGACCCTTCAGTGCCAGGATCGCCGGACCAAGCCAGAGGAGGATCGGCGCCTCGTGGGCGCGCCTCGGCGTCTCTATCTTTGATCCGAGGAACGGCTTCAAGGCGATGGCGAAAGCGACGGCAAACATCAGGGCGTTGCCGAGAATGGTGAGCGCAGCAAAGACTACAGAGCGTCGGTCGAAGCTGGACAGCGCTTCGTAGATTTCTTCCTTGGCGAGGAAGCCGAAAAAGGGCGGCAGACCGCCCATCGAAAGCGCGGCAGCAAGGGCGATCACGAAGGTCAGCGGCATGGCCGAGCGAAGCCCGCCGAGCTTCGTCAGGTCGCGAGAGCCGGTCTCGTGGTCGATGATGCCGGCGACCATGAAGAGTGCGCCCTTGAACAGCGCGTGCGCCACGAGATAGAGCGCCGCCGCCTCGATCGCGTGCGGCGAACCAAGGCCCGTCAGCAGGACCAGAAGACCGAGCGACGCCATCGTCGTATAGGCAAGCATCAGCTTGAGGTCGGTTTGACGCACTGCCAGCGCCGCACCACTCACGAGCGTCGCCGCCCCGAACAATGGCAGCAGGATCTGCCATTCCGGCGTGCCCCCAAGCACTGGATTGAGCCGCATCAGCAGGTAGACGCCCGCCTTCACCATCGTCGCCGAATGCAGATAGGCCGAAACCGGCGTCGGCGCCTCCATCGCATTCGGCAGCCAGAAATGAAACGGAAACTGCGCAGACTTGGTGAAGGCTCCGCCCAGCACGAGGAGAAGTGCTGCGAGATAGAACTGGCTTTCCTTCAACTCGGCGCCGAAGGAAAGAAGCAAAGAGAATTGGGTGATGCCGCTCACGTTCCAGAGAATGAGAAGGCCGGCAAGCAGCAGCAGGCCTCCTCCCCCCGTCACGACCAATGCCTGTAGCGCCGCGCGCCGTGCGGCCTCGCGGCCGTGATCGAAGCCGATCAGCAGGAAGGACGTAATCGACGTCAGTTCCCAGAAGACGAAGAGCATCAGGAAACTGTCCGAAAGGACGAGCCCCTGCATGGAGCCCATGAACATCAGGATGAAGGAAAAAAACCGGCCCTGATGCGGGTGGCCTTTGAGATAACCGCCCGAATAGAGGACGATCAGCGCCCCGATGCCGGAGATCAAAAGTGCGAAGGTTAGCGACAGGCCGTCAATCAGCCAGGAGAAACTGACGTTGAAGGAAGGAATCCAGGCATAGCCGCCGGTGACAATTTCGCTGTCGGCGATTTCCGGAACGAAGTGGAGGAAATGCACGAAGATCGCGACCGGCGCGAGAGCCAGGAGCCAGGCGGCATTGTGACCGAGAAGCCGCGTCAGCACCGGGGCCACGAGCGCCGCGACGAAGGGGAGACCGAGGGCCAGAAATGTCAGGGCCGCGATATCCATCGTCTTGGCAAGCTCCTTCGCCGTTTTGACCATCCGATCAAATTGTCACCGGACATAAAATAAGGCCTGCTACGCCTCAAGAGTGAATCGGCACGAATCGGAGTTGCGCGACAGTAATACAATGCAAAGCGCAGGCAAATCTTACAGTGTCGCGTCATGCGCGAAGATGGTACGGAGTACCCCTTTGCCGAGCCTTACCCAATAATGAGAAACGGTCGGCGCCGACATGCGGGCCTGTCGCAGCCGGGCTCCCTTTCGTCAGATACGAAATTCCATTCAGGTGGAGCTATTTCGCACCCATCGACGAGCGGACGATCAAAGAATATGTTGATCGCACGCATTTCATGGTGCGGACCGAAATCCGCTGCGCGCAGCGCGACGCCATCTCGGCCATGTTTTCCCGGCCGCCCTCGGCGACAAGCTTCGCGTTGCTGCTTCGACGGCACGCCATACCTTCGAAGAGGATTGACAGCGCGAGACGGAAGCAGTGCCATGAGCGCGAGCGCTGCTTTTGTACGTTGTGTCGAACACGCGGCGCTCCTGCTGTTGCAGGACAAATAGCAAGGGCTTCGGGGCCGGGCTACGAGGGAGCGGCAGATCGAAGCGAGCCAAGAGGATGCCCCGCATGCGCCGCGCTTTCTTCGCCCTCGCCCTTGCCACGGGGCTTGCGTTCCCCGCAGCCGCGGAGGACGACTGGCACCCCTATGCCAATCCTCGCTTCGGCTACACCGTCGAGATCCCGCCGGGTTTCGAGCTGCGCCAGGACGCGCCCGATGATGGCGACGGCGCGAGATTCCATGCGGATGACAACGGAGCGACGCTTGCTGTGTTCGGAAGCCATCCGCCGGATGGTGATTTCGAAACGGATGTCGCCGATCGCATCAGCCTTGAGACACAGGATGATTGGAGAATGCTGTTTTCGCGCGTGACGCCTGCCTGGGCCAGTTTCTCCGGCGCGCGTAACGGCGAGGTGTTCTATGCCCGGGCGATCGCCCTTTGCGACGGCAGTGCCGCCTATTTCCGCCTGCAATATCGCAAGAACCCGCTGACGAGTTTCGACGGGATCATCTCGCGCATGGCCGCAGCTCTCAGGCCGTCCGACGGCTGCCGGCCCGCACCGGAATGAGAGTCAGGAGAGGGCCGTGCCGCTGAAGCAGGTCACGACCGCCGAATAATGTACCGCCGAACCGGCGACGACAAAGCCGTGCCAGATGGCGTTCTGGAAGCGCAGGCGTTCCCAGACGTGAAAGATCACTCCGGTCGAGTAAATGACGCCGCCGATCAGGATCAGGATCAGTGTCGTCGCCGTCAGCGTGGATAAAAGCGACCGGGCGGCGAGCACGCCGCTCCAGCCCAGGCCCATATAGAGCAGGATCGCAAGCCGGTCGAACCGCCCGGGGAAGAGACATTTGATCGCTACCCCGAGCGCGGCGATGACCCAGATGCCGATCAGCATTCTGGAAAGGAACGGGTTGTCCCAGCCGCGCTGGAGAAACGGCGTATAGGTCGCCGCAATCAGCAGGAAGATCGAGGAATGGTCGAACCGGCGCAAAAGCCACTTCAACCGGCAGATCGGGAAGAGATTGTAAAGGAAGGACACCGAAAGGGTGGTGACGAGCCCGACACCATAGATCCAGGCGGCGGCAAGCTGACCGGACGTGCTCCATAGCGTCGCATAGAAAATCAGCGCCGTGACACCGCAGAGCGCTGCCGCAAGACCGATGCCGTGAACGATTCCATCCGCAATCAATTCGAATCGGTCATAGTTCCACTTGACACCGTCGATCTCCACGCGTTCCTCCCCTCGACGCCAGCGCCAAACATCCCTTGGATGCACAAAGGGCCTGCTCATGCCCGGGTCCGCACAGCGACCGGAAATCGACACAATTTCCCCAATTGGCGGCTGATGTTCGGTCCGGTAAGGCACGTGTTCTACCCGTTTAACGTGCCACAACATGCGCCCACAGCAAAGAGCAGCCGGACGACGAAAGGATCAATTTTTGCAACCTATTACAACAGTCGGCTAATGTCCCGGAAAGCGGACGCGGCATGCCTCGCCGGCTGGCTGTCGGAGCGACAATCGTCGGCGCTTAAATGCGTCAGCGGGCGAGAGCGACGCCAGACGAAAATGCGTGGGGGCCTAGCTTATTTTGCGCCTGCTACCTCCGCTGCACAGGTCTGGCAGAGCGGCGCGTGCGGTACGGCGTGCAATCTTTCCGGCGAAATCGGGTCACCGCAGCGCACACAGATGCCGAATGTTCCGGACTCAATTCGGTCCAGAGCGGCATTAATGGCGCGGATCTCGCTCTGACCTGCGAGGCCGAGGCCCTCCAATACCTCGTCGTTTTCTCGTTCGGTAACGCGATCCGGAACATCGGCATTCATCGGTTGATCGAGATCCTCCTCGATCTTCACCAGCCGACCGTAAAGCTCGCGTTTGCGGCGGAGAAGCTGTTCGCGAAAGTCATCAAGCGCGTACTTATCCATTTGCAGGGCTCCCTTGGTCGCGGCGCGGTTCGAATCACGCCGCCTTCTTGTTCTTGGCATTTTACCGGTCGACGAGAACGGCACAGGGGCAATGGCTGACCACGCGGCTGGCGGTCGAACCGATAAAATAATCGATCAAACCCGGCCGGTGCGACGCAATAATCACGAGGTCCGCATTCTCTTCCTTGGCGAGAGCGTTGATGGTGCCCGCCGCTCCGCCGGTACGGATTTCGATACGTCCCTTGATCCCATGCTTGGTCTTCAGCGCTTCCAACGTCCTGACGGCGTGTTTGCGTGACTCCTCGATCATCTCGAGCGGAAAATCGACGATCATGTATCCCTGTGCATAGGCGTTGAGGTCCTCGACCACGTTGAGCAGGACGATTTCCCCCCCTTCGTCGATCAGCTTCTCGGCGATATTGAGTACGGATTCGCCATGCTCCAGCTGATCCATGGCGATCGGGACGATGATTTTTTTGTACATGCTGCACTCCTTCTGCTGCGTTCCCGGGTCGCCATATGGCGAGGCCAGCCCCTAGCGCGGATCAAGGAGAAAACCGGTCTTCACTTCTCCCGTTTCCGCGCCAACATGAATTTGCGCGGAGGCGATGTTCCAGCATTGATTGAAATCAAATCGGCCGCCACCGTCGTATTAGCATCACTGAAAGATCAGGTAGTGCGGTGGTCATGACTGTCAACGCTCATCGAACACAACATCAAGTAATATAATAGCTTTCCTGAACGTGGTCACGGGCCGATATTTGTGGCACTTTCAACAAATTGCGACCGGCAGCCACGGGGCTTACCGGTCCGGCCCCGAAAGGCGACGCCATGCAAGCTACAACCCAGTCGCACCCTGCAGTTAGCATACCCGCGGACCACGCGGTCGCGATGCCGGCCTATGTCGAACGGTCCCACCTCGTGGTCCAGGACTTGCCGATGGTTTCCAACTGGTACCAGAGAATTCTGGGGCTGACGCCGATCGAAAGCGGCGCCAACGGCGAAACCCTCGGCGTCGCCGGCCGACCTCTCTTGACGCTGACGACCGAACGGAACGCGGCAAAAGCACCGCGCAGTGCGCCGGGTCTGTTCCACACGGCTTTTCTGGTTCCCAATCGACGTGATCTCGCACACTGGCTTGCGCACGCGGCGCACAACAACATTCGCCTCCAGGGCGCATCCGACCACCTGGTCAGCGAGGCGGTCTATCTCGCCGATCCCGAGGGCAACGGCATCGAGGTCTATCGCGACCGTTCGCGCGGCGAGTGGAACTACCAGCCCGATGGCACCGTGGCGATGAGCACGCTGCCGCTCGACCTGCAGGCCCTCTACGACGAAGCACCGAAGGACCATTGGGAAGGCATCGCGGAGGGAACTGCTATCGGCCATATCCACCTGCAGGTCTCTGACATCCCTCAGGCGGACGCGTTCTTCCGCGACGCGCTCGGGCTGGACCTGATGGCGCGCTACCCAGGGGCAAGTTTCTTTGCTACGGGCAAGTATCATCACCACGTCGCGGCCAACATCTGGAACTCCCGAGGTGCGTCCAAACGCCAAGGCAACATGACTGGTCTTGCCGACTATACCGTCCGCTTCAACGATCCCGCGAAGCTCGCAGCGGCGCTGGGCAAGCTCGACGAACTGGAAATACCGGTAAGCACGGAAGGCAGTGTCCACAGCCTGGTCGATCCATGGGGCATCGGCCTCCTGCTCGTCGCCCCCTAAGGGGGTGGCGAGCAATCGTCGAGAAGCGCCAATAGGAAGAACGGGCACCTGCTTTCTGCTTGATCGCTGCGGTGACGCTCTCTATCTCATGGTCTCCCATGAAATCCGGAGACGCGCCTTGTCTGCTTTCAAGAACCTGCCCACCGCCCCCGTCGCTCCGAAGAAGCCGGTCACCGATACACGTCACGGCATTACCCGCACCGATGACTATGCCTGGCTCAGGGCCGACAACTGGCAGGCGATGTTCAAGGATCCTTCCATTCTCGATCCGGAGATCCGCAAGCATCTCGAAGCGGAAAACGCGTATATGAACGCGGCGATGGCTGACACGAAGGAATTGCAGAAGGCGCTCTTCGGCGAGATGCGCGGCCGCATCAAGGAGGACGACTCTTCGGTTCCGATGAAGGATGGGGCCTTCGCTTACGGTACCTCTTACGTGACGGGCGGCGAACAGCCCCGCTACTTCCGGATTCCGCGCGACGGCAACCCCAAGGATGAGGCGATCCGCCACGTGCTGCTCGACGGCGACAAGGAAGCCGAGGGCAAGGCTTATTTCCGCCTCGCCGGTATCGACCATTGCAGCGACCATTCCCGAGGCATCTGGGGTTACGACGACAAGGGTTCGGAATATTTCACCCTGAAGGTGCGCGATCTTTCGACCGGCGAGGATCTGCCCGATGTGATCGAGAATACGGGTGGCGGCGGCGCATGGGCGCCGGACGGCAAGAGCTTCTTCTACACCGTGCTCGACGAGAACCATCGGCCGTCGAAGATCTTCCACCACGTCATCGGCACACCGCAGAAGACCGACCGGCTCGTCTACGAGGAAAAGGACCCGGGTTTCTTCATGTCAGTCGGCGGGTCGCTGCTCGACGATTTCATATACATCGATATCCACGACCACGAAACCAGCGAATACCGGCTGCTCTCGACCACGGATCTGACGGCCGAGCCGCGGCTCGTGGCCGAGCGGGTAACCGGCCTCGAATACTCGATGACGGAAGGCGGCGACGTCTTCTACATCCTCACCAATGCCGACGGCGCCAAGGATTTCAAGATCATGGAAGCGCCTGTGGAGGCGCCGCAGAAGGAAAACTGGCGCGAGGTCGTGCCGCACAAGCCAGGCACGTTGATCCTCAATCACATGGCCTATGCCCGCCATCTGGTCTGGCTGCAACGGCGTGAGGGATTGCCGGAAATCGTCATCCGTGACCGCAGCACCGGCGAGGAGCACGCGATCGCCTTCGCCGAGGAAGCGTATTCCTTGGGGCTCTCCGGCGCTGCCGAATACGACACCGACGTCATCCGCTTCTCCTACTCGTCGATGACGACGCCGTCGCAGCTCTTCGACTACGACATGGCAACGCGTCAGCGCACGCTCCTGAAGACCCAGGAAGTGCCTTCCGGCCATAATCCGGACGACTATGTGACCCGCCGCGTCTTCGCGCCGTCCTGGGATGGCGTCGACGTCCCTGTCACCCTGCTCTACCGCAAGGATACGCCGCTCGACGGTTCCGCCCCTTGCCTGCTCTATGGTTACGGCGCCTACGGCATCACCATCCCGGCGGGCTTCAACACCAACTGCCTCTCGCTCGTCGACCGCGGCTTCGTCTATGCCATCGCCCATATCCGCGGCGGCAAGGACAAGGGCTTCCAATGGTACGAAGACGGCAAGATGGCGAAGAAGACCAATACCTTCAAGGACTTCATCGCTGCCGCTGACTATTTGAATCAGGAGAAGTTCACGTCCTACGCGAACATCATCGCCGAGGGCGGCTCAGCCGGGGGCATGCTGATGGGGGCGGTCGCCAACATGGCGCCGGAGAAGTTCAAGGGCATCATTGCCGCGGTTCCCTTCGTCGACGTCTTGAACACCATGCTCGACGACACGCTGCCGCTGACCCCGCCGGAATGGCCGGAATGGGGCAACCCGATCGAGAGCGCCGAATTCTACAACATCATCGCCAGCTACTCGCCCTACGACAAGGTGGAGGCGAAGCCTTATCCGGCAATCCTGGCGCTCGGTGGCCTGACCGATCCGCGCGTGACCTATTGGGAGCCGGCGAAATGGGTGGCGAAGCTCCGGGAGAAGACCACCGGCAGCGCTCCGATCCTGATGAAAACCAACATGGATGCCGGCCACGGTGGCGCGTCCGGGCGTTTCCAGCGGCTTGAAGAAATCGCCTTCGAATACGCCTTCGCCATCAAGGTCGCGGAAAAGATGTAACGGGCTGGAGGAGGCGAATGCCGGTTTACGTCGCACTGCTGCGGGCGATCAATGTCGGAGGGACCGGCATGCTTCCAATGGCGGAGCTGAAGGCTATTTGCGAGAGCCTCGGCTTCACCGATGTGAGAACTTATATCCAGAGCGGCAATGTGCTCTTTCGCTCCGAGCTTTCCGAAGCCAAGGTGCAGAAACGGCTCGAAGATGCTCTGGCGGAACGAATGGGCAAGGCGCCCGGCGTCATCTTGCGCAGCCGGAGCCAACTCGAAAAGATTGCCGACGAGGCGCCGTTCGCGGGCGCCAAGCCGAATTTTCTGCTGGTGACCTTCCTGCCCGAGCCGCCGCCGGCCGATGCGCTCGAGAAGCTCGTCGCGCCGGACGGCGAAGAGGTGCGGATCAGCGGCAGGGAGATCTATATCCATTTCCCCAACGGCTCGGGAAAGTCGAAGCTGAAATTGCCTGCACTCAAGCCAGGCACAGCCCGCAATCTCAACACCGTCCGGAAACTCGCCGAGCTGGCCGCAGAGCTCGAGGAAAGCCGTGCCTGAACCCCATCACGCCTGCGCGATTGGTTGAAACAGCATCCGCACGAAGGTGCGGAAGACCAGCAACTGGTCGGGCAGGCTCTTCGGTTCCTTCAACGCCTTCGAAATTACGATGCCGCCCTCGATCACGGTCGAGACCATGTCGGCCAGTTGGTCGGCGTCGAGCGCTTCGCGCGGGCGGTAGTGGCGCATGATGTCCCGGAACATCCCGCCGAAGCGCCGGCGCCACATCAGTGCAGCCTGCCGGTTGATCTCCTGGATCTCGCGGTCAAAGGCGCGCTCCTGCGTGCACATGGTTGCAACAAGGCAACCTGGATGGCCGTTCGGCAGGTCCGAGAGCAATTCAGACAGCAGCTTCAGGCCGAGCAAAAAGGCTTGCAGAGGATCATCCGAGAGTTCGTGTGCCCGGCTGAAGATCTCGTCGTAGATCCGTTCGTCGTTTTCGATGTAGCGTTCCAGGAGTGCCTTGGCGAGTTCGTTCTTGTCGCGGAAATGATAGAAGAAACCGCTCTTGGTGATGCCGGTTTCGGCGATCAGTTCGTCGATCGAGGTTGCCCCAAAACCCTTCGCCAGCACGGCGGCTTCGGCGACATCGAGGAGCCTCGTCCGCGTTTCCTCACCCTTTCGCATGGTCCGCTCCTGTACCGCCGGTACGGTTTTCAGCTTAGAAAACGCCTCCCACGTCCTCCGCCGCCATCCGATCTCAACGGCAAGTATCTGTTTTCACATCGAAATGGGGATCTCCCGTAAGTAGTATACCGCAACTCCTCTAGTTTAGCAGATGATAAAAAGGCAGAAATTCATCCAATCCCTGGCACGGAAGATCCGGTCAGGAGGAAAGAGGATGGAGCAAGAGATGGCCAAGTACAGAGAAAACCTGCCGCTACTGAACGGAGGCACATTCCTCAGCGATGGCGGCATGGAGACGACGCTGATTTTTCATGACGGCTTCGAGCTTCCGCATTTCGCTTCCTTCGTGCTCTTGTCGTCGGCCGAGGGGCGCCGGAAGCTTCTGCAATATTACACGCACTATCTCGACATCGCCCGACGTCATAATACCGGCTTCATCCTCGACACTGCCACGTGGCGAGCCAATGCCGATTGGGGCGAGAAGCTTGGCTACGATGCGGACGCGCTGGCAACGGCCAACCGAGACGCCGTCTATCTGCTGACCGAGTTGCGCGACCAATACGAGCGGCCACAAGCACCTATTGTCCTCAATGGCGCGATCGGCCCGCGCGGCGACGGTTACAAGGCCGGCAGGATGAGCGCCGACGAGGCGGAGGATTACCATGCGGCCCAGATTGCCACTTTCGCCGCAAGCGAAGCCGATCTGGTGTCCGGTGTTACGTTGAACAATGTCAATGAAGGCATCGGCATTGCTCGCGCGGCCAGAAGGTATGGCATGCCCTGCGCGATCTCCTTCACGGTCGAGACCGATGGCCGGCTGGTGACCGGCCAGTCACTGCAGGATGCGATCGAGACCGTGGACGCGGAGACGAATGGCTATCCGCATTACTACATGATCAACTGCGCCCATCCGAGCCATTTCGATGGCGCACTGGACCAAGGCCAAGCGTGGGTCAAGCGGATCGGCGGCATACGCGCCAATGCCTCGATGATGAGCCATGCCGAACTCGACGAGAGCGAGACGCTCGATGCGGGGGATCCTGCAGATCTCGCCCGGCGCTATCGGTCGCTGACCGGCCGTTTGCCGCAATTGCGTGTGCTCGGCGGCTGCTGCGGCACCGACCACCGCCACATCGCGGCGATCTGCGAGGCTTGCCTTCCTCGCACCGCGCTCAGCGCCTGACGCGGAGATAGAACCGTCGCCTCTCCGGCAATACACCGGAGAGGCGACGGATTAAGTCCCGGCCTCGCGGAACAATCGGCGCTCGTGTAGACTTGTCCTGAGAGTGTGGCTCGTCGGCACCGCTCCGGCGCACGCAACGGGACCAGGAACGATGAACTACGTACCCCCGCAACCGGCCTCTGAAACGGGCCCCTTCCCCTTCGACAATAGCTATGCGCGGTTGCCCGCGAATTTCTATGCTCGTGTCGAGCCGACACCGGTTGCGGAGCCCTGGCTGATCAAGTTCAACCGAAAGCTCGCCGAAGAGCTTGGCATAGACACGGAAGCGCTCGAACGTGACGGCGCGGCGGTCCTTTCGGGCAACAGAGTGCCGCCGGGTGCGGAGCCGCTTGCCATGGCCTATGCGGGACACCAGTTCGGCACCTTCGTTCCGCAGCTCGGCGATGGGCGCGCCATCCTGCTCGGCGAGGTAATCGATCGCGGCGGAAAAAGGCGCGACATCCAGCTCAAGGGATCCGGCCAAACGCCCTATTCCCGCCGCGGCGACGGACGGGCGGCGCTCGGACCGGTGCTGCGGGAATATATCATCAGCGAAGCGATGCATGCGTTGGGCGTGCCAACGACCCGCGCGCTCGCCGCCACCGTTACCGGTCAGCCGGTCTACCGCGAGCAGATCCTGCCCGGTGCGGTCTTCACCCGCGTCGCCGCAAGCCATATCCGGGTCGGGACCTTTCAATTCTTTGCCGCCCGCGGCGACATGGAGTCGGTCAAGGCCCTGGCCGACTATGTGATCGCACGCCATTACCCGGAGTTGAAGGATGGCGAACAACCTTACTTTTCGCTGTTCAAGGCGGTCGCGGCGCGGCAGGCGGAACTGATCGCCCGCTGGCTTCACATCGGCTTCATCCACGGGGTGATGAACACCGACAACATGGCCGTTTCCGGCGAGACGATCGATTTCGGCCCCTGCGCCTTCATGGACGCCTATGATCCGAAGAAGGTGTTCAGTTCGATCGACCAGTTTGGCCGCTATGCCTATGCCAACCAGCCCGCGATCGGCCAGTGGAACCTTGCGCGTCTCGCCGAAACGCTGGTGCCGCTGTTCGATCCGGTCGCCGATACGGCGATCAGTCTCGCCAACGACGCGCTCACCGAATACGGATCGATCTTCCAGAGGCATTGGCTCGACGGTATGCGCCGCAAGATCGGACTTTCGACCGAAGAAGATGGCGATCTCGATCTGATCCAATCGCTCCTCACCTTGATGCACAAGGGCAACGCGGATTTCACGCTCGTCTTCCGGCGTCTCGGCGCATCGGCCGAAAGCGAGGACGCCGATCCGACGCTCGTCGAGCTTTTCGAAGAGCCTGGTGCGGTGTCCCCCTGGCTCCGCGACTGGCGCGGACGCCTGGCCCGCGAAACCCTCGACGCCGGCACACGCGCCGCGGCGATGCGTTCCGTTAATCCGGCCTTCATTCCGCGCAATCACCGCGTGGAACAGGCGATCGAGGCGGCCACTCGCGACGCGGATTTCTCGCTGTTCGAAGCGCTGCTCGACGTCACGTCTAGGCCTTATGAAGACCAGCCCGAGCACGCGGCCTATGCCGCGCCGCCCGAGCCTGGCGAAGAAGTGCTACAGACCTTCTGCGGCACCTGAACGGCAGCCCTCTGCCGCAGTCTGTCGCGACATTCGCGGCGCTTTGCGGCCTCCATATTTTTGCAACCCCACAGCGTGCGGCCATTGAAAGGCACGCTGCAGGCGTTAGCTGTTCAAGAAGGCGCTGTCGTCCGAGGCGGTTGATCGGGGCACCCGGAAAACGGCGCGCGGCGGCTGCCCGCAGGTTTGGCCGTACAGCTCGGCACCGTACTTCAAATCGGGGGACGAACTCATGCTCATCGTGCTGACGGCCATTCTCTTCGCCCTGATCGGTCTCGCGATCGGCGCGGGAGGTATCAGGCTCCTGATGCTCGGCGGCAGCCCCTACTACCTTATAGCAGGCCTCGGTTTCCTGCTGACAGCCTTTCTGCTTTTCCGCCGCCGCCCTGCAGCTCTCTGGGTCTATGCGCTCGTCGTCGTCGGGTCGCTCGCCTGGGCGGTCTGGGAGGTCGGCTTCGACTGGTGGCAGCTCGGTCCTCGCGGCGGTGTCATCATCCTGCTCGGTCTCTGGCTGCTTACTCCGTGGATCCGACGCCCCCTCGGCTTCGTCAGCCCCTCGGGCGAGCACTACAGCGCCGCGGCCTGGCCGCTCGCCCTCGCCAGCCTTGTTTCGATCGGCGTCGCTGGATTCGCGATCACTCAGGACCCGCACGATATCCGCGGCGAGCTGCCGCGCACTGCGGTCGCCGCCCGGGCCAACCTTGGCGGCAATGTGCCGCCCGGCGAGTGGCACCAGTACGGCCGCACGCCCTTTGGCCAGCGATACTCACCGCTCGACCAGATCAATGCGGAAAATGTCGCGAACCTCAGGGTCGCGTGGCAATACCAGACGGGCGACGTGAAGCGGCCGGATGACGTCGGCGAGACCACCTATCAGGTGACGCCGCTCAAGGTGAAGGACACGCTCTATCTCTGCACGCCGCACAACTGGGCGATCGCGCTCGACGCCGCGACCGGACAGGAAAAGTGGAAGTATGATTCGAATTCCGGCATGAACCCCGACCGCCAGCACCAGACCTGCCGCGGCGTCACCTATTGGGCCGATCCTGCGGCCACCCCGGGCAGCGCCTGCGCCGAGCGCGTCTACCTGCCGACCTCCGATGCGCGCCTGATTGCGCTCGACGCCGCAAGCGGCGAGGTCTGCACCAGCTTTGCCGATAATGGCGTCCTGCATCTGGAACAGGGGATGCGGTTCAATCCGGCCGGCTACTACTACTCGACATCGCCGCCGGTGGCGGTCGCCGGCAAGATCATCGTCGGCGGTGCCGTCAACGACAACTACTCGACTGAGGAGCAATCCGGCGTCATCCGCGCCTTCGACATCAACAGCGGTGTGTTGCTCTGGAACTGGGACAGCGGCAACCCCGACCAGACGGCTCCCCTGCCGGCCGGCCAGTCCTACACGACGAACTCGCCGAACAGCTGGTCGGTTTCCTCGGTCGATGAAGCTCTCGGCCTGATCTATGTGCCGCTCGGCAATCAGGTGCCGGACCAGCTCGGCATGGGGCGAAGCGAGCACGTCGAGAAATACTCTTCCTCGATCGTCGCGCTCGACATCAACACCGGCGCAGTGCGCTGGGTGCGCCAGACAGTGCACCACGACCTTTGGGACATGGATGTGCCGGCGCAACCGTCGCTCATCGATATCACGAAGGAGGATGGAACGGTCGTTCCGGCGCTCGTCGGCGCGACCAAGCAGGGCGACCTCTATGTGCTCGACCGGCGGAGCGGCGAGCCGGTCATTCCGGTCGAGGAGGTGGCCGCACCCGGCGGCGCAATCCCCGAGGACTTTTCAGCGCCGACACAGCCGGTCTCGGGTCTCACCTTCATGCCGCCGCCGCTCGAAGAGCGGGACATGTGGGGCATCTCGATGTTCGACCAGCTCGCCTGCCGCATAGCCTTCAGGTCGCTGAAATACGAGGGCCGCTATACACCGCCTTCGCTGGAAGGAACGCTGGTCTATCCGGGCAATTTCGGCACATTCAACTGGGGCTCGGTGGCGGTCGACCCTGAGCGGCAGGTGCTGTTCGGCATGCCGACCTATCTCGCCTTCACATCCCGGCTCGTGCCGCGCGACCAGATCCCGCCGAAGCAGGCAGGCGAAACAGGCAGCGAGCAGGGTCTCAACCGCAATGAAGGTGCGCCCTACGGCGTCTTCATGGGACCGTTCCTCGGTCCGCTGCAAATCCCCTGCCAGGCGCCTCCCTGGGGCTATGTCGCAGGCGCCGATCTCAGGACAGGCAAGATCGCCTACAAGCACAAGAACGGCACGGTCTACGACATGACGCCGCTGCCGCTGCCCATCAAACTCGGCGTTCCGGGCATCGGCGGGCCGATGATCACGAAGGGCGGCGTCGCCTTCTTGGGCGCAGCGGTCGACAACTATCTGAGGGCCTACGACCTCACGACCGGCAGCCAGCTCTGGGAGGCTCGACTTCCGGCGGGCGGGCAGTCCACGCCGATGACCTACGCCGTCGGCGACAAGCAATATGTGCTTATGGTTGCCGGCGGCCACGGTTCGGTCGGCACCAAGCCAGGCGACTACATCATTGCCTACACCCTGCCCTGAACTCGCCGGGCGGTTGCGTCGAAAGGCTCACGCAAGCCGCGATAGACAGGCTCCCCCGGACTTCACATCCGGGGGATTCCCATGAAAATCGAAAGCAGCCTTTCCAACTATTACCTTTCGCAACGCCGCTCCGTCGCAAGCAGCCTTCCCGCGCTCGAAGACACGGGCGGCGACCAGGCGCAGCGCCGCTCTCCGCCCACCATTGCCCCCGCCTCGCCTTCTGCCTCGCTTTCAAGCGCACTGTGGCTTTCGCTCGCCACGGAGGAAACGACCGGACCCTCGATCACCGAGGGTAAGTCGCCGTTCGGCTCGACCGTTGCCGACGAGTTCCTTGAATGGTCAAAGATGTCGTTGGCCGAAAAAATCCGGGCTCAGCTTCTCGAAGCACGTGGGCTGACTGAGGAGAGCCTGGAAGCGATGCCGGCCGACGAACGCGCAGCAATCGAGGACGAAATCCGCAAGGCGATCGCCGAAAGCCTCGGCATCAAGGAACAGGCAAGCGAGACGGCATCGGACATCGCCGGAAGCGCTGCCGAAGCCTGATGTGAACGCAAGACGGCCCTCCTCGGCGGCGACACGGCCGAAAGGCTACTGCATGATTCCTTAAATCGGATCGATTTAAGGATAAAATCACGCAGCAAATCAAAGTGCTAAGCGACCTTTGCGCGTGCGATTGGACGCGCGGCGCTGTAGCGGATGAGGAAAAGTGTGTGCGGTTTTCCGCCCGCATCCCGCGCCAACTTATTAGAATCGATCACGTTTATGATTTAGGTCGATCGGCCCCTCTATTGATGGGCGAATGCCTGTTCCCTATGTAAATACTCCAGCGACTATAGATATGAGGCGGCAGCATGTATTCGATCGGTGACCTCTCCCGCCGCACCGGCGTCAAGATCCCGACCATCCGCTATTACGAGCAGATGGGATTGATCGAGGCGCCGGAACGCTCGGAAGGCAATCAACGGCGTTATGAAAAGCGCGAACTCGAGCGACTGGCCTTCATCCGCCACGCGCGCGACCTGGGACTCTCGATCGAGGCGATCCGCGATCTTCTGGCGCTCAGCGAACATCCGGAGCGCCCTTGCGGCGAGGCGGACCGCATTGCCACCGAACACCTCGCGTCAGTACGTGAAAGGATCGCCAGGCTGCGAAAGCTGGAAAGCGAACTGGAGCGCATCGTCGCCTGCCATGGCGATCATACGATCGGCGACTGCTACGTCATCCGGGCGCTCGCCGACCACTCGATGTGCGAGAGCGAGTACTGAGGCCCGCCGGCCGAGAATTCCCGTTGACAAAATCGCGGAAATCGCGAATCTACGCGCATGATCAAGAACGCACCCATTTCCCGCGTGTATTTTTGGCTGTTCCGATAGGAGCGGCCTGCTGATCATATTCAACAAGGCCGCCATCAGGCGGCTTTTGTTTTTCACGGCACCTGATGGCGGCAGAACCATAGGAGCCGAGAATGTTGCAGACCGCCACCCCTTCCCTTCATCCCCTGCCATCGGCACGCCCACCGATGGTGACGATCCGCTGTGCCAAACCGCGCGATCTTCCCGAACTGCACGAGATGATCGTCGAACTTTCCGCGCATCACGGCGACGCCGCACCGCTGACGCCGGAACGGCTCGAACGCGACCTCTTCAGCCGCTCCCCCTGGATCACCGCGCTTGTCGCCGAAGCCGGCAACCAGCTGATCGGCTACGCCATCCTTGTTCCGACTTATCGGGCAGCCGAAGGCGTGCGCGGCATGGAACTGCATCACCTTTTCGTTCGTCCCGGCCATCGTGGCACCGGCATTGGCCGCCACCTCGTTGCCAAGGCACGCGAACAGGCGCGTATGGTCGGCTGCGACTATCTTTCCGTCAGCGCCGCCACCGGCAATTTCCAGGCGCATCGCTTCTACGAATCCGAACGCTTCGTACCTCGACCCGTCACCGGCATGCGCTATATGCAGAAACTTGGCTGAACGGGAGGGCTCATGCGCCTCGCAATCGTCCTGACGGAAGGTTTCGCCGACTGGGAATGCGCGCTGCTGATGGCCACGGCGCGCACCGAGCTCGGGCTCGACGTGCTGATCGCCGCGCCCGGCGGCACCGTGGTGACATCGATGGGCGGCCTTCACATCACGCCGCACCTGCCGACGAAGACGCTGGCCCCGACGGAGTTCGACGCGCTTGTGCTCTGCGGCGGGTCGGCCTGGCAAACCTCCGCTGCACCCAATCTCACTGCGATGATCCATGCCTTTCACGGGAAAGGCCGCGTCGTCGCAGGGATCTGTGGGGCGACGCTTGCGCTGGCCGCTAGCGGCATTCTCAACGAAACGGACCACACGGGCAACTCGGCCGAAAGTCTCTCAGCAGTCGCCGGTTATCACGGTCACCAACATTATCGCGACCAACCGCAGGCCCTTCGCAGCGACCGCCTGGTGACCGCTGCGGGTACGGCCCCGGTCAGCTTTACGGCCGAGATCTTCCACGCGCTCGGCCTCGGTTCCGAAGCGCTTGACGACTATCTTTCGCTCTACGCCAGGGAGCATGTCGTTCGCGCTGCACGATAAAGCAGTGAACCCTTCAAAGCGGCGGGAGCGCCTTCAGATAGGCGGCGATCGCCTCTCGGTCGGAGGGCGAAAGTCTTGCCAGGTTCTTCTGTACCTCGATCATCGAACCGCCGACGGAATCGAAATCCGGCGTGAAACCGGTCTCCAAATAGGAGGCGATGTCGGATGCGCTCCAACTGCCGACGCTTCTCGAGCCCGGCGTGATGTCCGGGATGCGGCCTTGGCCCTCGGGGTTTGGCGCACCGGCCAACCACCTGCCTGCCTCGAATCCGCCGAGGGCGTTGCGCGGCGTATGACACTCGCCGCAATGGCCGGGACCTTCAACCAGATACTGCCCGCGTGCGAGCTTCGCGTCCGCCGTATTCATCTCGACGCGCGGCTCGTCGGTGAAGAACAAGAGCTTCCAGGCGCCTAGCGCCGGGCGGATGTTGTAGGGAAAAGGCAAGTCGTGCGGCGGCACCACATTGGCGCTCTTCGGCAGCGTTTGCAGATATCCCCAGAGATCATTGATATCCTTGGCAGTCATGCGCGCGTAGGAACCGTACGGGAACGACGGATAAAGGTGCTCGCCATTTTCCCCGACACCGCGCGTCATGGCGTTGCCGAACTCGGCAAGCGTCCAGTCGCCGATGCCGGCGCTTTCATCGGGCGAGATGTTTGGAACATGGAAGGTACCGAAGGGGCTTTTCAGGGCCCGGCCACCTGAAAGCACGAGCCGCGCGTCATCCTGTGCCCCCGGCTGAGCGTGGCAGCTGACGCAGCCGCCTGCCCAAAAAACCTGTTCGCCATTCGCGAGATCCGGTTCGCCGAGCCCTTCCCAATGGCCTTCGTCCCACGGCGCAGGTTTCGTCAGCCACCAGGAACCGCCTGCTCCGGCAAGGGCCAGCACGACCAGACCAGACATCAGTTTCGTTGTTCGTCGGCCCATCGGGCCTCCCCTCATGGTGGAAGACAAAGAAGGATGCGCCAGCGGGGCCGGCGCATCGCAAACGGTCAGGATGAAGGAACGCCTCTCAGTCTTTTTTCAGGCGATAGGTCTCGTGACAGCTGGAGCAGTCCTTGCCGAGAATGCCGAGGGCAGCGCCAACACCGGCCTTGTCCGCCGGAAGCTGGGCGAGCAGCGCGCTCGCGTCGGTGCCGAGCTTGGCTGCCTTAGCCTTGAAGTCATCCATGTTCTGCCAGATTTTCGGGCTTGCTTCGGTTTCCGAGCCGGTTTCCGAACCGGCCGGGAAATGACTTGGGAAGATCTTCACCGTCTCGCTGATCGTCGTCAGCGATGCCCTGACGATTTCCGCGTCGTAGGGCTTTTCGCCCTTGGCAATTCCGTTCAACGCACCGGCGGCCCGCCCCACCTTCTTCATCAGTTGCTGGCGCACAGCCTGTGGCTCGTCCGCTGCCGCCACGACGGTGACACCCACGCCCGCCAGGGCGGCAGCAAGAATAATAGCTCGTATCTTCATCATGATCTCCGGTCATTCGAAACCGCCCCTGCGGCTTCCTGTTGAAGACGGGGCATGATGGCATTTTGTTCTTTCGACGGAGGTAACATTTATTTGATGTTCTTGTCCGCTTCAGCATAATTGGCTTCGACGGCGGTACTGGCGGTGTTTGTCGCATCCCCGGAAACAGCTTGGACAAGACTGCGGCGCCTTAATACTTGCAGCACCGCGCGTCATATCGGCCGGGCAGAGAACGCTGTAGCACGTTGAATTGCTGCATGTTTTTATCCATGCAACAGGAGTGACCGCCAACCGCGTCCTTACCGGACAGCGGCCCAGCCATGCCATACGGTGAAGACAGCAACGGCGATCAGCACGAGACCGGCCGCCCTTCCGATGGCTACCGTTGCGGCTGGACTGCCGACAAGCAGATCACGGCCACGGCCGGCGGCAAGCGCGAGCCCGCCATAGACCGCGAGCTGCGTCAGCGCGATCATCAAAGCCATGACCGCGGCCTGCGACCAGATCGGACCGAATTGCGGCTTGAGGAACTGCGGGTAGACGGCCAGCATGAATAGATAGGCCTTGGGATTCATCAGGCTCGTCAGCGCGCCCTGGCGAAAGCTCGCCCAGCGCGACAGCTGCACCGCCCTTTCGATACTGCCAATGGTGATCGCACTGCGCAACAACGAGAAGCCGATCCAGGCGATATAGAGGGCGCCGGCGAGAAGCAGCATGTTGAAGAGCTGGGGCACCAGATGCAGGACGACGCTGACGCCGAGCGCGGCATAGAGGGTATGCAGCACGCCGCCGGCCATGATGCCGGCTGTCGCCGATAGGCCGGAGGCTCGCCCGCCGGTCAGCGAATTGGCCAGGACGAAGACCATGTCCATGCCGGGTACGATGATGATGCCGAAGAGAAGGGTGAAGAAAAGCCAGAGGTTTTCCGCGTAGCTCATGTCAGTTGTCCGTGGGATTTCCATGTGAATGCGTGGCCGGATAGTCGATTTTTCAATCCGTTGACGCATGTTATATCGCTGTCCAACTGACAGGGATTTGTCAGGAGCCTTTCGGGCAATGGAGGTTTTTCCGTGCGTAAGGCGTCGCGCCTGTTTGAAATCATCCAGATCCTGCGGCTTGCCAGGAAGCCGATAACGGCCGCGGAGATTGCCGAAACGCTGGAGGTAACGCCACGCTCGATCTACCGCGACATCGCCGCCCTGCAGGCGATGCGGGTGCCGATCGAGGGCGAACGCGGCCTCGGCTATGTCTTGAGACCCGGCTTCGATCTGCCGCCCCTTATGTTCACGATTGAGGAGACGGAGGCGATCGTGCTGGCGTTGGCGCTGCTCGCACGCACGGGCGATGAGGAATTGAAGGCGGCCGCGCGGCGCGTGAACCAGAAGATCACCGGCGCCGTCCCCGGGCCTCTGCGCCAGGCGTTCCAGTCCCAGGCGCTCCACGCCTGGGGCACTGTTGCCGCGCCGCCGCCGGCCATCGATCTCGCCATGATCCGCCGGGCGATCCGCGACGAGCAGAAGCTCGCGCTCGACTATCGCGACGAACTTGGGCGGGCGAGCGAACGCACGGTGCGCCCGCTGGCGCTCATCTACTATTCGGAACACGCGATGATGGTCGCCTGGTGCGAACTGCGCCAAGACATCCGCAACTTTCGCGCCGACCGGGTGGAGCATTGCGAGCCAGTCGACGCCTTTTTCCGCGGCGAGGGCAACAATCTCAGGCAATTGTGGATCAACGGGTGGCAGGCGAATGCCGCTCGGCCGCTTGAGGCGGAGGAGGTGTAAATTTGCCCCTCATCCGGCTGCCGGCATCTTCTCCCGGCAAGCGGGGCGAAGGGGGCGATGCCGTGCGCTCCTAAGTCCCCTCTCCCCGTCATGACGGGGAGAGGGTTAGGGTGAGGGGCATTTCACCGGCTTTCCCGAAAAGGCCGCCAGTCACCCCGCCATCGAACCGAAACGAAAGGCCCGGCGCGAGCGCCGGGCCGAATTGCCTGTCGAGACGGAAGCAGCCGCTTACTTCGCCGCAGCCTCGTACATTTCGAGCACGTAATCCCAGTTGATAAGATTGTCGACGAATGCCTCGAGGTATTTCGGGCGAGCGTTGCGGTAGTCGATGTAATAGGAGTGCTCCCAGACATCAACGCCGAGGATCGGCGACGCGCCGTGGACGAGCGGGTTTTCGCCGTTCGGAGTCTTCGAGATTTCAAGCTTGCCGTTCTTTACCGAGAGCCAGGCCCAGCCGGAGCCGAACTGGCCGACGCCGGCGGCGATGAAATCGGCGCGGAACTTGTCGTAGCCGCCGAGGTCGGACTTGATGGACGCGTCGAGCTTGCCCGGCAGGCTGGTGCCGCCGCCACCCTTCTTCATCCACTTCCAGAAATGGATGTGGTTGTAGTGCTGGCCGGCATTGTTGAACAGCGGCTGGTTGGTCCCATAGGACTTCTTGACGACTTCCTCGAGCGAAAGACCGGAAAGACCGGCGTCCTCGGCGAGCTTGTTGCCGTTCGTCACGTAAGCGAGGTGATGCTTGTCGTGATGATATTCGAGCGTTTCGCGCGACATATAGGGCGCGAGCGCATCGTAGTCATAGGGAAGGTTCGGCAATTCGAAAGCCATTGTGGCATCTCCTCTTGTTATGGATTTTCGTCAAGGAAATCTGTGAGCGGGAACATAGGCACCGGCATGGACCGAGGCAACCGATGCGGTGCCAAAATTTCTCTGCCACACGCAAAATACTTTCGTCGCGTTTCTACAGCGCCGCGCGTCCAATCGGACGCGCCAAGGTCGCTGTAGCGCTTTGAAGTGCTGCATGATTTTGTCCCTTAAATCGATTCCAAGCTAAGGAATCATGCAGTAACGAACCATTCTCTTTGGCAAATTCTCGTCACGACCGGCGTGCTACCTGGCCGCGCATTCCCAGCAACACATATGAGGAACCCGATGCCGATACGCCCTACTTCAATCCTGAGCCTCCTTGCCGTAAGCCTTGGAGCCGGTGCGGCACATGCCTCGTCCGGCGACGCATGGGAGGAATTCCGGGCAGACGTGTCGGCCAAGTGCATTGCCGCTGCCGCCGAATCGCTTGAGGACGTCAACGCGATCGTTGATCCTTTCGGTACCGAAAGCTACGGAGTGGCACTCGTCTCCGGCAAGCCGAAAGGCGGCGACGGCAACGTCACGCAGATTTGCGTCTACGACAAGCAGACCAAAGCCGTGGAACTCGGCGGCGAGATCGGCGCTCAGGTGATACCCGCGTCCAAGCCGTAATTGACAAGCCGATCACGTGACCCACGCTTCCGCCTCTCAAGACCTCGGCGGGCGGTGCGCGGGCCTGCCGTCACGATCTTGTGAGATTCAGGCACTTGTTTGTCGACCAACTAGTCGGTAGGTTCTTGTCATGGCAAGCGGGACATATGACAAAATCCTGGACGCGGCGGAGGACCTCATGGTTTCGAGGGGCTACAACGCCTTCAGCTATGCGGATATTTCAGCCGAGGTCGGCGTCGGCAAGGCAACGATTCATCACCATTTTCCGACCAAGGCCGATCTCGCCGAAAAGGTTCTCGCGCGCTATCGCGCGAGAAATCGACGAAGCGTCGAAGAGTTGCTTTCGGCGGTGTCGGATCCGGCCGAGCGGCTTGGCGCCTATATCGGCTACTGGGAAGACTGCATCCGCAGAAAGGAGAGGCCTTTCTGCATCGGTGCCCTGCTCGCCTCGGAAATTCCTTCGCTGCCGGAGGGCGTCGTGCGGCAGGTGCAGGGTCATTTTTCGGATCTTGCCTCGTGGCTTGCCGCCGCGATCGACGGCGGAGTTCGAGCCGGCAAACTGGAGACGGAAAAGGGAGCGACCGCCGAAGCGGAAATGCTCATGGCAACCGTTCACGGAGCCATGCTCGCAGCGCGTGTCGCTGGATCGGACCCTGAAGTATTTTCAACAATTGCGCGCCGCGCGGTCGAACAGATCATGCAGTCGCCGAAGAGATAAACGCATCATTTTTTGAGTCGATATCAACCAACTAGTCGGTCTACCAGGAAGGAACAGGAAATGGCCAATCCCCTCTCCACCCTCGGCATTGTCCATACGGCGATCAGCCTCGCGCCGGTCGTCGCAGGCCTCTACGGCTTTGCGCGCCACGGTGCGATCCTGCCGCAGACACGTTCGGGCAAGTTCTATCTCTCCTCATTGGTGCTCTCGGTGCTGACATCCTTCGGACTGTCGAGCACCGGTGGCTTCAACGAGGGGCATGCGCTCGGTATCGTGACGCTTGTTGCCGTGGCGGGGAGCCTTGCCGCCGCCCGCACAGACAGACTTGGCCGTTTGAAGCCCTATCTCTTGAGCTTCGGACTAAGCTTCAGCTTTTTCCTGCTGATCGTGCCGGCCATCAATGAGTCGCTGACGCGACTGCCTGCTTCCCAACCGCTCGCGAGCGGACCGGAGTCGCCGATCGTCCGGACGACGCTCATGGTCTGGCTCGTGATTTTCCTCTCGGGCGTCTCGCTTCAGGCCTATTTGTTACGCAGGCGCGCTGTCGCGGTGAAAGCCGCCCGCGCTCCCCTCTCCCGCTGACCGCAAGACAGACCGGGTCTACAGCGCCGCGCGTCCAATGGGACGCGCAAAGGCCGCTGCAGGACTTTGAAGTGCTGCTTGATTTTTTCCTAAATCGATTCCCATTTTTTAGGGAACCATGCGGTCGGGCGACTCGAAAGCGGCATTTGTTTCCGCCTGCCCGGCAGCCGCATCGACATCCTGCATAAGGATCCTATGTCTTCCAGGGTCCATGCACAGAACAAGCAAGCGGAGGACGTTATGGAATTTCATCAGGGGCGGCTACTCGACCATGTGCATCTCCGCGCAAGAGACCTCGCCGCCAGCAAGCGTTTCTATCGCGCAATTCTTGCAGCTCTCTGCCACCAGCCGACTTTCGAGACCGAGCAGGCGATTGCATTCGACGAACTCTACATCGATCAGGCCGAAAGCTATCGCAGCCATGTTCACATCGCCTTTCAGGCGATCGACCCGGATGCGGTTCGCCGCTTCTATGAAGCCGGCCTTTCGAACGGCGGAGAGGACAATGGCGAGCCCGGCGAGCGGCCCTATCATCCCGGCTATTTCGCCGCCTTTCTCCTCGACCCCGATGGCAACAACATCGAGGCGGTCTACCACGGGCCGACGACCCGATCGTCCGCGGATGTCGTCATCCGTCCGCTCGGAGACTGAGGCGTGAAAGGAACAAAGGCATGGCATGCGCCTGCGACCGGCTCGACGAGAAATAGTCGTCGCACTGTCGGTCGGCGCAGCATTTGCCCGAGTTAGGACGAGCCTGCGATAAAACGCGGGTCCGTGCCGTCAGACGTCCGGGCTCGAATGCGCCCAGTCCATGTAAAGGTCGCGCGCCTTGGCGGCGATCGGGCCGGCCTGGAGGTCGCGGTCATCGAGGCGAGTCACCGGCAGCACCTTGGAATAGTTGCCAGTGGTGAAGATCTCGTCCGCCGCCTCGAAATCGGCCATCGTCATCGTGGTCTCGACCACCTCGAAGCCGGCCTCGCGCAAGAGGCTCATGACGCGGAAGCGGGTTATGCCGGCAAGGAAGGTCTTGTTGGCTGCCGGCGTGAAGACGACACCGTCCTTCACCATGAAGATGTTGGATGATCCGGTTTCGGCGATATTGCCGAGCATGTCGCGCACGAGCGCGTTGTCGAAGCCGCGCGAGCGCGCTTCATTGAGGATCCGGGCATTGTTGGGATAGAGGCAGCCAGCCTTTGCATCCGTCGGCATGCACTCGATCGTCGGCCGGCGGAAGGGTGACAGGGTCAGCGATGAGCCGCCATGCGCGTTGCCCATCGGTGCCTCGAACAGGCAGAGCGCGAAACGGGTCGATTCCGGGTCGACCGCCACCACGCTCCAGGAGCCGTGCTCGCCCCAATACATCGGCTTGACATAGATCGCCGTCTTGCCGTCGAACTTCTTCACGCCCTCCCACGTCAGCGCCTCGATCTCTTCGGCGGCCATGGTGGGCTTGAGGCCCAACGAAACAGCGGAGCGGTTGACGCGCTGGCAATGCAGGTCAAGGTCCGGCGCGATGCCATCGAACCAGCGGGCGCCGTCGAAAACCGTCGAGCCGAGCCACATCGCGTGCGAGGTCGGCCCGATCAAGGGAGGGTTGCCGGAAAGCCATTCACCGTCGACATAGGTCCAGGTGGTTGAGCGGGGGGATGTATCGATGGCCATCGGTGTCTCCTCTCCTTTATCGTCCGTTCGGCCGCTTGATCGTCTTTCGGCTGGTCCAACCGCGATGGTGGTCGGCCCTACTGGTCAGAGCGAAGCGGCCGGAAAAGCGGACACTTTTTCCTCATCTCGCTTTAGCCGAAAAAAGCAGTATCAGGGTGAATGGGTACATCAAAAAATGTCATGGCGTCCATTGTGGAACCGGCCGAACCGCCATGCCAAAATAGCCGTACGAGCACAGGAGCAAGACCAGCCATGAGAGCGATGTATTACGACGCGTTCGAAAAGACGCCGGAGATCAAGGTTTTGCCGGATCCGAAGCCGACCGAAAACGGTGTCGTCATCAAGGTCGAGGCTACGGGCCTTTGCCGCAGCGACTGGCACGGCTGGATGGGACACGACGCCGACATTCGTTTGCCGCATGTGCCCGGCCACGAGCTCGCCGGGACCATCGCGGCCGCCGGACGCGGAGTCCTGCGCTACAAGGTCGGGGACCGCGTGACCGTTCCGTTCGTTTCCGGCTGCGGCCGTTGCGCCGAATGCCGCTCGGGTAACCAACAGGTTTGCGAGGCACAGTTCCAGCCGGGCTTTACCCACTGGGGCTCGTTTGCCGAATATGTGGCGATCGACTTTGCCGACCAGAACCTCGTGCATCTGCCGGAAAGCATGGATTTTGCTACCGCCGCAAGCCTCGGCTGCCGCTTCGCCACATCCTTCCGGGCGGTCGCCGACCAGGCTCGCGTCAAGGGCGGTGAATGGGTGGCGGTGCACGGCTGCGGCGGTGTCGGCCTCTCGGCAATCATGATCGCCGCGGCGCTCGGCGCCAACCCGATCGCAATCGACATTTCCGAGGAAAAGCTCGCCTTTGCCCGCAAGCTTGGCGCTGTCGCCGCGATCAACGGCAAGGAAACGGGAGATGTCGCCGAGGCCGTAAGAGAAATCACCAAGGGCGGCGCCCATGTCTCGATCGACGCTCTCGGCTCGCCGCTCACCTGCTTCAATTCGATCAAGAACCTGCGCCGGCGCGGGCGCCATGTGCAGGTGGGCCTGATGCTGGCGGAACATGCGACGCCGCAGATCCCGATGGCCCAGGTGATCGGCCACGAACTCGAGATCTACGGCAGCCACGGCATGCAGGCCTGGCGCTACGACGCGATGCTTTCGATGATCACCGCCGGCAAGCTGAACCCGAAACAACTGATCGGCCGCGAGATCTCGCTCGAAGAAGCCGTGCCGGCGCTGGTGACGATGGACCGGGCGACAGATCTCGGCATCAGCGTGATCACGCGGTTTTGAGGCGGCCGAAGCCGCCGTCCCATAGGTCCGTTCTAAGGGGTCTCGCCCCGAAAGTTTCAAAGGTGACGATTCCCTCTCTTTTCCTCCTTTTTAGCGGCCCTCCGTCGGCTTGCAATAGGCTCCCGCGCGCTTCTGATCAGGGATTCCGATCGCCGCCGCGCGCTGTTATGGTTTTCGCAAGCAAGACGAATCAACGAGGGTCCCGTCATGGCGCTTGCGGCTCAATCCACCGAAATTGAACTCTATCGGCCTGTTCTCGGCAGCAATTCCCGGCATCCGAACGGCTGGCCGATACGCGTGATCGTCAGTTCGCAGACCGAGGCACGCCACAACCGCCATCTTTGGGCGCCGACGCATCTCGTCTCGATCCGTGCGCCCGCGAGCCGCCTGCTCTCCATGATCGAGTTGCCGCCCGAGCGGCATCTGGAGCTTTACTTCGGCGATGCGACCGACCCGGACGCACCTGACGCCGCGCGGGCGGGGGCGATCGAGGCAACGTTTGCTTTCATCGACACGTTGCCCGAAGATGCACATCTGCTCGTCCACTGTCTTCGGGGCTTCGGCAGATCGACCGCGCTGACCCTCGGCATTCTGGCGCGCTACATGGCGCCGGAGGAAGCGGCCGCCGCCCTTCATGCGCTCCGCCCGGAGGCCAAGCCGAACCGGCACGTCGTCGGCCTCTGTGATACCGCCCTTGGGCTCAAGGGGAAACTCGCGAAACAGGCGCTGCGTTTTCCGGCAAAAGTCTGGAAAGGCTAACAAAATTCGCATTGCTACGCATGATGGCATTGTGCGCTGCACAAAGTTTTGACATGATCCCGAGAAACAACTGACGAAGCGTTGCGCCTACCGCACCGGGGCCGAAGTCGGAACCGATTTTCAGCGAGCACGTGCGTGATGCGCCGCTGAACGGTGATGACGGGAGTGTTCGATGCCTCTGGCGGCCTATGTTTTCGATGCCTATGGCACGCTTTTCGATGTGCATGCGGCAGTGCGGCGTCATGCCCAAGCGATCGGTCCTGACGGCCAGGCCTTTTCCGAACTCTGGCGCGCCAAGCAGCTCGAATATTCCTGGGTGCGCTCGCTGATGGGGGCCTATGTCGACTTCTGGCAATTGACTGAGCAGTCGCTCGACTACGCCTTTCAGCGCTTCCCCTCGGCCGATCCGAAACTCAAGAAATCGCTGCTCGATGCCTATTGGGAGCTCGACTGCTACCCGGAAGTTCCGGCCGTGCTCAGGGGCTTGAAGGAGCGCGGCGCCCGCATCGCCATTCTTTCCAATGGCTCACCGGCCATGCTCGCATCGGCGGTGAAGAACGCGGCGCTCGACATCGTCATCGACAATGTGTTCTCGGTCGACGCGGTCAAGGCGTTCAAGACGGCGCCTGCGGTCTACGATCTGGTGACGACGCAATACCGGCTTTATCCGCACGCGGTCTCGTTCCAATCGTCGAACCGCTGGGACATTGCGGGCGCGACAAAGTTCGGCTTCCGCACCGTCTGGATCAACCGCTACGACATGCCCGACGAGTACAAGGATTATGGTCCGGCGCTTATCCTCCCTTCGCTCGAAAGCCTGCAGTTCGGCATCTGAGCCTGCAAGCTAAAACCGCTGCGCACTTTTGGGCGACATGCACTGTTAGTTTCACGCATGTCGTTGTCCCAAAACCGCTACGCACTTTTGGGCGACATGCACTAGATTTTCTCGACCAGGAAATCGATGAAAGCGCGGATGCGGGCGGCAAGGTGTTCATGCCCGGCATAGACGGCGTGAACGCGTTCTATGTCTTCGGGATTGTAATCTTCCAGCACCGGCACCAATCGGTCCGCGTCGATATCCGGCTGCACATGGAACGCGCCGACGCGGCCGAGGCCGAGACCGGCAAGGCAGAGATTGCGGACGATCGCACCGCTGTTTGCCTGCATGTTGCCGGTGACAGGGCGCACATAGACGTGCGACGAGCCCGGGTCGCGGAAAGGCCAGCCGTCGAGACTGCGACGGAAATTGAAGGTGAAGCAATTGTGGTGGGCGAGGTCATCCGGCACCTGTGGCACACCATGGATCTCGAGATAGGCCGGTGCGGCGATAATCACCTGGCGGCTCTCCAACAATTTGCGTGCCTTGAGCGCGGAATCGCGCATCGGACCAGACCGGATGGCGATATCTGTCCGTTCCTCGATCAGGTCGATGATGCCGTCGGTCAGGGAGAGATCCAGTTGCACGTCCGGATAACGCGCGAGGAATTCGGCGGCAAGCGGCAGGATATAGCGCTCGCCGAAGCCGACGGATGCGTTGACCCGTAGTGGACCGCGCGGCATAGCCCGACCGCCGCCGGAAACCACCTGTTCCGTCTCGGCGATCGCCGCCAGGATGCGTTGTGCGCGTTGAAGATAGATTTCTCCCTCCGGCGTCAGTTGCAGCATGCGGGTGGAGCGAACGACGAGCCGCGTTCCGAGCCTGTCCTCGATGCGCGAGACAAGCTTGCTGACGGCGGAGGGCGACAGCTTGAGCCGCCGGCCGGCGGCGGAAAAGCTGCGCAGTTCAGCAGCGGCAACGAAGACTTCCATTTCGCCGGCGCGGTTGTCCATGTCGCGTTACCTTTGAATTCAGTTCACAGGCATTTATCCATTCTCCCGGATTATCGCGCAAGCCCGATCGATCCATATTCCCGGTCATCAATCACTCAACCGCGGCACGGCCGCAAAGCTCAGCCCGTATCGCATGCGGGCGGGGAAGGTATTTCTATGCCCATCGCTCTCTTTGCCTTGACGATCGCGGCCTATGCGATCGGAACCACGGAGTTCGTGATCGTTGGCCTGCTGCCGACAGTCGCCTCCGATCTTCACATCTCCCTGCCGCTCGCCGGCCTCATCGTCAGCGTTTATGCACTCGGCGTCACTTTCGGCGCGCCGGTGCTGACGGCGCTCACCGGTCGGATTGAGCGCAAGCCCTTGCTCCTCGGTCTGATGGCCCTCTTCATCATCGGCAATGCCGCCGCAGCACTTGCGCCGAGCTACGAATTGCTGCTCGTCGCACGGGTCCTGTCGGCCTTCGCACATGGCGTCTTTTTCTCCGTCGGCTCGACGATTGCCGCCGATCTCGTGCCAGAAGATCGCCGCGCTTCGGCAATCGCGATGATGTTCATGGGGCTGACGGTCGCAATTGTTACCGGCGTGCCGCTTGGCACCTATATCGGTCAGACCTTCGGCTGGCGGGCCACGTTCTGGGCGGTCACCGCGCTCGGCGTCGTTGCCTTTATCGGCATCGCCGCCCTGCTGCCGAATACGTTGAGCAAGGCCGCCGCGGCACGTCTCGTCGATCAGGTTCGCGTGCTTGGATCCGGCCGCCTGCTGATCGTCTTTGCCATGACCGCTCTCGGCTATGGCGGCACCTTCGTCGCCTTCACGTACCTCGCACCGATCCTGCAGGAAATAACCGGCTTCTCCGAAGGCAGCGTCAGCCTCATCCTGGTTCTTTATGGCATCGCCATCGCGATCGGTAATGTCATCGGGGGAAAGATTGCCAACCGCGATCCGGTAAGGGCACTGATCGGCCTCTTTGTCGCCCAGGCAGCCGTACTCGTGCTCTTCACCTTCACTGCCCCCTCTCCGGTACTGACGCTGGTCACACTGGCAGCACTCGGCTTTCTCTCCTTCGCCAATGTGCCCGGCCTGCAGCTCTATGTCGTGCAGCTTGCCAAGCAGCACCGCCCTGGCGCCGTCGACGTCGCCTCGGCGCTCAACATCGCCGCCTTCAATCTCGGCATTGCAGTCGGCGCCTGGCTCGGTGGGCTTGTGGTATCTTCGCCGCTTGGTCTCGGTTCGACACCCTTCGTCGGCGCAATGCTGGTTGCCGTCGCCCTGGTTCTGACGTTGTGGAGCGGCGCGCTCGACCGGCGCACAGTTCTCTTCGAACAGCCGGCTTGAACCTTCGCCCCGCCACCACAAGTATAGAATGTCTCATTCGCCCGGCACCTTGCCGGGCCTCTCCAAGCCCAGGAGCTTTTCCATGCACGCAGTCAATTCCAACGGCGCCAATATTCCCGCCCTCGGGTTCGGCACCTTCCGCATGCCCGGCGCCGACGTCCTTCGCGTCCTGCCCGAAGCGCTGAAACTCGGCTTCCATCATGTCGACACGGCGCAGATCTACGGCAACGAGGCGGAAGTCGGCGAAGTGATCCACAAGTCGGACGTTCGGCGCTCGGACATTTTTCTGACCACGAAGGTCTGGGTCGACAATTATCGCCACCAGGCCTTCCTCGCCTCCGTCGACGAGAGCCTGAAAAAGCTGAAGACGGACTACGTTGATCTTCTCCTCCTCCACTGGCCGGGCAGCGACGTGCCGATGGCCGAGCGCATCGGCGCACTGAACGAGGTGCATAAGGCTGGCAAGGTGCGCCATATCGGCGTCAGCAATTTCAACATCGCGCAGATGGAAGAAGCAGTCCTGCTCAGCGATGCGCCGATAGCGACCAATCAGGTCGAATATCACCCCTATCTCGACCAGACCAAGGTCCTGCAAGCCGCCCGTCGGCTGGGCATGTCGCTCACCGCCTATTATGCCATGGCCAATGGCAAGGTGCCCTCCGATCCCTTGCTCAAGGATATCGGTGCGCGCCACAGCAAGACGGCGGCTCAGGTGGCTTTGCGCTGGCTGGTGCAGCAGAAGGACGTGATCACTTTGTCGAAGACTGCGACGGAGTCTCGGCTCAAGGAAAACTACGCAATCTTCGATTTTGCGCTGACGCCGGAGGAAATGGTGGCGATCCGCACGCTTGCTCGCCCGGATGGCCGTATCGTCAGCCCGGCGGGTCTCGCGCCGGAATGGGATAAGGCGGCCTGAGCGACCGCCTCGCGGCGCTCGCGATCAGGCAAAATCAAAGCACCCGCCGGATCATTTCCGTCGGGTGCTGTCGTATGCGGACCGAACCGATCAGACGAACTGGCTGAGGCCCGGAACGGAGGCGACGACTTCATCGACGACTTCGTCACCCGCTTTTTCCTTGGCGAAAGCAATCGTTTCCTTGGCAAGTGAGGTGATCTCGCCCATGCCGAGGCCCTGGCTCATCAACTGCTGGCCGAGTGCCATGACTCCGCCGCCACCGATTGCCGACATCAAACCGCCGAGCAGACCGCCACCGTTGCTGCCCTCGCCATTGTACTGGGCGACCAATTCGGGGGCGCCGGGAATGGCTTCGATCATCCTGGCAACCGGACCTTCCGCCGCTTCGCGCTGCAGGAAGCCGAGAATCATGCCAACCGCCTTCTCAGCCGTTGCAGATTCGATGCCGACGTTTTCCGCCACCCGGGTGACCAGCTCACTCATGGAAATCTCCTCGTTTGAATTTTGACGTTGACGTCTAGGTAAATGATCGTTTCCGAAATAACAAGCGGCAGCGAACGGCTCACGACGCAATCGCGGCCACCGCCGAAATCACCGGAGGCACATATCCGAGTGCATCGTTTCACGGACCGTCGGCCTTGGCAACGCACTCGATTGAGCAACAGTTGCCGCGCCCAATTGCACCGCCTATAACAGAAACGCACGATATTTCGGTGACGGCGCAGTGCAACGAAACGCCCGCTTTGATTGGCAAAACGGAGACCAGGCCCACATGCTGCAAGAAGGCAAGCTCTATATCGGAACCAGCCGCAAGCCGGACGATTCGATCAACAAGGGCGAATATCTGGAGCTGAAATTCGGCAACCGCCACGGGTTGATCACCGGCGCAACCGGCACCGGCAAGACTGTGACGCTGCAGATCCTCGCGGAAGGATTTTCCAATGCCGGCGTTCCGGTCTTCTGCGCCGACGTGAAAGGCGACCTTTCCGGCATCGGCGCGATCGGCGAACCGAAGGATTTCCTCCTCAAGCGTGCTGAGCAAATTGGCCTTACGCCATACGAATTCCAGGAGTTTCCGGTGATCTTCTGGGACCTCTATGGCGAGAAGGGCCACAGGGTCCGCACGACCATGTCCGAGATGGGACCGCTGCTGCTGTCGCGCCTGATGAACGCCACCGACGCGCAGGAAGGCGTGCTGAACATCGCCTTCAAGATAGCCGATGAAGGGGGGCTGCCGCTCCTCGACCTCAAGGACCTGCAGGCGCTGCTCAATTACATGGGCGACAATGCGAGCGAGCTTTCCAACCAGTTCGGCTTCATCTCCAAGTCCTCTGTCGGCTCGATCCAGCGCGAGCTGCTGATTCTCGAGCAGCAGGGCGCGGAGCACTTCTTCGGCGAGCCGGCACTGAAGATTACCGACATCATGCGCACGACCAATGACGGGCGCGGCGCGATCTCGGTGCTTGCCGCCGACAAGCTGATGATGAACCCCAGGCTCTATGCGACCTTCCTGCTTTGGCTTCTTTCCGAGCTTTTCGAGGAACTGCCGGAAGTCGGCGATCCCGACAAGCCGAAGCTGGTGTTCTTCTTCGACGAAGCGCATCTGCTCTTCAACGACGCGCCGAAAGTGCTCGTCGAGCGCGTCGAACAGGTGGTGCGCCTGATCCGGTCAAAGGGCGTCGGCGTCTACTTCGTGACTCAGAACCCGCTCGATGTGCCGGAAACGGTGCTGGCGCAGCTCGGCAACCGTGTCCAGCATGCGCTGCGCGCCTATTCGCCGCGCGAACAGAAGGCGGTGAAGACCGCCGCCGACACCTTCCGTCCCAACCCGGACTTCAACTGTGCCGAGGTGATCACCAATCTCGGCACCGGCGAAGCGCTGGTTTCGACGCTCGAGGGCAAGGGCTCGCCTTCCATGGTCGAGAGGACCCTGATCCGCCCACCGGCATCGCGCCTTGGTCCGCTGACGGAGGCCGAACGGCAGAAGGTCATCGATGTCAGCCCGGTGCGCGGGCTCTATGACGAGGATTTCGATCGGGAATCGGCTTACGAGCTGCTCGCCAAGCGCGCCGCGAAGGCTGCCGAACAGGCCGAGGCCGCAAGACAGGCGGAAGAACAGACTCAAGAAGGGACGTCCGGCGGCAGCCGCTGGACCCTGCCCGGATTTGGCGAGGACGAACCGGCGGCGCCCTCCGGCAAGCAGGCGCGGCCGCGCTCATCCGGCTATCAGCGCGAAACCATCGTCGAGGCGGCGATGAAGTCCGTTGCCCGCACGGTTGCAACGCAGGTCGGCCGCGCCCTGGTGCGCGGCATCCTCGGCAGCCTGAAGCGATAGCACCGCAGCGAACAGGCGAGCGGCCCCCGCGCCTGCGGGTCGAACCAGACTGCATTCTTGCGACCCAGAAAGGATTGACGATGGAAGTCAAGGATTCGAACGGCGCCGTCCTCAAGGACGGCGACAGCGTCACGCTGACCAAGGATCTGAAGGTGAAAGGAACCTCCACCACGCTGAAGCGCGGCACGCTGGTGAAGGGCATTCGCCTGACCGATGATCCGGACGAGGTCGAATGCCGGGTCGAAAAGATCAAGGGGCTGGTGCTGCGCACCGAGTTCCTCAAGAAAGCTTGAGGCGCCGGGCCCTTCGTTCGGTCCGCGTGCCTGCAAAGACGCAGCCGCCAATATTCGAAGCCCGGGTGAATGCCCGGGCTTCAGTGCATTTAGGCTCTCGCTTTTTGCTTCAAGCCACCGTCAACTTCACGTCGACATTGCCCCTGGTCGCATGGCTGTAGGGGCATACGACATGAGCCTTCTGCACCAGGTCCTCAAGGACGGCCTTGTCCACGCCGGGCGAAGTGATCTCAAGCGCCGCATCGATGTAGAAGCCCGTGCCGTCGTCGCGCGGGCCGATCCCGACCGTGCCTGTCACTTTCGTGTCTTCCGGAAGTTTTACCTTTTCCTTGCCGGCAACGAATTTCAGCGCGCCGAGGAAGCAGGCGGAATAACCGGCAGCGAAGAGCTGCTCCGGATTGGTGCCGCGGGCGCCGTCGCCACCAAGCTCCTTCGGAACAGTGAGGGAAATGTCGAGGACGCCATCGGCGCTCTTGGCCTGGCCGGCGCGGCCGCCAGTCGCGGCGGCGGTGGTGCGATAGAGGATAGGCATGGCAGTCTCCTTGGGATGATCATTGTCAACACGTATTCCATATCGCAAAATTAAATTGCACGCAAATTAATTTTGCAAATTGCATTTTGGCCGTGAATTTGCGACAATGCGATCATGACGACTAAGCCGGCAAAATTTGAGGCAATATCCGATGAGATGCTGACGCTGGGCCAGCAACTGTGTTTCGCGGTCTATTCGGCCGGACACGCCTTCAACCGCACCTATAAGCCGCTGCTTGACCGCTTTGGCCTCACCTATCCACAATACCTCGTACTGCTCGCGCTCTGGCAACATGACAAGATGACGGTGAAACGCATCGGCGAGGAAATGGGCCTCGATTCCGGCACGCTTTCCCCCCTGTTGAAGCGGCTGGAAGCCGCCGGCTACGTGAGCCGGCTCCGCGATCGCGAAGACGAGCGGCAGGTGATCGTCAGCCTGACGGAAAAGGGGCGGAAGCTGAAGGCGGAAGCCTTCGTCATCCTCGCCGACATCAGCAAGGCGACCGGATGCACCCTGGAGGAGGTCCGCGAGTTGCGCGAGGCGCTGCAGCGCCTGACCCAACGACTGACCAGCAGTCAGCAGGAAAACTGACCAGCTGGCTGGAATTGCTCTAAAGCGCGTCGCGTTCAATCGGGCACATGCGACGCACATTACAGCGCCGCGCATCCAATCGGACGCGCTAAGGTCGCTGTAACAACTTGAATCGCTGCATGATTTTGTCCTTAAATCGATTCCGATTTAAGGAATCATGCAGTAGGTCATTGCTTTTATGCACGTCGTTGTCCCAGAACCGCTGCACACTTTTGGGCGACATGCATCAGATCACGAGGATCGGCGCCTTGCCGCGGACGCGGTCGTAGAGATCCATCACATCCTGGTTGAGCATGCGCACACAGCCGGAGGAAACAGCCTTGCCGATAGATTGCCACTCCGGCGTGCCGTGTACGCGATACAAGGTGTCCTGGCCGTTCTGGAAGATATAGAGCGCGCGTGAGCCGAGCGGATTGTTCAAGCCGGGCTGCATGCCGCCTGCGCTTTCCGAGTAGCGGGCGAGCTCCGGCTGGCGTTCGATCATCGTACCCGGCGGCGTCCAGCGCGGCCACTTCTGCTTCCACTGAATGACGCCTCGTCCCGACCAGGCGAAGCCCTCACGACCGAGGCCGACGCCGTACCGCATGGCCCTTCCGCCCGGCTGGACCAGATAGAGAAAGCGATCGGCGGTGTCGACCACGATGGTGCCCGGCTGCTCGCCGAACGGGTCGTCGACTTCCTGACGGTAAAATCGAGCGTCGATCTGCTGATAAGGCACCGCCGGGACCAGATAGCCGCCATCGTCCACTGCGCCATAGATTTGCGAGTAGTAAGGGTCCTGCGGCGGCAGGCCGGTCGGCAGTGCCGCTTCCTCGACGGGCCCTTCCAGCAAAGCTCCGGTACGCGGATCGATCCAGCGTCCCTCCAGCGCCGGATTGCGGTAAACCGGCATGGTTTGCTGACGGAAGCGGTCGGTGTTCATCGACGACGTGCAACTCGCAAGCCCGGTCGAAGCGATTGCGAGTGCGGATGTTCGAAGAAATTGGCGGCGGGAAAAGATGGGAGGCATCGAACTCTAGCAGGTTGTATGCGAGCAGAAGGGGCGCGATCCGCATCCGCGACTCACACCTCCCCGCTCCGGGGCCAGACCTACTGCATGATTCCTCAAATCGGAATCGATTTGAGGAGAAAATCATGCAGCGATTCAAAGTGCTACAGCGACCTTTGCGCGTCTCAAAAGACACGCGGCGCTGTGGATCACGATCATCCTGGAACCAAAATCATCGCGGTCTATTCTCAAGTCGGAATGTAAGCGGAATGGTCTTAATTTTCCCTCGCCTCTCCGTCGGTCACCGCATCTACGGCTGGAACGAAACTTATGTCAGCAAACTTCCAATCACAATCGCGGCATCGTACTCCGCAAGCCACGCCACCGCCACCACCGCCACTCAGATACCGTCCGCGTGGAGCCCGGGCTGGCCAAGCAGCGCCTCGAAATCACGGGCGACAAGCGGCGGGCTGAAGAAATAGCCCTGGATCTCATCACAACCGCTTTGCCGCAGGAAATCGACCTGCGCCTCCGTTTCCACGCCTTCGGCGATGACCCGCAGGCCAAGATTCTGCGCGAGCGAAATGATCGCCGAGGTGATGGCCTTGTCGTCGTCGTCGGCAGGAACGTCCTCGACGAACGAGCGGTCGATCTTCAGCCGTTGCACCGGGAATCGCTTAAGAGCGCTGAGGCTCGAATAGCCCGTCCCGAAGTCGTCGATTGCAAGGTGCACGCCGATCGCCTCCAACTCGTGCATCGTCGCGATCGCGCCGGGCACATCCTGCATGATCAGGCTCTCGGTCAGTTCGAGTTCGAGATAGCGAGCCTCCAGGCCGGTTTCCGCAAGCACCGCCGCCACGCGGGTCGCCCAGTTGCGCTCCAGGAACTGTCGGGCGGAGACATTGACGCTGATGATCAGCGGCGGTAGGCCGGCTTCCTGCCAAGCCTTGCACTGACGGCATGCGGTTTTCAGAACCCAATCGCCAATCGGCACGATCAGGCCGGTTTCCTCCGCCAGCGGGATAAAGGCACCGGGCGAAATCACCCCTTGCACCGGGTGCTGCCAGCGCAACAATGCCTCTGCCGCGAAGATGCGGCCGCTTGCAAGGTTCATCTGCGGTTGGAAATGCAGAAAAAATTCGTCGCGGGCGATCGCCTCCCGCAGTTCCTCCTGCCGCAAGAGCTTCTCATGCGCCTTGGCCGCCATCTCTTCGGTGAAGACCTGCAGGTTGTTGCGCCCGAGCTCCTTGGCGCGGTACATCGCGGCATCGGCATTGGCAAGCAATTCGCTGACGGTCCGGCCCTGATTGGGAAAGCAGGCGACGCCCATACTGCAAGTCACCCGCAGGCTGCGGCCGCTGAGTTGTACCGGCGCGGCAATGGCCGCGCGGATTTCCTCGAGGCGCGACAGGACGACGTCGCGCTCCGTCGGCACGCCGTTGAGGAGCAGTATGAACTCGTCGCCGCCGACCCGTACGACCATGTCGGACTTGCGCACTGCCGCGCGCATGCGCGCGGAAACCGCCTTCAGCAACTCGTCGCCGGCCGTATGCCCGAGACTGTCATTGATGAGCTTGAAATTGTCGAGGTCCAGAAAGGCGAGCACTGCCCACTGGTCGCGTCCGCGAATCGCCTCGATCATGCCGGCCACCTGCTCCTCGAACAGGACGCGATTGGGAAGGCCCGTCAGCGCATCGTGATGCGCCATGAAGCTTATTCGGTCTTCGGCTCGTTTGCGTTCGATCGCGATTCCGGCGAGATACGTCGCCGTGGCGATCAGCTCCTTCTGCTGCTCGCTCGGGACGCCGGCCTCCTCGGAATAGAGCGCGAAAGTTCCGAGCACCTTGCGGTCGTGAGCGTGAATCGGCGTCGACCAGCAGGAACGGAAGCCGTAGGGCTTCACAACATCGGTGTAGCCTTCCCACAACGGATCGGCGAACACGTCCGCAACGATTACCTGCTCGCCGCGCCAGGCGGCCGTTCCACACGAACCGACCCTCGGACCGATCTCGACTCCATGGATCGTGGCACAAAACACCTCGTCCAGGCTCGGGGCAGCGCCATGCAGAAGATGCCGCCCGTCCTCGGAGAGAAACAGGATGGAACCCTTGGTGCCTGGCAGCAGCAATTCGATCAGCAAGATGAGGTCGGTGAAGAACTGATCGAGCGGCTTGCCCTTTGCGATCATCTCCAGCAGCCGCGCCTGACCTTCGAGCAGGCGCTCCGCCGCTTTTCGATCGCTGATATCACGCGAAACGCCGACAACGCCGACGATCTTGCCACTCTTGTTGCGCAGCGGCACCTTGGATGTCATCAACCAGCGATCGCGCCCCTTCGTGACGATCGCGCGCTCCTCTATCCCGAAGATCGGTTCGCCGGTCTCGATCACGCGCTGTTCCACGTCGGCGATCGCCTGGGCGGCCTTCGCCGGGTGCAGGTCGAAATCCGTCTTGCCGACGAGATCCTGAAGACTCGTAAGCCCGTTGTCTGCGACGGTGACCTCATTGGCGATGAGAAAGCGGCCCTTTGTGTCTTTGGCAAAAATATAGTCCGGGACGTGATTGATCATCGTCTCCAGCCAATAGTGGCGATCGGCTATGTCAGGCTCGGAAGGAAAAATGCGCGCCACCTCGTCCGCCAGCCGATTGCCGGCGTCGATCAGCCGGCGCGTCTCCACGTTGTCTCCGGCATTGAGGGCGGCATAGCGGGTATTGCGGGACGTTTTCCTTGCCAAGCAAAGCCTCCGGAAGAGCAACGCCAACATATTGCGGATCGATCCGGTCTCCGGTCTAGCTAATAGAGGTTATGCTTCTCTAAATTTTGCGGAAAAAAGCGTCCAAAGGTTGCATGCTGGGCACGGTCGCCGGAACAGTTACGACCCGAACGAGCGCAGGGGCTGCGTTTCATCAAGAGATTTCATGAGCGACATCAACCGAGGACGCTTCTGCCGGCCCCGGCGATCGCCTATTGAATGCGCATCACAACGGTCGGGAGGAAGCCAGAATGCTGACAATTTACGGAGTTTATCGTTCGCGCGCATCGCGCAACTACTGGATGGCGCGCGAGCTTGGCATTCCCTTCACGTCCGTACCGGTGATTCAGGCGCGCCGCGTCGCCGATCCGCTCGCTGCCGATGCACCGCTCAACACCAGGTCGCCGAGCTATCTCGCGATCAATCCGATGGGCCTCATCCCCGCTATCGATGACGACGGTCTGGTCCTGACGGAGTCACTCGCCAACAATCTCTATCTCGCGCGCAAATATGGCGGTCCTCTCGCGCCGGCCGATCTCCGCGAGGACGGACAGATGGGCAATTGGACGATGTGGGCGGCGACGGAGGTGGAGCCGCATGCGGTCAAGATCGTTCTCGCTTATGACAACAGCATCGAGGACACGCCCGAGGGTCAAGCGCGCATTGCTGCTTGCGCCAAGTCACTTCAGAAAGCCTTCGCGGTTATCGAAGCGCACCTCGATAACTGCGATTACGTCGTCGGCAACCGCTTCACCGTCGCCGATCTCAACCTCGCCGAGGTCTTCCGCTACACGATGACCCAGACCGCGCTGTTCGACCGGCATCCGCGCATCAAGGCGTGGCTTGCGCGTTGCCAGTCGCGCCCCTGCTTCATCGCCATGATGGAGGAGCGCCTGAAGGAGCCGGAATAGGATCGCCGAGCTTCGTCATTTGACGCGACCCGGACGGAGAACCGTTACACACTTTTCCTGGAATTGCTTGCGCTCACTTGCCGAGATAGCTCGAAACCTTGGCGTCGAGCAGCCGCATTCCCTCTTCGACCTCATCGCGCACCCAGCGCTTGAAAGCCGCGGCGGCCTTGCTCTCGCGCCGGGATCGCGAATGCACGAAATAATGGCCGAAGCCAGTCTTCGCCCGGATACCAAATGGCGCAACGAGACTGCCTTCGGTCACGGCATAACCGGCAAGGGTTTGCCAAGCGAGCATGACGCCCTGGCCGGCAATCGTTGCATCGAGTGCGAGCGAGGCTTCGTTGAACGTGTGGCGCACGGCCATCTCGGAGCCCGACAGGCCGGCCTCCTTCAACCACACTTCCCAAGTGAACATCGAGTGACCGTCGATCACCGCCGGCAGATTTAGAATATCTGCAGGCGCGCGCAGGTCTCCAGCCATGCTCGGCGAGCAGACGGGGAAGATCTCCTGTTCCAACAGGAGTTCGGCATGCACACCCGGCCAGTCACCAGTGCCAACGCGGATGCCGACATCCACGTCGGAAGTGTCGAGGTTCACGAGGGTCGTCGTCGCATCGATCCTCAGCCGGATATCCGGATGCCGCTCGGCAAAACGGTTCAATCGGTAGACCAGCCACCGGGCTGCGAAAACCGGGGCCACTGAGATCGTCAGCACCGATTCATCGCGGCGACGCGCCGATGCCACCGTATCGGCAAGTTCGCCGAAAGCGCTTGACAGACGCGCGAGGAACAGGCGTCCGAAGTCCGTGGCGACGAGCCCGCGCGAGGTGCGCTCGAACAGTATGCGGCCGAGTTGCGCTTCCGTCTTGGTAATCTGCTGGCTGACGGCGCCGGTGGTGACGCCGAGTTCTTCCGCGGCACTCGCCAGCGAGCCTAGCCGCCCGGCCGCTTCGACCGCGCGCAGGCCATTGAGATGGATGGCATTCAGCTCCCGCATATAGTTTTTCTAAACCGCGTCGCCGGCAATCTCAATTGAAATCTTGCCGCAACGGGCGGATGCTCAGGAGCATCGAAAGGATGATCCGCCATGCTGAAGATTCTATCGATATTCAACCGTGCCGCATCGAACCCAGGCAATCGAGTCGAAACATTGCTCAATTGGCAGCGCGATCCGCTGCAGCATCCGGACGTCGCCCGCATGGACGAACGCGAACTGGCCGATCTGCCGTTTCCCGGCTGGCCATGGCCGCGCGCTGCCGGCGAACATTGCGACTGCGCCTGATCTGAAGGTATCTTTGGCCGCACTGCGATAGCGCAACGCAGAGGCGATGGTGAGACATGAGCGATGATCTCGAACGCTCCTTCGAGCGCGTGCGGCGGCTGACGGAGGCGGCAGGACTCCCGGAAACGACGGTCGGCACGTCCTACGGGACGCCGGCGCTGCTCGTCAAAGGCAAGAGCTTTGTCCGGATGAAAGACCCGCACACGCTGGTGGTCATGTGCGCGCTCGAAGAAAAGGAGATGTTGATGGAACTCGATCCATCGCTTTTCTTCGAGACCGATCACTACAAAGGCTGGCCGGCGATGTTGGTGAGACTCGCCCCAATCGACGACGAAGCATTGACGCAAAGACTGATCGCCGCCTGGCGGGAAAAGGCGCCGAGGCGCCTTGCAAGCCGCTTCGACGCCAAGTCGAACTGAACTTGAAATTCGGCCGCTCGAAAGCCGTTACACACTTCTCCTGAAATTAGGCCTGTACCGCAGCGAGGACCTTGGCAACGGCCGGCCGTGCGACCATGCGGTTGCGGTGGTCGAGAACTTTCGGGAAGCGCCCCGGATCGACACCATCGCCCTCCAGCCAATTGGCGATCGTGAAGAGATAGGGATCAGCGATCGTATAGTTCTCGCCCATCACAAAGGGGCCGGCAAACATCTTGCTTTCGATCAGCGCGAAGCAATCGCCCATGTTCTGCGGCACCTTGGCCTTCATTGCCTCATGCGCCGCCGGATCGTCCGCCCATCTCGGGCCGCGCCGAGCATGGGCATGAGCGACGTGCACCGTCGAGCAGAGATAACTCAGGAACGACTGCAGCCTTGCAAACTCGAACGGATCGTCGAGGGGAGCAAGCCGCTTCTCGGGAAAACTCTGGGCGACATAGGCGAGGATTGCCGGCGTTTCCGTCAGGATCCCGCGGTCGGTCACGAGCGCCGGCACCCGTCCCTTCGGATTGATCGCGAGATATTCGGGAGTGGTCTGTTCGGCCTTCGCGAAATCGACACGACGGGCTTCATAGGCCGCTCCGGCCTCCTCGAGCGCGATGTGCGAGGCGAGCGAACAGGTTCCGGGCGCGTAAAACAGTTTCAGCATCATTCTGCCTCCCGTGATGGTGTTGCGGCGCGGTGCCGCAAGTTCGCCAGCAGAGAAAATGAAATTGCTGCTGTTTACAAGGCCTCTGAACGCCCGGCCTGTCGCAATCCGCCCCACCCTTCCATATCACGCGGCTACCGTTCCCGCACAGCCCGGCACGTCTTCGAGCCGGTAGTAGACTGGAATGCCGCGCTCGCGGGCGATGCGCACATCGTTGTCCGCGCCTTTGGACTCGCCCGGCAACCGCAGGACTGCGTCGCAGAGCGCAAGCAGACGGTGGGCAACGGGATGGAAGATCTCCTCATAAAGGTCGTCGCCCACTCGGCTTCCGCCGGCGGCATGCCACACGGGCAAGGCCACCCATTCCCCGATCATTGGCACGTGCCCGGCCTTGAAGAGCGCATAGGACGGCTCCTCTAGACGCTCCAAATTTTCCGCCATTTTCGCCGGGTCGTCACCCGTGCCCGAGCGATAGGGGCCCGCAATGAGAATCAACATAGCCATCCTCCACGTTATTACACGAATTTTCCTGATATTCCTGGAGTATCGTGATATTTCGTGCAATATCGTGAATGAATCAAGGAGGAATCGATGCTGACGACGCAAAGACGGGCGATGATCTCGGCAAGGCTTGCCCGCGATGGGCAAATTGTCGCCAAGACGCTTGCGGACGAACTCGGGCTTTCTGAAGACACGATCCGCCGCGACCTCAGGGAAATGGCGGTAGAGGGCCTGCTCAGGCGGGTTCACGGCGGAGCCCTGCCTCTGGCGCCGCCGCTCCCGGATTTCGCCGCACGCCAGGCGATCGCCAGCGACATCAAGCGCCGGCTCGGACGACGAGCGGCTGACCTCGTCAGACCCGGGCAAACGGTCTTTCTGGACGGCGGCACGACCAATGCCGAAATCGCTCGTGCCTTGCCGCGGGATATGCAGGTAACGATCATCACGCACAGCCCGACGATCGCCGCGGAGTTCGAGCATCACGACGCCGAAGTGATCCTGATCGGCGGCCGGCTCTACAAGCATTCAATGGTGGCCACCGGCGCGACAGCGTTCGTCGCGATCGAACAGATCCGCGTCGATATCTTTTTCCTTGGGGTTACCGCCATTCATCCGGCGCAGGGGCTTTCGACCGGAGACTACGAGGAGACGGCGATCAAGCGCGCGATCGCCGACCAGGCGGCGGACACCTACGTGCTCGCAACTCCTGAGAAGTTCGGCGCAGCCTCTCCTTACCGCATCATGAGCGTCAGCGAACTTGCCGGGCTCATCGTGCACGCGGAGACGCCTGCCGAAGCCCTGTCGCCCTATCGTGATTGCACGGCTTTGATCGTTGCCTAGATCATTGAACTTACGCAATTCCGGATGGAAAACCGCTACGCACTTTTCCTGGAATTGCCTAGGCGGAAAGAGCGTCCGTCACGCGCACGTCGCCCACATGGATGCCGTTCCAGTTGCGCATTGAATGGTTGGCTTGTGCCATCAGCGCCCTTTGGACCTGAGGATCATCGGCGAAGAACCGCGCAAGCGTCGCGGTCACCATCGCCTCGGCGGCGCGCGTCGTCCCGTCTTCGCATTTGACCGCGATGCCGATCCCCTTCTCCGGGATCGCCGCACAGAAGACGCCTTCGGCGCCGGTCTTGGCAAAAATGCGGCCCGGCGCAGTCTTCATCAGCCGCGTGCAGGCACGCTTGGTACCCGCGACGTAGAAGGGCTCGGCCATGCAGGCCTCGATCAGCCGCCGGGAAGCGCGCGCCCGCTCGGCCGCAAGCCCTGCCCCCGTCGCCATTTTGGCGAAGCCATGGGCAAGCCCGTTCAAGGGCACGGCATAGGTCGGGATCGAGCAGCCGTCGACCCCGCAATTGTCGCGTGCAAGGATTGCACCCGTCAGGCTTTCCATGACGCCGCGGATTTCCTGCTGGATCGGATGGTCGTACCCGACATAGCCGCGAACCTCCGTGCCCGAATGACAGCAGGCGCAGACGAAGCCCGCATGCTTGCCGGAACAATTGTTGTGCAAGGCGCTCGGCCCCTCGATCGAACGCGCCTGCCCGATCAAGGTCTTCTGGTCGAAGGACCAGTGCGCGCCGCATTCGAGCGCATCGACATCCCGACCGGCCGCCGCCAGCATTTCAGCCGCAAGCGCGACATGTTCCGGCTCGCCGGAATGCGAAGCACAGGCGAGCGCCAGCGCCTTGGCGCCGAACCCGTAGGCGTCCGCCGCGCCGCTTTCGACCAGCGGCAAAGCCTGCATGGCCTTGCAGGCCGAACGCGGGAAGATGGCAGCGTCCGTATCGCCCAATGAAAACACGGTGTTGCCGTCGCCGTCGACAACGATGACCGTGCCGCGATGGCGGCTTTCGACTAGATTTCCGCGAGTTACTTCGACCAGGACGGGATTAGACATGCTTGCCCTCAAATTTCCTCTTTCGCCTCTGCATTTAGCAGGAATCCGACCGCTGGGAACCGGGGGGTGTGATGAAATTCATCCGCAGGCTGCTTGTCGCCTTTATGCTCATCTACCTGCTTCCGGCGCTAGCCTCGGCTGGCTGGTGGTACATGAAGGAGAGGCCGCAGAGCTGGCGGGATGCGGACTGGTCGTCCGCCGGCCTTCTCCCCAAAGCGGCTGAAAGCCCCGAGGCCGCAGTTTATATCCTCTCGGCAACGACCGGCGGCATGAAGGGCGCCGTCGCCAGCCATGCCTGGATCGTCACAAAGGAAGAAGGAGCGCTGGCCTATGCCCGATACGAAAAGGTCGGCTGGGGCAAACCTATCCGTAAGAACGCCTATCAGGCCGATGGCCGCTGGTATTCGAACGAGCCGCGCATCGTCGCGATGATCAAGGGAGAGCAGGCGCAGCGCCTGATCCCTAAAGTCGAGCAAGCGATTGCCGATTACCCCTATTCCTCGCCCGGCACTTACAGGCTGTGGCCGGGACCGAACTCCAACACCTTTGTCGCTCACGTGCTTCGTTCGGTACCCGAGCTTGACGCCGTACTGCCGCCGAACGCCGTCGGCCGCGACTACCTGCCTGAGGGTAAACTTTTTCAGATCGACGCCGATGGCCGCGACCTGCACGCAACGCTCTACGGGCTCGCCGGAATCTCCGCCGGCTGGCGAAGCGGGCTGGAACTGCATTTCATGGGATTGGTGGCTGGGTTCGACATCGCACGGCCCGGCATCAAGATACCGGCGCTCGGGCGCTTCGGGATCTGACCCGGGTTCCAGCGCTTCCTGAGAACAAAAAGGAAAAAGGCCGCGTCAGCGACCCTTCCATGAGCATTTGGCCTGTGACGGCCCGGGCTTTTCCAGCCCAAGGAAGGCGGGTATCAAGCCGAGGGCTGCCTCGACTCCTTCACCTCTCCCATGCCTGTCACGAGGTCCGAAATCTCACTAGACATTGGATCACCTTCCTTTCTGTTCGTTGACGTTACAACAAACGTAAGTCATTCCCGCCCGAATACAAGACCGACCATCGTCGAAGGCATCGATCGGAGGATTGGACAAGAACTCCTAAGATCTGCCCATGGTCATCACGATCTTGCCGATGTGATCGCCTTCTTCCATCAGGCGATGGCCATCGGCGACCCTTTCGAAGGGTAGAATCTGATGGATGACCGGCGCCACGGCGCCTCCCTCCAGCAATGGCCAGACCTTTGCCGCAAGTCCGTCGCGGATTGCCTGTTTTTCCGCGGATGTGCGCGGGCGAAGCGCGGACCCCATGATATGCAGGCGCTTCGTCAGGATCGGCCCGATATTGGCGCCCTCCACGCGCGCGCCACCCAGGAACGCGATGATCGACAGACGGCCATCCCTGGCGAGCGAACCGATATTGCGATCGAAGTAGCGCCCGCCGATCATGTCGAGGATGACGTCCACCCCTCGCCCACCTGTCTCGTTAAGCGCAACGGCCTTGAAGTCTTCCTCGCGATAGTTGATCGCTCGCTTCGCCCCGAGTGCCTCGCAAGCCCTGCACTTCTCGGCGCTACCGGCGGTCACCAGAACCTCGGCGCCGAAGGCTTTGGCGAGTTGGATTGCGGTGGTGCCGATACCGCTCGATCCGCCATGGACCAGGATCGTTTCACCCGCCTTGAGCCCTGCCATATCGAAGACGTTGGCCCAAACCGTGAAGAACGTTTCCGGCAGCGCCGCCGCCTTCGTCGCGTCATAGCCGTTTGGCCAGGCGAGAGCCTGCGTCGCCGGCAGCGCGCAATATTCCGCATAGCCGCCGCCATTGGCGAGCGCGCAGACCTTGTCCCCGATCGAGAAGCCGGTTGTGCCCTCGCCCATAGCAACGACCTCGCCGGCCACTTCAAGGCCGAGGATCGGGCTCGCGCCCGGCGGCGGTGGATAGTCGCCCTTGCGCTGCAGCACGTCCGGCCGATTGATGCCGGCTGCCTCGACACGGATCAGGATATCGCCGGCTTTGACGTCCGGCAGCGGCCCGCGCGCCAAAACCATGTTTTCCGGGCCACCCGGGCCCGGCAGGTCCACATAGGTCATTTCAGTCGGAAGATTCATCTCAGTCGTCATGGCGGCATCCTCGCAAGCGGCATCCGTTCCGTTCTACCTATAGCTCGGTTGCAGCTCCGGAAAGGTCCCGGCGCGAGCTCACCCCAACTTCCGCAAGAAAAGAAAGAACCATTTCCGGCCCCCGACGTTTCCGCGTCAGTGGCTTGGCGGCCGATCCGACCATTGTAGGCGTGTGCTGATGGGTGAAACCGTTGGCGCCGTTCCCGTCAAAGCGGAGAGTGCGCCCTGTGGACGCCATCTGGAGCATAGGTGCATCCGACATCTTCACCGTACACTTTGCGCTCTACATAGTGCTAGGCTTTGTGGCGCAGCTAATTGACGGCGCCCTGGGTCAGGCCTATGGCGTGATCGTTACAACAGCTTTGCTCGCAACGGGCAGTCCACCGGCCGTCGCCAGCGCCAGTACGCACGCCGCGGAGATTGTGACCACCGGGCTGGCGGGCGGCTCACACATCTGGCACCGCAACGTCGATTGGGGGCTTTTCTCACGCCTGGTGCCGGGGGGCGTGGTCGGCGGCTTCGTCGGCGCCTATGTGCTGACACAGGTGCCGGAAGATCCGGTCAAGCTTCTGATATCGATCTACCTGCTGGCGATGGCCGTGTTGATTGCCCGGCAAATCTACACCGGCGGGCGTGAGCGCGATCACAATATGCCGACCGCGCCGATCGGGCTTGCCGGAGGTTTTTTTGATGCGGTGGGCGGCGGTGGCTGGGGATCGTTCGTGAATTCCACATTGATCACCCGCGGAGAGAGCGCCCGCTGCAGCATTGGTTCCGCGAGCCTTGCAGAATTCTTTGTGACGATTGCTGTCAGCACCACCTTCGTGTTGCAGCTCGACCTCGGAGGTTATGTGCTGGTCGTGCTTGGCCTGATCATGGGCGGCGCCGTAGCTGCGCCCCTGGCTGGCTGGATCAGCAAGACGCTGCCACATGGGGTGCTGGCGGCCATGGTGGGCCTGACCGTTGCCTCCCTGGCCGTCTATAACCTGATCTCAGTGAGCTCCGAGCTCTTCGCGGCCCCATAGCACGCCGTGCTGTCGGCAGGATTACCGGCCATGAGCGGGATCTGCTTAAGCTGCTGGCCAGCGCAATCGAAAGGGCGTGTGGATCTACGATTCCGGCTGGACATATCCGTTGCCGTCCAGTTGCTCCAACACAAGACCGTCCAGGCTTGCCTTGGCGCGCGCCTTTATCTCGGCGATCCTCTTGCTCACCGTCTGGCTGTCGGAAAGGACGAAGCCTTCCGGCAGCACGAGAACCGCAATCGAGCAGCGCATCAGCGGAAAGTCCTTCGCGCCACCGTCGCGGCCATACCCGCTGATGCGCCCCGCCACCTGATGTTCCGGCGAATAAAGTTGGCGAACGTCCGAACGGAAGTCATCGACGAGGCGCATAAGGACGGCGCGGATTTCCCCTTCGTCGAGGCCGCTGACGCCGACGAAGAAATCGTCGCCGCCGACATGCCCCAGGAACTTCTCCTCGCCGATGAAGTGGCGTCTGAGCAAAGCGGCAAACAGCGTGATCGCCAGGTCGCCCTTCTGGAAGCCGTAGGTATCGTTGAAAGGTTTGAAGTCGTCGAAGTCGCAATAGCAGAAATAGCGCGTCACATCGCCGTCGAGGATCGCATCCTGCACATAGTCGCGGATCGCGCGATTGCCCGGCAGGCCCGTCAGCGGGTTCTGCTCCTGCGCCGTCTTCAACTGTTTTTCGTTGATGATCTTCAGCAGCGACGAAGCGGATAGAATGCCAGCATAACGCATGTTTTCCGTCAGGATCACACAGTCGCTGCCGTCCATGCCGGCGAAGATTTTCAGCATCTCGTCGGCGGGCGTGTCGAGATCGGCGATCGGCGCGGGGCTCACGAAATGCGAGATACGGCGCTGATAAATGCGGTTCTTCAGGAGATCCCGGCCGAAGGGATGATAGATCATTTCCTTGACGTGATACTCGTGCAGGATGCCGCGCGGTTCGCCGTTGGCGTTCAGCACGGGAAAGAAGGCCTGGCGCGGATTGAGCCGGAACAGATCGAAGACGGATTCGAGTTCATCGCTTTCCCTGACGGCAGGAAGCTGTTCGATCTGTTTCCTGATCAGGATGCTGTCGAGCGTCGCGGAGGAGCGCCGTGCAGGGCCGCTCAGTTCCAGATGGGGATAAGCCGGCTGCAGTTCGCTTAAGTGTGTGGTGGGGCGGGCAATGAAATAACCCTGAACCAGGTCGCAGCCGAGATCACGGCACGCGAGGAACTCGGCTTCCGTCTCCACGCCCTCCGCAATCACGCGCGTTCCGAGCACATGGGCCGTGTTTACCGTGTGGCGGACGAGGTGGCGCTTGCGCGGGTCCCGCTCGATGCCGGAGATGAAGTGCCGATCGATCTTGACGTAGTCGACGGGCTGGTCGCACAGCAACTTCAAGCCGTTGAAGCCCGCACCGAAATCATCGATCGCAAGCTTGAAACCGGCAAGCCGCAATTGCCTGACCAGCGCGGAAAAATCCGGCATTTTGCCACTATCGAAGCGCTCCGAAAGCTCGAAGCAGAGCGAAGACGGGGCAATGTTGGCGCGCTTGAGGTGGTTGACGAGGCGCTCGACGATATCGTCCTCGCCACCGACCAGCCTCGAATCGAAATTCAGGAAAAGGGTCCGTGCCGAAAAATCGGGGATCGTCGCGAAAGCAGCGACGGCGCGGCTGTTGATAAGGTGTTCGAGCGGCAGAAGCTGGCCCACCTCCTCCGCCTTGTCCAGCAATTCGAGTGGCGAGGCAAAGCCAAGACGCTGGAACCCTCGCATCAGCGATTCATAACCGAAGACGGCACCGGTCGTCGCCTCGACGATCGGCTGAAAGGCGTTCTCGATGACGAGCTTGGCAAGCGTGACAATCTGGTCGTCGCCGAACCGGCGAAGCGAGAGGATTTCGGTGGGGGCGACGGACATGCCGGCTCCAGGATAAAGACAAACACACGCGCGCCAGCATCAAAGCCAAGCGTCAACGAAAGCTTTCGCGAGTGTGAAAGTTTGATGAAGGATTGGCAGGCTGAGTAGAGTGTATCGGCATGCGCCCCTTATGGTTGCACAACGCCGAAGCGGCGCGATCTTCCTCAGCCCTTTGCGAGAACGCCGAAGGCGATCGAGGCGAGCCCCTGCATGACGAGATCGACCGCCAGAAACAGGCCAAAGATCCAGAGGCTGTTGACCGGCCAACCGGCGGCGATGACGAGGCCAGCGGCGAGCGTGACGAGACCGCCGACGACCATCCAGCCCCATCCGCCGAACGGCCGGAGCTTGAAGCCGACCCAGACGCGGAAGCAGCCTGCAACGATCAGCGCCAACGCCATCAGGAAGGTCAGCACCGCAGAGGCAAGCACCGGATTGATGAAGGCGAAGAGACCCGCCGCCGCGTAGAAGGCCGCGCTCAAGAGCCAATAGAGGAAACTTCCCCAAGTCTTGACCTGAAAGGCGTGACCGAGATTGAGCAGACCGCCAATCAGCATGATGATGCCCACATAATAGACGGAGGCAACCGTCGCCATGAGCAGATTGCCGAAGGCAATGCCGCCGCACATGATCAGGATCACGCCAAGGGCGACGAACCAGACCCATTTTCCGGCGACAGCCTCTCTACCGGCGGGATCGAATGCGTGGGCCATCTTCAACCTCCAGTCTTATCGGCGAGCATGAACGCCACCTTTCGATTGAGCCGGATTTCTCAGCAAAAAGAAAGAGAAAAAGCGACAAAGTTTTTTATTGATTGATGAGTCAATCAAAAATAAACTAGAAGCAGTCGAGGGAGTTTCGGATGCCGAAAATCGGGATGGAGCCTGTACGGCGAAAGGCATTGGTGGACGCGGCGCTGCGCGTGATCGGCGACCAGGGCACGCTCTCGGTCACCATGTCGGATATTGCCAGAACCGCCGGCGTCTCGCCGGCGCTCGCGCACCACTACTTCGGCAGCAAGGACCAATTGTTGATCGCAACGATCCGCAGTCTCCTGGCGCAACTGCGCGACGACGCGGTCGCTGCGCTTCAGACCGCGAAGACGCCGCGCGAAAAGCTGAGTGCACTGATCCGCGTGAGCTTCAGGGCCGAGCAGTTCGCGCCAGAGACGATCGCCGCCTGGCTCGCTTTTTATTCCGAGGCGCAGCGCTCGGAGGACGTTCGCCGTCTCCTCGTGATCTACGCGCGGCGGCTGCGTTCCAATCTGTTGGCGAGCCTCAAGCTGCTTTGCGCTTTCGGTGACGCGGAACGCATCGCCGAGGGCGCGGCTGCGATGATCGATGGACTCTATATCCGCCAGAGTCTGCGCTCGGCTCCGATCAGCATCGAAGCTTCGATCGCGCTGACCGAAGACTATGTGAATGCGCATTTGCGGGCGACGGACGGCGGAAGTCGCCCCTCTCCTGGGGTTTAATCCGAGGACTAGCCTTCTCCCCGCAAGCGGGGAGAAGGTGGCGGCAGCCGGATGAGGGGCGATCGCCCGCACCGCAAAAACTGTAATCGAACAATCGAGGAATCAACGACGTGACTGCCGGGAAGCCCAATATTCTGATCATCATGGTGGACCAGTTGAACGGAAAGCTTTTTCCGGACGGCCCCGCCGAGTTCCTGCATGCGCCGAACCTGAAGGCGCTCGCCAAGCGCTCGGCGCGCTTCCGCAACAATTACACGTCGTCGCCGTTGTGTGCTCCCGCCCGCGCGTCCTTCATGGCCGGCCAATTGCCGAGCCGCACCCGCGTCTACGATAACGCCGCCGAGTACCAGTCGTCGATCCCGACCTATGCGCACCATCTGCGCCGGGCCGGCTACTACACCGCGCTTTCCGGCAAGATGCATTTCGTCGGGCCGGATCAGTTGCATGGCTTCGAAGAGCGCCTGACGACCGACATCTATCCGGCCGATTTCGGCTGGACGCCGGATTACCGCAAGCCCGGCGAACGGATCGACTGGTGGTATCACAACCTCGGTTCCGTCACCGGCGCCGGTGTGGCGGAAATCACCAACCAGATGGAATATGACGACGAGGTGGCGTTCCTGGCGAACCAGAAGCTCTACCAGCTCTCGCGCGAGAGTGACGACGAAAGCCGCCGTCCCTGGTGCCTTACCGTTTCCTTCACCCACCCGCACGATCCCTACGTCGCACGGCGCAAGTTCTGGGATCTCTACGAGAAATGCGAGCAACTGCTGCCGGAGGTCGGCGCACTCCCCCTCGATCAGCAGGACCCGCATTCTCGGCGCATCATGCTCTCCTGCGACTACGATAACTTCGAGTTGACCGAGGAGAATATTCGCCGGTCGCGGCGGGCCTATTTCGCCAACATCTCCTATCTCGACGAAAAGGTGGGAGAGCTCATCGACACACTCACGCGGACGAGAATGGTCGACGATACGCTCATCCTCTTTTGCTCCGACCATGGCGACATGCTCGGCGAGAGGGGCCTGTGGTTCAAGATGAACTTCTTCGAAGGCTCGGCGCGCGTGCCGCTGATGATCGCCGGACCAGGAGTCACCGCCGGCCTGCATCTGACGCCGACGTCGAACCTCGACGTAACGCCGACGCTTGCCGATCTCGCCGGCATCTCCATGGACGAGGTAAAGCCCTGGACGGACGGCATCAGCCTTCTGCCGATGGTAAACGGTGCGGAGCGCACGGAACCAGTGTTGATGGAATATGCGGCGGAAGCCTCCTATGCGCCCCTCGTCGCCATCCGCGAAGGCAAGTGGAAATATGTCCACTGCGCGCTCGACCCGGACCAGCTTTACGACCTTCAGGCAGATCCGCTGGAACTCACCAATCTTGCGGAGAACCCGCGCGGGCCTGTCGATCAGGCGACGCTCAGGGCCTTCCGCGACATGCGCGCCGCCCACTGGGACATGGGGACCTTCGACGCGGCCGTGCGCGAAAGCCAGGCGCGGCGCTGGGTGGTCTACGAGGCGCTCAGAAACGGCGCCTATTACCCGTGGGACCACCAGCCGCTGCAGAAGGCATCCGAGCGCTACATGCGCAACCATATGAACCTCGACAATCTCGAGGAATCCAAACGCTACCCGCGGGGAGAATGACATGAGAGCGCAACCGAAAGCGTCGCACTTCATCGACGGCGACTATGTCGAGGACACCGCCGGCACGGTGATCGAGAGCATCTATCCGGCGACCGGCGAGGTGATTGCCCGGCTTCATGCGGCGACGCCTGCGATCGTCGAAAAGGCGATCGCCGCAGCAAAGCGGGCGCAGCCGGAATGGGCGGCGATGAGCCCGACGGCGCGTGGCCGCATCCTCAAGCGCGCCGCCGAGATCATGCGCGAGCGCAACCGCGAGCTTTCCGAACTGGAGACGCTCGACACCGGCAAGCCGATCCAGGAAACGATCGTCGCCGACCCGACCTCGGGCGCCGACAGCTTCGAGTTCTTCGGTGGCGTCGCGCCCGCCGCGCTCAATGGCGACTATATCCCGCTGGGCGGCGACTTCGCCTACACGAAGCGGGTGCCGCTCGGCGTCTGCGTCGGCATCGGCGCCTGGAACTATCCACAGCAGATCGCCTGCTGGAAGGGCGCGCCGGCACTCGCCGCCGGCAATGCCATGGTCTTCAAGCCGTCGGAAAACACGCCGCTTGGGGCGCTGAAGATCGCCGAGATCCTGGTCGAAGCCGGCCTGCCAAAGGGCCTTTACAACGTCATCCAGGGCGACCGGTCGACCGGTCCGCTGCTCGTCAATCACCCCGACGTCGCCAAGGTGTCGCTCACCGGTTCGGTGCCGACGGGCAAAAAAGTCGCAGGGGCCGCCGCAGCCGAACTCAAGCACGTCACCATGGAGCTCGGCGGCAAGTCGCCGCTGATCGTCTTCGACGATGCCGATCTCGAAAGCGCGATCGGCGGCGCCATGCTCGGCAACTTCTATTCGACCGGCCAGGTCTGTTCGAACGGCACCCGCGTCTTCGTGCAGCGGAAGGTCAAGGAAGCGTTCCTGGCACGGCTTAAGGAACGGACCGAGGCGATCGTCATCGGCGACCCGATGGACGAGGCGACACAGCTCGGGCCCATGGTTTCGAAGGCACAGCGCGACAAGGTCTTCTCCTATATCGAGAAGGGCAAGGCGGAGGGTGCGCGGCTGGTGACCGGCGGCGGCATTCCGAACACCGTCAGCGCCGACGGCACCTATATCCAGCCGACCGTCTTTGCCGACGTCACCGACGAGATGACGATCGCGCGGGAGGAGATCTTCGGGCCGGTGATGTGCGTGCTCGACTTCGACGATGAGGCGGAGGTCGTCGCCCGGGCCAACGCCACCGAATTCGGCCTTTCCGCCGGTGTCTTCACCGCCGACATCACCCGCGCGCATCGGGTGGTCGACCAGCTCGAGGCGGGTACGCTCTGGATCAACACCTACAACCTCTGCCCGGTCGAGATCCCGTTCGGCGGCTCGAAACAATCGGGCTTCGGGCGGGAGAATTCGGTCGCGGCGCTGAACCACTACACCGAGCTCAAGACCGTCTATGTCGGCATGGGGAAGGTCGAGGCGCCGTACTGAATTGCAATTCTGCCCCTCACCCTAACCCTCTCCCCGCAGGCGGGGAGAGGGGACTGGGGCGGCGCGGCATATCCCTTCTCCCCGCAAGCGGGGAGAAGGCGGCGGCAGCCGGATGAGGGGCACACCGCAGATACGTAGAAGAAAGACAACGCTTATGCAGGCAGATTTTGTCATCATCGGTTCCGGTTCGGCGGGCTCGGCGCTTGCCTATCGCCTGTCGGAGGACGGCAAGCATTCCGTCATCGTGCTGGAGTTCGGCGGCTCGGACGTCGGCCCGTTCATCCAGATGCCGGCAGCACTCGCCTGGCCGATGAGCATGAACCGCTACAATTGGGGCTATCTTTCCGAACCCGAGCCGAACCTCAACAACCGGCGCATCACCGCGCCGCGCGGCAAGGTGATCGGCGGTTCCTCCTCGATCAACGGCATGGTCTATGTGCGCGGCCACGCGGAGGACTTCAATCGCTGGGAGGAACTGGGCGCCCAGGGCTGGGCCTATGCGGACGTGCTGCCCTATTTCAAGCGGATGGAACATTCGCATGGCGGCGAAGACGGCTGGCGCGGCACACAGGGGCCGCTGCATATCCAGCGCGGCAGCGTTAGGAACCCGCTCTTTCACGCCTTCATCCAGGCAGGACAGCAGGCGGGCTTCGAACTCACCGACGACTATAACGGCTCCAAGCAGGAAGGCTTCGGCCTGATGGAGCAGACGACCTGGCAAGGCCGGCGCTGGTCGGCAGCCTCCGCCTATCTCAAGCCGGCGCTGAAGCGTCCGAATGTCGAACTGATCCGCTGCCTCGCCCACAAGGTCGTCATCGAAAACGGCCGCGCGACCGGTGTCGAGATCGAGCGCAATGGCCGGACCGAGGTGGTGAAGGCCAATCGCGAGGTGATCGTGTCGGCCTCGTCCTTCAACTCGCCGAAGTTGTTGATGCTCTCCGGCATCGGCCCGGCGGCGCATCTGAAGGAGATGGGGATCGAGGTGAAGGCCGACCGGCCGGGCGTCGGCCAGAACCTCCAGGATCACATGGAGTTCTACTTCCAGCAGGTAAGCACCAAGCCGGTCTCGCTTTACTCCTGGCTGCCGTGGTTCTGGCAAGGCGTCGCCGGCGCGCAATGGCTGCTCTTCAAGAGAGGCCTCGGCGTTTCCAACCAGTTCGAGGCCTGCGCCTTCCTGCGTTCGGCGCCGGGCGTCAAACAGCCTGACATCCAGTACCATTTCCTGCCGGTGGCGATCAGCTACGACGGCAAGGCGGCGGCCAACACGCACGGCTTCCAGGTGCATGTCGGCTATAACCTGTCGAAGTCGCGCGGCAGCGTCACCCTTCGCTCGTCCGACCCGAAGTCCGATCCGGTGATCCGCTTCAATTATATGAGCCACCCGGAGGATTGGGAGAAATTCCGCCACTGCGTGCGGCTGACGCGCGAGATCTTCGGCCAGAAGGCCTTCGACCAGTATCGCGGACCGGAAATCCAGCCGGGCGACAAGGTCCAGACGGACGACGAGATCGATGCCTTCCTGCGCGAACATCTCGAAAGCGCCTATCACCCCTGCGGCACCTGCAAGATGGGCGCCAAGGACGACCCGATGGCGGTAGTCGATCCGGAAACACGGGTGATCGGCGTCGATGGCTTGCGCGTGGCCGACTCCTCGATCTTCCCGCATGTCACCTATGGCAACCTCAACGGCCCCTCGATCATGACCGGCGAGAAGGCGGCCGACCACATCCTCGGCAGGCAGCCCCTCGCCCGCTCCAACCAGGAGCCCTGGATCAATCCACGCTGGGCGTTAAGCGACCGGTAAGACAAAGAGTTGAGGCGCGCGCCTTGGGGACAAGCCCCCTCCCCACCCCCTCCCCACGAGTAACCTACTCCGAAAGGAAACCGATCCAGCGGCCAGCAAGAACCGCTCCTGTCCAGACCGCCATGGAAATGAGCGCCGAAAGGCGGACTCTCCAGGAGAGCGGTCCGCCTTTGACGACGGCGCGCCATTGCGGCGTCAGATGCAGCAAAACCGCGTTGACGATGCCCAGTACGAGCAGCGTGATCTTTGTCAGGAAGGCAGCGTTGCCTGCATATTCAAGCGGGCGGACGCTGAAAAGGCAGAAGCCCGTGACGATGGCGAGGATCACGCCGGTTGCAGCGGCGCGCGAAAGGTACGGCCCGATCGTCGCGACCGGCACCTTGCCGAAGAACCCGATGAGGCGCAGATCGAGCGGCAGGATCGCGCCGACGACTATTCCGATCGACAGGATATGGGCGGCGTTCACGAAGAGGTAGAGGAGCGCGGAACGCCGTATCGCCACCGCGAAAGGCAGGGTGCCGATCCACTCCACCGCCTCCATGCCGCTCGTCAATTCGTCTGTATCCGGTCGGGATAGATGTCGTAGACTTTTCCGGCCACCGTGATTCGAACGGCTTTCATCCGCTTTTCATTATGGTCGAGCGAACGGTTTCCGAGGGCCACCACCGGATCGCCGACTTTCGCCACGCCCTCGACAAAGCCCGACCGCTCTGTCTGGCGGGGGTTTGCGAGCTCGACCCGCCAGAGGCCGTCATTCTCCGTCGCGACGTCCAGCGTCGGATGCGGCGGAGCGATGGAGATTTCCTGGATCGTCCCGGAAAGCTCGATCTGATCGGCCTCCGCCCAGGACCAGCCGTGGTGCGCGTACGCTCCCGTCACAAGCAAGAGCCCCAGAGCTCCCCCCACGAGCATGCGAGCAGGTAAGGACCTGGCCATCACTTGTCTCCTTTCAATGGATCGCGAGATCAGCCTGAACCTGGAGCAGGCGCAATGAAAGGACAGAGCATTCAACTATTCTTGAATGGCGAGCATGGGCCGGTGCTCTCGGGTGCAACGTGCCACGCGCCCTTCCCGCAAGATTAATCTACTAAATTACTAGGTTTTCTTAGAACTTTAGGGATCAGAGAGATATTTGCTCTGATCCTTGAGCAATAGAAATCCGTTTTTCTGTCATTTGTCACGAACGGCTGCGATATTCCGTGCAAATTGCAACGGGATGTAGCCATGACCACGCAAACCCTCGAAGCCGAAGCGGCAGCCCTCAGCGAAGCGCTCGAAGGCCTCGATCTTGCCGGACGCCTGGCGCTTATCGCAGGCCTTGAAGGCAGGGCCGTGTTCACGACCTCGCTTGGTATCGAGGACCAGGTCATTACGGCCGCGATCGGCACCAACCGCCTCGACATCGATGTCGCGACGCTAAAGACCGGCCGCCTCTTCACGGAGACTGTCGCGCTTATCGACGAGACCGAGGAAACCTATGGAATCCTCATCAAGCGCTTCCACCCCGAAAAAGCCGACATCGACGCCTTTGTGGCGCAGTACGGCATGAACGGTTTCTACGAAAGCGTGGAGGCCAGGCATGCCTGTTGCGGCGTGCGCAAGCTGAAGCCGCTTGCGCGTGCGCTCGAGGGGGCAAGCTACTGGATCACCGGCCTTCGCCGCGGGCAGTCGGGTAATCGTGCGGCGACTCCGTTTGCGGAAGCCGACATCGAGCGCGGGCTCATCAAGATCAATCCGCTCGCGGACTGGGATATCGAGACGATCCGTGCCCATGTCGCGGCCCATGCCATTCCAGTCAACCCGCTTCACAGCCGCGGCTACCCGTCGATCGGATGCGAGCCTTGCACCCGGGCGATAAAGCCCGGCGAGCCGGAGCGCGCCGGACGCTGGTGGTGGGAGAACGATGAGAAGCGTGAATGCGGCTTGCACGTGCCGGAAGCGGCCTCCTCCATCATCCCCAACGCCAGCAACGCTGCCTAGGGCGGCCGGCGCATCAAGAGACAAGTATCCTCCCCCGGAGTTCGAAATGCCCCATAACCATCCGGAAACGGAACTGCATAATCCGCAGAGCACGAAACCGCCGCTCGATCCGCATCTGAAGGCGCTCGAAAACGAAGCGATCCACATTTTCCGTGAGGTCGCCGCCGAATTCGAGCGCCCCGTGATGCTCTATTCGATCGGCAAGGATTCGTCCGTGCTCTTGCACTTGGCGCGTAAGGCCTTCTATCCCGGCCGCGTGCCCTTCCCGCTGCTTCATGTCGACACCGGCTGGAAGTTCCGGGAGATGATCGCGTTTCGCGACGAGATCGTCGAGAAATACGATCTCGATCTGGTCGTCCACACCAACCCGCGCGGCGCGGCAGAAAATGTGACCCCCTTCTCGCACGGCTCGGCGCTCTATACCGACATCATGAAGACCGAAGCCCTGCGCCAGGCGCTCGATGCCGGCCAGTACGATGCCGCATTCGGCGGGGCACGCCGCGACGAGGAAGCAAGCCGCGCCAAAGAGCGGATCTATTCGTTCCGCACCCCCGATCACCGCTGGGATCCGCGCAACCAGCGCCCCGAGCTATGGAACATCTATAACGGCATGATCCGCAAGGGCGAGAGCGTGCGCGCCTTCCCGCTCTCCAACTGGACCGAGGTCGACATCTGGCGCTACATCCAGGCCGAAGAGATCCCGATCGTCCCGCTCTACTTTGCCAAGAAGCGTCCGATCGTCGAACGCGACGGCATGATGATCCTTGCCGAAGATCCGCGCCTCGAACTTCTTCCAGGCGAAGTGAAGCGCGAGGAGGTGATCCGCTTCCGCACGCTCGGCTGCTTCCCGCTGACGGGAGCAATCCGCTCCGGCGCGACGACACTCGACGACATCATTTCCGAACTTGAAACCGCGACCGTCTCCGAACGGCAGGGACGCGCCATCGACCGGGACCAGTCCGGCTCGATGGAAAAGAAAAAACGCGAGGGATATTTCTGATGACCGCACCCGCAATCGCGAACGCCGCCCTGGACGACGCAACCGAAGCCGTGGCCCTTCCGGCGCAGGAACCGGTGCGCGCCACGCGCGATTCCCGCCCGCTTCGCCTCATCACCTGCGGCAGCGTCGACGACGGCAAATCGACGCTGATCGGCCGGTTGCTGTGGGACACCAAGGCGGTCAAGGAAGACCAGGCCGCAACCCTGCAGCGCGACTCCAACGGCAAGCAGAACGATCTCGGGCTGCCCGATTTCGCGCTGCTTCTGGACGGCCTGCAGGCCGAGCGCGAACAGGGCATTACCATCGATGTCGCCTATCGCTACTTCTCGACCGACAAGCGCTCCTTCATCGTCGCCGACACGCCCGGTCACGAGCAATACACCCGTAACATGGCGACCGGCGCTTCGACCGCCGATCTCGCCGTGCTGCTTGTCGATGCGCGCGTCGGCCTTCTGGAGCAGACCCGCCGCCACGCAACGATCGCGACGCTGATGGGCATCCGCCAGTTCGTTCTCGCCGTCAACAAGATCGACCTCACCAACTACGACCGCGCCCGCTTCGAGCAGATTTCGCACGAGTTCAAGGAACTCGCCCTGTCGCTCGGCGTGCGGCAGGTCACGGCGATCCCGGTTTCGGCGCTCAAGGGCGAGAACGTCGTCTATGACGGCCGTGCCTCGATGCCCTGGTACGATGGCCCGACGCTGATCGAGGTTCTGGAGCTCGCAACGACGCGCTCTGCGCAGACCGTCGGCTTCCGCCTGCCCGTGCAGCGCGTCTCGCGCCCGGGCGAGAGCTTCCGCGGCTATCAGGGCACGGTTGCCGGCGGCTCGGTAAAGCCCGGCGACTCCGTCGTGATCCTGCCATCGGGCATGGTTGCCAATGTCACCAAGATCGTCACCTTCGATCTCGTGCGCAATGCCGCCGTTGCTGGCGACGCGATCACGCTGGTGCTTGACCGCCAGGTGGACGTCTCGCGCGGTGACATGATCGCAGCAATCGACAGCCAACCGATGACCGGGCTTGCTTTTGATGCCCAGCTCGTTGCGCTTCAGCCGGAGGGTATCCAGCCCGGCAAGCGCTATTGGCTGAAATCCGGCAGCCGCCGTCAGCGCGTGCAGGTTCAGCCCGCAAGCCAGCTCGACCTCAAGACCGGCAAGTGGAACCATGCGGACGAACTGCCGATGAACGCCATCGGCAAGGTTCATCTCGTCTTCGACGAGCAGGCGATTTTCGACGCTTACGAACAGAACCGCACCACCGGTGCCTTCATCCTGATCGATCCGGATACCAACAACACGGTTGCCGGCGGCATGATCACCGCCAAGCGCGCCGCGCTCGGCGGCATCCATGCGGAAGAAAGCCGGGTGATCCTGTCGCTGCCGGCGGACCTCGCCGATCAACTGATGGCAACGGAACTCTTCGCGGGCCGGCGCGAGGACGTGGACGTCCGTCGCGTCACTGCCGGCAAGGCGGCCGAAATCATCGACACGATCGACGGCTGACCGACAACTTATCGAATGCGAAAAAAGGGGCCGCTTGGCCCCTTTTTTCGCTCCCGGTCCATTCGGTTACCAGCGGTCGCCTTGCTTCTTTTCCTCTCTTCCAAACCGTCTCCACTGCCCTAGCTTTTCGCCCAGCATCGCAGGGAGGCGCAGCTATGCTTGGCAGCAACACGAAGGAAACGCCCGACGGCGGCTTCGAAGGCCGCACGATGACGATCGAAGCATTTGCGCGGAAATACCGCCTCGATGAGGAAGAGGCGCATCGGCTGGAAGAAGAATTCGGGTCCTCTGCAGCCGAACTCGTTCTGCTCAAGGCTGCACGACGCAACGGGCTTCCCGAGGAGTGAGGAGCCCATCGCGGATCGGTCAAGCCCTCCGCTCGATCGGCGCAAATTGCATCGTTAGCGGCGGCGGGTCGCCGTTGCGCCAAAGCTGATAGCCGACGACGCTGCCTATAATGGCGGACCAGATAACGATTTCGCGCAGTGTGAAAATTGGTTCCTTCAACATCACGACCTCACGGCAATGCGTTTGTTGAAGGGATAGTGGCGCTGAACGTTCACCGTGAATAGATAACATTTGGTTTACGGTCTATTTCCGAGTGAACAACAAAAGCGCTCGCGTCGGCTACTGCATGATCCCCAGGAAACGGCTCCGTCTCCTCGCCACCCCTGAGAAGTTAGGGTTTTAAACCCAACCGCCTATTCGTAAGTTGCCGCGTCGATCATGACGATCGATAGGACTGTTTCACCGTTTCCGGACGCCGTGGGACAGTCCGCCGAACGGCGAACACGAGCCGTCATGCTACAGCGCAACGAAGCGCTGTAGCACTTTGAATTGCCGCATGTTTTGTCCTTAACTCGGATACGATTTAAGGAAACATCCGGTAACACCCGACCGCCATCGCCCGTCACCAGTCAAGGGACGCGGACCTTCACGTTGGCGTGCTGGTTCGCGGCAGCCGTGGCGGTGGCCGGCGTCTGGGTTTCCTCCCCTGTAAAGGGGCTTCCTTGACCGGGCGCCAAGGTACCGCTGTGGCCGGCCTTGTTCGTCGTAAATGCCTGGGTGTTGGACGACGCCGTGCTGCCTGGCCGCAATCCGTTTTGCTGCGCCTGGAAGAGATGATCGTCCGCTTGTGCAACAACTCCGGAAAGGATCAGCAAGACGGTCGCCGTGGGAATTGAGATGTGCATCTTCATGACAAGATCTCCATCGTTCAATGCCCCCAGCATTCGACACGGCGGTAGGCACCAATATTCCGCGACGTGCCTTCACGGCTTTGTGAAGCCGCTCGTTCAATGGTCGACGAGGGTGCAAGCAAGCGGCAAATAACTGATGGGAGGCTTGGTGAAGATCTGAGCGAAGACTTTCTGTTTGGCGCCACGGCAATGGTGGGACGCGAAGCAAAAAGCCGGGCTCCGAAGAGCCGGCGACCGATCCGCTAAGGTATTGATTCGGCTGGTCGGAGTGGCGTGATTCGAACACGCGACCCCCACGTCCCGAACGTGGTGCGCTACCAGACTGCGCTACACTCCGTGACCAGCGGCGCCTCTATAGAACAGCATTTTCGATTTCACAAGCGCCCAACGCAAAAAAGAATGCCGCCTGAGGCAAAAATTTCGGGCAGTGGAAAACCGACGGCCCGCCTCGCGCCGCGCCGGAATAGGGCGTTTCTGCAACGCTTCATATTTTCCTGAAAGCCGGCGGTCAGGGCGGATTTTCTTTCTCATGCTTTGGCGCTAGAGGCTCAGCGGAAAGCTAGGAAATCCGGGGGATACGGGCTTCCGCGCCGTAAAATTTCAGAACGAGACTCAAAGGGACAAAAACATGAACTTCCGCATGATGACGGTCGCCGGCCTTGCGCTGGCTCTTGCCGGCTGCACGACGACTTCAGGGGTGGCAAGAAACGCGGTCGAGACGCAATGGCTGGGCAAGCCCGCCGGCACCTTCTTCGCACAGTTCGGTCCGCCGATTGCCGACGTCGAAACCGGCGATGATACCGTCTACAGCTGGAAGGGCGGCTACAAGACCCGCAAGATCCCGGCCGAGTACGAAAAGACCGCCGACGGCAAACGTGGCAAGCGCATTTCCGCCGCACGCACGGAATACTTGAGCTGCTCCGTACAGCTCACCGTCTCGTCCGACTACGTCATCCGCGCCGTCCGCCTCGTGGGCGACCGCAAGCGCGCCAACGGCCCGAGTTGGTGCGAGGAGTTCCTCGGCGGCGCCAAGGCGGAGTGAGGTTCACTTCCGCGACGACGCGACCACCCGTCGGCAAAGGCTGGCGGGTTTTTGCGCCCCACGACCCCGGTCATCGCTACGGCTGAGCCTTTTCATCCAACCGGCATGGGCATAGGCTCCGAGTCCCGTGTTTTCCTCGAGACCCTCGGAGCTTGCCATGCGTGACCTGCACCTGCCCGGCCGTTCCGTCGTCATGGGCCGGCACGGCGCCGCCGCCACCTCGCACTTTCTTTCCACGCTCACCGCCATCGATATCCTGCGCCGCGGCGGCAACGCCGCCGACGCCGCGATTGCCGCCTGCGCCGTGCAGTGCGTGGTCGAGCCAGGCTCGACCGGCATAGGCGGCGACAATTTCGTGCTCTACGCCCCTGCCAGTAGCGATCCGGCGGGCAAGGTCTATGGCCTGAATGGGTCCGGCCGCGCGCCCAGAGGCCTTACAGCCGAGTATCTTTTGAAGCAGGGAATAAAAGAGATCGCGCTGACCTCGGTGCATGCCGTCACCGTCCCCGGCGCGGTCGACGCCTGGAGCAAGCTGAACCGGAGTTTTGGGTCGATGCCGCTCGCCGAGCTGCTGCAGCCCGCCATCCGCCATGCAGAGGAAGGCTTTGTGCTGACCGAGCGCGTCGCCACCGATTGGCGCCGCAACGAAGGCAAGCTGAAGGCGGACGCCAACAGTGCGCGCATGTGGTTGAAGGACGGCAGCCGCGCCCCGAGGGCCGGCGAGGTCTTTCGGCAACCGGAGCATGCGAAAGTCCTCCGCGAGGTCGCTGCAAAGGGGCGCGACGGCTTTTACACCGGCTGGGTCGCCGAGGACATCGTGGCCCACCTGCGCGGGCTGGGCGGTCTGCATGCGCTCGAGGACTTCGCCACGCAAGAGGCCTTCTGGGTCGAGCCGATTTCGACGACCTACCGCGGCATCGAACTCCTGGAGATCCCGCCGAGCAGTGTGGGCATCACCACATTGCTGATGCTCAACATCCTGAGCGGCTTCGACCTCAGCAAATATGATCCGGTCGGCGCCGAGCGTTTCCATATCGAAGCCGAGGCCACGAGGCTGGCATTCGAGGCGCGGGACAGATATGTCGCCGACCCCGCCTTCGCCGACGTGCCCGTCCAAAAGCTGCTCTCGGCGGGCTTCGCCGACGAGCTTCGCGGCCGCATCGACCTGAAAAAGGCCATGCCGGTGGCAGGTCCAACCGGCGCCACCACGCATCGCGATACGGTCTATATCAGCGTGGTCGACGAAAAGGGCAATGCCTGCTCGTTCGTCAACTCGCTGTTCTGGTCCTATGGCACCGGCCTCAGCAGCCCGAAGACCGGCGTGCTCCTGCAGAACCGCGGCATCGGTTTCAGCGTCGATCCCGCGCATCCCAATTGCGTGGCGCCCTGGAAGCGCCCGCTGCACACCATCATCCCGGCGATTGCCATGAAGGACGGCCGGCCATGGCTCTCATTCGGCGTGATGGGCGGCGGCTTCCAGCCGGTCGGCCAAAGCCACGTGCTGACCAATATTCTCGACTTCGGCATGGATGTTCAGGAGGCCATCGACTGCGCCCGTGGCTTCCACCAGATGGGCCGCTTCGAGGCCGAGCGCGGCATCCGCGAGGATGTACTCTACGGCCTTGCGGCACTGGGCCACGAGATCAAGATAGCCGAAATGCCCCATGGCGGGGCGCAGGCGATTATGATCGATGCGGCAAACGGCGTGCTGCAGGCCGGATCGGACCCGCGCAAGGACGGTTGCGCGCTGGCTTATTGAAGCGTTCCTAAATAGGGTGCCTCAAGGAGGATGACCTCGGGTCAGACGGAGTTTGACGTTCCACCACCCGCTTACCACCGGCTGCAGTCACAGGCATCGAGTGGCCTAAATCACCGAGAGGACCCTGCCGGCCGCATCGAGACGACACGTGATTCGCGCCTGACGGGTCTGAATGCCACCCTGCCGTGCGTAGACTATACGCACCACGAGCGGGGCCATAAGGGCGCCGCGGCGATCCCGCTGCAGAGGACCGGCGCTTCTCGCGCCAACACGCACGGCACCAAGGGGCGATGCAGCAGACGCGATCGCCTGGCTGCAGACGTCAATCACGGCGCTGGGCATGGCCGGAATCGCCCCAGTTCGAACCGGGTCCAGTGAGGGGTTGCCCGGGTTGCCCGGGTAGCCCGGTTCGCCTCGCTCGCCTCCGGTCCGCCCCCCTCTGAACGGCCACAGGATGCGTGGCAGGGCGGAGAGCAGTCCTGCACCGCTTGCGGGAGGCCCACCGGTGATCGGGCTGGGAGTGGCGGTCGCCGGGCTGGCAGTGCCACTGACGTTTCCATTGATGCTCCCAGTGACGCTCCCCCCAGTGACACTGGTACCCCCACCGACACTTCCCCGCGGGCCAGAGACCGCGGTCGGGCCACCTGAAGCCATCCCCGGAACGGTCCCCGCTCCTACACCGCTCGACGGCACGGCACCCGAACCTACCGAACCACCTGAAGGCGCCGCAGGAGTACCTGCTTTTCCACTTTGCGATGACCGGCCTTTCAAACCAGCACCCGCCGATTTGCCGCGGCCCTTACCGCCACCTTTGCCACTGACGCCAACGGTCGATCGCCCATTCTTGGCTACCGAGACTCCGGCCGTTGCTCCGCCTACCTGGCCGACGCTCGTGCTAATACCCACCGAAGCGCCATTCTTGCCGACGCTGACACTGACTCCGGTACCACCAACCCTAATGCCGGCGCCAAGGGCCGAGGCAGGGCCGATCGCAACTGTAATCAACAATGTGACCGCTAGATTCGCGTGCATTGCCGTGTTCCTCATCTCCAGGCAAACGAGCCTTCGATTGCCCTCCACCTCCGTTACCAAAGCCCACTCACTGGCAAATGCTCGGGCAGCAGCGCGTCGGGGAGCGCGATCGTCGCCGGTCGAACGGCTCGCGTTGGGTTGCGGACCTGCACCCTGCGAATCTTCTTAGACCCCTGATCACGGGCGGATCGGGCAGCCGTCGGTTGGACAGCCTTTGCACGTTCATTTGCGCGATTGCCGAGGCGCGCCTTCGATAGAGGCTCGTTATCCGCCACGCGGCGCTCGCTTCGGGCTTTGAGGTCGTCATTTTTCTGACGCCTCGCCAGATCACGGCTGTTGGCGCGCTCGCGCTGCTCCAGCGCCGTGCGCTGCGCCGCCAAGACCCGGGTCAACTCTTCCTTTGCCGTGTCGCGCTCCCGGCGCGCAGCGTCGAGGTCACGCGCGAGCGATTTTCCCTTCTCGGACTCCAGTGCGAGCGCCTCGCCTGCCCGCGCTGCCGCTACCTCGGCGAGCTTTCGAGCCTCCATCGCGGCCGCCTGCTCACCCGCGGCGAGATCGGCGCGCGCCTTGAGGGCTGCTACCGATTGGCGGGCAGCTGCGAGATCGCGTTCGAAGGCTGCACGCTTCTGCCGCTCCTCATCAAGCGTCCGTTTCGCATCAGCCAGTTCCCGGCGAGCGGCGTCGAGGTCGCGCGCAAGCGATCTTCCCTTTTCGGACTCCAATGAGAGTGCCTCGCCTGCTCGGCTTGCAGCCCCCTCGGCGAGCTTTCGAGCCTTTACCGCTGCCACCTGCTCAGCTTCGGCGAGATTGGCGCGCGCCTCCAGCGCTGCTACCGATTGGCGGACAGCCGCTAGATCGCGCTCGTAGGCGGCAAGCTTCTGCCGCTCTTCATCGAGGGCTTGTCTTGCCTCAGCCCGCTCCCGCAGAGCGGCGTCGAGGTCGCGCGCAAGCGATCGCCCCTTCTCGGACTCCGATGAGAGCACCTCGCCTGCCCGGCTGGCCGTCGTCTCGGCGAGCTTCCTGGCATCTACCGCGGCCGCCTGCTCAGCCGCGGCGAGGCTGGCGCGCGCCTCCAGCGCTGCTACCGATTGGCGGGCAGCCGCGAGCTCGCGTTCGTAGGCTCCGAGCTTGTTTCGCTCCTCATCAAGGGCACGTTTCGCATCCGCCAGGGCCACCTCCCCGGCTTGCTGCGCTCTCAGCGCGGCTGCCTTCGATCGGATCGTGTCAGCGGCCTTGGCCCTCAGATCTTCCATCTCGCGCCGCACAGCCGTCAGATCACGAGCAAGCCCTTCGGCTCTTTCGCGCTGCTGTTCCAGGGCTCGTTCCTTTTCAGCCACTGTATCGGCAACATTGCGCGCTTGCGCGGCGTCGTCGCCTGCGCGCCGCATCGCATCGAGATCCCGCCTGGCGGCCGCCAGATCCCGGCGGAGAATTTCCTCACGCGCACCATTGGCCGCTTGGGCACCATCCTTGATTGCGGCGATGTCTTTGCGGGCCACGAGGAGCTTTTGTTCCAGCGCGGCGCTCCTGGCGCGTTCATGCGCGGCTTTCTCGTTGGCCTTGGCCACTGCGTCCGTGGCTTGCCTTGCCTGTACCATCGTATTCGCCGCCTGATCGAGTTCAACGCTCATTGCTTTCAGGTCAGCCAAGGCAGCACTGAGTTCCTTCGTTAACGTGGCGCCCAGTTCGCGCTCAGTCTGTGTTTCCCGGCGAGACGCTTCGAGTTCCCTGCGAGTGGCAGCCAAGTCGTGACGCAGAGTTTCGACCGTCGACCGTTCTCGCTTCAGAGCGGACAACAGCTCCGCCACCGACGGCTTCGCCACAGGCAATTGTGCCACGGGCGGGCGCCTTCCGGCATCGGCGGGCGATGGCTGGCCCACTGGCGCCGGCATTGGTCGTTGGGCGATCATGACCTCGCCTTCTCGCCTGCCGCTTCCGGGATACGATGCCGGATCGCTTACTGCCGGAGATCCGAGCAGCAGAGCAAGGCAGAGGGGAGTGAAGAAGAGGACGATCCTGACGGACCTGTGCCGCACGCGACGCCACGGGACTCCCGCGGTTCGACGGTCCTTGGAGGGGAATGCTGGGCTGCCGTAGGTCGGCTCGGATAGCTTGATATCCATGACTGATCCTCCGGCTAGGCGCGACTTGAAAAGTCATGGGCGCACAGCACTGGTGATCCTCAAGGGTGTTCAGTCTAGCACAGCCAGTTCGTAGCGATGCGGGTCCAATAGGATTAGGCATCCGCCGAATGGCTTAATCCGTCGGCATTACTTGGACATCTTGAGCCGACGTCGTAGTCGAGAGTCCGCAAGCGCTGAGCGCAATGGTTGAGGGATTGCCAACGGAGGACCAGTGATCCGCGAGCCGCGAATGAGGGGCGGCGAAACCGTAAGCCATGTGTCCGGTATGGACCCTTTGGAACTGGCTGGGGCGCCTGGAACAAAATCCAGCTTTCTCTAAGCGCTTGAACGAAATTAGACAATTGAAATTGTTGACTGATTCTGGGCGAACTTGTAACACATGGCTGTAACACACGGACCTTCCACATGGGGCAGTCATGGCACGATGGAGCCACCTTCTTCGACGCGGCGCAAGCTACTACGCACGGATGCGCGTGCCGCTCGAACTTGTCGAAATGGTCGGCAAGAAAGAGTTGGTCAAGGCGCTTGGCACAAAGGATGAAACCGTTGCCAAGCGGCTCTTGGGTTCCGTCGTGCGCCAGTGGGAGCAGCATTTTGACGACCTTCGCGCCCGCCGCGCCCTAACTGCCGACGACAAGGCCGACGCCGTATGGCAGCACTACAACGCGAGCCTGCAGCGTGACGAACAGACACGCCGCGCCATGCCGACGCCGTCCGACATAGAGGCCGAAGAACGAAAGGTTTGGTCGAAAATCGATGCCGGCGAGATAAGCTCGCGCGATTTCGTAGGCATGATCAACGCGAACACCGAACTTGAGCTACTTCGGAGCAAGCGAGCGCACGATGCAAACCTTCGGAAGCAGCGGCTTAATGCCCTGAAGCGCCATCTGATCACCGGAGAAACGTTTCTCATTGAAGACGCGGCGAAGGATTACATCGAAACGAACCGGCTCTTGATCGAAGTCGGTTCCGATGACTATCGCGACCTTTGCCTTCGCATGATGCGCTCCGACATTGAACACTTGGAGCGGACATTCGAGCGCGATCAGGGCAACTATAGCGGCGCTCCCAAAGACCCCATTGTCAAGCCGGCGACCGGCACCGCCCGCGAAAGTGCCGCCCCGGGCGAGACGATCATGGAGCTATTCGAGGTTTACGCTGGCGAGAATCCTAAGAGCATTTCCGCCGATACGCTCAATCAGGCGCGCCGCGACGTGGGGACGTTTGTTGACCACGTCGGCAACACCTGCCCTGCCCACCGTATCGATAAGAAGGCCGTTCGCGAGTGGAAGGCGCTGTTGATGAAATACCCCGTCAAGGCGACCGAAACGAAGGCCTTCGAAGGCATGAAGATTGCACAGATCGTCAAGCACAATGAGAAGGTCGGCAAGCCAGTTCTAACGCCGCGCACGGTCAACCGTTACCTGTCCAGCCTTGGCGCGTTCTGTAGTTGGCTTGTGGCGCACGGCTATATCGAGCCAAACCCGACCGATGGGATGTCGTTGGCGAAGGACAAGAAGAAGAAGGTTTTCCCTTTCACGACCGACCAAATGAACCCTGTTCAACTCGCCGCTGTTCACCGGATGCCAGAGTGACGAAGCACCCCGCTTCTGGAACAAGCCCGGCGACGTGCTTGTTCGTGATCATCGCTATTGGGTTCCGCTTGTCATGCTCTATTCCGGCGCTCGCCCGGCAGAGATTGCGCAGCTTGCGATTTCGGACGTCCGGCAGGATCACGGACATTGGATCATGGATATTACCGAAACAAGCGATGATGACGACGACGAAAGCGTGAAGAGCGTGAAGACTGAAGGTTCGCGGCGCGTTGTGCCGGTTCACAAGGAACTAGTGAAGCTCGGTTTCCTCGACTACCACGCCGAAATGAAAAAGGCGGGACAGTCCCGCCTCTTCCCGCTCGCCGAACGAAACTCACGCGGACAGATGATCGCGGACTACAGCCGGGAGTTTGGCCGTTACCTCACCCGGATCGGGCTAAAAAAAGGGCGCGGCGTGTCCCTCTATTCCTTCCGCCATGGTGCATTCGACGCCCTTCGACGCGCCGGCTATATGGATGAGCAATTCAATTTCATCTTCGGCCATGTCAGTGGAAACAAGGTGACGCGCGGCTATGGCGTCCTGGCACAAGGAATGATTGAGCATCGCGTGGAACTGATCAATGCCATTGCCTACCCCGATCTAAAGCTTGATCACCTTCAGGACGAATCACGGAATGCACAGGTCGCGGAAGGTTAAATGCGGCGTCCCCGTATTCCACAGTTAATCCACACAACATGGGGCGCTCAAACTTCCGTCACAAACCACCCCTTGACGGTCTAAGCCGATTCACGGTTACTGGATGTGCTGAACGCGATGGGAGACAGTGACCGGCGCGGCAACGCCTTAAAGTCACTGTCTCGCACCTAGTGCCTGTTCGGCTGGTGCCCCCTGTGTAAGAGCAAGGGCAACTTGAGGACCGCCATCGGGTTCTCATTTCAAGAGCCTATCCAAAATCGCGATCTTGCCAAGAGCAAACCCGCTCGTTCTACAAATTTGTTAGCTCATGTTATGTTATTTCATAACATTTTTCTTGCGCGCCGAATCCGGCCATGAGACACTATTGTCAAGTTTTGCGTAAGAGGACGTGATAATTGAATCTTTCCCTCGTAAATCGAGTGAAGAAGGCCTTCAGTTCATTTTCAGAACAGAAGGCCTTTTCCCTCACTGATCCGGCAGCGTTCGAACTGTTTGGCGTTCGTCCGACTTACTCAGGCGTGAGCATTAGCGGCCAATCGGCGCTCTATGTTCCGGCTGTTCTTCAAGCTGTGCGCTTGATTTCGGAAACGATTGGCTCGCTTCCTTGCAAGCTCTATCGGGAAGCCAAAGATGGCAAGGAAGCGGCCAAGGATCATTCCGCCTATCGGATCGTTCACAAGCGGGCGAACGAATGGACCGGTGCTGGCGAGCTTCGCATGGCGCTGACCGTTGACGCGCTCAAGCACGGCAACGGCTTCGCTCGCGTCATCCCCTATGATGACGGGCGACCCTATGCGCTGGACCGGCTGGACCCTTCAACGGTTACGATCCTCAAGGACAAGCTGACCGGCGCACCCGTCTACCGGGTAGCGTTGACAGCTTGCGCTTGAAGCAGGAACAGGCGCAGGAATCCGCCCGGTTCTTCGGTCAGAGCATGACCGACGCCCTGACCGGCATTCTGTCCGGCACCATGACCGCCGAAGAAGCCCTCCAGCAGTTGCTTCAATCTTTGGTGAAGGTGACGCTTCAGGCGGCGCTCATGGGTGACGGGCCGCTTGCGGACATGTTCGGCATGGGCGGCGGCAAGGAAGGCGGCGTTGGTTTCGGCGGGCTGTTCGGCGCGTAGCTTGGCGGTTTGTTCGGTTTTGCCGGCGGCGGCTATACCGGCGACGGTGGCAAGTATCAGCCGAAGGGCGTCGTGCACGGCGGCGAATACGTCTTCAGCAAGGAAGCCACCCGCCGCGCCGGAGTTGGAAACCTCGACGCTCTGCACGCCTCACTGAAGGATACGCCAGCGGCGGACATGTCGGCGCACCGCCGACGATCAGCCGCCCGAACCTTGCCGCCGCAAACCAGAACACCGCGCCGGCACAGCAGAGCGTCACCATCAATGCGCCTGTCACCGTCAACGGCAGCGCCGGCACGCCGGAACAGAACGCGGACCTTGCCGGCAAGATGGCGAAGCAGATGGAAGCGACAATGCGCGGCGTCGTCGCCGACGAACTGCGCCGGCAGATGCGCCCCGGCAACCTTTTGAACACTAGGAGCCGCTAATGCCCCTGCCGACCTTCACACCGCCCGTCGCTCCATCGCCGGGAACATCGCACGCGCCGACCGTGAATCTTTGGGAAGCGGAATTCGGCGACGGCTATTCGCAGCCGACGCCGAAGGGCATCAATCACATTCGCCGGAATGTGTCGCTGAAATGGGATGCGCTCACATACGACCAGATGCGCGCCGTTGTCGGCTTCTTTGAGGATAGGGGCGGCAATCGCCCGTTCTATTTCCAGCCCTACGGCGAACAGACGCCCCGGAAATGGACATGCAAGGAATGGACGCATTCGGCGCAACTTCCTTGGCAGGTGACGGCGACCTTTGTGCAATCGTTCACGACCGAGACCTAGCCCGCCGCGATCTTGCTATATCTTCAAAACTGAAAAGCCCCGTCTCAGTCACTACACAAGGAGACGGGGCTTTTCGTGATTGAAAGGTCGAAGGCCCTTTCGACGCTTATTATAGCAAGTTTTCAGAGCATCTCACGAAATAATCGTCGTGCCCGTGAAAATTCCGCTATAATTATAGCAACAAAAAGCCCTTCACTATTGGTTCTAGTGAAGGGCGAGAGACGCAGTCATGAAAACAACCAACGGCGAATTGGTCATGCGATGCATTATAGCAATATTTTAGAGCAGTTACACAAAAAAGTAGCGATCGACATCGATTTTCTTCTTAAGGAAATCGCCGATATGGTTGCCGGCTTTCCCGACAAAAGGGAAATGTCCGGTGCAGATCGGACGGCTATAGCCGAAGCTGAAGCCCTATTTGATAGCCTTCTGGAAGGCGTCAAACCCGCTTTTCAAAATGGCGATTTTGCAACCGATCCTGACACGCCGGATGCGGCGCAAACCCATTCGGAACAGGTGGTTCCGGCAAGCGTCGCTCAAGAGGCTATAGTATACGACCACCCCACACCCTCACGTCGCACCGCCATCAAGCACAAGCTTGCAATGTCTTCCCTTCGCGGACGCCACGCCAACAAGCTGAAGCCTGTCACGTGCAAGTTTGAGAACCTGTCAGCTTCTGATCGGCACGACGCCATTCACCTGTATGTTTCCCTTTCCGAAGCGCTGGCCTTCAGCCTTCACTTCGACCAAGTGCACCTTTCCCGCCTACAGGCTTCCGGCGATCCGGTTCGTTGCCTGTCCGACGCCATCAACAGGCTTGCCCGGAAGGTGTTCGGTTCTACGGTTCCCATGACATTCGTCTTTGAGTTTTCAGAGGCCGGAACGTTGCACGTTCATGGCGCTGCTATTCTTCAGCACAGCGACAAAGAGGTGCGCGTTACCTTCCGGCAGGTTCTCAAGCGGGCGGCTGGCGTCATTCACGGCGAAGCTGCAGCCTTCCAATTGGAGACGAAGCCGCTTCGAGACCTCCACTGGAACCGCTACTGCGAGAAAGACATGAGCCGGACGCGCGACCTTCTCGGCACCGACAAGATTTCCTTTGTGTCGCGTGAGCTTTTGACGGGCGCGCGTGCCTACCACGATCACCGCCGGGCGCTCCATAAGGCTGCACGCGGCAGGCAATCGCCACAGTGACTCAGCGGCGAGCATCTGGACCTCGCCGGCTGTCATGCGTCACCGGGCGGCAAACGCTTCTCAGCGGCGTTCTGTGAGTCTTTCCTAGCAAACCACCAAAGCCGGATTTCTCGCAGCACGGCGGGAACTGCATTGATGAGTGCGGCGATGATTAGCGTGTCGATCTGTTCAGGTGCCATTTCGATATCCCTCGATTCGGATACCAACAGCTACCCGGCGAATGGTTGCCGCCACAAAGCACACATCGAAGAAGTCAGTCAGAACTGACTGATTTGCTCGTTTATTCAATAACTTAGATGAAATTTGCTGCTTGACGGCGAGTCCCGAATGATTCACATCTCCGGGGGTTAACAACGTTCGGAGTGATTTCAGAAATGCCTAATACGCAATACCTTGAACGCATCGCATATGACCGGCTCGTTGAAGCGCTCATGTCCGCGCCGCGCGTCAATCCTTACACCGGCGAACCGGACGCCGACGCGATCAAGATCGCACTCGGAGAGTTCGGCGACATTTGGCCGGAAACGATCAGAGAGGACGCCGAAGCGGTCAGGAAGCAGGCCGCGTGATGACCAACATCCTGGACGATTACGAGGGGCTGACAGCCCCTCAAACTCATGCCGTCAATATGCTCCTGGCTGCGCAGATTGCGCGGCAGGTCGTGCCTGAATGCGCCGAAGAATTCGACCTCTCTGCATTCTTCATGGCCGGTCAGGTTTTGAAGCCTGCAGAGTTCGGACAGGCGAAGGCGGTTGTTAGCAAGCTCTTGGATCGAATTCGCGGTGCAAGCTAGAAGGAAGCCGCCATGACCTTCACCGAAATCTACACAACGACCGGCCTTGTAATCCTTGCGGTCGCCGTAGCGATGATTGCCTACAAGAAGCTCAAATGCCGGCTACAGGCGCGTCGCCAAAAGCGACTGTAACAATACGTGATCGCAATCTTCCTCTGTTCCTACGAACGAACGCTATAGCGCGAGAAACGGCAAGGGGCCGGTGACAGAAATCAGGAGATTGCAATGAAGATCGATCCGGCGTGCGCGCCCAACCACAAGGGCATTGCCGACTTTAAAGGCCTCACCGGCCCACAGTCGCAAATAATGGCTTTGATACTGGCTGCGAAGATCGCAGGGCGCGAAGTCCCAGAGCTTGCCTCAGAATTTGAGTTCGCGGCAGGCTTTGCGGCGGGAGCGATAGACGCTATGGGACCGATTGACAGCGCCGGGTATCAACTTGCGAAAAAGGCTGCGCAAGAGCTTTTTGACGTTTACCGGAACGCCGAAACCGCCTGATCCGTCCGACACGAAACAGAAAGCCCGCCTGTAAAGATCGGCGGGCAATTCATCCGCTCATTGCGCGCAGACGGTATAATCTTACGGGATTTCAAATAGAAGCGGCTCTATCTGGTGGGCATAGTTGATCCAGATGTCCACATACGGCAACGGCAGATGGCAGAAGGCGGCAACTTCTTCAATGGTTCGACTGCCATTGTCTATCGACTCTTTCATGCGCTGCCTAAGCGGCGCCGGAAGGAGAACCGCCATTGCCCGAAATGGACCGAAATGATCGTTAAGAGCAGGCTCAAACGGGCTGCCGCTGAGCTGATTCGTAATAATCGACGGGATCAGTCTCGCCAGCTTCTCCGGCGTATCAACACATGAACCGTTCGCGTCAAAGACGTGAATTACTTCTTTGACAATTACGAGGCGTTTCCAATCGTCTTCAAGGTCAAGCCCGTAAAAGATATCTGTATAGATATCGTATTCTTGGGAATATACGCCGCCAGTATTGATTGCGCGCCGGCGGAATGCTCCCCGAAAGCTTTTGCTGCCCCTGTCTACACCGTGCAGAGCAATATTCTTATGATCAGTGTTCTCTCTAATCCACGCCAATACTTGGTTTACGTGAACTGGGAGTTGAACTTCTGCTGAAAACGAATCGACGAGAGCCTTGTAGCTCTCGTCGATAGCGAAAATGCGATTGTGATGCAACTGAATTAGGCGGTCATCAAAAACCTATCCACGTGCGCTCTCGTGGTCGACTCGTGGAACCATTCCGACTTCTCTGACTGTCCGGAATCGGCCTGCACGAATGCCGCATGAACATCCTTGCAGAATTCTTCCACGGTCACGGCCTGCTCCCCGGGAAAGAATTTCAGGTCAATGATCTTTGAACCCTCAGTTCCTTCGGGAAACAGCAATTTTGTGAGACGGTCCATCTCTCTCATAAGCTATCTCCTTGTGGTTTTGGTTAAAATGTAGCACGGGTGCTCATCGTATCGATCTTTCGTTATCGAAAGATTGATACGCTGCTCGATATCCCTTATTTCTACACCTCTTTGTTGAATTAGATGCCCTATTGTCAAGACGGTTTCAAGACGGTTGCAGCGAATTTGTTGCATATTTTGCAACTGCGACAAACGCGCCACTAACGCATTCTGCCCGCATAATGTTGCATTCAAAATTATTCGCATGCGGTGATGATCTCGCCGCTGACGGTGCGCGTTCATGGCCGCATACAACGCGCATAGCACGTGTATCATCCGCAAGGCTGTAACACTTAGCTCTCGCTAATGTATGCTAACCGATTGAAAACACACCAACATTGGAGGTTGGCTGGGGCGCCTGGATTCGAACCAGGGAATGGCGGTACCAAAAACCGCTGCCTTACCGCTTGGCTACGCCCCAACTTAAGCTGGCGAGAAATCGCCGTGCCAAATCGAGCGCCTGATTAGCAAAGCTCGTCGCCCGTCACAATGCTTAACTTCGCCTTCGACGCAGAATTCTTTCGCCCGCCTTCAGCCGGTTCGACGCACGCGGCCGACATTGGCGCAAACTTCCAGCGCCGGGAGTGGTTTCTTCCCATGGCCCTTTGGCCTATTGTCGCGGCGCGCCTGCGCAATGTGATGAAGGCAGGCGCGGAGCCGACAGTCATCATCGAGATCGAGTACACGTGAAAGCCAGGAAGAGACGTATGCAGGGACCGGATTTCGACCTCGACTTCAAGCCGGCTCACGGTGAGGCGGTGCCTGTTGCCGACGGCGTGCAGCGCATTACGGTCAACAATCCCGGTCCCTTCACGTTCCACGGAACGAATAGCTATATCGTCGGCAAAGGTTCGGTCGCAGTGATCGATCCGGGACCCGACGACGACGCACATTTCCGTGCCCTGATGGCCGCGCTCGATGGCCGTGAGGTGACGCACATCGCCGTCAGCCATACACACCGCGATCATTCCCCCCTCGCCCGGCGGCTGAAGGCCGCGACCGGGGCCACGATCGTTGCCGAAGGACCGCACCGCGCGGCCCGCCCCTTGCATGCCGGCGAAACCAATCCCTTCGCCGAAAGCTCGGACATGGATTTCATGCCCGACATCGCGCTTTCCGAAGGCGGGCGGGTCGAGGGCGACGGCTGGGGCCTGACGGCCGTGATGACGCCTGGCCACACCGCAAATCACGCCGCTTTCGCGCTCGACGGCACCGGCATCCTCTTTTCCGCCGACCATGTTATGGCCTGGGCGACGAGCATCGTCGCACCCCCGGACGGCGCCATGGCCGACTATATGGCCTCGCTCGAAAAGCTGATGCAGCGGGACGATCGGCTCTATCTGCCGGGCCATGGCGGTCCGGTCACCGACCCAGGGGCATTCCTCCGCGCACTTCGGGCACACCGCAAGATGCGCGAGCGCTCCGTGCTTGAACGCATCCGCGCCGGTGACCGAAAGATCCCGGACATGGTGAAGGTGATCTACGCTTCCACCGACCCGCGTCTCCATGGGGCCGCGGCACTTTCAGTGCTGGCGCATCTCGAAGACCTCGTGGAACAGGGCCGCGTCGAGACCGACGGTCCGCCGTCGCTCTTCGGCGACTATCGGCTCGTGCCGGGCGGCGCCGGCTGACTGCTGCATGTTGCAGTCGCTTAAAGTGCTGCAGCGCCCTTTGCACGTCTGATAGGACGCGCGGCGCTGTAGCCGGCAGTGCGGTCAATCGCCGGCAATGCCCAGAAGTTCGGCGTCAAGCGCCCGCAGGAACTCCTCGGCAAAGGCGGCGCCCATGCCGAGATCATGGGCGCCATAACGAGAGGCCACGCGCACATCGACGAAAGTGGTCTCCGCCTCCTCCCGGAGCCTGATCAGTACATCGAAGCGGAAGCCGACAATAAGCGTACGCCATTCGCCCTGCAGCACGACGTCGGTGGAGCGCCTTCCTGGAAGCGGGTCGAAATCCGGCGCGGGACGCGCAGCCGGAACCGGAATGACGTCCGGCTCTCTGTTCGTGTCCGCCCCAGCGCCGCCCTGAACCGCCAGATCCCCGAGGTCCGCGCGGGCGTTCTCGACGCCGAGTTCCGCCGTGGTGGCGATACGCGTTTCCCCGGCGACCTTGCGCACGCCCTGGAATACGCGGTCGAGGGCGCCGTCGTAACGCCTCCCCGTCAATCCCGGATAGGCGGCGATTTGCGCCTCCCGATCCTGCGGCGTGACCGTCGGGCTTCGCGTGAGCCAACTCCTTTCCGCCACAGGAGTCTTGATCCACGGTGGCGGTGTCACCGTGTCGGTCGTGACATCGTAGATCTTGGGCCGCATCAGATATTGCACGGCGCCGAAGCCGAAGAAGCCGAGCGGAGGGGCGGCATAGGCAAGCGCCGACAGCGACGCGATGCCGCCGATCGCCGCCACCTGCCAAAGGCGCGTGAGCCCGATCGCCGCAAGCAGCACGCCAGCCAGAGCAAAAACGCCCGACAGTGAGGCAAGCGCCAGAAAATGCGGTGTGGTCAACGGACCGAAACGGTGCGCCAGCAGCGACAGCGCAAAGATTGCAAATGCGATGCGGGCGAGCCCGCGCGCCCAGTGCGCGGCGTAGGAATAGGGACGCTCGTAGCGGATAATCATCTAACGGAATCAATCCCCGAAGCGGAACAGACCACGGCCTTCTTAGACCATGGCGCCAAGCGTGGGAACAGCCAATGCTCGCCCATCTGCCGACGAAAACTGCGCTTGCGGCGGTGCCGCAAATTCGCCATTCTCGTTAAACAGGTATTTCGGCATTAAGGATTCTCGCCAAACGTTTTCCGGCGGGAAGGAGTTCAACCGGAGGCATCGGCCGGCGTCGACAGTGAACAACGCGCGGCAATCAATCGGAGAGGATATCATGGTCGCACCGGAAACAAGCGTGACGAAGGCTGCCCCCACCCTCCTGCCTCAACCCGGCGACGCTGCCATACCGATGGCACTGCTCGAACTGGAACTTTCTCTCGATGGCTTTTCCGGAACCAAGGATGAATTTTCCGCCTTTGTGCGCACGGTCGCTGCCGATATCGGTGGCGAGCTGCTTTTCACTCTGCCTGCCTCCGGTCTGATCGAGGATTGCCTCACGATCGCCGCCATTCGTTACAGCGATGCCGGAAAGGCGCCGACGATCCTGTTCGTCTGCCTTGGCGGAGACGGAACCGAGATCCGCGTCGAGCAGCCAGGCGCGCAAACCGCGGATCTGAAAAGCTTTGCCGAGGCCTTTGTCGGCGTCCTCGAGCGAATCTGAACAACGGCCCAACGGCGGTTGACCGGTCGGCAGCGGCGGGCGCATGATATCGCGGCCTAATTGAACTGCGCCTTGCGGACTTGCTTTATGCGTTACCGGTGCATGCTTGTGCCCTCTGCGTGCAGAAGCGCGACGAACCCTCTCCCTCGCCCCGCCGTGAATATGCCCCGCCTTTCGGCCGATCTTTGTTCCCGCACGCCGGCGCCGGCGGCCCGCACCAAGATCGGCGCTACGCAACATCTGCTGTGCTCGATTGATCGTCGCGTGCCGCGCGTGTCGATTTGAGCGGGATGAGGAAAAGTGCGATCCAGGAGGTAGTGATGAAACCTTTGAGACTGCTGACCCTCGCCGCGGCTGGGCTGCTGCTTGTCGCGTGCCAGACGCCGGAGGAACGGCGGGCGGCCGACAGCAACACCTGTGCTTCCTACGGCTTCCGCCGCGGTACCGATGCCTTCGCCACCTGCCTGCAACGCATCGAACTCGACCGCCGCGCCGAGGCGCGCAGCATGCGCTACAGCAACGACCTAATGATGTGGGGTTGGAGCCGGCCGATCGTCGTCGAGCGGCCTCTGATCGTCAGGCCGAAATGATGCTGGCCAACAAGGTGTTCCCGACTTACGGACACGGGGCGGCAGAAATCAGCTCGCTGCCGCCGCGGTCTCGGTTTTGCCGCTGACGTTGATCGCCGCCTGCGCCGCTGCCAGCCGGGCGATCGGCACGCGGAACGGCGAACAGGAAACATAGTCGAGACCCGCCTCCTCGCAGAAGCGGATGGACGCAGGATCGCCGCCATGTTCACCGCATATCCCGAGTTTCAAGCCGTTCTTGGTCCGCCGGCCGCGCTCGGTCGCAATCTGGATCAGTTCACCGACACCGTCGAAATCGAGAGAAACGAACGGATCCTGCTCGATGATGCCCTTCTGCTGGTAGGTGGCGAGAAACAGGGCGGCGTCATCGCGAGAGATGCCGAAGGTGGTCTGCGTCAGGTCGTTGGTACCGAAGGAGAAGAAATCAGCCGACTCGGCAATCGTGTCGGCCCGGAGCGCCGCGCGGGGCAGCTCGATCATCGTGCCGATCAGGTAGTCGATATTCACGCCGGCCTCGCCGATGACGTCCTTCGCCACGGCCTCTATGCGTTCCTTGACGTAGTCGAGCTCGGAGCGAAGCCCTACGAGCGGAACCATAATCTCCGGGACCACGGCAGCACCGGTCTTGTGCGCGGCCTCGACCGCGGCCTCGAAGATCGCGCGCGCCTGCATTTCGGCAATTTCCGGATAGGAAATCGCCAAACGGCATCCGCGATGCCCAAGCATCGGGTTGAACTCGTGCAGAGCGTCGACCCGTTGGCGCAGCTCCGAAGGATCGATCGAGAGGACCCCCGCGACGTCGGCGATCTCGTCGTCCGTCTTCGGCAGGAACTCGTGGAGCGGCGGGTCAAGAAGACGGATCGTGACCGGCAGGCCGTGCATGATCGAGAAGAGCTCGATGAAATCCGAGCGCTGCATCGGCAGCAGTTTGGCGAGCGCCTTGCGCCGGCCCGCCTCGTTCTCAGCGAGAATCATCTCGCGCATCACATTGATGCGGTCGTCCTCGAAGAACATATGCTCGGTGCGGCAGAGGCCGATGCCTTCGGCGCCGAAGGAACGGGCGGCGCGCGCATCCGCCGGCGTTTCGGCGTTGGTGCGAACGGTCATCCGGCGGCTCTGATCGGCCCATTCCATGATCCGGCCGAAATCGCCCGAAAGCTCGGGCTGAAGCATCGGGATTTCGCCCTTCAGCACCTGGCCGGAAGACCCGTCGATCGTGATGATGTCGCCCTTCTTCAGTGTCACGCTCGCGGCAATCAGGAGCTCGTTGCGCGGGTCGACGCGGATATTGCCCGCCCCGGATACGCAAGGCGTCCCCATGCCGCGGGCAACGACTGCCGCATGGCTGGTCATGCCTCCGCGGGTTGTCAGGATACCCTGCGCCGCATGCATGCCGTGGATATCCTCGGGGCTCGTCTCGATGCGGACCAGAATGACCTTGCGCCCCTCCTTGACGGCCTGGACCGCCTCCTCGGAGGAGAAGACGATCTCGCCGGTTGCCGCGCCCGGCGAGGCCGGCAGACCGGAACCGATGATGTCTCGCCGCGCATGGGGGTCGATCGTCGGATGCAGGAGCTGGTCGAGCGAGGCTGGGTCGATCCGCGCCACGGCCTCGTTCTTGGAAATGAGCCCCTGTTCGGCCATGTCGACCGCAATCCTCAGGGCCGCCTTGGCGGTGCGCTTGCCCGACCGGGTCTGCAGCATCCATAGCTTGCCGCGCTCGATCGTGAATTCCAGGTCCTGCATGTCGCGGTAATGCCGCTCGAGCTTGCTGCAGATCGCCTCGAATTCGGCGAAAGCCTCGGGCATCAGCTTTTCCAGAGACGGCTTGTCGGAGCCCGACGCGATGCGTGCGGCCTCGGTGATGTTCTGCGGCGTGCGAATGCCGGCGACGACGTCCTCGCCCTGGGCGTTCACCAGAAACTCGCCATAGAGCTCGCTCTCGCCCGTCGATGGATTGCGGGTGAAGGCGACGCCTGTCGCCGACGAATTTCCGAGGTTGCCGAAGACCATCGCCTGCACGTTGACCGCAGTACCCCAACCGGCCGGAATTCCGTGAAGATGCCGGTAGGTTATCGCGCGCGGGTTCATCCAGCTCGAAAAGACCGCGCCGATCGCGCCCCAGAGCTGAACCTCGGGATCCTGCGGAAAGGGCTCGCCAAGCACCTCTTCGATCGCTTCCTTGAAGCGCGAAATGACGTGCTGCCACTCGACGGCCGAAAGTTCCGTGTCCTGCTCGTGGCCAAGCCGCCCCTTCTCGTCCTCCAGGATTTCCTCGAAGACCTCGTGGTCGACGCCCATGACGACATCACCATACATCTGGATGAAGCGCCGGTAACTGTCCCAGGCGAAGCGCGCATCGCCGGCGTCGTGCCCGAGTGCATGCACGGACTTGTCGTTGAGGCCAAGATTGAGAACCGTGTCCATCATGCCGGGCATCGACGCGCGCGCTCCGGAACGGACGGACAGGAGAAGCGGACGGACCGTGTCACCGAAGGTGCGGCCGGTAATTTTTTCCATTCGGGTAATGCCCTCCCGCACCTGCTCGCGCAGGCCGTCGGGCATGGCCCTGTCATTTTCGAAATAGCTGTTGCAGGCATCCGTGACGATCGTAAGCCCGGGCGGCACCGGCAGGCCGAGATTGCACATCTCCGCGAGGTTTGCTCCCTTGCCGCCGAGCTTGTTGCGATCCCCCGCACGCCCTTCGGCCTTGCCTCCGCCGAAGGTATATACCCATTTCGTCATGCCTGCTCTCCACCCAGAAACAGCTTTGATGACGGTCTACAGTATATGTTTCGGACTGAAAATGCACTCGACGAAGATTTTTGCTGCGGTGCATCAAAATTGAAACGAACACCAGGCCAAGCCAAGACAGCCGCGTCATTCGACGTCGCCTGACCTAGTTGCGGCGGGCTGTTCAGACCACTTCCCGCAGGCGTTCGGCCGTCTGCAGGTCGACGGAGACGAGTTGCGAGACGCCCTGCTCGGCCATGGTAACGCCGAAGAGACGATTCATGCGCGCCATGGTGATCGGGTTATGGGTGATGATGATGAAGCGGGTCTCGGTCGAGGCCGCCATTTCGTCCATCAGGTTGCAATAGCGCTCGACATTGTGGTCGTCGAGCGGGGCGTCGACTTCGTCAAGCACGCAGATCGGAGCCGGATTGGTGAGGAAGACGGCGAAGATCAGCGCCATCGCCGTCAGCGCCTGCTCGCCGCCCGAGAGCAGCGTCATCGTCTGCGGCTTCTTGCCGGGCGGACGGGCGAGGATCTCGAGGCCGGCCTCCAGCGGATCGTCGCTCTCGATCAGTTGCAGTTCCGCGGTACCGCCGCCGAAGAGGTGGGTGAACAGCCGCTGGAACTGCCCGTTGACCACATCGAAGGCGGCGATCAGCCGCTCGCGCCCCTCGCGATTGAGGTTCTGGATGGCGCTGCGGAGCTTACGGATCGCCTCGATGACGTCGTCGCGCTCCTTGAGAATCGCCGCCAGGCGTTCGGAGAGCTCCTTCTGCTCTTCCTCAGCGCGAAGATTGACGGCGCCGAGCCGTTCCCGCTCGACCTTCAGCCTTTCGAGTTCGCGCTCGATGCCGTGCATGCCGGGCAGTGCCTCATCGGCGGCGAGCCCGGTCAGGCGCATCACTTCATGCGGCGCGCAGGCAAGGCCCTCGTGAATGCGCGCCTCGATCTCGACGCGACGCTCGCGGGCCGAGACCAGGCGCTCTTCCGCGCGACCGCGCTTTTCCCGGGCCTCGGCTAGATCCGAAAGCGCAGCAGCGGCAGCTCGATCCGCCTCCCGCTGGCGGCCTTCAGCTTCGGCGAGAACGTCGGCCGCTTCGCGGCGCGAAGCCTCCGCCTTCTGCAGTTCGTTCATCAACGCGCGGCGCTTGTCCTCGAACTCATCGGGCGCATCCACCAACTCCTCGACTTCGTCCCGCGCTTCCGCCTCGCGCTCGCGCAGCGTACCGATGTGTTCCTCGGCACTGGCCGCCCTCGCCCGCCACGTCTCGCGCTCCGCAGCGATTGCCGAAAGGCGGCGCAAGCGCATCTCGTTCTCGCGGGCGAGGCTATCATGGGCAGCACGCGCCTCCGCGACTGCGGCGCGATCGGCGGCAACCGCCGTCGTCTGGTTGCGCAGATTGAGCTCAAGTTCGGAGAGATCCGGGGTTGTGGCGAGCGCGTCGTTGGCCGCCTCGATCTGTTCTGCCGCCTCCTCGACCTGCCCCTGCAGTTGAAGCTTGGTTTCGGCAAGAACGGCGCGGCGGCGGGCGAGATCGCCCGAGGCACGCTCGGCTGCAGCCAGCGCTTCCCGCGCCTCGGCAAGTTGACGGCCGATCATGCGTTGGGCATCGCGCGCAAGTCGCAGCCGCTCATCCTCGGCACGGATGCGTGCACCGGCCGCGGTGAGATCGGCTTCGGCCCGCCGCAGCGCTTCGGTCGCATCCTCGGTCTCGCTCTCGAGTTCGAGAAGCCGGTTCTTCTGCGCGAGCCGCAAGGCTGCGGCGCTCGGTGCCTCCGACCCCGTCACGTGCCCGTCCCAGCGCCAGACCGCGCCTTCCTTTGTCACAAGGCGCTGGCCGGTCTTCAAAAGCGGTAGCAGGCGCTCCGCCTCCGCTTCGCTTTCGATGATCCCGATCTGGCCAAGCGCCCGCTTGAGCGCATCCGGCGCGCGTACATAGCCGTCAAGCGGCACGGCACCCGCCGGTAAGGGCGGATCGGCAGAATGATCGCCGGGCATTCGCCAATGTGCGGGCGCCGCCTGATCCAAAGGCGAATCGAGGTCGTCGCCGAGCGCCGCACCAAGGGCCGTCTCGAAGCCGCGTTCGACCTTCATCTCCTCGACGATCGCCGGATAGGCGCCGCCGCCGGCCGCCTCCAGCATCCGGCGGATCGTGCGTGCCTCGGCTTCGATGCCGTTCAACGCCGCACGCGCCTCATCGACCGGCGGGCGGGCAGCAGCCTCGTCGGCGCGAGCGTCGGTGAGCGCCTCCTCAATGGAGACGACAGCCGCTTCGGCTTCATCGAGCGCAGCCTCCGCGACCTCCACCTGTCCCTGCTTTTCATGCGGATCGGGAAGCGCGGCCATCTGCCGGTCGAGATCATCGAGGTCGCGCGTCTGGTCGGAAAGCTGGCGGACGAGGCGCGCCTGGCGTTCTGAGAGATCGCGAAGCGTTCTTTCGATCTGATTACGACCCGCCTGCGCCTCGGCACGCTCGGCCGTCAGCCGTGCGAGCTCGGCTTCGCTGATCGCCAAAGCCTCGTTGGCAGCATCGAGCCGTTCGCGCGTCTCGCCGGCGCGGTCATCCGCCTCCGCCAGCACGTCACGAAGCTCCGCTTCCTCCTCGTCGAGGCGTGCGAGAATGCCGGCATTGTCTGCAACCAGCCGCTCCTCGCGCGCAATATCCTCGGCGAGTTGCGCCAGACGGCGCTGCAATTCATCGCGGCGCCTGAGGATCCGGCCGGCATCCTCTTCAAGCTGCGAACGGGCGATCTGCAGGCGCTGTAGCGCCGCCGCGAGTTTGGCCTCGTTCTCGCGCAACTCCGGCAGTTTGAGGCTCGCGATCGCTTGTGCCTTCGCCGCTTCCATCTGTATTTGCGCCTTTTCGGCGACCACAGCGGTGATCTGGTTCAACTGGCTTGTCGCCTCGGCTTCCGCCTCTTTGGCCTGCACCCAGCGGATATGGAAGAGGATCGCCTCGTGCCGGCGAATATCGGCCGACAGCATCTTGAAGCGGTTGGCCTGGCGGGACTGGCGCTTCAGGCTCTCGATCTGGCTTTCGAGCTGGGACGTCACGTCGTCGAGCCGCTCGAGATTGGTCTCGGCCGCCCGCAAGCGCAGTTCCGCCTCATGGCGGCGGGAATGCAGGCCGGAGATACCGGCCGCCTCTTCGAGCAGCTGACGGCGGGCCTGAGGCTTGGCGGCGATCAGTTCGCCGATCCGCCCCTGCCCGACCATCGATGGCGAGCGGGCGCCGGTCGATGCGTCGGCAAACAGCAGCTGCACGTCCTTGGCACGCGCTTCCTTGCCGTTGATGCGGTAGACCGAACCCTGCTCGCGCTCGATGCGGCGGGTCACCTGGATCTCGTCGCTGTCGTTGAAGGCGGCAGGCGCCGTGCGATCGGCGTTGTCGAGATAGAGACCTACTTCAGCGGTGTTGCGCGCCGGCCGGTTGCCCGAGCCGGAAAAGATCACGTCGTCCATGCCGGAGGCGCGCATGTTCTTGTAGGAGTTTTCGCCCATCACCCAGCGCAGCGCCTCGACAAGGTTCGACTTGCCGCAGCCGTTTGGCCCGACGACGCCGGTCAGGCCGCGCTCGATAACGAATTCGGTCGGTTCGACGAAGGACTTGAAGCCGAGCAGGCGGAGCTTGTTGAACTTCATGGGCGGGACGCTGGGGCGGACGGCAGGTACCCCCCTCTGCCGAATACATCGGCTGCAGGAGCCGTGCGGTACCCCCCTCTGCCCTGCCGGGCATCTCCCCCACAAGGAGGGAGATTGGCCAGAAGCGCAGCCCTGCCCCGCGATAACATCGCGTGTGCCGAGACCACGCCAGGGATGAACCAATACGGTGGCCTGCTGGTGAAGCGGGGCGTTGCCGCTCGCCGATCTCCCCCGTTGTGGGGGAGATGCCCGGCAGGGCAGAGGGGGGTGGGCCACGAATGCATCACTCGAATGCCCCCTCCCCCGATCACGCGCACGATGTGCTCACACACATTATCGATATCGCGCAGCACGTCATCATTCCAGAAACGCAGCACCGTCCAGCCATCCGCCTCCAGACGCTGGCTACGCTGCCGGTCGTAATCGATATCCCCTGCTCTCGCATGCTGTGAACCGTCTATCTCGACGATCAGCCGATGCTCGGCGCATGCAAAATCAACAACGTAGCCGGCAATCGGAACCTGCCGGCGAAAGCCTAGCCCCATCAGGCGGTGCGCACGCAACTCGTTCCAGAGCTTGAGTTCTGCATCTGTCATCGCACTGCGCATGCGGCGCGCATTGGCGCGGGTTCTCGGCAAAACATCAACGTGAGGCATGCGATGCCCTCACTTGCTGTAAGCACCGAATGCAAAAAACGGGCGCACGGCTGCCGCCGTCGCCCGCCATTCGAATAAGCGAAGGATCAGAGCTTGCTGTCGATGAGGGCCGACATAACGTCAACCGACATGTCCCCCGAATAGTGCTCACCATTGACGAAGAAGGTCGGCGTCGACTTGACGCCGAAATCCTTGGCGCCCCTCTGCATCACTGCATTCACATCATCCAGAAGTTTTTGGTTCGTCAAGCAGGCCTCGAAGCTCTCCTGTGTAAAACCGGCGAGTTTCGACATCTGCAGGAGCGCATCGCGGCCGTTCTGCGCTGCGGCCCACTGCTCCTGCTGCTTGAACAGCATCGAGATCATCGGGAAATACTGCCCTTCGGGCGCGCAGCGTGCCAGCATGAAAGCCGCGGCGGCGCGCGGATCGAACGGGAATTCGCGCACGATGAAGCGGACCTTGCCGCTGTCGACATATTTCGCCTTGATCGCGTCGAAGGTCTTGTTGTGGAAGTTCGCGCAGTGCGGGCAGGTCATCGACATGTATTCGACGATCGTCACCGGCGCATTGGCTTCGCCCAGAGCCATTTCCGGCAGCGCTCCCGGTTCGAGCAGCTTCTTCACGTCGACGCTGCCTTCCGACTGCGGCAGTTCAACCTTGGCCGCCGGGGGCGTGGCTGCCTGGGCGACCTCGGTTTCAGCAGGCTTCGCCTCGCCGGTGGCGGCGGGCGCTGCCGGCGTGGACGCAGTTGTCGTAGCCTCCGTGGTCGCGCTGGTTTCAGTCGGCGCAGTCGAAGCCGTCTCCTTCTTTTCCTCGCTGCAGGCGGCGAGCATCAGGGCGAGCGCGGCGACGGCGGCACCGCCCAGAAGGCGTTTCGAAAGGCTCTTTTCGGAAGCGGACATGAATGTGACCCGTGTTCTGTGAGGGAAAATTAAATTGCGAATTCGATAACTTGCCTTGCTGGAGGCGACAAGGGGCGCCGTCTCAACTGAATTCAAAGAAACGTGACCGCTTGAAGATCACGTTTCCTTCCTGCGCGACGAAAACACTGATGTGCCAAGACGCCGGAGCGCGGCCTTCAGCGCCTCGCTTTCCACACCTTCCACCATGGCTTCGAGCTTTCGCGCAGGCTCGCCGACGAGCGGACGCTGACGACGGGACGGCTTGGGTGCGGCCGCAACCGGCTTCTGCACGATCCGGACCTGACCGATCGCGTAGAAACCGAAAAACCCGTTGATCCGCTGGATCAGTTCGCCCTGGGCGTGGGTCAGGAAAAGCGCTCTCGCGCCCTCGCAGGCGACGGTCAGAACGCCAGGCTGATGGCCGCCCTCGCCGCCCATTTCAGAAGCACGACGTGGCCAGGCGATTTTTTCCGGCCGTGTACAGTCGGCAAACTCCGGACCGGCGATTTCGTCCCAGGAGCCGAGCAGCATGGTGTTGATGCCCGCGCGCTTGGCGAGCACCGGATCGATCAGGCTGTTTGCGACCTCGCTGATCTGGACGACGCCCCTGCGGGCCTTCTCTTGATTCACCGGCACGACTTTCTGTTTGCAGTTCCGATTGCGCCTTGAAGCCTACTGCATGTTTCCTTAAATCGTAGCCGATTTAAGGATAAAAACATGCAGCAATTCAAAGTGCTACAGCGTCCTTTGCGCGTCTCATAAGTCGCGCGGCGCTGTAGTGACGTCATCCAACTATAGGCCGGAAAAGGATTCCCCGGCAAATGAAGCACGACACCCCGGCGGCGGACGCCACCTTTCTTCTTCTCGACTGGTACGATCGCCACCACCGCGATCTTCCTTGGCGGGTCTCGCCGCCAATGGCGCGAAAGGGCGTCATCGCCGATCCTTACCACGTCTGGCTGTCCGAGGTCATGCTGCAGCAGACCACCGTCCAGGCGGTCAAGGCCTATTTCAACAAGTTCCTGACGCTGTGGCCGACGATCAACGATCTTGCCGCTGCTGATACCGAAGACGTGATGAAAGCTTGGGCTGGGCTCGGCTATTACGCCCGTGCGCGCAACCTGAAGAAATGTGCCGAAGCGGTGGCGGCCGAGCACGGCGGACGCTTTCCGGACGGTGAGGACACGCTGAAAGCACTTCCCGGTATCGGCGGCTACACGGCGGCGGCAGTCGCGGCGATCGCCTTCAACCGCCGAAGCGCCGTTCTCGACGGCAATGTCGAGCGCGTGATCTCGCGGCTCTACGCCATCGAAACGCCACTGCCGGCGGCCAAGCCGGAAATGCGGGCGCGAGTCCTTGCCCTGACGCCTGAGGACCGCCCGGGTGACTTCGCGCAGGCGATGATGGATCTCGGCGCGACGATCTGCACGCCGAAGCGGCCGGCCTGCTCGCTCTGTCCCTTCCGCGCAAGCTGTATGGCGCTTGCAACGGCCGACCCCGAAACATTTCCACGCAAGGCGGAAAAGAGGCAAAAACCGCTGCGCCTCGGCGCCGCATTCGTGGCGATCGACCGCTCGAACGCCGTCTATCTGCAGAAGCGCGCCGGCACCGGCCTTCTCGGCGGTATGACCGAGGTGCCCGGAACGGGATGGACCGCCCGCCACGACGGCGAAACCTCGGTCGATGCCCAACCGTTTGCCGCGCCTTGGCAGGCCTGCGGAACGATCACGCATGTTTTTACGCATTTCGAGTTGCGCCTGTCGGTCTACCGCGCCAATGTTCAGCGCCCCGAGACGGGAACGAACGGATGGTGGGAGCCGGTCGCATCGCTCGGGGCGCAAGCATTGCCAACCGTCATGAAAAAGGCAATCGCCCAGGCTATACCAAACGCCTTCAAGACCGAGCGAAGCTAGGCTCAGGCGAGAAGCGTTTTCATCAGTTTCCCCGCACAGGACTTTGAAACATCTAAGGATTGCCGATGAGCAGCGCAAACATCCGCCACATCGTCTTCGACATCGGCAAGGTGTTGATCCATTACGATCCGCGTCTTCCCTACTGCCGCATCATTCCGGATGAAGCCGAGCGCAACTGGTTCTTCGCCAATGTCTGCACCCATGACTGGAACGTCGAGCAGGATCGAGGACGCTCGTGGGAAGAAGCGGAGGAGATTTTGGTTCGGGTACACCCGGATCGCGAGGACCAGATTCGGGCGTTTCGCAAATGCTGGCACGAGATGGTGCCGCATGCCTATGTCGAGACCGTTTCCCTGATGGAGGGACTGATCGCCGAAGGGCGCGACGTCACCATGCTTACCAATTTTGCGTCGGACACCTTCCGCGAGGCCCAGAAGCTTTATCCCTTCCTGACGCTGGCACGCGGCGTGACGGTCTCCGGCGATGTCGGCCTGATCAAGCCGGAAGTCGCGATCTATCGGGCCCATGCGAAAGCCTTCGATCTGGAGCCCGCCGCCACGCTCTTCATCGACGACAGCATGGCCAATGTGGAGGGCGCGCGCAGTGCGGGTTGGCACGCGGTTCACTTCACTGACGCCGAGAAGCTGAAGGTCGATCTCGCCTGCTATGGCATTCAGCACTAAGACCGTTCGGGGATGCCCGTACTGGCTGTAAAATCATCAAAGCGCCACAATCGGTTCAGCCGCCATTCAGCTCGCGCCGTTCATGATCAGGACCAGAATTCGACGCCCACTCTGAAAGGTTCTGTTCCATGGCCACGCGTATCTACGGCACGAACTACAGCGACAAGATCGTCCAGAACGGCTATATCTCGGTAGAGATCTATGCCCTTGATGGAAATGACCAGATTTATCTGAACAGGACCGACAGTTACGGCGGATATAACTTCGTCGATGCGGGATACGGCAACGACGTTGTCGTTAATTACTTCGAGGGCGGCAACGATATCTTCATGGGCGCCGGCGACGATCTTTATATCGCCGACGCCCGTGTCCGTGACGCCAGCTCCTACGACGTGGTTTACGGCGGCAGCGGCAACGACCGCTTCGAGATCGAAACCTACGCCAGCGACTATTACGGCGATAGCGGCAACGACACCTTCCTTTCCGTCGGGTTCAAGAACTACTTCAACGGCGGCACCGGCGTCGACACCATCAGCTATCAACTGCAGGACAGCTTCGGTTCGGAGCGCGGCCGGGGCGTGACGATCGACCTCGGCTACAAATATGCGACCACCGGCACCGGCCGCCGGGAAGACCTGATCAGCATCGAGAATGCGACGGGCACCAACTACGGCCATGACGACATTACCGGCAGCTCGGTCGCCAATGTGCTGCGTGGGCTCGGCGGCCACGACATTCTCGAAGGCCTCGGCGGCGACGATTTCCTCGATGGCGGCACCGGCGACGACGATCTCTATGGTGGTTCGGGCGCCGATATCCTGCGCGGCGGCACCGGCTTCGACTATCTCAACGGCGGCACCGGCACCGACAGCTTCGATTTCAACTCGATCAGCGAATCGGCCGTCGGCAGCCGGCGCGACGTGATCGCCGACTTCCACCGGTCGGAATGGGACGTCATCGACCTTTCGACGATCGACGCCGACACGACCTGGAGCGGAAACCAGAGTTTTACCTTCATCGGCAGCCGCGGCTTTTCCGGCGAGGCGGGCGAGTTGAATTTCCGCTCCGGCGTCGTCTCGGGCGATGTCAATGGCGACGGCTACGCCGATTTCCAGATCAAGGTAAACGGCGTGTCCAGCCTGCGGGTCGACGACTTCTTTCTCTGATTGTTTGCTTTTTGGCATGGAGCCCTGGCTGCGAACAGCAGCCGGGGCCTCGCTGTTCCAAAAACCAGCGATTCTATGGCCCGGAGCGTATGCGATCGTCTCCCCGCAAAAGCGGGGAGAAGGTGGCCGGCAGGCCGGATGAAGGGCCGTTCCTACTTCATACAAACGCCCGGAATCCTCATCGGATTCCGGGCGTTTAAAGCTCTCCCTCCGGGACTGAAGGTACAAAAACCGGATGGAGCGCTTTTCGAAGACCCGAGCGGAACTGGTTGATCAGTTCAGTTTTGCCAGGTCATTTCGAATGACGGATCGGAGTTCGTCGATGGGCTTCAGACTGTTGCCCTCTTCGAAGTGCCAGAACGTCCATCCGTTGCAGGCATCAAGGCCCTGTACCTTCGCGCCAAGGCGGTGGATGGAACCGGCCTCGCCACCCGAGGCAAGCGTTCCGTCCGCGCGCACGATCGCGCTGTAGCGACGCTTGGCATCGGTCAGAACTGCGCCGGGCTTGATCAGTCCGCTTTCGATCAGTGTGTTGAAGGCAACGCGTGGCTCCGCCTTCTTGCCGGTCATGACGGAAAGCGTCGCCTTACCGAGCGGCTCGACAGCTGCGATGCGTTCGGCCGCGGCATCGATATAATCCTGCTCGCGCTCGATGCCGACGAAATGGCGGCCGAGGCGCTTGGCGACGGCACCAGTGGTGCCGGAGCCGAAGAACGGATCGAGCACGATATCGCCCGGCTTTGTCGAGGCCATCAGGATACGGGCGAGAAGCGCCTCGGGCTTTTGCGTCGGATGCACCTTCTTGCCATCGTCACCTTTCAGACGCTCGGCCCCGGAGCAGATCGGGAACAGCCAGTCGGAGCGCATCTGAACGTCGTCGTTCGCCGCCTTCATGGCTTCGTAGTTGAAGGTGTAGCCCTTGGCCTTTGCGTTCGGCGTCGCCCAGATCAGCGTTTCATGTGCATTCTGGAAACGGCGGCCCTTGAAGTTCGGCATCGGATTGGTCTTGCGCCAGATGATGTCGTTCAAGATCCAGAAATGCAGGTCCTGCAGGATCGCGCCGACCCGGAAGATATTGTGGTAGGAACCGATCACCCAGAGCGTGCCGGTCGGCTTCAGGACACGGCGGCAGGCAAGCAGCCACGCTCGGGTAAAGGCGTCATAAGCCTCGAAGGAGGCGAACTGGTCCCAGTCGTCGTCGACGGCATCGACCAGCGATTGGTCAGGCCGGTGCAGCATGCCGCCGAGCTGGAGATTGTAGGGCGGGTCGGCAAAAACGACATCGACGGAATTATCGGGAAGCGCGTTCAGCGCGGCCACGCAATCTCCCTTGATGATGCTGTCGAGCCAGTTCAACGGACGGGCGGCACGGGAGATTTCGGCAAGCGAAACAACTGAAGACATGGACAACTCGCAAAATACGCTTACTCGGACTGACTATACGCTTATGGTTACCGAAGATGGTTACCAAAGGCTGAAACCGTTCCGGAAAAATTTGCGTCCATGCTTACGCCGACCGATCCGCGATCGGTGGCCCAGCTTTGAAGCGCCTCGCTCAAGTCGTTTGGGCTCGATCGTGCCATTGCCGGCTATCCGGCGGCGCCTGATCGCGATCGTTGAGGCCGTAGTCCCGGACGACCGTCGCGATCCTCAGCCGATAATCGGCAAAGACTCCCCGCCGGCCCGCCTCCTGGGCTGCGCGATGTTCGGCACCGTTACGCCAGGCCTTTACCGCCGCCTCGTCTCGCCAGAAGGAAAGCGACAGCAACTTGTTCGGATCGGCAAGGCTTTGAAACCGCTCGATCGAAATGAAGCCGTCGATCCCGTCCAGCAGAGGACGCAGATCGGCGGCAAGGCCAAGATAGGTGTCACGCTCGTCCTCGGACGGCGCGACTTCGAATATTACCGCAATCATCGCGTCATTCCTTTCCTTGCGGCAGAGAGACGTTCCTCAAAAAGATACGGTCCTCCTTGAGAATGAAGCGCTCACGCCTGGCGAATTCGTAGTTCTCGCGACCGAGCGGATCGGCGGCGAGCCGCGCTCGATAGGCTTCGTAGGCGGCAAGACTCTCGATGTTATAGACGCCGTAGCCAATCGTAGCCGACCCCTCGTGCGGGCCAAAATAGCCGATGAGATCGGCACCGCAGCGGGGAATGGCTTCGCCCCAATTGCGGGCATAGGCCGCGAAATCGTCCTTGCGGAACGGGTCGATCTCGTAACGGATGAAACAGGTGATCATGGTCGTCTCCTTCGTGATGAAGACAACTATGCCGCCTTGTTCGGCGCGAATGCTTCGATTATGATCGAAGTATGAAGGAAGGTCCGGACATTGCCCTGATCGGCTCGCTCATCGGCGATCCTGCGCGCGCCAACATGCTGACCGCGTTGATGGGCGGCCGGGCTTTGACGGCCACGGAGCTTGCGACGCATGCCGGAATAACGCTGCAGACCGCAAGCTCGCATCTTGCCAAGCTGGAGGCCGGCGGGTTGCTCACGCAGCGCAAGCAGGGCCGCCACCGTTATTATGCCTTGAGCGAGGACGAGGTCGGGCTGATGCTCGAAAGCATCATGGGCTTTGCGGCAAGCCGTGGGTTGACGCGGCATCGACCGGGACCGAAGGACCCGGCGCTCAGAAAGGCGCGTGTCTGCTACAATCACCTCGCTGGTGACTACGGGGTACGCATGCTCGACAGCCTGGTCGCCGCGCGCCAAATCGACGTAACCGGTGATGACCTTGTGCTGACCGATGCCGGTCAGGCGCGCGTCGAGGCCCTGGGCATCGACTATGCCGCGCTCAAGAAATCCCGGCGGCCGATCTGCCGGACCTGCCTCGACTGGAGCGAGCGCCGCTCGCATCTTGCCGGCTCGCTCGGCGAGGCACTCCTGACCCTCTTCATCGACAAGGGGTGGGCGAGGCGCGAGCAGAACAGCCGCGCCATTCGCTTTACCGATACCGGCGAAAAAGCCTTCTCAGAGCTCTTCCCGCAATAAGGCAGGCGGCGCCCACCCGGCTCGAACGACCGCGCCGGCAAAGCCATCGCGCGCGACGCGCGTGCAGAGGGCGGACCATTCGCATTCATCGCAGGCACCACGGACAGAACCAAGCGCAAAGGCGCCGCGCATGTCCTGAAGACGCCGGTCGTCGAGAATGAGAACGGAGCCTGGGCCAAGCGGAAACCCAAGCAGGTCGGCTACTGCAGCCAAGGCCCGACTGTCGCGACCGCGGATATTCTCGTTGCGGCAATGAGCTTCGGCCAAACCCAGCATCGGCGCACAGATATCGTCCGGCCCTTCGACGATCTCGATCGGCTCGCCGGCGGAAAGGCGACGGGCAACGACTTGGTAGTTGCGGGTGAACGAGGGCGTATAGCCCTCGCCCACGAAAGTCAGCAGGCACAGAAGGTGATGCCCGCGCAGGCGAACCGTCACAGCAGGTCCGCCGGCTCACGAACACGGTCCTGGATTCCCTTCAGAACTGCGGCGGCGAGCGCCGATTTCAGGACGGCACCGAGCAGGAACGGGACGACACCCAACATGACCGCCTTGTCGAGGCCGATCAGCGTCGCGAGCCAGGCCGCGCCGATGACGAGGCAGAGTATGTTGGCGGAAAAGTGCGCGAGGAAGCTCAGCACCACCCGATCGCCCGTCCAGCCCCGGCCAGCCAGCCAACCAGCAAGGCCGCCGATCAACGGAAAAGAGACAAGATAGCCGGCGGTCGGACCGGCGAAATGGGCGATGCCGCCGGCGCCGTTTGCAAGCACCGGCAAGCCGACGATGGCTTCCGCCAACCAGGCGAGGATCGCGACCACGCCGAGGCGCCAGCCGTAGATAACACCGATCATGGTGACTGCGAACGTCTGCATGGTGATCGGCACCGGCACCATCGGCACGCTGATCTGCGAAGAAAGCGCAAGAAAGCCGGTGCCTGCCAGCACGAACAGGGCCTTGAGCGGCAACGCCTTACCGCCGAGACGAAGCGGATCGAAGGCAGACGCAGAAACGAGTTCGGACATGGGTTCTCCTAAACCAGTATTTCACGATTATAGATAATTTCTAGAACTATCTATAATTCGCTCAATACCCGTAAGCAGAGGTGCAATCAATAGCTAGAGGCCACGAAATCGCCGGCCCCTACATGCCGCGCATCTTTTGAGACGCGCAAAATCGCGCCGTAGAGCTTTGAATCACTGCATGATTTTTTCCTCAATCGGTTCCCACTTGAGGAATCATGCAGTAGGCTACCGGAAGGCCCCGGCGGACCTTCAGCGAGCCCTCGCTCTAAAATTATAGATAATTCGAAACACTCCACCCCGGTCGGGCGTGCGCTAGCCGACGATCGAAAAGGCGTCGCGAACTTCGCCTGAGGCCGTCCTTACCGGAGTCTTGCCGATCCATCCGACATGACGCTCGAGAATGGCGGCCGCCTCGTCGCCCTTCCCCTGACGGAGAGCCGTCAGGATCGCGCGATGATCATGATCCGTGCGCGCCTCCCAACTCGACCGCCAGGCCGAGAAGAGAAATCGGGCACTTGCCGCGTGAAGATCGTCAATCGCGGCGAGCAGGCGCGGCATACCGCAGGGCTCGAGAATGATCCGGTGAAAGGCACGGTTCGCCGCCTCCCAGGAGCGCACATCTCTGGAACTGTCTGCCGCGGCCGTTGCCGCCTCGGCCCTGTCCAGGATCGCCGGCGTCAGGTGAGGCACGGCGTGGCGCAGCGCCAGGACTTCCAGGGCGGCCCGCATCTCGGCCACTTCACGCACCTCCTTGAGGTCGAAAGCAGCGACACGCACGCCGCGGCGCGGCTCGCTCACGGCAAGCCCCTGCGCCTCCAGCCTACGAAAGGCCTCGCGAACGGGAACATGGCTGGCGCCGAATTCCTCTGCAACGTGATCCTGCCGCAGCCGCTCGCCTGGCGGCAGCACTCCGGAGATGATCCTTTCGGCAAGCACGCGGCTGATGCGGCTCGCAAGCGTGTCGTCACGTTCCTTGTTCATGCGCTACAGATAGAGGTGCATCCCGACGCTGTCGAGCAAGCTCGCATGCGCATCCGGCGATTTCCAAAGGTTGAGCTTTGGACCGCCATCGTATAAAGCTCGCTCGACTGCCGCTTTCGCCGCGATCCAGACTCCTCCCCCTGCCGCTGGCGTATTTTCTCCCAAGGAACTGACCCCCAAATGACCGGTATCGATCTCATTATCTTCGATTGCGACGGCGTGCTCGTCGACTCGGAAATCATCGCCTCGGAAGTCGAGGCCGGATTGCTGACGGAAGCGGGCTACCCGATCAGTGTCGAGGAAATGGCCGAGCGTTTCGCCGGCATGACCTGGCACAACACGCTGCTGGCGATCGAGAAAGAGGCGAGTATTCCACTGTCGGCATCGCTGATCGACAAGGTCGATGCCATTCTCGACAAGCGGCTCGCCCGCGATGTCAAGATCATCGAGGGCGTCAAGCCGGCACTGATGCAGCTGACGCTGCCGCACTGCGTCTGCTCCAACTCCACCTCCGAGCGCCTTGCCATCATGCTCGGCAAGGTCGGCATCAAGGACCATTTCGGCAAGCATATCTATTCCGCGCGCGATCTCGGCCCGGACCGCGTCAAGCCGAAGCCAGATATCTTCCTGCACGGTGCCGCCCAATTCGGTATCGAACCCTCGCGCGTCCTCGTTATCGAGGACTCGGTGCATGGTATTCATGGCGCACGCGCCGCAGGGATGCGGGTCCTCGGCTTCACCGGCGGTGCCCATACCTATCCTTCGCACGCGGACAAATTGACCGAAGCTGGCGCCGAGACGGTGATTTCCCGCATGGCGGTTTTGCCCGGCGTGATCGCCGCGCTCGCCGAATGGTCGGAGTCCATGACGGCCTGACGGCCGTGCGATCCTTTTCGCCCCGGCTGCTGCCGGGACGGAAAATCCCGCGGGTTGCGATGGGGGCGCGTTCACTTTGCACAAGGACGCCATGCCGCATTGATTGCGCTTGACCTTCCTTCAAAATCATGGCTTTCGCACTGCGCCCAGGGGCTATATCAAGCAGTCTACAAGCGTTACTTCCAAGGAGGAGACATTATGCGTCTTTCGATATTGACCGGTTTGACGTTGGCGGCCAGTGTCGCTTTCGCACCGCTCGCCCATGCCGATATCACGATTGGCGTGATCACCCCGCTCACGGGCCCGGTCGCCGCCTTCGGCGAGCAGGTCAAGAACGGCGCCGAAGCGGCGGTCGAGGCCATCAACAATGCCGGCGGCATCAATGGCGAAAAGATCGTCATCAAGATCGTCGATGACGCCGGTGAGCCCAAGCAAGCCGTATCCGTTGCAAACCAGCTTGCCGGCGAAGGCCTGCGCTATGTTGTCGGCCCGGTAACCTCCGGCACCTCGATGCCGGCATCGGACGTGCTCGCGGAAAACGGCATCCTGATGGTCACGCCGACGGCGACGACGCCGGACCTCACGACCCGCGGCCTGTGGAACGTGCTGCGTACCTGCGGGCGGGATGACCAGCAGGCGGTCGTTGCCGCCGACTATGTCATCAAGAACCTAAAGGACAAGCGCGTCGCCGTGCTGCACGACAAGGCCGCCTATGGCAAGGGGCTTGCCGACGGGTTCAAGGCCGCGATCAACGCGGGCGGCATCACCGAAGTCGTCTACGAGGGCCTGACCCCCGGCGAAAAGGACTTCGGCGCCATCGTCACGCGCCTCAAGGCCGAGAACGTCGACGTCGTCTATTTCGGCGGCTATCATGCCGAAGGCGGCCTGCTCGTTCGCCAGATGCGCGACCAGGGCGTAAACGCCCAGCTTCTCGGCGGCGATGGCCTCTCTAATACCGAGTTCTGGGCAATCGGCGGCGAAGCGGCGAGCGGCACGGTTTACACCAATGCAAGCGACGCGACCCGCAACCCGGCAGCCGCTCCGGTGATCGAGGCCCTCAAGGCCAAGAACATCCCCGCAGAAGCCTTCACGCTCAATGCCTATGCCGCCGTGCAGGTCCTCAAGGCCGGCATCGAAAAAGCGGGCTCCGCCGAGGACCCGAACGCAGTCGCGACGGCAATCAAGTCCGGCGACGCGATCGATACCGTCATTGGCAAGCTGACCTACGGCGAAACCGGCGATCTCACCTCGCCGAGCTTCTCGCTCTACAAATGGGAAGCCGGCCAGAGCGTCCCGGCCGAATAAGGCGGCCGCGAACGGATAAAAAAACGCCGGGGCATGCCCCGGCGTTTTTTGTTGCGCGCTGTGGGATTTCGCGTCCACCTACAGCGCCGCGCGTCTTGCCAGACGCGCAAAGGACGCTGTAGCGCTTTGCTGCATGTTTTTATCCTTAAATCGGCTACGATTTAAGGAAACATGCAGTAGTCACTGCGTCCGGTACGGTCCCTCATCGAAGCCGACGAAAACCTTGGCCTCGGCGCCGGCACCAGCGGGAATCGTCACGTCGGCCTTGGTGAAAACAAACTGGGTCGAGGCGCTGCCCTGCGGAACCTCGACCGGAAATTGGGTGAGTTCGGAATAAAGCGTTTTTTTACCGTCCGTCGCGGCAACGCGGATCGGCAGGGTCACCTTGCCGGGTCCTCCAGCGGGGCCCGCCACGACACGTCCCTGCACCACCACCGTTACCTTGAGCGCATCTTCACTCTGCACGCATTGACGCGTGGTGTCGGCGAGCGACGCCTGATAGACGACCTTGGTCGGATCGTCCTTCGCGCCCTTCGCATAGGTGCGGTAGCTGGACGTCCCGTCCCGAAGCGTAATCTGAGGGCAGGCCGCCTGTATTACCGCCGGCGTAGCAGCGGACGCACTTCCGCCAGATTCGATGGCGCCGCCCGTTTGCGTCTTGTTACAGCCGGCGAGCGCCGCAAGAAGCGATACGGCGAGAACACGGCGAGATACTTTGCCAAACACGTTACACAACCTCTGCTGAACCCGGTTAAACACCAGATCACGATGAGTTTGGACTGGATCAATCCAAAATCATCGTGATCGATTTCAATAGGTTAGAGCGCGATGGAGCAGTGACCCCCCTTTATCCCAATCGCGCCTCCACTGCATGTTTCCCTAGATGCACCCGATCTAGGGCCAAGACATGCAGCAATTCAAAAGTGCGGCCTTTGCGCGTCTGATTAAGGCGCGCGGCACCGTAGACCGAAAACGTTCGGTCAGGGCCTTTCACGGCCCACGGGCATCGTCTATAGCAGCGGCGTTTTGAAAAATCGATCCAGTCAGCGGTCCTATGAAGAAGATTCCGGGGGAGCGTGGCCAGCCGGAATTGCCATGGTGACAAGATTGACGGGGTGTTTTGCCGGGGATTGACGCAATAAGGCGGCCGGGTCGGGCGGACCTCAGGGCCGTACGCGTGGACAGGACGAAGGGGTGAAAATGGTGAAGTATGTTTCGACACGGGGAGAAGCGGCGCCCCTCGGTTTCTGCGACGCCCTCCTCGCAGGGCTCGCGCGTGACGGCGGGCTCTACCTGCCGAAGGAATGGCCGACGCTCTCGAAGAAGGAGATACGGGCGCTGCGCGGCAAGTCCTATCAGGAAATCGCCTTTGCCGTGCTCGAGCCCTTCACCAACGGCGAAATTCCGGCCACGAAGTTTCGCGAGATGATCGACGAAGCCTATGCCACCTTCCGGCATCCGGCCGTCGTGCCGCTGGTGCAGACCGGGGCGAATTCCTTCGTGCTGGAGCTCTTCCACGGCTCGACGCTCGCCTTCAAGGACGTGGCCATGCAGTTGCTCGCCCGCCTGATGGATCATGTGCTTGCGGAGCGCGGCGAACGGGCGACCATCGTCGGCGCGACGTCCGGCGATACCGGTGGCGCGGCAATCGACGCTTTTGCCGGCAGGGAACGCACCGACATCTTCATTCTCTTCCCGCACGGCAAGGTCTCGCCGGTGCAGCAAAGGCAGATGACCACGTCCACGGCCGCGAACGTGCATGCGATTGCGATCAAGGGTAATTTCGACGACTGCCAGAATCTCGTCAAAGCGATGTTCAACGACCAGAGCTTCCGCGACGGCGTCAAGCTCTCGGGCGTCAACTCGATCAACTGGGCCCGCATCATGGCCCAGATCGTCTACTATTTCACCGCCGCGATCTCGCTTGGCGGCCCCGACCGCAAGATTTCCTTCACCGTCCCGACCGGCAATTTCGGCGACATCTTCGCAGGCTACGTGGCCAAGCGTATGGGCTTGCCGATCGACAAGCTGATCATTGCGACCAACGAGAACGACATTCTTGCACGCACGCTGAAAACCGGCCGATACGAAATGCGCGAGGTCAAGGCAACCACATCGCCCTCGATGGACATCCAGATCTCCTCCAACTTCGAAAGACTGTTGTTCGAGGCTTACGATCGCGATCCGGCCATGGTGCGTGCTGCCATGGCAGGCCTCAAGCAATCGGGCTCCTTCGCGATCGACGACGGTGCCTTGAAAAAAATTCGCAAGGAGTTCCGCGCGGCCCGCGCCTCGGAAAAAGAAGTGGCGAAGACAATCCGCAAGACCTTTGAGGGCAGCGGCTATCTCCTTGATCCGCATACAGCAATCGGCGTGTTCGTGGCGGCCAAACACGAGAAATCCTCTGCACCGATGGTGACGCTTGCGACGGCCCATCCGGCGAAATTCCCCGACGCAGTAAAATCGGCAAGTGGTATTGACCCCGCGCTTCCAACGTGGCTTGCTGATCTCATGAATAGGGCGGAGCGTTTCGATATCCTGGACCCGGAGCTTAAGAACGTCGAAACCTTCATCGGCGAGCGTACCCGCGTTCGGGAGTAGAACGAGAAGAAACGTATGATGAAAGTTAAGTGCACCCAGCTCCCTTCCGGGCTGACGGTGGTGACCGAGCGAATGCCGCATCTCGAAAGCGTGGCGCTCGGCGTCTGGATCAAGTCCGGTTCGCGCAACGAAACCGTGGATGAACACGGCATAGCGCACCTGCTGGAGCACATGGCTTTCAAGGGGACCCGGCGGCGCAGTGCCCGCCAGATCGCTGAGGAAATCGAAAATGTCGGCGGCGAACTCAACGCCGCCACCTCCACCGAAACGACCTCCTACTACGCCCGCGTTCTCAAGGATCATGTGCCGCTGGCTGTCGACATCCTCGCCGACATCCTGACGGACTCGACCTTCGACGCCGAGGAACTCAGGCGTGAGAAACACGTCATTCTGCAGGAAATCGGTGCCGCGGACGACACACCGGACGACGTCGTCTTCGACCGCTTCGCCGAGACGGCCTATCGCGACCAGACGGTCGGCCGCCCGATCCTCGGCACGCCGGACACCGTCATGTCGTTTTCGCCCGACCAGATTCGCCATTACCTCGGCCGCAACTACACGACCGACCGGATCTTCATCGTGGCAGCCGGCGCGGTCGAGCACGACGCCTTCGTACGCGAGGTCGAAACACGCTTTTCCGCCCTGCCGCGCCTGCCGCACTCCTCTCCCGTTCTCGATACCGCGCGTTACACCGGCGGCGACAGCCGTGAGAGCCGCGACCTCATGGATGCGCAGGTCCTGCTCGGCTTCGAGGGGAAAGCCTACCATGCACGCGACTTCTACTGCTCGCAGATCCTCGCCAACATTCTCGGCGGGGGAATGTCTTCGCGCCTGTTCCAGGAAGTGCGCGAGCACCGGGGCCTCTGTTATTCCGTCTATGCCTTTCACTGGGGCTTCTCCGACACCGGCATTTTCGGCGTCCATGCTGCCACCGGCGGTGAAAACCTGCCGGAACTGATGCCGGTGATCGTCGACGAACTGCGCAAATCATCGATGAGCATCGAGCAGCAGGAAATCGAGCGCGCCCGTGCGCAGATCCGCGCGCAGTTGCTCATGGGGCAGGAAAGCCCTGCGGCGCGCGCAGGACAGATCGCCCGCCAGATGATGCTCTACGGCCGCCCCATCCCCAATGAGGAATTGATGGAACGGCTCTCCGGCATCACGAAGGAGCGCCTTACCGATCTCGCCGGTCGCTTGTTCTTCGATACGGTCCCGACGTTGTCGGCGATCGGCCCGCTTGAACATCTGGCTCCTATGGGCGACATCCTGTCGTCTCTCAGCCCCAGGGCGGCCGAGACTCATGCCGTGGCGATCTGACCGGATCTGCCGCCGAGCAACGGCCTAACCTGGCGAAACCGAAGTGTTTTTCTTGTACAATTCCTGAAAATCGGATTCGATTCGAGCGCGAAGTTGTGCAACGTTTCAGAAGTGCGGCGGCGCTACCGGAAAGCTTGATCGGCGGCGCCGTTGACGGGAGGCATACGTCCCGTCGCGCGTAAATGGCTGGGACGGACGAGGAAAATCCAGACGGCTTTCAGCCCCGCCCCGCCGCGATCCTGGTCTGGAGGGACATATGGCACGATCGGTTTTTCGGTTTCTGTCGCGGCAGCCCGAGTCGATCGAGATCGCCAACCGGGACTATCTGCTCCGCCTTCCCCGATACGCCGACTATCGCCAATGGTATCAGCTGCGCAGCGAGAGCCGCGCCTTTCTGGAGCCGTGGGAGCCCAGCTGGCGTGCCGACGAAATGACCGAGAGCGCGTTTCGCGGCCGCGTCATCCGCAACGAGCAGGAATATGCCTCCGGCCAGGCCGTTCCCCTGTTCCTTTTCCAGAAGCCCGACGAAACACTCCTCGGCGGCCTCACCATCGGACATATCCGGCGCGGCGCCGCCCAGAACTGCATGATCGGCTATTGGATGGGGCAGAAATTTGCGGGCCAGGGTCACATGTACGAGGCCCTCAAGCTGACGATTCCCTACATCTTTTCGGTCCTTGAGTTGCACCGTATTGAAGCAGCCTGTATTCCAGAGAATGCTCGGAGCATCCGGCTCCTTGAAAAGGCCGGCTTTGAGCGTGAAGGCTATTTGAGACAGTACTTGAAGATAAACGGGCAGTGGCGGGACCATCTGATGTTTTCCCTCCTGCCCGCAGACGCCGTACCGAACAGGAATATGCCCCTTTGATGCCCCTGACCTCTAAGCCGTTCGCGCGACCAGCCGCAAAGCTGGCGGCGTTTCTGGTCGCATTCGCCGTCTTCGCCATTGGCCTTGCCGGCGGCGTTGCGCATGCGCTCGAACCGGTGAAGATCTCTCGCGAAGATACGGCACTCGATCTGACGGCGACGACCGAGATCTACAGTGGAAGGGGCGAGGCGTTCCAGGTTTCGACCGCGCCCGGCACCGACGGCATCGTGCGCCGCATCGAGGTGCGATCGAGTACCGAAAATCACCAGGGCGACTGGGCGGTTTTCGCGCTCGCAAATGTCTCCGAGGAGCAGCTCGAGCGCGTGATCGTCGCGCCGCATTTCCGGCTCGTGAATTCAAAGCTGTTCTGGCCGGATCTCGGGTCGCAGCGCATCCTCTCTATCACGCCGAGCGAAGGCTTTGCCCTCGACCGGCAGCCGAGCGATGAGGCCGACGTCTTCCGCATCACCCTCAATCCGGGCGCCGTCATCACGTTCGTCGCCGAGCTTGCCACCCCCGATCTGCCGCAAATCTATCTTTGGCAGCCCGATGCCTACAAGGACACGGTCAACGCGTTCACGCTCTACCGTGGGATCGTGCTCGGGATCGCCGGTCTCCTGGCGGTGTTCCTCACCATCCTCTTCGTCGTCAAGGGAACCTCGATGCTTCCGGCGACGGCGGCGCTTGCCTGGGCAGTGCTTGCCTATATCTGCGTCGATTTCGGTTTCCTGTCGAAACTGATCAGCGTTACCGCCGGCGATGAGCGAATATGGCGAGCGGGTACCGAAGTCTTCCTGGCGGCGGGACTGGTCGTTTTCCTGTTCACCTACCTCAACCTCAATCGCTGGCATCAGCATCTCGGCTATGCAACGCTCGCCTGGATTCTCGGACTGGCACTGCTCTTCGGCGTCGCCGTCTATGACCCTGCGATCGCCTCGGGCATTGCCCGCCTCTCCTTCGCGCTGACGGCAAGCGTCGGCATCGTGCTGATCGCTTATCTCGGCTTCAACCGCTACGACCGCGCAATCCTTCTGGTTCCGGCCTGGCTATTGATCCTTGTCTGGCTTTTCGGTGCATGGCTCGCGGTCACGGGCCAGCTCGCCAACGATATCGTCCAGCCGGCGCTCGGCGGCGGCCTCGTGCTGATCGTGCTCTTGATCGGCTTCACCGTGATGCAACATGCCTTTGCGGGCGGCGCCTATCAGCAGGGCCTTTTCTCCGATCTGGAGCGGCAGTCGCTCGCGCTTACCGGATCGGGCGACACCGTGTGGGATTGGGACGTCGCGCGCGACCGCGTCGTGACCATCCCGGACATCTCGCACCAGCTCGGGCTGTCGCTCGGAACCATGAACGGCCCCGTCCGCAACTGGGTGCCGCGCCTCCACCCGGACGACCGCGACCGGTTCCGCGCGACACTCGACGTGCTGCTGGAGCATAGGCGCGGCCGGCTGAACCATGAGTTCCGCGTGCGTGCTGAAGATGGCCACTATCATTGGCTGTCGATCCGCGCGCGCCCCGTGCTCGGCGCAAACGGCGAGATCATCCGCTGCGTCGGGACCATCGTCGACATCACCGAACAGCGCAATTCGATCGAGCGGCTGCTGCACAACGCGCTCCACGACAATCTGACCGGCCTTCCGAACAGGCAGGTGTTTCTCGACCGCTTGCAGGCAATCCTGCTGATGGCAGACGGATCCAGCACAGTGCGGCCGACCGTTCTTGCGATCGACATCGATCGCTACAAGCAGGTCAACGATTTGCTCGGCATCGCGGCTGGCGACAACATTCTCATCGCGTTGACGCGCCGTCTGCGCCGTCTATTGCGCCCGCAGGACACTCTGGCACGCCTCGGCGGCGACCAGTTCGGCCTCATCCTTCTCTCCGAGCGCGATCCGGCGAAAATCGCCGACTTTGCCGATGCGGTCAGCAAGGCGATCATGGTCCCGCTCAACTACGGCAATCGCGAGATCAATCTCACCGCCTCGATCGGCCTGGTTTCCTGGCTCGACCAGGAGCAGAGCGCAGCCGGGCTTCTGGACGACGCGGAGCTGGCGATGTTCCGCGCCAAGAAGGCGGGCGGCAACCGCGTCGAACCGTTCCGTCCGGCCTTCAGAACATCGGGATCGGACCGCCTGCAGCTCGAGGCGGACCTCAAGCGGGCGATCGAGCGCAAGGAACTTTCGCTGGTCTACCAGCCGATCGTTCGGCTCAACGATGCTGAAATCGCCGGCTTCGAGGCGCTGATGCGCTGGGATCATCCGAAGCGTGGCAATGTCTCGCCGACGGAGTTTATCCCGATCGCCGAGAATTCCGATCTCATCAATCAGCTTGGCATGTTCGCCTTCGAAAAGGCGACCAACGATCTTACCGATTGGCAGATACAGACGGGCGACCTGCCGATTTTCGTTGCGATCAATCTTTCGAGCGCACAGCTTCTGAACAACGAGCTCTATGACGACATCCGCGCCGTTCTCAACAAGAACCGCTGCGATCCCGCAAAAGTCAAGATGGAGCTGACGGAATCGCTGGTGATGGAAAACCCGGAACAGGCGCGGCTCGTCCTCGAAAAACTCAAGGAGGCGGGCCTGCGGCTGGCGCTCGACGATTTCGGCACCGGCCACTCGTCGCTCTCCTACCTGACGCGTTTCCCCTTCGACACGATCAAGATCGACAAGGCGCTCGTTCGCGATCCGAGCGACAAGCGCGGTATCCTCTTGCGTTCCGTGATCACGATGGCTCGCGAACTCGATATGCAAGTGGTGGCCGAGGGCATCGAGTCCGAAGAAGATGCGATCCAACTCGCGCAGATGGGTTGCGATTACGGCCAGAGTTTCCTCTTCGGTCCGCCGGTCGGATCGGAATCGATCCTGCGCCTGCTGAAGGAACGATTTCCCTTGATGAAGAGGGCGTAGCCCGCGACGAAGCGGGGAAGGTCAGGCGTGGCCGGCGTCTGTGGAAAGCATGGCGGAACTGACGCCCATCAGCTCAAGCGCTCGGTCATATTTCTCGTCCAAGGCGCGGTCGAAGATGAGCTCTTCGCGTGCGGGGCACGTCAGCCAGCCGTTTTGGGCGATCTCGGCCTCGAGCTGGCCGGGACCCCATCCAGCATAGCCGAGCAGCATCGTCGCCTTGAGCGGCCCCTCGCCGCGCGAAATGGCTCTGACGATATCGAGCGTCGCCGTCAGGCAGATGTCATCGCTCACAGGAATGCTGGAGTCGCTCAGATAATCGTCTGAATGCAGCACGAAGCCGCGGCCGGTCTCGACCGGACCGCCTGCCTGTATCTGAAAGTCCCTGGCCGTCGGAGGGAGGCGGATCGCCTCCTCCTCGTCAAGGAGCTGCAGATGCAAGAGGACATCCGGGAAGGTCAGCCGCTGGGGCCGATTAAGAACGAAGCCCATCGCCCCATCCTCGGAATGGGCGCAGACGAAAATGACCGTGCGGGCAAAATTGGCGTCGAACATGCTCGGCATGGCGATCAGGAATTGACCGTCAAGGAAACCACGTTCGCGTGTCTTGTGCAGCACCGTTGTCGCCATAATGGGTATAGCCTACCAATTCGTCGCGAAATGAAAAGCGCCTCTACGTGGCGGCTGCGAAAATTTGCACGCGCGCCGCTCACGCGTGCCAATCAAGCGATTATGATCGCCGGCATAGTCAAGGGCGGCTGGCGGTACGGGGCGAAGAACGGTAATGCTTAGCCCATGACCAAGCGCCCTCCACTAGAGAAGATGGCCCAACGCGTCGCTGCGGCAAGTCTTCTGATTTTATTTTTTCTTCCAGCCAAAACATATGCGGCCGCCAGCGACTGGGTGACGTCGGCCGGCGGCACGATCCGTCTCGTCGCCGCGCAGCCCGAAGGGGACGGCACCATACCGGCTATTCTCGAGGTCAAGCTAAAGCCCGGCTGGAAGACCTACTGGCGAGATCCGGGCACAAGTGGAATCCCCCCACAGATTACGATCGACCCTTCCTCCGGCGTTGTCCTCCAGGCTATCAATTTCCCCGCACCGAAGACATTCGGCGAGGGGGCGGGCCGCTATGTCGGCTACGACACGCCCGTCGCTTTTCCACTGGTGCTGAAAAGGACGCGTGGCGACGGCGATCTCGCCATCCGGGCGTCGGTCTTTCTGGGCATCTGCGAGGAGATCTGCATTCCGGTCCAGGGCGAACTGAACCTTATCCTGAAGCAGGGCGAGTTCGACAATCCCCTCGACGGGGCACGCATCGCCGATGCCGTAGCGGCGCTGCCGCAAGCCCCGTCGAGCGAATTCAATGTCGCGACAGCAAGCTTCGATGCGGCTGCAGGAGCGATCCGGGTCCGGCTTCAATTGCCGCCAGAAGCAAAGGCAGACCAGCCGGAGCTCTTTCTCGCCGGCCCCTCCGGTATCAGCTTCGGCAAGCCGGCGTTCGGGGTGGAAACGGGCATTCAACGCACGGCGGACATTCCGGTGAAGTTCTCCGGCAAGGACAAGGACATCAACGGAAAGCCGATCGCGCTGACTGTGCGCGCCGGCAGCCGCAGCATGGAAACGACCCTTGCCTTTGAGTGATGGCGACCTATAGTCCCTGACGCGTTCGGTCGCTCCCACCGCACCGAACTTCGCTCATATCAGGGAGAGAACCGTGACTATTTCCGTCGGAGACAAGCTGCCCACCACAACCTTCAAGGAAAAGACTGCCGACGGCCCGGTTGAGGTGACGACGGACCAGCTCTTCAAGGGCAAGCGTGTCGTTCTTTTTGCCGTCCCGGGTGCCTTCACGCCGACCTGCTCGCTCAACCACCTTCCCGGCTATCTCGAAAATCGAGACGCGATCCTTGCCCGCGGCGTCGACGAGATTGCCGTGGTCGCAGTCAACGACCTGCACGTCATGGGCGCCTGGGCAACCGCGTCCGGCGGCATGGGCAAGATCCATTTCCTCTCGGACTGGAACGCCGCATTCACGAAGGCGCTCGGCATGGATATCGATCTTTCTGCCGGCACGCTGGGCATCCGCTCCAAGCGCTACTCGATGCTGGTCGAAGATGGGGTGGTGAAGACGCTGAACGTCGAGGAGAGCCCCGGCCAGGCGACTGTTTCGGGCGCCGCCGCCATGCTGGAACAGCTTTGATGTGAAGCCGCGCTCGCAAGAATTGGAGCGGAATTGCCCCTCACCCTCTCCCCGCGTGCGGGGGCGAGGGAACTTGAGAGGGCGCCGCGGATCTCCTTCGCCCCGCTTGCGGGGAGAAGGTGCCGGCAGGCGGTTGAGGGGCTGATACGGGCCGCGCGGGCCTGTTTCATTTCACCGCATCGGCGCGGCGCGATTTCTTGAATGGCTCCATGCCCTTGCGCGCGAGTTCGTCGGCACGCTCGTTCTCGGGGTGCCCGGCATGGCCCTTGACCCAGTGCCAGGTCACGTTGTGGCGCCCCCTCGCCTCATCGAGCGCCTGCCAAAGCTCGCCGTTCTTCACCGGCTTCTTGTCTCCGGTCCTCCAGCCGTTGCGCTTCCAGCCGTGAATCCACTTTGAGATGCCGTCCATGACGTATTTGCTGTCGGTATGAAGATCGACCTCGCAAGGCTGTTTCAGCGCATTCAGCGCCGAAATCGCGGCAAGCAGTTCCATGCGGTTGTTGGTGGTCTCCGCCTCTCCACCGGACATTTCCTTCTCGACGTCGCCATAGCGTAGCACTGCGCCCCAGCCCCCCGGGCCGGGATTTCCCGAACAGGCGCCATCCGTAAAGATGTCGACGTGCTTCATGCCGATGCCTCTTGACGTGTGAGACCGTATTCGGCGCTCGACAGGATAGCGCGATGAAAGCGGATCTTCGTCAGGTATTCGAGCGGATCTTTCTTCACGACGAGCGCGCCGGGCGGCGTCATCAGCCAGTCATAGAGCCGGGTCAGGAAGAAGCGCAGGGCCGAGCCCCGTGCAAGCAACGGCAGGGCCGCCACTTCTTCCGCCGTCAGCCTTCGCACACTCTGGTAACCCGACAGCAGCGCCATGCCTTTGGTGATGTTGTAGGAGCCATTCTTCTCGAAGCACCAGGAATTCAGGCAGACTGCGATATCATAGGCGAGGAAATCGTTGCAGGCGAAATAGAAATCGATGAGCCCCGACAGGCGATCGCCAAGGAAGAAGACGTTGTCGGGGAAAAGATCCGCGTGGATGACGCCTTCGGGCAGGTTCTTCGGCCAACGTGCCTCCAGATAGCTCAGCTCCGCCGCGATCTCATCCTTCAAGCCGGCCTGCACCTCATCGGCGCGGGCCTCCGAGTTCTGCCAGAGCGGACGCCAGCCGGAAACCGAGAGCGCGTTGGCGCGCTTCAAGGGAAAGTCCTGGCCGGCGACATGCATGGCCGCGAGTGCGCGGCCGACCTCGCGGCAATGCTGCGCCTCGGGCTTTCTCAGCCACATGCCTTCGAGGAAGGAGATCACGGCGGCCGGACGGCCGGACAGTTCTCCGAGAAGCTTGCCGTCAGCGCGCGGCAGCGGCAGCGGGCACGACAGCCCCCGTTCGGCCAGATGGTGCATCAGGCCAAGGAAGAACGGCAGATCGTCCGCGTTCACACGCTTTTCGTAAAGCGTGAGGATGTAGGAGCCTTTGGTCGTGTGGAGAAGGAAGTTCGAATTTTCGACCCCTTCCGCAATGCCCTTGTAGGAGGTCAGGGCACCCACGTCATAAGCTGCCAGAAAACGGATCAGATCGTCTTCCGTAATGTCGGTATAAACTGCCAAGGTTCGCCACTTTCAGAAATGCAAGTCGAGTAGTCGGAGCAGGCCGGGGGCGGAAGACCGCACCTTGATTATTCGCCGTTGACGAAGGCCATGTCGGCAGCGGTCAATTCGACGTGGCGGAGCTCCCGGTTGACAAGGAAGTTCTCATTTTCCTCGACCGTATCGGCAAGCTCCACCGCCGCATCGTAACGTTCGCGGAACGCCTCGATGATTTCGTTGACGATGACTTCCGGCGCAGATGCGCCGGCCGACAGGCCGACCGTAGAGATGTCCCCGATCGCGTCCCAGTCGATTTCCGACGCGCGCTGGACCAGAACCGATTTCTTTGCGCCGGCTCTTAGCGCCACTTCGACGAGGCGCTTGGAATTGGATGAATTCGGCGCGCCGACGATCAGGAACAGGTCGCAGCCGGGCGCCGCCTGCTTTACCGCTTCCTGGCGGTTCGTGGTCGCGTAGCAGATCGAATCGGCCGCCGGCGCCGTCAGATTCGGGAAGCGCTCGTGCAGCCTCTTGATGACGCCGGCGGTGTCGTCGACCGACAGCGTCGTCTGGGTCACGAATCCGAGATTGTCGGGGTCCGGGGGGACGTAGACGTCCGCATCTTCGACGGTTTCGACAAGCGACACGGCGCCTTCGGGCAGTTGCCCCATCGTGCCGATGACCTCCGGGTGCCCGGCATGGCCGATGAGCACGACATGGCGTCCCAGCCGATGGTGGCGCATCGCCTGCTTGTGCACTTTCGACACCAGCGGGCAGGTCGCATCGAGATAGAAGAGATTGCGCGCGTCCGCGTCCGCCGGCACGGACTTCGGCACGCCATGGGCCGAAAAGACCACCGGCTGCTTACGATGCTCCGGCGGGATCTCGTCCAGTTCCTCGACGAAAATCGCGCCCTTGGCTTCGAGGCCCTCGACAACATAACGGTTGTGCACGATTTCATGGCGAACGTAGACCGGGGCGCCAAACTCTTTCAACGCCAGAACGACGATCTGGATCGCCCGATCGACGCCGGCGCAGAAGCCGCGCGGGCCGCAGAGGCGAATGGTAACCGGAGATTTTGCTGCCGCGGATGAGGCCATGAGTCACAAAACGGTAGAACAAACAGGGGCGAACATAGCCGGGCTACCCCGGCCATGCGCCATATATAGCGGCAACGGTAACGCACACAAGAAAGAACACCTCAACCGGGCAAATGCGGTGTCGGGGATCGCCTGACCAGATCGCATGCGCCTCATCTCCGGATCAGACCTCCGAGGCCGGATTTTCCTGGTCGGGCTGCCGCCTGCGGCGATAGAAGTAGACGCCACTCACCACCACCAGCGCCGCCGCAAGGCCGTACCACGTAAGAGCATATTGCAGATGGTTGTTTGGGAGGTCGAATTGCGTGACGCCGCCGATCGGCAGTCCGCCGGGGTTCGCGGTGGCATCGGCGTCCACGAAGAAAGAAACCACCCGATCGGCCGGAAGGCCGGCCGAGCCAGCCATCGCATCGAGGTCCTTCCAGTAGAAGATGTTCTTGGCGATGTCGTTATCGGGAACGAGAGAGGAAGGCTTTTCCGAAAGTCTCGGACGGGCAAGGCCGTTCACCGTTACCGTTCCGGCAACCTGCCCTTCGGGGCGAGTCGATGCATCCTTCTTCTCGAACGGCACGAAGCCGCGGTTGACGAAAAGGGCGCGGCCATCATCGAGCATCAGCGGGGTGAAGACATAGTAGCCGGTGCGGCCTTCGTGGGTGGCGAAGAAATGGCGCTCCTTGCCGTGATCGTAGGTGCCCGACACGCTAACGGTGCGGTAATCGATGTCGTCGCCCGCGGCAGCCATCGCCTCGATCTCCTTGAGCGAGACCGGGGGCGCCGTGCGCCGCTCTGCGATTGCAGCCAGCAGCCCTTCCTTCCACTGAAGCCGCTGCACCTGCCAAGTGCCGAGCGACACGAGCACGCCAAAAGCCGCAACGACCAGGATGAGGCCGGCAATCCTGCCGAGGCGGCCACGCCCCGCCGGCTTGCGCTCTTCAACCACGATCGATCTCACCCGGACGCGCGCTGTTGCGGTATTGCAGATTGATCAGCACGCCCTTCAGCATCCGCGTCAGAGCGAGGCTAAGGATCGTCGCGAGCGGTATCCAGAGCAGGAAGTGCAGCCACAGCGGCGGATTGACGTTGACCTCCATCCACAGCGCCGCGCCGACGACGATGAAGCCGACGATCAGAATGACGAAGACAACAGGTCCGTCGCCGGAATCGGCGAAGCGATAGTCGAGTTCGCAATTGCTGCAAGCCGGGCGCAGCTTCAGAAACCCCTCGAAGAGTTGACCCTGGCCGCAACGCGGGCAGTGCCCCCTGATGCCGGTCAAGATCGGGTCGACTGGCGGATAGAGCGCCTTGTCGTCAGTCATTGCTCAACCTCCAAATGCGAGGGGCGGCCGCGTTTCCGCAGGCCGCCCCGAATTCAGTACACCGTCGCCGGCCTGTTAGCCGTGGGCGACCGGCGCACCCCAGCTGCCCCAGATGTAGATGGAGAAGAAGAGGAACAGCCAGACCACGTCAACGAAGTGCCAGTACCAGGCAGCCGCCTCGAGGCCGAAATGGTGCTTCGGCGTGAAGTCACCACGAATTGCGCGCAACAGGCAGACCAGCAGGAAGATCGTGCCGATCAGAACGTGGAAACCGTGGAAGCCCGTCGCCATGAAGAAGGTTGCACCATAGATCGAGTCCCTGAAGGCGAACGGCGCGTGCGCATATTCGTAGGCCTGTACGCTCGAGAACAGGACGCCGAGCAGGACCGTCAGCGTCAGGCCGGAAACCAGACCCTTGCGGTCATTGTGCAGCAGGGCATGGTGCGCCCAGGTAACGGTCGTGCCGGACAGCAGCAGGATGACGGTGTTGTAGAGCGGCAGGTGCCAGGGATCGAGGACCTCGATGCCCTTCGGCGGCCAGACGCCGCCAGTGTAGGTCGCGCGCGCGGCCTGGATCGCTTCGCCTGGAAAGAGGCTCGCGTCGAAGAAGGCCCAGAACCAGGCTACGAAGAACATCACCTCCGAGGCGATGAACATGATCATGCCGTAGCGCAGGTGCAGCGACACGACGCGGGTGTGATGCCCCTCATGCGCTTCCTTGATCGTGTCCGACCACCAACCGAACATGGTGTAGAGTACGACCGCCAGGCCGATGAAGAAAACCCAGGGGGTGGCAAGCTCTGCACCGAACAGCTTGAACGAACCACCGGCGACAAAGCGCATGAAGCCAACGCCGCCCAAAGCCATGACGAAGGCGCCGATGGAGGCGAGCAGCGGCCACGGGCTCGGGTCTATGATGTGGTAGTCGTGATTCTTCTGATGCGCATCGGCCATGTCAGTAATCCCCGATAGGTCTTTCTCGTGTCGCCCGCCCGACATAGCCGAAACGGGCCCTGTGTCAAAGTTTGTTCTGAGCTTCCCCTGCCTTAGCCTTCACTTCGGCGAGCGGCTTGGACGGCTCGCGCGGGTAGAAGGTGTAGGACAGCGTAAGTGTCTTGATGCCCTTGGTCTCGACCGCCTTGACGATCTCCGGATCGACGAAGAAGACGACCGGCATCTCCAGCTCTTCGCCCGGCTGAAGGGTGATTTCCGTGAAGCAGAAGCATTGCACCTTGTTGAAATAGGCGCCTGCCGCCATTGGCGTCACGTTGAAGGTTGCCTGGCCGGTCGTCGGTTTCGATGACAGGTTCTTCGCCCGGTAGCTGACCTGTACCGTCTCGCCGATCCTGACGTCGATGTCGCGTTGCACAGGCTTGAATTCCCACGGCAGGCCCGACGTATTGGCGTCGAAGGTAACCTTGACCTTCTCGTCGAGGATGACGTCCGAGGCCTGCTCGACCCGCTGCGTCGTGCCGTTATACCCCGTCACCCGGCAGAACATGTCGTAGAGCGGCACGGCGGCATAGGCCATGCCCACCATACCTACCACGAAGGCAATGCACGCGCCGACGATCACGCCATTTGCGCGCTCTTTCCGGCTCGATTGCGATTGCGGAGTGTTGGTCATGCGCGGCATTCTCAATGGACCATGCCGTTGCCGAATTTAATCAGCGTGACGACGTAGAAAAGTGCCACAAGGCCGGCGAGTACGAGACCAAGAGCGATGTTGCGGCTGCGCCGTGACTTGCGCTGTGCCTCGCTGAGTTTAACGGTTTCCATCAGGCGATACCTCCGGCGTTGAGCCAGATCTGCGCGATCACGTAGTCGACCACCAGGGCCGAGAAGATCGCGAAAAGATAGGCAATCGAAAAGGCGAAGAGTTTCTTGGCCGGAACCATTTTCTCGTCTCCCTCCGGCATGCGCAGGACACCGATCGAATACCAGACGAAGCCCAGGCCCATGACGGTCGCGAACGCCCCATAGCCAAGGCTCGCGAAGCCGAGCAAGGTGGGACAGATGCCGATGAGAGCGGTCAGGACGGCGTAGATGACGATCTGCTTCTTCGTCGTCGCCTCGCCGCAGACATTGGGCATCATCGGCACGCCGACGGCACCATAGTCCCGCATCTTGAACAGGGCGAGCGCCCAGAAATGGGCCGGTGTCCAGAGGAATGTGATGAGAAAGAGCACAATGCTTTCGATCGACACACCGCCGGTCACACAGGCCCAGCCGATCATCGGCGGGAAGGCCCCTGCAGCACCGCCGATAACGATGTTCTGCGGCGTCGAGCGCTTCAGCCACATGGTGTAGATCACGGCGTAGAAGAAAATCGTGAAGGCGAGCAACCCGGCTGCGAGCCAATTGACGGCGAGCCCGAGGATGATCACGGAAAAGGCTGACAGCGTCAGGCCGAAGGCGAGCGCCTCCTCAGGCAGGATCTTGCCAGCGGGAATCGGACGCTTGGCGGTACGGCTCATCACCGCATCGATATCGGCGTCGTACCACATGTTCAGCGCACCGGAGGCTCCGGCACCGACGGCGATGCACAGGATGGCGATGAAGCCGATAAACGGATTGATTTGTCCTGGCGCAAGGACGAGCCCGGCAAATGCGGTAAAGACGACAAGCGACATGACGCGCGGCTTCAAGAGCTCGAAATAATCGCGCGCAGAGGCCTCGGACAGGCGCGGTGCGCCTTCCATGCCGACTGCTTCGTGATTGTCGATGAGCGTCATGTCTGGTCCTTGAAACTGCTGCGGCCATGGCAGCCGCATTCTGCCGGCAGGCCGGCGGGGTGAAGCCGCCGGAACCGGCGGCTTCTGTTCGTTCCCCGTCACTTGATCCGCGGGAGCTGTTCCCACTGGTGGAACGGCGGCGGCGACGAGAGTTGCCATTCGAGCGTGTTCGCACCCTCCCCCCACGGGTTGTCGCCGGCAACGCGCTTGCGCGCAAAGGCTTCAGCGACGCCGAAGAGGAAGATGAGCACGCCGACGGCGGCGATGTAGGAGCCGTAGGACGACACCATGTTCCAGCCGGCATAGGCATCCGGATAGTCGATGTAGCGGCGCGGCATGCCAGCGAGGCCGAGGAAGTGCTGCGGGAAGAAGATCAGGTTCACGCCGATGAACATGACCCAGAAATGCAGCTTGCCGATGAATTCCGAGTACATGTAGCCGGTCATCTTCGGAAACCAGTAGTACCAGGCAGCGAAGATCGCGAAGACGGCGCCGAGCGACAGCACGTAGTGGAAGTGAGCAACCACGTAGTAGGTGTCGTGCAGCGCGCGATCGAGACCGGCATTGGCGAGCTGAACGCCCGTAACGCCGCCGACCGTGAAGAGGAAGATGAAGCCGATCGCCCAGACCATCGGGGTCGTGAAGCGGATCGAGCCGCCCCACATCGTCGCGATCCAGGAGAAGATCTTCACGCCGGTCGGAACCGCAATGACCATCGTCGCGAAGACGAAGTAACGCTGCGTGTCGAGCGACATGCCGACCGTGTACATGTGGTGCGCCCACACGATGAAGCCGACCGCGCCGATCGCGACCATGGCGTAGGCCATGCCGAGATAACCGAAGATCGGCTTGCGCGAGAAGGTCGAGACGATGTGGCTGATGATGCCGAAGCCCGGCAGAATAAGGATGTACACTTCCGGATGACCGAAGAACCAGAACAGGTGCTGGAACAGGATCGGATCACCGCCGCCTTCCGGCGCGAAGAAGGCCGTGCCGAAGTTGCGGTCGGTGAGCAGCATGGTGATGCCGCCTGCGAGCACCGGCAGCGAGAGCAGGAGCAGGAAGGCGGTGATCAGCACCGACCAGGCAAAGAGCGGCATCTTGTGCAGCGTCATGCCCGGAGCGCGCATGTTGAGGATCGTCGTGATGAAGTTGATCGCACCGAGGATCGACGACGCGCCGGCGATATGAAGGCCGAGAATCGCGAGGTCCATCGCCGGCCCGGGCATGCCGGCGGTCGAGAACGGCGGATAGATCGTCCAGCCGCCGCCAGCACCATAGGCACCCGCCGGACCCTCGACAAACATCGAAAGGAAGACGAGCAGGAACGCCGGCACGAGCAGCCAGAAAGAGATGTTGTTCATGCGCGGGAAAGCCATGTCCGGTGCGCCGATCATGATCGGCACCATCCAGTTGGCAAAACCGCCGATGAGCGCCGGCATGACCATGAAGAAGATCATGATCAGGGCGTGCGCGGTCGTGAACACGTTGAACATGTGCTTGCCGCCGTCGATGGCAGCATCGCCCTCGAAGCCGTAGACCATCTGGGCCAGACCATGGAAGATCTGGATGCCCGGCTCCTGCAGCTCGGCGCGCATGAAGACAGACAGGGTGCCGCCGATGAGGCCCGCGCAGATCGCGAACAGCAGATAGAGCGTACCGATGTCCTTGTGGTTGGTCGACAGGAACCAGCGCTGGAAGAAGCTCAACGGCTTGTGCGCATGGTCCGCATGGGCATGATCGGAATGATCATGCCGGTGATCGTGATGAACGGCTGTTCCAGCCATGGGTCAAGCTCCCCTTCCGATTACTTTGCGGCGTTGGCAGCGACGTCAACGGCCTTGGCCGCGCCGTCGATGGACGCCATGAGCGCCTTGTTCGCTTCGCCGATATTGGTTGCGGCGGCAGCGAGCCAGGCGTCGTATTTATCCTGCGCGACTACGCGAATGGCGATCGGCATAAAGGCGTGATCCTTGCCGCAGAGCTCGGAACACTGGCCATAATAGAGCCCTTCACGGTCCGCCTTGAACCAGGTTTCGTTGAGGCGGCCCGGGACGGCGTCGATCTTTACACCGAAAGCCGGCATGGCGAAGGCATGGATAACGTCCGCAGCCGTCACGAGCATGCGCACGGTCTTGCCGACGGGCACGACCACTTCGTTGTCGACGGCGAGAAGACGCGGATACTGGGTCTTGTCTTCCTTGCCGAGGCTTGCGCGATCCTCTTCCTTCATCAGCAGGCTGTCGAACGAAAGCGGGTTTTCCCCAACCTCATACTCGTAGGACCAATACCACTGGTTGCCAGTCGCCTTGACGGTCAGGTCAGGGTTCTGCGGCGGCGTCAGCTGCGCCGTCAGAAGCTGGAACGACGGGATGGCAAGGAAAAGCAGAACGATAACCGGACCGACGGTCCAGATGACTTCGATCAGAGTGTTGTGGCTGGTCCTGGACGGAATCGGGTTGGCACCCTCGCGGAACCTGACCACGATGACAATCAGCAGGAGGAGAACCAGGAGTGTGATCGGAATGATGAACCACAGGGTATATTGTTCAAACCACGTGATTTCTTCCATGATGCCCGTAGCGGCCGATTGAAGACGCGTCTGCCATTCGACAGGCTTGTCAGCAAAGGCGCTCGAAGCAAAAAGCAGACAGGCAAGCGCTGCCAGAACTGCATAAGCCTTGTTTTTCACAATGTGTCTCCCCAATGCGCTTTGATCAGGATCAAACCGAAATCGCAGAATCCCTGCGATGCTGCAGCGCTTCAAACCACAGTTTGACCAGCGCCGCAACATCTGTCCAATCGACGCCGTGCGGCATTTTTGCACAAAGGCCGCTTTTCGCACAGGCGACCCTCGCCCCGGTCCGCGAATTGGGTTAGGCCTGTCGCGGCCCGCGCGACGGACAGTCTCGGATTTGCATTCCAGAGCTTCCCGAGGGGCCCAATTTCCGCCATATGGCGCTGGAATGTAGCCCGCAGGGCTTTTCATTTATCTTCGCGCGCATCAAGAATAGCCCTGATGATTCGACGTTTTGAGGTTTACATGGGCCTGTCCCTCTTCTCCCGGCTGCCGGTTCTGGCCGCGCTCGGAATTGCCACCCTCGCCTTCCCCACCGCAAGCATGGCCCAGCAATCCGGCGGCACGCCCGGAACGGTGAAGTCAAACCACGGTGCCTGGTCGATCGTCTGCGATCAGCCGGCGGGTGCGTCGGCTGAGCAATGCGCGCTGATGCAGAACGTCATCGCCGAGGACAGGCCGGAAGTCGGGCTTTCGGTCGTCGTTCTGAAGACCGCCGATCGCAAGGCAAAGATCCTTCGCGTCCTGGCGCCGCTCGGCGTGCTCCTGCCGAACGGCCTTGGTCTCAATGTCGACGGCAAAGATATTGGTCGCGCCTATTTCGTGCGCTGCTTCTCTGACGGATGCTATGCTGAAGTGGTGCTCGAAGACGAGCTCCTGAAGACGTTCCGCGCTGGAGCGACCGCGACCTTCATCGTCTTCCAGTCGCCGGAAGAAGGTATCGGCATCCCGGTCGACCTCAAGGGTTTCGGCGAGGGCTACGACGCCCTCCCCTGATTTGGGAAGTGATGCTGCATTAGAGGCGCTGATATCAAAAAGCCGCGCTCAGAGCGCGGCTTTTTCTTGCGGTGCGCAAAGACAGGTCCCTACAGGATCTCGGTCGCTGCAATCTTGATGCCGAAACCTTCAAGGCCGACATAGTGGCGCTCGCGCGAGGAAATGAGGCGGATCGAGGAGATGCCGAGGTCTTTCAGGATCTGCGCTCCGAGACCGATTTCCAGCCATTCGCTTTCGCGCACCTGGGCTTCCGAATGGACCTCGCGGTCATGCTTGCCCTTGCGCGCCGTTTGCGAAACGCCGACACCGACGGAACCCTCGCGGAGGTAGACGATGACCCCCCTGCCCTCGCCGGCGAGGCGTTTCATGATGGCGTCGATGTGACGATCCCCGCCGAAGACGTCCGCCCCGACATTCTCAAGGTGCAGACGGACGGGGATGTCGACGCCGTCGCGAATGTCGCCGAAGACGACGGCAAGATGCTGCATCGGATCCCAGGGCAGCGAATAGGTGTGGCCCTTCGCCTTGCCGTATGGCGTATCGATCTCGAAGCAACTGCCCTGCTCGATCAGTGTTTCCTTGCGCTGGCGATAGGCGATCAGATCCGCGACCGAGACCTGTTTCAGGCCATGGGCCTCGGCGAAGCTCTCGACCTGTGGGCCGCGCATCACGGTGCCGTCGTCGTTGACGAGTTCGCAGATGACGCCGACCGGCGGGAGGCTCGCGAGCTTGCAGAGATCCACGGCAGCCTCGGTATGGCCCGAACGCATCAGCACGCCGCCCTCGCGCGCCACCAGCGGGAAGATATGGCCCGGGCGGACGAAATCGGCCGGCCCGATGTTCGGATTGGCAAGGTTACGAACGGTCAACGTCCGGTCGTCGGCCGAGATGCCGGTGGTGGTTCCGTGCCTGAAATCGACCGAAACGGTGAATGCCGTCGTATGCGCGGAATCGTTCTCCGCCACCATCGCATTCAGATTGAGCCGCTTTGCCTCCTCGCGCGGCATCGGCGCACAGACGATGCCGGAGGTGTGGCGCACGATGAAGGCCATCTTTTCGGGCGTGCAATGCACGGCTGCGACGATCAGGTCGCCCTCGTTCTCGCGGCCGCCGTCATCGGTCACGACGACGATCTCGCCGGCCTCGAAGGCGCGAATGGCGTCGACGACGCGCTTCTGGTCATAAGACATCAAAATTCTCCCGCAAACTACTTCAGACGCCCGGTCTGACCCCGGTCGCGCAGGTAATGGTCAGCGATCGTGCAGGCGAGCATTGCCTCGCCGATCGGCACGGCCCGAATTCCGACACAAGGATCGTGGCGACCCTTGGTGCGCACATCAACTTCCTTGCCGTCGCTATCGATCGAGCGCCGTTCGGTCAGGATGGATGACGTCGGCTTGATCGCGAAGCGTGCAACGACCGGCTGACCCGTGGCGATGCCGCCCAGGATGCCGCCCGCATTGTTGGAAAGGAAAACCGGCTCGCCGCCGGGCCCGATGCGCATCTCGTCGGCGTTTTCCTCGCCACTGATCTCGGCCGCGGCAAAACCGTTGCCGATCTCGACACCCTTGACCGCGTTGATCGACATGAGGTTCGAGGCGATGTCCTGGTCGAGCTTGCCGTAGATCGGCGCGCCGATCCCCGCGGGTACCCCCTCGGCAACCACCTCGACGACCGCCCCGATCGATGAACCGGCATTGCGGATGCCATCGAGATATTCCTCCCAAACGGGGACGATCGCCGGGTCCGGAGCGAAGAACGGGTTGTTGTTCACCTCGGCCCAGTCCCAGTTGGCGCGATTAATTCTGTGCTTGCCGATCTGCACGAGTGCGCCGCGGACGACCAGGCCGGGCACCACTTTGCGGGCGATGCCGCCGGCTGCGACGCGTGCTGCCGTTTCGCGCGCCGAAGAGCGGCCGCCGCCACGATAATCGCGAATGCCGTACTTGACGTCGTAGGTGTAATCCGCGTGGCCGGGCCGGTAACGCTTGGCGATCTCGGAATAGTCTTTCGAGCGCTGGTCGGTGTTCTCGATCATCATCGAGATCGGCGTACCGGTCGAGATCATCGTCTCGCCGTCCTCGTCGAACATCACGCCGGACAGGACCTTGACCAGGTCGTCCTCGCGGCGCTGGGTCACGAAGCGGGATTGCCCGGGCTTGCGCTTGTCGAGCCAGGCCTGGATTTCGGCAAGCGAGAAGCGAATGCCGGGCGGGCATCCGTCGACAACGCAGCCGAGCGCCGGCCCATGGCTTTCGCCCCAGGTGGTGACGCGGAAGAGGTGACCGAAGCTATTGTGCGACATGACGACAACCAATTGCTGACAACCGCGCGCAAAAACAGGCGCGCGCCCTCTCTTAGTGGAAAGCCGTCAAAGGGAAAAGACTTTCTGCGGCACCGGCTGGCTTTGTCGCCAAATCGATCAGGAAGCGAGGCGGAATCCGCGGTCCATGGCGAAGGCGATGAAACTTTCGCTGCTCAACGGCTTGGAAAAGGCGTAGCCCTGCAGAAGGTCGCAACCAAGGATGCCGAGCATTTCCGCATGCGCCATGGTTTCCACGCCTTCGGCAACGGTTTCGATGCCGAGCGAGCGGCCGATGTCGATGATCGAGCGCACGAGCGCCTGCTCGGTTCGGGCGCCAAGCACCGGCGCCACCAGCTGGCGATCGATCTTCAAGCGCTTCGGCTTGATCCTCAAGAGGCTGACGATCGAGGTGTGCCCGGTGCCGAAGTCATCGATCTCGATGTCGATGCCGAGCTTCTTGATCCCGTCGATATTGGCGGTGACGACGTCGTCGCTTTCGTCGAGGAAGATTGACTCCACCAGTTCGAACGAAATCTGCCCGGGCACGATGCTCAGTCCCTTGAGCGAGGCGAGCAGATCCTTTTCCTGCAGGCGCTTGGCAGAGACGTTCACGGAAATCTTCGGTACCTGGAGACCGGCCGCGGCCCAGCGCATCCGGTCGGCAAGAGCCTTTTGCAGAACCAGCCGATCGAGCGTCGCCGTCACGTTCAGCTCTTCGGCAATGCTCAGGAACCGGTCCGGCGTCAGGATTCCCTCGCGCGGGTGCTGCCAACGGATCAGCGCCTCGACACCGGACAGTGCCAGCGTCGAGGCGTCGAACTGCGGCTGGTACCACGGCACGAACTCGTCGCGCTCGATCCCTTCCAGGATTTCATCGGCGATGCGCTTGTTGGTGACCACTTCGGCTTCCAACGCCTGCGTAAAGAACTGGTAGCGGTTGCGTCCACTTTCCTTGGCTCGATAGAGGGCGATGTCGGCATTGACGAGCAGCTTGCGCGCGTCCGCCGTGGAACGATGCGCCACCGCAACGCCGATGCTGACGCCGAAGCGGCAAGGAAAGCCGTCATAGTCCACCGGTTGCCGCATCTGAGCGATTATTTGGTCGCATAGCGCGGCCAAGGCCGTATCGTCCGGCGCTCCGGAGATCACGACGACGAACTCGTCTCCGCCGATGCGGGCGACGATGTCATCTGCCGAGACGCTCGACCGCAGGATCTCGGAAGCATGAACAAGCATGGCGTCGCCGGCGGCATGTCCAAGCGTGTCGTTGATCTGCTTGAAGCGATCGAGATCGATATGGAGGATGGCGATGCTCTCCGACTTTACGGCGCTCGCCGCGAAGAGCCGATCCAGCGCCTTGTCGAGCATCCGCCGATTGCCGAGTCCCGTCAGCGGATCATGCAGGGCATTGTGCTCGATGCGATCCTTCGCATCCGCGAGCTCGGCATTCTTCATGTCAGCGATCGCCTTGGCCGCCCTAAGCTGCTCGGTCATCAGCACGTCGTCGGTGACGTCCCAGCTAATGCCGGTGATTTTCGCCCGGCCGTCCGGCCCGTCGTGGGCCGAGCCCACATGGCGGACGTGACGGATGGAGCCATCCGCCATCACGACGCGGTACTGCGAGCGATGTTCAAGCCCTTCGTCCAGGCTGCGGAACAAGGCGTTGGAGGCAGCGGCGGTGTCATCAGGGTGCACCGTCGCGCGCCATTCCGCATGGGTGGGATCGCGGCCGGTGCGGACAAGCCCATGCAGGTGGAACATCCGGTCATCCCAGGACCGTTCCTGCGTGGCGATGTCGATTTCCCAGATCCCGATCTTCGAAGCGTCGAGAGCCAGGTTGAGCCGATGGGACAGGGCCATCACCTCGCCTTCGCGCGCCTTCAGCTTGGCGATGTTGCGCTGCCGCTCATTGACGAGACCACCGGCAAGAAGAATAGGTACGACAACGATCACGACAGCGGCGATGGTCGCAAGCATGATGTCGCGGCTATCTGCCGGTTCCTGCGCCCACCCAGCGACGGGAGTCGCGGCCAATTCCCACACGCCACCGGGCAAAGAGAGCTCCCGGACGATCGGCGAGTTCAGGAACACGCCCGTTTCGTCGAGAAACGGTTCCAGAACGTTGTCGCTGACCGAAACGTCGCGAATGGCGAGATGAATAGGCACATGCCGAGGGTCGCGGCCGTCAGCCTCGTGAATTTCCATGCTTTCCTCATTGAGGCGTGCCGACCGATAGAGCGCCTCTTCATCAAGGACGGCCTCAACGAAGCCCCAGAACGCATTTCGTCCCCCGACATTGGAGGTGACCGGCACAAAGATTTCGAAGCCATCGTGGCCGCTTGGCAGGCGTACCGGTCCGACGACCACGGGCTTTGTCGTTGAAGCAGCACGATCGAGCGCCGCTCGCATCGCTCGGAATCTGCCCAGATCCGTGCCGACAAAGGATTGTTGGCGCGCTTGCGAAAGTGTCATCGTGACGACGCCCGCCGGTGCCGCAGAAACACGAATGAGCTGAGGATTTTGCAGGAGCAGCTTCGAAGCCAGCTTGCTGAAATCGCCTTCCGTCATCGCCGGTTGGACGGCGATCGCATTCGCCAGCCCATTGAGTGCAGCGATATTGGTGTTGAATACCCCGCGGAAACGCCCCGCAATCAGGCTTAATTCGTTTTCGACATCGACCTTGAGGTCTTTGCGGAAGTTCTCGCGGTGTTGGCGCTCATAGATATTGCCACCGATGAAGACCACGGCACCTGCGATCAACGCCGGAATGAACGACGGCTTCGCAAAATCGGCAATCGCACGAACGCGGCGGCACAGAGCGACGATGATACTCAATTGATTTCCCCAATCCCCGCGGCGCACGGTAGCCTTGGAGTCTTAAAATAGGCTTTCGCAAAAATTTCACTGGAAAACGTGGCGACAACGTCCATCCGCCGGGCAGCCGATCAGCCTCGTTGGCTTGAAATTCGCCGCGGCGGCGTCCACTCTCCGATCGTCGGCTGCACTGTCCTAAACCAGCCGACAGTTGCGCTAAAGCAACGGTTTAAGGCAACTTTTGCCACAATCAGGGATCAAATGGTGATGACAAAAATATTCGCGGAATCATTGAGGAGGGCAAGAAAGATGCGATTTGTCATTGCCGCACTCATGGCCACTGCAGGTTTGCTCTCTCCGCTTTCCGCGCATGCCGAAAGCGCCGATGTGGAGGCGGTGATCACCAGCGTGGACACCGAGCGCCTGAGCCTCTCGCTCGATGACGGCAAGAGCTATCAGGCTCCCGAGGAATTCAACTTTGAAGGCCTCGAGGCAGGCGTCAAGGTTCTCGTCTTCTATACCGAAATCGATGGCAAACGCGTCATCAACGACCTGGAGATCGTCCAGTAGCCGTGATCAGGCCCGTCTTTTAGCGCCGCGCGTCTCAAAAGATGCACCAAGGACGCTGCTGTAGCACCTTTGCAAGAAGCGCGCGTCGCATGTCCGATTGAACGCGACGCGCTTTAGACCCAGCCGATCGACCCGTCAGCTATCTTCAGCAGCCGGTCTTGCGGAATGGCGGAAGCCGCCGCTTCGTCGGCGCTCATTTCTCCGAGAAGCTTGAACAGCACGCGAATGACGCCGCCATGCGTGACGCAGACCGTCGGCCGCATCACGCCCTTCAACCAGGCGCCGACGCGCCATGAGAGAATTTCGTAGCTTTCCGCGTCTTGGCCGGGCGGGATGAAATCCCATTTGGCAACGCGCCGTTCGGCGATGCGCTGTGGTACCTGGCGCTTCAATTCGGGCAGGGTGTAACCTTCCCAGTCGCCGAAGGAGACTTCCTTCAGCCTGTCGTCGGTCCGGTAGGAGAGCGGGTCGAGCCCCATGGCGTGCCGCAGGCGCTCCATCGTCTCGCGTGTGCGGCCGAGCGGACTGGCAACGAAATCGAAGTTGTTGGCTTCGCGCCCTAGGATCTCTGCCAGGGCGAGGCCGTTCCCGGTCGCCTGCCGGCGACCGGTTTCGTTGAGGGGGATGTCCTTTTGTCCCTGCAGACGGCTTTCGGCATTCCAATCCGTTTGTCCATGCCGAACCATGTAGACGAGCACAGCGTTCACTCCGGGCGAGCTGTCACCACCGCCGTCGCATCAAAAAAGGAAATCAGTCCTTCAGAACGGAAATGTCCGGTGCATCGACAGCCTTCATGCCGACCGTATGATAACCGGAATCGACGTGGTGCACTTCGCCGGTGACGCCGCTCGAAAGATCGGAGAGCAGATAGAGCGCCGAATTGCCGACTTCCTCGATCGAGACGGTACGCTTCAACGGCGCATTGTACTCGTTCCATTTGAGTATGTAGCGGAAGTCGCCGATGCCGGATGCGGCAAGCGTCTTGATCGGACCGGCCGAGATCGCGTTGACGCGGATACCGCGGTTGCCCACATCGACTGCAAGATAGCGCACGCTCGCCTCGAGCGCCGCCTTGGCAACGCCCATGACATTGTAATGCGGCATCACCTTCTCAGCACCGTAGTAGGTCAGCGTCAGCATCGAGCCGCCGTCGTTCATGATGCGCTCGGCACGTGCGGCAACAGCCGTGAAGGAATAGACGGAAATATCCATCGTACGCGCGAAGTTGTCGCGGCTCGTTTCGAGGTAGCGCCCTGTCAGTTCATCCTTGTCGGAGAAGGCGATGGCATGCACGACGAAGTCGATCTTGCCCCACTTCTCTTCGAGGGTTGAGAAAACGGCGTCTATTGTTGCAAGGTCGGTCACATCGCAGTGACCCGCCATGAAGGCGCCCAGTTCCTGCGCCAATGGTTCGACACGCTTCTTCAGTGCGTCGCCCTGCCAGGTCAGTGCGATTTCAGCGCCCGCTTCCGAGCAAGCCTTTGCGATGCCCCATGCAATCGAGCGGTTGTTTGCGACGCCCATGATGACGCCGCGCTTGCCATTCATCAGACCCGATGCCTGAGCCATGGAATGTCCCCAATACTGTCTGCTGCACCGGCCGCCGCCGATGCGAGAGTTCATGAATGTCAACGCCGCCGCACAAGCGTCTGTGCAGTGCGGCAAATTGTCGAGCATTTGCCTATGGCATAGCCGTTAAAACGGTTCAAGCGCGGCGCAGATCAGGAACTGTTAGTCCCCGTAATATTGGTTCAGCTTGTCAGAAAACCGTCACAGATAAAGGCCATGGCGCAAGGACCGCATCAGGTCCGTTACCTTGTCGTCCGGCTTTTCGCGAAGCATCAGTCGCAGTTCGACAAGCAGATCCCCGGCTTCTCCATCCGCACCGCGCAAGCCCGCGCCGGCAATTCGGATCACCTTGTCGGATCCGGACCACGCCGGGACGGTAACCGTAACCGACCCGCTTGGCGTTTCTAAGACAGTGTCACAGCCGAGCACCGCATCTTCAAGATCGAGCGGCAGGGTGGTCACCAGGTCGAGACCTTGCGTTCGAAACGGCCCCTCCTGGTTGATCCGCAATGTCGCCAGGACATCGCCGCGCGCCATGCCCGTCACCCGGTATCCCTGCTCCTTGAGCCGGATGGCCTGGCCGTCGGTTGTGCCGGGCGGGATCGAGAGCTTCACGGTTTCGCCGTCCGGAAGCTCGACGGATAGCCGGGCGCGATTGACGACTTGCTCGATGCTCACATTCACGTCGACCGCCAGATCCGGCACCTTCTCGGCAGGCTTTGCAATGCGACCGCGAATTCGCCGTACGATCGCGGCGACCAAATCCGCCGCCGGTGCAGCGGAGCGCCGGAGGGCCGTTGCTTCGAGCCTGGACGCTTCCTCGCGTTTCGAATCCGCGACCGCCTCGGTCCTGGTGTCCGCCGGCGCCTCGCCCTTGTCGACTGGCCGCTGAGGCGCTGCTTTTGGTTTTGAGGGAGATGGCTGAGCCTGCGGTTCGACACCGAAGATGCGCGAGATCGCCTCTTCCGCCGTTTCGGCATCGACCGGTTCCTCGGCAGGTTCCGGCCCACGCATCTTCTGCTTCATCGCTTCCATGCGGCGCAGCTCGGCTTCACGCCGAACGCGATCGTAACGGCTCCTCAGCACCGGATCGCGCAGCAGTTCGTAAGCCTTTCCCGCCTCGGCAAAGCGCTGTGTTGCCAAGGGATCGTCCTGGTTGTGGTCCGGGTGCACGGCTTTGGCCACGGATCGCCAAGCGGCCTTGATCTCATCCTGCCCGGCATTGCGGCGCACGCCGAGAATTGCATAGGGATCACGCATGGTTCGTCACCATCTTCTCCGACCGGCGGCCTCTCCCTGATGCTCGCCTTGTGCTGACCATTGGAAGAACGCCGGGCTTGCCGTTTTCTTCTCTCGGCGATGATCTGGAGAAGTTGCTAAATATCGGTTAGTCGACGCATGCGGCGTCGGAGCGAGCGTTTCGGTCGCGACGCTTTTCCGCGGCTTTGAAACAACGTGGTTAATCGAGGATTTTCAGTCCTGGGGGCCGAAGCTCGTCAGGTACCACTCGCCATTGCCGAGCTGGCAAGCGCTGCCATCAAACTTCGCTATGCCTTCAAAGGAGTGACGGGTCGTGGTGAAGCGCCGGCAGAGCATTCCGCTTGCACGGTCTTCCTGGATGGCACTGATCACGCCTGCGCTGCCGGACCTCGCGTTCGCCCACGGAATCGGGCTGTCGCCACCCTGACTGATATCGGCGGAGGAAACGGCGTTGCGCACGGCGACGGCGTCCGAGAGACCATCCGCGGTTTTCGCGACCGGTACGGTTCCCGTCGATACACGGTCGACGCTTGGACCGCCAAAGAGGTCGAGGCCCGCGCCCATGCACCCCGGCAGGGCGAGAAGTGTCATGCAAAGCATTCCACTGCGCAGCAAGGCGAAGGAAAATCCCTTCTTGCCATCGATCGACTTTGCTATGTCTTGCACGGCAATCCTGTCAGACTCGCAAGAGCTGCACGTTTTCCGAGGAAGTCCACAGGCAGGCTCTGACACTTTTCGATGCGGAAACACCGACCGGGCTCATCCCGAGGCGTCCCGCGCCAGATATCACGGCATTGGAAGGCACTATGACCGCGAATGAGTTAATAACCGGTGACTTCACCGAAGCAAACGAACCTTTTTCCCTTTTTGGCACATGGTTGAAAGACGCCGAAGAGAACGAGATCAACGATCCGAACGCCGTGGCGCTTGCGACCGTCGATCCGGATGGGCTGCCCAACGTCCGCATGGTGCTGCTCAAGGGATTCGATGAACGCGGTTTCGTCTTCTACACGAATTTCGAAAGTCAGAAAGGCCGTGAAATTCTTTCCGCCCGGAAAGCCGCCATGTGCTTCCACTGGAAATCGTTGCGCCGGCAGGTGCGAATTCGCGGTCCGGTCGAAATCGTCTCCGACGAAGAAGCGGACGAGTATTTCAGGAGCCGGCCGCGCGGGAGCCGCATCGGCGCCTGGGCTTCGAAGCAATCGCGTCCGCTGGAAAGCCGTTTCGCTCTGGAAAAGGCGGTCGCCGAATACACGGCACGCCACGCCATCGGCGAAATCCCGCGCCCGGAATACTGGTCCGGCTTCCGCATCTGCCCAACCTCGATCGAATTCTGGCACGACCGGCCCTTCCGGCTGCATGACCGCGTGGAGTTCCGTCGCCAAACACCGGAGGGCGGCTGGGCAAAGGTTCGGATGTATCCGTGAAGATGTATTCGTGATGCGCCGACGGATTATCCCGCCATCAGCCGAAAGGGAATTCCGGAGGCAAGCGCCGTGACGTGGCGGCGGCTCTGGAAATGCCCATTGAGCGAGATTCGCGGCAGCGTATGGAGATTTGAAACGGTGTCGGCTGAAAGCGTGGCGGGCTGTGTCGTCACCGCCACCGTGAAGCCGAGCCGTTCGGCCAGACGACAGTCGCGTTCCGAGACGGCATGCCTGTCCCCATAGGGATAGGCGAAGGTCGCCGGCCAACGGCCGGCGATGGCCTCGACACGCGCGGCGGATTCCGACATCTCCCGCTGCGCCTCCGCGTCGCTCAGCGGCGCCAGTGCGCGATGGCTGATCGTATGCGCGCCGAGGTTTGCCAGCGGGTTCTGCAGCAGGCAACGCAGCCCTGCGGCATCGAGCGTCAGACGTGTGGTGATCGCAAGGGGATCAATGCCTTGGGCACACGCCAGCTCATTCAGTTTGCCGACGGCGCCCTCCTCGTCGTGACCTCGAACATAGGCGGAGATGCGGTCGAACACGGCCTGCTTTTCGGCATTGCTTACGGCTCTCATGGCCTCGATACCGGAGCCGAAGTCGAAACGGAAATCCCTTACGGGTGAGAGCATGTCGGCAAGCGTTTCCCACCAGAGCGTGTGGGTGCGATCGACATAGCCGCCGGAGACGAAGACGGTGAATGGCACGCCGTGTTGCTCGAAAACCGGCAGTGCATATTCGAGATTGTTGCGGTAGCCGTCATCGAGCGTGAAGCAAGCGACGGGCCGTGGGTCGCCGAGCACCAGGCTTTCCGGCAGATCCTGCAACGCGACGAAGCGATAACCGTCGCGTTTCAGTGTGAGGATTGCCTCCTCGAGAAACGTGGGCGTAATTTCCAGGTGGGCGTTCGGGTCAAAGGCCCGCGGGGCCCTGGGGCGAACATGATGCAGGGTGAAGATCGCGCCGCTTCCACGCGCACCCGTCATCAATCCGGAGCGCGCCAGGAGTTGCGCGATTTCGAGCCCGCCGCCAATGGCGACGCGCCTCACTCGGTTTCTGACCACCCGCGCGATGCCCTGCTTCATCCGGTTACCCTGCCCTGCGGAGCGAAACTAGCGCCGGCCGGTTAAGCCTTGCTGAATCTGGCTGACTTCGCTGCATTTGCCGCCAAAGTTCTGCATTTTGGGGAGCAGTTATAAGCCTCGATATTGCAACAGAGCGGCTACCCTGTCACAAAGCGAAACACCGTTCCTAACGAGCGTGCTTTGGAGAGGGAAATCCGATGAAAAGCTTTCGATTTGCCCTGGCGGCGATCGCCGCTTTCGTGTTCGGTGCCGCGCATGCGCTGGCGGGTAGCGCGTCCCTCGTTCTTGATGCGCGGACAGGCAGGGTTCTTTCTGCCGAAAATGCCGACACACTCAATCATCCGGCGTCGCTGACGAAGATGATGACGCTCTACCTGACCTTCGAGGCGTTGCATCAGGGCAAGATCGGCTGGAGCACCCGGGTGGTGATGTCGCCGACAGCCGCGCGCAAACCGCCGACCAAGCTCGGAGTTAAGCCCGGCGATACAATCACAGTTCAGGAGGCCGTCTACGGCATGATCGTTCGCTCCGCCAACGATGCGGCGGCGGCGGTCGCCGAAGCGCTCGGGGGCTCGGAGGCCGGCTTTGCGCAGATGATGAACGCAAGAGCGCGACGTCTCGGCATGAGCCGCACGTATTTCGTCAACGCTTCCGGATTGCCGGCACGCGAGCAGGTAACGACTGCGCGCGACATGGCGCGGCTTGCAATTGCACTCATGAGGGATTTTCCTGGCGAGTACCGCATGTTCGCGGCCCAGGGATTCACCTTTCGCGGCCGCAAGATTCGTGGTCACAACAACCTGATGTATCGATACGCGGGCATGGACGGCATCAAGACCGGCTACACCAATGCATCGGGCTACAACATTGTGAGCGCTGTCAGGGATGGCAACCGCCGCATCGTCGGCGTGGTTCTTGGTGGTCGGTCGGCGAAGGGTCGGGATGACAAGATGGCTTCCCTGCTCGACCAGCATTTGGGCAGGGCGGCGGCGCCCGCCGGCAGCCGGCCGGTCGCGGCAGCGAGTTCGCAAGGCGCGGTTGAAGTGGCTGGGCTGCCGGGCGTCCGGCTATCCTATACCGATACCGATCGGACGAGTGAAAGCGGCCTCGCCATTGCCGCATCCACCGCACCCGCGATGCCGGCGGATCGCCCCACGGCCGTCGACGGCACCGCAGGCGTAACACCGGCCGCTAGCGGCCACTGGCAAATTCAGCTCTCCACGGCAGCAACGGCAGAAGGCGCCAAGAAGATTCTGGTCGAAGCGCAATCGGCCGGTGGCGCGGTCCTGCTCGGCGCCTCCCCTCATACGGAAGTGTCCGGCACCGGCAGCGCCAAGCAATACCGGGCGCGTTTCATCGGCTTCGCCAGCCGGGAGGCCGCCAATTCCGCCTGCGCCATTCTCAGGAAGCGATCCTACGATTGCACGTTGCTGCCCGACCGCGGTTAGCTGCCGAAAGAGGATCTTGCGCGCCGCAAACTATGCGGCGGGCGAGAGCCGGCGAACGTAGAATTTCGTGTCGACGCTCATGACGGGAAAGCCAGCCGGCAGATCATCCTTCGCGATCTCGGCAAAGCCGTTCTTCTCATAGAAACGATGCGCGGCGAGGAACTTGTCCGTGGTGCCGAGAAAGAGGGCTGCGATCTTGCGGTGCTCGGCGTGGGCAAGCAGGTTTTCGAGCAGGCGCGCCGCCACGCCATGGCTGCGTCCACGAAAATCGGGAGCGACGAACATCTTGCGGATTGCCGCTTGAGAACCGCCGATATCCTTGAGTCCAAGGGTGCCGACGATCCGGTCGTCCATGGTGGCAACCCAGAAATCTCCGGTCCCGCTCTGATAGAAATCGGCGATCGAGCGCAGATCCGGCTGATCGTCGATGGTGATTGCAATGCCGAATTCTTCGCGCTGGATCGGCAGAATGACGTCGATGACGCCCTGTTCGTCCGCAGCTGCAAAGCGGCGGATCTCCACCGCTCCAGGTGCCTCATCGGTCATGGCGTCATCCCTCATCCCTCAACCGGCGCTTCGCTCACGCCTGCGTGCCGCCGACGGTGATCTGATCCATCCTGAGATGCGGCTGGCCGACGCCGACCGGCACCCATTGGCCAGCCTTGCCGCAATTGCCGATGCCGGTATCGAGTTTCGTGTCGTTGCCGACCATCGTCACCCGCTTCATCGCATCCGGCCCATTGCCGATCAGCATCGCCACCTTGACGGGCGCGCCGACCTTGCCGTTCTCGATCAAATAGGCCTCGGTGCAGCCGAACACGAACTTGCCGGAGGTGATGTCCACCTGACCGCCGCCAAAGGAGACGGCGTAGATGCCCTTCTTGACCGAAGCGATGATTTCCTCGGGCGTGCGATCGCCGGAAAGCATGTAGGTGTTGGTCATGCGGGGCATCGGCACGTGCGCATAGCCCTGTCGGCGGCCATTGCCGGTAGCCTTCATGCCCATCAGCCGTGCATTCTGCCGGTCCTGCATATAGCCGACCAATTTGCCGCCCTCGATCAGGACGTTGTAGCCTGACGGGGTGCCCTCATCATCGACCGAGATCGAGCCGCGCCGCGCCTCGATCGTGCCGTCGTCGACGACGGTGACCCCCTTGGCCGCCACCTGCTCACCCAGGAGGCCGGCGAAGGCCGACGTTTTCTTGCGATTGAAATCGCCCTCGAGCCCGTGGCCGACCGCTTCATGCAACATGACGCCGGGCCAGCCGGAGGCGAGCACCACGTCCATCGTGCCCGCGGGGGCATCGATGGCTTCGAGGTTGACGAGCGCCTGCCGCAACGCTTCGTCGGCACCGCGCTTCCAGTTCTCCTCCGTGACGAAGTCACCGAACCCACAGCGCCCGCCAGTCCCGAACGACCCCGTTTCCTGCCGATCGCCGTCGCCAACGACGACCGAGAAGTTGATACGGGTCATCGGCCTCACATCGTGGACGCGATGACCGTCAGCCCGCAGAATGTCGACCACCTGCCAACTTGCGGAGATCGAAGCCGTCACCTGCCTGACTTTCGGATCCTTGGCACGCAGATAGGCGTCAACCTCCTGGAGCAACGCGACCTTGGACTCGAAGCTCGGCTCACCGATCGGGTTTTCGTCGCCATAGAGTTTCTTGTTGGTGCGCTGAGGGGCTGCGGCATAGGAGCCGGCATAGCCGCGCGTCACCTGGCCAACGGCGTCTGCTGCCCTGCGCAAGGCGGCCAGCGACAATTCGCCGGCATGCGCGTAGCCGACCGATTCACCGGCGACGGCGCGCAAGCCGAAACCCTGGTCGGTGTTGAAGCTGCCACCCTTGAGGCGTCCGTTGTCGAAGGAGAGGACCTCGGCCTGCGCGTGTTCCAGAAAGAGCTCGCCATCATCTGCGCCGGAAAGCGTGTCGGACAGAACCTTGCGGACCGTAGCCTCGTCCGCATCGAAGAGGCTTATCAGATCGGTGTTCATGGTCGTCCGCTCCCGCTGGTTCGAGGTCTCACTGCATGTTTCCTTAAACCGTAGTCGATTTAAGGAAAGAAACATGCAGCAAATCAAAGTGCTACAGCGACCTTTGCACGTCTGATGAGACGCGCGGCGCTGTATGCCCTCCATTTAGGAAGCAAGGGACCGCAAGCCAAGGAAATTCTCAGGAAAAGGACGCATTCCAGCCGTCGAGAAGGTTGACCTCTTCGACGCCGGTGAACCGGGCGATGCGGTCGAGTTCTGCAGCCAGCTTTTCCATGCGGCCGGACGAAGCCCTGACGCCCGGCTCCAGCCAGAGGCGGCGAACATCGAGGCGCCCGAGCTTTCGGTCTGCTTTCATGTCGATGCGGCCGATCAAGCGGTCGCCTTCGATTAACGGGAAGACGTAATAGCCGTATTCCCGCTTCGGCTCCGGCACAAAAAAATCTCTATACGATAGAAGAAGCCGAAAAGACGCTCCGTTCGATTGCGATCGCGCAGCAACGGATCGAACGGGCTGAGCACGCGAATGCGCGCCGGCGGCTCGGCAATGTCGCCAAGATTGTCGGGGAATCCGGAAAACGCATAGGACGGGCGTGGCTTGCCGCCGTTGGCGGATTCGATCAGGACGTCTGAAAGCTCGTCCCGATGCGCGGCGACCCAGGCTTTCGCCTCATCCGGCGACACCAGATCCCAGAAGGCGGCGATCTCTCCATGGGTGGCGAAGCCCAGTCGATCGAGAGCGCTGCGGCAGGCCCAGTCGATGAACTCCGTGTGGCTCACCTCGCCCTCGTAGTGGTGCGCAGGTATGACGCGCTCCGTAAGATCGTAGACCTTCTGGAAGTTCTCCCGCCGTGCGATCGCCAGCCTGCCCTGGCGCCACAACACTTCAAGCGCAGTCTTCGACGGATGCCAGTTCCACCAGCCGCCGGATGCGTGGCCGTCCACCTTGAGATCACGCGCCATCACCGCACCATTGCTGACGATGCGTTCGTAGGTTTCCTCGCAACCGTCGTCGAACCCCTCGCCCCGCCATTTGATCCAGCGCTCGCGCAGCGTCTCGCTTTCCCATTTGAAGCGATGTTTCCAATAGATGAAAAAGGCGCTCGGAATGATCGAGGCGTCATGGGTCCAGTGTTCGAAAAGCTCGCCGTCCTTCTCCAACAATTCGGTGAGGTGTTCGCGACGATAGGTCTGGTTGCGGGAAAAGAGGATCTGGTGATGGGCCCGCTCGACCGTCTGGATGCTGTCGACCTGGATGAAACCGAGGTCGCGGATGAGCTTCAACAGCCCGTCCTTGCCGAGCGCTCGTTGCGGCGCGGCGGAAAGGCCCTGTTTTGCAAGGAAGATGCGCCGGGCATCGCGATTGGAGAGGCGAATCGTCATGGTTTGAAAGAGTAGGCTTTTATTCCCAATTTTGAAATGCGTGATGCAAAGGCTTGGCTGCATTGCCCTTCCTGAGCGACTTGCCTATAGAGCCACCACGCAAACCGCGAGGAACAAGGCTTGGATATTCGCTTTACCGATTGCTCGGTCAGCTTCGGCGAACGAGTCGCGCTCCATCCCCTGACACTCGCCCTTGACGAACGCCGCATCGGCATCATTGGCCTCAACGGCTCCGGCAAGACGACCTTCGCGCGGCTGATCAACGGGCTCGTCAAGCCGACCAGGGGCCGGGTGATGGTCAATGGCCTCGATACGGTCAAGGACGAGAAGGCCGTTCTCGCCGAGGCAGGCTTCATCTTCCAGAATCCGCAGCACCAGTTGATCATGCCGATCGTCTGCGACGATATCGCATTCGGACTGAAGAATCGCGGCTTGCCTCAGCACGAAGTCGCCGCACGCACCGAGGCGGCGCTGACGCGCTTCGGCGTCACGCATCTTGGCCGGCGCCGTGTGCATGAGCTTTCGGGTGGCGAAACGCAACTCGTCGCCATGGCGAGCGTCGTCGTTACCGGGCCGAAGATCCTGATTCTCGATGAGCCGACCAACCAGCTCGACCTCCGCAACCGCCGCATGGTCGCGGATACGATCGACACGCTCGACGAAGATACCATCGTCATCACCCACGACCTTGCGCTTGTCGAAGGCGTCGAAAGGCTGTTGCTCTTCCACGAGGGTCGGCTGCTCGCCGATGGCAAACCCGCCGAAACGATCCGGCGGTATCACGAGGTGGCCGGATGCTGACGAGCCTCTACGTGGAGGGCAATAGCTGGTTTCACCGTCTGCCGGTGCGCGTGAAACTCATTGCCCTCCTGCTCCTCAGCCTCTCGCTCTTCGCGACGCAATCGCTCTACCTGCTCGTGCCCGCCTTCCTGCTCTGCGGATGGCTCTACTTTTCGCTTGGCATGACGTTGCGCCAGGCACTCGCGCGGATCGGTCTCGTTTTTTTCACCATCCTCGTCCTTGCTGCCGTCAACTTTTTCCTTCTGCCCCTCCCCGAAGTCGCCGCGCTGATGCTGCGGCTGATGGCGCTGGTGTTCTTCGCCGCCGCGGTGACGGCAACGACGACAATCAGCGCCTTCATGGACGAGATCACGATCCTTCTGAAGCCGCTCGAGCGCATCGGCTTGCTCAATGCCGCCGATGTCAGCCTGGCGCTCGGCCTCGTGCTACGCTTCGTTCCCGACATCTTCGCCCGCTATGAGGCGATCCGCGAGGCGCATCGCGCGCGGGGCCTGCCGATACGGCCGCTGACGATCATCGGGCCGCTTATCATCCTCACGCTCAAAGATGCGGATACGATTGCCGCGGCCATTGACGCTCGCGGATTTCGGCGGCAATAAATTCGCGCTTTCTAATAAAAGGGTAGGACCACATGAACACCAGAGATCTCGTCCTCGTCGCGCTTTTTGCCGCGATCGTCGTCGTACTTGGCCTCATCCCGCCGATCACGCTCGGTTTCATCCCTGTTCCGATCACGGCGCAGTCGATGGGCGTGATGCTTGCCGGCTGCATCATCGGCGCAAAACGCGGGGCACTTGCCTTCCTGCTGTTCGTCCTCCTGGTCGCCATCGGCCTGCCCGTGCTTTCCGGCGGACGCGGCGGTCTCGCTGTTCTGGCTGGCCCTTCGGGCGGCTTCATCCTCGGCTGGGCGGTCGCCGCCTACGTCACGGGCCTTATCGCCGAGCGCTTCATTCATGAGGACCAGCCGGAGAGCCGTCAGTTCGGCGGGTTCTTCCTGGCCTCGGTCGTCGGCGGCATCGTCGTGCTCTACGGGATCGGCGTGCCATGGCTGTCCGCCGTCACCGGCACGCCGCTGCTCGCAGCCGCGACAGGTTCGCTCGCCTTCATCCCCGGAGACCTTTTGAAGGCGGCGATCGCGACCCTTGCCGCCCGCGCCGTCTACGCCGGCTATCCGCTGCTGCCGGTCCGCGCCTGAACCAATGCCGCTCGCCGAAGCAATCATGCGTCATGCGGGTGAGCGCCCGCATGACCCGGCTTTCCGCTTCGAAGACCGGGTCTTCTCTTTCGGAGACCTTGCAGCCGACGCGGGCCGCATCCTCCGCGAGATCGAGCAGCGGTCATCGGCCGAGACGGATAGCAGCATTCTGTCCGGCCGCGCCCGGCTGATCGCGCTCCAGACCGGAAATCACCCGCTCTTTGCTGCTGCCTTCATCGCCGCGACCGCCGGCGGCAATTGCGCCGCGCTCATCGATCCGCATCTGCCTGAGCCGACGCGCCGGCGGATGATCGCGCAGCTGCGGCCCGACATCGTCGTCCATCCGGAGGGCGATGCGCTGCGGCTCGAACAGCCGGCGACGGGAGAAACCGCTCTCATCGACACCGCCCCCGATCGCGTTGGTACCATCCCTGTCGGAGAGGGCGGCGAACCTTTCCTCATCGTATTCACGTCCGGCACGACGGGAGAACCGAAAGCAATCATCCGCGATCGCCGGTCCTGGCGTCTCAGCCTCGAAACCGGCCAGCGTTTTTTCGGCATCGGGGTCGAAACGACAACCTATGCTCCGGGGCCGCTTGCCCACGGCCTGACGCTCTACGCGCTGGCCGAAAGCCTGAAGGCAGGCGCCGAATTTATCGGCGCCCGGCATTTCGACCCCCGACAAGCCGTGGCGACGATCACGGCCAGAAAGGCCAAGCGGCTCGTCCTGGTGCCGACGATGCTGCGGCGGCTGTGCGAACAGGTGCGGGGCTCCAGCATCCTGCCCTCGGTCGAAGCAATCACCGTCGCCGGCGCGAAGCTCACGCCCGCGGACCGGGAGGCCGCGCGCCTTGCCTTTCCGGAGGCGCGCGTCCTCGAATACTACGGCGCGTCCGAGCTCGGCTTCATTACCGTCGCCGGTGCAGCGGACAAACACACGCCCACAGCCGTCGGCAAGGCCTTCCCCGGCGTCCGAGTCCAGATTCTCGACGAGGCGGGAAACAGCCTCCCAGCGGGCGAGACCGGCACAATCTTCGTCGAAAGCGCGCTCATTTCCGATGGCTATGTTGCGGGCGGCGATGGCGCAGGGTTTCGTCGGCACGGCGATCTCGCGACGGTCGGCGATCTCGGCTTCCTCGACCCCGACGGCACACTGCATCTGATCGGCCGTGCCGGAGGGATGGTGCTCTCAGGTGGCAACAACATTTATCCATCCGAGGTCGAAGCCGTTATCATGGCCGCCGACAATGTGAGCGCCGTCCAGGTGCTGGGTCTCGACCACCCCGACCTCGGCAGCGAGCTCGTTGCCATCATCCAACCGCACGGCGAGGCTGTCGACCATCTTGCATTCGAACGTCATCTTGCCGCCGCCCTGCCGCGCTACAAGCATCCACGCAAGATCTGGCTCTGCCGTGAAATGCCGATGACGGCCTCCGGCAAGATCGCCACCAAGGAGCTCCGGCAATGGATCGCGGAGGGAAACGGTGCCCTTGAACGCCTCATCTGACCCGGCCCGCACACCCGTCATCATCGCCGCATTGCGCACGCCGATCGGCCGTGTGAATGGCAGCCTGGCCAAGATTGAACCGGCGACGCTTGCCGCCCCGCTGATTGACCGGATCATCGCCGACATCGGCATCGACCGCGATGAAATCGACGACGTGCTGCTCGGCAACGCCGCTAACAGTGCCGGCAACCTCGCACGGCTTGCCGCACTTGAAGCCGGCCTGCCTGTCGCGATCCCCGGCGTCACCGTCGACCGGCAATGCGGCTCTGGCCTCGAAGCCGTCATCCTCGCGGCGCGGCAGATCCAGGCAGGAGCGGGCCGGTTCTATCTCGCCGGCGGCAGCGAAAGCGCCAGCCGCGCCCATATCCGGCTTCGCCCGCCGCTTCAGCGCGACGAGGAACTTCAGCCGGTCAGGCGGGCACGGATGGCGCCCGATTCGATCGGCGATCCGGACATGGGCGTTGCCGCCGAGAACGTCGCTGCTGCCTGCGGCATTTCCCGCGAACGGCAAGACCAGTTCGCGCTGGAAAGCCACCGACGCGCCGTTGCGGCCGCGGCGGCCGGCAGGTTCCAGCGCGAGATCGTGCCGGTCTCGACACCAACTGGTCTCGTCTCCAGCGATGAATGCCCTCGGGCAAACGCGGCGCCGGAGACGCTTGCGCGGCTGAAGCCGGTTTTCGTCAAGGATGGCACCGTGACAGCCGGCAATGCCTGTCCGATCAATGACGGGGCCGCCATGGTGTTGGTGACGAGCCTCGCCGAGGCGCGCCGGCTTGGTGTTCCCTTTGCCATGGAATTCGTTGACGCGGCGACGGCGGGTGTTGACCCGAACCTCCTCGGGCTCGGTCCTGTTCCGGCGATGGCGAGACTACGCGCACGCAATCCGGCGCTCGAGATCGCCGCAGTCGAGTTCATCGAGTTCAACGAGGCATTCGCCTCGCAGCTTCTCGGCAGCCTCGATCAACTCGATATTGCGCCGGCGCGCGTCAATCTCGACGGCGGGGCGATTGCGCTTGGTCACCCCTACGGCGCGTCGGGGACAATACTCGTCGTCAGGCTGTTTTCACAGATGCTTGCGGCCCCATCCGACACAGAGGGCCTGGCGATGATCGGGATCGGCGGCGGCATGGGCGCGGTCGCTCACTTCCGCAGCCTTGGGCCCGGTCACGCAAGATAGGTGGTCAGCCATTCGCGTGTGGCGACAGGCAGCGGTACCGGGGCATGACGGGCGGGATCGACCGCCACCCAGACAATCTCGACCTCGGCGACAAGCTGGCCGGCAGCCTCCACGCGCACCGCAAAGCTCACCGAACTGCCGCCGATCTTCGAGACATTGACGATGAAACGGGCCGGCTCGTCGTAACGCAGACCGCGATGGAAGACGCAGGCCGATCGGCGCACGAGATAGCTAGGCTCGTTCCTGACGGTCGGCCGGTGGCGCCACAGGCCGGACAAGGCGGCCTCGGCATGGGCGTAGTAGGCCGCATTGTGCATATGGCCGTGCATGTCTATATCGCGAAACGGAATGCGGATTTCCGTGACATTTTCCCGTTGCGTGCCGTCCATGCGAGGCCCTCACGATGCGTTCTTCTCTGGTTAGACAGTTTGGGGATCCCGGACAAGTGATCGAGCTCGTCGATATCGATCGCGCCGCGCCGGGGGCCGGGGAAGTCGAGATCGCCATCTCGCTTTCGGCCATCAATCCATCGGACCTGATCCCCGTCACGGGAGCCTACAGCGCACGTACCGTGCTGCCCTTCGTTCCCGGTTTCGAGGGCGTCGGGGTCGTCACCCGGATCGGGGCGGGCGTAAGGGATCTGAAGCCCGGAGATCGGGTCGTTCCGATCGGCGCGAGCGGCCTGTGGCAGCAGTTTCTCGTCCGCCCGGCCGAATGGTGTTTTGCCGTTCCTGACGACATCGACGACCAGCAGGCCGCCACCAGCTACGTCAACCCGCTGACGGCTTTGAGGCTCTTCGAGCAACTGCGGGAGCATTTCGGGTCGCTGAAGGGCCGCAGCGTCGGCGTGACTGCGGCCGGCTCTGCAATTGGCGGCATGTTGCTGCGCCTGCTCGCAATGGAGGACGTGACGACCACCGCCATCGTTCGAAGCGAAAAGAGCGTGCGCCACCTTGGCGATGCGGACCGGGTCATTGTCGCGGATGGCGTCAACCTTCCGCCGCGGCTCACTTTCGACGCCGCGCTCGATGCCGTCGGCGGGAATTTGGCCGGCGAGTTGATCGCACGCTGCGTTCAACCTGGTGGGATCTTCATCCAGTACGGTGCCTTGAGCGGTGTGCCGGTGCCGCAGGCGGCAATCAGCGGCCGGCCCGATGTGCGTTTCACCTTCTTTTGGCTTAGGACCTGGGTGCATTCGGCCGGCCGCAATCCGCTCGAAGTCGCCTTCGAGCGAAGCTTTGCGGGTCTGCGTGATGGGCTGTTTGCGAGTCCGATCGCAGCCATTTATCCGTTGAGCCGTCTCGCCGAAGCCCTGGCGCATCAGGAGGACCCGCGCCGCGATGGCAAGATTCTGCTCGATCCGCGCTGTTGAAAATCGGCACTTTCACCGCGTGTACCATGGACCTCTGGCAGTCTGCGCACTAGTTTTCCGCCATGGCTACGTTCCTCTACGAAAATCCGGTCTTCCTGGAGCACCAGGTTCCCGAGGGGCATCCGGAGCGGCCGGACCGGCTGAGGGCGCTGAACCTGGCGCTTGAGCACCCGAATTTCGCCGAACTCAAACGGATCAGGGCGCCAAGGGGCAGCGAGGATCTTGTTCTGCTCGCCCATCCGGAAGAACATCTGAGGTCGATCGTCCGGGAGATTCCCGAAGAAGATATAAACCAGTTCGAGGCGGATACCTGTGCCAGTCCGCAGAGCCTTGTCGCGGCGCTGACGGGTATCGGCGGCGCCGTCGCGGCGGTGGACGCCGTCTTCGCCGGAGAGGCACACAACGCCTTCGTCGCAGCACGTCCGCCGGGACACCATGCTGAAAAAAAGAGGGCGATGGGTTTCTGCTTCTTCAATACGATCGCGATTGCCGCGCGCCATGCGCAAAAGGCGCACGGAGCCGAGCGCGTCGCGATCGTCGACTGGGACGTCCATCACGGCAACGGCACGCAGGACATTTTCTGGGACGACCCGTCGGTGCTCTTCTGCTCGACCCACCAGATGCCGCTCTATCCCGGCACAGGCGCCAAGGACGAGACGGGTGCCGATGGCAATATCGTCAATGCTCCGCTTTCGCCGAACAGCGGCAGCGAGCATTTCCGCGACGCTTTCCGCACGCGGGTGCTCACGGCGCTTGATGATTTCCGTCCCGACTTCGTGCTGATCTCCGCCGGTTTCGATGCCCACCACCGCGATCCGCTGGCGCAGATCAACCTCGTGGCCGAGGATTTCGACTGGGCAACGGGCCGCCTCATGGAAGTTGCCGGCAGGACTGCCGGCGACCGTATCGTCAGCCTGCTCGAGGGCGGCTATGACCTGCAGGGACTCGCCGAGTCGGCGGGCATGCATATTCTGAGATTGATGAGAGGGTAATTGATGAACACCACCACGCAACAGGACGTTTCCGCCCTCTCCTTCGAGCAGGCCGTCGAAGAATTGGAGCGCATCGTCTCGGCGCTCGAACGCGGCGACGTCGCACTTGACAAGTCGATCGAGATCTACGAGCGCGGTGAGGCGCTGAAGAAGCATTGCGAGATGCTTTTGAAGGCCGCCGAGGACCGCATCGAGAAGATCCGGCTCGACCGCGCCGGCAGGCCGCAGGGCGTGGAACCGCTCGACGCGGATCAGTGAGTTGGCGGGAGGGGTTGAGCCGATCTTCGCCCCTCATCCGGCCTGCCGGCCACCTTCTCCCCGCTAGCGGGGAGAAGGGAACTCGCGGCGGCTCTCTGCCCCGAGGTCTCCTTCCCAGCCCGCGGGGTAAGGGGCGAAGCGCGCCTTCATGTTTTCTGCCTTTGCGAATGACCGCGATCGTTGACGCGGAACGATAAACGCAGTGTCTTCCGACGCCCGCTACCGCCCCGGCGGGATTGGCGCTACTCTCCCGAAAGGACGCGCACCAACGGAGTGATTGCCATGTCGTTTTTTCCTGGTCCCGATCCGCTCGCCGGTGACAAGCCGGCCTGCGATGCCATCGAACATCTCATCATTCCGCGCACCAGCGACATCGGCGGCCTCGAGGTCCGCCGGGCACTGCCGACCGCCAAGCGCCGCCTTGTCGGACCCTTCATTTTCTTCGATCGGATGGGGCCGGCGCTGCTTCGGGCCGGCCAGGCGATCGATGTTCGCCCGCATCCGCATATCGGCCTTTCGACCGTCACCTACCTCTTCGACGGCGAGATCAAGCATCGCGACAGCCTCGGCACCGAAATGGTGATCCGACCCGGAGACGTGAACCTGATGACCGCCGGCCGCGGCATCGTGCATTCCGAACGCTCTCCGGAAAATCAGCGTGACCACGAACGTTCGGTGTCCGGCCTGCAAACCTGGCTGGCGCTCCCTGACCACAAGGAAGAAATCGACCCGCTCTTCGATCACACCGAAAAGCATATGCTGCCGGTTCTTTCCGATGGTGGCGTAGAAGCGCGTGTCGTCATCGGCGGCTTCGAGGGTGCAACCTCGCCGGTCTCCACCTTTACCGATACGATCTATGTCGACCTGATGATCGAACCGGGCAAGAGCGCCCCCTTTGCCGCCAATTGGGAAGAACGGGCGCTCTATATCCTCTCCGGGGAAGCGATAATCTCCGGCGATCACTTTGCCGACAACCAGCTGCTCGTCTTCCGCCCCGGCGATCAAATTACGGTGACCGCCGGACCCGCTGGCTGTCACGTCATGCTGTTCGGTGGCGCCGCTCTCGGCTCGCCGCGTCACATCTGGTGGAACTTCGTTTCCTCGTCCAAGGAACGGATCGACAAGGCAAAGGAAGAGTGGCGCAGCGGGCGCTTCGACATCGTGCCGGGGGACGAGGAAGAGTTCATACCTTTGCCCGAAAGCTAATTTTCGTTAAGCTCTTGGTTGAAGTCGCAGGAAAGCCTAATTTTGCATTCAACCGCGATTGCGTCTAAAGAGCCACTTCGACGAACACCATCAACAGTTCGCGCGCCGTCCTCGGCGCGCATGAGGCATGCAGCGTGACACAACTGCCAACCAATCCTATGCCGGCGACGCCCCTGCTTGATCAGGTTAAGTTCCCCGACGATCTCAAGAAGATCGAGGACAAGGATCTGCCGCAGCTGGCAAGTGAATTGCGCGCGGAAATGATCGATGCAGTGTCGCGCACAGGTGGCCATCTCGGCGCCGGCCTTGGCGTCGTCGAACTGACGATCGCGATTCACAAGATTTTCGACACGCCGCATGACCGACTGATCTTCGACGTCGGCCATCAGTGCTATCCGCACAAGATCCTGACCGGGCGGCGTGACCGCATCCGTACCCTGCGTCAGGAAGGCGGCCTTTCCGGCTTCACGCGGCGCGCCGAAAGCGAATACGACCCCTTCGGCGCGGCGCATTCCTCGACTTCGATCTCCGCCGGTCTCGGCATGGCGGTAGCCGCCGATCTCGACGGCAAGTCCCGCAACGTGATTGCCGTGATCGGTGACGGCGCGCTCTCGGCCGGCATGGCCTACGAAGCGTTGAACAACGCCGGTGCGCTCGACGCACGCCTCATCGTCATCCTCAACGACAACGACATGTCGATCGCGCCGCCTACCGGCGCGATGAGTGCGTATCTCGCGCGCCTTGCTTCGGGCCGCACCTATATGGGCATCCGCGAGGTCGGCAAGAAGCTGACGGCCTATCTCGGCAAGAGCGTCGATCGGGCGATCACGCGTGCCGTTGAGCATGCCCGCGGCTACGTCACCGGCGGCACGCTCTTCGAGGAAATGGGCTTTTATCACATCGGTCCGATCGACGGTCACTCGTTCGATCACCTGCTGCCCGTGCTGCGCAATGTCCGGGACAACGCCAAAGGACCGGTGCTGATCCACGTGGTGACGCAGAAGGGCAAGGGCTATCCGCCGGCGGAAGCGGCTGCTGACAAGTACCACGGCGTCAACAAGTTCGACGTGATCACGGGTGCCCAGGCGAAGGCGAAGCCGAATGCGCCGGCCTACACGTCGGTGTTCGCGGAAGCGCTCGTCCAGGAGGCGAGCCTTGACGACAAGATCGTCGCGATCACGGCTGCGATGCCCTCGGGCACCGGTCTCGATAGGTTTGCGTCGGTCCATCCATCGCGGTGCTTCGATGTCGGCATCGCGGAGCAGCACGCAGTGACTTTCGCGGCAGGGCTCGCGGCAGAGGGCTACAAGCCATTCGCGGCGCTCTATTCCACTTTCCTGCAGCGCGCCTACGACCAGGTCGTTCATGACGTGGCGATCCAGGGGCTGCCGGTCCGCTTCCCGATCGACCGCGCCGGCTTCGTCGGCGCCGACGGGCCGACGCATGCCGGTTCCTTCGACACGACCTATCTCGCGACACTACCCGGCTTCGTGGTGATGGCCGCCGCCGACGAGGCGGAACTGAAACACATGGTGCGCACCGCAGCCGCCTATGACGAAGGCCCGATTTCCTTCCGCTACCCCCGCGGCGAGGGCGTCGGCGTCGACCTGCCGGAACGCGGGCAGATCCTGCAGATCGGCAAGGGGCGCATCGTCAAGGAAGGCTCGAAGATCGCACTGCTTTCGTTCGGCACGCGGCTTGCCGACTGTCTGATGGCGGCCGAGGATCTGGATGCCGCCGGTCTCTCGACGACCGTTGCCGACGCGCGTTTTGCAAAGCCTCTCGACCACGATCTCATCCGCCAGCTTGCCCGTCACCATGAAGTGCTGATCACCATCGAAGAAGGCGCTGTCGGCGGCTTTGGAAGCCACGTGCTGCAGTTCCTTGCGATGGACGGCCTGCTCGATGGCGGGCTCAAGGTGCGGCCGATGGTGATGCCGGACACCTGGATGGAACAGGCGAGACCCGAAGCCATGTATGCGGCGGCCGGGCTCGATCGGGCCGGAATCGTCTCGACCGTCTTCAAGGCGCTTGGCCAGAAGCACGCGGTCGGCCTCGGGGCGGCTGGCTGAGCCCTTTCGGTATACGCTTCAACGAAAAGACAACGCCAAGGCGCGACGAGACTGCATGTCCGAAGAAGCAAAGATATCCATCCGTCTTGACCAGTTGCTGCTGAACAGCGGGCTCGTTGCCAGCCGCGCCCGTGCGCGCGACGCCATCCAGCGCGGAACCGTCAAGGTCGATGGCCGCACGGTGACCAAGCCCGCCGCCAGCTTCGTCGAAGGTGTCGCCATCACGATCGACGATCCGGCGCAGGCCTATGTTTCCCGTGCCGCGCTGAAGCTCGTCGCTGCCCTCGACCATTTCGGCTTGGACCCATCCGGGCAGACCTGCATCGATATCGGCGCCTCGACCGGCGGCTTCACCGAGGTTCTGCTCACGCGCGGTGCCCGCCATGTCGTAGCTGTCGACGTCGGCCACGGGCAGATGCATCCCAGGATCGCGGAAGATCCTCGCGTCACCAATATCGAAGGGCTGAACGCCCGGGCGATGACAATGGAGGACGTCGGCAACCACGCCATCACCTTCGTCGTCTCCGACGTCTCCTTCATCTCGTTGAAACTCGCGCTACGACCCGCGCTCGGCATGGCCGAACCCGGCGCGTATTGCGTGCTGCTCGTCAAGCCGCAATTCGAAGCCGGCCGCGAGGCGATCAGCAAGGCCGGGCTGCTCAAGGATCCGGAGAGCGCCCCTGCCGTTGCCGCCGAACTCGAGCGCTGGCTAGTGGCGGACATGGGCTGGCGAAGCCTCGGTCTCATCCCCTCCCCCATCGCCGGTGGCGACGGTAATACAGAATTCCTCCTTGCCGGTGTGAAGCCATGAGCACGCAAACCGTCACGATCACCCGCCTTGGGGCACAGGGCGACGGCATCGCGCAGACCGAAGCAGGTCCGGTCTATGCGCCGTTCACGCTCCCCGGCGAAACCGTCGCCCTTGCCGTCAACAAGGCGCACGGCACGCTCATCTCGCTGAAAGAGGCGTCCCCCGACCGTGCCGAGCCGAAATGTCGGCACTTCGGTCCGGACGGCGTCAACGGCGCCTGCGGCGGCTGCACGCTGCAGCATGCCTCGGACGATCTCTATCACACCTTCAAGCGCAATCTCGTCATCGACGCCCTGAAGTCGAAGGGGCTGACGCCGGACGTGGCCCCGCTGGTGATCGCACACGTGGGCGAGCGGCGGCGTGCCGTGTTCACCGCGCGGCGAACCGAAAAGGAAATGCTGCTTGGCTACAACCAGGCAGAGAGCCATCACATCGTGTCGATCAGCGAATGTCCCATCACGAGCCCGGGCATCGTTTCCCGGCTCGCAACCATACGCAAGATCGCGGCCGCAATGGCGACGAATGCCGAGCCGTTCCGCATCACGGTGCTCGAAACCAACTCCGGCCTCGATCTTGCCTTCGAAGGCATCAAGCTCGCCGACCGGCAGCGGCGCCTGACCGTCGAGGCCGTGCTCGGAGAACGCGGCATTGCCCGCGTCAGCCTCAACGGCGAGATCATTGTCGAACCCGTAAAACCGGCGATCGACTTTAGCGGCGTGACCGTTTCACCGCCGCCGGGAAGTTTCACCCAGGCAACGCGGCCTGCCGAAGAGGAGATGGCAAAGCTCGTGCTTGAGCATGTCGGCAAGGCCAAACACGTCGCCGACCTCTTCTCCGGCATCGGCACCTTCGCTCTCAGGATCGCGCAAAGGGCGCGCGTGCATGCCGTCGAGGGCGACGACAAGGCATTGAAGGCGCTGGACTTTGCCGCGCGCAACACGCAAGGCCTGAAGCCGGTGACGATCGAAAAGCGTGACCTTTTCCGCCGACCGTTGATGGCGCAGGAGTTGAAATCCTACGACGCCGTCGTGTTCGATCCGCCGCGCGCCGGTGCCGAGGCTCAATGCCACGAGCTCGCCCGCTCGGGCGTGAAGAAGATTGCAGCCGTTTCATGCAATCCAGTGACGCTTGCGCGCGATCTCGCAATTCTGACCGGCGCGGGATATCGGATCACGTCGGTGACGCCGATCGATCAGTTTCTCTGGTCAGCGCATGTGGAAGCGGTCGCGACCCTCGAAAAACCCCAGAAATGACGAAGGCCCGGCAAAATGCAGAGCCTCCAAATGTTTCCCAGTCGCCTCTGATCAGGCCGCACGGCGGCGGTAGCTTGCGGCGCTCGAATGGGCAACCTGTGTTTCGCCGAGATTGAACTGGGCGAGAAGCGCGTTGAGCGCGGCCGCTTCCTGGGCGAGGCCGTGGCTTGCCGCCGTCTGTTCCTCGACCATTGCCGCGTTCTGCTGCGTGCCCTGGTCCATGGTGTTGACGGCGGTATTGATCTCCTGAAGACCCGTGGACTGCTCGCGCGTCGCGGTCACGATCGCACTGACATGCGTGTTGATCTCCTGCACCTCGGCAACGATCGCTTCCAGTGCGCGGCCGGTGTCTCCGACGAGCGTCACGCCGGAACGCACCTGGTCGCCGGAGGTCGTGATCAGCGCCTTGATTTCCTTGGCGGCATTGGCCGAGCGCTGGGCAAGCTCGCGCACTTCCTGGGCGACGACGGCAAAGCCCTTGCCGGCCTCGCCCGCACGGGCCGCCTCGACGCCGGCGTTGAGCGCCAGAAGATTGGTCTGGAAGGCGATGTCGTCGATGACGCCGATGATGTTGGAGATCTCGCCGGAGGACTTCTCGATCGCGTGCATCGCCTGCACGGCGTTCTGGACGACTTCACCGGACTTCTCGGCGCCGGCGCGGGTACGGGCGACGAGTGCTCCCACCTCTTCCGCCCGATGAGCCGAGTCCTTCACCGTCGTGGTGATCTCCTCGAGCGCTGCAGCGGTCTCTTCGACCGAGGCTGCCTGCTGCTCCGTGCGACGGGCAAGGTCGTCGGCGGCCGAACGGATCTCGCTTGCGCCGGCGTCAATCGCACGGGCGTTGACGCCGACCGCACGGAGTGTGTCGTGCAGCTTGGCGACCGAATTGTTGAAATCGGCCCTCAGACGGTCGAGGCGATCGGCAAAGGGGCTGTCGATGCGGAAGGCGAGATCGCCGTTGGCGAGCCGGCCAAGGCCGGTCGCAAGCGCGTCGACGGCGTGCTGTACTTCCGCCGCATCGCGCGCCTTCTGGGCCTCTCGGTCCAGACGCTCGCGCTCGGAGAGCGACCGGTTCGCATCCGCTTCGTCCTCGAGCCGTGCACGCTCGACGGCGTTGGCGCGGAACACGGCAACCGCTGCCGCCATCGAGCCGATCTGATCGCGGCGACCCTCGCAGGGAATTTCGACCTGGATATTACCGGCTGCCAGCTTTTCCATCGTGCCGGTCATTTCGGTGATCGGCCGGATGACCAGACGGCTGAGCAGCGTCGCGAGGAAAGCGATCATGACACCGACGGCAAGGATCGTCGCAACGGTAGCAGCGACGCGAAACTCACCGATCGTAGAATAGGCGACGTCCGCGTCCACGACAAAGCCGACATACCACTCGACCGAGGGGAGCCCCTTCACCGGAACAAAGCTGACCAGCATCGGCTTGCCGTCGAGTTCGGTGTTGACGATGCCGCTGCCGATCTTCGGCGTGCTGACCGGAAAGGCGTCGGCAAGCGTCTTCGTCACCAGCTTGGCATCCGGGTGGACTAGAATCTGACCGTCCTTGCTGGCAAGGAACGCAAAGCCTTCGCCGCCGACGTCGATCGCCTTGACCATGGAGACCAGGGTCTTCAGCGAGAAGTCGCTGCCGGCCACGCCATAGAGCTTGCCATCGTGCTTGACCGGCACGGCCGCGCTGATGATCAGATCGCCGCTGGAGGCGTCGATATAGGGTTCGGTGAGGACGCGCGCATCGGCCTTGACGGCCTGCTGATACCACGGGCGCTGCCGCGGATCGTAGCCTTCCGGCATCGGCGTTTCGGGCCAGGTGATGAACTTGCCGCTTTCGTTGCCGACATAGGTGGAGATGAACTCGGAGGTGAGAATATCGTTCTTCAAGACACTCTGAACGGCGGCTTCGTCGGCGACGCGGCCGGCGGCATCCGCCGCCATGGCCGTCAGCGTCACGCGGCCGTTCAGCCAGTTGGCGACGCTCTGGGCCGCTTGGTTGCCGGACGAGGCGATATTTTCCTCGACAGCTTTTGTCGTCGCGCTGTTCTGCAGCGTATCGATATAGACGGAAAAGCCTGCAAAGGCGCCGACGACAACGCAGGACGCAGCAACGAGAATGCGCGTCATGAGATTCGATCGTTTAGACAAGGAAGGGCTCCCTCTGGAGTGGCCGGCATTCTTCGCCGGACATGAGCTCGTGAGATTTCCCGCACATAGCGGATCGATCGCTGCAGGCGACGGACGAAGTTGCGGGAAATGATGGACATGCCGCGAAGGCAAGACCGGCCATGCTTCATGCGACCGGGGCCGCCCGCACCACTGGCGCCCGCCTATCAAAGGGACGCCCGGCGCTCTTCTTCAGAACATCTTCTCCGCTTTTTCGTGTTTCCACTTTGAGGGCGGGATGTTCAGGGGAAGGCCTACTGTGGCTGCACGCTAGAGTCGGTCAGCGTTAAGCTGAATCGAAACAGGATTCCCTTTTTGTTGGGATTGTGATTCAAGATCATTGCTGGTGAGGAGGCCAGCAATGATGGCGCGACCTCTTTCTCTTGATTTACGCCAGCGCGTCGCCGCCGCTTTGGCCGGAGGCATGACGGTGCGGGCGGCCGCCTTGCGCTTTGGGATATCGGCGGCGACGGCGGTGCGGATCGGCCAGCTCGACCGGTCCGGCCGCGGTTTGGCGCCGGCCAAGATGGGGGGCCATGTCAAACCCATGCTGCGGGGCGCGGCGGCCGATGAGGTTCACCGCCGACTGGCGGCCAAAACCGATTGGACGGTGCGGGCGCTTGCCGCCGATCTGAAGGCGGCCGGGATCGATGTCTCGCATGACACCGTTTGGCGGTTTCTGCGCCGCGAAGGCAAGACATTTAAAAAAAACGCTGATCGCCAGCGAGCAGGACAGGCCGAAGGTGGCGCGCTTCCGAAGCCGCTGGAAGACCCATCAACATCGACTTGATCCGCGCCGCCTGGTGTTCGTTGACGAAACCTGGGTCAAAACCAACATGACGCGCAGCCGCGGCTGGTGTCAGCGCGGCCAGCCGCTGATCGCCAGAATACCGCATGGCCATTGGAAGACGCTGACCTTCCTCGCCGGGCTGCGTCACGACCGCATCGTCGCACCCTTCGTGCTCGACGGCCCGATCAACGGCATTGCCTTCACCGCCTGGGTCGAGCAATGCCTGGCGCCAACCCTCAACCCCGGGGATATCGTCATCCTCGACAATCTCGGCAGCCACAAGGGCAAGCCGGCGCGCAGCGCCATCCGCGACGCCGGCGCCCATCTGTTCTTCCTGCCGCCCTACAGCCCCGACCTCAATCCGATCGAGATGATGTTCGCCAAACTCAAGACCCTGCTGCGCAAGGCCGACGAGCGTAGCGTCGAGGCGACATGGCGGCGCGTCGGCGAAGCTCTCAAGGCGTTCAGCCCGCACGAATGCGCCGCCTATCTCAGGCATGCAGGATACGTTTCAACGTAGGTCTGACAGACTCTA
>NZ_WITC01000121.1 GCF_009601505.1 Sinorhizobium terangae
GTGAAGTTCGCAAAGGTCGAGCAGCCCATATAGTGGTGCAGCTTCTCCCCGTTGAGCGAAAACCGCGAGGTGCCGTCCGGCATGACGCCCTGGCCCTGGGTGGCGCGGATGGCGGTGCACAGATTGGTCTTGCGGCTGAGGCAGGACGGGCAGGCGCGGCATTCCGGGGTGTAGAGCGGAATGACGTGGTCGCCCTTCTTCACGCTGGTGACGCCGGGGCCGACGTCGACGACGATACCGGCGCCCTCGTGGCCGAGGATCGCCGGGAACAGCCCTTCCGGGTCGGCACCGGAGAGGGTGAAATCATCGGTGTGGCAGATGCCGGTCGCCTTCACCTCGACCAGCACCTCGCCGGCGCGGGGGCCTTCGAGCTGAACCGTCATGATTTCCAGAGGTTTGCCGGCCTGAGTGGCGACGGCGGCGCGTACGTCCATGTCTCTTCTCCCTTGTAAATGCTTGCTGGCAGCGGCCCGATAGTCAGCATTGTGGCAGTCGGTGCGCTAAGCTGGAATCGGCGATAAGTTATTCTACTACGTTAATTGGACTGCGGGCGGAAAACGCGCTTCGGCGTCGCTTACCGTCTTGGACGAGTGGTCCGATGGATGCGATCGAGTTCCGCTTCGAGCGCGGCGATGGCCTCGCCGGCCTGAGCGTGCAGTTTCTTGACAAGATCGAGTTGGTCCCGGAGTGCCTCCGTCGAGCCTATGGCGGCATCGTCGTCAGGGGCGCGGCCGATGCCGGCGATCAGCCAGGCTGGAGTGACACCCAGCACGCCAGCAAGCATGAAGAGGCGATTGGTGCGAGGTTCGGCACGGTCTCGTTCCCATGCCGCAACGGTTTCGCAGCGTACGCCAAGCCGATCCGCCAGTTCCGTCATGGAAAGATTCGCGGCGTCACGCGCTCTCCAGATGCGTCCCCCAAGCGTGTCGCCGTCTCCTGTTTCGCGAAGACGCGCGATCATGGTTTCGGTGGACAAGCGCATGGCATTCTCCTTTGGCGCGGGTGCGTTCAAGGGGCCCGGATGGTTGCCGGAAGCGCCCCTGGCTTCCGGCTGCGGGGCGAGTTGAAATCAGCTTATAGGCATTGCGGTGTCGACGGACCACCTCGGAACGTCAAAAACGCGGTCAAATGCGGCTCACTATCAGTCGCATGTTGAAACCTTGCCGAAACGAGCTAAGTTTCGGCCCCGACATTGGAAATCTGCCCGTGAACGAATATGCCCCAGCGGCCGTGGCGCCGCACAATCCCATTATGCGCGGCGTGGCGATCATGCTCTTCGCCATGCTCATCCTGCCCTGCATGGATGCGATTGCGAAATATATGGCGGTCTATGAGGGCATGTCGCCCGGGCAAGTGACCTTCTACCGCTTCTTCTTTCAACTTGTATCGACGGCGCCATTGTTGCTCTCGGCGGGCGGGCTGCGGGCGTTTTATCCGAAGCGGCTCTGGCCGAACATTCTTCGCGGCGTATTGCTCGCGGCGGCGGCGCTCTTTTTCTTCGTTTCAGTGAAATACATGCCGCTCGCGGACGTGTTCGCCATCTACTTCGTGGAGCCGTTCATCCTGACTTGCCTTTCAGCGCTGCTCCTGCGCGAGAGGGTGGGATGGCGTCGATGGTCGGCGATCGCAGTCGGCTTCGGCGGCGCAATGGTTGTCATCCAGCCGAGCTTTGCCGTGTTCGGCCTGACGTCCTTGCTGCCGGTCGCCTGCGCCTTCCTCTTTGCCTGTTACCTCTTCCTGAACCGCGCTGTTGGCAGCGCCGATCCGCCACTGACGATGCAGACGATCGCCGGCATAGGCGGCACGCTGTTCATGGCGGCAGTGATCGCCGTCGGCAATGGATTGGGCGCCGCCGACTTCGAACCGTCACTGCCGCAATCGGCGCTCGGATGGGTGCTCGTTATTGCGCTCGGGACCATTTCGGGCTGGGGCCATCTCCTTGTCGTCAAGGCATTTCAGGCAGCGCCGATATCGCTTCTTGCACCATTCCATTACTTCGAAATCGTCTCGGCTACGGCGCTCGGCTATATCGTGTTCGGCGACTTTCCGACACCATCGAAGTGGCTCGGCATTCTCGTGATCGTCGCGTCCGGGCTGTACATCATATGGCGGGAGCGGCAGGCGCAGAAGCAAAAGCGAGCGTAAGTTTCGCCGGCCACCATACAGATATGACGAATTATGCGACGGGCGGCCGGATTCAGGCCGAGGGAGCCAAGGGTTGGAGACTGTCGCTATCGACGCGCGTCGGTCCAAAGACCGATTCGAATGCCTCCCTAAGCCGGATATCGACGTCGGGCATCATGACCGGCAGGCCAAGATCGACCAAGCTGGTGACACCGTAGCCGCGGATGCCGCAGGGCACGATACCGCCGAAGTGATCGAGGTCCGGATCGACATTCAGCGCGAAGCCATGAAAGCTCACCCATTTGCGGAGCCGGATGCCGATAGCAGCGATCTTATCCTCGGCCGCCGATCCGTCCGGCAATGGCGGCCTTTCCGGGCGACGCACCCATACGCCCACCCGGTCCTCGCGGCGTTCGCCTTTGACGTTCATCGAATCGAGAGTGGTGATAATGACTGCCTCGAGCGCTGCGACAAAGGCGCGCACATCCTGCCGGCGGCGCTTTAGGTCAAGCATGACATAGACGACCCGCTGACCCGGACCGTGATAGGTATATTCGCCGCCCCGGCCAGTCGCAAAGACAGGGAAACGGTCTGGCATCACCAGGTCTGAGGCCTCGGCGCTTGTACCCGCCGTATAAAGAGGCGGGTGCTCGACCAGCCAGACCAATTCGTCCGCCGTGCCGGCGGCAATTGCCGCGGCTTCCCGTTCCATGGTTTCGACCGCCTGTGGATAGTCGACGAGGGACGGGGCAATGCGCCAGCGCACCGCAGGCGATCCTGGCGGTGCAAACATGGTTTGATCGAGATTGTCGCGCTGCATGTGGCCGTATTCCTGGTTTTCCGCCTCCGTACATGGGATGGCGCGGGCCAAGAGTCCAGCATTTCCAGTGCTTCGCGAGGGGGCTGTTGAAATAGTTTCTTTTCTCGTCAAAATTCTGTCGTCTTGCCCTTGTGCACCCCAAAGGCTTTTGCTACATGCAGCCCCGCCGACGCAATCGGCACCTACCACGATGCGGTCGTGGCGGAATTGGTAGACGCGCAGCGTTGAGGTCGCTGTGGGGCAACCCGTGGAAGTTCGAGTCTTCTCGACCGCACCAAATTGAGAGTTAAAAAGCCCCCGTAACCGTTCGGTTCTACGGGGTTTTTTATTTCCGGGCGTCGAGTTGCATGCACTACCGCATGCTTCCTTAAAGCGGGATCGATTTAAGGCCAAATCATGCAGCAACTCAAAGCTCTACAGCGACCTTTGCGCGTCTGATTAGGCGCGCGGCGCTGTAGTATCCTAGATCCGGTACCGCCGCGAGCCGCTGCAGGACGCCACTCGCATTTCGCGCTGGAAGATTAAAACGAACGCCTTCGGTAGCACCCGCGACCAAAATGCCATATTGTGTTGCTAACGAGAGCCATCAAGCGGCGTCGCCGACGCAAGTTTACGAGCGAGCGAGTGGGGCCGCCGCCGCGCTGTGCCAGATCTGGCCATGGGGTCTCTGCAGCATTTTCCGCCCGGCCCGAATGCGGGCCACGGAGACGAAGGCGAGTTGTGTTTCGCCCGCGCACGGGTTCTGTGGGACCTTGCCGCGGTAGAAAAAGCCGTTCGTCGCAAAATCGGAAAAGTAGCCAGAGGCTGGACGCGAATCCGCTTCGCCATCGCGGAATTGTGAAAAGCGGCCAATATGATGGGGTGACAGAGCGGCGAACCTGCTGCATGATTTCTTATATCCGATTCGACTTTACGGATAAGACCTGTAGCAATTCAAAGTATTACGGTGCCCGTCGCGCCATTTTGAAAGCGCCGTGCGCCGTGCCGCAAAGGCGGGTGCTCACCGTTGGCCACTGCTTCGGCATCCGCCTGCTAAACCGCAACTTATTGAGGAACTTTGGAGGCAGGAAACAGTTCACTGTAAGCAGGGAGCCAACAGGCAGCGAACCCGTCTCGGTTGACCGGCCTCCCGCGGGAGAGCATGATGACAAGGAGTGAATCTGACGTCTTCGATCTCTTTTCAGAGATCTATACGAGTGCAGCGCAGGAAGAGATAAGTCTGCAAGAATATCTCCTCGCCTGCCGCGACGACAAGAGTATGTACGCCACCGCGCAAGAGCGCATGGTGGAGGCCATCGGAGAGCCGAACCTCATCGATACGAGCGCGGACGAACGGCTCGGGCGAATCTTCGCCAATCGAACGATCAAGATCTATCCCTCATTCTCTGACTTCTATGGCATGGAGGATACGATCGAGCGGATCGTCGGCTATTTCCGCTATGCCGCGCAGGGCCTCGAAGAGCGCAAGCAAATTCTCTACCTACTTGGGCCGGTTGGCGGCGGCAAATCTTCGTTGGCGGAGCGGCTCAAGAAGCTTATGGAAGCGCGCCCCATCTACACTTTGATGGTCAACGGCAAGATCAGCCCCGTCTTCGAATCCCCGCTCGGTCTGTTCCATCCGGAGCGCATGGCCGATCTTCTTGAGGACAAGTATGGAATCGCCAGACGGCGGCTCACCGGTCTGATCTCGCCTTGGGCGGCCAAGCGGCTGGACGAAGTCGGCGGCGACATTTCGAAATTCAGCGTCGTCAAACTGATGCCATCCCGCTTGCGCCAGATCGGCATCGCGAAGACCGAGCCCGGCGACGAAAACAACCAGGATGTCTCCTCGCTTGTCGGCAAGGTCGATATCCGCCAGCTCGAAAACTACAGCCAGGCCGATCCGGACGCTTATTCCTACAGCGGCGGCCTGAACCGCACCACACAGGGGCTGCTTGAATTCGTGGAGATGTTCAAGGCGCCGATCAAGGTCCTCCACCCGCTGCTGACGGCGACCCAGGAAGGCAATTACAACGGCACCGAGAATTTCGGCGCGTTTCCCTACCAGGGCACCGTTCTCGCGCATTCCAACGAATCCGAGTGGCTTCAGTTCAAGAACAACAAGAACAATGAGGCATTCCTCGACCGCATTCTGGTGGTCAAGGTGCCCTATTGCCTGCGCGTAACCGAAGAGAAGCTGATCTACGAGAAGCTCCTTCGCGAAAGTGAGTTGGTCGACAATCCTTGCGCGCCCGAAGTTCTGGAGTGCTTGAGCCGGTTCACGGTGTCGACCCGCCTTGCTCCGCATGAGAACTCGCCGCTTTACACGAAGATGCGGGTCTATGACGGCGAGAACCTGAAGGACACCGATCCGAAGGCAAAGTCGGTGCAGGAATATCGTGATGCGGCCGGCGTCGACGAGGGCATGACGGGCGTCAGCACCCGCTTTGCCTTCAAGGTGCTGTCGGAGACCTTCAACTATGACACCAAGGAGGTCGCCGCCGATCCCGTGCACCTGATGTACATCATGGAGCAGGCGATCAAACGCGAACAGTTTCCGAAGGAAATCGAGGCAAGCTATCTCGACTTCATCAAGTCGGAATTGGCCACGCGCTATGCCGAATTCATTGGCCATGAGATCCAGAAAGCCTATCTGGAATCCTATAGCGAATACGGCCAGAACCTGTTCGACCGATATATTGCCTACGCCGATGCGTGGCTCGAGGACCAGGACTTCAAGGATCCGGACACCGGACAGATCCTCAATCGGAAGGTTCTCGACAGCGAGCTGTCGCAGATCGAAAAGCCGGCGGGCATCGCCAATCCCAAGGACTTCCGCAACGAGGTCGTGAAGTTCACGTTGCGTGCCCGCGCCAAGAACAGCGGCCGCAATCCCTCGTGGACGAGCTATGAAAAGCTGCGCGAAGTCATCGAAAAGCGTATGTTCGGTCAGGTCGAGGATCTGCTGCCTGTCATTAGTTTCGGCTCCAAGAAGGACAGCGCCACCGAAAAGCAGCATGCCGAGTTCGTCCAGCGCATGATTGAGCGCGGATACACTGAACGCCAGGTTCGGCGGCTCGTCGATTGGTACATGCGAGTGAATAAGGCAGGCTAATGATGCGTACGTTGGGGGTTTGCCAATGCCGAATTTCATCGATCGTCGCCTTAATCCGAAGGACAGGAGCCTCGGCAACCGGCGGCGTTTTCTGAAACGGGCGCGGGAAGAGCTGAAACGGACGATCAAGGAACAGATCAAAGCAGGCAAGATCGCGGACGTCGATGCGGAGCACCGTGTTCCCATGCCCGAGCGTGGCGTCGGCGAGCCATCCTTCCAGCCATCCCCGACCACCGGCGAGAGACAGTATGTTCTGCCCGGCAATCATGAATTCTCGCCGGGTGATCGCCTCCCGAAACCAAGCGCGCGCGGCGGCGCCTCAGGCAAGGGGGCGGGAACGGGTGAGAGCGAAGACGACTTCCAGTTCGTGCTGTCGCGCGACGAAGTCCTCGATCTCTTTTTCGAGGATCTCGAACTCCCCGACATGGTGAAGCTCAATCTCAAGGAATCCGTCGCGTTCAAGCCTCGTCGGGCCGGTTTTGCGACGTCGGGTTCGCCCACGAACATCAATGTGGGGCGCACGATGCGCAACAGCTATGGCCGCCGCATCGCGCTGCGGAGGCCTAGTCGTGCGGACGTCGCCGCGGTCGCCGACGAACTTGCCAAGCTGCAGGCGGAATCGAATACGAGTGGCGCCCACCAGAAACGCATCGAGGCGTTGCGCGAGGAACTGGACAAGCTGGAGCGCCGCCGTCGCCGCATTGCCTATGTCGATCCGGTCGACATCCGCTTCAATCGCTTCGAGCCCCAGCCGCTGCCGAATGCAAGCGCCGTGATGTTCTGCCTCATGGATGTCTCTGCCTCGATGGGCGAGCGGGAGAAGGATCTGGCCAAGCGCTTCTTCGTCCTCCTGCATCTCTTCCTCAAGCGGCGCTACAAGCGCATAGACATCGTCTTCATTCGCCACACCGATGAGGCGGGCGAGGTCGACGAGAACACATTTTTCTACAGCAAGCAGAGCGGCGGCACGGTTGTTTCCACGGCCATCGAGGAGATGCTCCGCATCATTGAAGAGCGCTATCCGGCGCGCGAATGGAACATTTACGCGGCTCAGGCCTCCGACGGGGAAAACAGCGCCGGGGACTCGGACCTTTGCGTTTCGCTTCTCCACCGGCAGGTGATGCGCCTTTGCCAATATTATGCCTATGTTGAAATCATAGATGAGCGCGAGACGGAGATTTTCGGTACGACCGACAATGGTACGTCCCTCTGGCGTGCCTATCGCACGGTCGACAGCGAATGGTCGAACTTCCAGATGACCCGCATTGCGAGACCGTCGGATATCTATCCGGTTTTCCGGAAGCTGTTCGCACGGCAGCCAACCATGCAACTGCGCACTGAAAGGCGATAGGAATGCCAAAGGGCGCAGCCTCAAATCTTCTGTTTCGCGATTCCGATTGGAACTTCGAGACGCTGTCGCGCACCTATGATGCGATCGAAACGATCGCGCTGGATGAACTCCTGCTCGACGTTTATCCGAACCAGCTCGAGATCATCTCCTCCGAGCAGATGCTCGACGCCTATTCTTCTGTAGGGATGCCGCTGATGTACCAGCACTGGTCCTTCGGCAAGCGTTTCGTTTTCGAGGAACACCTCTACCGCAAGGGTCGCCGCGGCCTTGCCTATGAATTGGTCATCAACTCCAATCCTTGCATCACCTACCTGATGGAGGAGAACACCATGGCCATGCAGGCCCTGGTGACGGCGCACGCAGCCTTTGGCCACAATCACTTTTTCAAGAACAACTACCTGTTCCAGCAGTGGACTGACGCCAGCGCCATCTTGAGCTATATGGAGTTTGCCAAGAAATATATCGCCAAATGCGAGGAGCGCTACGGAACGTCCGAAGTCGAGGTCATTCTCGATTCCGCCCACGCACTTATGGATCAAGGCGTCTTCCGATATCGTCGTCCACCGCGGCTTTCGTCCGAGAAGGAACGGGAGCGTGCCCGCGAGCGACTTGAATACGAAGAGCAGACCTACAGCGATCTCTGGAGAACGCTCCCGCCCTCACCGGACGGACACGGATCCAAGGAGGCCGAGCGCGACGCTTCGGAGCGGAAGAAGGAACTCAACCTGCCCGAAGAAAACCTGCTCTATTTCCTCGAAAAGACGAGCCTGATCCTGGAACCCTGGCAGCGGGAACTCCTGCGTATCGTGCGGGTCATCGCCCAGTACTTCTATCCGCAACGGCAGACGAAGGTGATGAACGAGGGCTGTGCGACCTTCGTGCACTACACGATCATGAACAGGCTTTTCGATCAGGGCAGGATCAGCGAAGGCTCCATGCTGGAGATGCTCCACAGCCACTCCAACGTGGTCTTTCAGCCGTCTTTCGACGACCCGCGCTTTCCCGGCATCAATCCCTATGCGCTGGGATTTGCAATGATGCAGGATATCCAGCGCGTCTGCACCGATCCGACGCCGGAAGATCGTGATTGGTTTCCCGAGATCGCCGGCAGCGGCAAATGGCGGGAGACGCTGATCGACGCCTGGGCGAACCATCGCGACGAATCCTTCATCCTGCAATATCTGAGCCCTGCGTTAATCCGCAAATTCAGGTTGTTCCTGCTGACGGACGAGGCCGGCGACAACTACTGCGAGGTCGCCTCGATCCATAATGAGCGCGGCTACGAAACTATACGCACTGCGCTTGCACGCAGCTATGATGTCGCGGCGAACCAGTCGGACATCCAGGTCGTGGACGTCGATCTCCTGGGCGATCGCCACCTGCGCCTGCAGCACAACGTGAAGAACGGCATCCTCTTGGATGAAGCGAGCCGCGACGCCACGCTTCGGCACGTGCGCCATCTTTGGGGGTACGACGTCAGCCTCGCCGGCATTGATGCGGAAACCGACGACGTGCTCTATGAGTGCTCGACGGCGCAGGCTTTCGAATAGATGGTGTCGTTTGGCACGTCACAGCGGCGCGCGCCGACGTGCAGAATTCGCTGCAGCACTTTGAATTGCCGCATGATTTTGATTCCGAAGTAACCGTGCGCTAGGGGGCGGAAGCGCTTACGCCGGCATTAACCAGCCGGAGAGCCGCTATTTCGTCGTGCCGTCAGGCGAGGTCTGTTGCGACGGACCGCCGGTTCCCGACGGGGCAGTAGGACTTCTGTCGGTCGGCGCTGGTTGGCCATCGGCGGGTGCGGGGGTCTGGTTGCCGACGCTGCCGGTCTGTTCTGACGATGGAGCAGGCTGCGTCTGTTCCGTTGCCTGATCGTTGTCGTTGCCTTCGCCCCAGAGTTCAACGGCGCCCCAGGCGAGCAAGGCGAGAAACAGTCCGGCTGTGAGTACCGCCAGGACACGGAGGCCGAGGCCTCCCGGTCTGGTTTCCCGGGGGGAGAATTCTTCCCTGTCCGCGTCATGCGTTTTCGAGACCGGATCGCCGCGTTCATCGAGATACTTGGCCATCGGATAATCTCCATTGATCTCTACCAATGGAGAACGAGGCGGCGATCACAATGTTCCGCGCCGAGGGTGACGTCGTGGCAGCGACGCTGTAGTCCGCGAGCGGCGGTGTCAGGTCAGGGCGCCCAGCTATCCTGGACGCTGCGGCGAACGAGCTTATAGGAATGGTCCGGCTGGACCTCGTATGTTTCGAAAACCATGGTCCCCTGATGCAGGAAACGATGCTGTATCATTGTCCCGGGCGCTGCTTGTGTTCTGCGCTCCGCCGCCTTCTCACCATAGGTGAAGCTGCCGGGGAGGGGCTCGAGATCAGGCGGGGTGGCCGTGCATCCGGCCAGGGCTAATGCGAGAACAGGTATCAGGCGCAATGCTTTCATTTTATATCCCTTGATGCATCGTAACGTCGGCGATCCCAACTGAAGCACTATTGAACTCGTTGGACTGGATTCACCGCTCACCTCTGGTCAGTTTTTCGAACCTTTTGACGGCGCGTTCGCGTTTTAGCCGGGAAAGCCGATGCGTCCAGAAAATACCGGAAAGCTGGTCAATCTCGTGCTGCAGGCAGATCGCCATCAGTCCTTCTGCATATTCTTCCAGTGTTTCGCCGGATAGCGATTGATAGCGCACGCGTACCGCACGCGGTCGCTCGACTTCCTCTGAGATGCCAGGCATCGAGACGCTGCCTTCCGTATGCCGCATCAAGTCTTGGGATTGCCAGATAATTTCCGGATTGGCGAAGACCCGTGGGCCGCTTGTCCGATCCAGTTCGATCACCGTCAGCCGTCGCAGAACACCTACATGATTTGCGGTAATGCCGATCCCCGGGGCAGCGTGCATCGTCTCAAGAAGGTCAGTTGCGAGTTGCCGAAGATCGCCGTCGAAACGTTCGATCGTTTCGGCCGCGGTGGTGAGCACCGGGTGCGGAAAGCGTACGATGGGGAGAACAGCCATACCCGGCCCCTAGCTTGGCAGCCACATGCCTTTTCGGCTCCTTGATTTACGGCTTCCATATGCGTTTGCAACAGCTTGCGCAAAACTTTCGCCGGTTCTTCATTCGCACCTTCTGCCCTGTGGACCTCGCCGGAGCTTTGCGCTACTGCATGACTTCCGGGGTCGGAATCGATCCGACGGTAAAATCACGCAGTAATTCAAAGCGTTACAGTGACCTTGCGGGGAGGAATGCGGGAGCGCTGTAGCAAGGCAAGACGCCGTTCTCTTTCGAGGGAACGGCCGTCATTTGGAATGGCACGCTCGCCTTTCGGGATCTTCGACCCATTTGATTCGGGCGGCTTTGTTTTTCGAGGGCGGCTCTATGAGCAATATCGACGACGACCGTTCGGAAGAAGCCACCGCCTATGACGGCTCGGATATCTATGCCGACGACGGCTCTGTGCGCTCCGACTTCCTGATGCATGTCGGCGCCGCGATTGCCGATCGCGACACCATCTATCTGCGTCAGCACGTCGCCGGCCTTCACGCCTCCGAACTAGGCGACCTTCTTGAAGCCATCCAGCCGGAACAACGCTTGGCGCTCGTCTCGCTGCTCGGCAAGGAGTTCGATCTCGCGGCGCTGACTGAGGTCGACGAAGCGATCCGTCTCGACATCGTCGAACATTTGCCTAACGAGCAGATCGCCGAGGCTATCGGAGAGATGGACTCCGACGATGCGGTCTACATTCTGGAGGACCTTGATCAGGAGGATCAGGAAGAGATCCTCGCCAAGCTGCCTTTCACCGAGCGCGTTCGCCTGCGTCGCTCGCTCGACTATCCGGAAAGCACCGCCGGCCGGCGCATGCAAACGGAATTCGTCGCGGTGCCGCCGTTCTGGACCGTCGGTCAGACGATCGACTACATGCGCGAGGACGAGGATCTTCCCGACAGTTTCACGCAGATCTTCGTCATCGACCCGACTTTCAAACTTCTCGGAACCGTCGATCTCGACCGTGTCCTTCGCACCAAGCGGTCGATCAAGGTCGATGCCATTATGCGCGATACCAGCCATGCCATCCCCGCCGAGATGGACCAGGAAGAGGCGGCCCAGCTTTTCGAACAGTACGACCTCTTGTCGGCCGCCGTCGTCGACGACAACGACCGACTGGTGGGCGTGCTGACCATCGACGACGTGGTTGACGTGATCCAGGAAGAAGCGGAGGAGGACCTGCTGCGCCTGAGCGGCGTCGGCGACGAGGAACTGTCGGACTCCGTTGCTGAGGCCTCGCGCTCGCGGGTGCCGTGGCTCTTCATCAACTCGATGACGGCCTGTATCTCCGCCTCGGTCATCGGCCTTTTCGATGCGACCATCCAGCAGATCGTGGCTTTGGCCATCCTGATGCCGATTGTGGCCGGCATGGGCGGCAATGCGGGTTCGCAGACCATGACCGTGACCGTGCGCGCGCTCGCAACCCGCGGCCTCGACATTCACAATGCGCCGCGGATCATTCGCCGCGAAGCCGGGGTAGGGCTCCTGAACGGCATGATTTTCGGGACTTTCATCGGCCTGGTGGCGGGCCTGTGGTTCCAAGATCCCAATATCGGCGGCATTATCGCCACGGCAATGCTGATCAACATGATGGCCGCCGCGCTCGCCGGCATCATGATTCCGCTTCTCCTCGAAAAATCCGGTGCGGACCCGGCCGTTTCCTCTGCCGTATTCGTCACTGCGGTCACCGACATAACCGGCTTCTTCAGCTTTCTCGGCATCGCCACGTGGTGGTTTCACGTCACATGACACGGCGCGTTGTTTGACTTTTACGTCAAAGTCAACGATAGTGACGCCTCGAAATTTGATGGGACGGCGGCGTGAATAAATACTATAGCATCACTGAGCTAACGCGGGAATTCGGCATCTCAACCCGAACGCTGCGCTTCTACGAGGATGAAGGCCTCATTCATCCTGAGCGCCGCGGCCGCACGCGATTGTTTCGGCCGGCTGACCGCCATCTCATCAAGGAAATCCTGCGCGGCCGCCGCATCGGTTTCACCATTGCCGAAATTCGCGAGATCATTCAGGTCTACAAAGATCCGCCGGGCGAGATGGGCCAGCTCCAGCTTCTGATGACGCGCGTCGAGGAAAAGCGCGAAGAATTGCGGCAGAAGCGCAAGGATATCGATGACACGCTCGCCGAGCTCGACAATGTCGAGGAGGCCTGCCTGACGCGTCTCGCGGAAATCGGCGTCGGCACCTAGCGCGGGCCGAAAGGCTTGTCCAAAAGGTGGCGGTCGGGGTCAGATCCACCGGGCGGTACGGCGGCAGTAGCGTTCGAACTCGAAGCCGAAGCGCGACAGCAGATGTCTCTCTTCATTGCGGATGACAAAGACGGTTGTCAGCGCCACAGCCGCTATCGCCGCGATGAAAAGCCACGGGTTGGCTGTTATCAATCCGGTGCCGATCATCAGCAGCGTGTAGCCGAGATAGATCGGATTGCGGGTGAAGCGAAAAGGACCGCAGGTAACGAGGCAGGTGGCGCACCGGGTCGGCAGGATCGCGGTGCGCCGGTCGAGCAGTGTCTTTACGGCCCACAGGCTGATCGAGATCGCCGCAAAGATCATGGCGCATCCGGTGAGCCACGCAAACCAGCCGGTTCCGTTCGCGACCGGAATGGGGAAGAAACGGTTGAACGTCAGCGCAATCAGAACGGCCGCGCCATAAAGCACGGCGGGCCAAGGGAAATTCAGCGGCTTGGCACGATAGGCATTCATGTCCTAGTCCCCTGATTGCACGTCCATTGTGCATTGACGAGCGATTCGCGCAATGCGTTCATCGGTGTTCACGTCGATCTTGCCCATGTTTAAGTCCCCAAAAAGGCTTTGTTCTTTCAGCCGGTCGAGCGTGCAGCCGCAGAACGCTTCGCATGGCGCACCAGGGTCTGAGCGGTTGCAAGCTGCCACGCAGTTTGCGCGGTAAGCTTGTTCCGGGTCCGGTGCTGCGGCGGGTGCGATCTGGGCAAAGAGATAGACGAGGCCGATGAGCAGCGGCTGGTGTACGAGGTATATGGCCAGACTGTGACGGCCGCCGAAGGCAAGCGGCTTGATCCACAGGTTGCTCCGGCTTTCCTCCCGTTTGGTCGACGCTCCCCGGCTGATGAGGAACGGGTGAAGCAGCTTTGCCGTTCCAAGGCCGACCAGGAAGGGGGCAAGCCAGGGAAGGAGAGGCACGTAGTCATTCGAGCGTGGAATCGTTTCGGAAAGTCCGACCCACCAGAGCAGAGGCGTATCGAAAATGGACGAACGCAGGTAGAGCGGCGCAGCGAAAGCCGCCGCCGCGGCGACGAAGGAAACGATCGCGGGAAGTGGCAGGAACAGGAGGCCGACAAGACTTGCGGCGGCGATCGAATGAAGGATGCCGAAGAAAATGAAAGAATCCGGGAAGACGAACCACGTCGCGATGCTGATCAGCAGCGCCGCACCGGCTATCTTCACGAAGCGGCGCCCAAAGGCGCGCAGGCGAAGATTTGGACGCTGGCCGAGCACAAGGCTGTAGCCCGCCAGAAACAGGAAACTGCTTGCGATGAGACGGGCGAAAAGCCGCCAGCCGCCCGTCGCCGCCGTACCCGCCGTCACATACCCGAAGAACTCGAGATCCCAGACGAAGTGATAGATTGCCATGGTGACGAGCGCTGAGCCCCGAAGCGCATCCAGAAGGGCGATCCGATGACGCTTTTTTATGTCAGATGACGCGTGTCGCGTATCGGAAATCGTTGTTGCTGTGTTTTCGGACATCGGCTCTGGCCATTCTGTTTTTCGAGACAAGTTCGCATGTCTGGCTTGCGCCGGCCACGCGCGGATGTTCTTCGACTGAGGAGCAGCGCGTGTCTCCCTACTGCATGCTTCCTTAAACCGGAATCGATTTAAGGACAAAATCATGCAGCAATTCAAAGTGCTACAGCGCCTTTGCCCGGCCGATTGGACGCGCGGCGCTGTCGCGCCGATCTCAGTTTTTGAGAGCCTCGCGGGCGTCCTCGATGAGAGCCTCTCTCGCCTCGGAGAAGAACTGCCGCCGCATCAGCACGAAGATGACGAAGGCGGTGAGGACGATGAAAACATAGGGGCTGATAAACCAGCCAAGATACCCGATCGACAGGAAGATCGCCCTCAGTCCCGCATTGAAGTGCTTGGCCGCCAGGATGTTCATGCGGATTGCACGCTCGGCGGCCTGCTCGGCCGCCTGCCGGTCGCGCGTCATTTCCGCCGTCATCGGAATGCCGCCCATCAGGATGGAGCAATAATTGAAAAGGCGATAGGACCAGCCGAATTTGAAGAAGGAGTAGCCGAAGAGGCAGGTCAGGCCGCCGACCTTCAGCTCGAAGCCCGTCCGTCCGCCCCGGAATACGTGCGGAAGGTCGTTGAAGATCATCTGCACCTGGTCGGTCGCGCCGAGCAGAGCGAAACAGCCGCCGAGCGCGAAGATGGTGGTCGAGGCAAAAAAGGCGGTGCCGGCCTGCAATCCGGCAATGATCTGTGTGTCGATCATCTTCAGGTCGCGGTTGAGCGAATTGCGAATCCATCGCCGGCGGTTTTCGTTCATTAGCCGGGTCAGGCTGACGCGCTTGAAAGTGCGCCGGCCGTCGGTCGCCCAGTTGAAGCCGCCCCATAGCAGGACGAAGATGCCGAGTGCGATGTAATCTTCGAGGGTCATGCAGGCGTTTTTGGCATGGCTGTCTGAAAATGCAAGATCGGTACTCTTGGCGCTGTTTGGCCCCCAATGTCGCCTCGACACGATTTTGCCACATTTCGAAGTTGCAGCTTAACACATTCTTCAGTATGCATGGCGCATGCGCGGGCCGCGGATGCAGTGCCCGCCGACCTCTGTGTACTCGGAGACATCATGGACAATACAATACAGAAGTCGTGCTGGGGCGTGACTGTTCGCGCCGTGGCTGGTTTCGCAGGCGTTCTGGTCCTGGCCTATCTTTTCGGCGGCCTTTGAGATCGAAGCATTCCATCAGGGCGACGCGGTTTCCCAAGACCGCGTCGTTTTGATTCGAAGGTGACCTTCTCGCAACTCGCTTTTGCGTCATGTCGCACGAACAAAATCCAATGTCGGTTGATCGCCTGATCGATGGGGATGGGATAGCTTAGGGTTCGATCCTATATCTATAGGGTAGCCGACACCGCTGGCTCCAAGGAGGAACCAAGTGGGTGTCGGCCTTGCAATCATCGGCGCTTCGGGTGGTATACCTGACGGCGTTTCCGTGCTCCGGGGCAGGCAGTTTATGTTTCTTTCCGTCTTTGACGTCTTCAAGATCGGTATCGGTCCTTCGAGTTCGCACACGATGGGACCAATGTCGGCGGCAAACAGGTTTCTCGACCTCATCCTTTCCGACGACTGGCCGCGACCGACACATGCGAGCGTCGCCGCCATCAAGGTCAGTCTGCACGGTTCGCTCGCGCATACCGGCATCGGCCATGGCACCGGTCGAGCGGTTATCCTCGGCCTGATGGGCGAGCGTCCGGATCTCGTCGATCCCGACAGCATGGATGCAATCATCGACGAGGTGGAACGCACAGGCCGCATCGCGCCTGCCGGACATCCGCCCTACGCCTTCCAGCCGAAAACAGACCTGGTCTTCGACAAGAAAGTGCCTCTGCCCGGCCACGCCAACGGCATGTCCTTCTCGGCCTTCGATCGCGACGGACGGTTGCTCTTGAAGCGGATCTACTACTCGATCGGCGGCGGCTTCGTCGTGACCGATACGGAGCTCGAGGCGATGCGCGCCGCCAAGAACAAGCCTGCGGGCGTGAAGGTGCCTTATCCTTTTGCAACGGCGCAGCAGATGCTCGATATGGCGGCTCGTTCGGGGCTCACCATCGCCCAGATGAAGCGGGCGAACGAGGAATGCTCGATGTCGAGGGACGAGCTCGACGCCGGCCTCGACCGGATCTGGGAAGCGATGAAGAGCTGTATCGATCGGGGTTTGAGCCAGGACGGCATCATGCCGGGCGGCCTGAAGGTTCGCCGGCGTGCGCGTTCGATTCACGACAAGCTTCAGGAAGAGTGGCGATCCAACAAGACCAATCCGCTGCTCGCAAACGACTGGTTGAGCGTCTACGCGATGGCGGTCAACGAGGAGAATGCGGCCGGCGGCCGAGTTGTGACCTCGCCGACGAATGGCGCCGCCGGCGTCGTCCCGGCGACCATCCGCTATTATCTCCATTTCCATGACGATGCCGATCAGGAGGGCATCCGCGATTACCTGCTGACCGCCGCAGCCGTTGGCGGCATCATCAAGCATAATGCTTCGATCTCGGGCGCAGAGGTCGGCTGTCAGGGCGAGGTCGGCTCGGCCTCCGCCATGGCGGCTGCAGGTCTTGCTGCCGTAATGGGAGGCACACCGGAGCAGATCGAGAACGCCGCTGAGATCGCGCTCGAGCACCACCTTGGCATGACCTGCGACCCTGTCGCCGGGCTCGTGCAGGTGCCGTGCATCGAACGCAATGCCCTTGGTGCCGTCAAGGCGGTCACGGCGGCCTCCCTTGCCCTCAAGGGCGATGGCAAGCACTTCGTACCGCTCGACGCCTGCATCGAGACCATGCGGCAAACCGGCGTGGACATGAGTGAGAAATACAAGGAAACCTCCACGGGCGGTCTCGCGGTGAATGTCGTCGAGTGCTGACGCCTCGGCGTTTGCGGGAGCCGCAGCGCAAACCACCACGCGGTTTTCTGCCCCAATCCTGCCATAGGATGATGAGGTCGGCTGAGGGGCGCTCTTGTGGACGAACGGCTTCAACACGCTTGACCACGGCCGGCGGACGGGTGTTCAAGGTTTCCTATGGCGTTGCATCTCATAAAGCTCTGTGTCGGCGCAGAATCGGTCGAGGACCTGCGCGAGTGGGTTTCGCGCAAGGCGCTGGCTGCGATTGCGGCCGGCCAGGAGCCCCATTCGTTCCATACGACCCGGATGGTACCGAAACGGACCGAGGAACTGCTTGCCGGTGGTTCACTCTATTGGGTGATCAAGGGGCATGTGCAGGCGCGGCAGCCTTTGATCGGGATAGAAACCTTCACCGACGGCGAGGGCATCGGCCGCTGCAATCTCATCCTCGGACCGGAAGTGGTTGAAACCGAGCTGCAGCCGCGCCGGGCTTTCCAGGGATGGCGCTATCTGCAGGACAACGAGGCGCCGCGCGACCTGGCTTCGCTCTCCTCCGGCGAGGCGGACATGCCGCTGGAACTGCGGCGCGAACTGGCGGAACTCGGCCTTCTCTAAGCAATTCCAGGAAGGCGTGTCCTTCCATCCGGAATTACGGGGGAGAGCCCTCGACATTCCTGGAAATCAGTGGATGCGCAATCGGAGCGGATAACGACGGCCGGGCGCGGTCACATGCAGGTGGATGCCGGCGCGGGGCTGGGTCGAGCGCCAAGCGCGCGCGCCATGCGTCAAAAGCATCCCGACGAGATCGCGCGTCTTCGCTTTCGAGCGGGTCAAGCCGATGTCGGCGATGCGCATGGCGGCCTCATGCAGCGGATGCAGACCGATGCGTGAAGATCTCGTTTTCTTTCCCGGCATCACGGTAACACCGGGAACATTCTCGTTCACTGCCATGACCAACCTCGTTACGCTCTACAATTCCGAGGAAGACGGCCGGGCAAAACGCACCCCGCCGTCAGAAAGTCGTGTTTGTTACATCTGGCTCGCCCAGCAAGCGAAACCCTTCTTCTTCAATACCTTGCATGCATTGACAGCTTTGTCCTGGTCGTCGAAGCCGCCGAAACGTGCGCGGTAGACCTGGCCACCGCCGTTCGAGAAGGCGACGGTAAACGGTGTCGCGTTGCGCAACGTCTTGCCGCCTTTTTCCTTGGCGTTGCCGAGAAGCGTCATCGCCTGCGCCTTGTCAGGCGTTGCGCCGATCTGGATGACCCAACCCTGTGGTTGCGCCTGTTGTTCCGGCTGGGTCTCTACCTTGGCGGCAACCGAGTTGGTGATCTGGGTATCGACATCCCCGGCCGCCGGCTCTGCGGCGAGCTTGGCGCTCTGGGCGTCGAGTGTGTTCGGCGCGATCTTGCCAGTAAGCACCGGATTGTCGGACACTGGCTGCGTTGCAGCGTAGGCCATTTCCATACGGCTGGAGCTTTCGCCACTGTAGCGGAAGTCCGGAACCGGGCCGGTATTGGGCAGATTCATGGCAGCCGAGGCGACCGCAACGGGCGCTGCCGCAGGCTTGACTTCGGCCTGCGCAACGGCGGCAACGGGCGGTTCGGCGGTCGGTGTTTGGGCGATCAGGTTGCCGCCGCCACGGCGCGAAGCGGCCGGCATGTATTTGGCGACGAGCTTGCGCATCTGGGCGTCGCGAGCACCACCGGACGTTCCGCCCAGCACGACGGCGACAATGCTGCGACCGTCGAGCTGTGCCGAGGTCACCAGGTTGAAGCCTGAGGCGCGGGTGTAACCGGTCTTGATGCCGTCGACACCGCGGACATTACCAAGCAGCCGGTTATGGTTGCCGATCGTCTGCTTACCGAAACGGAAGCTCCGCGTAGAGAAATAGTCGTAATATTGCGGAAAGTGCTGCCTGAGCGCGATGCCAAGCCGCGCCTGATCACGGGCCGTCGTCTTCTGGTCCGGGTTCGGCAGGCCGTTGGCATTGCGATAGGTTGTGTGCGTCATGCCGAGCGCACGCGCCTTGTTGGTCATCATCCGGGCAAAACGCTGTTCGGAACCGCCCAGGAGTTCGCCCAGTGCCGTGGCAGCGTCGTTGGCCGAGCGCGTCACGAGCGAGAGGATCGCCTGCTCGACGGTGATCGAATTGCCGGCGCGCACACCCAGTTTGGATGGGGGTTCTGCCGCGGCGTTCTTGGAGAACGGAACTGGCGTGGACTTGCTGATCCGTCCTGCTTCCAGCGCTTCGAACGTAAGATACAGCGTCATCATTTTGGTGAGAGACGCCGGATAGCGCAACTCGTCCGCATCCTCGCCGTAAAGCACCTTGCCGGTTTTCGCATCGACGACGATGCCGGCGTATTTCGAATTGGCCATTGCCGGCGCGGAGAGTGCCAATAGGGCAACGGCGCCGGCGAGGACAATCCGTCCTGCGATTTTTGAAAAGGCGCCAAGCGGGCGTTTCGCGATATCAAAAAAAACGGATTGAGACACTACGCTGCTCTTTATTCTCATGTCATGGATGCCGTCCGGACATGTCGCCGGAAACGACCGTTCCTGCGACAGTATCGGGATAGCGTTACCAATCGGTTTATGATGAATGATTGGTTTCCTGGAGCGGGCCGTTTTGTTCAGGAACGGCACCGGTCAACCCAACCGGGTCGGCGCTTCGCCTGCACCACGACTCTTGGACAAAATCAGGGCGCCAGCCGGCTGCGAACGAAGGTTTCCACGGAATCGTCGATCAGTCGCCATTGCGGCAGCAGCTTGCTCGAAAAACGATAGAGCGCGGTGAGATCCTTGCCGACATGCACGTCGCGCTGGCAGTCGGCGCTGGTCGATGCTTCGGCGTCCGCGGGCAGGGTACAGCGCAGCACGTAAGGCGATCGCCCGGCACGGTCCGCGGTGAAGAAAACTTCACCGGCGTAGCTTGTATTCGACTTGGCGTCGTGCCGGATCAAGCCGGCGGGGCCGGGATGCGCCTCGTTGCTGAGGATGTGGCGATAGATAGGCTCCAGGCGTCCCGACATGTCCTGCGACATCGTGCTTTGTGAGAGTTGCAGAAAGATCAGGTTTTCTGGCCGGTTGATATCGTCGAACAAGTTCCGGGTATTCTCGCCATAGCCTTCGAGCGCCGGCCAGGTCAGGTAAAGGTCGATGCGCTCGGCAATACTCGTCGCGCGCTGGCTTTCGAAGCGGATGATGTTGGCCGGTAGCCGCAGGTGATCCTGCCCGATGAAGATGTCGTAGATTTCTTGACTGGAGGTGTGTCCGGCAAGCGCGAGCCTGGCCCCAAGCCGGTGTCCGGAAATCGAGACGATCACGGTCAGTGCCGCCAGCAGAACGACGACCGCGGCAACCTTGTAGACGAGGCGCGGTGAGAGGAGCGGCGAAAGTTCCGGTTCGGGGCCGCTGGATGGCGCATTCATGCAGGATCGTCCGTCGCGGTGGCTTTTGTTGTGCCCCAATCCAGGATCGAGGAAAGGAGTTGGTCTGGCCGGGATGGTCACCTTCGACGGTCGACGAATATGGTTAATTTTCGGTGAAATGCACTTTGGGTCAGCGCCGGCGGGGCGGGCTCCTCGGAAAAGAAAAGCCGGTTCCGGGGACAACGGAACCGGCCACTGCATGATTCCCTAGATCGGAAGCGATGTGAGGACAAAATCATGCGGCAATTCAAAGTGCTACGGCGACCCTTGCGCGTCCAATTGGACGCGCGGCGCTGTAGGGGCCTGGTCGACACGGGGAACGCGGAATTGACCGAAGCCCGACAGATGTCATCAGTGGATGGCAGCCCGGCAGAGCGCCTTTATTGTGTCTTGACGCTGCCGACTGCCACGGCGCGGCCGTCCTGCAGTTTCACCCAGCGTCCGGCATTCTCGGAAGACTGCCGCTTCAGGAAGGTGTACTCGGTCTCCGACCAGCGAAGCACCTTGCTGCGCATGTTGTCGAGGATGAAGTCGCCGCGGTCGGTGCGTACGGTAAGAACCGCATGGCCGTCGCCATTTGGCTGCAGCACGACGGTGATCAGCAGATCGGCGGGAGAAAGGCCGCTCTCGATCAGCTTGCGGCGCTTGAGGAGCACATAGTCCTCACAGTCGCCGACGGTGTCCGGATAGGACCATTCTTCTTCGACGCCATGGATTTCCATGTCGGTCATCGGGGTCACCGCCTGGTTGACCTCATAATTGACCTCGAGAATTTTCTGCCAGCTCTCGCGGGTCAGCACCATCGGGCCACCATCGGTTCCATTGGCGGTGCATTCGGACGGATTGTGCTTGCAAAACTCGTAGTGACCGATCGGCGGATTGGTTGTGCCGCCCACCGTGATGTTCGCCGGAAGGGCGAGGGCTGCCTCGGTCAGGAAGCCGACGAAAAGGGCCGCGACCGCAATCGTCTTGGTGATGGCTCTGTGCATTGTTGTCTCCCCGTTATGGTTCGACAATGGCACAGAGTTTTTTATCCGCGGCGAAGAAGCGAGGTAAAAACAAGTACAAATAAGAATAGTATGCGCAGAAAATAAGAATAAAAAGCCAATCAAATAAGAATAAATATTGATTCAAATTTTAATGAAGCTTCCATCTGCGGGGAGTCGATTGGTGCTGCTCAAGATTTGCCATCCTGCTGAAAAACAAGGGTAATTAGAGGAGAAGGGCCAACTCGTGGCCGAGGCGATTGTGCCAACTGCTTGGATATGTTGCGGTGTCTGAAGTCGCGGAAAGAGACTGTTAAAACCGGGGCTTGCGCCCAATTCTCAGCCCGGACGGGCAATACGCGGCAAATTTTTCCGAAAAAATATTTGAGAAACGCTCGACCGTCACACGAGGGACGTCGTGTTCCACGTCGGCTCATCGTGTCCAGGATGGCTCGTGTACGATGCAAGTGACCCCACGGGGGCGCCGACAAGGAGGTGCCTTGGTCGCCGCGAACGTCATCATCGGGCGTTCGCCGTCGTGGTGCATGTGGCGGCGGGGTCGAAACACGGGATAACTGTCAGAGGCATTCGCTGCGTCGAGCGTCCGACAGGTTTACCGCGGATGACTCAAAGGAATTCGGCCAGTGCCTCGCGAGACTGGATGCCGGAGAATTCGACCGCTACACCTTCCTGGAAGTGCCGAACGATCCTGCCCTTCATGTTGCCGAGCTTGACGGGGGTGCCGATCGAGGGCCGGGTTTCGATGTCGATCGCGGCGCCCGAGAGGGAGAGGTCAATGATGCGGCAAGCGTATTTTTCGCCCGTGCCCAGCGTGAGTTCGGTCAGGGCCTTGCGCGGGAGGAGGCGGTCATGGCGCCGATCCTCCGGCAGGCCGAGCTCGTGCTTGTTGGCGATCCATGTCAACTGCGCCGCCAGCTTCTCGCGCTTTCGCTCGGTGGCGTTGAGCTGGATGACGAAAGCGTGATCCGCGAGTCGCGACACGGTGCCCTCGAGTCGTCCGACGTGCTCGATATAGGCGACGATCCGCTCGCCGGCGCGTGGGCGGGCGGGCGAGGAAAACACCACGTCGCCGGGCGACATGTCGACTGCGGTGCAATCAAATTCATCGCGATTGGCAAGCATCAGTCGTCCCGAAAGATTTACCGAAACGCGCTGAAAGGCACTTTCCTGGTGCGGCTTCGGGCCGGTCTTTTGTGCGTGCTGAAACGAGAACATGGTCACTCTGCGATCGAAGTATCCTTGCCTGTGAAATTATAGGCGGTCTCGGTTAATAGAAGGTTGGCCCAGCGATGGGCTACCTTTTCGCGGCTCAGCGTTCACGCCCGCCCTCGAAGATGCGCAGATGCTGGACCTTGCGGCCGTTTTCTTCACGGTGTGTTGGGGCACTGACAGCATGGGAAGCCTCAGCCATCTCCAAGCGACCGCCGCGCCCGCTGTCGAGAATTTGCAGGCCTTGCGGGACAAGGCATTCAAGCGGCGTCATATGCAGCCATGAAGGCCGAGACAGCGGCGCCAGCGAACCGAGGATACGGTCGCTGTCGCCCTGCGGCGACCCGAGCGGCGTCAGCAGCAACTCGGTCTCCAGCCGTTCGCCGCCTGCCGTCAGGCCGCAGGCGGAAAGGGCGGCGAGCGAGCGTTGCGTCATCACCCGATCGGCGATCCGAACGGCTTCGCTCGCTTCGCTGGCTGGCCACAATGTGCCAAATGGCTGGCCGCGCAACTCGCGACCGAAAAGAGCGCAGACATGGGTGCCGGCGAGCCGGAAGCGGATGTCGCCGCCTGGCTGCCGTTCGAGGATGAACAGGTTCGGCAGCAGCGCGCAAATCTCTTGCGGTTCTATCTCGTCGCGGCGGGGGAGGTCCCGCTCACCCCGCAACGTGTTCCAATATCGGAACAGCTCTATCGTCGTTTTGCTGCGCATGATGCTTATTCATTCCGTCGATCCGGCTCTCGCTGCTCCTAATTGGCACAGCGGTGCCGCTCCTTCGATTTCAGGAATTGCGGTGCGATTTTCGTGCCACGCCGATATTAAGGTTAACAAACGGTTTCGATTGCGTTCCGCGTCGCCTGCTGGCACTGAAATGACATCACTTCACGAAGGTTTGCCTTCAGCACGCAATTGGAGCTCGGTATAAGGGGCTCACCGGCCGTTCAGTTTTTACTGGACGGTCTTTTTTTGTTTGCTTATGCCTTCGCGCTATCCGGTGGCGGTACCTCCGTAAAACCTGATCGCGAACGCGCAGCAGCGATGGAAGAGAGCAGGCATGGAACGAGATCAGGCAGCGACACCAGCGGAAACGGATACCGAGAGCGAAACGGTCCGCGTCCGCGAACCCGCCTTCAATCTGCCGGCGGGGCTAACCGGCATCCTCTTGTTCCTCATCGCCGTACACGCGGTGAGAACCTATCTCCTCTCGGAGGCCGCCGATCAGGAGCTCATTCTGAATTTCGCCTTCCTGCCGGTTCGTTACACCCTCCCGCTTTCGGAACAAGGACTCGTTTGGCTCTGGACCCCGGTCACCTATTCGTTTCTGCACGGCAGTTGGGATCACCTCATCTTCAACATCTTCTGGATGGTTGCTTTCGGGGCGCCGGTCGTGCGGCGCATCGGCATGGCGCGTCTGGCCGTGTTCTGGTGCCTGTCGGCCGCCGCCGCCGTTGCCTTGCACACGGCTTTTCATTGGGGGGAAATCGTCGTCGTGGTCGGCGCCTCGGGGGTTGTATCCGGTTTCATGGGGGCCGCCGCGCGCTTCGTCTTCTCGCCAAGCGGCCGCATCAGCCGTCAGTTCGCCCATCTCAACCGGCGGCTTTCGCTAACAGAAACGCTTGCCAATCGCTCGGTGCTGGTCTTCACCGGCATCTGGTTCCTGACCAATTTTCTGGTCGGGCTCGGCATGTTCTCCGTTGGCGGCGCGGGAAGCGTCGCCTGGGAAGCACATATCGGCGGTTTCCTCTTCGGCTTTCTCCTGTTCGGGCTCTTCGACCCGCGCGACTAGCTCAGAACCGGGGGAATGGAGATCGGTATCCCAACGATGTCGGTCCTTAACCCACGAGAAACGATGACATTTGTGATCCCGAATTGTTTCAACCTGGATTCACAAATGTGATGTCTGCGGGATCCGGCCGCTCGGGCGACAAGGCTTGATTTCCCCAGGTCGCTGGAGCACCATTCCCTACTGTCGCCTAAAGTACCACAGCGTCCTTTGGACATGCGGCGCTGGAGAGAGGGCGAGCGTGCAAGGCTGGGTGTCGGCCTGGTTTCGTGCGGGAGAGGCGCGAAGGCCAATGATCGGCATCGGAATTGGGGCGGGTTCCTGCGGCAACTCTGCACAGATATTTGATTGTGCAGAGGCTCGGGGTGTTACGGCGACCATCAAGCATCCAAAGTGACGTTCGGCGCTGCAAGCACAAGAGACGGCCAGAACCTCTTCCCTCCGGCCCGGCGTGGTGTAACGGGAGATGTGTGGATGTCAGTAAGAGCGATTCTCAACGAAAAAGGCCACAACGTCGTGACTGTCACGCCGGACGTGACAGTTCATCAGGCCGCGACCATTCTACATGGCAATCGTATCGGGGCGGTCGTCGTTGTCGATCCGGACGATCATATCGTCGGCATTCTCACGGAGCGCGATGTCGTGGCTGCGATCGCCAAATACGGGGCCGCATGTCTCGACAGCTCGGTTTCCTCCGTCATGTGGCAGAACGTCTATTGCTGCCGCGAGGAAATGTCCATTGCTGCGCTGATGGAAATGATGAGTAAGCTGCGCGCACGCCACCTGCCGGTGGAAAAGGAAGGTCGCCTGGCCGGCATCGTTTCCATCGGTGACGTGGTGAAGCACCATATCCGCGCAATGGAGCACGAGACCGAACAGATCAAGGCTTATATTGCAGGTTGAAGGGAAAGGGCGTGGCGATGCGGCCCTCCGCACGCGCCTTTGACGTGCGCACCTTGTCATGCGCTCACGTTTGGTCCCTATCCTTGAATAGGCGGCCTCCACGCTAGCGCATCGGCCCGAAAATCGGACCCGATTTTCGGAAAGCACGATGCGTAGACTCAAAGAGTTGCAGCGTCCTTTGTGCGTCCTAAAGGACGCACGGCGCTGTGGGGGGTTAGCGTACCAGGACTTCCTGCATGCGTCGGATTTCCGCGAGCTTCGCCTTCGCTTCGTAATAGCCACGGTCGATCGCCTCGCCGGCGCGATGAAATTCCGAAAGACCAATGTCGTTGAGCTTTGGATGGAGGGCGAGATCCGGCGGATCGCCAGCAAGCCGGGCGCGCGAGATGCGATCCTGGATAATGTTGAAGGCCTGAACCATGACGCTGGTCATGCCGAGGCGTGCTGAGTAATGCGTACTGTCCTTGATCGGCGCATCCACGGCTTCCATGCCGGCATTGTGCTTGACGACGGCCGAGCGTCCATAGAGGTCGTAGTTGAGGTTGACCGCGACGACGAGTTGCTGCTCGTAAGCGCGGCAAACCGAAACCGGAACCGGGTTGACCAAAGCGCCATCGACGAGGATCCGGCCATTGGCGCTTATCGGCTCGAAGATGCCAGGGAGCGCATAGGACGCGCGGATCGCGGTTATAAGCGAACCTTTCTCGATCCAGACCTCATGGCCGCTGTGAACTTCGGTTGCAACCGCAATGAAGGGGCGATCGAGTTCTTCGATATTGAGGCCTTTCAGGTGCTCCTGCATGCGTTTGGTCAGTCGCAGGCCGCCGAACAGACCGCCGCCGCCGATTGCAAAATCGAGCAGGCCGGCAATGCGCCGCACGGTGAGAGAACGGGCGAAGGTCTCCAATTCGTCCAGTTTGCCGGCGAGATAGCAGCCGCCAACGAGGGCGCCGATCGACGTGCCGGCAATCATGCCAACTTCGATACCATCTTCATCGAGCGCGCGCAGAACGCCGATATGCGCCCAGCCGCGCGCTGCGCCACCACCCAAGGCTATGGCAATCTTCGGTTTCGGGGGGTGGGGGACCGGTGCTGGAGGAGCAGTTGTAAGCGAAGAACCATCCGGCTCGGATAGATCGCTAATCTGGTTGCTACGCGTGAATGTCCAGTTCAACATCCGGCACCTCCAACATCGCCGAATAGACTACTAAGTGCGCGCGTCTGGTAGGAGGTCCCTGCCAAGCCGGCGATGGTGCCGTCTTGTTCGAATTCATTGCTGAAAGACTGGCACCCCAATTGAGATATACCACCGTTCCCGCCGTCAATTTTGGCGGACGCGATAAACATTCTATACAGCCTGCAACACTTTTCGCTTCGCCGCAGTTTCGACGGTAACCATCTTCATGAATAATGATTAGGCGCCCGTTTGGTTGCTAAAAAATAAATATAGCACGCGGGTGAACCAAGAAAACGCAGATACTTAATTTTTGCTGTAAACCGTTGCCGGATCAAAATGCCGGTGGTCGTCCGTGATCGCCACCGTGGCCTTGCCCTCTTCGACGCCGACCGTGCGGTAGAAGCAAGAGCGGCGGCCCGTGTGGCAAGTGGCGTCATGGCCGGCGACCGATACTTTCAGCCAAATGGCGTCCTGATCGCAATCGGTCCGTATTTCCTGGACGGTCTGCAGGTTGCCCGAACTCTCCCCTTTCTTCCACAGGCCCTGGCGCGAGCGGCTGTAGTAGTGCGCAATGCCGGTTTCGATAGTCAGCGCGAGCGCCTCGGCGTTCATATGCGCGACCATCAGCAACTCCCCGTCGCGCGCATCGGTGACGACGGCGGTAACGAGTCCCTTCTCGTCGAAGCGCGGGGTAAAGGCCGGCCCGGTCTCCAGCGCGGCCTTGTCCTCCGAGGGGGGATCGAAGGTGAGCGTCATAATTCAAGCTCCTTGGCTACAGCGCCGTGCGTCCTGTCAGATGCACAAAGGGCGCTGCAGCACTTTGAATTGCTGCATGTTTTTATCCCTAGACCGGCTACAATTAAGGAAACATGCAGCGGGGCTTACTTGAAGCCCCTGAGCATAGTCATGAAACGAGCCTGTTCGGCCGGGTCAGCCTGGAAACTACCGGTGAATGTCGTCGTCAGCGTTGTCGAGCCCTGCTTCTGAACACCGCGCATCGCCATGCACATATGCTCCGCCTCGATCATGACGGCAACGCCACGCGGTGCGAGCGTCTCGTCAATGGCCTTGGCGATCTGTGCCGTCATCGTCTCCTGCGTCTGCAAACGGCGTGCATAGATGTCGACCACACGGGCGATCTTGGAAAGGCCAAGCACGCGGCCATTCGGCATGTAGGCGACATGCGCCTTGCCGATGATCGGCACCATGTGATGCTCGCAGTGGGAGAAGAACGGAATATCCTTCACCAGCACCATGTCGTCATAGCCGGCGACTTCCTCGAAGGTTCGTCCGAGTACATCTTCTGCTGCGAGCTCGTAGCCGCCGAACAGTTCCTTGTAGGCCTTGACGACACGCGCAGGCGTGTCTTTAAGACCCTCGCGTTCCGGATCGTCGCCCGCCCACCTGAGCAGTACGCGAACGGCTTCCTCGGCCTCCTTCTGCGTCGGTCGGCCGCTCGTATCGTCGAGCAAAGGAAAATTCTTCACTATGGCGTCCATAATGGCCCCTTTAAGCAATACGGGATTGCTGACGTTTTATCTTTCGGACAACTCGCCACTGGCCATTCGCCTAACCCTGCAGGCTTGGGTTCCGTTGGCGGGCTCCGGGGCTTTCGGGTCCTGGCTTAGCAGTGCACTGGACCGTCCGGCACGGTTTCCCAAACAACAGGCGACTTGATGCTCCCTTGCGGAACTGTCGCCCCAACACGACATAGCATATAGTATGGTGCCACATGGATGAAAGAGGCCGAATGTGCAGTGCGGTGCTTTTTTCCTGTGTACCGGAGAAAATCATGCGCCAATTACCCAAAACCGCGAAAAATGAGCCGGATCGCGTCAAATGATGGATGACATCTACAACAACAGAATTCTCGAGTTTGCTGGCAACATCCCTCGCATCGGGATGTTGGCGGACGCTGACGCCGAAGCGGCGGCACATTCGAAGCTGTGCGGCTCGAAAGTAAGGATCTGGCTGAAGATGGAGGGCGACGTCGTGACCGACTTTGCCCATGACGTCAAGGCATGCGCCCTTGGGCAGGCTTCGTCCTCGATCATGGCGCGCCATGTCATCGGCGCGAACGCCGGTGAAATCCGAAGAGCCCGTGAGGAGATGCTGGCCATGCTGAAGGCCGATGGCGAAGGCCCGTCTGGCCGCTTCGAGGACATGCGGTTCCTGAGGCCCGTTCGGGACTACAAGGCGCGCCATGCCTCGACCATGCTCACCTTCGATGCGGTGGTCGACGCCATAGGCCAGATCGAAGCAAGGCGGCTTGCCGCCGCGGTCTGAAGAATGTGCGCTGAGCCTCACCATGATCATGCCCTCCGCCCGACGGTTCGCACCAAGGGGCGGAACTGGTCCGGCCCGTTTCGCAAGACGCCGGGGCGGCTCTTCGGCATGGCCCTTATTCGCGCCTATCAGCTGACGCTGTCAAGTTTCGTAGGCAACTCCTGCCGGCATCTGCCGACCTGCTCGGAATACGGATTCGAGGCGGTTGCTCGCCATGGTCTCTGGGCCGGCGGTTGGATGACGCTCTTTCGCGTGGCGCGATGCGGCCCGGGCGGGACCCACGGCTTCGATCCGGTGCCGGAAGAGCTGGCATCACGCCAGATCTGGTATGCACCATGGCGCTATTGGCGCTAGCGCAGGATGAGGAAACGTGTGTGCGGTTTTCCGCTCGCATCCCGCTCTAACACATTGGAATCGAAGGGAGGCCCGCCTGCCGTGACGATACCGATGGAATACCGACAGGCCTCTGCCGATTTCGACCGGTTTATTCTGGACGTGCGCGAGATCGCCGGTCTTCAAACCACCAATCAGGCCTACACCATGGTGCAGGCGGTCCTGCAGACTTTCCGCCGGCGCCTCGATGTTCCCGACGCCCTGCTTTTCGCAAATGTTCTGCCACCGGTGCTTCGCGCGATCTTTGTCGCCGACTGGGATCTGGAAGAGCCGCAGATGCCTTTCGCCGGTCGCTTTGCGATGACGCGCGAGGTGCAATCGCTCCGTCCGGACCACAACCTGTCCCCTGATACCGCAATCGCTGATGTTGCGGCGGCGTTGCGTCGGAACGTTGACGAAGCGACACTGGATCGCGTGCTGGCGCGACTGCCCGCAGGCGCGACCGACTTCTGGCGGGCGTGACCGGATGAAGACTTATGTCGCGTTGCTATACAGCATTATACTTGGGGACAAGCGGCGTGTCGTGATGGCCGACTTGCGGGCCATGGCCGAGCGCGTCGGCTATCATGCGCCACGCACCCTCGTCGCCACCGGCAATGTCGTTTTCGACGCGCCCGCACAGCCCCTTGCTGACATCGAGGCCGAAATGGAATCGGCATTTGCAGTGACGTTTGGTCGCCACATCGACATTATCGCGCGGTGCGGGGAGGATTGGCGGAAGCTTGCCGCAGGCAACCCGTTTCCCGCCGAAAGCGAGGCCGATCCAACGCGTGTCCATGTTCGCGTGATGCGCTCACCGCTTCACCCTGAAGTGCCCGAAATGTTCCGCGGCCATTGTACGCGGGGTGAGCGCATGGAGGTCGTCGGTGGTGACCTCTGGGTGGATTTTGCCGGAAAAGCCAGCGAATCGAAGCTGCTTGGCGTCCTCACCACCAAACGGTTGGGCGTCGGCACGTTCCGCAACTGGAATACGGTGCGTGGTCTGCGCGACATGCTGTCCGGTTGACCGCTGCATGCTTCCTTAGATCGTAGCCGATTTAAGGACAAAAGCATGCAGCACTTCAAAGTGCTACAGCGTCCTTTGCGCGTCTGATAGGCCGCGCGGCGCTGTAGGCCGCTCCTTTACTCGACAGTCAAAAACATTTATCAGGCGCGCGTCGATAATCGGCGCTGCAGTCATGCAGGGGCCGGCAACCATACCACCCGCATTCGTTGGCGGGACTGGATAGGAGATCATGATGTCGCATACCGTTTCCCTCACATTTCCTGATGGCTCTGTTCGCGAATTCGCTGTTGGCACGACCGGTCGCGATGTGGCCGAGTCGATTTCCAAGTCGCTCGCCAAGAAGGCTGTCGCGATCGCGCTCGATGGTGAGCTGCGCGACCTTTCAGACGCCGTGATCGATGGCCGCATCGAGATCGTCACGCGCGAAGACAAGCGCTCGCTCGAGCTCATTCGTCACGACGCCGCCCACGTCATGGCGGAGGCGGTGCAGGAACTGTGGCCGGGAACGCAGGTGACCATCGGTCCTGTCATCGACAACGGCTTCTATTACGACTTCGCCAAGAACGAGCCCTTCACGCCCGATGACCTGCCCGTCATCGAGAAGAAGATGAAGGAGATCATCGCGCGCAACAAACCTTTCACCAAGGAGATCTGGTCGCGCGAGAAGGCGAAGGAGGTCTTTGCCGCCAAGGGCGAGAACTACAAGGTCGAGCTCGTCGACGCGATTCCCGAAGGCCAGGACCTCAAGATCTACTACCAGGGCGACTGGTTCGACCTTTGCCGCGGACCGCACATGGCCTCAACGGGCCAGATCGGCACGGCTTTCAAGCTCATGAAGGTGGCCGGCGCCTATTGGCGCGGCGACAGCAACAATCCGATGCTGACACGCATCTACGGCACCGCATGGCAGACGCAGGAAGAGCTGGATCAATACCTGCACGTGCTTGCCGAAGCCGAAAAGCGCGACCATCGCCGCCTCGGCCGCGAGATGGATCTCTTCCATTTCCAGGAGGAGGGCCCCGGCGTCGTCTTCTGGCACGGCAAGGGTTGGCGCATGTTCCAGACGCTGGTCGCCTATATGCGCCGCCGACTGGCCAACACCTATCAGGAAGTCAACGCGCCGCAGGTACTGGACAAGTCGCTGTGGGAGACGTCGGGCCACTGGGGCTGGTATCGTGACAATATGTTCAAGGTGACGGTTGCCGGCGACGAGACAGACGATGACCGCGTCTTTGCCTTGAAGCCAATGAATTGCCCGGGCCACATCCAGATCTTCAAGCACGGCCTGAAGTCCTACCGCGAATTGCCGGTCCGGCTCGCCGAGTTCGGCAACGTCCACCGTTACGAGCCGTCGGGCGCGCTTCACGGTCTGATGCGCGTGCGCGGCTTCACGCAGGATGATGCGCATGTCTTCTGCACGGACGAGCAGATGGCGGCCGAATGCCTGCGTATCAACGACCTCATCCTGTCGGTCTACGAGGACTTTGGCTTCAAGGAAATTGTCGTCAAGCTGTCGACGCGACCGGACAAGCGCGTCGGCTCCGATGCCCTATGGGATCGTGCCGAGGCTGTGATGACGGATGTGCTGAAAACGATCGAGGCGCAGTCCGAGGGCCGCATCAAGACCGGCATCCTGCCGGGCGAGGGCGCGTTCTACGGTCCGAAGTTCGAATACACGCTGAAAGACGCCATCGGCCGTGAATGGCAGTGCGGCACGACTCAGGTCGACTTCAACCTGCCGGAGCGGTTCGGTGCCTTCTACATCGACAAGGATTCGGAAAAGCGCCAGCCGGTCATGATCCACCGGGCCATTTGCGGCTCGATGGAGCGATTCCTCGGCATCCTGATCGAGAACTTCGCCGGCCACATGCCGCTCTGGATCTCGCCGCTGCAGGTGGTGGTCGCCACGATCACGTCCGAAGCCGACGACTATGGCCGCGAGGTTGCAGCGCTTCTGCGTGAGGCGGGGCTTACCGTGGAAACGGACTTCCGCAACGAGAAGATCAACTACAAGGTCCGCGAGCATTCGGTGACGAAAGTGCCGGTGATCGTCGTCTGCGGCAAGCGCGAGGCGGAAGAGCGTTCGGTCAACATCCGACGCCTCGGTTCGCAGGCGCAGACCGCGATGTCGCTCGACGAAGCGATCGAATCGCTTTCGGCGGAAGCGATGGCCCCGGATCTCAAGCGCAAGGCGGAAAGGAAAGCCCGGGGCTAACGCCCCGGGACCTTTGTCCTGTCAGAAAACTGTAATGTTCCGGGATTATGCCGATGAAAGGCACCGCCCAGCATGGGCGGGCAAGCGCGAAGCGGTTTTCTGTGCAATTCAAAGAATTGTCGTATGCGAATGAGAATGATCCGCGCCTGAAGCGCTGGTTCATTCGCTCCGTCGAGGGCCTGTCCGGTCGCAACCGCTACGCCAGGCTCTATGCGCGCTGGCGCGCCGATAGCGTCGGCAAGAGCGATCGTGTCTTTGGCGACATGCTGCAGTTGATCGACGTGCGCATGCGCGTCCAGGGAGAATGGCCGCCGCACGGTTTGCCCGACACGCCGCTCGTCATTGTCGCCAATCATCCCTTTGGCATCGGCGATGGCATTGCCGTTCTTTCTCTGGCCGAACAACTCGGGCGTCCGTTCCGGGTGTTGATCCACAACGAACTCCTCAAGGTGCCCGAGATGGGACCCTATTCGCTCCCCGTATCGTTCGAGGAGACCAAGGAGGCGTTGGCGCTCAACATGGCGACGCGGCACGAGGCGGTGCGGCTGTTGAAGGAGGGGGTCACCATCGTCGTTTTCCCCGCCGGCGGCGTTGCGACGGCGAAGAGAGGTTTCGGCAAAGCCAAGGACCTGCCGTGGAAGATGTTTCCGGCGAGACTGATCCAGGCTGCCCGGGCGAGCGTCATTCCGATCTACTTCGAGGGGCAGAACGGGCGGCTCTTTCATCTCGCCAGCAGGGTTTCGCTGACACTCCGGCTTTCATTGCTGATCCGCGAATTCCGGCGGCTGTCGGGCACGACGATTGCCGCCCGCATCGGCCGTGTTCTTGCCTGGGAGGAACTGTGCGCCCATGGGAATCGCAAGGACCTGCTTGCGCGGATCTATGATGCCGTGTTCTCGATGGCGCCACCGCGTCGTCGTCTCCTCAGACGCGCCGGATGACGTCGAATCAGCAGGCTTCCGCTACAGCGCCGCGCATCCAATCGGACGCGCAAAGGTCGCTGTGGCGCTTTGAATTGCTGCATGATTTTATCCTTAAATCGATTCCGATTTAAGGAATCATGCAGTAGGTAAAAGCAGGCGACCGTTCGCGTCAGTCTTGCGCTTCCGCGTCCGCGGGGGTGTTGGCGGCGTCGTTCCCGTTCAGCAGCACTTCAACATCGGTGTTGACGCCGGCCTTCACGGTGAAATCGCGCTGATAGATCTTGTCCTTGTTGCGCGCCACGGCGGTATAGCCGCCTTCGGCGAGAACGAGCGTCGGAAACGCGCCGACGCTTTCGCTGACGACGTCGCCCGACGAGGTGAGGATCGACCAGGCCGTATCGGCGATCGCTTCGCCGCCCGCCTCCGATACGAGCTTCAATGTCAGCTTCGCTGCGCGATGCTGGATCGTCGCTTCGGTCAATTTGCCGCTTTCTACCTGAATGTCGGCGCGGATCACGGCATTGACCGAGCCGTAATCGGAGACGACGTGATAGGTCCCGGCATTGAGCCGGATGACGGTGTTGGGCTTGACGTCGGCGATGATCAAAGCCCGCTCTCCGTCTTCCTTCACGTCGGAGGAAAAGATCGAAAAACTGAGTTCGTTCGGCGGGATGCGGACATCGCTGCCGGAAACGGCATTGAGCGTCACGCCGCCGGCGTCGAGCACCAGCACCTGCTTGTCGAGCGTGCCTTGCTCGGGAACGCGGATCTTGCGGGTGGCGCCGGCTCGGCCGAATGCGACATTGACGAAATATTCGCCAGGTACGAGGTTGAAGGCCGTCGAGCCGCCCTCGGAGGTGGCGAGCAACGGCAGCTTTCCGTCGCTGTCGGGAATCGGGCTGAAGACACGCCATGTCAGGCCTGACTCGACCGGCTGCCCTTTCGCGGTCAGTAACGCCTCGAGCTTCACGTCCTTGACTTCACCTCCCTGGGTCGGGTCGGAAATCAGCGGGTTGAAACTTGTGAGCTTCGGCATTTTGCGTGTGCCGGTAATCGACGGGAAGCTCTTGAAGGCGTCGGTCGGGTCTTCTGCGAGCGCATGTCCAGCACCGGCACTGACGAGCATGATCGCCAGGGTGGCACTCGGAAAAATACGATGACGGACGCGCATGAGAACAGTTGACTTCCTGACTGGGTGACTCCACTTGAGACGCCGGTATGGCATTTTCGTGGCTGTCGGTCCGGCCGCAAATTAGTGGAAATCAGGCAATATGAAAACCGAAATAAAACTTGTCGATTACCTGGCTTCGCGCAGGTCCATCCCCGCCTTCCAGATGGGCCCTCCCGGGCCGAGCAAGGCGGAGGTCGAGGAGATGCTGAAGCTCGCTTCGCGTGTGCCGGACCACGGCAAGCTCGCGCCCTGGCGCTTCATCGTCTACCGCGGTGAGGAGAGGGCGCGTATCAGCGCCGAACTGAAGAAGATGGCGCTCACCACTAGGCCGGATCTGCCCGAGGACCTGATCAAGGTGGAAGAGACGCGGCTCACGCGTGCTCCGGTCGTCGTCGCTGTGGTCAGCAAGGCCGCACCGCACTTCAAGATCCCGGAATGGGAACAGGTGATGTCGGCGGGCGCTGTCTGCCTCAACCTGCTGATGGCCGCCAATGCACTCGGTTACGCCTCCAACTGGCTCACCGAGTGGTTTGCCTTCGACGAGAGGGCCTATCCTCTCCTGGGTGTCGAGCCGGGCGAAAGGGTCGCCGGGTTCATTCATATCGGCACGGCCATGGTGCCGCCGACCGAACGGCCGCGGCCGGAACTCGCCGATATCGTCACCTGGGTCGGAGAGGAACGCTGATGTTCTACGACACGGCCGCGAACCGGCATGGCCTTCCCCACGATCCCTTCAAGGCCATCGTCTCGCCGCGGCCGATCGGCTGGATCGGCACTCGGGCCGTGGACGGCTCGCAGAACCTCGCGCCCTATTCTTTCTTCAACGCGATCAGCGACCGTCCGAAGCTCGTGATGTTCTCCTCGAGTACCTACAAGGATTCCGTGCGCAACATCGAGGAAACCGGCGAGTTCACAGCGAGCTTTGCGAGCCGCAACCTGAGTGCCGCCGTCAATCTGACTTCGGTTGCCGCACCGCACGGCGAAAGCGAGTTCGGAATCGCAGGCTTGACGCCGGTCGAGGGCACGCTCGTCAAGGCGCCCTTCGTCGGCGAGGCTTTCGCGGCGCTCGAATGCAGGATGACGGAAATATTCCGGCCCAGGGGTCTCGATGGTGTGGCTTCCGAAAGCTACGTCGTCTTCGGAGAGGTTGTGGGCATTCATATCCGTGAAGAAGCCATACGCGACGGCCGGTTTGACCCAGCGATTGTCCGGCCGCTCGCCCGGCTCGGCTACATGGACTACTGCGATGGCGGCGACGTCTTCGAAATGATCCGGCCCCGACGCTGAAACCATATCACTGTCCGCGCAGCGCTAGCTCTATCGGTCGACGCCAGCAGAGTTCCGAGACGACAGCGAGGCGGGATCGAGCAGGGCGACCTGCCGCGACGACTGTGCGGCCACGGCCGAAAAGCCGTTCCTCGCACTCGTCGCGCAATATCGTCTGACGACGGCCTCGTCGTTGGCGTCCCCCGGCAACACGTCATAGGCGGCAATGCCGGCCTCGCATGCCCTGAGCACAACCGCGGCGCGGCCGGCGACAATCACCGGTGCCGCGTCCATTTCCTCGGAGGGCAGGGCGCAGCCGGCGGATTCGGCGAGCAATGCCGCGCTGAAGATGACCCCCTTGAGGCGTGGCGAAACGCCTTTCAGCGAGTTGGGAGACAACACGCTTTCCGGCGTTGCATACTCCGCCAGAATTTCTAGGCTCCCCTCCGCGATGCCGGCGATCGCTTCGGCAACCTTCAACTGCACATCCAGCTTCTGGACATCGGCGGGTCCGCGACATCCAGCAAGGACGATACCGTCGATCCTCGACGCAAGGACTCCATCGAGGTCCGCCTCGGTGATGTTCTCGACCGGTCCGATGCGGACGAAGCGGAGCCACGAGGCCGTACGGGCGGGGGCCGCCTCCGAAGCCATATCCCGCATGTCGCCTCCACCGGTTGCGTCGAAGACGATGGCTTGAATTGCACCGAGGATATCCGCCTCCGGGAGCGGTGCGGATGCCGGCAGATAGAGCAGCGGCTTCATGGCTTGCTGGCGGTTAACAGACATGGTGAACCAATCTTAAACCTTTGACCGCTAGGCTTCGAACATTGGGGCTGTTCGGTGTCTAGTGGGGCGTAGGTGATCATACAAGCATTTCTTCGCTGGGCGGAAACGGCGAGAACGAGCGATCGCGCCCGCGCCGCAAGCGCACTGGGGCGCGCCTACATCGAGGCCGGGACGAACGGGATCGACCGGCGCGCCGCCGAAATGGCGATGACCTTCCTGCTCGATGATCCTTCGCCGAGAGTGCGACACGCCCTGGTCGAGGCGCTTGCCGACTGCTCCACGGTTCCGCGTGCCATAATCGTGGCGCTCGCGGAAGACCAGCCCGAGATTGCCTATGTCGCCATTTCCCGCTCACCGGTATTGACCGATGAAGACCTCGTTGATCTGGCCGCGCGGGGAACGGCCGAGACGCGCGCCTTGATCGCGGCGCGCAGCACCGTGTCCCGCTCCGTCGCTGCGGCTATCGCGGAAATCGGCGGCGAGGAAGAGGCGTTGATCCTGCTTGAGAACGAAGGCGCAATGCTGACGCGCTGGTCGCTGAAGAGGATAGCCAGCCGTCTTGGCGATGCAGCGCCCGTCCGCGATCGGTTGCTGGCACGCGCCGACCTGCCGAGCGAGGCCCGCCATGCGCTTGTCGAGAAGGTCGGCGCCGCGCTCACGCTTTGCGGACTCGTGCAAGCCGCGATCGGGGAGGGGCGGGTGCAGCGCGCTGCCCGAGAGGCCTGCGACATGGCGGCACTCGTCATCATCGAGGCAGCCTCGCAAAAGGAGTTGCCTGAACTCGCCGCCCATCTGCGCGAGGCAGGTCGCTTGACGCCCGCTTTCCTCCTGCACGCACTTTGCAGCGGCAGAACGGAATTCTTCTCCGCCGCAATCGTCGATCTTTCCGGTGTCGCGGAGAAGCGCGTCCGGGCGATCCTTTCAGGCGGCCGCGTGCACCCGATCCGCGCCCTGTTCGAAAGTGCTGGGCTCGGGAGGGACGTGAGCGAGGCTTTCGCGGAGGCCGTGCTTCTCTGGCGAAGGGACCTGGGCGAAGCCGCGGACGGCACACCGCAATCGGTCGCCGCCGCTCTGCTTTCCTTAATTCGCCGGCAGTCGAGACCTTCGGCAGGCTTGTGCGCGATGGCCGAGCTCGTGGAACGCCTTGCCTTCGCTGAACAGCGGCAAAAGGCTCGCAACTACGCGCTGCTGGCCGCCCGACATGCCGCTTGAGCACTTCGGTCGGGATTGGCTGAAAGGATCAGTCGCCGAAACGGCGTGCCACCCAGGAATAACCATCCTCGATGTAGTGGACGGGCGCGCTGACGATCGCCTTTAGCCTCTCCCGATCCGGAACGGCACCAGTGAGCAGTGCTAAGGCGCGCTTCGGCATGCCCGGCTTCGCTTCAATCGCCTGCGGTTGCGCTGGTGTTTGTGGTGGCAACGGAGACGTCTGCTGTGGGGCGGCGCTGTCCGGTTGAGGGACGGCGGATGCCATCATGTCCGGTCCCGAAGTCTCGCATACAGCAACGACGACCGGATAGTTGTTGTTGGAAAACTTGGCCAGTTCCTGCTCGGATTCCGTATCGCAATGGGCGATCGACTGCCAGTTGCCCTTGACGGTCGAGATATAGTGGCACTGGCTGACATTGTCGTCGCAGCCGAGGATGGTCATGACGATGAGCGCGGCTTTCATGGTCTCTCCGGTCTTTGAGCGGGCTGCGGCTGCACGATCTGGTCGTTGTTATGACTGACTGATTCTTTCCGGAGTGGGGCAAAGTTATTGCGCCAGCGGAAAAAATTGTTGCCGCTTGTTACCGGTTTTGAGATCCCCGACCGCAATCCTGCGTCATTTGTCGTATTGGACAGTCCGGAACACCGCGCTATCCATTGCCACGCATGTCGCTACACAAGACTTCTTTCAAGGAATTGAAATTGACCGCTGTCATCGTTGCCGAGGAAAGCCCCCGCCAGCCGGCCGTCGTGCGCCTGCTCGAATTGTCCGATGCCTACGCGGCATCGCTTTACCCTGCCGAAAGCAATCACCTTGTCGATCTCTCCACGCTGGAAAAGCCGACCGTTTCCTTTTTCGTCGCGCGGCGCGACGATGAAATCGTCGGCTGCTGCGCGCTCGTGGAAGCAGGGGACGGCACGGCTGAAATCAAGCGGATGTTTGTCGATCCCGAAGCGAGGGGCCTCAAGATCGGCAAACTTCTACTTGCCGCCCTTGAAGCCAAGGCCGAGACGCTCGGGCTGGTCGCAATCCGGCTGGAGACCGGCATCTACCAGCCGGAGGCGATCGGCCTCTACAAGGCGCTCGGCTACGTGGAACGTCCGCCGTTCGGGAGTTATCTGCCCGATCCCTTGAGCCTGTTCATGGAAAAGCCGGTCCGGCAGACCGCCTGAGCACAACGGCGCGTCCGGATCGGACGCGCATGCAGTCGGCGATGCTTTGCTCAGATGTCCAGATTGTCGGCGAAAACGGCACGTTCCTGTATGAAGCGGAAGCGGGCGTCGGCTTTGGTTCCCATCAGATTGTCGACAGCCTCGCGCGTGCCCTCGAAATCCACGTCGTCGATCTCGACCTTGAGCAGCGTCCGGTTAGCCGGATCCATGGTCGTTTCCTTGAGCTGCGCAGGCAGCATCTCACCGAGACCTTTGAATCGCCCGACTTCAACCTTGCCGCGGCCGTTGAACTCGGTGCGCATCAGCTCTTCGCGATGCGCATCGTCGCGCGCATAGAGCGTTTTCGAGCCCTGGCTCAGGCGATAGAGAGGCGGGACCGCGAGGTAGAGGTGGCCGCCTCGGATGAGCTCCGGCATCTCCTGATAGAAGAAGGTGATGAGCAGCGACGCGATGTGCGCGCCATCGACGTCGGCGTCGGTCATGATGATGACGCGCTCATAGCGCAGGTCCTCATCCCGGTATTTCGATCTCGTGCCGCAGCCGAGCGCCTGGATGAGATCGGCGATCTGCTGGTTGGCGCTGAGCTTTTCGCGCCCGGCGCTGGCGACGTTCAGGATCTTGCCGCGGAGCGGCAGGATGGCCTGGTTCGCGCGGTTGCGCGCCTGCTTTGCCGACCCGCCTGCCGAGTCACCCTCGACGATGAAGAGTTCCGCCCCTTCCGCCGTGTTCTGCGAGCAGTCGGCGAGCTTGCCCGGCAGCCGCAGCTTGCGCACCGCCGTCTTGCGGTTGACTTCCTTTTCCTTGCGCCGGCGAACACGCTCCTCCGCGCGCTCGACCACCCAGTCGAGAAGCTTCGCAGCCTCCGCCGGATTGTCGGCGAGGTAGTGGTCGAAGGGATCGCGCAGGGCGTTTTCGACGATGCGCTGCGCCTCGACGGTCGCCAGCTTGTCCTTGGTCTGGCCGACGAATTCCGGCTCCCGGATGAACACGGAGAGCATGCCGGCCGCCGATATCATCACGTCGTCCGTGGTGATGATCGCCGCCCGCTTGTTCTGGGTCAGCTCCGCATAGTTCTTGAGCCCCTTGGTGAGCGCAATGCGGAAGCCCGCCTCGTGCGTTCCGCCTTCCGGGGTCGGGATCGTGTTGCAGTAGGAATGCACCTGCTGGTCGCCGCCATACCAGGTGACAGCCCACTCAAGCGAACCGTGGCCGCCGGATTTTTCCGACTTGCCGGCAAAGATTTCGCGCGTGACGGTGAATTCCTTGCCGAGCGTCGCGGCGAGATAGTCCTTCAGCCCGCCCGGGAAATGGAAGACCGCCCTGTCCGGGATCTCCGAACCTTCCGGCAACAGCGATGGATCACAGGACCAACGGATTTCGACGCCGCCGAAGAGATAGGCCTTGGAGCGGGCCATGCGGAAAAGCCGCGCAGGCTCGAAATGTGCATGCGGTCCGAAGATCTGCGGATCCGGATGGAAGCGCACTTTCGTGCCGCGACGGTTGTGAACGTCGCCAAGATCCTCGAGGCCCCCTTGTGGGATCCCGCGCGAAAAGCGCTGACGGTAGAGCTTGCGGTTGCGCGCGACCTCGACCTCGAGAGAGTCTGACAGCGCGTTCACGACCGAGACACCGACGCCATGCAGACCGCCGGAGGTTTCGTAGGCCTTGCCGTCGAACTTGCCGCCGGCGTGCAGCACCGTCATTACCACTTCGAGCGTCGATTTGTTCGGGAACTTCGGATGGTTCTCGACCGGGATGCCGCGGCCATTGTCGGTGACTGTCAGGAAACCTTCGGCATCGAGGCTGACCTCGATGAAATTCGCGTGTCCCGCGACCGCCTCGTCCATCGAGTTGTCGATGACTTCGGCGAAGAGATGATGCAGCGCCTTTTCGTCGGTACCGCCGATATACATGCCGGGACGGCGCCGCACTGGCTCGAGGCCCTCGAGCACCTCGATCGCCGAGGCGTCGTAGTCGCTGCCGTCGCTGCTTCTCGGTGCAGGGCGCGGTGCTTCGCCGCCGGTCGGTGGCGCCGGCTTGCGCGCAGGCGCGTTGGCTTCCGCCGACTTCGGCTTCGGGGGCATTGCGGAAAAGAGGTCGCTGCTGTCGTCCATGGGGTCGTTCAGATCGTTCCTATCGTCTGGCGTCGCGAAGGCCCATAGCAAGTGCTGGACGCTGCCGCCATCTCTGTGTCGCGCGAATCACCCGAATTTTGCCAGAGTCTTGCGCCAGGCGCGAACAAAAGGCGAATTCCGGTATCTTGAGCAGGCAGAATACCGTAAGAGCGTGGGCAATCTGTTTCAGTGTTGCTTTGCGGAAATGGCGATGGCAAGGCATCTACCGAACGAGGGAGGCCGTCGGCTGATTATGTCCACAACTGTTTTTTCCGTCGGGCGCTTGATGGCCGCGCTTCTTTTTCCAAGCTTTCTCGTTGTCGCCTTCGCTGCCGAGGCAGCGGCGCTGAAGCCATACAAGGACGAACTGTTCGCCTATGGCAACGTGCTTGAAGAGGCCGATGGCGGCGATTTCCGCGTCATCGACTACAAGGAACTGCGTGATATCAACGAGCGCGACCAGATCCCGGAACGGCGCGTCAAGCGTGCCTATGTCTCGCTCGGCGTCAAGAGCGCGCAGGTCAACGAGACACTCGACCTTGGCGGACGGCGGCTCGATGTCATGCGCGTTGGCCCCGATCGCGGTGCGGCATTCACGGTGATTTTCATCCACGGCCGCGGCGGCGACCGGCGTCTTGGTGCCAACGATTTTTCCTTCGGCGGCAACTTCAATCGCCTCAAGAATCTCGCCGCCGCCAATGGCGGCACCTATTATGCGCCCAGCGTTCGGTCCTTCGATGCGGAAGGTGTCGCCGACATCACGGCCCTCATCCGGTTCGCCGCCGAGCGCTCCGGCGGCCGGCCGGTCGTGCTTTCCTGCGCCTCGATGGGGAGCTTCATCTGCTGGGGCGTCGCACGCGAACAGTCAGCGGTTGCGGCGCTCGGAGGCATGATGATCATGGGCGGTGCCGTCGATCCGAACTTTGCAAAAAGCGCCGCCTATAAGGCGAGATTGCCGATGTTCTTCAGCCATGGCAGCCTCGACAGCGTCTATCGTGCCGAGGATCAGGTGGGTCTCTATCGCTCGCTCAAGGCCAAGGATTATCCGACGCGGTTCGTGTTGTTCGAGACGGGGTCGCACGGCACACCGGTTCGCATGACCGACTGGCGCGATGCGCTGAACTGGATCGCCAGCCGATAGAATGGATCAGCATGAAGATGGTAGAGTTGGGCGGTTCCAACTGGATCGGGCGTCGGCCGCAACGGACCGTGTCGCCGGATGATTTCGAGGATCGGATCGGCACGATCGAACCGATGGCATACCTGCCTTTGGGCAGTGGCCTGAGTTTCGGCGACTGCCGCAGCAACGATCGCGGCACTCTCATTGACGGTTCGAGACACAACCGCATCCTGTCCTTTGATCCGGGAACGGGCCGGATCTCGTGCGAGGGCGGCGTCACCCTCCATGACATTCTTCTGCGAGCGATCCCGCACCGCTTCTTTCTGCCGGTCACACCGGGTACTGCTTTCGCGACAGTCGGCGGTGCCGTCGCCAATGATGTCCACGGCAGGAACCATCACGCACGCGGCGCCTTCGGCAATCATGTCCAGCGCCTTACCCTCTTGCGTTCGACCGGCGAGCGGCTGGTTTGCTCAGCCGAGGAAAACGCCGACTTCTTTGCCGCGACCATCGGGGGCATGGGGCTGACGGGCCTGATCCTTGACGTCGACCTTCAGCTCATGAAAGTGCCGTCGCCGCATATCCAGCGGCATGTGATCCGCTTCGGCAATCTCGACGAATATTTCGCACGCGTCGAGCGCGTCGATGAAGAGCATGAATACTCCATTGCCTGGATCGACCAGCTCGCGACCGGGCGTCGGATGGGAAGGGGCGTATTTCTTGCCGGCGACCACGCAGATGGATCCTGCGAGTTGCCAGACGTTCCCAAGAGATTGCCGCTTTCGGTGCCGTTCGCGCTTCCATTTAATCCCCTGGACACGATGACGATGAGGGCCGTGAACGAATACCGTTTTCGTCGGGAAAGGCCCGCCGAGACCGTGTCGACCGTTACATGGAGCTCCTACTTCTATCCGCTGGACGCGATCGGCTCCTGGAATCGGCTCTATGGCCCAGGGGGGCCGTGCCAGCATCAGAGTGTCTATCCTTCGGAGAATGCGCCCGAGATCACGGCACGGCTATTGGAAGCAGCGCGGCGCGCTGGGCATGCTTCGTTCCTGACGGTGCTGAGACGCTTTGGAGACATCGTCTCGCGCGGCCTTCTTTCCTTCGCACGACCCGGCTTCGCCCTGACATTGGATTTTGCCAATCGCGGTGAAGCAACATCCAAGCTCCTGGACGAGCTTGACCGCATCGTGGTGGACGCCGGGGGCGCCGTAAATCCATGCAGCGATTTCCGCATGAGCCCGCAGACCTTCGCAGCATCTTTCCCCTGCTGCGCAAAGCTGGAAGCCTTGCGCGATCCGGCAATGATGTCGGATTTCTGGCGGCGCATTGCCCATATCTAGCGGGGATAAGGAAAAGTGTACGCGGTTTTCCGCCCGCATCCCGCGCTGGCTTCTTGCAACCGATCACGATGATTTTAGGTCGACCGACCTTAAAACATCGTGATCCAAGGCGCGACCATGCGACGGCTCCCGGCTTTGGCCAAGGCCCGAACTTTACCAAAATGTAATCGATTGTCCGTGTCCTCGAAAGGCGGCATCTGTTAGCCTCGGATGTGCCGGAATTTCATTGCGTGGCTCGATGCCCGACAGCGCGATCGACATGGACCGATACACGCGACGGCTGTCACTTGAATGGTGCAGACATGAAAGTGCTTGTCATCGAGGACGATGCCGAGACAGCGTCTTACATCAGGAACGGTCTCACCGAAGAAGGCCATTGCGTCGATGTCGTGGGAGACGGCCGGAACGGCCTGATCCAGGCGACGACGGAAGACTATGACGTCCTGATCGTCGACCGCATGCTGCCTGGGCTCGATGGCCTTGCGCTCGTGAAGGCGCTTCGGGCCGCCGGCAGGCCGACCCCTGTGCTCTACCTTACGTCGCTCGGGGGCGTAGACGACCGCGTCAAGGGGTTCGAGGCGGGCGGCGACGACTATGTTTCCAAGCCGTTTTCCTTTGCGGAGCTTTTGGCGCGCGTGAATGCGCTCGGCCGCCGCTCACCGCTCAAGGAGGAGGAAACGGTTTTGAGGATATCGGACCTCGAGATGGACCTCATCCGCCGCGTCGTTCGTCGCGCCGGCGAAGTGGTCGAACTTCAGCCGCGAGAGTTCCGGCTGCTCGAGGTGCTGATGCGCAACAAAGGCAAGGTGCTCACCCGAACGATGCTGCTGGAGCGCGTCTGGGACTTCCATTTCGATCCCAAGACCAGCGTTGTCGAGACCCACATTTCGCGCCTGCGGGCCAAGATCGACAAGCCGTTTCAAAAGGAATTGATCCACACCGTCCGGAGTGCAGGCTACAGCCTTGACGACTATATCTGAACTGTTCAGCCGCACCGCAGCCCGTCTGTCGGTGATCTTCGCTCTGCTGATCGGATCGACGGTGCTCGCGGGGGTGTCCATCATCTATTGGCAGCTGAGCGCAGGGCTCGAGGAGCGGATCAAGTTGAGGGTGATCGAAAATCGCGATGCACTCTCGGCGATCGACAGCAATGACGGCTTCGCGGAGGTTACCGAGGTCGTCAAACGGGAGGCAGCATCGCGGCGCGCAATGGGCACCATATTGCTGCTCGTAGACAGGGCGGGGACTCCGGTGGCGGGCAATGTCAGCGGAATCCCGGCCTTCCGCGACTGGCGGATCCTCAAGGAAACCGAATTGGAACGCGTCAGCGGTCGAAGCAACCCGGAGGACTCCTATTACGCGCTCTGGACGCCCCTCTCACAGGGCACGCTCCTTGTCGGCGACAGTGACAAGGAGCTGCGGGTGGTTCAGTCGACGCTGCTTGGCGGACTGCTCTGGGAACTCGCAGCGCTGGTCATCCTGGCCACGGCATCGGGCGTGCTGATCGCAAGACGCGCGCAAATGCAGATCGATGCGATCTCCGGTGCGCTCACCGCGGTTGCCAATGGCCGGCTCGGGCAAAGGGTCGCGCGGCGCTACTCGGGGGACGACCTCGATCGTGTCGCCGAGCAGATCAACGGCACGCTTGATCACCTGCAGCGCCTCATCGAGCGCGTCGACCAGTCCTCGACTGACATCGCACACGATCTCAAGCGGCCCATCGGCAGGCTACGGCAGAAACTCGACATTGCTTTGAGAACGGCCACTGACGCCTCTGCGTTCCGCCGCGAGATCGGCGCCTCCCTCGAGGAGCTTGATGTCATCGTCGAAACCTTCGAGGCACTCCTGCGTATCGCCCAGATAGAGGCGGGGGCGCGGCGCGAGCGCTTCCATGCGGTCGACCTCGGAAGCCTGGTGACGGAGGTCGCCGACATCTATCGACCGGTCGTGGAGGATGCCGGCGATGTGCTTGCTGTCGATGTGTCAGGTTACGACGGCCCGCCCGCCAGCGGGGATAGCGAACTGCTCATCCAGCTTGTCGTCAATCTCATCGAGAATGCCATTCGCCATTGTCCGACGGGCACAATGATCCGTGTCGCATTGGAAGGCGGTCAAGAAGGCCCGCGGATCGTTGTCGCCGACAACGGCCCAGGCATTCCCGCAAGTGAGCGCGAGAACGTGTTTCATCGCCTCTACCGGCTCGAAAAATCGCGTTCGACGCCGGGCAGCGGATTGGGTCTCAGCCTTGTGGCAGCCATTGCGGATCTGCATGGCGCCAAGGTCACTCTCGCGGACAACCGCCCGGGACTCGTTGTTGAGATCGATTTCCCCCGCCCGAGCATGGCGCGCAGCGGCTGAGCCGCGGGAGGCCGACCGAACACCACGCACATTTTCCCTCATCCCCCTCTGCCATTGCCGATTCCGACATCCTTACGAATCCGTAAGCGCGGGGCCAACGTCCGACAATGTACGGCGGGCGATAATCTGAGCGATCGGGGCCTGTTACAGCCCCCGTCAAGAAGAGCAATGGAGAACTACCATGATGATCAAACGCGCCATTCCCGCCGCGCTGCTCGCTGCGATGCTCGTGGCCCCGGCCTTCGCCGCAACGATGACTGGCACGATCAAGACGATCGACCCGGCCAAGAACGATATCGTTCTTCAGAGCGGCGAGACATTCACGCTGCCCGCCAAGTTCGACCTCAAGAAGCTCAAGGTGGGCGAAAAGGTGAGCGTCACTTACCTGAAGCACGGCGGCTCGATGATCGCTTCCAAGGTCGTGGCGGCGAAGTAGTCGCCGGTATTGAGATGGGCAACCGCTGATCCATCCAGAGGAGCAGAAGTCATGAGCACCTTTGTGAAATCGACCGTGCTGGCGGTCTTCATCGGGTTTGGGGCTGGTGCAGCCAGCGCCGCCACCGTGTCTGGCACGATCGAGCACGTCTATCCGCGCCATCACACCATCATGCTGAACGATCATCTCTTTCGCATGAGTACCCGGGCCTTCGATTCGGCACGGATGCGTCGGGGCGAGGCTGTGCGTGTCACCTATCATTGGAGGCATGGACACCGCTGGGCGACGGAGATCAGGTCAGTCTGACCGGCCGACCGCCTCTGGTGCGGCTGCGCCCCCTGGCTCTGATTTGGGCGCGGCCGCATCGGTCCCGCTTCTCGGTGTCTGTTGCCACTCGTACGACACGCGGAGATCGATGCCGCTTGTCGCGAGCGCTCGCGGATCGGGGCCGGACGGTCAGCGCTTCTGGCCCCTTATGTTCATGTCGAACTCGACCACGTTGGAGTAGATGGGTGTTCCGACGTCCATGCCGTAGGGTGCGCGGCGGATGCTGCCGCGGATGGTAAAAGCAATCGAGCGCTTGTTCCAGTCGGTGAGCGTCACCTCAAAGCGCTCCTTGCGGGCCTTGCCGCGCGCCGTCAGCGTACCCACTACGGTTGCCGAATCGGCTCCAGTCTGTGTGACACTGGTGGATCGGAAGGTCACCGTCTGATAGTTGGCCGTGTCGAAGACGGCGCTTGAGCGCAGGAAGTCCTCGATCCGTCGCTCGCTGGACCTTACGCTCTCTGGATAGAGGGTGAACTCGACCGAGGATCGCTCTATGTTGTTGCCATCTATCCGGAAGCCGCCGGAGAATTTTGCGAATTTGCCGGCGATGCCGCCGCCGCCTCCGGCCTGCGCAACGCTGAATTGGACGGTCGAAGAGTTGGCGATGCGGTAGTTGCCAGCCGCGTCGGCAAGTGTCGGCGCGGCCGCGGCAACCGCCGGCGTCGTTGCCATGGCGAGAAGGGCGAACGACCATATCGCTTTAAAAACGGGCCTGCGTGGAATCATCATGGGTCATTTCCTCTCGACAATGGTGTCGTCGTTCTCGTGAGTGTCGAACGTCCTGGCATCGCTTCGGCGGCGGGCAGGGCGAAGCATGCGGACAAGGACTTCGTCTCGCCGCAGAAAATGATGGTAGAACGCCGCCGCCGCGTGCCCCGCGATCAGCCCAAGCGTGAGATAAGCGAGCAGCGCGTGGGCGAAGGTCCAGAACGCCTCCGAAGCTTCCGATTGCCGTAGCGGCAGATGCGGAATGACGATCAAATTGAAAAAGAAGCTTGGAATATTCAGCGTCGAGGTCGATGCGACCGCCCAGCCGGCAAGCGCTACGATCAGCGCGAGAACGATCAGCGCCCGATGCATGATCTGGGCCGCCATATGCTCCAGTGGGCCGAGGCCCGGAGGGGGAGCTGGATTCCGTTCGATGGACCACCACACAGCCCGAAGGACCGCCAGCCCCAGCACCGTGAAGCCGAAGGATTTGTGCCACTGATAGAGGGAGAACTGCAAAGCCGGATCGATCTCGGTGCGCCGCATGACGAAGCCGAGAAGGAGGAGGCCAAGGATCAGCACCGCAATCGCCCAGTGGAGGACGATCGTCACCGCTCCAAATCCGCTCTCGCTGTTGCGCAGCATGGGGTTCTCCGGATGAAGGAAGCCAATTCCTCTTCGCCACCGCATAGTCACCAGTATAAGACGCCCAAAGCTCGCCTTTTATTCGCTCCGTGGTTCGACGAACGGGCACCTTAGGTGGCAAGCACCGGATTATTCCGCGGCGAGTGCTTTTTTTTGCCCGGGCGATTTGCTAGGCCGCTTGCCGAGAAAGAGACCCGATACGGAGGAATTTCATGACGCCCGCTATCCGCCCGCTCGTTGCCGGAAACTGGAAGATGAACGGAACACGCGCCTCGCTCGACCAGATCAAGGCGATGGCGGAGGGCGTCAAGGGCAGTCTGTCCGAAAAGGTGGAGACGCTGATCTGCCCACCTGCAACGCTGCTCTACGTCGCGACCGCGCTTTGTGACGACAGCCCTCTGATGATCGGCGCCCAGGACTGCCATCCGAAACAATCCGGCGCCCACACGGGCGATATATCCGCCGAGATGATCGCCGACTGCTTCGGCACCTATGTCATCGTCGGGCATTCCGAACGCCGCACCGATCATGCCGAGAGCGACGCGCTGGTGCGCGCCAAGACCGAAGCGGCTCATGCGGCCGGCCTTGTCGCCATCGTCTGCATCGGCGAAACCGGCGAGGAACGCAAGGGCGGCAAGACGCTCGGCGTCCTGAAGCGCCAGCTCGCGGAAAGCCTGCCGGATGGCGCGACGGCGGAAAACACTGTCATCGCCTACGAGCCCGTCTGGGCGATCGGCACCGGCCTGACGCCGACGGCATCCGATGTCGAGGAAGCGCATGCTTTCATGCGCAGCGAACTGGTCTCGCGCTTCGCAGCCGCAGGCGGCAAGATGCGCATTCTTTACGGCGGTTCGGTCAAGCCCGGCAACGCCAAGGAACTGATGGGTGTCGCCAATGTGGACGGTGCCCTGATCGGTGGCGCGAGCTTGAAAGCGGACGACTTCCTCGCCATCTACAGGGCATATGAAGAATTGACCGCCTGATTGCTCTCCCGCGCGGGGCAGGGGCTTGGAATAGCTAACGGCTTGGTATAAAGAGGCGCCAAATTGCGCCCGGCCTTGCCGTGTTTCGCGCCGGGTTTGATTCGTGTGCCCAAGAGGGCAGGACTGGAAGCTGATGCAGACCGTACTACTCGTCATCTATCTCATGGTCGTCGTCGCCCTGATCGGCGTCGTCCTCATTCAGCGTTCCGAAGGCGGCGGTCTCGGCATTGGCGGCGGTTCGGGCTTCATGTCGGCCCGTGGTACGGCCAACGCGCTTACGCGCACGACCGCCGTTCTCGCCTTCCTCTTCTTCGGTTTGGCGCTGGCAATGGGCATTCTCTCCCGTTACGAGCCGCAAGCGACCGACATTCTCGACCGGATCCCGGGCACGAGCTCGAGCGGCGGCGGCGTCCTCGATTCGCTCGGAGGCGGTCAGCAGACACCTCCGGCTGGCGGAAACACGCAACAGCCGGCTAACGGTAATGCGCCGGCCAATGGTGCAGCCCCCGCGGGCCAGGCGCCCACCGGTGCCGCACCGGCGCCGCAAGCGCCTGCAAACGGCGCCAACGGCAATACGGGATCGCAAGTTCCGAGCGGCCAGTAAGGTCGCAAATCAGAAGAACCCACCGGCGGATGCTTCATCCGCCGGTTTTGTTTTGTGTGAAATCCGTCCTCTCCCAAGACGAAAAATTCCTGAAAACGAATTTTTCGGTGGCGGAATCGTTTGTGAAAAGGTATCCGGTGACTCCCATGGCGCGATATGTATTCATCACTGGCGGCGTGGTTTCCTCCCTCGGAAAAGGCATCGCTGCAGCCGCTCTCGGAGCGCTGCTGCAGGCGCGTGGCTACCGGGTGAGACTGCGTAAGCTCGACCCTTACCTCAATGTCGATCCGGGCACGATGAGCCCGACCCAGCACGGTGAGGTATTCGTCACCGACGACGGAGCGGAGACAGACCTCGATCTCGGTCACTACGAGCGCTTCACGGGGCGTTCGGCAACGAAGACCGACAACATCACCACCGGGCGGATCTACAAGAACATCATCGACAAGGAACGGCGCGGCGACTATCTCGGCGCGACAGTTCAGGTGATCCCGCACGTCACCAATGAAATCAAGAATTTCGTCACCGAGGGCAATGACGATTACGACTTCGTCATCTGCGAGATCGGCGGCACCGTCGGCGACATCGAAGCGATGCCCTTCATGGAGGCGATCCGCCAGCTCGGCAACGATCTGCCACGCGGCACCGCCGTCTATGTCCATCTGACGCTGATGCCCTATATCCCGGCGGCCGGCGAACTCAAGACCAAGCCGACGCAGCATTCGGTCAAGGAACTGCAGGCACTCGGCATCCATCCCGACATCCTGCTCGTTCGCGCCGATCGCGAGATCCCGGAAGCCGAGCGCCGCAAGCTGTCGCTCTTCTGCAATGTTCGTCAGTCCGCCGTCATCCAGGCGCTCGATGTCGCCTCGATCTATGACGTGCCGATCGCCTATCACAAGGAAGGCCTCGACAACGAGGTTCTCGCCGCCTTTGGCATCGAGCCGGCGCCGAAGCCGCGGATGGAGGCTTGGGAAGACGTCGCCCACCGCATCCGCACGCCGGAAGGTGAAGTTACGATTGCCATTGTCGGCAAGTATACAGGCCTCAAGGACGCCTATAAGTCGCTGATCGAAGCGCTTTACCATGGTGGCATCGCCAACCGCGTCAAGGTCAAGCTCGAATGGATCGAGTCGGAAATCTTCGAGAAGGAGGATCCGGCGCCCTATCTTGAAAAAGTCCACGGCATCCTCGTTCCCGGCGGCTTCGGTGAGCGTGGTTCCGAGGGCAAGATCAACGCCGCCCGCTTTGCGCGCGAGCGGAAGGTTCCCTATTTCGGCATCTGCTTCGGCATGCAGATGGCCGTGGTCGAGGCTGCTCGCAACCTCGCCGGCATCGAGAAGGCATCTTCGACAGAGTTCGGTCCGGCCAAGGAGCCGGTTGTCGGCCTGATGACCGAATGGGTGAAGGGCAACGAACTTGAAAAGCGCTCCGCCGCGGGCGATCTCGGCGGGACCATGCGCCTTGGGGCCTATCGCGCCGCCCTCAAGCAGAACACCAAGATTGCCGGCATCTACGGATCGACGGATATCTCCGAGCGGCATCGCCACCGTTACGAGGTCAATGTCGATTACAAGGAGCGGCTGGAGTCCTGTGGCCTCGTATTCTCCGGCATGTCGCCGGACGGCGTCTTGCCTGAGACGGTCGAATATGAGGACCATCCCTGGTTCATCGGCGTTCAGTACCACCCGGAACTGAAGTCCCGGCCGCTCGATCCGCACCCGCTGTTCGCGAGCTTCATCGAGGCCGCGCTGGAGCAGTCGCGCCTCGTCTGATGCGGCCTAAATCGGACTCTCGCTATCTGCGGCCGGCCCCTCACGGACCGGCCGTTGCCGTTTTCGGTGCCGCCCGACGCCTACTCAAACCGGCCGCGCTTGCAATCGGCGGGCAAAAGTTGCAAACAGCGACGAACCGGCCATCAGGGAACACGCCATGAGCTTACCCCAGCGCATCACCCGCCCGCTCGATCATGTCGTGCTGCCGGTGGCTGAGCTTGCGCAGGCAAGGCGGCGCTTGACCGATCTCGGCTTTGTCGTCGCCGACGATGCGCGTCATCCCTTCGGCACCGAGAATGCGTGCGTCTTCTTCGCCGACAACACCTATCTGGAGCCGCTTGCGATCGCGTCACGTGAGGAGTGCGAAGCTGCGGCGCTCGCCGGCAATGTCTTTGTCTCCCGCGACCAGGCTTTCCGCTTCCGTCAAGGTCCGGAGGGCCTCTCGGCGATCGTTGTAGGAACATCCGACGCCGCGTCCGATCACATGCGGTTCCGTGCATGCGGCGTGTCCGGCGGCGAGATGCTGGAGTTCTCTCGGCCGATGCGGTTGCCGGATGGGCGCGAGGGCCTTGGCTCGTTCCGGCTGGCTTTTGCCGCGGATCTCCGCTCCCCGGATTTCTTCCTCTTCAGCTGCCAGCGCATTCGTGCCCTGCCGGTGGAACAAACGGCGCTTCACCGTCATGGAAACGGCGCCCTCGGCATTACTGAAGTCGTGCTGTCTGAGCCAAATCCCACCGATTTCCAGTATTTGCTGCAGGAGGGCGTCGATGAGCGCGAGGTTTCCGCCCACTCCTTCGGCATGGACATTCAGGCCGGCAATGCCAAGATTTCGGTGCTCAATGTTGCCGGAATGGAGGCCTTCTTCGGCCGATCCGTCAACGGCGCCGAGCGCGGCTTGCGCGGGCGCGCCGTCGTGTTCCGTGTCGCCGATCTCGAAGCGACGCGAGCGCTTTTTGCCAAGAACGATATCGAGTTTGCAGAAATGGGCGGACGCCTCATTGTCCCGGAAGCGCCGGGGCAAGGGGTGATTTTCGCATTTGGAGTGTGATGATGGAAACGAATGCCAGGGTTGTCGTCGGCGAGGGTGCAGGACAGGTAGTCTTTTCGCAGAAGGAGCGGCTTGCGCTGATCGCAGGCCCCTGCCAGATGGAAAGCCGCGACCACGCCTTCATGATGGCCGGAAAGCTCGTCGAGCTTTGCAAGTCGCTCGGGCTCGGCCTCGTCTACAAGTCCTCGTTCGATAAGGCGAACCGTACGTCGCTCTCCGGCAAGCGCGGCATCGGCCTCGATAGCGCGATGGAGATTTTTGCCGATCTCAAGAAGGAGTTCGGTTTTCCGGTACTGACCGACATTCACACCGAAGAGCAATGCGCGATCGTGGCTGAGACGGTCGATATCCTGCAGATCCCGGCCTTTCTGTCGCGGCAGACCGACCTGCTCGTGGCGGCCGCCAAGACAGGGCGCACGATCAACGTCAAAAAGGGCCAGTTCCTCGCGCCCTGGGACATGAAGAACGTGCTCGCCAAGTTTACGATGAGTGGCAATCCTAACGTTCTTCTGTGCGAGCGCGGCGCTTCCTTTGGTTACAACACGCTGGTTTCCGACATGCGCTCGCTGCCGATCATGGCGGAGCTCGGCGCGCCGGTGATCTTTGACGCCACCCATTCGGTGCAGCAGCCAGGCGGGCAGGGCGGCTCGAGCGGCGGTCAACGCGAATTCGTCGAGACCTTGGCGCGTGCTGCCGTCGCCGTCGGCGTCGCCGGCGTCTTCATCGAGACGCATGAAGATCCGGACAATGCGCCCTCGGATGGCCCCAATATGGTGCACTTGAAGGACATGCCGCGGCTTCTCGAAAAGCTGCTTGCCTTCGATCAGATCGCCAAGGCCTGAACAGGCCTTCGTGAAATTTCCATGAACCGCAATGGCGCATGGGCATTTGCATCTCGCGCGCCGTTGTAATTTCGGGGCCATGAACTAAGACAGGCCTGACCATCCGTCGTCCTAACCAGGGAAGAGATCATGACTGCAATCATCGACATCATCGGCCGCGAAATTCTGGATAGCCGCGGCAACCCGACCGTCGAGGTCGACGTTCATCTCGAAGACGGTAGCTTCGGCCGTGCGGCTGTTCCGTCGGGCGCCTCGACCGGTGCACATGAGGCAGTCGAACTGCGCGATGGCGGCACCCGCTATCTCGGCAAGGGTGTCGAGCGCGCCGTCGAAGCGGTGAACGGAGAGATCTTCGAGGCGATCGGCGGCCTCGACGCCGAAAACCAGATTCAGATCGACAAAACCATGATCGAGCTTGACGGCACGGCGAACAAGTCGCGCCTCGGCGCCAACGCCATTCTCGGCGTCTCGCTGGCGGTTGCGAAGGCTGCGGCCGAAGCCGCCGGCCTGCCGCTCTATCGCTATGTCGGCGGTCCGAACGCGCATCTCCTGCCGGTTCCGATGATGAACATCATCAACGGCGGTGCGCATGCCGACAACCCGATCGACTTCCAGGAATTCATGATCATGCCGGTCGGCGCGGAAACGCTGAAGGACGCCGTGCGCATGGGCTCGGAAGTCTTCCACACGTTGAAGAAGCAATTGGCTGCCGACGGTCACAACACCAATGTCGGCGACGAAGGCGGTTTCGCTCCGGGCCTGGCTTCCGCGCCGGCCGCCCTCGACTTCATCATGAAGTCGATCGAGAAGGCCGGCTACAAGCCGGGCGAGGACATGTATGTCGCGCTCGACTGCGCCTCGACGGAGTTCTTCAAGGATGGCAAGTATGTGCTGGAAGGCGAGGGCCGCACGCTTGAGCCGGGCGCCATGGCTGAATATCTCGCCGAACTCGCCGCCAAGTACCCGATCATCTCGATTGAAGACGGCATGGCCGAAGACGACTGGGACGGCTGGAAGGCGCTGACCGACAAGATCGGCTCCAAGGTTCAGCTCGTCGGCGACGATCTCTTCGTCACCAACTCGGCTCGTCTGCGCGACGGCATCAAGATGGGCGTTGCCAACTCGATCCTGGTCAAGGTCAACCAGATCGGTTCGCTCTCCGAAACACTCGATGCGGTCGAGACGGCGCACAAGGCCCGCTACACCGCCGTGATGTCGCACCGTTCCGGCGAAACCGAGGACTCGACGATCGCCGATCTCGCCGTTGCCACCAATTGCGGGCAGATCAAGACCGGCTCGCTCGCGCGCTCCGACCGACTTGCAAAGTACAATCAGCTGATCCGCATCGAGGAGCAGCTTGGCTTGCAGGCGCAATACGCCGGCCGCTCGATCCTGCGCGGTTGATTGCAGGCGGAGAAGCGCAACGTCCGTCCCTCATCCGCCTGCCGCACCTTCTCCCCCGCAGGCGGGGAGAAGGGACAAGCGGCATAGCTCGGCGGCCTAAATCCCCCGTATGCGTGGAGAGGGTTAGGGTGAGGGGCGAATCCGGCGTGTGCATCGCGATCTGAAATCGACGTAATCTCAACCCGCCTGCCACACGGCAGGCGGTTTCGTTTTTTCCTGCTATTCATGGTCAACGGTCGGTTAATCAATCGACGTTAGTCTCGTCTCGTATTGCGTATCAGGGCATGGACCATGTGGACACGACATCACAAGAAACGGAGACTGGGGCGGCTGGTTGTGCCGCTCATGGCGGTCGCCTTTCTTTCCTATTTCGGCTATCATTCGATCCACGGAGGATACGGCCTGAGGGCGACAGAGGAGTTCGACCGACAGATCGCCGTGCGCCAAGCCCGATTGGATGAGCTGACTCATCAGCGAAAAATCCTGGAAAAGGAGGTCGAGCTGATGAGCGACGGTTCGTTGGAACGAGATATGCTGGATGAGAAGGCTCGCCTCGCGCTCAACATGTCGCGGAGCGATGAGATCGTTATTTTTCATCGTGGGAAGAATTAACCAAAAGTCGGTTAATTGAAAATTCCCTTCGTAAATCAAAGAGTTGCGCAGAATAATAGCCATGCAAATATGGCATTGCTGTGTTGCTCTTCTTTCCCTATGGTAGCCGGCGAAGGCTAACCATTGGGAGGAATGAATGGCTCCGCGAAAATCCGCGTCCGTCTCCAGCCGCAAGACCGCTGCCAAGTCCGCAAAGAAGGACTTCGCCGGCGGCACGATCGCCGAATTCTCCAAAGAAGATGACCTCAAAGCCTACCGGGAAATGCTGCTGATCCGGCGTTTCGAGGAAAAGGCTGGCCAACTTTACGGCATGGGCTTCATCGGCGGCTTCTGTCACCTCTATATCGGGCAGGAAGCCGTCGTAGTCGGTATGCAGATGGCGCTCAAGGAAGGTGATCAGGTCATCACCGGTTACCGTGATCACGGTCACATGCTTGCTTGCGGAATGAGTGCGCGCGGCGTAATGGCCGAACTGACCGGCCGTCGCGGCGGCCTTTCCAAGGGGAAAGGCGGCTCGATGCACATGTTCTCCAAGGAAAAGCATTTTTATGGCGGCCACGGTATCGTCGGGGCACAGGTGTCGCTCGGCACCGGCCTTGCCTTCGCGAACAAGTACCGTGGCAACGATAATGTCAGCCTCACCTATTTCGGCGACGGCGCCGCCAACCAGGGCCAGGTCTACGAGAGTTTCAACATGGCTGCTCTCTGGAAGCTGCCGGTGATCTACATCGTTGAAAACAACCGCTACGCCATGGGCACGTCCGTGTCCCGTGCATCGGCGCAGACCGATTTCTCGCAGCGCGGCGCCTCCTTCGGAATTCCCGGCTATCAGGTGGACGGCATGGATGTTCGCGCCGTCAAGGCGGCCGCCGACGAAGCGGCTCAATATTGCCGTTCCGGCAAGGGGCCGATCATCCTCGAAATGCTGACCTATCGCTATCGCGGCCACTCCATGTCCGACCCGGCGAAATATCGGTCGAAGGACGAGGTGCAGAAGATGCGCTCCGAGCATGACCCGATCGAGCAGGTAAAGGCCCGGCTTACCGAAAAGGGCTGGGCGAGCGAGGAGGAGCTGAAGCAGATCGACAAGGATGTCCGCGACATCGTTGCCGACAGCGCCGATTTTGCCCAGTCTGATCCGGAGCCGGATGTCTCCGAGCTCTATACCGACATCCTGCTTTGATCCGGGGAGGGACAACCATGCCAGTAGAAATTCTCATGCCCGCCCTTTCCCCGACGATGGAGGAAGGCACGCTCTCCAAATGGCTGAAGAACGAGGGGGACAAGGTGTCCTCGGGCGATGTCATCGCCGAGATCGAAACCGACAAGGCGACGATGGAAGTGGAAGCCGTTGATGAAGGCACGATCGGCAAGCTCCTGATTGCCGCCGGTACGGAAGGCGTGAAGGTCAATACGCCGATTGCCGTGCTGCTGCAGGACGGCGAGGCTGCCGGCGACATCGTAACGCCGAAGGCCGAGGCTCCGAAACCCGCTGCGAATGAAGCGCCCGCCGCCGCGCCGGCTCCGGTTGCCGCTCAGCCGAAAGCGGAGATTCCTGCCGACCCGGCTATCCCCGCCGGAACGGAAATGGTTTCGATGACGGTGCGCGAGGCGCTTCGCGATGCGATGGCCGAGGAGATGCGCGCCAGTGACGACGTTTTCGTCATGGGTGAGGAAGTCGCCGAGTACCAGGGCGCCTACAAGATCACCCAGGGCTTGCTGCAGGAGTTCGGCCCGCGTCGCGTGGTCGACACCCCGATCACCGAACATGGTTTTGCCGGCGTCGGCGTCGGCGCGGCGATGACGGGCCTGCGCCCGATCGTCGAGTTCATGACCTTCAATTTCGCGATGCAGGCGATCGACCAGATCATCAACTCCGCTGCCAAGACTCTTTATATGTCGGGCGGCCAGATGGGCGCGCCGATCGTCTTCCGCGGCCCGAGCGGTGCGGCAGCCCGCGTCGCCGCGCAGCACTCGCAGTGCTATGCCGCCTGGTACAGCCACATCCCGGGCCTCAAGGTCGTCATGCCGTACACGGCCGCCGACGCGAAGGGCCTCTTGAAGGCAGCGATCCGCGACCCGAACCCGGTGATCTTCCTTGAGAACGAAATTCTCTACGGTCACTCCTTCGAGGTTCCGAAGCTCGATGATTTCGTGCTGCCGATCGGCAAGGCCCGCATTCATCGCGTCGGCAAGGATGCAACCATCGTTTCCTTCGGCATCGGCATGACCTACGCGGTCAAGGCTGCGGCCGAGCTCGAAGCGCAGGGCATTGATGTCGAGATCATCGACCTTCGCACGATCCGCCCGATCGATCTTCCGACGGTGATCGAGTCGGTGAAGAAGACCGGCCGCTTGGTGACCGTCGAAGAAGGCTACCCGCAGTCCTCCGTCGGCACCGAGATCGCCACCCGCGTCATGCAGCAGGCCTTCGACTATCTCGATGCGCCGATCCTGACGATCGCGGGCAAGGATGTGCCGATGCCCTATGCCGCCAACCTCGAAAAACTGGCGCTGCCAAGTGTCGCCGAGGTCGTCGATGCCGTGAAAGCCGTTTGCTACAAATAAAGGGAGGGCGCTTCGATGCCAATCAACATCACGATGCCTGCCCTCTCTCCGACCATGGAAGAAGGCAATCTGGCCAAGTGGCTGGTCAAGGAAGGCGATCAGGTCAAGTCCGGCGACGTCATCGCCGAGATCGAGACCGACAAGGCAACCATGGAAGTGGAAGCCGTCGATGAAGGCACGGTCGCCAAGATCGTCGTGCCGGCCGGCACGGAAGGCGTCAAGGTCAATGCGCTGATCGCCGTTCTGGCGGCTGATGGCGAGGACGTGGCGACGGCAGCGAAGGGCGGCAATGGCGGAAATGGCGCGGCTGCACCGGCACCGGCAGCCAAAGCCGAAGAACCGGCCCCGACGGCACCTGCCGCTGCACCCGCTCCTGCTGCGGCACCGGCCGCGGCGCAGCCGGCAGCATCGGTATCGACTCCCGCCGCAGCCGATGGCAAGCGACTCTTCTCTTCGCCGTTGGCGCGCCGCCTTGCCAAGGAAGCCGGCATTGACCTGTCGGCAATCGCCGGTTCCGGCCCCTATGGCCGCGTCGTCAAGAAGGACGTCGAGGCCGCCGTCGCCGGCGGCGGTGCCAAACCGGCAGCCGCACCTGCGCAAGCGGCTGCACCCGCTCCGGCGGCGCTCGCAAAGGGCATGTCCGAGGACGCCGTGCTCAAGCTCTTCGAGCCGGGTTCCTACGAGCTCGTCCCGCATGACGGCATGCGCAAGACCATTGCCAAGCGCCTGCAGGAATCGAAGCAGACGATCCCGCATTTCTATGTTTCGATCGATTGCCAGCTCGACGCTCTGCTTGCGCTTCGTGCACAGCTCAATGCCGCCGCTCCGGAAAAGGACGGCAAGCCCGTCTACAAGCTCTCGGTCAACGACATGGTGATCAAGGCGCTGGCGCTGGCACTGCGCGACGTTCCGGACGCCAACGTCTCCTGGACCGACTCTAATATGGTCAAGCACAAGCATGCCGATGTCGGTGTTGCTGTCTCGATCCCCGGTGGTCTGATCACACCGATTATCCGCCAGGCGGAGTTGAAGAGCCTTTCGGCCATCTCCAACGAGATGAAGGACTTCGGCAAGCGCGCCAAGGAGCGCAAGCTGAAGCCGGAAGAGTACCAGGGCGGCACCACTGCCGTCTCCAACATGGGCATGATGGGCGTCAAGGACTTTGCCGCCGTCGTCAATCCGCCGCATGCGACGATCCTCGCGGTCGGTGCCGGCGAGGAGCGCGTCATCGTTAAGAACAAGGAGATGGTGATCGCCAACATGATGACCGTCACGCTCTCGACCGACCATCGCTGCGTCGATGGAGCGCTCGGTGCGGAACTGCTCGCCGCCTTCAAGCGCTACATCGAAAATCCGATGGGCATGCTGGTCTGATGCGATCGGGACCGGCTTTTTCGAGCCGGTCCATCCCCCAAAAACGTGGGCACAAGCGATGAAGACAGTCCTTTGTTACGGTGACAGTCTGACCTGGGGCTATGACGCGGGCGGCCTCGGCCGGCACGCGTTGGAGGATCGCTGGCCGAGCGTGCTGCAAAAGGCCCTCGGTGCGGACGTGCACGTCATCGCCGAAGGGCTGAACGGCCGCACGACGGCCTATGACGACCATCTCGCCGATTGCGACCGCAACGGTGCGCGTGTCCTGCCGACCGTGCTCCATAGCCACGCGCCGATCGATCTGATGATCTTCCTGCTCGGCACCAACGACATGAAGCCGGTGATCCACGGCACGGCCTTCGGCGCCGTCAAAGGGATCGCGCGCCTCGTCAACCTCGTCCGGCGGCACGACTGGCCGGTCGAAGCCGAGGAGGGGCCGGATATCCTCATCGTCTCGCCGCCGCCGCTTTGCGAAACCGCCAACAGCGCCTTCGCGGCAATGTATGCGGGCGCTATCGAGCAGTCGGCGATGCTGGCGCCGCTCTATCGCGATCTCGCCGACGAACTCGACTGCGGCTTTTTCGATGCCGGCTCCGTTGCGAAAACCACCCCGCTCGATGGCGTGCATCTCGACGCCGACAACACCCGCGCGATCGGCCGGGGATTGGAACCGGTCGTGCGGATGATGCTCGGGCTCTGACCATGGCGGCTGGCGCGACCCTTAGGCCGGCGAGGCGGGGCGAGGCAGCGGAGCTCGCCGTCCTGATCGACATCGCCTCGCACGGATTTGCCGCGTGGCTCTGGTATGGCGGCGTTATGCGCGGCGTTGCCGAAACGGCGTTCGAGCACGGCCGCAACAAGCTTCGCGAAGATGAGGGGCTAGGTACATGGCGCGACGCGATCGTTGCCGAGGTTGAGGATGAGATCGCGGGTGTAGCCGTCTCCTACGCGATCGATCCCTCCGTCCGCGATATCGAGGCGAAACATCCGGTGCTCGTCCCGTTGCTGGCGTTGCAGAGACAGGTCGTGGGCCATTGGTTCATCGATAGCCTTGGGGTCTACAAGCATCGTCGCGGCGAGGGGATCGGCCGCGCATTGCTGGAGCACGAAATTGCCCGCGCCGGGCCGGCGCCGGTGAGCCTGATCACCGAAAGCCACAATGAAAGGGCTCAGGCACTCTACAGGATCAACGGCTTCGAGGAGGTGGTGCGCATTGAAGCCGTACCGCTCTTCGAAGACAGCAGGAAACACGACTGGGTGCTTTTCACCCGAAAGGTCGCTTGAGACAAAAGGCAGGAAACACATGGCTGAGAATTACGACGTCATCGTTATCGGTTCGGGCCCGGGCGGCTATGTCACCGCCATCCGCTCGGCTCAACTGGGCTTGAAGACAGCCATAGTCGAGCGCGAGCACCTCGGCGGCATCTGCCTCAACTGGGGCTGCATTCCGACCAAGGCGCTCTTGCGCTCGGCCGAAATTCTCGACCATGCCAATCACGCCAAGAACTACGGCCTGACGCTCGAAGGCAAGATGACCGCCAACGTCAAGGAGGTCGTCGGCCGCTCCCGCGCCGTCTCTGCACGGCTGACCGGCGGTGTTGCCTTCCTCATGAAGAAGAACAAGGTCGACGTCATCTGGGGCGAGGCGAAGCTCACCAAGCCCGGCGAGATTATCGTCGGCGCGCCCTCGAAACCGGCGGTCCAGCCGCAAAATCCGGTTCCGAAGGGCGTCAAGGGTGAAGGCACCTATACCGCCAAGCACATCATCATCGCGACTGGCGCCCGGCCGCGCGCACTTCCGGGCATCGAGCCGGACGGCAAGCTGATCTGGACCTACTTCGAGGCGATGAAGCCCGAGGAAATGCCAAAGACCATGCTGGTCATGGGGTCCGGCGCGATCGGCATCGAGTTCGCGAGCTTCTACCGGTCGATGGGCGTCGATGTCACCGTCGTCGAGCTCCTGCCGCAGGTCATGCCGGTCGAGGATGCGGAGATTTCCGCCTTCGCCCGCAAGCAACTCGAAAAGCGCGGCATGAAGATCTTCACTGACGCCAAGGTAACGAAGGTTGAGAAGGGTGCGAACGACGTGACCGCGCATGTCGAAACGAAGGACGGCAAGGTCACGCAGATCAAGGCGGATCGCCTGATTTCCGCTGTCGGCGTGCAGGGCAATATCGAAAATCTTGGCCTTGAAGCGCTGGGCGTCGAGACTAGCCGCGGCTGCATCGTCACCGACGGCTACGGCAAGACGAACGTGGCAGGGATCTATGCGATCGGAGATGTCGCCGGCCCGCCGATGCTCGCGCACAAGGCGGAGCACGAGGGCGTGATATGCGTCGAGAAGATCGCCGGCGTTCCCGGTGTACATGCGCTCGACAAGGGCAAGATCCCGGGCTGCACCTATTGCGACCCGCAGGTTGCCTCCGTGGGCCTTACCGAGGCCAAGGCCAAGGAACTCGGCCGCGAGATCCGCGTCGGCCGCTTCAGCTTCGGTGCCAACGGCAAGGCGATTGCGCTCGGCGAGGACCAGGGTCTCGTCAAGACGATCTTCGACAAGAAGACCGGCGAGCTTTTGGGCGCCCATATGGTCGGCGCCGAAGTGACCGAACTCATCCAGGGTTTCGTTGTCGCCATGAACCTGGAAACAACCGAGGAAGAGCTGATGCACACGATCTTCCCGCATCCGACACTCTCGGAGATGATGAAGGAAAGCGTGCTCGACGCCTACGGCCGGGTATTGAACGCCTGATGACGCTCCGCCGTTCGGAACTTTCGGTCTCTTCACGCATTGAGGGCGCTGCAGCGTTTTCAATGCGGGGAGGTTGTCATGAGCTTGAACGGCGTGGGTATTCTGGCGGCGATCATTATCGGCGGTCTTGCCGGCTGGCTGGCGGAGAAATTCATGAGCAGCGAGATGGGGCTGATCGCGAATATCGTCCTCGGCATCGTCGGTGCCCTTGTGCTGAACTTCATTCTGGCGGCCTTCGGCATGGCCTATACGGGCTGGGTTGCCTATCTCGTTATCGGCTTCATCGGCGCGTGCCTGTTGATCGCGGCGGGCCGCGTCGTCAGACGGTAGGGTCTCCTTCCGCATTCGCCAGTGATCGGGCTGCCATGCAAATGGTGGCCTGACTTTTCATGTCCGGCCATCTATATAAATCGAAAGCGGGCGCGTCGGCGGATGGCCGAAGTCCGATACGATGAAGGAAGAAATATGGTAACGGTTTTCGACGCCGTCTCGGATAGGGCCGAGCGTGTTCGCCACCCGGAAAAGGCGCACAAGCCCGATACGGAAGTTCTGCGCAAGCCGGACTGGATCCGCGTAAAGGCGCCGACGTCGAAGGGATACATGGAAACCCGCTCGATCGTGAAGGGCAACAACCTTGTTACGGTCTGCGAGGAGGCTGGCTGCCCGAACATCGGCGAATGTTGGGACAAGAAGCACGCGACCTTCATGATCATGGGCGAGATCTGCACGCGCGCCTGCGCTTTCTGCAACGTCTCGACCGGTAAGCCGAATGCGCTCGATATGGAGGAGCCGGCCAACGTCGCCAAGGCGGTCAAGCAGATGGGCTTGAGCCACGTCGTGATCACCTCCGTCGACCGCGACGACCTTGATGACGGCGGCGCCGAGCATTTCGAGAAGGTGATCTTCGCGATCCGCGAGGCCTCTCCCGAAACGACCATCGAGATCCTGACGCCCGACTTCCTGCGCAAGCCCGGTGCACTGGAGCGTGTAGTTGCTGCCAAGCCGGACGTCTTCAATCACAATCTCGAAACGGTCGCTTCGAACTATCTGACTGTTCGCCCTGGTGCCCGCTACTTCCATTCTATCCGGCTCCTGCAGCGGGTGAAGGAACTCGATCCGTCCATGTTCACCAAGTCCGGCATCATGGTCGGCCTCGGCGAGGAGCGGAACGAAGTGCTGCAATTGATGGACGATCTGCGCACCGCTGACGTCGACTTCCTGACGATTGGTCAATACCTGCAGCCAACACGCAAGCACCACAAGGTCGAGAAATTCGTAACGCCCGAGGAGTTCAAGTCCTACGAGACGGTCGCCTATACAAAGGGCTTCCTGATGGTTTCCTCGAGCCCGCTGACACGCTCGTCACATCACGCCGGCGATGATTTCGCGCGGCTGAGGGCGGCGCGGGAGAGAAAGCTCCTGGCCGAGGCGGGTAACTGATTTCACTGCTGGTACAAGATAGCCGCGACGTCGCATCGTCGCGGCTCTTTTGTTTGGGGGGCGAGAGTGGCTGACGATTCGACGGACACGGCGGAGGCTGCATCGATTCTCTCGAAGGCAAGACGTGTGTTGGTCATCGGCTGCTCGGGTGGTGGCAAGACGACGCTGGCCCGCAGACTTTCTGAACACTGTGACCTCCCGTTCGTTTCGATGGACAGAGAATTCTTTTGGCTGCCCGGATGGATTTCCAGGACGCGGGAGGAACAAAGAAACCTCATCGTCGCCAAGGTGGCCGAAGCGCGGTGGGTCATGGACGGGACCAACCCGACGACCTTCGATCTGCGATTACCCCGCGCCGACATCGTGCTCTGGGTGAGGATGCCGCGCTTGCTATGCCTGATAGGGGTGACGCGGCGTTGGCTGAAATGGCGTGGGGCCTCACGGCCGGAAATGGCCGAGGGATGTCCGGAGCGGGTGAGTTGGGAGTTCGTCCGCTACATCTGGACATTCGAGCGCAAGTTCGTTCCTCGCATCGAGAACGGCCTGCGGGAGCACGGGCCTGGCGTCCCAGTCCTGCAGATAAGAAGCCGGGCACAAATGCGCACACTGCTTGAACTTCTCGCAGCACGCGCTTAACTGCAAGTCATGCCGCACTTCGAAACAAACCATGTCGTCAAGCACTCGGCCGATCAGATGTTCGATCTTGTCGCCGACGTCGAGCGCTATCCGCAGTTTCTGCCGCTTTGCGAGGCTTTGAGCGTGCGCTCACGCAAGGAGCGCGATGGCAAGGTATTGCTGCTGGCCGACATGACGGTCGGTTACAAGGCAATTCGCGAGACCTTCACGACCCAGGTTCTGCTCAACAAGTCCGCGCGGACGATCGATGTCAGTTATATCGACGGACCATTCAAATATCTCGACAACGGGTGGCGCTTCGAGCCGACCAGCGACAAGCTGTCGATCGTACATTTTGACATCGATTACGAATTCAAGAGCAGGCTTCTTGGCGCCTTGATGGGCTCCATGTTTGACCGGGCATTCCGCATGTTTTCCGAAGCCTTCGAAATGCGCGCCGACGAGGTCTACGCTTGATGAGAGATGGCTTCGATGAGCTCGAACGCGGTTCTGACCGCTGACATTCGAACCACGTCGCGGCCGACGTCGCCATAGCGCATCTCCCGGTGAAGCGTCGCGCCATTCCGGCTCGCTGCCGCGAAGTACACGAGCCCTACCGGTTTCTCCACCGAGCCACCGCCGGGGCCGGCGACCCCCGTTACGGCGACGGCAATATCCGCCCCTGAATGGGAGACGGCGCCGCGTGCCATTTCGACGGCGGTCTCGCGCGAGACGGCGCCGTGGGCGGCAAGCGTCGCGAGTTCGATCCCAAGCATCTGTATCTTCGCGTCGTTGGAATAGGTGACGAAACCGCGGTCGACGACGAGCGACGAGCCGGCAACTTCCGTCAACGCACCCGCAATCAGGCCACCGGTACAGGACTCCGCCGTCGCGAGCTTCAGGTTGCGTGCGGTAAGATCCGTGATGATCTCCCGCGCTTTCTGCTCTATATCGGCCGGCCACATCATGGGTTCCTCCCCGGAGTATAGACGACCGTTGCCGTGGCGATTGCCGCGATGCCTTCGTTGCGGCCGATGAAGCCGAGCTGTTCGTTGGTGGTCGCCTTGATCGAGCAGCGGTCGATGGTGACGCCGAGCATTGCTGCTAGGTTCTCTCGCATCTGCTGGCGGTGCGGCCCGACCTTGGGCGCTTCGGCGATCAGCGATATGTCCGCATTGGTGATGATGCCGCCACACTCCCGCACGATCCGCGCCGCGTGCTCCAGAAAGATGCGGGACGGCGCGCCCTTCCACTGCGGATCCGACGGCGGGAAGTGATCGCCGATATCGCCGGCGCCGCAGGTCGCGAGAAGCGCGTCGGTCAGTGCATGGAGCGCGACGTCGGCATCCGAATGGCCGGAGAGTTTGCGGTCGTGCGGGATGAATACGCCGCAAAGGGTGACGCCGTCGCCTTCGACGAGTTGGTGGACATCGTAGCCATTGCCGGTGCGCACGTCGGGAATCGCGCTGCCTTTGAGCCTTTCGTCCGCCATCGAAATATCCCTCTGCAAGGTTAGCTTGATGTTGTCCACCATACCCTCGACGAGGACAACGGGAATACCGGCCCATTCGGCAATGGAGGCGTCATCAGTAAAATCCGCTCGCGCATCAGCCTTGGCGGCGCGGTGCGCGGAGAGAATCGCCTCCAACGTGAAGCACTGCGGTGTCTGTGCCGCATAGAGGTTACTCCGCGCGACCGTCTCCTGCACGACGCCATTTGCGCCGGCCCGCTTCAATGTGTCCGCGACCGCGATCGCCGGCAGGACCGCATCGGCACCGCTGAGCAGTGCTAGACGGCAACGATCGAGCAGGGCGTGATCTGCAAACGGGCGCACCGCGTCGTGGATCATCACGTACTTGGCCCCGGCAGCAGCAATAGCCTCCAGGCCTGCAAGGACCGAAAGTTGACGTGTCGCTCCTCCGTGTACCACGGTCAAATCGGCTGGCCTGGGCACGTGCTTCAGAGCCGCGGCAAGCAATTCCGCATCGTCCGGGTGGATGACGATGACGATCGGTCCCGTTCCCGCCCATGTCGCGAAAGTGTCAAGCGTATGCGCGATAACGGGGCGGCCGCCGATCGCACGGTACTGCTTCGGCCCCTCGGCCGATTGGCCGGCGCGCTCGCCGCGGCCGCCCGCGACGATGACGATACCACAGGAGAACTGTTCTTCAGGCTGCATCTTATGTATGTGGTCCCGAATTTCGCCGCTCTTCGCCGTGATCTACCGCGAAGGCCCCGCCATTGCCAGCCCGGCCGTTACCGGCCATGCGGGGAATTTTGTCGAAGGCGTGGAAATCGCTTGGCAAGCCGAATAACAATGTCTAAAAATAGTGCAAGAAGAACATGTGCCTGAAAGATATGCATTTGCCACCATCGGCCCTGTCATCCTCGCTCCGGATCGGGAAAGTTGAAATCCGCAACCGGGTGGCGCTCGCGCCGATGTCGGGGGTGACGGACTTGCCTTTCCGCACGCTCGCCTGGCGCTTCGGCGCCGGATTTGTGGTGACGGAAATGGTCGCCAGCCGCGAACTGGTCTGCAACGCCGCCGAATCCTGGGTGCGGCTGAAGAACTCCGGCATCGAACCGCATATCGTCCAGCTCGCGGGCCGTGAGGCGCACTGGATGGCGGAAGCTGCAAGGATCGTCGAGGCGAACGGCGCCGACGTTGTCGACATCAACATGGGCTGCCCGGCCAAGAAGGTGACCGGCGGCTATTCCGGTTCGGCACTGATGCGCGACCCAGATCATGCCTTGTCGCTAATCGAAGCGACCGTCAGGGCTGTTTCGGTGCCGGTTACGCTGAAGATGCGCCTCGGATGGGATGAAAATACAATCAATGCTCCATTGATCGCCCGGAGGGCCGAAGAGGCGGGTGTGCAGGCCATCACGATCCACGGCCGCACCCGGATGCAATTTTACAGCGGCAAGGCGGATTGGGACGCGATCCATGCGGTACGTGATGTCATCTCGGTCCCGCTGATCGCCAATGGCGACGTCGATACGGTGGCGGACGCCACCGAAATCCTGCGCCGGTCGGGTGCGGATGCCGTGATGGTCGGGCGCTCATCGCAGGGACGGCCATGGCATGCCGGTGTTCTCGCCGGCACGCGTCTTCACCCCGATGCATCGGAGATCGCGCAAATCTTCGCCGAGCACTACGCCATGATGCTCGAATTTTATGGGCTTCAGATTGGCCTCCGGCACGCCCGCAAGCATGTCGGCTGGTACATCGAGCGTTTCGCGCCGGACCTCTCGTCCGGGGACAAGGCGGCGATCCTGACGTCAACCGATCCGGCTCTGGTTAGTGATCGCGTCGCCGCCGCGATCGCAAATCGCGATGTCGCACCGGCTAATGAGGAGATGGCGGCATGACGGACAAGGCAATGGCAATGGAGCCGACAGGAGATGCGAACGATCTTTCCATGGCGGTGCTGAACGCGATCCAGAACCCCGTCATCCTGGTCGATGAAAGCGGCCTTGTGGCCTTTGCCAATTGGGAGGCCGAGTCCTTCTTCGGCGCTAGCGCCAATCACCTCGCCCGCCACAATATCAGCGCCTTCATTCCATTCGGCAGTCCGCTCCTGACTCTGATCGACCAGGTCCGCGAGCGACGGGCGCCCGTAAACGAATACCGGGTCGATCTGAGTTCGCCGCGCCTCGGCGCCGACAAGCTCGTCGACCTCTATGTCGCGCCGGTTCTTTCGACGCCAGGATCTGTGGTCATCGTCTTCCAGGAGCGCTCGATGGCCGACAAGATCGATCGGCAATTGACGCACCGAGGCGCTGCGCGATCAGTGACTGGTCTCGCCTCGATGTTGGCCCACGAGATCAAGAACCCGCTCTCCGGCATTCGCGGTGCCGCGCAGCTTCTCGAGACGTCCGTCAATGACGAGGACCGGGCGCTGACGCGGCTGATCTGCGACGAGACGGACCGCATCGTATCGCTCGTCGATCGTATGGAGGTCTTCTCTGACGAGCGGCCTGTTGATCGCGTTCCGCTCAATATCCATTCCGTGCTTGATCACGTGAAGGCGATCGCCAAGGCCGGCTTTGCCCGCGGGATCAAGATTTCGGAGAACTACGATCCGTCGCTGCCACCAGTTTATGCCAATCGCGACCAGCTTGTTCAGGTGTTCCTCAATCTGATCAAGAATGCCGCCGAGGCGATCGGCGATCGTGCGGATGGCGAGATCATCCTGACGACGGCCTATCGCCCCGGCATTCGCCTTTCGGTTGCCGGCACCCGCGAAAAGATCTCGTTGCCGCTGGAGTTCTGCGTGCACGACAATGGACCGGGCGTGCCCACGGATCTGCTGCCGCATCTTTTTGACCCCTTCATCACCACGAAGACCAACGGCTCGGGCCTCGGCCTGGCGCTCGTCGCCAAGATCATCGGCGGCCACGGCGGCATCGTCGAGTGCGACAGCCAGCACAACCGCACCACCTTCCGCGTTCTGATGCCGGCGTCCAAGGGACTGGCGGCCGATGATGACGAAATTCCGATGACAAAAGGAAACATTGCATGACGGCAGCTACGATCCTCGTCGCGGATGACGACGCCGCCATCCGCACCGTGCTCAACCAGGCCTTGAGCCGCGCCGGCTATGATGTGCGCATCACCTCCAATGCGGCGACGCTGTGGCGCTGGATTGCTGCCGGCGACGGCGATCTGGTCGTAACTGACGTCGTCATGCCGGACGAGAACGCCTTCGATCTCCTGCCGCGGATCAAAAAGGCGAGGCCGGATCTGCCCGTGCTCGTGATGAGCGCGCAGAACACGTTCATGACGGCTATCAAGGCGTCCGAAAAGGGAGCCTACGACTACCTGCCGAAGCCCTTCGATCTGACGGAAATGATCGGCATCATCGGCCGGGCGCTCGCCGAACCAAAGCGCCGTCCCTCCAGGATCGACGACGATTCACAGGACGGCATGCCGCTCGTCGGTCGCTCGGCCGCCATGCAGGAAATCTACCGCGTGCTCGCGCGGTTGATGCAGACCGACCTGACACTGATGATCACGGGGGAATCGGGAACCGGCAAGGAACTGGTCGCGCGAGCCTTGCACGACTATGGCAAGCGCAGGAATGGCCCCTTCGTCGCGATCAACATGGCGGCGATCCCGCGCGACCTTATCGAATCGGAGCTGTTCGGGCACGAGAAGGGCGCCTTTACCGGCGCCCAGACCCGCTCTACCGGCCGTTTCGAGCAGGCCGAAGGCGGGACGCTCTTCCTCGATGAAATCGGCGACATGCCGATGGACGCCCAGACCAGGCTGCTGCGCGTGTTGCAGCAGGGCGAATACACAACGGTTGGCGGGCGAACGCCGATCCGTTCAGATGTGCGGATCGTCGCCGCGACGAACAAGGATCTGAAACAGTCGATCAATCAAGGGCTTTTCCGCGAAGACCTCTACTATCGCTTGAACGTCGTGCCGCTGCGCTTGCCGCCGCTGAGAGACAGAGCGGAGGATATCCCGGATCTTGTCCGCCATTTCGTTCAGCAGGCCGAAAAGGAAGGGTTGGATGTCAAGCGTTTCGACCAGGAAGCGCTGGAACTGATGAAGACGCATCCGTGGCCCGGCAATGTGCGAGAGCTCGAAAATCTCGTGCGGAGGCTGACGGCGCTCTATCCACAGGATGTGATCACCAAGGAGATCATCGAGAACGAGTTGCGTTCCGAGATTCCTGACAGCCCGATCGAGAAGTCGGCGACCCGTTCGGGGTCGATGTCGATCTCCCAGGCGGTCGAGGAGAATATGAGGCAGTATTTTGCCAGTTTCGGCGATGCCCTGCCGCCGTCAGGCCTCTATGACCGGGTGCTCGCGGAGATGGAATATCCATTGATCCTCGCAGCCCTGACGGCGACCCGCGGCAACCAGATCAAGGCCGCCGACCTCCTCGGCCTCAACCGAAACACGCTGCGCAAGAAGATTCGCGAACTTGGGGTCTCCGTCTACCGCAGCTCACGCAGTGCTTGACTGAGATGCAACACCGTTGCATTTTCGCCACAATGCGTTGCTTGAACGTCCGATAGTCGATTCGTTGCGTCGTCATTGGAGACGACCCAACCGATCGAGGCACGCCGATGCTGTTTGGGGTTGGGCGTTACGGTCAGTTTCTTTGACTCGCTAAAGTTCGCGTTTGCCGGCGCCGTCGGGCGCCGGTTTGGGGGAAGCGTTTTACATGGTGGACGGAATGGCCCTGCCATTGGGCACAGAGGACAGGGTCGCAACTGTCCAGGATCGGCGGGCGTCCTTCGCGCTGCCCGGATTGATGCTCGCCACCGGCGCGCTGATCTGTGCCACCTTGTCGCTGCTCGTTCTTCTCGGCCTGACACCCATTCGGCCGGAACGAAACATCGTCATTGCCTGCGCGGGCGTCAACGGCGTCTTCGTTGTCGGTCTGATCTACCTGATCGCGCGAGAAATCCTCAGACTGCTGCGGGCGCGCAGCAAGGGAAGAGCGGCGGCACGGCTGCATGTGCGCATCGTCGCGCTATTTTCCATCGTCGCGATAACGCCGGCCATTCTGGTCGCAATCTTTGCCAGCATCACGCTTGATGTCGGGCTCGATCGCTGGTTCTCGCTGCGCACCCAGGCGATTGTGCGCTCGTCGCTGAACGTTGCGCAGGCTTACGTCCTCGAGAATGCGAGCTACCTGCAAGGCCAGACAGTATCTATGGCCAACGACCTCGAGCGCAACCGGCAGCTTTACAGCCTCGATCGCACCGGCTTCACCGAATTGATGACGCGGCAGGCGAGGGGGCGCGGCATGCTTGGTGCCTTCCTGGTGCGCGCTGACGGTAGCGCCATCCTTCAAGCCAATATCTCGACGGAAAAGCCGCTGCCTGCCATTCCTGCCGATGCGCTCAAAAGCACGGTTTCCGGCCAGCCGACGCTTATTCCTCCCGGCGTGACCAACCTCGTCGGCGCTGTCATTCCGCTCGACAATATACCGGGAACCTATCTCTACACGGTTCGCAACGTCGATCCCGAAGTGATGCGTTCGATGCGGCTGATGGAGGAGAACACGGCCGAATACAAGGCCCTTGAAGCGGGGCGCACCTCGCTTCAGATCGCCTTCGGCGTGCTCTATATCGGCTTTGCCCTCATCGTTCTCTTGGCGGCGATCTGGACGGCGATAGCCGTTGCCGACCGTATCGTGCGGCCGATCCGGCAACTGATCGGCGCCGCAGACAGCGTTGCATCCGGCAACCTCGATGTGGTCGTTCCGGTGCGCGCCGTCGATGGCGACGTGGGCAACCTGTCGCGCACCTTCAACAAGATGGTCACCGAGATCCGCACGCAGCAGCAGCAGATCCTGGTAGCGAAGGACGAAGTGGACCAGCGCCGCCGCTTCATCGAGGCGGTGCTTTCCGGTGTCACCACGGCGGTTATCGGCGTCGGCAAGGATCGTCGCATCACGATTGCCAATCCTTCGTCGGAAGAGTTCCTGCGGAAGTCGGCGCCGGGACTGCTGGGCGCAAGCCTGAGCGAGGTCGCGCCGGAGATCGACGCGGTGCTGATCGAGGCGGAAAGCCGCTATCGCAACGATTACCGCAAGCAGATCAATATTATGCGCGGCGGGACCGAGCGCACGCTGAATGTCCAGGTGACGCGTGAGGAAGGCGACGAGTCGCATGGTTCCTACGTCATCACCATCGACGACATCACCGATCTGGTGATTGCGCAGCGGTCTACCGCATGGGCCGACGTGGCCCGCCGCATCGCGCACGAGATCAAGAATCCGCTGACACCGATCCAGCTTTCGGCCGAACGTCTGCGGCGCCGTTACGGCAAGCAGATCGACCAGCAGGACCGGGCGGTATTCGACCAGTGCACGGATACCATCGTGCGCCAGGTGGAGGACATCGGCCGGATGGTCGACGAATTTTCCGCCTTTGCGCGGATGCCGAAGCCGACGAAGGAAAAATCCGATCTGCGATCGATCCTCAAGGATGCCGTCTTCCTTCGCGAGATGGGCAACAACCACATCACCTTCGTCCGCGACTTCGGCGACGAGCCGCTCGAAGGCCAGTTCGACGGCCGCATGCTCGGCCAGGCCTTCGGCAACATCGTCAAAAACGCGGTAGAGGCGATCGAGGCAGTCCCTGCCGGAACGTCGCGGGGGGCGCCGACCATCGTCGTCCGCTCCCGCCGCGAAGGCGCTTCCGGCCGCTTCGTTGTCGATGTGATCGACAACGGCAAGGGGCTGCCGACAGAGAACCGGCACAGAATTCTGGAGCCATACATGACGATGCGCGAAAAGGGCACCGGTCTCGGTCTCGCAATCGTCAAGAAGATCATCGAGGACCATGGCGGACAATTGGAACTGCACGACGCACCGGTCGATTTCGACGGCGGCGTCGGGGCAATGATCCGCGTGATCCTGCCGCCTGCCGGCGAAACCGGGGGCGAAGGTACTGTAAAGGACAAGGGTAATACCAATGGCGGCTGATATTCTGGTTGTGGACGATGAGGAGGATATCCGGGAGATCGTCTCGGGGATCCTGTCGGACGAAGGTCACGAGACCCGGACGGCTTTCGACAGCGACAGTGCGCTTGCGGCGATCAACGATCGCGTGCCGCGATTGGTCTTCCTGGACATCTGGATGCAGGGCAGTCGCCTCGACGGACTGGCGCTGCTCGACGAGATCAAGAGCCGCCATCCCGACCTGCCGGTGGTGATGATTTCCGGTCACGGCAACATCGAAACGGCCGTTTCCGCCATCAAGCGCGGGGCTTACGATTTCATCGAAAAACCGTTCAAGGCCGACCGGCTGATCCTGATAGCCGAGCGGGCGCTGGAGAATTCCAAACTCAAGCGCGAAGTCTCGGAATTGAAGAAGAAGTCCGGCGATCCGGTAGAACTCATCGGAACATCCGTCGCCGTGTCGCAGTTGCGGCAGACGATCGAGAAGGTGGCGCCGACCAACAGCCGGATCATGATCCAGGGACCTTCGGGTTCCGGCAAGGAACTCGTGGCGCGCATGATCCACCGCAAGTCCACGCGTGCATCCGGACCGTTCGTTGCGCTGAACGCCGCGGCGATCACCCCGGATCGCATGGAAGTCGCGCTTTTCGGTACGGAAGGCACTCCCGGCCAGCCGCGCCGCACAGGCGCGCTCGAAGAAGCCCATGGCGGCATTCTTTATCTCGACGAAATCGGCGAGATGCCGCGGGAAACGCAAAACAAGATCCTGCGTGTGCTGGTCGACCAGCAGTTCGAGCGTGTCGGTGGTTCCAAGCGCGTCAAGGTGGATGTGCGCATCATCTCCTCGACCGCCTACAATCTCGAGAACATGATTTCCGAGGGGCTTTTCCGCGAGGACCTGTTTCACCGGCTGGCGGTGATTCCGGTACGCGTTCCGGCCCTTGCCGAACGACGCGAGGACATTCCATTCCTTGTGGATATGTTCATGCGCCAGGTGAGCGAGCAGGCCGGCATCCGCCCGCGCAAGATCGGCGAGGACGCGCTCGCCGTTCTTCAGGCGCATGATTGGCCGGGCAATATCCGCCAGTTGCGCAACAATATTGAGCGCCTGATGATCCTCGCCCGCAGCGATGGGCCAGATACGCCGATCACCGCCGACATGCTGCCGACCGAGGTCGGGGACACCCTGCCCAAGATTTCCGCACAGGGTGACCAGCACATCATGACCTTGCCGTTGCGCGAGGCCCGTGAAATGTTCGAGCGCGATTATCTGATCGCTCAGATCAACCGATTCGGCGGAAACATCTCGCGCACGGCGGAGTTCGTCGGAATGGAACGTTCCGCGCTTCATCGCAAGCTGAAGTCGCTGGGCGTCTGATCCGGGGGCGGCTCGCGGCGTGTTTGCCGCTGTAGCTTGTGGAATGAAGGAACGGCGATGAAAGTGGTCATATGCGGCGCTGGACAGGTCGGCTACGGGATTGCCGAGCGCCTGTCACAGGAAAACAACGACGTCTCGGTGATCGATACGTCCGCCGCGCTGATCGCCCATATCACTGAAACGCTGGATGTGCGCGGCTATGTCGGCCACGGCGCGCATCCGGATGTGTTGGCGAGAGCCGGTGCCGACCAGGCTGACATGATCATCGCTGTCACATTGTACGACGAGGTCAATATCGTGGCCTGCGAGGTAGCGCATGCGATCTTCAATGTGCCGACCAAGGTCGCCCGCATTCGCGCACAGAACTATCTCGCACCGGAATATTCGGACCTCTTTTCCCGGGAGAATGTCCCGATCGACGTGACGATTTCGCCGGAAATCGAAGTGGGCCGTCTTGTTCTTCGGCGTATTTCCTTCCCGGGTGCCACCGATGTGGTCCGCTTCGCCGAGGATCGCATCGCCATGATCGCGATCGAGTGCATGGAAGACTGCCCCGTTGTGGACACTCCACTACAGCAGTTAAGCGAGCTTTTTCCGGATCTTCTGGCCACCGTTACGGGTATCTTCCGAAACGGAAAACTGATCGTTCCGCATTCCTCCGATCAATTGCAGACGGGCGATCTCGCCTACGTCGTTTGCGACCGGGACCATGTCCGCCGCACGCTGGGGCTTTTCGGACACGAAGAGCAGGAGGCGCGGCGGATCATCATCATGGGCGGCGGCAATATCGGCTATTTCGTCGCGCGCATGATCGAGGAGCAGCAGCCCCGGATGCGTGTCAAGCTCATCGAGAATGATCGCGACCGGGCCGTGCAGCTGGCCGACAAGCTGAACAACACCGTCGTCCTGCATGGCTCGGCCATGGACCAGAGGATCCTGATGCAGGCGGACGTTCAGGATGCCGATCTCGTGGTCGCCCTCACCAATAACGATCAGATCAACATTCTCGGCAGCATGATGGGCAAGCGGCTGGGCGCGAAGTCGACGCTGGTGCTGATCAACGAGCCGGCTTACCAGGATTTCGCCGGCACGGCCGGTGTCGATGCGCATATCAACCCGCGAGCCGTCACCATCTCCCGCGTCCTGCAGCATGTCAGGAAAGGCCGCATCCGATCGGTCTACGCGGTGCAGAGTGGCCAGGCAGAAGTGATCGAGGCCGAAGCACTCGAGACCTCGCCGATGGTCGGCAAGGCCCTGCGCGAGCTCGAATTGCCGGAGGGGATCCGCATTGGAGCGCTCTATCGCGACAGGACTTTCATTCGGCCTGACGGCAATACGAGGATAAAGGCGAAGGATCGCGTCGTGCTTTTTGCAGCCGCCGACGCGGTGCGTCATGTCGAACAGCTTTTCCGAGTCAGCATCCAATATTTCTGAGGTCTCGCCCCAAATGCCGCGAATTGCTTATGTCAACGGCGCCTACGTGCCGCATTCCGAAGCCGCCATTCACGTCGAAGATCGCGGCTACCAGTTCGCGGACGGAGTCTACGAGGTTTGCGAGATCCGTCACGGCTTCATCGTGGACCTCAGTCGGCATTTGGATCGCCTGGACCGATCGCTCAGGGAATTGCGGATCGCCTGGCCGATGAGCCGAGCGGCGCTGATCCACGTCATTCGCGAGGTATCGCGCAGGAACCGGGTGCGCAACGGGCTTTTCTATCTGCAAGTGACGCGGGGCGTGGCACGGCGCGATCATGTCTTCCCGGCAAACGACACACCACCATCACTCGTCGTCACGGCCAAGCGGACGGATGCCACCGCAATCGCGAAGAAGAATGCGGACGGGATCGAGGCGATCACGGTGCCGGAAAATCGTTGGGATCGGGTCGACATCAAGTCAGTCGGCCTTCTGCCGAACGTGCTTGCGCGCCAGAAGGCGAAGGAACTCGGAGCTCAGGAGGCAATTTTCGTCGATACCGACGGCCTCGTCAAAGAGGGAGCGGCGACCAATGTCTGGATCGTTGATGGCGACGGAACCCTGCGCACGCGTCCGGCGGAGCACGGCATCCTGCGCGGCATAACGCGCACGACGCTGATGGACGTGGCGAAGGCGCTTGGCCTGAAGATCGAGGAAAAGGCGTTTTCGGTGGAGGAGATGTACGCTGCGCGCGAAGTCTTCGTTACTGCCGCGACGAGCATCTGTTTTCCGGTCGTTTCCGTCGACGGCAAGACGATCAGCAATGGTCATCCGGGAAGCATAGCACAGAATATTCGCGAGGCCTTTTTCGACATTGCGGAAAAGACATTGATTTGATACCAAACTTGATGGGGTGTCGGGGACGGATACTGTGACGCCTCAAAACGCAGAATCTGACAAAAATGCACCGGCGCCAAAAAGGCCGGCAAATAAGAAAGAAGCGGCGCGATGGCGGAACGTTCTCAAAACTTGCAGGATCTCTTTCTCAATACGGTCCGCAAGCAAAAGATTTCATTGACCATTTTCCTGATCAATGGCGTCAAATTGACAGGCGTGGTCACATCTTTTGACAATTTCTGTGTATTGCTGCGCCGTGACGGCCATTCTCAGCTCGTCTACAAGCACGCCATCTCGACAATCATGCCGGGTCAGCCGCTGCAGATGTTCGAGAACGAGGAAGCCGCATCCTGACGGAACGTGAGCAACATTACCAAGCGTGATTCAAAATCGTCGTCGATCATCCCGGAGCTGGAACGGCTCCGCGATGACATGCGCGCGGTCGTCGTCGTTCCCGTTCTGAAGAAGACGGGAAAGGCATCGGCCGAGATTGTCTCTGCGCCGGTGACGCGCTCCGACGAAAGTCGCCTGGAAGAGGCAATGGGCCTCGCCCTTGCCATTGATCTCGACGTGGTGCACGGAATGATCGTTCCGGTTGCCCAGCCGAAGCCGGGAACCTTGCTCGGCAGCGGCAAGATCGAGGAGATCGGCCATGTCCTGGACGAGAAGGATGCCGGGCTGGTAATCATCGATCACCCGCTGACGCCAGTCCAGCAGCGCAACCTCGAGAAGGAATGGAACGCCAAGGTCATCGACCGGACGGGCCTCATTCTGGAAATCTTCGGGCGGCGCGCCTCCACCAAAGAAGGTACGCTTCAGGTCGATCTCGCGCATCTCAACTATCAGAAGGGCCGGCTGGTCAGAAGTTGGACCCACCTTGAACGCCAGCGCGGCGGCGCGGGGTTCATGGGCGGCCCCGGTGAAACCCAGATCGAAGCCGACCGTCGGTTGCTGCAGGAAAAGATCGTTCGACTGGAGCGTGAACTGGAGCAGGTGCGCCGCACCCGTCAGCTTCATCGCTCGAAGCGCAAGAAGGTGCCGCACCCGATCGTGGCACTGGTCGGTTATACGAACGCCGGCAAATCGACGCTCTTCAACCGGATGACCGGTGCGGGCGTGCTGGCCGAGGACATGCTTTTCGCGACGCTCGATCCGACGCTCAGGCGTCTGAAGTTGCCGCATGGGCGCATGGTCATTCTATCCGACACGGTCGGTTTCATCTCCGATCTGCCGACGCACCTTGTCGCAGCCTTCCGGGCGACGCTTGAAGAAGTGCTCGAAGCGGACCTGATTCTGCACGTGCGCGACCTATCCGATGCAGACAACCAGGCACAGGCGAGCGATGTGCTGCGCATCCTTGCCGACCTCGGCATCGACGAGAAGGAAGGCGCCGAGCGCATCGTCGAGGTCTGGAACAAGATCGACAAGCTCGAACCGGAGATGCGCGAAGTGCTCGTGAAAAAGGCAGCAAGCACGCCGAACACGGTCGCCGTCTCTGCGGTCACCGGCGAGGGCGTCGATCACCTGCTCGCCGAGATCGGCCGCCGTCTTTCGGGCGTCCTGACAGAGTGCACGGTCGTGCTCGGTCTCGACCAGTTGCAGCTACTGCCTTGGGTCTATGAGCATTCGATCGTCGATGGCCGAGAGGACCTTGAAGACGGAAGGGTCAGCCTCGACTTAAGGCTGACGGAGGGTGAGGCCGCGGAGCTTGAACGGCGGCTCGGCAACGGACCGAAACCGGTCGAAGAGGACTGGTGACCGGTCTAACGTAGCGGCATGCCGTCACGTCAGTTGGCGCTCGATCGCCTTTGCCGCCTGCCACAGCTCTTCCATGCGCTCCAGAGAAGCGGCATCAAGCGTCTCTCCGCCGGCTTCCAGTTCCTGTTCGATGTGGCCAAAGCGGCGGCGGAACTTGGTATTGGTGCCGCGGAGCGCCATTTCCGGATCGGTGCCGACGTGGCGGCCGATATTGACGACGGCGAAGATCAGGTCACCGAGTTCATCGGCCACCTTTCGCTGGTCTCCATCCTTCAAAGCCTGCCGCAATTCAGTGATCTCCTCCTCGATCTTGTCGAGGATGGGCTCGGGCTTCGACCAGTCGAAGCCGACCTTTGCCGCGCGTTCCTGCAGCTTCAGCGCTTCGACCAGCGCCGGGAAGCTGCGTTGCACGGAGCCGAGGTGGCCGGCATCGGCGTCCTGCGGCAGGCCTAGTCGCATCCGGCGCTGCCGCCGGTCCGCCTTTTCCGCTCGCTTGATCTCATCCCATTGCAGCCTGACCGCCTCGGGTGTTTCGGCGTCGGAGCGGGCGAAGACATGCGGATGGCGACGGATCATCTTGCGGGTCACGGCTTCGACGACATCGCCGAAGGAGAATTCACCGGCTTCTTCCGCCATGCGGGCGTGAAAGACCACCTGCAGGAGAAGGTCGCCGAGTTCATCGCAGAGATCGTCCATGTCGTGGCGCTCGATCGCGTCGGCGACCTCATAGGCTTCTTCGATCGTGTAGGGCTTGATCGTCTCGAAGGTCTGGACGATGTCCCAAGGGCAGCCTGTGTCCGGCTGGCGGAGCGCCGCCATGATGTCGAGCAGGCGTTGAATGTCGCGAGAAGGTTCCATGGCTCAGTTCAGCGGTATGGCGTTCTGGTCCTTGCCGGCCTGATAGTGCTCAGACAGGCGGCGATAACGCTCGCGGATGCGCGCGTCCTGCGCGGCGAGCCTTTCCTTTGTCTGGTGGTCGGCGTCGCCCGTCAGTGCCGCAATCGACGCAGATTTCCAGAAGGCGTTTTCCTGTGCATAGCCGCCCGGGTCCAGCCGGAAGACTTCCTTCAGGATCTTCAGGTCGTGAGGGATCGAGAAGCTGTCGCGCGAGTCCTCGTGGCTAAAGAAGTAGTAGAAATTGTCGAACCCCGCCCAGGTGATCGCGGAAAGGCACATGGAGCAGGGCTCGTGGGTCGAGAGGAAGATCAGATCCCGCGTATCAGGCTTGTCGGCCATCTCGTAAAAGCGCTTCAGCGTATGGACCTCGCCGTGCCACAGCGGATTTTCGGTCTCATTGTTGGTCTCCGCAAGCACCAGCGAAAGATCGGACTTGCGCAGGATTGCCGCGCCGAACACCTTATTGCCGGCAGCAACACCCTTTTCGGTCAGCGGAAGGATGTCTTTCTCGATTACCGTCAAGAGGCGTTCGGCCAAATCCGATTGTCTCATCTTCTGTGCTCTCTGCGAATATCGGCGGCATTTAACGGAGGTCGGCCCGCCAGCGCAATGGCCAAGCCGGGCGTGGCGCCGGTGTGTCACCGGAGATATTTACTCAAAATGGCTGACTGTCGAGCAAAACAATACGTGGCCGGAAAAGCATTGAAATTTCTGTTTCTTCAATTGTTACCGGCTATGGGGGATATTCGCCGCAGCCTGTAGAAGGAGCCGTTCTCTCAGTGATGTCGCAGCAACTGTCCTATTTTCCGACATTTTTTAGCGTCGCGCAGAAGCGCGTGGCGGTGTTCGGCAATGGGGATGAGGCCTTCGCGAAGGTGCGGCTGCTCTTGAACACTGAAGCGCGCATCGCCGTTTACGCGGATGCGCCGGAGGCTGCCTTCGAGACATTCCTTGAGACAAACGGCATCGAGATCGTCCGAGAAACCTTTGCCGCGCATCAGGTTGAGGGCGCGGTCCTGGTGTTCGCGGCGACTGGCGATGCATCTGCCGACCGGGCTATCGTTGCCGCGGCGCGGGAGAGGAAAATCCCTGCGAATGCCGTCGATCAGCCGGACCATTGCGATTTCCTGACGCCGGCACTGGTCAATCGGGCTCCGGTCGCCGTGGCGATCGGAACCGAAGGGGCCGGACCCGTACTGGCGCAGATGATCCGCGCGCAGATCGACCAACTGCTTTCCCCGTCGCTCGGTCTGGTCGCGTCTTTGGCAGCGAGCTATCGCGATGCAGTCGAGCGACTTGTGCCGCGCGGTGTTGCGCGCCGCGTCTTCTGGCGGCGGTTCTTTTCGGGGCCGGTTGCTGACCACGTGGCGCTTGGCGACGTCGCCTCGGCGCGCCGCGAGGCGTCGCGGCTGCTCGATGGCGCCGGTCGCGTCCCCGGGCACGTCTGGCTGGTTGGCGCCGGTCCGGGTGCCGAGGATTTGCTGACGCTTCGCGCGCAGCGTGTGATGATGGAAGCCGATGCGATCGTCTACGATGCGCTCGTGCCGCAGGCGATCGTCGACATGGGGCGCCGCGACGCAGAGCGCCTTTCGGTCGGCAAGCGCAAGGGCTGCCACACCAAATCGCAGGACGAAATCAATCAGTTGCTGGTGAAGCTTGCCGGCGAGGGTAAGCGTGTCGTTCGGCTGAAATCCGGCGATCCGCTGATCTTCGGTCGAGCTGGCGAGGAGATGGCTGCCCTGCGGGAGGCCGGTATCAGCTATGAGATCGTCCCCGGCATCACCTCCGCATTTGCGGCAGCGGCAGACTTCGAACTGCCATTGACCTTGCGCGGCGTTGCGTCGTCGCTGGTATTCACCACCGGCCATGACCTTGCCGGCGATGTGCTGCCCGATTGGGCGCGGCTTGCCGTTTCGGGCGCGACGATTGCGGTTTATATGGGCCGCACCGTCGCCGCTTCGGTTGCCGCGAGGCTTATGAAAGCGGGCCTGCCCCAGGAGACCACAGTGGCCGTGGTCGAGAATGCCAGCCGTGCCGAACGGCGGCTGCTGCACGGGATTCTTCGCGACCTGCCTGACCTGGAGACGCGCACGGAACTCGACGGTCCGGTCATGGTGATCATTGGCGACGCGGTTGCGGGTGCCAATTTCGGCCGGTCTGAACCGCTTGCTGCCGGGCGGCGGCAGGGCAGCGAGGCCAAGGACGCTTCTGGCGCGAAACGCGCCGAACAGATTTCGAATTGAGGACGACGCGAGTGGTGGACAAGGTCTTGACGGCAAACCGACTGGCGGATGGTATTTCCGTCTGGCTCGACGCCTCCGGCAATTGGGTGGAGTCGCTGCAGGATGCCTTCGTCGCCCGCCATGCCGAGGCCGTCGCGGCGCTCGAAGCGACCGGTAAGCGCTCGTTCGACGAGAATAGCGTCGTGGACGTCAACGTTGTCGACGTCGAGGAAGTCGACGGCACGCTTCGCCCGTTGCGCATGCGCGAGCGGATCCGCGCCGAGGGCCCGTCGATCGCCTATGCTCCGGGATATCATGGGCTTTCCGGCCCGAAATTTGCTGCCTGAGGACCTGAGACCCTATGTACCGTTACGACGAATTCGATCACGCCTTCGTTTCTGCCCGTGTCGAGCAGTTCCGCGATCAGGTCCAGCGGCGGCTGTCCGGTGAACTGGCCGAGGATGCCTTCAAGCCTCTGCGCCTGATGAACGGCGTCTATCTGCAGTTGCATGCCTACATGCTCCGCGTCGCCATTCCCTATGGCACGCTGTCGAGCCGGCAGATGCGCATGCTCGCTCATATCGCCCGCAAATACGACCGGGGCTATGGCCATTTCACCACGCGCCAGAACATCCAGTATAACTGGCCGCGTCTTTCCGACACGCCGGACATCCTCAACGAACTCGCAAGCGTCGAGATGCACGCTCTGCAGACCTCGGGCAACTGCATTCGCAACGTGACGGCGGATCATTTTTCCGGTGCGGCTGCCGATGAGATTGCCGATCCGCGGCCCTATGCAGAGATTCTCCGTCAGTGGTCGAGCGTCCACCCGGAATTCTCATTCCTGCCGCGCAAGTTCAAGATCGCGGTAACTGGCGCCGAGCGCGACCGTGCGGCGATCCAGGTGCATGATATCGGCTTGCATCTGAAGAAGGACGAGAATGGCAGGCTCGGCTTTGCCGTCTATGTCGGCGGCGGGCAGGGCAGAACTCCGCTGATCGCCAAGAAGATCCGTGACTTCCTGCCGGAAGAGGATCTGCTCTCCTACACGACGGCGATCATGCGCGTTTACAACCTCTATGGCCGCCGCGACAACAAGTACAAGGCGCGCATCAAGATTCTGGTGCATGAAACCGGTGCCGAGGAGCTTGCTCGCCAGGTGGAGGTCGAGTTCGCCAAGCTCAAGGACACGGAGCTGAAGCTGCCGGATGCCGACATCCAGGCGATTTCTGCCTATTTTGCGCCGGCAACCCTGCCGAACCGCGCCGAAGGCTGGGGCAATCTCGCCCGCTGGAAGAAAGCCGATCCGGAATTCGCGCGCTGGGTTCAGCAGAACGTGCAGCCGCACAAGCATCCGGACTATGGCATGGTGACCATTTCCCTGAAGCCGATCGGCGGTATTCCGGGCGATGCGAGCGACGCACAGATGGATGCGGTTGCGGACATTGCCGAGGAATATGCCTTCGACGAGATCCGCGTCAGCCACGAGCAGAACCTGATTCTGCCGCATGTGGCGCTCGCCGACCTGGAGCCGGTCTACCGCGCTCTGGTCGCGGCAGGCCTCGCGACGGCCAATGCCGGGCTGATCACCGACATCATCGCCTGCCCGGGCCTGGACTATTGCGCACTCGCCAATGCGCGCTCGATCCCGGTCGCTCAAGAGATTTCGAACCGCTTCGGTTCGCCTGAGCGCCAGGCAGAAATCGGCGAGCTCAAGATCAAGATCTCCGGCTGCATCAATGCCTGCGGACACCATCACGTCGGCCATATCGGTCTTCTGGGCGTGGAGAAGAAAGGTGCGGAGCTCTACCAGATCACGCTTGGCGGGTCCGGAGACGAGAACACGTCGATCGGTGAAATCATCGGCCGCGGTTTCGAGCCGGAAAAGGTGACCGATGCGGTCGAAACGATCGTCGACACCTATCTCGGCCTGCGCCGGGACAAGACGGAGACCTTCCTGGAGGCTTATCGCCGGGTTGGACCGCAGCCGTTCAAGGATGCGCTCTATGGCGGCAGTGCTCAGGAAGCCGCTTGAGGCAGGGACGAGAACATGACGAAGATTTGGAAAGAAACGGGCTTTGTGAACGATGACCCCTGGGTCGTCGAGACGGAAGAAAACAAAGCCGGGTCGAACGAAAAGGCGATACTTGGCCTGGACGCCTTCATCGACGCGGTCTCCGCCGGCGATGCACGCGAGCTGGGCGTACTGATCGCGCCCGCCAACGACGTCACGCGGCTGGCGCCTTACCTCGACCGAATCGCGCTTGTTGCCGTGGCGTTTCCAGCTTTCAATGACGGTCGCGCCTTCAGCCATGCGTCGCGGCTTCGTTCGCAGCTTGGCTTTGAAGGGGAAGTCCGGGCGGTTGGAGACGTACTGATCGACCAGATCCCGCTGATGCTGCGTTGTGGTATCGACAGTTTCGCGGTGACGAATGCGACGGCGATCAAGCGGCTCTCGGAAGGGCGCTTGCCCGGCATCACCAATCACTATCAGCCGACTGCCAGGCCGTCTTCGGACGCCAAATCCTACAGTTGGCGGCGCGTTTCTTAAAAAATGTACCCCGCGACAGTGTGAAGCAAGCCGAAATCCTCGAAAGCGACTATATTTGGAAGGGATTTCCTTTCAATCGAGTGCGGGTTGGAATATCCGCTCATACTTGATAGACAGGGTCATCATTACAGGACTGTAGCCACGATGAATGCTCCGGCAAAAACGGAAGATTTCGCGATCCAGGCACCAGCAGGTGTCTTTGTCGAGACGGTCACGAGTGTTGCGCATTACACGGACCGGCTCTTCCGCTTCCGTATGACGCGTCCGCAGGAGTTCCGTTTCCGCTCCGGCGAGTTCGCGATGATCGGCCTCATGGTTGGTGACAAGCCCATCTATCGCGCCTATTCGATTGCGAGCCCGGCATGGGACGAGGAACTCGAGTTCTTCTCGATCAAGGTTCCGGACGGCCCACTGACGTCGCATCTGCAGAAGATCAGACCGGGCGACCAGGTCCTCATGCGCAAGAAGCCGACCGGCACGCTGGTGCTTGACGCGCTGGTGCCGGGTCGCAGGCTTTACATGTTCTCGACGGGCACCGGGATCGCCCCCTTCGCGAGCCTTATCCGCGATCCGGAGACTTACGAGAAATTCGAGGAAGTCATTCTTACGCACACCTGCCGTGACGTCGCCGAGTTGAAATATGGCTTCGACCTCGTGGACGAGATCCGCAATCATGAGTTCCTGAACGAGATTGTCGGCGACAAGCTTCGCCACTATGCGACGGTGACGCGCGAGGACTATCCGTTCAAGGGGCGGATCACGGACCTGATGACCAACGGCAAGTTCTTCGCGGATCTGGGCTTGCCGCCGCTTGATCCAGCGATCGACCGCGGCATGATCTGCGGTTCCACGGCAATGCTGAAGGACACCAAGGAAATTCTGGAAGCTGCCGGGTTGACGGAAGGCGCGAACAACAAACCCGCCGAATTCGTCATCGAGCGCGCGTTCGTCGGCTGACATCTCCGCGGCCGAAATATCGTGAATCAACAAAGAGGCGTGTCCCCGGGATGCGTCTCTTTTCGTTTGTGTCCGCGGAGCGCGCCCGTGGGAGCGACGTGCTCAGCAACTTTCTGTTACGAGAATGCAGGGATGACCTCAAGCCGTCGCCAGATAATCCATCAGCCCGGACATGGCATTGGCGGCGCCGTCGCCGTCTGCCGCCTGGATCGCGCGCATCACCCTGACATGGCGCTCCACCGATCCCTTCATCTTTTCCGGCGCGGCTGACGCAACCCATAAGCGGCGCGCGTGGGTCTGCAACGGCGCGAGCGCCGCCGTCAGAAACCTGTTCGGACAGGCGTCCTCCATGATCTCGTCGAACATCTTGTCGGCGACGAGAAAACCCTCCATGTCGCCCCGGTCCGAACACGTTGTCATCGTCTGCTCGCAGCCGTTGATCGCCTGCCGGATTTCAGGGGACGCGTTCTGCGCCACAAGCGCGGCTGCCAGCGGTTCCAGCCTTTGCCGCGTCTGCATCACATGAGCACGATCCTCGGGCCGGATCGTGGTGATCTGCAGTCCCACCCGCGCACGAATGTCGATCAGCCCCTGCCAGGCAAGTTTCTGGATCGCTTCTCGGACGGGAGTGCGGCCGTGCTCGGCAAGTTCGATGAGTTGACGCTCGGTAACCAGCGACCCAGGCTTGAGCTTCAATGTGACGATGAGGCGTTCGAGTGCGAGATAGGCGAGGTGGGCCTGGGATTGGACTGGCATGAGCATCCCGCTGGTTCTGATATATCAGAAATTGGCACAGATTCAGAATCGTCGCAAGCAAGACGATATATCAGCGTCAAGGGTCAATTCGCCGGCCGAGAGCAGTTGCTGCCGCGGGCGGCCTGCCGGTACGCCGCACCCTTCCCGGACCTCACGCCAACTCACAAGGGCCGTGCGGCGACGGTGAAAGGGAACGGCCCGCCAGTTGCTGGCGGGCCGTGATCGTTCGACTCACATTATCGATATCAGTGCAGGATCTGGCTGAGGAACAGCTTGGTGCGCTCGTGCTGCGGATGGTCGAAGAATTCGGCCGGCGAATTCTGTTCGACGATCTGGCCCTGATCCATGAAGATCACCCGGTTGGCGACCTGGCGGGCAAAGCCCATTTCGTGGGTTACGCACAGCATGGTCATGCCTTCCTCGGCGAGGCCGACCATGGTGTCCAGCACTTCCTTGATCATTTCCGGGTCAAGTGCCGATGTCGGCTCATCGAAGAGCATGATCTTCGGATTCATGCAGAGCGAGCGGGCAATCGCGACGCGCTGTTGCTGGCCGCCCGAGAGCTGACCCGGATACTTGTGTGCCTGCTCGGGGATCTTGACGCGCCTGAGGAAATGCATCGCGATTTCCTCAGCCTGCTTCTTCGGCATCTTGCGGACCCAGATCGGCGCGAGCGTGCAATTTTCCAGGATCGTCAGGTGCGGGAAAAGGTTGAAGTGCTGAAAGACCATGCCGACTTCGCGTCGGACTTCGTCGATCTTCTTCAGGTCGTTGGTGAGTTCGATGCCGTCGACGACGATCTTGCCCTTCTGGTGCTCCTCGAGGCGGTTGATGCAGCGAATCATCGTCGACTTGCCGGAGCCCGACGGGCCGGCGATGACGATGCGCTCGCCGCGCATGACCTTAAGGTTGATGTCGCGCAGCACGTGGAAATCACCGTACCACTTGTTCATGTTGGTGATTTCGATCGCGACATCCGTCGTCGAGACGGTCATCTTCGATGCGGTGGCGGTGTTTGCCATATGTTTCCCCTTTTTATCTTTGGCTTCTGTCGAGCACGCGTTCCATGAAGCCTGAATAGCGCGACATGCCGAAGCAGAAAAGCCAGAATACGAATCCCGCAAAAATCAGGCCGCTCACCGGTGTAACCGCGGAAGCCCAGTTCGTATCGCTAAAATTCAGGCGGACGATACCCAGTAGATCAAACATGCCGATGATCGAGACAAGCGACGTGTCCTTGAACAAGCCGATGAAGGTGTTGACGATCCCCGGAATCACCAGCTTCAGCGCCTGGGGCAGGATGATAAGGTTCATCTTCTGCCAGAAGCTGAGGCCAAGCGAATCGGCGCCTTCGTACTGTCCCTTCGGAATGGCCTGCAATCCGCCCCGCACGACTTCTGCCATGTAGGCGGAAGCGAAAAGCGACACGCCGATCAAGGCCCGCAGGAATTTGTCGAAGGTGACACCTTGCGGCAGGAACAGCGGCAGCATCACGCTTGCCATGAACAGCACCGTGATAAGCGGAACGCCGCGGACCACCTCGATGAAGACGGTGCAGAGCATCTTGATCACCGGCATGTCCGATCGTCGCCCGAGCGCCAGCAGAATGCCGAGCGGCAGTGAGACAGCGATCCCGACGAAAGACAGGGTGAGGGTGACCAGGAGGCCGCCCCAGAGTGGCGTCTCCACATAGATGAGGCCGAACCAGCCGCCCGGCAACAGGACCATCGCGATGATCGGCAGAACGACCAATAGCAGGACGGCGTTCAACCCCTTGTACGGCATCTTCGGCATCAACATCGGCACGAGGAAGAGCACGAACAGGATGCCGACGAGTGCGGGGCGCCAACGTTCGTCCATTGGATAGCGCCCGAAGAGAAATTGGCTGAATTTCGCATTGACGAACGCCCAGCAGGCGCCGCTCCACCCGTCCGGCTGGGAGCCGCCTTGTGTGACCGTCGCGCAGACGCCACGGCCGCCGCCTGTCCAGGCGGCGTCGATGAAGAGCCACTGTATCGCAGGCGGCACCAGCCATGCCAACACCAAGAGGCTGATGATGGTGAGGGCAGTGTCCTTCGGCGTGGCAAAAAGATTCTTCCTGAGCCAGAAGACAATGCCGCTTTCCAACACCGGAGCCGGTGAGGCTTCGACCATCGACGCGCGAACGAAACTTGCTTCGTGTGTGGTCATCGTCTCACCTTTCCACCAGTGCCATGCGGGCGTTGTACCAGTTCATGAACAGCGAGGTCGCAAGGCTGAGGGTGAGATAGACGATGAGCCAGATGCTGACCACTTCGATCGCCTGCCCGGTCTGGTTAAGGATGGTCCCGCCGACAGCGACGAGGTCGGCGTAGCCGACGGCAATTGCCAGAGACGAGTTCTTGGTGAGGTTGAGATATTGGCTCGTCAGCGGTGGAATGATGATTCGCATCGCCTGTGGCACGACGACCAGTCGCGTGGTCAGTCGCGGGCGGATACCAAGCGCGTGGGCCGCTTCGGTCTGCCCTTTTGAAATCCCGCGGATACCTGCGCGGACGATCTCCGCGATGAAGGCCGCCGTGTAGAAGGAAAGCGCGAGGTAGAGCGACATGAACTCGGGTCCCACGACCGAACCGCCCGTAAGGTTGAACTTGCCGGCAATCGGGAGGTCGAAGGTGATCGGTGCGCCCGTAGCGAGGAATGTGATCAGCGGCAGGCCTATGACCAACCCGAGCACCGTCCACAGCACCGGAAAGCGCTGGCCGGTCGCCGCCTGTCGCTGGTTGGCATAACGCGCGACGAGAAAGCTCGCGGCAACGGCAATAAGGAACGCGAGGATCGTATACTCAGCCCCTTCTCCGAGGACGGGCCTCGGGAAGGCCACGCCGCGATTGCTGACAAAAACGTTCAAGGGCAGGGCAAGCGCCTCTCGTGCCTGCGGCAACACTGCCAGAACGCCGCTGTACCAGAAGAAAATGACGAGCAGAGGAGGGATGTTGCGGAACACCTCGACATAGGCCAGCGACAATTTGGCGATGATCCAGTTGTGCGAGAGCCGCCCGATGCCGACGACGAAGCCGATGATCGTCGCGGTGATGATGCCGATGATCGCGACGAGCAGCGTATTGACGAAGCCGACGACAAGCGCACGGCCATAGGTCGAATCGCTGGTGAACGCGATAAGCGATTGCCCGACGTCGAAGCCTGCGCGGCTTCTCACGAAGCCATATCCCGATGCGATATTCGCGCGCCTAAGGTTCTCAATCGTGTTGTCGACGATCCAATAGATGAAGACCGCGAGGATGATGATGGTGACTGCCTGATAGAATATGCCGCGCACCTGGGGGTCGTTGATGATCGATCCCGAGGACTTGCTCTTTTCAGGCGCATTCGTGACGCCAATGGCCATACAATGCCTCTTTCCCCAATCCGCCCTTTCCGGGCGTTTTTATTGTTGGAATGGAGGAGCGGGCGCGGCCCGCTCCTCCTTTGCATCAAAGCGCTACAGCGTCCCTTGGGCGTCTGACAAGGCGCGCGACGCTGCAGGTTACGATCAGCGGATCGGCGGAGCGTATTGGATGCCGCCCTTGTTCCAGAGGGCATTCAGGCCGCGCTCGATCTTCAGCGGGCTGCCGGCGCCGATGTTGCGATCGAAGACTTCGCCGTAGTTGCCTACCGCCTTGATGATGTTGACCGCCCATTCGTTGGTCAGGCCGAGGTCGGTGCCAATCTTGCTGTCGGCTTCGACGCCGAGGAAGCGCTGCACGTCAGGGTTCGTGGACTTCTTCATCTCTTCGACGTTGGCCTGGGTGATGCCGAATTCTTCCGCCTGGATCAGCGCATAGTGAGTCCAGCTAACGATATCGAACCACTGATCGTCGCCCTGACGAACGGCCGGAGCGAGGGGTTCCTTGGAGATGATCTCCGGCAGGATCATGTGATCGTCTGGCTTCGACAGGGTGAGGCGCAGTGCATAAAGGCCCGACTGGTCCGTGGTGTAAACGTCGCAACGGCCTGCGTCATAGGCAGCGTTCACTTCCTCGAGCTTCTCGAAGACCACCGGATTGTACTGCAGGTTGTTCGACTTGAAGTAGTCGGCGAGGTTCAGTTCGGTCGTCGTACCGGTCTGCACGCAAACGGCAGCGCCGGACAGTTCGAGCGCGGACTTCACGTTGAGGCTCTTGCGAACCATGAAGCCCTGGCCGTCATAATAGTTGACCGGACGGAAGTTGAAGCCGAGTGCCGTATCCCGGTTGATGGACCAGGTCGTGTTGCGGGCCAGAAGGTCGACTTCACCGGATTGCAGTGCCGGGAAGCGTTCCTTCGCGGAAAGTGGCGTATACTTCACCTTGCTGGCATCACCGAAGATGGCGGCAGCGATTGCCTTGCAGTAATCGACGTCGAAACCAGTCCAGTTGCCGGAAGCGTCGGGGGCGGAGAAGCCGGCGAGACCGGTGTTCACGCCGCACTGGACAAAGCCCTTGGCCTTCACGTCATCAAGGGTCGCGGCCGATGCCGCATGTGCGCCAATACCCATGACAGCAGCGCCAACCAGAGCTGTCAGAATTCGTCTTGCCATTTTTTGAACCTTTTCGGTTGTTGTTTGTTCCCGTCTGCACAAGCGCGCTCCGTAGGCGCGTGCAGCCTCCGCCACCCTCCTGGCGTGAGTGCAATCTATCTCATGCTCAAAATCCATAAGGGTCAAGAGATGTTGCCGATTTTCTGATTTTGCATGTGAAAAACCCGAATTTCGCCAGAAGTTTAGGCAGTTTCTTCCCGGAAATCGGTTTCTTTGAACAAAAAACGGCCAGTTCGGCATTTTGCACGAGAGCTCGTCACTTCATCCAATTTTCCCTTGACCCGGCGGGTGCCGCGTTCGATGAGTTGGCGTCGAATCTAAACAGCGGATTTTTCAATGGCAGACAAGATCAGCGCGCTCAAGGAGACCGGCATCAACACCCGTCTGGCGCACACTGGCAACAATCCCTCGGATTTCCACGGCTTCGTCAATCCGCCGGTGGTGCATGCTTCCACCGTGCTGTTTCCCAATGCCAGGACCATGGAAAGCCGCGCGCAGAAATATACCTACGGAACGCGCGGCACGCCGACCACGGATGCACTCTGCGAGGCGATCAATGAGCTCGAGGGCGCTGCCGGAACTATACTCGTGCCTTCGGGCCTGGCGGCGGTTACGGTGCCATTCCTGACTTATCTGTCGGCTGGGGACCACGCGCTCGTCGTTGATTCGGTCTATTTCCCGACACGGCATTTCTGCGACACGATGCTGAAGCGCCTCGGCGTCACCGTCGAATACTACGATCCGATGATCGGTGCCGGCATTGAAAGCCTGATCCGGCCGAACACGCGACTGGTGCATACAGAAGCGCCGGGCTCGAATACATTCGAAATGCAGGACATTCGTGCAATTGCGGCCGCGGCACACCGCCACGGTTGCGTCGTGACGATGGACAATACCTGGGCGACGCCGGTTTATTTCCGCCCGCTCGATCACGACGTCGACGTCTCGATCCATGCAGCCACAAAATATCCGTCGGGCCATTCCGATGTGTTGTTCGGCACCGTGTCTGCCAACGTCACCCACTGGCCGGCTCTCAGCGAGGCGATGGTCACGCTCGGCGTCTGCGTGTCGCCGGACGACAGCTACCAGATCCTCCGGGGACTGCGCACGATGGGGATTCGTCTGGAGCGTCATCAGGCGAGTGCGCTGGCGATCGCCGAATGGCTGGAGAGCCGCGACGAGGTTGCACGCGTCTTGCATCCGGCACTGCCGAGCTTTCCGGGATACGAGCTCTGGAAGCGCGACTTCGGCGGCGCGAGCGGGATTTTCTCCTTCGTGCTGAAGGCCGACAGTTCCGAAATGTTCAGGACCAAGGCGCACGCCTTCCTGGATGCGCTCTCGCTGTTCGGTCTTGGCTATTCCTGGGGTGGCTTTGAAAGCCTCGCCGTCCACGTCAACCTGTCCGACCGCAAGGTGGCAAAGGCCCCGTCGGAGGGGCCGGTTATCCGATTGCAGATCGGGCTGGAAGACGTTCCGGATATCCGTCGCGACCTCGAAGCAGGCTTCGCCGCCGCCAACGCGGTCTGACGCTTACTGCCCCGGAACGCCGTAGCCGTAAAGCCAGTCGAGGTCGGCGGCAAGCGATTCGGAACCCTTAAGCGCGAGCACCAGATCACGCCCGAGACGGATTGGCCCCCGGGCGTGATAAGCAAAGCGGTTGAACGCGGCCCGCTTTCGTACGCGATCGATCCGCGACCTTCGCGCACGATCATAACTGGCAAATGCGGACGGGACATCCTGGCTTTCGGCGAGGCAGTGCGCGAGCTCCCGGGCATCCTCGATCGCCATCGCAGCGCCCTGAGCCGCAAATGGCGTCATCGCATGGGCTGCGTCGCCGATTAGGATGGTTCTCGTCCCGTCGTGCCATGCACCGTCCCCGACGGTGCACAAGGGCCAGTAGGTCGTTGCGGTGGCGTTCGTGAGCAGCATGCGCAGCTTGGGGTGCCAGCCGTCCAAGGCTGTTGCAAGCTCACGCCGCCTCTCCTCGGAGTCCTTGCCGACCCACACGCTTTCGCCGGCCTTGCCGCCGACGATCGCCACAAGGTTGAAGCTGCCGACTTCCTTGATCGGGTAGGCGACAAGATGCGCATTCGAGCCGAGAAAGGCCGTGACACGGTCCTCCGACAGGAGGGGGACTGCCTCGGAGCGCGGCACCATCAGCCGCCAGGCGATGTTGCCCGAGAACTGTACGGGGCCCACACCCGGGATGGATGTTCTTGTCCGTGACCAGATACCATCCGCGCCGACGATTACGGACGGGCGTCGTGCCATCGCGCGATCGATTGCCGCTTCCGGGTCGCTCTCGATCCGGAATCCAAGGTGAATGCGGCAGCGTGGTTCGGCTGCCACCGCATCCAATAGGATCTTTTGCAGGCTGGCGCGGTGCAGAACACCGTAGGGAGCCGCCCAACGGTTGCGGGCGAAGGAACCAGCAGGGACGCTTGCGAGTGCGCGCAGTGAACGGCCATCGAGAAGTGCCACCGACTCCGGCTCGCTCCAGATAGCTTCAAGGGCGGGGAGCAGACCGAGTTCGATCAGGATGCGTGACGCGTTCGGCGACAATTGCAGGCCGGCGCCGACCTCCTTCAAGGAGTCTGCCTGTTCGAATATTTCCGCCTCGAAACCCTGGCGGGCCAGACAGAGAGCCGTCGTCAGGCCGGCAATACCGGCGCCGACAATCGCGACCGGACCAGCGTCGTGCATCGATCTCGTACCGGCGAACTGCGACGACTTAAGCCGCCTTGCTGGTGAAAAGGCATCCCGAAGGATTAGTCTCCGTTGCCTTCAGCGAAGGATTGTAGCGATAGAGCGTCGAGCAATAGGAGCAGACCTTCTCGTTGTCGTCACCCATATCGATGAAGATGTGGGGGTGGTCGAAGGGCACGGATGCGCCCGTGCACATGAATTCCTTGACGCCGATTTCGATCGCCTGGTGTCCGCCGTCATTCTGAAAATGGGGGATGCTGTGGCCGGCCATGTCATGCTCCGATGAATGCAAGTCTTACAAATTTGGCGGCACCATAGTGAGCTTTGCCGCAAATGTGTAGCGGCAAACATGCCGCGCCTGTGGGTTTTTGGAGGGCCGGGGGTTTCAAGCGGCGGCGTTACAACCTAGTTTGCGCCGAAAGCAGAATGCCCTTCAGGAATGAAACATGGATCTGAACCCGCCGCCGTTTTCGCGTTTCGTACATGACGGAATGGAAATCGCCTTTTTCGACGAAGGCGACCCGTCGGGAGATCCCATCCTCCTCGTCCACGGCTTCGCTTCGAGCGCCAATGTCAACTGGGTGTATCCGGGCTGGCTTAAGACACTGGGCGACGCCGGCTACCGCGTTATCGCGCTGGACAATCGCGGCCATGGAAAGAGCAGCAAGCCGCACGACCCTTCGCTCTATCATCCGCAACAGATGGCAGGGGATGCTGCGGCACTTCTTCTGCATCTCGGGATCGGCGAAGCGCATGTCATGGGTTATTCCATGGGCGCGCGCATTTCCGCGTTCCTGGCTTTAGAGCATCCGGATCGCGTACGCTCGCTTATCTTTGGCGGCCTCGGAATAGGCATGGTTAGCGGGGTCGGAGACTGGGACCCGATCGCCGACGCGCTGCTTGCGCCCTCGCTGGAGAGCGTGACGCATCCGCGCGGCCGGATGTTTCGTGCTTTCGCCGATCAGACCAAGAGCGACCGCCAGGCGCTCGCGGCTTGCATTTCCACGTCGCGCGATCTTCTGTCGCCCGAAGATATGGCCCGCATCGAAGTGCCGGTACTGATCGGGGTCGGAACGAAGGACGAGATTGCCGGATCGGCGCAGGAACTTGCGGCCCTTATGCCGCGGGCTAAGGCGCTCGACATTCCGGGGCGCGACCATATGCTGGCGGTCGGCGACCGGGTGTTCAAGAAGGCCGTGCTCGAGTTCCTTGGCGAGGTGGGGCGAGCGTAAGGGCGTTCTACGACCCGTGGCTGAAATAGGGTGCACCCATTTATGTCGGCGGGAAATTAACCTATATTCGCACCATTGATCGAACATGAAGGAGAGCGACTATGGTCGCCAAGACAGAACTGCGCCATGCGGAAGCGTTCGACCCGATCTGGGACAGCCTGCGAGAGGAAGCGCGCCTGGCTGCCGAGCGGGATCCGATGTTGGCAGCGTTCTTGTATTCGACCGTCGTCAACCAGCACTCCCTCGAAGAGGCTGTGATTTACCGGATTTGCGAACGGCTGGATCATCCGGACCTGCAGGCAAACCTGCTCCACCAGACCTTTTCCGAAATGCTTGAGGACTGGCCCGAATGGGGCACGATCCTTCGCGTCGATATCCAGGCGGTCTATGATCGCGATCCGGCGTGCACGCGGTTCATCGAGCCGGTGCTCTATTTCAAGGGGTTCCACGCCATCCAGACGCATCGCCTTGCCCACTGGCTGTGGAAGCGCGGACGGAAGGACTTCGCTCTGTATCTGCAGAGCCGCTCTTCGAGCGTCTATCAGACCGACATCAATCCTGCCGCCCGGATCGGGCGCGGCATCTTCCTGGATCATGCGACGGGGCTGGTGGTCGGCGAGACGGCCACCATCGGTGACAACGTATCGATCCTGCATGGCGTGACACTTGGCGGCACCGGCAAGGAGGGCAGCGATCGTCATCCGAAGATCGGTGACGGCGTGTTGATCGGCGCAGGCGCAAAGATACTTGGCAACATCCACATCGGGCATTGCTCGCGCGTTGCGGCTGGTTCAGTCGTGCTGAAGCCGGTCCCCCCCAAGACGACGGTGGCGGGCGTTCCGGCAAAGGTCGTGGGGGAGGCCGGATGTTCCGAGCCGTCGCGCCAGATGGACCAGATCCTGGCCACTTTCGACATCTGACCGGGTGCGAGTCTAACGAGGCGCGAACGCCGGTGCGGCCGCGCCTCGCAAGTGCGGCATTCGGCGCGACCAGTTTGTGCCTTGCAGAAAATTGGACGAAAATTCAAAACGATAAGCGTCTTCTCAAATCTGGAGGGACCCCCGGCGCTTCAAGTGGGTTTACACTTGGCAATTCCGCATGCGAGAAGCGCCGCAAATCAAACATCTACGGAGAGAAGATTTGAAGCCCGAAGAGATCCGAAAGCTTGAAGCCTACTTCAAGCGCACCTTCAACCAGTCGATGGTCGTCAAGGCGCGGCCGAAGAAGGACGAGTCTGCTGAGGTCTATCTCGGCGACGAATTTCTCGGTGTCGTTTTCCGCGACGAAGAGGATGGAGAGCTTTCGTACAATTTCTCGATGGCAATTCTCGACATCGATCTCTAAGATCAAGATCTTTCGTCGATCTTGCGACCCGGTTCTGAGCGATCAGGCCGGGTTTTTCATTAAAAGTCATATTTATTTCGTCTGCGCGAAAAAATTTTGCCGTTTAGCCGCGGATTTTCATCAAGTCGTTGCAAGAACAGTGTTTTATTGCAACGCACACAAAACTTGACTTTTTGTGCGCCGCACATAAACTGCCTACCTGTTAAGCCGTCTAAAGGAGACACCCCTCGATGTTTAACTTCGACGATGCCAACAAGAAAAGCAAAGAAGCCATTGATGTCGCGGTCAAAAGCTATTCGGCCCTGACCAAGGGCTTTCAGGCCATTGCCACGGAAGCAGCGGACTATTCGAAGAAGTCCTTCGAAGACGGAATGGCGCATTTCGAAAAGCTCACCAATGCCAAGAGCGTTGAAGCGGCGTTCGAACTGCAAACCAATTATCTGAAGGCGAGCTACGAAGGCTTTGTGGCCGAGGCGACGAAGATCGGCGAGATGTATGCCGATCTCGCCAAGGACGCTTACAAGCCCTACGAAGTGCCGGTTGCCAAGGCGACCGCAGCAGCCAAGTCTGCCGCCGCGGCCTGACGACAAGGACCATCGCCATCGCAAGAGGGCCGGTCGCGGTTGCCGCGGCCGGCCCTCTTGCTTTCGAAATACTGCTCGTTGTGACCGAAGAAAGTTGATCAATCTTGTGCTTCACCGTGCGAATATGATTGCAGTGCGTTGGTTCGGCCTTAAAATTCAGAAACGAACCATTAGATAAGGACGAGCATGCCGCAGCCACGTTCGTTGGAAGCGCAGCTGTACAAGGAATGAACAAGAATGATCGCCATCCCGGTCCGGATGCAGCAGGGAAGCGAAGGAGACGGAGGCGGCCCCAGTCGTGGCACCTCCGTTATCACGCGAACCAAGCCGAAGACCAAGAAGCCGAGTTTGTATCGCGTTCTGCTTTTGAATGACGACTACACGCCGATGGAATTCGTCATCCATATTCTGGAGCGTTTCTTCCAGAAGGATCGGGAAGAAGCGACCCGCATCATGCTCCACGTCCACAATCACGGCGTGGGAGAGTGCGGCGTCTTCACCTACGAGGTCGCCGAAACCAAGGTGACGCAGGTGATGGATTTCGCCAGGCAGCACCAGCATCCGTTGCAATGCGTCATGGAAAAGAAATGAGGAACTAACGTGCCAACATTTTCGCCCAGCCTCGAAAAGGCGCTGCATCAGGCACTGACTTTTGCCAACGAGCGCCACCATGAATATGCGACGCTCGAGCACCTGCTGCTGGCATTGATCGACGATGCCGATGCGGCTGCCGTGATGGGCGCGTGCAACGTAAATCTCGAAACACTTCGCAAGACCGTGACGGACTATGTCGACAACGAACTGTCGAATCTTGTCACCGGTTATGACGAAGACTCCAAGCCGACCGCTGGCTTTCAACGTGTGATCCAGCGTGCGGTCATCCACGTGCAATCCTCCGGCCGCGAGGAGGTGACGGGCGCAAACGTGCTGGTGGCGATCTTTGCCGAGCGCGAAAGCCACGCCGCCTATTTCCTCCAGGAGCAGGAGATGACCCGCTATGACGCGGTCAACTTCATTTCCCATGGGATCGGCAAGCGGCCGGGCAGTTCCGAATCGCGGCCCGTGCGCGGCGCGGAAGATCAGGATTCCGAGCAGAAAGCACCCCGCGAAAGCGATGAGGCGGGTCCGAAGAAACAACAGGACGCGCTTACCGCCTACTGCGTGAACCTCAACGAGAAGGCGAAGTCTGGAAAGATCGATCCGCTGATCGGTCGCCATGCCGAAGTCAATCGCACGATCCAGGTGCTTTGCCGCAGGTCCAAGAACAACCCGCTCTATGTCGGTGATCCCGGCGTCGGCAAGACGGCGATCGCCGAGGGTCTTGCCAAGCGCATCGTCGAAAAGAAGGTGCCGGAAGCGCTCCAGGACGCCACGATCTTCTCGCTCGACATGGGAACGCTGCTTGCCGGAACGCGCTATCGCGGTGATTTCGAGGAGCGGCTGAAGCAGGTCGTCAAGGAACTCGAGGACTATCCGGGCGCCGTGCTCTTCATCGACGAGATCCATACGGTGATCGGTGCCGGCGCCACGTCGGGCGGCGCGATGGATGCATCCAACCTTCTGAAGCCGGCGCTCTCGACGGGCGCGATCCGCTGCATCGGTTCGACCACCTACAAGGAATACCGCCAGTTCTTCGAGAAGGACCGCGCACTTGTGCGCCGCTTCCAGAAGATCGACGTCAACGAGCCGACGATTGCCGATGCGATCGAGATCATGAGGGGCCTGAAGCCGTATTTCGAGGACTATCATCACCTCAAATATTCGAACGACGCCATCAAGGCGGCGGTCGAGCTTTCCGCCCGCTACATCAACGATCGGAAACTGCCGGACAAGGCGATCGACGTGATCGACGAGTCCGGTGCCGCCCAGATGCTGCTTCCCGCCGGCAAGCGCCGCAAGCTGATCACCGAGAAGGAGATCGAGGCGACGATTGCGACGATGGCCCGTATCCCGCCGAAGACCGTTTCCAAGGACGACGAGGCGGTGCTTGCCAATCTCGAGAAGGAGCTGAGGTCCGTGGTCTACGGCCAGGACCTGGCGATTGAGGCGCTCGCCTCGTCGATCAAGCTCGCGCGTGCCGGCCTTCGGGAACCGAACAAGCCGATCGGCTGCTATGTGTTCTCCGGCCCGACGGGCGTCGGCAAGACCGAAGTGGCCAAGCAACTGGCGTCATCGCTGGGTGTCGAGCTCCTGCGTTTCGACATGTCGGAATACATGGAGCGGCATACGGTGTCCCGCCTGCTCGGTGCACCTCCCGGCTATGTCGGATTCGATCAGGGCGGTCTCCTGACCGACGGCGTCGACCAGCACCCGCATTGCGTACTGCTGCTCGATGAGATCGAGAAGGCGCATCCGGATCTGTTCAACATCCTCCTGCAGGTGATGGACCATGGTTCGCTGACCGATCACAACGGCAAGAAGATCGACTTCCGCAACGTCATCCTGATCATGACGACCAATGCGGGCGCTTCCGATATGGCACGGCCGGCGATCGGCTTCGGCTCATCGAAGCGTGAAGGCGAGGACATCGAGGCGCTGAACAGGCTGTTTACGCCGGAGTTCCGCAACCGACTGGATGCGGTCATTCCGTTCAGCTCGCTGCCGACGCCGGTCATCCATCAGGTCGTGCAGAAGTTCGTCATGCAGCTCGAAACGCAGCTTGCCGAACGCAACGTGACCTTCGACCTCGCGCCGGACGCCATCGCCTGGCTCGCCGAGAAGGGATACGACGAAAAGATGGGCGCTCGGCCGCTGGCGCGCGTCATCCAGGAAAACATCAAGAAGCCGCTCGCCGACGAAATCCTCTTCGGCAAGCTGAAGAAGGGTGGCGTCGTCAAGGTGACGATCGGTACGAAGGAGGACGGCAGCAAGGGTCTGGTCCTTGATGCTGTGCCCGAAACGGCGCCGATCAAGCCGAAGGCGGAAGTCTCGCGTCCGGCAGGCAAGGGTGCCAAGCCCAAGAAAGGTGACGAGGAAACCGTCGCCGCCGACTCCGAGCCGAAGTCAAAGGCGAAAAAGACCGCGGCGAAAGGATCCTCCAAGGACAGTAAAGCGGAGTCGGCTCCGCTGAAGGGACGGACGGTTCCCAAAGTGCCGCGCAAGAAGTAAAGCGATCGCTATCGAATCTGACGGTGCCGGGTGGGCTTCACCCGGCACCGTCATGTTTAGGCATGCTTGCCTAAGCCGGTAAGGAAACGTGCAGTAATTCAAAGTGCTACGGCCTTGTGCGTCCGAATGGACGCACGGCGCTGTAGATGAGTAAGCGTCGCATGCAGGGTGTTCATGGAACGCGTTGAACAACGATCATCTCTTGCCTGGTTCCTGACCGGCGCTCGCGGCATCTTCAGTTTGCCCGCCATCATGCTGATGCTTTCCTTTGTCGGCTTTTGCTCGCTCACGGCGCAGGCCGGGATCCCGCCCGAGCAGGTCGTCTTCATGACGGGCATTGTCTGGGCGCTGCCGGCAAAGGTCATCCTCGTCAGTTCAGTCCTGAGCGGCGCGAGCCTTGCCACGGCTTTTCTCGCGGTGACGCTCTCGTCGGTGCGGCTGATGCCGATGGTCGCGGCCCTTGTCCCGGAATTGCGCACGCCGAAGACGCCGACATGGCTGCTCCTCGTCCTGTCGCATTTCGTCGCGATCACAGCATGGGTGTTTGCGATGGAGCGCGTGCAGCAGGTGCCGCGCGCGCACCGGGCCACCTTCTTCGCTGGTTTCGGCATCACGCTCGTCGCCACCAACATGGTGCTCGTGGCGGTCGTCTATCGTCTCGTTGCGGACTTCCCGCCAGTCATTGCCGGCTGCCTGTTTTTTCTGACGCCGGTCTATTTCCTCGCGTCCATCTGGAATTCGGCGCGTCACCGGGTGGTCTATCTCGCGCTTGCCATCGGCCTCGTCGCGGGACCGCTCTTCTATTGGCTGCTGCCGGAGTTCGACATCCTGCTTGCGGGCGTCGGCGGCGGAACGCTCGCATGGTTTGTCGAGCGTTCCTGGCGCTCGCGAAAGGAGGTGGGCGCGTGACGTGGCACGAGGGTTGGTGGGCCTACCTCTTCATCGCGATTGCCGGCTGGCTCGCGACCGATATTTGGCGATGGCTCGGCGTGCTTGCCGGCGAGCGGCTCCGCGAGGATTCCGAGGCGCTGAACTGGGTAAGGGCGGTGGCGACGGCGCTGGTCGCGGCTGTCATCGCGAAACTTGTACTCTACCCGACCGGCGTGCTGGAGCAGTCACCCCTGTGGCTGCGCCTCGGGGCCGTGGCGCTTGGCGCAATTGCGTTTTTCCTCGCCCGCCAAAAGCCGGCGGTCGGCATCGCAACGGCGATCGCGACACTCGCCGCCGGACTTTGGTGGCTGGGGTTTTAGGACGCCGCCCAAGGGGCCGCTTCTTCTTCCCGCACTCAGAGGGCCTGCCGAATCTTTTCCGCGTTCGCCGCCAGTACATCGCCATCTTCCATCTTGCCGGAATGCGGCTTCAGCGGAACGCCGTCACGGCGGGGTATGACATGGAAGTGCAGATGGAAGACAGACTGGCCGGCCGGCGCTTCATTGAACTGCATGATCGTCACGCCGTCGGCGTCAAATGCTTCCTTTGCCGCGATGGCGATTTTTTGAACTGCACCGATCAGTGAAGGCAGCGTTGAGGCGTCGGCATCGAGAATGTTGCGGGAAGGGGTCTTCGGCAGCACAAGAACGTGGCCCTCCGCCTGAGGCATCACGTCCATGAAGGCGACGGTCGCATCATCTTCGTAGACCCGGTGCGATGGAATTTCGCCCCGCAGGATCTTGGCAAAGATGTTGTTCGTGTCATACGCGCTCATTTTCATTTCCTCGTATCGTTGCGCCGGCATCGGCTGTCAGTCGTCCCTGGATCACGATGATTTGGGCCGAATCGACTCGTGATCGATTCTAATCAGTTGGAGCGGGATGCGGGCGGAAAACCGCGCGCACTTTTCCTCATGCCGCTCTAGCGCTCACCTTTGCGGAAAGGTCCGTGTTCCGCAAGAAATTCGCTGGTATCTTCCACATCGCGGCGTTCGCGTTCGAGATAGTCGGCGACCGCGCGCGCGAGCCCGGGATGCGTGATGAAGTGCGCCGAATGCGTGGTAACGGGCATGTAGCCGCGGGCCAGCTTGTGCTCTCCTTGCGCTCCCGCCTCGACGCGCTTCAGCCCCTTGGCGATCGCGAAATCGATCGCCTGGTGGTAGCAGACCTCGAAATGCAGGAACGGGTGATCCTCGATACAGCCCCAGTGCCGGCCGTAGAGCGCATCATCGCCGATGAAGTTGATGGCGCCGGCGACATAGCGACCGCCGCGCTTGGCCATGACGAGCAGAACGTCGTCGGCCATCCTTTCACCGATCAGCGAATAGAAGGAGCGCGTGAGATACGGGCGGCCCCATTTGCGCCCGCCGGTATCCATGTAGAAGGCGAAGAACTGGTCCCAGATTTCCTCGGTCAGGTCGCTGCCGGTCAGCCAATCGATGGTGATGCCTTGTTCGACGGCCGTGCGACGTTCCTTTTTCAGCGCCTTGCGCTTACGGGATGCGAGAGTTTCGAGAAAGTCGCCATAGGACCCGTAGCCCTCATTGGTGAAGTGAAACTGCTGGTCGGTTCGATGAAGGAAGCCCGCCCGCTCGAAAATTGGCACTTCGTCGGCCGGTACGAAGGTGACGTGAGCCGACGAGACGCCGTGGCGGCGCGTAAGCTCCTTCAATCCCGCGGCGAGCGCATCGCGGATCGGTCGCGGGTCGCGCCCTTCAGTCGTAAGCAGGCGCGGTCCTGTTACCGGAGTGAAGGGCACGGAGCATTGCAGCTTGGGATAATAACGGCCACCGGCACGCTCGAAGGCGTCCGCCCATCCGTGGTCGAAGACGTATTCACCCTGGCTGTGGCTCTTCATGTAGCAAGGAAGGGCGCCGCGCAGGAAACCATCCGCATCTTCCATCAGCAGGTGTTGCCCGAGCCATCCCGTTTCCGCGGTCGCAGAACCTGATTCCTCCAGCGCCGACAGATAGGCGTGGGAGAGGAAGGGATTGTAGGGAACGCTTGCATTCGCCTTCGAAGCGCCGGCGAGCCGATTCCAGTTCGCCGGCGCGATCGACGTGAAAGAGTGTTCGATGCGGATGTTGATGGCGTCTGTCATAAGCCTAGGAAATCATGGTTTCCCTTGGATCGAAACCCTCGAACGTCATCTGGTCGGCATTGGCGAATGAGTGGTCCTGAGCCTCTCTGTCGCGCACCGTCCATGTGATGACCGTGCGGCCGAGCGCGCGTTGCTTGGTGATGAAAGGATTCGGCATGTCGCGGTAGAAATAGGAAATGAAATCGAGGCCGATTTGCATCGCTTCCTCGTTCTCGGCGAAGGCCTCGGGCGTGATGCCTCCGGCGGTGAGGCCAAGCGGATAGGGCGCGTCCAATGCCTTGAGATCCTTGAGCAGCCAATGATCGAAGCTCATCAGCGCCACGTGGCCCTTGTAGTCCTCAAGGGTATCGAGCACCGCGGCGGCAAAGCCTTCGTCGTCGTCTTTCCGGCCCTTGAGTTCGATGATGAGCGGCACGCGCCCGTTGACGAGGCGGAGCATTTGCGACAGCGTCGGCACCTTGTCCTTGGTGCCGCCGACCGACATCAGCCCGAGTTCTCCCGCAGTCCTTGCCCGGACGTCTCCCTTTATACCGCAGAGCCGCTCGGTGTTGTCATCATGAAAGACGACCGGAACACTGTCTGCGGTATATTGCAGGTCGCATTCAATCGCGAAACCCGCTTCGGCAGCGCGGGAAAACGCCGAAAGGGTGTTTTCCCAAACCTCCCGATTCATGTCGTGAAAGCCCCGATGGGCGATCGGCTGGGCCTTGAGCCAGGAAATATCCTTCATGAGATTCCCCGGATCAGGCGATTTCGATGATGGCGTCGATTTCGACGGCTGCGTTGAAGGGCAGGGCAGCCATGCCCACTGCGGCACGCGCATGCTTGCCGGCTTCGCCAAGTACGTTGGCGAGCAGGTTGGACGCGCCGTTGATGACGAGGTGCTGTTCGACGAACTCCGGAACGGACGCGACGAAACCGTTGATTTTCACGAGGCGACGGATGCGCCCGAGGTCGCCGGAAAGCGCTGCCCTGGCCTGCGCCAGGATGTTGATTGCGCAGAGTTCTGCGGCGCGCTGGGCGGTCGCGACGTCGACGTCCTTGCCGACATGTCCGGTTACGGCAACGTTGCCGGCTTCCATCGGCAGTTGTCCGGAAATATAGAGCATCGAACCGCTGATCACGTAGGGAACATAGTTCGCTGCAGGTGCCGCGGCCTGAGGCAGTGTGATGCCAAGGTCGGCCAAGCGCGTTTCGATCTCTGCGGACATGGAAGGCTCCGTTGTTGTCTTTTGTGATAAAATCCGGCATGCAGGCTGGATCGGAACGGGCGTCAATCTTTTCGTCGCAGATCTGCCTCGCTTCTGCCGACAGTTTGTTTATAGCATTGCCGGCAAGTGCAACAGGAGGAAACGGATGTTTCGTACAGGCTTCGGTCTTGCCAGTTTTGGAAGCGTCTGTGTCGCGGCAATGTCGGTCTTGGGTGCCGGTGACGCGAATGCGAGCGTGCTTGCGCCTCACCGCGCCGTTTACGACCTGGAACTGAAGGATGCGTCCGACCGCTCGGGCATTTCCGGCATGTACGGCCGCATGGTCTATGAATTCAACGGTTCTGCCTGCGAGGGCTACACGGTCAGTTTCAGGTTCATGACCCAGGTCGATACCGGAGAGGAAGTCCGCCTCACGGACCAGCAGACGACCACCTACGAAGACATGCGCAACGGCAACTTCCGCTTTCTGACGCGTTCTTTCACCGACGAGAAGCTCGACAAGGAAGTCCGCGGCAGTGCGCATGAAGACAAGACCGGCGTCAAGGTCGAGCTGACGGCACCCGACAAGCGCGAGGTGGCTCTCGCCGAAAGCCGATTCCCGACCGAACACATGCTGGAAGTGATCGATCGGGCGAAGAAGGGCGAGGCGTTTTTCGAATCGCGCATCTTCGACGGCTCCGATTCGGGCGACAAGACGCTCATCACCTCGACCTTCGTCGGCAAGCCGCGCAAACCGGCGCCGGATGACGTCGATGTCGGCAAGGCCGGAAAGCTCGCGACCGAGAATTACTGGCCGGTGACGATTTCCTACTTCAACGACGACAGGAGCGGAGACGCGCAGCCCATCTACAGCATGGCGTTCAAGCTCTATGAAAACGGGGTCACGCGTGACCTGACGATGGACTATGGAGATTTCGTGCTGAGCGGAAAGCTCACCAACCTCGAAGTCTTCAATGCGGGAGACTGCAAATAGGCAAGAACCGCATAAAACTGACTTCCAGTCTTGATTTATCGGGCAGTTGCGGTTAAGGGGCTGCCCATTCCACACGTGAGGCACGGGATTTTCCGGGAGAAATCCGGATTGTTCCACCGGTGGGCGCAGCAAAGATGCGCTCGACGCCTTGCGGAGGTTCAACCGGAAAAGGAGAAAAAGGCATGGCATTGCCTGATTTTACTATGCGCCAGCTTCTTGAAGCAGGCGTTCACTTCGGCCACCAGACGCATCGCTGGAACCCGAAGATGAAGCCGTACATCTTCGGCGACCGTAACAACGTCCACATCATCGACCTCGCCCAGACTGTCCCGATGTTCTCGCGCGCCCTGCAGGTTGTCAGCGACACCGTGGCCAATGGCGGCCGCGTGCTTTTCGTCGGCACGAAGCGCCAGGCTTCGGAAATCATCGCCGACGCGGCGAAGCGCTCTGCCCAGTACTACGTCAATGCTCGCTGGCTCGGCGGCATGATGACCAACTGGAAGACCATTTCCAACTCGATCCAGCGCCTGCGCAAGCTCGACGACATCCTCGCTTCGGAAGCTTCGGGCTTCACGAAGAAGGAGCGCCTGAACCTCGAGCGTGAGCGCGAGAAGCTGAACCGCGCGCTCGGCGGTATCCGCGACATGGGCGGCACGCCGGACCTGATGTTCATCATCGACACCAACAAGGAATCGATCGCGATCGACGAAGCCAAGCGCCTTGGCATTCCGGTTGTCGCCGTCATCGACTCCAACTGCGATCCGGACCAGATCGACTACCCGATCCCGGGCAATGACGACGCATCGCGTGCCATCGCGCTTTACTGCGATCTCATCGCTCGCGCTGCCATCGACGGCATCGCCCGTCAGCAGGGCGCCGCGGGCCGCGACCTCGGTGCATCGGTCGAGGCTCCGGTCGAACCGGCTCTCGACGAATCGTCCGAGGCCTGATCTGGCCGGACGGTGGCTCAAGGCCGCCGTACCCAATGAAATGTCGGACGAGGCCGTTTGTGATGGAAATCTGAACGGCCTCGTTCTTTTCAGCCGGAAATGGCGTGATCGGGTCTACAATATCTCGCCCGCGCATCATCGCGATGAAGCGTTCATCACGATGTCACATTGAAAAGCCATTCCCTGCCAAAACCTCCTGGCATTGCGCCATCGATAGTGAGCGCGCCAGCCAAACAGACAAAGAGGCAAGAAGATGAGTGTTACTGCCGCAATGGTGAAGGAACTGCGCGAAAAGACCGGCGCAGGCATGATGGATTGCAAGAAGGCGCTTGCTGAAACCAATGGCGACATGGAAGCGGCGATCGACTGGCTGCGCGCCAAAGGCATCGCCAAGGCCGACAAGAAGTCGGGCCGCACGGCTGCCGAAGGCCTCATCGGCATCGCCAGCGCCGGCGACAAGGCCGTGGTCGTCGAGATCAACTCGGAAACGGACTTCGTCGCCCGCAACGACGCCTTCCAGGACCTCGTCCGCGGCGTCGCAGCCGTCGCCGTCGGAACCGATGGTTCGGTCGACGCAATCAGCGCTGCCAAGTATCCGGCCACCGGCAAGTCCGTTGCCGATACGATCACCGACGCGATTGCGACGATCGGCGAAAACATGACGCTGCGCCGTGCCGCGCTGCTGTCGGTCGACGATGGCGTCGTCGCGACCTACATTCACAATTCGGTTGCTGACGGTCTCGGCAAGCTCGGCGTGCTGGTCGCTCTGAAGTCGACCGGCGACAAGGAAGCACTGAATGCGATCGGTCGCCAGGTTGCGATGCACGTCGCTGCGACCAACCCGCTGGCGGTCCGCCCGAGCGAAATCGACCCGGCGGTGGCCGAACGCGAGCGCAACGTCTTTATCGAGCAGTCGCGCGCTTCGGGCAAGCCGGACAACATCATCGAGAAGATGGTCGAAGGCCGCATGCGCAAGTTCTTCGAGGAAGTCGCTCTTCTTTCGCAGGCTTTCGTCATGAACCCCGACCAGACCGTCGAGGCAGCGATCAAGGAAGCGGAAAAGACCGTCGGTGCGCCGATCGAGGTTGCCGGCATCGCCCGCCTGCTGCTCGGCGAAGGCGTTCAGAAGGAAGAGTCCGATTTCGCTGCGGAAGTCGCCGCTGCTGCCAAGGGCTGATTTCTTCACCCTTATTGGGAAAACATGGGGGCATCGCGTGACAACGCGATGCCCTTCGTGTATCCGGCATTCGTCAAAGCGTCGGACCCGCCGGTTTGTGGCCGGGCGGTCGATACCGCGCAACACGATATATCCTTATGCCGCTGTGCACCGCCTTCCGCACAGGCGTGCCGATCTGTTCAGGAGCGATGATGTCGGCCAAGCCAATCTACAAGCGTGTTCTTCTCAAAGCCTCCGGTGAAGCCTTGATGGGAAGCCAGGGCTTCGGCATCGACGTGGCGGTCGCCGACCGGATCGCGTCGGATATCGCCGAAGCGCGTAACATGGGCGTCGAAGTCGGCGTCGTTGTCGGTGGCGGCAATATCTTCCGCGGCGTCGCAGTCGCGTCGAAGGGTGGCGACCGGGTAACCGGCGACCACATGGGCATGCTGGCGACGGTGATCAATGCGCTCGCGCTCGCGACGTCGTTGCGCAAGCTGGACATCGACACCGTCGTGCTTTCGGCCATCGCCATGCCGGAAATTTGTGAGAGTTTTTCGCAGCGCGCCACCCTATATCATCTCTCGCTTGGCCGCGTGGTCATCTTCGCTGGAGGAACGGGCAATCCGTTCTTCACGACGGACTCCGCCGCGGCACTTCGAGCAGCAGAGATGGGCGCAGAAGCGATCTTCAAGGGAACGCAGGTCGACGGCATTTACTCTGCCGATCCGAAGAAGGACCCGACGGCTACCCGGTTCGATCGGCTCACCCACAGCGAGGTTCTGGAGAAAGGATTGGCCGTGATGGACGTTGCCGCGGTGGCGCTTGCACGCGAAAATGCCATTCCGATTGTCGTTTTCTCGATCCACGAGAAGGGTGGTTTTGCAGAGATATTGACCGGTGGCGGTCATGCGACCATCGTCACGGACAATTGACAGTTTGAAGGCCCTTTGGGCCATTGAAGACAGGAACGGGAGTCTTGAACCATGAGTGAAGGTGTGGACCTGAAGGAACTGAAACGCCGCATGGACGGAGCGATCTCCGCATTCAAGCATGACATAGCGTCGCTTCGCACCGGCCGCGCATCGGCCAACGTTCTCGATCCGGTGACCGTCGAAGCCTACGGCTCGCGCATGCCGTTGAACCAGGTTGCCAACATCACGGTTCCGGAGCCGCGGATGCTGTCCGTCTCGGTATGGGACAAATCCATGGTTGGCGCCGTTGAGCGCGCGATCCGGGAATCGAACCTTGGCCTGAACCCGATCGTTGACGGCCAGAACCTGCGTATTCCGCTGCCGGAGTTGAACGAGGAACGCCGCAAGTCTCTCGTCAAGGTCGCGCACGACTACGCCGAGAAGAGCAAGGTGGCCGTCCGCCATGTTCGCCGTGACGGCATGGACGACCTGAAAAAAGCCGAAAAGGATGGCGAGATCGGTCAAGATATCCACCGTGCTCAGTCCGAGCGCGTCCAAAAGATGACCGACGAAACAATTTCCGAGATCGACCGCTTGCTCGCCGAGAAGGAAAAGGAAATCATGCAGGTCTGACGCGTGATGATCTGAGTCTCTTTTTTGGACCGCCAATGCCAGAGTTCATCCCCGCAAACGTACCGAACCACGTTGCCATCATCATGGATGGCAACGGTCGATGGGCAAACGCGCGCGGACTACCGCGCACGATGGGACATCGAAAGGGCGTCGAGGCCGTGCGGGCTGCGGTCAAGACGGCCGCCGAACTCGGCATTCGCTACCTCACGCTTTTCGCATTCTCGTCGGAAAACTGGAGCAGGCCCGAGGCTGAGATCACGGACCTCATGGGCTTGCTCAAGGCGTTCATACGACGCGATCTCGCCGACCTGCACCGCGAGAACGTCCGCATCCGCGTCATAGGCGACCGTGCAAATCTCAGGGGCGACATTCTTCCGTTGCTGATCGAGGCGGAGGAGACGACGAGCGCGAACACCGGGATCACCTTGGTGATCGCTTTCAACTATGGCGCGAGAGACGAATTGGCGAGGGCCATGCGTCGTCTCGCGACAGAGGTGGCCGCCGGTCGCCTCCGCCCGGACGAGATCACGACGGACAGGATCAACGCAACGATCGACACCGCCGGCATCCCCGATCCGGACCTGATTCTGCGGACGAGCGGCGAAGAGCGCCTCTCCAACTTTCTGCTTTGGCAAGGAGCCTATTCGGAATTGCTGTTCATTCCAGAACTTTGGCCGGATTTCACGCGTGAAACATTCCTTGCCGCCATCGAGAAATATGCCAGCCGCGAACGCCGTTTCGGCGGTCTCTCGCAACCGACGCTGGCGGTCGGCTCCTGATGCAGTCTGAACTCAAGCTGCGCATCGCCTCCGGAATAGTGCTTGCGGCGGTGGCTCTCGGTGCGACCTGGGCAGGCGGCCTTGCCTTCCAGTTCCTGTCCGTCGCGATCGGTTTGCTGGTCTATTACGAGTGGTCGACCATTACGAAGCTCGCTGAGGGCGACTTTCAGGGCAATGCGTTCGGGTGGCTTTCCCAGATCGTAATCGCAGTCCTCGTGCTGTTCGATTACATCCATCTCAGCCTGCCGGTCCTCGCCGCCTTTTCGGTTCTCGCCGGGCTTTGGGTGTTGATCCGCAACACGAGCTGGTGGCTGCCGGGCGGCATAGTCTATGCGGGTTTGACGGCGGTTTCGCTCGCGGCGATCCGCGGCGCAGATTATCTCGGGCTGGTGGCGATGCTTTTCGTGTTCGCCGTCGTCTGGGGGACGGACATCTTCGCTTATTTTACCGGCAGGGCAATCGGTGGGCCGAAACTGGCGCCGGCCATATCCCCCGGGAAAACCTGGTCCGGAGCGCTGGGCGGGACGATCTGCGGCGTGCTTGCGGGTGTTGCCGTCTTCATGGCTCATTTCTCCCTGCAGGATTTTCGCATCCCGATCATCGCGCTGGTGCTGTCAGTCTCCAGCCAGATTGGGGATCTGTTCGAATCTTTCATCAAGCGTCGTTTCGGCGTCAAGGATTCGAGCCACCTCATCCCGGGGCATGGCGGGGTCATGGACCGGGTCGACGGATTGATATTCGCGTGTGTTGCCGCGCTGGTTCTGGTTTTGGCCCAGATCCTTTCTGCCGGCGGCCGCGCAGTCGCCTTCGGTTCCGTTCTGTTGGGCCTTTGAGGCCTGCCACATAATCCCTTAGGTCGAATTTGAATTGAGGGTAGATTATATAAGGATGCAAAGTGTGACCGCGGCAGTCGCGCATCTCTGTAGCGCCGCGCGTCTTACCAGACGTGCAAAGGACGCTGTAGCAGTGGAATGCGCGATGTCGCTACAGCGGATGCGTTAGGAATTGCCAATGAGCATGCTGCTTGAAAATCTGCAATACGCTATACCCACCTTCCTGTTCCTGCTGACCCTCTTGGTCTTCGTTCATGAGCTGGGACACTACCTGGTGGGCCGCTGGTCAGGTATCCGTATTCTCGCCTTTTCCGTCGGCTTCGGGCCAGAACTCTTCGGCTGGACCGATGGTCGCGGCACCCGATGGAAATTCTGCGCGATTCCGCTCGGCGGCTACGTGAAGTTCTTCGGAGACGACGATGCAGCGAGCACGCCGGACTATCGGCGTATCGAGGCAATTGTACCGGAAGAGCGTGCTCGCACATTCCTGGGGGCGAAGCTTTGGAAACGGGCTGCGACTGTCGCGGCCGGACCGATTGCCAATTTCGTGCTGGCGATTGCGATTTTTGCCGTTCTCTTCTCGGTCTACGGGCGGGCCGTTGCCGATCCGGTCGTGGCTTTGGTGGCGCCCGGCAGCGCGGCGGAGAAGGCAGGCGTCAAGCTGGGCGACAGGCTTGTTTCAATCGACGGAACGCCGATTGTGACTTTTGACGATGTGCGACGCTACGTCAGCGTCCGACCGGAAATGCCGATCACGGTTCGCGTCGAGCGCGAAGGTTCACCGATAGACCTGCGGATGGTGCCGCAGCGCACCGAATCCGTAGACCCGCTGGGCAACAAGGTGGAAGAAGGCAAGATCGGTATCGGAACAAATCAGGAGGTCGGAAACTTCCGAATCGAAACCTATGGACCGCTGGAAGCAGTCGGGCAGGGAGCCCTGCAAAGCTGGCGGATCGTCACCGGCACGTTCGACTACCTGTCGAACCTGGTCGTTGGCCGCATGAAGGCCGATCAGGTGGGCGGACCGATCCGTATCGCGCAGATGTCCGGGCAGATGGCGAAGCTTGGGGTTGCCGAAGTGCTGAACTTCGCAGCGGTTCTTTCAGTTTCTATAGGATTGCTTAACCTCATGCCTGTGCCCGTGCTTGATGGTGGCCACCTCATGTTCTATGCGGTGGAGGCGTTGCGCGGCAAACCGGTCGGGCCTGCTGCACAGGATATCGCTTTCCGCATCGGATTTGCGATGGTGCTGATGCTTACGGTCTTCGCGGCGTGGAACGACATCAATTGGCTATTCGGCTGAAACCGGATTCCGAAGACGTGTGGCGTCGCCCGTAGGCCTGCCTGCGCTCTTCTTCCTTTCCGGGTCCTTGGAGGGAAGGAACAACCTTTCGGATATTGTGAACACGTGACGCGCAATGGCTTGCGCCGCAAGGATTTGTTTACGATAAGTCGAATCCGTAGTGGCGGTTAAGCCACGGTTCGAATTGAAGTAAACAGAATTTAACTAGCTGGCTTGCTTGTATGGCAAAAGCGGGTAAAACGGCAACCGTGACCGGAGTCGGTACGAAATTGCCGCGGGACGTTGGGAAAAGGTAAGAATTTAACATGAAAGCTGGTTCAAGGTTTTTGAACGCGGTGTCGGCGTTTGCGCTGTCAGCAAGCATGGTTGCCACGGGTACCGGTGTTGGGGTGTTCGCAGGCACGTCCGTCGCGCAAGCCGCGGTCATCAATCGTGTTGAGGTGCGGGGCGCAACGCGCGTAAGCGCGGACACCGTGCGCGCAAACATAACGATTGTCCCGGGCAAGAACTTCAGCAACGCCGATATCGATGCCTCGGTGAAGCGCCTTTATGCAACTGGCTATTTCTCCGACGTCAGCATCAATGTCGCCGGCGGCACGCTCGTCGTCACCGTCAGCGAGAATCAGCTCGTCAACCAGGTCGTCTTCAACGGCAACCGCAAGATCAAGGACGATAAGCTTCAGGGTTTGGTGCGGACCCAGCCGCTCGGTCCGTACAGTGAGGCGACCGTCGAAAGCGATATTCAGGCCATCAAGGCCGCCTATGCTGCGATTGGTCGTAGCGACGTCACCGTGACGACGCAGGTCGTGCCGATTGCGGAAGGGCGCGTGAACCTTGCCTTCGTCATCAACGAGGGCGAACGCACCAAGATTTCGCAGATCAATTTCGTCGGCAACGAAGCTTACAGCGACGGCCGCCTGCAGTCGGTGATTGCGACCAAGGAATCGGGCATTTTCTCGTTTCTGACCCGTAAGGACGTCTACAATCCGGACAAGCTGCGCGCCGACGAAGAGCTGCTGCGTCAATTCTATTACAACCGCGGTTATGCCGACTTCCAGGTGATCTCGTCCGACGCCGTGCTCAACGAAGAGACCAACGAATACACGGTGACGATCACCGTCGAGGAAGGTCCGCGTTACGACTTCGGCGCGGTCAACGTCGAGTCGACGGTCGAAGGTGTCGACGCCGAAGAGTTGAGGGGGTTGATCCAGAGCCGCGAAGGCTCCGTCTATAAGGCGAAGGATGTTCAGGACACGATGCGCGAAATTTCGAAGCGTGTTGCTTCGGAGGGCTATCCGTTCGCTCGCGTCACGCCGCGCGGCAACCGTGACCTTGCCAATCACACGATCGCCGTCGACTATCTGGTCGACCAGGGTGAGCGCGCCTACGTTGAGCGCATTGAGATCCGTGGCAACACGCGCACGCGTGACTACGTTATTCGCCGTGAGTTCGATGTCGGCGAAGGCGATGCCTTCAACCAGGAAATGATCGCTCGGGCAAAGCGCCGGCTCGAGGCTCTCGGCTATTTCTCGAGCGTGAATATTTCGACCCAGCCGGGCAGTGCCGCAGACCGGGTTGTGATTGTCGTCGATGTGCAGGACCAGTCGACCGGTTCGTTCGGCATCGGTGGCGGTTATTCCGCCGGCAGTGGTGGCGGCTTCCTCGTCGAGGCCTCGATCGAGGAGAAGAACTTCCTTGGTCGCGGACAATATATTCGCCTTGCCGCCGGCAAGGGTGAAGACAGCCAAACCTATAACGTTTCGTTCACCGAGCCTTATTTCCTCGGTTATCGTCTGGCCGCGGGCTTCGATCTTTTCAAGAACGAAAACGACTTTGACGACGATCACTACAGCTACAACGATCAGGGTTTCAGTCTGCGCGTGACAGCGCCGATCACCGAGGCTCTGTCAACGACGCTGCGCTATAACTACACGGAGTTCGAATACTTCGGCGACAAGGACGAATTGTCGACTCCCTATGACCGTGCAATCGACGGCAGCCCGTGGACCCGCTCGTCGGTCTCTCAGTCGATCACCTACAACACACTGGACGACGCGCAGCTCCCGCACGAGGGCATTCTCGCCTCGGTCACGCAGGAGTTCGCCGGCTTGGGTGGCTCGTCCGATTTCTACAAGCTGACGGGTAAGGCCAAGTGGTACTACACGGTGAACGACGAGGCGGACATCATCGCGTCGCTTGGCGGAAGTGCAGGACACTTGTTCAAGACGTCCGGTTCAATGGAAGTCTTCGACCAGTTCCAGTTGGGGAGCAACGATATCCGTGGCTTTGAGCGCAACGGCCTTGGTCCGCGCGTCAACAACGGCGACGCGCTCGGTGGAACGACCTACTTTACAGCCTCTGCGGAAACGTCGTTCCCGCTGCCGGGTCTCCCGCGTGATAGCGGCTTCCGCGGTGCGCTCTTCGTCGATGCGGGCACGCTTTATGGCAACGATGTCGCCGTTGGCCCCGGAGAGTCCGTTCGCGGCGAGGATGCCTCCTTGCGCGCCTCCGTCGGCGTCGGCCTGATCTGGGCCTCGCCCTTCGGGCCGCTGCGTGTGGATTACGCCGTGCCGGTTGCGAAGGAAGATTTCGACGAAATCCAGAACTTCAAGTTCGGCATTAACTCGTCGTTCTGATAAAGAGCAGTCCAGAACTGCTGTCCAAAATCGTTCTGGAGTGTCTATGGAACAGAACTGGTTTTTTCCGCCCCATCAGGGGATTCGCTTGGGTGACTTGGCGAATCGAATTGGGGCGGAGTTGTCGGATGCCGCTGCGGCGGATCGCTTGATCCACGCGGTCGCACCGGTTTACCGCGCCAAATCGGGCGATGTTTGTTATATGCTCTCGCGTAAGAACCGCGACGAGTTAAATGATTGTCATGCCTCGGCAATCATCTGCGACAAGGCGATTGCGTCAATCGTTCCGGATAACATCCCGGTTCTCTTGACTGCGAAACCGCATACGGCCTTCGCGCTCGTGGGCGCTCTGCTTCACGAAATGGCCATGCGACCATCCTACAATACAAGCGAGCGCGGCATTGCTGCGGGCACGTTTGTCGATCCAACCGCCCGACTTGAGGGTGGTGTCGAGATCGAACCGATGGCTGTCATCGGTGCCGGCGCCGAGATCGGCAGCGGAACGCGGATTGGGGCGGGAGCCGTCATCGGGCCGAATGTCCGAATCGGCCGCGATTGCACGATTTCCGCCGGAGCCAGCATCCTTTGCGCGCTGATAGGCAACAACGTCATCATTCATCCCGGTGCGCGCATTGGCCAGGACGGCTTCGGCTACGCGCCAGGCCCCAAGGGCGGAATGATCAAGATCGTTCAGGTCGGTCGCGTGATCATCCAGGATGACGTCGAGATCGGTGCGAACACGACAATCGATCGCGGCACCATGGATGACACCGTGATCGGCGAGGGCACGAAGATCGACAACCTCGTCCAGATCGGACACAACGTCCGCATCGGTCGCTATTGCGGCATCGTCAGCCAGGTCGGCATCGCCGGCAGTACGAAGATTGGCGACGGCGTGATGATCGGCGGCGGAAGCGGTGTCAATGGCCACATTGCCATCGGAGATGGCGTGCAGATCGCCGCGATGAGCGGTGTGGCGAGCGATGTGCCGGCCGGCGAGCGTTACGGTGGGATCCCCGCACGCCCGATGCGGGATTTTCTGCGCGACATTGCCGAGATGGCGATGCGCGCCAGCGAAAGACAGAAGAAGAAGGGTGGCAAGGATGAATGAGGCTGCAACGGTACTCGGCACGGCGGATATTCAGGAAATCCTGACCCTTCTTCCCCATCGCTACCCGTTCCTGCTTGTCGACCGCATCATAGCGATCGACGCCGACAATTCGGCGATCGGGATCAAGAACGTGACGGCGAACGAACCGCATTTCACGGGACATTTCCCCGGAAAGCCGATTATGCCGGGCGTGTTGCTGATCGAAGGCATGGCGCAGACCGCTGGCGCCATCTGCGCCCGCAAGACCGGGATCGGCGACAATCTCGTCTACTTCATGACCATCGACAATGCCCGATTCCGCAAGCCTGTCGTGCCGGGAGACCGGGTCGAATTCCATGTCGTGAAACAGAAGCAACGTGGCAATATCTGGAAGTTTCACTGTGATGCAAAAGTTGACGGGCAACTTGTCGCGGAAGCTGATATCGGCGCGATGATTGTCAGCAAGGAAGACGCCTGAAAATGATTGCATCGACTGCGAAGATCCACCCGTCATCCGTTATCGAGGATGGGGCGGTGATCGGGGAGAACGCGAAGGTCGGTCCTTTTTGCCATATCGGGCCGAATGTCGTTCTGGGAGGCGACGTCGAACTCCTGAGCCATGTCGTCGTCATCGGGCGCACGACCGTCGGCAAGGGGACGAAGATCTTCCCGTCCGCCGTCATCGGCGGCGATTCGCAAAGCGTGCATCACAGCGCCCTGAATACGACGCTGGTCATCGGCGAGAACTGCACCATCCGCGAAGGTGTGACGATGAACACGGGCACCGTCGAGCATGGGGGCAGCACGATCGTCGGCAACAACAACCTGTTTCTGGCCAATTCCCACGTTGCGCATGATTGCCGGCTCGGAAACAACATCATCCTGTCCAACAACGTGATGCTGGCGGGGCACGTGATCGTTGACGACCGCGCCATTCTCGGCGGCGGTTCGGCGGTTCACCAGTTCACGCGCATTGGCAGGCAGGCCTTTATCGGCGGGCTCTCGGCGGTAAGCTACGACGTCATTCCCTATGGCATGCTCAACGGCAATCCCGGCGTTCTGAGCGGTCTCAATGTCGTCGGCATGACGCGCGCTGGCATCGACCGCGCGACGATCCATGCGGTGCGGCGGGCGTACAAGCAGATTTTCGAGGGACCGGAATCTATCCGCGCCAATGCTGCGGCAATCCGGCCGGAGTATCTCGATTGCCCGCCGGCGCTCGAGATCCTCGATTTCATTGCGGCAGACAGCGACCGCGCGCTGTCGTCGCCCAACCGCGGCAACAGAGGTTGACTGCAGTGGTAGCCCGCAGCCTGCCGGGTACGGGGGGCAGGTTGGCGATCATTGCCGGCGCCGGTGCGCTGCCGCATCACGTCGCGGAGGCCGCGCGGCGACAGGGCGAAGACCCTTTCATCATTGCGCTGTCGCGCGAAGCGGACGCCGATTGGACGGGGTTCGACTACGCCGTTCTGGCCATCGGTGATTTTGCCGCGATCAGCCGAACCTTCGAGAAGGAGGGCATTGACCGTGTTGTGCTCTCCGGCGGAGTTCGGCGTCGACCGGAATGGCGTGATATCCGCCCCACGCTGAGGACGCTCGCCAAGGTACCGAGTGTGCTTCGGACTCTGGTGTCCGGTGGTGACGACGCGGTTTTGAGGATGGCGATGGATCTCATCGAAGCGAGCGGCGCCCGCGTCATCGGCGCACAGGAAGTCGTCCCCAATCTCCTCGCAGACACCGGCCCGCTTGGGGCCCACACGCCAACGGATGACGATCGGCGGGACATTGAAGCTGGGATCGCCGCTGCCAACGCCTTGGGAGCGCTCGATGTCGGGCAGGGCGCCGTCGCGGTCGGCGGCCGGGTGATCGCGCTCGAGGGTGCTGAAGGCACCGACGCCATGCTGGCGCGCGTTGCCGCGCTGAAGGTGGAGGGTCGGGTCTCGACCCGTCGTCGCGGCGTGCTCGTCAAGCTTTGCAAGCCGCAGCAGGACGAACGCGCTGATCTGCCCTCTATCGGTCCTTCCACAGTTGCGGGCGCCGAGGCAGCGGGCCTTGCAGGCATTGCCGTCGAAGCGGGCAGGGCACTTGTGCTCGAGCGGTCGCAGCTTGTCGAAAGGGCCGACAAAAGCGGCCTGTTCATCCTGGGTGTTGAGCGTGGGAGGTATGGCAGCCGCCGATGACGGGCAAGGGCTACAAACTGGCTGTGATAGCCGGGGAGGTCTCGGGTGACTTGCTCGGTGCCGATCTGGTACGCGCCCTTCGCCCGCGTCTCGCAGGCCCGCTTGAACTCGTCGGTGTCGGTGGCGAGGCGCTCGAAGCCGAGGGGCTGGCATCGCTGTTCGACTATTCCGAATTGTCGATCATGGGCTTTTCGCAGGTGCTTGCACGATTGCCGAAGCTCATTCTGCGCATCCGCCAGACAGCGCGCGCAATCATCGCGGCCCGGCCGGACGCATTGCTCATCATCGACAGCCCGGATTTCACCCATCGCGTAGCGCGGCGCGTGCGCGCGGCGCTACCACATCTGCCGGTGATCAATTACGTCTGCCCGAGCGTCTGGGCGTGGAAACCCGAGCGCGCGCCGCGCATGCGTGCCTATGTCGACCATGTGCTTGCGGTTCTGCCGTTCGAGCCGGAGGTGATGCGCACGCTCGATGGTCCGTCGACAACCTATGTCGGGCATCGCCTTGCGTCCGACATCAATGTCTTGTCGGTTCGTGCCCGGCGGCGCGAAAGGCAGCGCGCCGAACGGCCGCTGGAGCCGGCGACCTGTCTCCTGCTTCCGGGATCCCGCGGGAGTGAAGTCAGCCGCTTGCTTCCGATTTTCGGCGAGACCGTCGAGGAACTCGCGGCGCGCCATCAAGGCATGCGCTTTCTTTTGCCGACTGTTCCCCGGCAGGAGCGGCGGGTGAAGGAACTGACGGCGTCGTGGAAGGTGCAGCCCGAGATATCGGTTGCAACCGACAGGAAGTGGGAGGCCTTTGAAAAGGCCGACGCCGCACTTGCAGCTTCAGGGACGGTCATTCTCGAGCTTGCGCTTGCCGGTATCCCCGTCGTTTCAACCTACAAAGCCGATTGGCTCGTCAGCTTCCTGCATTCTCGGATTCGGATATGGACTGCGGCACTTCCGAACCTGATCGCCGATTTTCCAGTCGTACCGGAATATTTCAACAAGATGATCCGGCCGGCGGTGCTGACACGCTGGTTCGAGCGGCTTTCGAGCGACACGCCGCAACGCCGTGCCATGCTTGACGGCTTTGCCATCGTGCAGGAGCGCATGGCGACCGACCGGCCGCCCGGCGAGAAGGCCGCGGAAATCGTCTTCGATTATCTCCAACAGAAAAAGCCCGGCCGTCTCTGACCGGGCTTCTTGATGTGACGGGATGTCCGCTCAGCGCTTTGAGACCGGGACGTAATCGCGCTGCGATGCGCCGACATAGAGCTGACGCGGGCGACCGATGCGCTGCTCCGGATCCTCGATCATTTCGTTCCACTGCGCGATCCAGCCGACAGTGCGGGCAAGCGCGAAGAGCACCGTGAACATGGTGGTGGGGAAGCCCAGCGCCTTCAGCGTGATGCCGGAATAGAAGTCGATATTCGGATAGAGCTTCTTTTCGATGAAATATTCGTCGGTCAGCGCAATGCGCTCGAGTTCCATTGCCACTTCGAGCAGCGGATCGTCCTTGTGGCCGAGCTCGGCGAGAACTTCATGCGTGGTCTTCTGCATGATCTTCGCGCGCGGGTCGTAATGCTTGTAGACGCGATGGCCAAAGCCCATCAGGCGGAACGGATCGTTCTTGTCTTTGGCCCTGGCAATATATTCCGGGATGCGGTCGACCGTGCCGATTTCCGCGAGCATGTTGAGCGCGGCTTCGTTGGCGCCGCCGTGAGCGGGTCCCCAGAGGCAGGCGATGCCGGCCGCGATACATGCAAACGGGTTTGCGCCCGACGAGCCGGCGAGGCGGACGGTCGAGGTCGATGCATTCTGCTCGTGATCGGCGTGCAGGATGAAGATCCGGTCCATCGCGCGCGAGAGAACCGGGTTCACGACATACTCCTCGCAGGGAACTGCAAAGCACATGCGCAGGAAGTTCGACGCGTAGTCGAGGTCGTTCTTCGGGTAAACGAACGGCTGGCCGACATGATATTTATAAGCCATGGCGGCAATCGTCGGCATCTTCGCGATCATGCGCAGCGACGCGACCATGCGCTGATGCGGATCAGTGATATCTGTCGAGTCGTGATAGAAGGCCGACAGCGCGCCGACGCACCCGCACATGACGGCCATCGGGTGGGCGTCGCGGCGGAAACCGGTGAAGAAGCGCGACATCTGTTCATGGACCATCGTGTGGTGGGTCACGCGATAGTCGAAATCGTCCTTCTGAGCCTTGGTCGGCAGTTCGCCGTAGAGGAGCAGATAGCACACTTCGAGGAAGTCGCCGTGTTCGGCCAGTTGCTCGATCGGATAGCCACGATGAAGCAGCACGCCCTCGTCACCATCGATATAGGTGATCTTGGATTCACAAGACGCCGTCGACGTAAAGCCGGGATCGTAGGTGAACATCTTCGTCTGCTTGTAGAGCGATCCGATATCCACGACGTCCGGCCCGATGGATCCCGATCGCACTGGCAGTTCCGCCGATTTTCCATCGAATGTTACAACCGCGCTTTTTTCTGTCATGGGAGCCTCCGTCTTATGGCAACGTGGCATAGAAAAATGCCACGAAATTGAACGTTGCGAATTTGCTATATGATTTATTTTCGACTGCCAAGCTGTACGAAAGGCAAATTGGTGCGATGCGAAAATGTGCATATGGCGACGCAATAATCGCACGATATGGCCAGATGTCCAAGCGGACCAATGATCGTTAATCTGATAATGCGGTACCATTCTATATAGCTCTGCTGATTTTTTGTGCAGTTTATCTTCTGGTTGCAATGCGGCGAAGTTGGTTGCAGGATCGGCCGAGAGCCGCAGAGGGGCAGAGCGGGCAGCAATGGGGATGGAAGAGCGAGGACCGACGACGCTCGATGCGCTGCATCGCGCATCGCCTTTCATCGGCAGCCAAGTCTCCGTTCACGCCGCCGATACCCCGGTAGCGCAGGCCGGGCGCCGGCTGCGACGGCCACTGAATGGTTCGGCGCTGGATCACAGGGTCCCTGCGGCTGCCGCCTCGGTCATCCGGCGATTGCGCGCGGCCGCGGAGGAGGAGGCTGATTTTGGGCACGGCTTCGTACTGATCCCGGTGCTTCTAGCGCTCGGCTCCCTCGTTTGGTTCACACTGGCGTATGACGTCGGAATTGCCAAACTTGCAGCGCTGCTTTGCGTTTTCGGCATATCGGCGCTCCTCTGCCAAGGGCGTTTCGCACCTTGGCGGCCGATAGCGATCGCGCCTTTCATCTTCGTTGCTGGTATGTTGCTGTCCGCGGCGGAGACCGCACGCCTCGGCACGGTCGTTCTCGATGGCCCGGTGACGACGAACCTTCGCGGACGCGTGTTGTCGCGCGAACAGGATGACAAGGGGCGCTGGCGATATCTGGCCGAGATCACCGAAACTTCCAGGCCTCGGCTTCGCAGACCACCCTCCAAAGCAACACTGCTGGCGCGAAGTCAGCACCAAGGATTTCCGGTCGGGGCTATCATCGAGGGCAAGGTGCGCCTTTCCCCGCCTTCGGGACCCGCGCTGCCTGGGTTGAACGACTTTGCCTTCGACGCTTTTTTCAAAGGCGTTGGAGCGGTCGGATTCTTCTACGGCGCTCCACGACTGGTACCATATGCGGACGTTGCCGCATCGCGCACCGATACGTCCCTGTTTGCGCGAGGCAAGGCCTTCCTTGCTGACATGCGTGAAGCCGTTGGAGAGAGGATCCGGACGGTGGTCGGCGGCGATACGGGAGCGATCGCGGCGGCGCTCATCACTGCGGAAGAGCGAGCCATCAGCCGCGAGACAGTCGAAACGCTGCGAGCCGCCGGCCTGTCGCATGTTTTGGCTATTTCGGGGCTGAACATGGTTCTGGCGGCGGGGACCTTTCTTGTCGGAGCGCGGACACTGTTGAGTCTGGTTCCGGGCCTGGCCGAACGGCTGCCGATCAAGAAGATCGCCGCTGCGGGGGCGCTGGTGATGGTCCTGCTCTACATCCTGATCGCCGGTGGCGCAGTCTCGGCGCTTCGTTCCTGGATCATGATCTCCATCATGCTCATAGCCGTCTTTTTCGACAGGGTTTCGATCAGCCTGCGGAATGTCGCTCTGGCGGCAATTATCATTATCGCCTGGACACCGTCGGCGGTTGCCGGGCCAGGATTTCAAATGTCCTTCGCCGCCACCCTGGCTCTGGTCGCAGGCTATGCCCGCTGGCGCGAACATCGAATGCGGGAGCGGGAACGAGCAACTGGCGAGCGCCGCTGGGAGCCGGCGTCCAATTTTGCCATTGGCACCGTCGCCACATCTCTCATTGGTGGCTTGGCGACGGCAGTCTACGCCGCCGCCCATTTTCATCGGCTTCCGGCCTATGGATTGATCGCCAACGTCCTCACCACGCCATTGATCAGCATCCTCATCATGCCGTTCGGCTTGTTCGCCATGCTGCTAATGCCGTTCGGGCTTGAATATTATCCCCTGGTGGTGATGGGGCAGGGGCTCGATTGGATGCTCGCGGTAGCGCGCTACGTGGCTTCGTTCAATGGCGAATGGGTGACGGGTCGGGTGGGTGCGACCGGTTTTGCGCCGGCGGCGTTCGGCGGAATCGTGCTGTGTGTGCTGCGAACGCGGCTGGCGCTCATTGGAGCAGTATTGATCGTGTTCGGCGGCGCGGCGATCGCATGGGAGCGCCAGGCGCAACATCCCTCGGTGGTAATATCCGAAGACGGCCAACTGATTGGGCTGATTACAGAAGACGCCATCGCCACCAACCGGACCCGCCCGCCGGGCTTTATCTTCTCGCAATGGCAGCGGGCGCTTGCCGCCTCCAATCATGTTGCCCCGGTCATCGAACGTGCCTCAAAGATGGAACCACGCGATCTTGCGGCAAGCGCGGTGAATGCGGCTGAAATCCTGTCATCTGTGAAACCTGGAGGCTTTATCTGCCGCAAGGGCGAATGGTGCGCCGGCCGCAGCCGTGAAGGCTGGACCATCGTCATCGTCGACGCCCCCGAATTCTTTCCGTCCTTATGCGAGACCGCTGACCTCGTCATCGCAGCCGGCCGGCGGCCCTTACCGGCGTGCAAATCGAGCCGGGCACTGATTGTGACGGCTGAGACTCTGCGGAGTAGCGGCGCGATCGGAAATTTACGCCGATGAGAAGCAGACTGGAGCGCCGCTCCACATGCGGATCGTGAGGTCGTTCACGTCCACGGGGAGGCCGTGGCAACGTCATCGCCGGTACGACTGGCGTAGCGATGACTTCTCACCCGACGAAGGCAGCTTCTGAATTCGCCTGATAAGTGGTCGTAAGAATGCGACACCGCCCTTATTCTTGATTATTTTACTCCACAAATCCTTGCCATTCGGTCATAGTTCGTCGTAAAGAACCTGCGAAAGCATGCGGGCTTGCTCGTCCCGGGGTTGCATCGCAGTCAGGCGACAAGACAGGCACACAATATGTGAGGAACGAGATGTCACACCGGACCCGGCCGCAATTGAGTGTGTTGTTTGCGGCAACGCTCGCCATTTCACTTGCCGGAGCGGTTTCGGCAGGCTTCGCCCAAACAATACAGCAAGATCCCTCCGCCGCGGTTGCCGGGCAGGCGCAGGGCGCGGCGGCGCCCGCCGTTACGGCACCTACTGCCGGCGAGAGCCAAGCGAATTTCACCGCGCCGCCGGAACTGCCTGCACCTGTCGACGCCCCGACGCCGGGCGCTAGCGGAAACCCAGTCCTTCCGCACGATCTTTCGCCGCTCGGCATGTTTCTCGCCGCCGATATCGTCGTCAAGAGCGTGATGATCGGCCTGGCGCTGGCATCCGTCATCACATGGGCGATCTTCCTGGTGAAGACGATAGAGCTCATTGGCGCAAAATCGCGGTTGAACCGCGCGGTGCGGATGCTCTCCGCAGCGAACGGGCTCGCCGACGTCAAGGCCGCGCTTGACCGCAAGGCGGGCGTTGCCGCGGAAATGGTGGCGGCGGCTGATGACGAAATGGCCCGTTCGGAGGCGGTTCTGGACCACGCCCCGGCTAGCGGTACCAAGGAGCGCGTGTCGTCGCTGCTCGGCCGTATCGAGGTTCGTGCCGGCAAGCGGATGAGCGGTGGCACCGGCATTCTGGCCTCAATCGGCTCGGTTGGTCCCTTCGTCGGGCTGTTTGGCACGGTCTGGGGAATCATGAATTCGTTTATCGGCATCAGCAAAGCGCAGACGACCAACCTCGCCATCGTCGCGCCCGGTATCGCCGAGGCTTTGCTGGCAACGGCCATTGGTCTCGTCGCGGCCATCCCCGCGGTGGTGATCTACAACTACTTCGCCCGGTCTGTAGGCGGCTACAAGCTGATACTGGCGGATGCGGCGGCCGCAGTGGAGCGATTGGTGAGCCGGGACCTCGACCATCGGCACATGCGCAGGACCCAGCCGCACAGGCGCGACGGCCATGTCGACGCTTCGATAGCCAGGATCGGATAAGGCGATGGCGGCAAAGATATCTGAAAGTGGCGGCGATCTCGATGAGAACAGCGAGATCAACGTAACACCCTTCATCGACGTCATGCTCGTCCTGCTGATCATCTTCATGGTTGCTGCACCCTTGGCGACCGTCGACATGAAGGTCGATCTGCCGCAATCCGTGGCCAAGCCCGCGCCAAGAGACGACAAGCCGGTTTTCGTGACGCTGAAGGCAGACTTGACGCTGGCAATCGGCAACGAGAAAACGGCCCGCGAGAGCTTCGTTTCCGAACTCAACCGGATGACGAACGGGAACACGGAAACACGCGTGCTGCTGCGCGCGGATCGTCTGGTCGATTACGGCGAGCTGATGACGGTCATGAATCTCATTCGAGGCGCGGGCTACGGCAAGATCGCGCTTGTCGGTCTCGAGGCGGCGCCCGCGCGGTAGCTGCCTGCAGCCGCTGGTTTGAAGATTTGTCGTGACGCTTTTGCGGGACTGCCTGTCTTGCAGACGACACCCGATCAGCCGGCGCGTCTTTGCCCTCTTCTGTTCTGGAAGTGATGCGGCTCTGTCGTGAGCCGTTGCCACCGTTCCCTTTTTGCTTGCCGAAATGTCGCTGTCGCTTGAAACCGGCGGTGCGGCGATTTATGAGCTTAAGCAACAGGCTGCGCTTCGGCAGCCAGATGCAAGATCGCGCGGATTTCCAGGACACCGGCGCCGCGCCTATCCGGGACACGAGGGCAGTACCATGAACTTCGAAGCAGCGCGCAATAAGATGGTGGACAATCAGGTCCGGACCACGGACGTGACCTCCCATTCGGTCCTGTCCGCCTTCCTTTCCGTGCCTCGCGAGGAGTTCGTGCCCGCGAAATTGAAGGAACTGGCCTACATCGATGCCGACATCGAACTCGTTGGCGGGGCCGAGCCACGCTATCTGATGGAGCCATCGCCGCTCGCGAAGCTGTTGCAGCTCGCCGGAATTTCCAAGTCCGATGTCGTGCTTGAGATCGGCTGCGGGACGGGTTACGCCTCGGCACTGCTATCTCTGATTGCCGGCTCTGTTGTCGCACTGGAGAGCGACGAGGGGCTCGCCGCGACGGCGACGGCAACGCTCGCGCGCCTCGGCTATGACAACATTGCAGTGGTGACCGGCAACCTTGCCGAAGGCTACGCCGCAGAATCGCCCTATGATGTGATTTTCATTAATGGCGCGGTGGAAACGATCCCCGAGGGCCTTTTCGGGCAACTTCGCGACGGCGGGCGTCTCGTGACGGTGGAAGGATTTAGTAACGCATCTCGTGCGAAACTTTATGTGCGCGGATTCGGCAGGGTCTCGGAGCGGTCGGACTTTAACACGGCCGTTAAACCTCTTCCCGGATTTCGCCGCGAGCGTTCTTTTGTTTTCTGAGGCACCTCATATTGGTGGCGCTCAGCATAGAAGCGTTGTTACCAAAATCGCAATGTTGCCAATTGGCAACGTATCCTTTGTTTCTTTTTGAAATGGCTGCTGAGAGCGTCAGTGGACAGTTGTCGCAGGACCGAATCCGGGTTTCAAAGAGCGCAGGGGTAGTGATTTGCTCGCCAACGGGTGGCACGAGCACGTCACCACAGTCGTTGTGCAGGTCGCCAGAGCGGACTTGCTGATAATTGCGGGGCAGCACTGCTGCCTCGGTTGATCGGAGGGAAGATGGTGTCGATTGTCCGCAAAGCAGCCTTGTGGGCGGCTGTCTCGACCAGTGTACTGATCGCGCCGCACGCGGCGCTCGCAGAGACGATCGCCGGCGCAATGGCCAAGGCCTATGCGAACAACCCAGATCTCAATGCCGCACGTGCCGGCCTTCGCGCCACCGATGAAGGAGTTCCGATCGCCAAGTCCGGATTCCGGCCTCAGATTTCGGCCTCTGCGACGGGTACGCTAACCCGCACTGACATCGAGAAAACCGGCACGCGCGATTTTCACAGCGGGCAGATCGGTATCAGCATCACCCAGATGATTTTCGACGGGTTTCAGACACTGAACAACGTCAGAGCCGCTGAATCGAATGTCTTTTCCAGTCGTGAATCGCTGAAGGCGAATGAAATCCAGATCCTTCTTGCGGCAGCGCAGGCCTACGCCAATATCGCGCGCGACCAGCAGGTCGTTTCAATTCGCAGGCAGAACCTGGCGTTCCTGAGGGAACAGTTGAACGCCTCACAAGCTCGCCTCGAGGTAGGTGAAGGAACGCGCACGGACGTGAGCCAGGCGGAGGCCCAACTCGCCGACGCGCAGTCCTTGCTGGTAAGCGCGATCGCTCAGTTGAAGCAGAGCGAAGCGGTCTACGTGCAGATCGTTGGCGCGGCTCCGACAGGAATCAGGCAGCCAGCGCCGGCCAGCAAGAGCATGCCGAGATCCCTCGATCAGGCGGTGGCTACAGGCTTGCGGGAAAATCCGCAGATTCTGGCTGCGCAGTATGCTGTCGACTCGGCAGGCTTCCAGGTGAAGTCGGCCGAAGGCACGATGCTGCCCGGTGTCGTCCTCCAGGGGGCAGTAACCCGCAACACCGGAAATGCCGGGACAGGCCTTGACGATACGACAGCGAGCGTCACCGCTCGGCTGGAAGTGCCGATCTATCAGGGCGGCGTTGAATACGGGCAGATTCGTCAAGCCAAGGAAGTTCTGGGCCAGCAGCGGATCCTCGTCGATTCCGCGCGTGCTTCGGTTCAGCAGACCGTCGTTTCGGCCTACGCCCAGCTTGACTCCGCGCTTGCGCGAATTACCGCAAGCCGGTCGCAGATTTCTGCCGCCAACCTGGCGCTCGAGGGCGTCATCGAGGAGCGCAAGGTCGGTCAGCGCACGACCCTCGACGTTCTCGATTCGCAGCAGGACGTTCTGGACGCGCAGGAGTCGCTCGCCGGCGCACAGCGCGATGCCGTCGTGGCGAGCTATTCGCTGCTTGCCGCCATGGGCCGGCTGACGGTCAAGACGCAGGGTCTCGCCGTTGCCGAATATCGCTCCGAAGAGCACTACGAAGCCGTCAAGGACAAGTGGTTCGGTCTGCGGACCGTCGACGGCCGCTGACCGCGAGAGCTAGAGCCACTGCGCGTCTTATCAGGCGCGCAAAGGACGCTGTAACGCTTTGAACCGCTGCATGATCTTATCCTTGAATCGGCACGATTTAAGGAAGCATGCAGTTGGCGGGGCAGACGGCATCTGCCCCGAAAAACAAATCTGTGCAAGAATCCCCGTGGTTGATTCGTGACGTTTGTTTCGTCCGCGAACTCACTTAAGGTCTGTTTGAAATCGGCACATGGAGGCATCTTAAGCCCGTCTTTGCCGCACCAAACGAGGATGGAAATGGCACAGCTCAATGTCGCGCGTGAACCTTCGATGGACGAGATTCTGGCGTCCATTCGCAAGATCATCGAGAACAACGAGCCTGGGCAGATCGGATCCTCTGTCCGGCAGGAGTTCGAAGACGAAGCCGGTGACGAGATCGAACTGACAATCGACTCGGAAATCGAGGCCGTTGCGTTCCGCGCATCCGAAGAGCCTCGCCTTTCATCAAACACACCGTCATATGTGTCGCCGGCTGAAGCAACCGGCGATGCCGCAGAAACGCAGACTTCGCCGCAGCCACCGCTTTCGCTCGCCGATGTCGCGGCAAGGGTGCGAGCCGCTTCAGAACGTCACGCGGTGAACTATGCGCCAAAGGATCAGGTCGGCCCGGCCCCGATGCCTCCGGTGCAGGATAATCCGGTCGTCACCTCACGAATGGCGGCGATCTCTTCGCCGGCGGCCCCGGTGAACGCAGGCGCCAGAAAAGTGGAAGACGAGGCCGTCCGGGATGTTGCCACAGAACGGATGGTTCCCGAGCCCAGCGCGTCGTCACAGGCAACTGTTAGGGAGAAAGTGGCCGACAGCGAAGAAACGCCGCTGGGCGCTATCGTTTCGCCGGCCGTCAGCCGCCAGGTAGCGCGCTCATTCAAAGACCTTGCCCACGCAGTCGAGCAGGGCCCCAGGCGTTCCTTCGACGAGATTGCGGAAGCGATGCTTCGGCCGATGCTGCAGGAGTGGCTGGATGACAATCTGCCCACCCTGGTCGAGCGCTTGGTGCGCGAGGAAATCGAACGCGTCGCGCGCGGCCCTCGTCGCTGAGGCGCACTTTTGCGGAGAGCTACCGCATGATTCCTTGATCGGAATCGATTTAAGGACAAAATCATGCAGCACTTCAGAGTGCTACAGCGACCTTAGCGCGTCCATAGGACGCGACGCGCTGTAAAGTCGCGAGCGTAATCGCTTGCGGCTTTTTCGCCGTTTGTGTTGACTTGGGCTGGGCCTTCCGGTTTACAAAAACGCTGACATCAATCTCCAAAATACTGGCCGAAAAATGCTTGATAAGACCTACGATTCCGCAGCCGTCGACCCGCGTATCGCCAAGAAGTGGGACGAAGAAAACGCGTTTCGTGCAGGCGCCGGCGCAAAGCCTGGCGCTGACAGCTTCTGCATTGTGATTCCGCCACCGAACGTGACTGGCTCGTTGCATATGGGCCACGCGCTGAACAACACGCTGCAGGACATCATGGTGCGTTTCGAGCGCATGCGCGGCAAGGATGTTCTCTGGCAGCCAGGTATGGACCACGCCGGCATCGCCACGCAGATGGTCGTCGAACGCCAACTCGCGCAGAGACAGCTGCCCGGCCGGCGCGAGATGGGACGCGAGGCCTTCGTCGAGAAGGTCTGGGAGTGGAAAGCCGAATCCGGTGGTCTGATCTTCAACCAGTTGAAGCGGCTGGGGGCATCGTGCGACTGGTCGCGCGAGCGCTTCACGATGGATGAAGGTTTGTCCGAAGCCGTCATTGAGGTTTTTGTCAGCCTGTATAGGGAAGGCCTGATCTATCGCGACAAGCGTCTCGTGAACTGGGACCCGAAGCTGCAGACGGCGATTTCGGATATCGAAGTCGAGCAGGTCGAGGTTAATGGCCATCTCTGGCACCTGCGGTATCCTCTCGAAGAGGGCGTCACCTATCGGCATCCGGTCGCATTCGATGAAGACGGCAACGCAACGGAATGGGAGATCCGCGACTATCTCGTCGTTGCCACGACGCGTCCGGAGACGATGCTCGGCGATACCGGCGTTGCGGTCCATCCGGATGACGTCCGCTACAAGGGTATTGTCGGCAAGCACGCGATCCTGCCGATCGTCGGGCGGCGGATCCCGATCGTTGCGGATGAGTACCCGGATCCGGCGACTGGTACCGGCGCGGTCAAGATGACGCCGGCCCACGACTTCAACGATTTTGATGTCGGCAAGCGGAGAGGGCTTCGCCAGGTCAACGTCCTGACTGCGGATGGACGGATCACGATCAAGAACAACGACGACTTCCTTGAAGGACTCGATCACCCGGCCGCGCTCCACGGCGCCTGGGATGAGCTCGAAGGCAAGGATCGTTTCGAGGCACGCAGGCTGATCGTCGAGATCCTCGAAGAGGCGGGGCTCGTCGATCACATCGAACCGCATAGGCACGCCGTGCCGCATGGCGACCGCGGTGGTGTACCGATCGAGCCGCGCCTGACCGAGCAATGGTATGTCGACGCCAAGACCTTGGCCAAGCCAGCGATCGCCGCGGTCAAGGAGGGCCGGACCAGCTTCGTTCCGAAGAACTGGGAAAAGACCTATTTCGAATGGATGGAGAACATCCAGCCCTGGTGCATTTCACGCCAGCTTTGGTGGGGGCATCAGATACCCGCGTGGTACGGTCCCGACGGCCAGGTCTTCGTCGAGAAGACCGAGGAAGAGGCGCTGCATGCCGCGATCCAGCATTATCTTGCGCATGAAGGGCCGATGAAGGCCTATGTCGAAGACCTTCTCGAAAACTTCAAACCGGGAGAAATCCTGACCCGCGACGAAGACGTTCTCGACACCTGGTTCTCGTCTGCCCTCTGGCCGTTTTCGACGCTCGGCTGGCCGAACGAGACGCCGGAACTCGAAAGATATTATCAGACCGATGTTCTGGTGACGGGCTTCGACATCATCTTCTTCTGGGTCGCCCGCATGATGATGATGGGCCTTCATTTCATGAAGGACGCCGACGGCACGCCTGTCGAGCCGTTCCACACTGTTTACGTCCATGCGCTCGTTCGCGATAAGAACGGCCAGAAGATGTCGAAGTCGAAGGGCAACGTCATCGATCCTTTGGAACTGATGGACGAATATGGCGCCGACGCGCTGCGCTTCACTTTGGCGATCATGGCGGCGCAGGGGCGTGACGTGAAGCTCGACCCGGCCCGCATTGCCGGCTACCGCAATTTCGGCACCAAGCTCTGGAACGCCACGCGTTTCGCCGAAATGAACGGCGTGACGAACAGCGAAGGGTTCATTCCCGAAGCGACGGCGCTGACGATCAACCGCTGGATCTTGACCGAGCTTTCGCGAACGATCCGCGACGTCAGTGAAGCAATCGAGGGCTACCGCTTCAATGAGGCGGCCGGTGGTCTCTATCGTTTTGTCTGGAATCAGTTCTGCGACTGGTATCTCGAACTGCTGAAGCCGGTCTTCAACGGCGACGACCAGGAGGCCAAACGGGAGTCGCAGGCCTGCGTCGCTTACGTGCTGGACGAGATCTACAAGCTCTTGCATCCCTTCATGCCCTTCATGACGGAGGAGCTTTGGGAGAAGACTGCTGGCCCCGGACGCGAGCGTGAGACACTGCTGTGCCACACGGAATGGCCCTCCGCCTTCTACGCGGATGACGCTGCAGCCGATGAAATCAACTGGTTGATCGATCTCGTCTCCGGCATTCGATCGGTGCGCGCCGAAATGAACGTTCCGCCGGCGGCGACGGCACCGCTGGTGATCATCGGTGCAAATGGACTGACGAGCGAGCGGCTCGACCGGCACGCCTCGGCGATAAAGCGCCTGGCAAGAGTGGAAAGCATCGAGCATGCGGCGGTGGCGCCGCGCGGCAGCGCCCAGATCGTCATCGCCGAAGCGACCGCCTGCCTTCCGCTCGGCAACCTTATCGATCTTTCAGCAGAGAAAATCCGGCTGGAGAAAGCAATCGCCAAGGTCGAGGTCGAGCGCGAGAGAATTCTCGGCAAACTCGCCAACGAGAAGTTCGTCGCCAATGCGAAGGCCGAATTGGTCGAGGCAGAGCGCGAAAGATTGATCGAGTTAGATCTGCAAAAGGATTCGCTCGGGGTCGCTCTCAGCCGCGTGTCGGAAGCGGGTTAAAGCAAAGCGAAGGCGCACGCCTTTGCGACGAAGAACAAATTACAATCCGCGGTAGAAATGCCGCGGATTTTTCTATTATGTGGCCCGAAACTTCGAATCAGACGTCGATCCGACGCGATGGAACGACGCAATACACGCTTTGGTTTTATTGGCGAACTGCACAAAGATGCTTGCAGCTAAAGGGCGCAAAAAGCGAAATTGTTGTTCCCCGGTCACACTTCGCCGTAGAAGTGGAATATTATTTTCAACCACCTGGAACGCTTGGCGTTCGTTGGAAAAACGTTCCAGGATTCTGAATTTGTGTCTTAATCTTGAAATTCTTACGTAAATCTTATGGCCGATCCGACGGCCACTCCCGCGAGTCCGCGGTTTGCCATTTCACGCAATCGTGAGGATACTCTCCGCGCCAAGCGCGACATGAGATGGATTGTCGCACACGGAGAGTGCAGGGGAGGAGCTTAATGGCTCAAGGTGGAATGAAGAAGGGCATTTTGGCGGTCGTCGCCGGAATGCTCGTGGTATCGGCTGCGCATGCTGGGGGGCTTGAGCGCAGCGGATATAATATCGATCTGCTGTTCGATCCGTCAGACTATGCCGCCGAAGCGACGGCAATGTATGTTAATCCACAGCGTGAATTGAAGAATGTTAAGGATACGGATACGACAACGGGACTTGCGCCTGTCGGTTCTCCGGCTTTCGGCTCCGGTGGCGGTAACCTGAATAATCGTCCAAATAGCGTCGAGGACACGGAAAGTTATTGGGCGCCCCGCATCGGCGTAAAGGCTGCTTTGGGTGACAGTATTGACTGTATGGCGGACTACTCGCAGCCTTGGGGCGCCCACACCAATCCCGGCCAAAACTGGGCCGGCGCCAACAACAACATCGAAACGAAGGTCGAGAGCGATAACTACGCGGCAACATGCTCCTACAAATGGGACATGGGACCTGGCATAGTTCGCGTTATTGGCGGTGCCTTCTACCAAGAAGTTGGCGGCTTCAAGGAACGGCTTGTGCAGGATTTCAGCGGCGTACCGCCGATCCTGACCGGCGGCCTTTCCGGCGTTGGCAGGCTTGACCTAGACGGTGATGGTTGGGGTTGGCGGACTGGCGTCGCTTACGAAATCCCGGAATACGCAATGCGAGCAAGCCTCGTATATAATAGCGCCGTCGATCTGGACAACCTTGCCGGCACCATTGACCTGCGGGATGTCCGTGGTCCAGCGCCAGTAAACTTTTACGGTGTATCCGGCTCGGCTTCGATGCCGGATTCGTTGGAGTTGAAGGTCCAGTCCGGCATCGCACCTGGTTGGCTGGCATTTGGCTCGGTCAAATGGACGGACTGGAGCCAACTGCAGGTATTGGAATTCTGCCCGGCTGGCGGCGGGAGTGTTGCGCAACCGTGCACGACGCTCGACCTCCTTTATCGCGACGGCTGGACGGTCACCGGCGGTATTGGTCACAAGTTCAACGATCAGTGGAGCGGTGCAGTAAGCGTCACCTGGGATCGCGGGACGAGCCATGGATATGGCTCGCAGACCGACACTTGGACGTTCGGTACGGGGGTCTCCTATGCCCCGACACAGAACGTTGAGCTCCGCCTTGCCGGCGTCGTCGGGATCATGACCAGCGGAAGCTCGGGACCGGTCACATTCGACGGACAGGTCATCGGCGACGACGTGAGCTACGACTTCGACAACGATTTCGTAGGAGCAATCTCAACATCGCTAAAGGTCAAGTTCTGATCCCATCGACGGTGTATTTGAGGCCCGGTTTTCGCCGGGCTTTCCTTTTATCTGCGCTGGTCTCTTCGGCTGACGGCACCATTTTATGAGCATTCATGAATGTGACGATTCAGCAACACATTTGCTGCTATGGTTTGCTAGTATCGTGGCCGGTTCAACTATGTCCATTTCCCGCCACAAAATGAGAGCAGCGATGATAGCAGCAAATGTGCGATCGAGTGCCGTACCTGCGTTTTGAGGTGAATCGAGTTTGTGCGCTGTCATGACATCCCGTCGCAATTGGCATCAAACGCCTGGCCGATCCGTAATCGGCTTTGGGGGAGGAGATGCGCGGGAAAATCTAGCGACAGGTACGCATGGTTCTAGCCTTGCTGGGAAGCTGTGAGCGCTCGAATGGCAAGCGACCGTGCATGGATTGGTGTTTGCAGCGGTGGTGAGTTCGGCGTGGCCGGCTGGAACGGAAGAAATTGGTTGTGATGCTCGCGGGTGAATTCAAGTCGCTTAGGGTTGCGGTGCTCGGTGTGTCGCTGGCGGTTGGTGCCTCCACCGCGGGGCCTGCGCGAGCGTTCGATCCGGGAGCGGGCGTTTCCAAGGAATCAGGCCCGTTCGCCCTCTTCAAGTTCGGCTTTTCCGCTTACAAGAACGGCAGGAAGGACGAGGCCGTCGAGGCCTATCGCTATGCCGCCGAAAAGGGTCATACCGGATCCCGCTGGGCACTGGCCAATATGTACGCCTATGGTGACGGGGTCACCGAAAACGATCTAGAGGCGTTCAAGATCTACAGTGAAATTGCCCAGCAGGGCGTCGAACCCGGGTCTGAAGACACGGGTTATTTCGTCAATGCGCTGATTTCGCTGGCCGGCTACTATCGACGCGGCATTCCCGACAGCCCGGTGAAGGTCGATTTGGCGCAGGCGCGGCAGTTGTATTTCCAGGCGGCATCGACGTTTGGTGTCGCGGAGGCGCAGTTCCAACTGGCGCGGATGCTGCTTTCGGGCGAGGGCGGCACCGTCAATGTTCAACAGGCCAAAAAGTGGTTGAACCGCGCACGCAAGAATGGCCATGCCGGAGCCATGGGCGTCTTCGGAAACGTCATCTTTCAGGAAGGCCAGACCGTTCGTGGCCTCGCCTACATGACCGCGGCGCTCGACCAGTGTTCGCCGAAGGACAGGCCCTGGCTGCAGTCGATGCAGGAGCAGGCTTTCTCGCTGGCGACCGAAGACGATCGCCGCGTGGCGATCACCATGTCGCAGAACATGCACCTGCAGGCTGACGACGACTAGCTACGATTTAACGGAATATGCAGTAACGACTACGCCAGTTCGAAGGCGAATTCGCCCGCGACGGGGACGTGGTCGGACGGTTTTTCCCAAGAGCGCACGTGTTTTTCTATCGACGTGGACACGAGCTTGTCGGCAGCTTCGGGCGACATCATCAGGTGATCGATGCGAATGCCGAAATTTTTCGGCCAGCATCCGGCCTGATAGTCCCAAAATGAATAAAGCGGCACCTCGTCCGAGGTGGCGCGCACTGCGTCCGTGAATCCGAGATTGCGAAGACGCCGGAAAGCCGCCCGCGTTTGCGGCAGGAAGAGCGCGTCGTTCTGCCATACCTTGACGTCCCAGCAATCGTGGGCTTCCGGGATGACGTTGTAGTCGCCGGCGAGGATGAGCGGTTCTTCGAGCCTCAGCCTCTGCTCCGCGAAGGCCGCAAGACGCTGCATCCAGGCAAGCTTGTAGGGATATTTTTCGCTGTCGACGGGATTTCCGTTCGGCAGGTAAAGGCAGCATACGCGGATCGCGCCGTCCTTGACCGAGAAAACGCCCTCGATGAAGCGTGCCTGCTCGTCCATATCGTCTCCCGGCAGGCCGCGAGTGACCTCGTCCGGCCGCAATTTCGAGAGCAGTGCAACGCCGTTGAAGCCCTTCTGGCCGTGCGTTTCGACGTGGTACCCGAGCGCTTCGATCTCACTCCTCGGAAATGCCTCGTCCACTGACTTGATTTCCTGCAGGCAGGCGATGTCCGGGTTCGATTCCTTCAGCCAGGCGACGAGGCCGTCGAGGCGCGCCTTGGCGCCGTTGATGTTCCAGGTGGCAATCTTCATGGGCCGGCATCGCCTTTCTTATCGGTTGATCCTCGCGGACGATTCGTTGTAGCGGCTGCGAATTCTTTTGACAAATCCGATACCTGCAACGTCGGTGGCGTCGAGGGACGCGATCAGACGCGGCGCGATCTCGCTCTCAGCGCAGCACGTTTCCGCTGACGGTTGCAGGAATTGATTCCGCCCTGTCTGGCTCTATAGTCCCCCGCATGATCGAGTTCGTCGAAAACTATTGGCCGCATTTTCTGGCGCTGCTCTCCTTCGCCTTGGGCATACCGGCGATCGTCCACGCGGCAATGACCAAGGACGATGTGCGCGCCGCCGCCGGCTGGGTCGGCGTCGTCCTCCTGTCGCCAGTAATAGGGGCGGTGGTCTACGCGGTCGCCGGCATCAATCGCATTCGTCGCACGTCCATCGGCCTGCAGCGCTCGTTGTTGCGGCCGCGAGGTGCAGATCAATTCGGCCGGTACGACGTGACCCATGACGAAATCGCCATCCGCTTCGGACATCGCTTCGCCGCGATGAAGATGCTTGGCGACAGGGTCGCGCGCCATGCGATGTCGACGGGAAACCACATCACCATGCTGGAAGGTGGTGACACTGTCTACACGTCGATGCTCGAGGAAATTGCCGGCGCGCGCCGCAGCATCCTCATCGAAAGCTACATCTTCGACAGGGACCCGATCGGCCTGCGCTTTGCCGATGCGCTGATTGCCGCAATGAAGCGCGGCGTCAGCGTCAGGGTTTTGATCGATGCGGTCGGGGCACGCTATTCGGTGCCGAGCATTGTCAGCTACCTGAAGGAGGGCGGGGTACCGACGGCGGTCTTCAACGGCAACATCATCATCGGGCTGAGACTACCCTATGCCAACCTCAGAACCCACCGGAAGATTCTGGTGGTCGATGGCGTCGTCGCTTTCGCCGGCGGCATGAACATTCGCGCCGGCTTCACGACCGAAATGGCGGGAAAGGCGGCCTCCTTCGACACGCATTTCCGTGTCACCGGACCGGTCGTTGCCGACATTTTCCAGGTCGCCGCGGAGGACTGGCAATTTTCAAGCGGAGAGAGCCTCGAAGGCGACGAATGGAAGATCGGGGTGCCGGATGAGATCCCGGACGCGCCTCCGGTCCTCATTCGCGCCGTCCCGTCAGGCCCGGACAGCACGAACGAGACCAATCACAAGATGCTGATGGGCGCCTTCTCGGTTGCGCGCAAGCACATCCGCCTGATGTCGCCGTATTTTCTTCCGGACAAGGAACTGGTCAGCGCTTTGGTGACCGCCGCCCGCAGGGGCGTGGACGTGGACATCGTCGTGCCGGCAGTCAACAATCTGACCCTCATCGACCGGGCGATGACGGCCCAGTTCGACCAGGTGCTCAAGGGCCATTGCCGGGTGTGGCGGGCGCAGGGAGCGTTCAATCATTCCAAGCTGATGGTCATTGACGAGCGTTGGGTCTATGTCGGTTCGAGCAATCTCGACCCACGCTCGTTGCGCCTCAATTTCGAGTTCGATCTCGAGGTCCTCGACGATGCTTTTGCGCAGGCGGTCAGCAACAAGATCTGCGCGACGTTGACGTTGGCGGAGGAAGTTACCCTTGCGGGATTGCGCAAGCAGCCCTTCGCAAATCGACTGGCGAACCGCCTTCTCTGGCTGGGGTCACCTTATCTTTAGCGAGAGCTTGCTTGCGAAACGTGAAGCGCTTCGTCAGATCGAAAAGCTCGTGCCGCAGCCGCAGCTTGCAACGGCATTCGGATTCTTGATCTGAAACGACTGGCCGAGCAGGTTGTCGACGAAATCGATTTCCGAGCCGCCCATATAGATGAGGGAGAGGCTGTCGATCAGGACCTTGGCGCTTCCCTTTTCGAGAACCAGATCGTCCTCGTTTTCAGCGTCGACCAGATCGAATTTGTAGGAAAAGCCGGAACAGCCGCCACCTTCGACGGAGACGCGCATCGCGCTTTTGTTCTTCTCCGTCTGGAGGATCGCGGCGATGCGCTTGGCAGCCGCATCGGAAAGGGTGACTGTTTCCTGTGTCATAGGTGCCTCCTGCCGGGGTCAAGAACCGGAGAGATTCGTTCTCGCGCTTGGCATTGCCAGGAATCAAGCCGGAAAATCAGCCTGAAAACCCGCAGCCAAACCATTGATCTGTCTTCAGGACCCTCTCGACAGTTCGCCGCGGCTTTCCTGTAGCGTACACTATAGGTATGAAGGCTTGAATGTCCCGTCAATGGGACGGCCGGCACAGGTGAGAAATGACCTTCGACAGACAGGCCCTCGGTTTCGGTTACGGCCAGCATGCCGCCTTCGCGTCGGACCCGTGGGCTACGCGCGGCAGGCTCCACGCTGAGGCGGGCAGCCCGACACGCTCCGACTTCCAGCGCGACCGCGACCGCATCGTCCACACGACTGCGTTTCGCCGGTTGAAGCACAAGACGCAGGTATTCATCGCTGCGGATGGCGACCACTACCGCACCCGCCTTACCCATACGATCGAGGTCGCGCAGATTGCACGCGCGCTGGCACGCGCCCTGAAGCTGGACGAGGATCTCGCCGAGGGCGTCGCCCTTGTGCACGACTTCGGTCACACGCCCTTCGGACATACCGGCGAGGACGCTCTGCACGAGGTGCTCGAGCCCTATGGCGGTTTCGATCACAACGCGCAGTCGCTGCGCATCGTCACAAAGCTGGAGCGGCGCTACGCGGAATTCGACGGGCTGAACCTCACCTGGGAAAGCCTCGAAGGCCTCGTCAAGCACAATGGCCCGCTGATGACGGCGGCGGGCGAGGGCACGCGCGGTCCTGTCCCGCAACCGATCCTCGATTATTGCGCCATTCACGATCTCGAGCTCGCGAGCTTTGCAAGTCTAGAGGCTCAGGTCGCGGCGATTGCCGACGACATCGCCTATAATACCCATGACATAGACGATGGGTTGCGGGCGGGATATCTCACTTTCCCGATGCTGGAGGAAGTTCCGTTCCTCGCGCGGTTGATGCGCGAGGTCCATGATCGCTATCCCGGACTGGAAAGCAGCCGCTTCACCCACGAGATCATGCGGCGGCAGATCACGGCAATGGTGGAGGACGTCATTGGCGTGGCTCAGGCGCGGCTTCGTGAAATCCGGCCGCAAAGTGTGGGCGAAGTGCGGCAGGCGGGCAGGGTGATCGCCACCTTCTCGGAGGAGATGAGCGAAACCGACCGGCAGATCAAGCACCTTCTGATGACCCGAATCTACCGCCATCCTGAAGTGATGCGGGTGCGGCAGGGTGCAGCCTCGATCGTCACCGATCTCTACCGCGCCTTCATGGCCGATCCGCTTTTGATGAAGGAACACTACTGGATCGACCAGATAGTCGGGATGTCGGAACCGGCCCGGGCGCGCCACGTGGGAGACTATCTCGCCGGGATGACGGACACTTTCGCGATCAGTGCGCATCGGCGCTTGTTTGACCATACGCCTGATTTGCGCTAGTGACGCCCCGCCCGGAGGCTGCAGGTTCACAGGAACCCGGCCTCCTTTTGAGTTTTGCGCCATTCTCCAGTTTGGCTGGAAAAAGCGGACGGATCAGATGAACCTTTTCACAGACTTCGAATCAAGAATTAAGAATATTCTGGAAGCGCTTGATATCGTGCGTGAAAAGCGATCTGAAGTTGATTTCGGACGCATCAATATCGAGCCGCCCCGCGATGCAAGTCACGGCGATGTGGCGACGAATGCGGCGATGGTTCTCGCCAAATCGCTGGGGATGAATCCGCGTGCGCTTGCCGACCTCATCGTCGAGAAGCTGCGGCAGGATCCGGAAATCACAGAGGTTACCGTTGCCGGACCGGGCTTCATCAACGTCCGCCTGTCGGTTGCCTATTGGCAGAAGCTCCTGGCCTCCGTGGTGAGGGCCGGCACCGACTACGGCCGCAGCACGGTCGGCGCGGGACGCAAGGTGAATGTCGAATACGTCTCCGCCAACCCGACCGGGCCGATGCACGTTGGGCATTGCCGCGGCGCGGTCGTCGGCGATGCGCTGGCCAATCTTCTCGCCTTTGCCGGCTACGACGTGACCAAGGAATATTACATCAATGATGCGGGCTCGCAGATCGACGTTCTGGCGCGCTCGGCGTTCCTGCGCTATCGGCAGGCGCTCGGCGAGGACATCGGAGAGATCCCGCCGGGTCTCTATCCCGGTGATTATCTCGTGCCGGTGGGCGAGGCGCTGGCGGATGAATTCGGCACAAGCCTCCGGATCATGCCAGACGACAAGTGGATGCCGCTCGTCAAGGAGCGCGTGATCGACGCGATGATGGCGATGATCCGCGAGGATCTGGCTGCGCTGAACGTCCATCACGATGTCTTCTTCTCCGAACGGACGCTGCACGACAACAACGCAACGCGTATCCGTACGGCGATCAACGACCTGACTTTCAAGGGGCATGTCTACAAGGGCACGCTGCCGCCTCCGAAGGGGCAGTTGCCGGAGGACTGGGAAGACCGCGAGCAGACGCTGTTTCGTTCGACGGAAGTCGGCGACGACATCGACCGCCCGCTGATCAAGTCAGACGGCAGTTATACCTATTTCGCGGCCGACGTTGCTTACTTCAAGGACAAGTTCGACCGCGGCTTCAACGAGATGATCTATGTGCTTGGCGCCGACCACGGCGGCTATGTCAAGCGGCTGGAAGCACTGGCGCGCGCCGTGTCAGGTGGGACGGCGAAGCTGACGGTGCTGCTTTGCCAGCTCGTCAAGCTCTACCGCGGCGGCGAGCCGGTCAAGATGTCCAAGCGGTCCGGCGACTTCGTGACGCTGCGCGACGTCGTCGATGAGGTCGGCCGGGATCCCGTTCGCTTCATGATGATCTATCGGAAGAACACCGAGCCCCTCGACTTCGACTTTGCCAAGGTGACCGAACAGTCGAAGGATAACCCGGTCTTCTACGTACAATATGCGCATGCTCGTTGCAGCTCCGTGTTCCGGCAGGCGGCGGAAGCGTTCCCTGATCTTGATTTCTCGTCGCTTGATCTTGCCGCGGCAGTGACGGGAGCGATCGTTGATCCTGCCGAGATGCAGATTGTCGCGAAGCTCGCAGAATATCCCCGCGTCGTCGAGGCTGCGGCACTCTCGCAGGAACCTCACCGAATCGCTTTTTATCTGTATGATCTTGCCGCAGCCTTCCATGGACACTGGAACAAAGGTAAAGAAAATCCGGCATTACGTTTTGTTAACGATAAGAACAGAGAATTAAGCATTGCCAGACTCGGGCTGGTGCATGCTGTCGCCTCGGTACTGAAGTCGGGCCTGTCTATTACGGGCACCTCAGCGCCGGAAGAGATGCGGTAAGTATTGTCACCATTTCCCCACAATGCACTGGCAAACGAACGCAGGCAATTGTGAGTGGAGAGTATGGCAGACAAACAATTCGCACGAAGCGGGCCGGCAGAATTCGATGTATTGGCCGACGATGATCCGTTGAGCGAACTTGCCCGCATTGTCGGTTACGATGCTCGGCCAGCCGTTCAGCAATTGCAAGAACTGCAGCGGCATCAGGAAGCCGTCCGGCGGGATCCTGCCTTCGATCTCGAGGAAGAACTCCTTCGCGAGTTCGATAGCTACGATGCTCCGCGTGCCGTTGCGGTTCACCCGGACAGTGGGCTTGTCGAGCATCCGGTCGCCGGCGGCGCGACGGAGGAGTATGAATCCGACGCTTCTCCTGCCGTCGAGCCGGTTGCCGAGTCCGCCGTCGCCGCTGTCGAAGATCGCGTTTCTCCAATTCCCGAACCAGCCGAAGACGGGCATAGCGACATTGCTGCTCCGATTGCGGATGCGGTGGCGCCGGCCGATCTCGATGCCGCCAATGTCGCCGAGTTCGCCGAAAACGATCCGGCAGCCGATCTGGAGCGCGAGCTCGAACTCTCGCTCGGCTACGAGGATCTGTCGCTTCCGCAGGATTCGGGCGCTTCCGAAGCCAGCCACGCGGGCGGTGGCTCTCAGTTGCACTCGTTCGAAGCGCCGGCCTTTGACTCCATGCACGTGCCGCTTACGCTTCACGCGGCCGTCGCTCGGGCCGCCGAACCTCCAGCGAGCTCGGATGCGCTCTTTATCGACATGGCGGATGAGCTCGCCAGCCGCAGTGAGGAAACGGTCAAGCCAGTCGACAAAAAAGTCGTAGCACCGGCTGCGGCCTCCTCCGCTTCCCAGGGCGGGGTCGACCAACTGCTTGCTGACGTCGAGCGTTTTCCCGTGCCGGTCGCGACAGGTCTGGTCGCTGCGGCCATTGAGGCCCACCCGGCGATCCAGGCGGTCCCGGGGGCGCCGGTCAAGAAGAGCAGTTATCCTTTCAAGCCCACCTTCAGCCGGGCGACGCCGGTTGCGTCTCCCTCCGGCGCATCGCAGCAGCGCGCCTTCGCCGCGCCGATCGCCGAACCCGTCGTCGCAAAAATTCCTGCCGCGCCAGCCGTTTCGCCAGTGCCAACGCCGGAGCCCATTCAGGACGTGGCAGCGGTCGAGCCGGAACCGAGCTTCGACATCGAGGATTTCGAGCTGGAATTGTCGGATCTCGCCCTGGATATCGACCCGCCGAAGGCAGATGCACGGCAAGACCTTGAAGCTGCAGTCGAGGGGCCGGTCGTTGCGCATCCTGCATTGGTCGAGCCGGCCGCACAGCCCTTCCTGCAGGCGCTGTCCGTTCCGGCGGAAGCCGAAGTCCGCCGCGACCAGCCGCAGGCAACGACGGCGGATATAGAGGAAGAAATACCGGCCGAAAGTGCGCTGCCCTTCGATCCCACAATGATCGCCGAGCCGGAAAGCGGCGTGGCGCCGATCGCGGACGTCGACGTGCCGCAATTGCCGGTGCTGGAAGTCGAAGAAAAACCAGCGGCCTTTGCGACCGACTACGACCTCGATATCGACGCTGAAATGGCGCAACTTTTCAGTACGCCGGCGCCCCGGGGCGGTGCGCGCGTCGACGATCGCCGCGCCGATGCCGCAGCGGCGAAGCCAAATCCCCAAGCCTTGGTGGTCGATGATTTCGACGAATTTGAAAAGGCGATGGAAGAAGACTTCCAGCGTGCGATGGCCGAGCGACAGAACGCAGCCGAAGACACGGAAAGCCTGGCGGCGCCGAAGCTGGATCGCGCCGCGGAATACAGTGAGCAGGGTTATGGCCGTCGCCCCCAGCGCACGATGCTTTTGGCCGCCAGCGTAGCGGGCGTCATCATCCTCGGCGGTGCCGGGGTCTATGCGTGGATGGGAGGCAGCAGTGCCGCCCTGACTGGCGACGGCCCGAAGATCATCCTGGCTGACAAGAATCCGGTAAAGGTCGTCCCGGAAGAGAAGGGCGGCAAGACCGTACCGAACCAGGACAAGGCCGTCTACGATCGGGTTGCCGGAGCTCAGGGCGATGTACCGCGCCAGGAGGCGCTGGTCTCCTCGACCGAAGAGCCGATGGATGTTGTTCAGAGAACGTTGACGCCAGAGACTTTGCCTCTGGAAGGCAGCGATGAAGGTGAGGCAGTGACGGCCACTTCTCCGGCGGATGAGGAAGAAGTGGCACGCCTGCTGCCTGAGGAAGACGCGAGCGATGCCGCGGCGGCTGAGGAGGAAAAAGCTCCTGCCGTGGCGCCGCGCAAGGTCCGTACGATGATCGTCAAGCCCGACGGCACGCTGGTCGCCCGCGAAGAACCGGCGGCTCCGCCGACGAATGACGAGACGGCAAGCGTTGGCGAGCAGTCCATTCCGGCGACCGCTTCCGGTCAGGCTGCGGCCTCGGGGTCCAAGGGTGCTGCGACCGCGGCGGATGCCGGGTCAGAGCTGCGTGCCAGCGGGCAACCGGCGGCCGGTGTCGAAAAGGTTGCCCTGGCTGCGCCAAGCGACGCTCCCCTCGAGGAGGTCGCAGTTCGTAGCGTGAAGACAACGGCGGTCGGCGGCGAACCGGCGCCTGTGCCGCAGGCGCGTCCGACGGGCCAATCCGATGCCGGTGCCACGGCGAATGCGGCGAAACAGCCGGTGGCAAACAAACCCGCGACGGAAACGGCAAATGCAGCGCCGGCCGCGCCGCTTGCGACCGCCTCCGTGCCAGCCGGCAGCTACGTGATCCAGGTAGCCTCGCTGCCTTCTGAAGCCGAAGCGCAGAAGAGCTACAACAGCCTCTCCGTGAAGTTCGCCAGCGTCATCGGCGGCCGCGGCGTCGATATTCGCAAGGCTGAGATCGCCGGTAAGGGGACCTACTATCGCGTGCGTATTCCAGCCGGCTCGCGGGAGGAAGCAAATGCACTTTGCTCTCGCTACAAGAGCGCCGGCGGAAGCTGCCTGGTTACGAAGTAAGTCGGCGGAAAGATCAACGGAACGGGGCGCGGCAGAATTGTCGCGCTCTTTTCTTTATGGAGCGGCGCTTTGTCTGTGAATGGTCGAGGAAGTGCGGCTTTGTGACTTCGCGCCGAACGATGCGCGCACTATGATTTTCACATGAGCGAATCAAAAGCATTTATCTCCGGCTGCAAAGGCCTTTCCCTGACCGAGGAAGAGCGCAGGTTCTTTGACGGCGAGCGCCCCTGGGGCTTCATCCTTTTCGGCCGCAACATTGGCGAGGAAAATCAGATCTCCGATCTCGTCGCTGGGCTGCGCGATAGCATCGGCAATCCGAATGCACCGGTGCTTATCGACCAGGAAGGCGGCCGGGTCCAGCGCATCCGGCCGCCGCTCGTCCAGCAATATCCGAACGGTGCCGCGATCGGCGAGATCTATCGCCGGGACCGGGAGCAAGGTGTGCGCGCCGCGTGGCTCATGGGGCGCCTCCATGCCTTCGACCTGATGCGGTTCGGCATCACGGTCGATTGCCTGCCGGTTCTCGACGTGCCGGTGCCGGGGAGCCATGACGTCATCGGTAACCGGGCCTATGGGCATGATCCGCAGACGGTGACCGCGATTGGTCGTGCAATGAGCGAGGGACTGAAAGCGGGCGGCGTGCTGCCGGTGATGAAGCATATGCCAGGTCACGGCCGCACATTCGTGGATTCACACCACAACCTGCCCGTCGTGGAAGCCGGTATCCAGGAATTGCAGCGAAGCGACTTTCTTCCCTTCATCGCTATGAAGGACCAAGTCATGGCCATGTCGGCGCATATCGTTTTCACAGCGATTGATCCCGACAATCCAGCCACGACCTCGCCGAAGGTCGTCAGCGAAATCATTCGCGGCCATATCGGTTTCGATGGGCTCTTGATGTCGGATGATGTTTCGATGAATGCGCTTGCCGGGGATATGGCCGCTCGCGCCCGCGGCATTATTGGCGCCGGCCTTGATCTCGTCTTGCATTGTCATGGCATAATGGAAGAAATGAGGGCCGTCGCGGATGTGGTTCCGGTCCTGTCGGGCGATCGGCTGCGTCGGGCAAGGGCCGCGGAGGCCGCGTTCCAAAAACCGGACAATGCGGACCAAGATGCGTTGAGGGCGGAGTTCAACGCCATGTTTGCCCTGGCGTAGAGCATCCCGCTTAAAAGGGTAAGGCGGCGGAAAGGCAAGTTGGTGAGCAATACGGGCGAATGGCAGGGACAAGCTGGAGCAAGGGCACCGATGGAGCCTTTGTGGGAGGGCGAGGCTGCCGATCGCGGACTGCATGAGGAAGCCCTCGTCGTCGATCTTGCCGGATTCGAAGGCCCGCTCGATCTGCTCCTGCATCTTGCGCGCAGTCAGCGCGTCGATCTTTCCCGCATCTCCGTGCTAGCGCTGGCGGAACAATACATCGCCTTCATCGAGCGCGCCCGCTCGATCCGCATCGAGCTTGCTGCCGACTATCTCGTCATGGCCGCGTGGCTTGCCTTTCTCAAGTCTCGCCTGCTGCTCCCCCAACAGGCGAAGGATGAGGGGCCCTCCGGCGAGGAGATGGCTTCGGCGCTGGCGTTCCGGCTGAAGCGCCTTGAAGCCATGCGCGATGCCGCAACAAGGCTCGTCAACAGAAACCGGCTCGGCCGCGATGTCTTCGCGCGCGGGGCGCCGGAACACATCGTTGCCGAAAAGAAATCGGGTTACGACGCGTCCCTCTATGACCTGCTGACCGCCTATGCGAGCCTCAGGCAGCGTCAGGCGATAACGCAGGTGACGATCGAAAAGCGCCATGTCTGGTCGTTGGCCGATGCGCGGCTGATTCTGGCGCGGATGATCGGCAGTCTCGACGATTGGACTGCGCTCGATCATTTTCTCATCCGCTACATGACGAACCCGAAAGAACGCGCAACAGCGATTGCGAGTTCGTTCGCCGCGTCGCTCGAGATGGTTCGCGAAGGAAGGTTGGAGATCCGGCAGGAGGGTGCCTTCGCGCCGATCTATCTGCGGCGCGGTCCAAAACCGATCGATGCGGCAACGCTAGCGGAAATGGAGGCAGCGCGTGGCTGAAGCGCAGAAGTATTTGCCGGGGATGCCCGACGAAGAGGAGGCGCACGAGGCGGTTACCCTGGATCCGAGGCTCGAGCGGGACGCGGAACGGATCGCGGAGGCGCTGGTCTTCGCATCGGCTCAGCCCGTTTCTGAAACCTATATCGCGAGCCGGCTTCCCCGTGGCGCCGACGTCGGGCGGATCATGGCACGGCTGAAGGCACTTTATGCCTCGCGCGGCGTCAATCTTGTGCAGGTTGCCGATCACTGGGCGTTCCGCACGGCTGCCGATCTCTCCTTCGTCGTTCAGACGGACGAACAGGAAGTGAGGAAATTGTCGCGGGCGGCACTCGAGGTGCTGGCGATCATCTCCTATCATCAGCCGGTGACGCGCGCGGAAATTGAGGACATACGCGGCGTGCAGACATCGAAGGGGACGCTCGACGTGCTGATGGAGGCGGGCTGGGTGCGCTTTCGCGGGCGCAGGCGAACCCCTGGACGGCCGGTCACATTCGGAACGACGCGGGATTTCCTCGATCATTTCGGGCTGGAGGAAATTCGCGATCTCCCCGGTATCGAAGAATTGAAGGGCGCCGGCCTCCTGTCCGGGCGTATCCCCTCTAACCTGCACATACCAGTTCCCGCCGGAGAGGACGAACTCTCTGAGAACGAGGATCCTATTACGCAAATGGACCTTGAAGAACTCGGCCTCTTGACACCGAAGGCTGAAGAAGACGATTAAAATCCTGACTAGGAATATCGGCTTTAGACCCGGGTGCCGGCATTTTGCCGCCAAGCCTCCGGTTCAAGGAATGAATGAGCATGGTTTCAGACGCATACAACGGCGCCGTCATGGCAACGCGACGGTCCGGAGTGTCTTTCGCGGCGAGCCTGGCATTCGAGGATATCAGCCACCGCTATCATTCCAAGGAAACGATCAAGGGCGTCACGCTCACGGCCAAAGCCGGCGAGGTGCTGTGCCTGCTCGGCCCATCGGGATCGGGAAAGACGACATTGCTGCGCATCGCTGCAGGCATCGAGATGCAGACCGGCGGCCGTCTCCTCCTGAACGGACAGGAAATTTCCGGCCCTTCGGTCTTTCTTCCGCCCGAGAAGCGCGGCGTCGGGCTGATGTTCCAGGACTTCGCGCTTTTTCCTCATATGACGATCCGCGACAACGTCTGCTTTGGATTGACGGCGCTACCAAAGAAGGAAGCGTTGGTACAGGCGGATGCGGCACTGGAGCGCGTCGGCCTGCTGCATTACGCCGACCGTTACCCCCATGTGCTTTCGGGCGGCGAGCAGCAGCGCGTCGCACTTGCCCGCGCGCTTGCGCCGCGGCCCGCGGTCCTGCTGATGGACGAGCCCTTCTCGGGCCTCGACTCTCGCCTCAAGGATTCAATCCGCGCGGACACGCTCGCCATCCTGCGCGAGACGCGCGCCACCGCAATCGTCGTGACGCATGACGCCGAGGAGGCGATGCGCATGGCCGATCGCATCGCCTTGTTGAAGGACGGGCGCCTGGTTCAGGTCGGTACGGCCGATGAGCTTTATCGCAAGCCGCGCGATCTCTTTGCGGCCGGGTTCTTTTCCGAGATAAATGTCTTTGATGCGCGTGTGCGGGACGGCCGCGTCGAAACGCCCCTCGGGGACGTGCCCGCGGGACATTACAAAGAGGGACAGCCCTTGAGCGTCGCAGTCAGGCTCTCCGGCGTCCACCTCAAGGAGGAGGGCGGCGACATTCCTGCGCGCATCCTGTCGAGACGCTTTCTGGGCGTTGTCGAACTGTTGGAGCTTGCCGTCCCGCAATTCGAGCGTACAGTGCGGGCACGTATCCGCGCCGATCTATTGCCGCAAGGATTGCGTGACGTAACGCTTTCCGTTAGTGAGCGCGACATATTGCTGTTTGAAAAAGACGCCTCAACATCCTAGGGTCCATCAGGAATGAGGGCTTGCCGGCGGCACGCCTGAAAAATGACAACGTGATGGGCTCTGATTGAATCAGGCCCTAAGGGAGTAAGTGCATGGGTTCCTTTAGCATCTGGCATTGGCTGATCGTCCTGGTGGTGATCCTGCTGCTGTTCGGCCGCGGCAAGATTCCGGAACTGATGGGTGATGTCGCCAAGGGCATCAAGAGCTTCAAGAAGGGTATGAGCGAAGACGACGCCGATCCGACCGATAAGACGATCGACGGCAAGACCGTCGAGCACAAGTCTGACGAAGTCCGCTAACGAGCAAAAGCTGGCGAGACCGGGCGGACTGTACCACCCGGTCGATCGCGACACGGTTTTTTAGGGCACGTTGGATGTTTGATATCGGCTGGACCGAGCTTGTTGTTATCGCAATCGTCCTGATTGTCGTCGTTGGACCGAAGGATCTGCCGCCGATGCTGCGGGCTTTTGGGCGCATGACGTCCAAGATGCGCGGGATGGCGGCGGATTTCCGCCACCAATTCGACGAGGCCTTGCGCGAAGCCGATCTGGATGAAGTGCGCAAGACGATCAGCGATGCGCAAAGTCTCAATCCGACCGCGGCGCTGCGGGACGCGATGAATCCGCTGCGCCAGCTCGGAAACGAGATCAAGTCCGATCTGCAGAAGGCGACAACGCCAGACAAGCCGGCGCCACCGGAACCGGTGCAGCCTGCGGTCGAGGCGGTGAAGGCCGAAGCTCCCGTGGAAGCCGTGGCGGAGCCCGCAGAGATTCCTACTGCAACGGCAACCGAAAAGAAGATAGAAGCAAAAACGGCGAAGAGCGTCGGCAAGACGAAAGCCGCGCCTGCGCCGTCGAAGAAGCCAGCTGCCGCAACAACCAAGAAGGCGGCGACCAAGCCGCCGGCAAAGAAAACTTCGCCGACCGGCGAGGGGCGGGCTGAGGCCAAGGCCAAGACGCAGAAGGCGCGTGCGACTTCGCGCAAGAAAGGTGACGCATGAGCGGCGATATCGAGGACCGGCCGCAGCCACTGATCGAGCACCTCATCGAGTTGCGTACAAGGCTGATGTGGGCGATTGGCGCATTTTTTGTCGCCTTTCTTGTATGCTTCTATTTTGCCAAGCAACTGTTCAACTTCCTCGTCCTGCCGTTCAAGTGGGCGGTGAGCTGGGCCGGCCTCAGCCACCGCAACGTTGAGCTCATTTACACTGCGCCGCAGGAATTCTTCTTCACGCAGATCAAGGTTGCGATGTTCGGCGCTCTCGTGATCGCCTTTCCGGTGATTGCCTCGCAGATCTACAAATTTGTCGCGCCTGGCCTCTACAAGAACGAGCGCGCTGCATTCCTGCCTTTCCTGATCGCTTCGCCGGTTCTGTTTCTCATCGGCGGCGCGCTGGTCTATTTCTTCTTCACGCCGATGGTCATGTGGTTCTTCCTGGCCATGGAGCAGGGCGGCGGCGAGGGACAGGTTTCAATCCAGCTCCTGCCGAAGGTATCGGAATATCTCAGCTTGATCATGTCGTTGGTATTCGCCTTCGGTCTGGTCTTCCAGTTGCCCGTCATCACCACGCTGCTTGCGCGCGTCGGTTTCGTCACGGCCCAGGGGCTCGCCGAAAAGCGCAAATATGCGATCGTCATCGCCTTCGTCGTCGCTGCCGTTTTGACGCCGCCCGATCCCGTGTCCCAGATCGGTCTTGCGCTGCCAGCCATCCTTCTCTACGAAATTTCCATCTATACGGCGCGACTCGTCGAAAGACAGCGCGAGAGAGACGCTCTCGCAAGCGAGATCGCTTCTTCGCAGGAAAGTTCCTCCGAGACGGCCGGACCCGCGAAGGGCTGACTGTCTGACGTTTTCGCGCCGTGACCTACAGCACCGCGCATCCATTCGGACGCGCAAAGGTCGCTGTAGCACTTTGAATCGTTGCAAGAGTTCTCCTCAGATCGGATCCGGTTTGAGGAGAACTCGTGCTGTAAACAACGCGTGGGACGATTATGCTCGATATCAAATGGATCCGTGAGAATGCCGATGTGCTCGACGCCGCCCTGGCGAAGCGGGGCGCGGAGCCGTTGTCTGCGTCCTTGATCGCGCTCGATGAGCGTCGTCGCGCCATCCTTCAATCACTGCAGGACATGCAGTCGCGTCGCAATGCCGCCTCCAAGGAAATCGGCGCGGCGATGGCGCAAAAGAACAGCGAACTGGCCGAAAAGCTGAAGGCCGAAGTCGCTGATCTCAAGAACACCATGCCCGCGGCCGAGGAAGAAAGCCGCCGCATCGAGGCCGAGCTCGCGGATGCCTTGTCGCGCATTCCGAACGTCCCGCTCGACGATGTTCCTGTCGGTGCCGACGAGGCGGCCAATGTCGTGACCCGGATCGTCGGCGCAAAACCGACCTGGAACCACAAGCCGCTCGAGCATTTCGAAATCGGTGAGGCGTTGGGGCTCATGGATTTCGAAGGCGCCGCGCGGATCGCCGGCTCGCGCTTCACCATCGTGAAGGGGCCGCTTGCCCGCCTCGAACGGGCGCTCGGCCAATTCATGCTCGACCTGCACACGCAGGAACACGGATATGTCGAGGTGCAGCCGCCGCTGCTCGTCCGTGACGATGCGATGTACGGGACCGGGCAGCTGCCGAAGTTTGCAGAGGATCTCTTCCGCACGACGGATGAACGTTGGCTGATCCCGACGGCGGAAGTTCCGTTGACGAACATGGTTCGCGAGCAGATCCTCGAAGGAGAAAAGCTGCCGTTGCGTTTCACCGCCTTGACACCATGCTTCCGTTCGGAGGCCGGTTCTGCCGGACGCGATACCCGTGGCATGCTGCGTCAGCACCAGTTCAACAAGGTGGAGCTGGTCTCGATCACCGATGCGGAAAGCTCGATTGACGAACACGAGCGGATGACCGCCTGCGCCGAGGAGGTGTTGAAGCGCCTGGGACTGCACTATCGGGTGATGACGCTTTCGACCGGCGACATGGGCTTCGGCGCGCGCAAGACCTACGACCTTGAGGTCTGGTTGCCGGGCCAGGATACCTACCGCGAAATCTCGTCCTGCTCGGTCTGCGGGGATTTCCAGGCGCGCCGCATGAACGCGCGCTACCGCACGAAGGAGGAGAAGGGAACGAAGTTCGTTCACACGTTGAACGGCTCCGGCGTTGCGGTTGGCCGCGCGCTGATAGCTGTTATCGAAAATTACCTGAACGACGATGGCTCCGTAACAGTGCCGGACGTTCTTGTTCCCTACATGGGCGGCCAGCGGCGCATCGAAAAAGCCGCCTGAACGCGAGGAAGCGGATGAAAACTGGAATGCGCATCCTGCTGACGAACGACGACGGCATTCACGCCGAGGGGATTTCCGTGCTGGAGCGGATCGCACGGACGATATCCGACGATGTGTGGGTCGTCGCTCCCGAGGTGGATCAGAGTGGTCTCGCCCATTCGCTGACGCTCTCCGAGCCTCTGCGCCTGCGCCAGGTTTCGGAACGGCATTTTGCCCTTCGGGGGACGCCGACGGATTGCGTGATCATGGCAGTGCGGCAAATTCTCGACCGCAAGCCGGACCTCGTCCTTTCGGGCGTGAACGTCGGAGCGAACCTTGCCGACGACGTCACCTATTCCGGAACCGTGGCTGGCGCGATCGAAGGCACACTGCAGGGGATCCGTTCGATCGCGCTCAGCCAAGCCTATCAGCATACGATTGACAGGGCCGTACCATGGGACGTGGTCGAAAGCCATGCGCCGGCGCTCATCCGTACGCTGATGGATATTGAGCTGCCCGATGGAACATTGATCAATCTGAATTTCCCCAATTGTCCGGCCGACGCGGTGGCCGGAACGGACGTCACATCACAGGGGAAGCTCGAATTCGGATTGAGCATCGACGAGCGCGTCGACGGCCGGGGATTTCCCTATTTCTGGCTGCGCTTCGGTGAGCGCGCCGGCGATTTCCGAGACGGAACCGACATTCACGCTTTGCGCGAGAACAAGATCTCGGTAACTCCGCTTAAACTGGATATGACTGACTATACCGTCCAGGATCGCATCGCACGCGCATTGCGGGAAGGGACTGTCGCTTGAACGGACGCGTTTCGCAGCAGGAAGGCTTCGCGGCGATGATGCTGCGACTGCGCGGCGAAGGAATGGCGAATCATGACCTGCTGAAGGCGGTCGAACAGACGCCGCGCAGCCAGTTTGCCCCGCCGCAATACCAGGCCGAGGCCTATTCCCAGCGATTGATACCGCTCGATTGCGGGTCGTTCATGGAAGGCTACGATTTCGCCGTCCGGCTGCTGCACTGCCTCAACATCAAGCCGGGGCAGCGCATTCTTGAGGTCGGTACCGGCAGCGGCTTCACCGCGGGCGTCATGGGTCGTCTCGCCGAACGCGTCTTGACGATCGATCGATATCAGACGCTGGTGAGTTCGGCGCAAAAGAACCTAGAAAAGTCTGGCATTCGCAACGTCGTCGTGAGGCAGGCCGACGGCAGTGCAGGAGTGCCGGGCGAGGGCACGTTCGACCGCATCCTCATCACCGCGGCATTCAACAGCCTGCCCCGCATGTTTTCCGACCATCTGGTCTCCGGCGGAACCTTGCTGGTCCCAATCATGATGAGCGAAACGCTCTGCCGGATCGTTCGCGTCAATCGCACCGGCAGCCGGTTCGATCGCGAGGATCTATTCGACGCGCCTTACCTCCCGATCGTACCGCAACTCGCATCATTCCTCTGACGCGCATGGCCGCCCCGATCTACGCGCCCTTTGCGCGTCTGATCAGACGCGCGGCGCTGTAGGTCGCTCGCCCCTTTCCCGTATGAAAGGTTAATGGCTTCTTAACCAAATCCAGCCTCGCGCAAGCTTGCCGCCATAGGCCAGAACGGCACGACGGCGCGCGATAGGCGCGTGTTCTGCTTTTCTCGTTAGATCGTGCATATGGCGGAGACGGCGGATGCAGATTGCGAACAGGTTGACTGCGGCAACGGCCGGCGACGGCTTGGGCAATCTCGCCGGGCGTTCGGCGGGCGAGGTTGCGACCGGGAACAAGGATGAGAACGGCGCGCAAGCCTCTCAAACGGGCTTCTTCGATCCAACGCCACGTATCTCTCTTTCGGTTGATGCTCTCCTCTACCTCAGTCGAACGAAAAAATCGCCGGAACGATTGCCGCCTCTGACAAGGGATGAGTGGAACAACAATCCTTCGCCCCAGCTGGCATCGCGCGAATACCAGGCTTTTGGCAGGTTTGCCGAGACCGGTGACTACAAGGCTTATTATGGAGCCTTCATCGATTATTACGATAGTCTGCGTCCGGAGGACCAGAACAGCTTGCGCTACTTCGGGACACGTGAGGCGGCTGTTGCCGGTTTGCGATCACTTGAATACGACGCCGAAAGCGGTCTGGATGTAGACGCCAATTTCCAAGCCCTGGTCAGCGTTTTTCTCGATGAGGATAAGGCAGTTCATGCGGAAAGCCCGCCTTCGGCTCTGCGGGCGGATGGCCGGGGTTTTGACTGGAACAAATCCAACATCAGCTATGAAGATCAGCCGCCTGAGCCCAGATCCGTGTCGGAGATCGAAAGGCTCTATTCCGAGCTCTTCTGAGCGGTGTTGCAAGCGTCCTTCCCTACTGCACGATCCTTAAATCGGAATCGACTTAAGGACAAAACCATGCAGCAATTCAAAGTGCTACAGCGACCTTTGCGCGTCCGATTGGGCGCGCGGCGCTGTAGAGGCAACGAAAGGCGCGCCGGCTATGGTTAGCATTTCGTCAAATTAGGTGCCGCCCTTAACCGAGCGGTAACTCTAATGCGCTTTAATCATTCCACAGCGAGTTGCGTTCGGAGTGGGTAAGCGTCATGCGTAAATTTGTATCTCCCAGTGCAGGGAAGTCCACGATCCGCCTGTGTGCGGCGATCTTGCTGGCAGGCGCTGCTACCGGTTGCAGCTCGGATGTCAGCCGCTTCAACGGGCTTTTTTCAAGATCTGACGACATAACGACCAGTTCCATCCCGCAAAATACGATGCCGGTGCCGCAGGGCGATGTCGCCGGCGGACAGCTTGCGGCGGCTCCGTCGGGCGGAGGGGATGCGTCCTATGGACAGCCGTACCCGGTCGCCGGCCAGAGCGCCGTTTATAACCCGGCGCCCGTCTCCAGCGCGCGTGTCGCCTCTACTCCGATGAGCGTGCAGCGCACAGTGCTGGCAGATCCATCCACGGCGGCGCCGCAGCCGCAGACGCTTCCGGCGCAACGGCAGGCGCAACCCGTTGCTGTCGCCAAGGCTGAGACTCTGTCTGCAGCGCCCAGGGAGACGGCGAGCAAGGGCGGTTGGGGCACGCAGAACGCGCCCGCGGTTCTGGTTCGCCAAGGCGATACAGTCGCCTCCCTTGCCAAGCGCTTCGGAGTTCCGGAGAAGGAAATACTGAGGGTGAACGGGCTGAAGTCGGCTGGCCAGGTAGAACCCGGTCAGCGTCTTGTCATCCCGACGTTCGGAGTTGCGAGCAGTGCCGCGAAAGCGGCTGCCTCCAACTCAATCGCCGACATCGATGGCGGCCAGCAGCGGCCGTTGCCACTGCCGGCGGACAAGCGCGAAGCGGCGATCCTTCCCGGCCAATCGCAGTCGCGTGAAAAGAACGAAAGCCGCAGCGATGTTGCCGCAGGCAAGCTTGCCTCCAAGGGAGAAGGTAGTGGCGGCGACGGCCTCTACACCGTCAAGCCGGGTGACTCGCTGAACCGCATTGCCAAGGCGAATGGCGTATCGGTCAGCGCTTTGAAGCAGGCAAACGGTCTGAACGCCGAGGCGATCCGCGTCGGCCAAAAGCTGAAGATGCCGGGTGCCGCGACTCCCGCGACCGATGCGATGGCAACGGCGTCAGTGCCGACCAAGAAGGCGGAGACCAAGGTTGCTTCGCTCGATCAGAGCAAACCTGCCGAATATAAGCCACCGGTCGCCAGGGAGAGCGTTTCGGAAGTCGCGACCAAGACGACGGACACTGATGAGGACCTGCCGAAGTCCACCGGTATCAGCAAGTATCGTTGGCCGGTGCGCGGCGCGGTCGTTGCCGGGTACGGCGCGAATGTCGACGGCAACCGCAACGACGGCATCAACATCTCCGCACCGGAAGGCACTCCGATCAAGGCGGCCGAAAACGGTGTGGTCATTTACTCCGGCAGCAGCCTGAAGGAACTGGGCAACGCCGTTCTGGTGCGCCACGACGACGGCACGGTCACGGTCTACGGCAATGCCTCGGAACTCAAGGTCCAGCGCGGACAGAAGGTGCAGCGCGGACAGACGCTTGCCGCCTCCGGCATGACCGGCAAGGCGACCCAGCCGCAGGTGCATTTCGAGGTGCGCAAAAACGCTACCCCGGTGAACCCCACAACCTATCTCGAATAGAGAATTTCAGGAATTGATCCGGACCGGCAAAACTATGCCGGGTCGCCGAGTTGTCGACGCAGCCGGCCGGCCAGATCCTGAATGAACTGCCAGGCGACGCGGCCGGATCTCGATCCGCGCGTCGTTGCCCATTCCAGCGCATCAGCGTGGAGCGTCTCTCGGTCGACCTTCAAGTCGTAGTAACGGGCGTATCCGTCGATCATCGCGAGGTAATCGTCCTGGCTGCACTTGTAAAAGCCCAGCCAAAGACCGAAACGGTCAGACAACGAAACCTTCTCCTCTACCGCCTCCGACGGGTTTATCGCGGTCGATTGCTCGTTTTCCATCATGTTGCGCGGCAGCAGGTGCCGGCGGTTGGAGGTGGCGTAGAGCAAGACGTTGGCGGGGCGGCCTTCCACACCGCCGTCGAGAACCGCTTTCAGCGACTTATAGGACGTGTCGTCGTGGTCGAAGGAAAGGTCGTCGCAGAAGACGATGACCGGCATCGGTGCCGCTTTCAGGATCTCCATCAGAGCTGGCAGGGTCGCGATGTCTTCGCGGTGCACTTCGACAAGTTTCAATGACGTGCCGGTTTCGTGCGCGACCCGCGCGTGGACCGCCTTGACCAGCGAAGACTTGCCCATGCCGCGCGCACCCCAAAGAAGCACGTTGTTTGCTGGATAGCCCTCAGCGAAACGAAGCGTGTTGTCGAAAAGGATGTCGCGAACGTGATCGACGCCGGTGATCAGTGCGAGGTCGATGCGGTTCGGCTTTGCGACCGGCTGCAGATGGCGATTGCTCGGGGCCCAGACGAAGCATTCCGCCTGGCTCCAGTCGTTCACGGCCGGCGCCGGGCCCGCGATCCGCTCGATAGCCGCCGAAAGCTTCTGCATCTCATTGATCAGTGTGTCGATCTTGTTTTCCTGCATCGGCCTGCCTCCGGTATTCGCCCTGCGCTTGCGGTCGCGCTGAGTGCGTCTTTAATTCTTTGAATTGCCGTAGGGTTTGCCTCCGGAAATCGTCCGTGGAGGAAGCCGCGCGGCAGCTTTTTTCCGGTAGCACGGCGGTTTGCGCTGGAAAAGGCCAAGCGCGCGTGTTCAGGGGGTTCTCCTCCCGCGGAATTTGTGTCAGAGGCAGGGGAAACGGATAGGGGCAGGCGATTTGCGTCGTGGCATCGCACCCCTATATTCCGGCCGATTTCGCGCGGGGAGGATCCGCGCAATTTGAACTTAAGGAGCGATCGATGTTCATTACCGAAGCTTTTGCGCAGACCGGTGCCCCAAGCGCGGGCGGCGCAGACATTTTGATGTCTATTCTGCCCTTCCTCCTGATCTTCGTTGTTATGTATTTCCTGATCATCCGCCCGCAGCGTGCGCAGATGAAGCGTCGCGAAGAGTTGCTGAAAAACATTCGTCGCGGGGATCAGGTCGTCACCGGCGGCGGCATTGTTGGCAAAGTTACCAAGGTCGTCGATGATGCGGAACTCGAAGTCGAGATCGCCGACGGCATCAAGGTTCGCGTCGTCCGCAGCGGGGTTTCCGAGGTCCGCGTGAAGGGCGAACCGGTCAAGGAATAATCCGGGCACGAACCGCAACCGGCAGAGCCGGCGCATGGAGCATTTAGAGCATGCCCAAGTTGTCGCCGCTGAAAATCGCGATTATTTGGCTCGTCGTTCTGGCCGGCTTTGTTTTTGCCCTACCGAACCTTTTTTCAAAGGAAGAGCTTGCGGAATGGCCCGATTGGGTGCCGCAACGGCAAGTGCCGCTCGGGCTTGATCTCCAGGGCGGTTCCGATTTCACACTGAGAGTGGTCCGCGATGACATCATCGCCGAACGGCTCGAAACCACGATCGACGCGATCGGCAAGGCGCTGAGGAATGCCGACATCGCCTACGCCGGCCTGTCGGGCAGCGGGCAGGCGATCCAGTTCCGCCTTCGCGATGCGACGAAAATGGCGGCTGCGCGCGATGCATTGCGCCAACTGACCGCTCCCGTCGATAGCGCCGGCCTCGTTCGCAATCAGATACAGGAACTGGTTCCGGAAGGGGCGGAGCAGGGCGATGTCGTTCGCCTGCGGCTCACCAACGAGGGGATAGACCTCAGGATGGCCTCGGCTATGACCGAAGCCATCGACGTCGTGCGCCGGCGCATTGCTGAAGTCAGTATCGCGGATCCGTTGATAAGGCGCCGCGGCAATGATCGTCTTGTCGTTCAGGTGCCTGGGTTGGACGATCCGCAACGGTTGAAGGATTTTCTGAGTCAGCGCGCCGAGCTCACCTTCCGGTGGCTCGACCCATCGATGCCGGTGCAACAGGCGGTTGATACGAGGCCGCCAGCGGCAAGTGAGATCCTCTATTCGCTTGATGATCCACCGATTCCCTATCTGGTCGAAAGGCGGGCCTTCGTTGCGGCCGAGGATTTCGCCGACGCGCAGCCTGATTACGATCCGCCAACCGGTGAGCCCGTTGTCAGCTTTAAGCTCAACGCCGACGCGCTGGCGCGCATCACGCCGCTTGTGGAGGCCGATTCAAAAAGGCAGTTCGCGATCGTGCTTGATGGGCAGGTGGTGTCGACGCCACGGCTTGCCGAGGCGGTTACCGGCGGCACCGGCCGGATCGCCGGAAATCTGTCCGAGGACGGTGCCAAGAACCTCGCGGCCTTGCTGCGCGCGGGACCGCTACCGGCGAACCTGACCGTGGTCGAGGAGCGTACCGTCGGCCCTGGTGTCGGAACCGACGCGATCGCAAGCGCGCTCAAGGCCGGCACGATCGCCGCGCTCGCCGTCGCAGCGTGCATGATCGCATTCTATGGCTTCTTTGGCGCAATTGCGGTGGTCGCCGTCATCGTGAATGTAGTGCTGATCGTTGCGGTGCTCTCTCTTGTCGGCGCGACTTTGACCTTGCCGGGGATCGCGGGGATCATTCTCACCATCGGCGTGGCAGTCGATTCGAACGTTCTCATCTACGAGCGCCTTCGTGAGGAGGCGCGCGGCCCCGGACCCTTGCGAAAAGCGCTCGACACCGGCTTTTCGCGCGTCTTCAGCAGCATCGTCGACGCCAACCTGACGATGGCGATAGCCGGCGCCATTCTGTTCTATTTCGGCTCCGGCGCCTTCCGCGGTTTTGCCGTAACGCTCGCGATCGGAAGCGTGACGACGATCCTGACAGCCCACAGCCTGACACGCCGCTTGGTCCGCGGATGGTATCGCCGCCGCCGGCCCACGCGATTGCCCCGGGGCATTCGCACAGGCTTCTTCAGCGAGGCGGACATCCGGTTCATGGCGATCCGCAATCCGGTTTTTATTCTGATGGCAGCGCTCTCGCTTGCTTCGCTGATCTTGATGGTCAGCCTGGGCCCCAACTTTGGGGCAGATTTCAAGGGCGGATCGATAATCGAGCTTCGCGCGAAGTCCGGTGTGGCCGACAGCGCGGACATCCGCGCTCGTCTTGACGAGCTGAACCTCGGGGAAGTCCGGGTTCAAGAACTCGGCACGGAACGAGATGTCCTCGTCCGCGTTCCTTCACAGGAGGCCGGCGACAATGCTGAGCAAACCGCGATCGGATTGGTGCGGGCTGAACTGGAGGATCAGTACACATTCCGTCGGGTGGAGGTTGTCGGACCGGCCGCTTCCGACGAACTGACACGCGCCAGCAGCCTGGGTATTGGCGCGGCCGTCCTGGCCATTCTGCTCTATGTCTGGATCCGGTTCGAATGGCGATTTGCGCTCGCTGCAATGATAGCAATCTTTCATGACGTCTTGCTGACCGTCGGCTTCCTTGTCGTAACGCGTATCGAGTTCAACCTTGCGAGCATTGCCGCCTTGCTGACCATCGTCTGTTATTCGTTGAACGATACCGTCGTGATTTACGATCGCATTCGTGAGAATTATGTGCGCTATCAAAAGATGTCGCTTTCGGTACTGATCGATGCGTCGATCAACCAGACACTTTCGCGCACTGTTCTGACGGCTCTAACGACGATATTGGCGCTTGCGGCGCTCTACCTGTTCGGCGACGGTTTGCTTCGCTCCTTCAGCATGACGTTGCTTTTCGGCGTGGTTGTCGGGACGCTCTCGTCGATCTATATCGCGGGCCCGGTTCTCATCCTATTCAACCGCCGGGGCGGCCGCGGGCAGGATCCCGCTCGCGGCGGCGAAGAGCCGGCGGACACAGCAGCAGGGACGGCCTGACCATGGCAAAAGGCATCGAAATTCGCGAAGCGCACTTTCCCGGGCGGGCGCCGATAGACGCCTATGGAAACGGCGGCTTCCGGTTTGCAGACATGTCTCACCGCGGCTCGGTCCTGATGTTGCCGTCCGGCATCTATGCCTGGGATACAGTCGAGGGTGATCCGCTTTCGGTGGACAAATTCAAACGTGTGTTGGACGAAGCGCGTGAGATCGAAGTGCTGCTTGTGGGGACGGGGCGCGAAATCCGACCCTTGCCGGCCGAGCTGAAGGCGGCCATGCGCGCTCAGAACGTCTCCTCCGATCCGATGAGCACCGGGGCGGCGGTCAGAACCTATAACGTGATGCTCGCCGAATCGCGCGCCGTTGCCGCGGCCCTGATCGCGGTGTGATTTCGAAGGAAGCTCAGCGTGCAAAAGGCCGATACCGAGATTCTCGCAACCTTGCGGGACACAGATCGCGATCGTTACCTGGCTTGCCTGCTTTCCCCACCTGAAAAGCGACGTTCGCTCGCAGCTCTCTATGCCTTCTACGCCGAAATCGCCCGCGTGCGCGACTTGATACACGAGCCGCTTCCCGGCGAAATCCGCTTGCAATGGTGGCGTGACATTCTGTCGAACGAGCAATCGAGCGGCGAGGGACATCCGCTGGCCGAGGCGCTTTTGGAGTGCATTCGCGAACATCATCTGCCCGCTGCAGTGCTCGAGAACATGGTCGATGCGCGGATTTTCGATCTTTACGACGATCCGATGCAGGACAGATCGGCGCTGGAAGGCTACGCCGGTGAAACGGCGTCCGCCCTTATACAGCTTTCCTCGTTGATCCTTGATCCGCCGAACGCCGCCAAGTCGGCAGAGGCCGCCGGACATGCCGGAGTCGCACAGACGATCGCCGGCCTCCTTTTGCTCCTGCCAATTCATCATCGGCGTGGCCAGGTCTACCTTCCTGCAGATCTCTTGCGTGCGACCGGGCTGGACCGGGATACGTTTTTGGCAGCCGACGACAGCGAAGCCATAGGTAGAGCGATTCACGCATTCTGTGGCTTGGGCAGAGATCATCTTGCCAAGGCGCGGCAAGGCATCGGCTCGATCTCTCCGCAGAATTTCCTCGCTTTCACCCCGGTGGCGTTGGCCGAGCCGGTGTTCGACCGGGCGGAAAAAGCAGGCGCGCGTCTGCTTCGGCAGCCTTTCCAGCCGCCCCAATGGCAGCGGCAATGGCGGATGTGGCGCGCGATCCGTCGCAAGCGGTTCTGAACCGGCGCCGGAGTTGCATTTGGTCAAGCTGGCGCAAGTCTCACATCGTATAGGCAGGAGCTACCGGATTCATGCCGTCCGAAAGGGGCTTGTGTGATGTTGTGGCTGTTGCTCATCGCGGTGGTCGTCGCCGTCGGAGCGTTCTACATGCGGATGAACGCCCGTGCCGAACGGGATTTCGAAAATCCTGACGCAGGCTCCGCAATGGTCGAGTTTGGCCGCGCTTTCCCTGACGAAGCAATCCGGGCCTTGCACTCGACAATCGACAGGAAGGCGATCTTCCTTCGGCTGCACGACGGCAAGGCGGGTTTTATCCAGTCGCACGGCACCCACTACGTTTGCCACGTTATCCATCCTGGCAAGGTGCGGGTGAACAGTTCCGAAAGCGGACGCGGATTGATCGTGCACTTTCCGGATTTCGCCTATCTGGATAACGCGTTTGAGTTCCGGACCGCCGAAGAGGCGGCAGAGGTCTCGCTCTGGCTGCTCGGCAGCTTCAGCCCTCAGTCGGACTTCAGCGATGAGCCATCGGTGCAGGCGGCCCAGGCGAACGACCACTGCGTGATTCCTTAAATCGGAATCGATTTAAGGACAAAAATCATGCAGCAACTCAAAGTGCTACAGCGACCTTTGCGCGTCCGATTGGACGCGCGGCGCTGTAGTGTATGTCGCCCGAAAGTGTGCAGCGGTTTCGGGGCAACGAATGCATGAAAAAACGTAAAGCACGTCGCATGCCTCGAGATTGAATGCGACGTGCTTTAAGCAGTCTTGAGGGCCGGAAGGGCGAGCCAGTTTGCGCAATCGCTGAGAGCCCGCGAAGCCGTCGCCTGCTTCTTTGCAAGCGCCTTCTCTTTGCCGCGAAAACGCTTGGCGCCATCCGGCTTCGTCAGAGCGCCCGGCTCCAGCGGCGGAAACAGGCCGAAATTGACGTTCATCGGCTGGAAGGAGCGCTTGCCCGGTTCGTCGTCGGAGACGATGTGTCCGCCGGTAATGTGATTGAGAAGCGCGCCGAAGGCGGTTGTCTCCGGTGGCGGCACTGGGGTTTCGCCCTTTCGCTCGGCTGCCGCGAACCGGCCGGCAAGGAGGCCGATGCTGGCGCTCTCCACATAGCCCTCGCAACCGGTGATCTGGCCGGCAAACCGTAGGCCCGGTCGAGACTTGAGCGTCAAGGTCGCATCGAGCAGCGTCGGCGAATTGATGTAGGTGTTGCGATGCAGGCCACCGAGGCGGGCGAACTCGGCCTTTTCAAGCCCGGGGATCATCCGGAAGACTTCCGCCTGCGTGCCGTATTTCAGCTTCGTCTGGAAGCCGACCATGTTGTAGAGCGTGCCGAGCGCATTGTCCTGGCGAAGCTGTACGACGGCATAGGGCTTGACGGCAGGATTGTGCGCATTGGTCAGCCCCATAGGCTTCATCGGACCGTGACGCAGCGTTTCGCGGCCGCGTTCGGCCATGACCTCGATCGGCAGGCAGCCGTCGAAATAGGGCGTGCCTTCCCATTCCTTGAAACCGGTCTTGTCGCCGGCGATTAAGGCGTCGACAAAGGCGTTGTACTGCTCCTCGGTCATTGGACAGTTGATATAGTCCTTGCCGGTGCCGCCAGGGCCGACCTTGTCGTAGCGCGACTGGTGCCAGCAGATATCCATGTCGATCGTATCGGTGTAGACGATCGGAGCGATCGCGTCGAAAAACGCGAGTGCATCAGCGCCGGTTTCCTCGCGGATCGCCTCGGCGAGAGCCGGCGCGGTGAGGGGACCGGTGGCGATGATCGCAAGATCCCATTCCTTCGGCGGCAGCCCGGTGATCTCCTCGCGGACGACTGTGATCAAAGGGTGACTGTCGATCGCGGCGCTGACGGCTGCAGAGAAGCCGTCGCGATCGACGGCGAGCGCTCCACCGGCGGGCACCTGGTTGCGATCGGCAGCCTCCATGATCAGCGAGCCCGCGAGTCGCATTTCCGCATGCAGCACGCCCACAGCATTGCTGGTCGCGTCGTCGGAACGGAACGAGTTGGAGCACACGAGTTCGGCAAGACCGTCGGTCTTGTGGGCATCGGTGCCGCGCACGCCGCGCATTTCATGCAGGATCACCGGCACGCCGGCTTGGGCAATCTGCCACGCGGCTTCTGATCCGGCGAGGCCGCCGCCGACGACATGAATGGGGGAATAGGAAGTGTTTGCAGTCATGGGCGGCTTCCTATCACAGCCGCGTTCTGGTTCCAATTGCGAAGAAACGAAAACGGCGCCATCAGGCGCCGTCTTGGATGTTTGGATGTTCGTTCCGATTAGCGGAAGGAACGGGCCGCAATGTTGCGGATATCGTAGCGGGTAATGCCGATATCGCTGAGCGCGTGGTTCGAGAGGCTGCCGAGCTCGGCAACGGTGCGGCGATAGTTGATCCAGCTTTTTGCAATGCGAATCGGGTTCATGGTCGTATCCTCAAGATCGGTTTGTCGCGACAGTGATTTGTCTGCGTCGTTGAGGTTCTTATACGCTTGTCTAATTGGAAGATGGAGTGCAAAGAAAATGCATCTGCTATGCGTTTGTGCAGTGCATCGCCGATTTCGTGAGCACCGCACTCCCGCCGCTCGAAAACGCGTCAGAAGTTAACAGTGCCTAAATTCCACGGCTGCGCGTTAAACTCTTGGGGTTTTAAACAGTTTTTCGTGCTGCGCCGGCACTGAAGAGCTTGCGAACCCGAGCAGTCGATGGGCGCTCGATTGGGCGTCGAGAACCGCTTTCGCACGTGCGAAGCGGGCGCTTTCACGCGATGGTCGAGGACGAAAGAAAAAACGCCCTCCGGGTGGCCGGAGGGCGTTTCAGAAATGGGGTATTCGGTGCTCGGGCTTACTTGACGGCCTGGCGCGCGACATAAGGAATGTCGCTGCGGCCGATGCCGAGGTCGTTCAGCTCACGGTCGCTCATGCGGCCGAGTTCGTTGCAGGTCTGACGATACTTGCGCCAGTTGTTGAAAGAACGTGCGAGGTCCATGATCCTATCCTTTCTAGGGTCGTTTGCCAGCGCTCTATCTCTCTTGCTGGCCGTCATCTGATGGTCTGAAATATAATCGATTTGATCGGCAGATACAGAGACAATGCTGCATCGCACCCATGCGCCGATTGCAATCCTTCGTCTGGCCGTTGACTCGCCCCTGACGGCAACCGTGGGCTCGGCGTCGCCGACCTGCATCGACGGTCGCAGGTGCATGAATCCAACAGCGAAAAGAGGCGCAAAAAGCAACGCCCGCTGGGGGAGGAGGTCCAGCGGGCGTTGCTTTGTTCTGATTGGCAACCGGGAGGAGGAGTGTCGCCAATCCGTATCGGGGTGCGCTGGGAGGAGGAGTGCGCCGCCCCGATCGATGGTTGTAAGGTAAGCTGCGATACGCGTTTTGTGTAGAGGCGCGCACCGAATGGCACCCATGCATAATGCGCATGGCTTGAGAGCGCAATGCCGTGGAACTGCTTCAATATTGTGCAAATGGGCTCTCGCGAGCTAATGGTCAGGCGGAGCGGCAAACAGCAAAACGCCCGCTGGGGGAGGAGGTCCAGCGGGCGTCATGTAAGTGATTGGCAACCGGGAGGAGGAGTGTTGCCAATCTTATCGGAGAAGCGTTGGGAGGAGGAGTACGCTGCTCCGAATTCGTCGAGCTTTCGCTCGGGTCTTTCCGGGGTTTCCGGAGGCGGGCGACCAGTCCCGCCAGCGTCCGTTCGGCTCGTCACCTCTCGTCGCCTTTGATGATTTGAATATAGCCATCTTAAATCGATTTGTGCAGTGCAATATCCGCATGGAAGATATGCGGCGCGCGCAATCCCGCTACGGGGCCCCCGACAAGTGAAATCATCTCGCGGCAGGGAAATAGCTCCGTTGATTTTTCTCGCCATTTTCACCGATTTGCTGTTCTCTAAAACCGGCCGGGCGTCGGGAAGGCGTCGCCGAGAGTACGGATCCGGAGGTGGGATGTATCGCGGACGCATGGAACGAGATCTGAAGCGCTGGGTGGATCTCGGCCTGCTTCCGCATTCCTCCGCAATTGCAATGCTTGCGGAATATGATGCGCGCGAATCCACGTTCAGCGTCGGCCGGGTCCTCCTGGCGCTGGCAGCGCTTCTGCTATCGGCCTCGCTCTTGCTGCTCGTCGCGGCGAACTGGGAAGCATTGCCGCGTCTTGCCAGGGTCGCAGGCGTTGTCCTGTTGATCTGGCTCTTCCATTTTCTCGCCGCCTATTTCCTCGGGCGCGGAGCCAAGGCGGTCGGCGCGGCTCTGCTTATTCTCGGCACGATGTCCTTTGGTGCCGGCATCGCGCTGGTCGGGCAGATGTATCATCTCTCTGGCGACGCGGCGGATGCGATGCTTCTCTGGTTCGCCGGGGCATGCCTGTCGGCGGCGGCCTTCGCGTCGGCTGCGGTCACGACGATTGCCGCGTGCCTTGCCTGGGCGTTTCTCATTACGCTGTTCGAAAGCGGAGGACTTGTTCCGGCGATCGAATCTTATTTCTGGCTCGTGCCGGTCCTGGCGGTCATCGTGCTCACGCTGGTCCGGTATACCGATGCGGGGCGCACGCGCCATTTGGCATATCTTCTCTGCGTTGCATGGCTCGGCGCGCTCTACGTCGACAACCCGGAGCTCTGGCTCGCAATCACCTTCTTCGCCGCCGGGTTCATTGCCTTTCTGCTCGCGTCGCTGCCGCGATCGCCGTTTTACCGTCTGGCGTCCGAGACCGGTTCCGCGCCTTCGTTCTACTCCTTCGCAGTCGCCGTCATCGGCCTTGTGGCCCTGCAAAGCGAAGCAGAAGGCGCGTGGGCGGAGACCGCCGTCGGCGTCGGCCTGCTTGCCTTGGCCCTCGTAGGCATCGGTCTTGCGGGCGCGCGTAACGGGGCAATTCGTTATTTGGCCTACGCGGTATTTGCAGCGGAGATCTTGTATCTAGCGTTCGAGACGCTCGGATCGATCCTCGGAACATCGGGATTCTTCCTGATTTCAGGGGTGGTCGTTGCACTTGTGGCGTGGCTCGTCATCCGTGTCGAGCGCAGGCTTGGGCGAGTGGGGGAGGCTTCTCAATGAGCGGTGCTTTGCCTGTCTTCCGCTGGCGCAATCCCTTCGTTGCGGCCCTGGTGGTCGCTGTGCTGCAGACCGCCGTGCTTGGATACATGATCGAAAGCCGCGCTTCGATCCTGCGCAACGGCAAGGATGTGCTCCTGCGGAGCGCACCTATCGACCCGCGCGATCTCCTGCGCGGCGAATGTGTAACCCTGACATACGATATTTCCCGCATTTCGCCCGACATCATTGTGGCCGGTTTGCCTGACGAGGCTGTGAAGGCGGAGCTGTTCGTGCGGCTAAAGCAGCAGCCGGATGGTTTCTGGGGTCCGGTAGAGGCATCGTTTGGGCCGCTCGCGCAAACTGCGGACAGCATCGTCATCAGATCACTACCGTTCTCTTACTATCCGTCAAATGGCGCGCCGCCGCCAACGCTCTATCCGAATTTCGGTATCGAGCGCTATTACGTGCCGGAAGGAGAGGGCCGCGTCCTCGAAACGGCACGCAGTGCCCATGCGCTTTCCGTCAACGTGCGTGTGGATTCGGATGGGCGTGCACAGGTCCGGAAGGTTTCCATAGATGGAACACAGGTCTACGAGGAGCCGCTCTATTAATGGTCCGCGTTACCGCGAAAGAACTTCATTTTATTGCCGGTTTCTTGGTGGAGAATAATCAAGGCAACGGCGAAGACGCGGGCGTGCATTATCGCGCATTTTCTCTTTGATCCGGCAAAAACGAGTGATATAGAGACGCCGCGCTCGGGAAAGCCCGAACCCTTCGCATGTCCAGAATATCCGCGGTGCTCCCGCTGGTTGTCTTGCGGGAAATGCGATCAGGCGGTGTGGTTGTCTGAACGCGGGTATGGTGAAATTGGTAGACACGCCAGATTTAGGTTCTGGTGCCGCAAGGCGTGGGAGTTCAAGTCTCTCTACCCGCACCAGGACAACAACTTGCCAAACGTCGGAATTCGGCGGTGAAGAGGGTAGGCGGAGTGCCATTTTGCTTGCAAAACGGTCAAGGAATTGCGTAAAGCCACTCCCGGCAAATGGATCGGCTCACGTGCTCGCCAAGCCTTTCGAGGCAAGAGCACTGTCAACGTGAAGTGAAGGTTTGAACATGCAGGTTATCGAAACGCTCGCTCAAGGGCTGAAGCGCGAACTCAAGGTCGTTATCCCGGCCAAGGACATGGAAGCTCGTATGAATGAGCGTCTGGCCGAAGTGAAGGACCGCGTCCGCATCAACGGCTTCCGTCCGGGCAAGGTGCCGGTCGCGCATCTGAAGAAGGTCTACGGCAAGTCGATCATGGCTGATCTGGTCAACGAGATCGTTCGTGAGAAGCCGACCGAAATCCTGACGGAGCGTGGCGAGAAGTCGGCAACCCAGCCGGAAATCGCGATGACCGAGGACGAGGCGGAAGCCAACAAGATCCTCAATGCCGAAGCCGATCTCGAATTCACGGTTGCCTACGAGGTCATCCCGAAGATCGAACTCAAGGATGTGAGCGGCATCAAGGTCGTCCGCGAAGTCGTCGACATCGCCGAAGACGAGGTCAACGACCAGATCCTGCGCATCGCCGAAAGCGCCCGCACCTACGAATCCAAGAAGGGCAAGGCTGCTAACGGCGACCGCGTCACCATCGACTATCTCGGCAAGGTCGACGGCGTCGCCTTCGACGGCGGCAAGGACGAGGATGCCGAACTGGTGCTCGGCTCGAACCGCTTCATCCCGGGCTTCGAAGAGCAACTCGTCGGCGTCAAGGCCGGTGACGAAAAGACGATCACCGTAACCTTCCCGGCCGACTATCCGGCCGCAAACCTCGCCGGCAAAGAAGCGACCTTCGACATTACGGTGAAGGACGTCGCTGCCGCCGCTCCGCTCGAAATCAACGACGAACTCGCCACCAAGCTGGGCCTCGAATCGGCAGACAAGCTGAAGGAAATCGTTCGCGGCCAGATCGAAAGCCAGTACGGATCGGTCACCCGCCAGAAGGTCAAGCGCCAGATCCTCGACCAGCTCGACGAGCTCTACCAGTTCGAGACGCCTGAGCGCCTTGTAGACGCCGAGTTCGAAAACATCTGGCGCCAGATCAACACCGACCTTGAGCAGGCCGGCAAGACCTTCGCCGATGAAGAGACAACGGAAGAGGAAGCTCGCGCCGAGTATCGCAAGCTTGCCGAGCGTCGTGTCCGCCTCGGCCTCGTTCTTTCCGAAATTGGTGAAAAGGCCGGCGTTCAGGTGAGCGACGACGAAATGCAGCGCTCGCTGTTTGAACAGCTGCGCCAGTTCCCGGGCCAGGAAAAGCAGATCCTCGATTACTTCAAGAACACGCCCGGCGCCGCTGCTTCGCTGCGCGCGCCGCTGTTCGAAGAGAAGGTCGTGGACCATCTGCTTTCCGAAATCTCGGTAACCGACAAGTCGGTCTCCAAGGAAGAGCTGATGGCTGACGACGAGGAAGCCGATGGCAAGCCGGCCACCAAGAAGGCGCCCGCCAAGAAGAAGGCTGCGGCAAAGGCCGAAGCTGCTGAAGGCGAGGAAGCTGCCGCACCGAAGAAGAAGGCTCCGGCAAAGAAGAAGGCTGCTGACGAGAGCGCCGAATAATCGGCTTTTCTTCTACGAGAGTTCAAAGGCCGCCTTTCGAGGCGGCCTTTTTCGTTGGGAAAAAGCCGCCGAAACGGCGGCTGACGCGAGCGAATTGCCAAGGGCCAGCTACAGCGCCGTGCGTCCTTTAGAGTCTGTCAGACCTACGTTGAAACGTATCCTGCATGCCTGAGATAGGCGGCGCATTCGTGCGGGCTGAACGCCTTGAGAGCTTCGCCGACGCGCCGCCATGTCGCCTCGACGCTACGCTCGTCGGCCTTGCGCAGCAGGGTCTTGAGTTTGGCGAACATCATCTCGATCGGATTGAGGTCGGGGCTGTAGGGCGGCAGGAAGAACAGATGGGCGCCGGCGTCGCGGATGGCGCTGCGCGCCGGCTTGCCCTTGTGGCTGCCGAGATTGTCGAGGATGACGATATCCCCGGGGTTGAGGGTTGGCGCCAGGCATTGCTCGACCCAGGCGGTGAAGGCAATGCCGTTGATCGGGCCGTCGAGCACGAAGGGTGCGACGATGCGGTCGTGACGCAGCCCGGCGAGGAAGGTCAGCGTCTTCCAATGGCCATGCGGTATTCTGGCGATCAGCGGCTGGCCGCGCTGACACCAGCCGCGGCTGCGCGTCATGTTGGTTTTGACCCAGGTTTCGTCAACGAACACCAGGCGGCGCGGATCAAGTCGATGTTGATGGGTCTTCCAGCGGCTTCGGAAGCGCGCCACCTTCGGCCTGTCCTGCTCGCTGGCGATCAGCGTTTTTTTTAAATGTCTTGCCTTCGCGGCGCAGAAACCGCCAAACGGTGTCATGCGAGACATCGATCCCGGCCGCCTTCAGATCGGCGGCAAGCGCCCGCACCGTCCAATCGGTTTTGGCCGCCAGTCGGCGGTGAACCTCATCGGCCGCCGCGCCCCGCAGCATGGGTTTGACATGGCCCCCCATCTTGGCCGGCGCCAAACCGCGGCCGGACCGGTCGAGCTGGCCGATCCGCACCGCCGTCGCCGCCGATATCCCAAAGCGCAAGGCGGCCGCCCGCACCGTCATGCCTCCGGCCAAAGCGGCGGCGACGCGCTGGCGTAAATCAAGAGAAAGAGGTCGCGCCATCATTGCTGGCCTCCTCACCAGCAATGATCTTGAATCACAATCCCAACAAAAAGGGAATCC
>NZ_WITC01000122.1 GCF_009601505.1 Sinorhizobium terangae
CTGGCGAGTTGAAGGCGTCGACTGCTCCCAGGTGCGGCAGACGGCCGAGACGCCTACGATGGCCGGGATCATCATTCGGGACGCCATGGGCGAGAACCGCATCATTACTGATCCTGGCGCTAACGCCCGGCTCACCACGACGGATGTGGAAATTTTCGCGGCCACTTGGAAGAGCCCCGCCATCCTGCTCACGCAGCTTGAGATTCCCGTCGAGACGGCGGCCCGCGCGATTGCCATCGGCAAAGCCCGGGGGTTGATGACCATTCAGAATTGATGACAAACCGGACCACTTGCGCATGAAGATTAAGGTTGCTTTCCTTCCCGCCAGCCCTCTGGCTGTTGGCGGAGACGTCTGCATTATTGTGGTGTGATCCGCGCGACGACGGCTATTGTCGCACTTTTCGACGCTGGCAGCGATCGCGTGTTCGTAGGTGGATTTCGCACGGATGTCGCCAAATCGCGCGCCGCCGTGGGCGAGAATGGCGTTATCTGCTCGGAGCTGGATGATGGATCAACGCCCCTCGGATTCGATCATGAGCCCTCGCCGTCCCTCCTGTCCCGACTCGATCTGTCGGGCCGCTTTTCGATGCTGGCGACGACGAATGGCACGCCAGCCATTCTCGCGGCGGTTCGCGAAGGCGCAGCCCTAATACTGCTTGGTTCATTGCGAAACCTGGATGTGGTTGCCCGCCGCGCGCTCGCGGAAGCGTCATCCGCGCAATGCAGACATCACGATCACTGCTCCGGCCAACTGCGTAATTCCCGCATTGCGATTGAGGATAGCTACTGGGCCGGAATGATAGTTTCGAGGATTTGTGAGCTTGCTGGTCATGGCGCTGTCGAACTCGATGACTCTGCGTCGCTCGCTCGCGGCTTCTCAATTTCAGATAAGAGCGCCGTGCCGGTGTTGCTGGGCTCGATGACCGGACGACGCTTCATTGGCAACTATCGACAGCACGACGTGGAGTTCTGCGCCCGCGTTAAACGTATCGACCATCGTTCCGGTCGTCACCGCGGGGCACGATATTCACCATCATCCGGTTTATCTTCTCGATGCCAGTAGCGCAGATGCCATCAGATTGGTCAGTGGCCGACCTGGCATCCTGGCCACAGCGAATAGATTCTACCAGTTGGGCAGGCCATGGGCCAGACCATTCCCCGAGTCAGGATTGGGCGAGCACCAAGGCCACCTACCGATTTTTCTCCAACGGTAGGTCAATGAGCACGCAGGCCTGAAAGGCCACTCCTATGCGACCCGCGATCGCGTAGCGGACGCCGAGAGGCCGATCCTGGTTCTGTAGGCCACGACGAAGTTTACATTTTAGCGGGATCGCATCACCAAGGTCATCAACAGCGGCAAAGACAAAACGGGCCGGCCGCGCCTACACACCGTGTGCGGATTGCTGATGCATTTGAGCCCGGCGATAACGACGCAAGGTGTTCCCCCGGGCTGACGGTGGTGAAGTTCTGGACCAGCGACAAGTTCAGGGCCACGGCCGCACTCAAGCGCTTGGTGGCTGGAAAACCATCGCCAATCCGACGCCCTGATCGGCGAGCTCGGGCGCTGTGCCTATCGGCCATCGAGAAGGCGATGTTTACGAGCTTTTACTGCCTTGCCTCGGAGCTGAGGGCGAGCTTCCTGGTGCGCATCCAGACCGATCGTCTCGGGGGCACCGGCGACCACACGGTCGCGGCAGTGATGGCCAACGAGCCGCCCTGCGCTGCTCATGTGGTCGAAATTTGGAACGACAAAGACGTCGTCGTCACCGTTACATTGGGCGTCAAGTTCCGAGCTACCCACGTCCGATGCTGGCTCGGGTGGATGGGGAGGAAACGCCGTCCCGAGACCCGCGAACCGACGATTACGCGATTACGGCCGACTACGGCGGCTCGAACGGCGGTCCGCCGCTCAGGCGGTGGGCGCAAGGCGGTGAGCCAGATCGATCCCGACCTCATCGTGCAGTTGCCCCCGTGGCTCGATCAAAATCCCCAGGTTGGAGTGCGCCCCTGAAGGTGGACAGATCGGACTGAGGAATTGACCAGCTTGTCGGGTTTTCGAAGAGTGAGAACCCATGGCAAGGCACCGCAACCACAGCATCAAGTTCAAGCGCCAGATCGTGCAGGAGTATTTCTCCGGCGAGTCGCTTCATGGCCCGGCGAAGCGTTACGACATCGCGCGCAACCTGATCCGCGTCTGGATCCACAAATATGAGGAAGACGCCTTCGACGACGATATTGAGGCCGTAGATCTGATTCAGGAATACGAGGTCCGGATCGCCGCCCTTGAGCGGCTCGTCGGCAAGCAGGCTCTCGAGCTGGAGTTCCTAAAGGGGGGTCTGAAAAACGCACAGCGGCCGAAAACGCGACTACATCCGTCATCGCCGGCCCCGCGGCCGGCCTTTCCATTGCCGAAGGATGCCGGCTGATGGGGATCGCGCGCTCGACTTACTATGACGTAAGCGCGGAATTCCCCGCACCTGTTCATAGACGTGGCAGTGAGGGATTCTGTGTCCACAACGGAGACTGTGGACACATGACATTGGATGGCGCGGGAAGATCAGGGCCGCTTCGAGTGGTTCGGGTTCTTGGCAACGGTAAGCGACGATTTGATCCGGTTGAGAAGGAGCGCTTGGTTGATGCGGCCCTTGAGCCGGGAGTATCGATTGCAGGGCTTGCGCTTTCGCACGGAGTCAACGCCAATCAGTTGCGCAACTGGGTGGCGCTCCGCCGACGCCGGCAAGCGACCGAGACGGAATTGACGGTTATGTCGAACAGCGCGCCGCCGGCCTTCGTTCCGGTGGTTGCGGCAGTGCCGACTGTGCGGCCGCCGGCCCCGTCGGCTCGGCCGACATCGCCACGGCTGCGGTTAAAGGCGTCGCTCCCGAACGGTGTGCGGCTTGAGCTGGAAGATGCGGATGCTGAGGTTTTGTCGGCGATGATCGAAGCGTTGGGGCGTTGCGATGTTCCGGCTGGCTGATGATCTGCGCGTCTATCTTCACCGGGAGCCGATCGACTTTCGTGCGGGGATCAACAGCCTTGCGATCCTGGTGGAGCAGTCAATGGGCCTCAACCCGTTCGAGCGCGCGGTGTTCGCCTTCTGCAATCGTCGCAGAACCCGGATGAAATTGCTGTTCTTCGATCGGTCTGGCTTTGTGCTCATGTTGAAGGCGCTGACGGAAGACAAGTTCCGCTGGCCTTTACGGCAGGAGACGGTGGTGCCGCTCGATGCCGAGCAACTGCACTGGTTGCTCGACGGCATTGATCTCGACGCGATGGTGCGCCATCCGGTGCGGCAATATGAATTTGTCGGCTGAACTTTGCCGTTGACGTAAGGGAACGGCTCAGATTCAAGACTATAATGACTCGAAGCGGCACCCCTGATGTTGCGGAATTGATGGCGCTTTTGGCGGCGAATGCTGCCGAAATCGCCGCGCTGAAGGCCGAGAAGGATATCCTTGCGCAGCGCGTCTTCAAGCTTGAAGAAGAACTGGCGCTGGCGCAGTTGCATCGTTTTGCGCCTCGCAGCGAAAAGCACATGGATCGCATCTTCAACGAGGCCGAGCAGGCTGCCCTTGAGGGGGACGAGGACAGCGAAGACGCCGATGATGCCGTCGCTCTACCGGACACGGGATTGGCGGAGATCGAAAAGCCGGAGGGCAAGAAACCCGGCCGCAGGCCATTGCCGGCGAACCTGCCGCGCCAGCGCGTCGAATATGACCTTGCCGACGACCAGAAGGTCTGTCCGTGCTGCAGCCACCCGATGCATCGCATGGGCGAGCTCGTTACCGAGCAGCTTCACATCGAGGTGAAGGCCACGGTTCTGCAGAATGCGCGAGCCAAATATGCGTGCCGTAACTGTGACCGCACCGGGATCAGCACGCCTGTTATCATCGCGCCGATGCCGAAGCAGCCCCTTCCGGGTAGCATCGCCACGGCCTCAACGCTGGCCTTCGCGCTCGTTCATAAATATGTCGACGGCACGCCGCTCTATCGTTTGGCGCAGGCCTTCGAGCGCGCCGGGGTTCCTGTCAGCCGCGGCGCTTTGGGCCACTGGGTGATCGGTTCGAGCGAAAAACACCTGTCTCGTATCTATGACAGGCTGAAGCTGCGGCTTCGATCGCAGACCGTCATTCATGGCGACGAGACCACAGTCCAGGTGCTGAAGGAAGCGGGCAAGGAAGCGACCAGCACGTCGTATATGTGGGCCTTTCGCAGCGGCGAGGACAGTAAACAGCCGATCGTGCTGTTCGATTATCAGCCCGGCCGCGGACAAGAGCATCCGCAGGCCTTCCTTGGCGACTACCGCGGCATCCTGATGAGTGACGGTTATCAGGCCTGGCGCACGTTGAAAGGCGCCACGCATGTCGGGTGCATGGCCCATGCCAGGCGGAAGTTTGTCGATGCTCTCAAGGCGCGCAAGAAACCCGGCGGGCCGCCGGCGCAGGCCATCAAGTTCTTCGACCAGCTCTACCGGATCGAAAGGCAGGTGCGGGACGAGAGGCCGGATGACGGTGAACCACAGGCCGACTACATGCGCCGCTTTCGCCAGAAACACAGCGTCCCGGTCCTGAACGCACTCAAGGCGTGGCTCGACGCGATCGCTCCAAAGGTCGTGCCCGACACCAAGCTTGGCGATGCCGTCTCCTATACGCGCAATCAATGGGAATATCTGACCCGCTATACCGACGACGGTAGGATGCCGATTGATAACAATTTACTCGAGCGCGACATTAGAATTTTTGCCACCGGCCGAAAATCGTGGTTGTTCAGCGACACCGTCGATGGAGCCAAGGCCAGCGCCGTCACCTATAGCCTGATGTTGACCTGTCGCGCCTGTGGCGTCGAACCATTCGCGTGGTTGCGCCACGTCCTAACCGAACTGCCGCAGCGTCCCGACAACGCCGACATCGATGACCTGCTACCATTCAACTTCAAAAGGCAGCCTGCCTGACCGCCGGCTCAAGCCCACTTATAACGCGCAGCGAAATGCGCGCTTAC